>JAFURZ010000010.1 GCA_017480785.1 Bacteroidales bacterium
AGCGATGATGAGGAGCGGACGGCCGGTGTTGACGACCTTCTCGAGCACGGGCAGGAGGTCCTTCATGGTGCTGATCTTCTTGTCGTAGATGAGGATGTAGGGGTTGTCGTAGGCGCACTCCATCTTCTCGGTGTCGGTGACAAAGTAGGGGCTGATGTAGCCGCGGTCGAACTGCATACCCTCGACGACCTTGACGGTGGTGTCGATGCCCTTGGCGTTCTCGATGGTGATGACGCCGTCCTTGGTCACTTTCTCCATAGCCTCGGCGATGATGTCGCCGATGGCGCTGTCGTTGTTGGCGCTGATGGTGGCCACCTGGCGGATCTTCTGGATGTCGCCGCCCACTTCCTGGCTCTGCTCCTTGATGCTCTTCACAATCTCGGCCACGGCCTTGTCGATGCCGCGCTTGAGGTCCATGGGGTTGGCACCGGCGGTGACGTTCTTCAGGCCGGTGTTGACGATGGCCTGAGCCAGCACGGTGGCGGTGGTGGTGCCGTCGCCGGCCTGGTCGTTGGTCTTGCTGGCGACCTCTTTCACCATCTGGGCGCCCATGTTCTGTATGCCGTCCTCGAGCTCGATTTCCTTGGCGACGGTGACGCCGTCCTTGGTCACCTGGGGAGCACCGAATTTCTTGTCGATAACCACATTGCGGCCTTTGGGACCGAGGGTCACCTTCACTGCGTTAGCCAGTTCGTCGACGCCTTTGCGAAGCTGCTCGCGAGCGTCATTGTTGAAAACTATCTGTTTTGCCATAATTGCTTGTCCTTTCTTTTCTCAATCAGAACTAAAAGAACAAAAAGAATATTTCTCTTGATGCTGTTTCTGATAGTTCTTTTCGTTCTGATTGATATTATTTAAATTGATTGTTGTTGGTTCTGATTGGGATTAGATGATTGCGTAGATGTCGCTTTCTTTCATAATCATCAGCTTCTCGCCGTCGATTTCGATCTCGGTGCCGCTGTACTTGCCGTAGAGGACTTGGTCGCCCACCTTGACGGTCATCTCGTGGTCTTTGGTGCCCTTGCCCACGGCAAGGACTTCGCCGCGCTGCGGTTTCTCTTTGGCGGTGTCGGGGATGATGATGCCGCTGGCGGTCTTCTGTTCAGCCTCGGCGGGACGCACGAGGACTCGGTCTGCTAAAGGTTTAATGTTCATAATTCTTTATTTTTAGTTTATTTTTTTCTAGTTTTTCTAGATTCTCTAGACCTTCTAGATCATCTAGGACAGCCTACTATTATCAACAACCGTGCCAAACTGACAGCGACTGCCACCCGCTGACAAATTGTCAGCCCGGGTGGCAGTCGCTTGGGAAAGGCAGGGGACGGCTATCGCGTCACCACCACTTTTTTGGCCGGGCGTTGGCCGACGCGCAGCAGGTAGGCACCCGTGGCGGGCAGGTCAAGCAAGGTGGGCTCGCCACTGGCATGGGTGGCAACAATCTGACGTCCCTGCATATCATAGAGGATGACGGCATCGCCCATCGTAGAGCCTTCGACAACCAGATGTCCCTCTCCGACATATACCTTGACAGGATTCTGCTCAGTCAGCACAATGCCTGCCGGATCAACCTGCACGGTGTCGTAAATGGTGACATGCACGGTATCGTAGATTGTGACGACCAGTGTGTCATATATTTGCACATGCAGCGTGTCGTACAGTTCAATGAAGGTGGTATCGTACACATCCACATGCAGGGTGTCGTAGACCGTGCTGTCGCAGACTGTGCCCGATGGCAGGGAGAACAATGCAGTGACGGTGCTGTCGGTATTCACTGTGATGGTGCGTGGGTTGCCGGTGCCGCCGTCGCTCCATCCGCTGAAGCCATAGCCTGCCGCAGGTGTGGCATAGATGACGGTCGTGGTGTCGCTACTGAAAGTGCAAGTACCCCAAGCGCTGCCCATGACAGTATCGTTGGCAGCCACGTTCAGCGTGTGGCTCGTGGCGGTGCCGCAGTCGGCGCTGATGGTGCCGAGGGCGCTCCATGCGGCGTGAGCCTGATATGCGGCCAGCTGTGAGCAGGGCACGCTGATACTCACACCGCTCTGGCTGTAGCCGAAGGTACTCGTGGTAATCGGCAGCAGGCGGTTGGCGGCGATGTTGATGGTCGACAGATTGGCGGTGGCGTTGAGGCTGAAGAAGAGGTCGCTGCTGAAGCCCACGACGTCGGGACCGAAATTGATGGTTGTCAGTGCGGTGCATCCGCTGAAGACACCGCTGCCGTCGAATTCGTCGACATCGGTCACGTTGACGGCGTTGAGGTTGAAGGTGCTGAGCGACGAGCAGTCGTTGAAGGCCGTCTCGGCGATGTCGTAGACGCCGCGGCCCACGGTGACGGTGGTCAGCTGCGAGCAGCCGTCGAAGGCGCCGAAGTAGATGTCGGTGGTCACGTCGGGAATCACCACCTCGGCCACACCGCTGCCGTAGAACGAATAGGGCCCCACCATCGTGACGTCGTAGGTGGTGCCTGCTATCTCGACCTGCGAAGGGATGACGATGGTCTTCCCGTCGACGTTGTCCACGTCGTCGAGGCTCGCGCTGGTGACGCCCTGGTAGGTCCATGTTGAGAAGGTAAGTTGTGCCCCGTTGGCAAGGGTGACTGTGGCGGTCGGGTTTTGGGCATGTCCTGTTGTGGTTGCGGCAATCATCAGTGCCGCTGCAATAATGAATTTCAGTTTCATCTTTTTTGTGCTTTTTGTTGTTTATTAGTTATTTGTTGAAGAATATCCTTTTTTTTTCAGCGGCAAAAATAGCACAAAAAAATGGTTCGGGGATGCGTTCGAATATGAAATCACCAATAATGATGATAAGAACTCATCGAACCGAACTGCCTACCATCAGTCAGCCGTGGTGGCAGTCGCTGTGTTCTGTATCAGGGGAGTGTCAGTTCACACGGTTGAAGATGAAAGTGGGCGGATTGATGCAGTCGCATATCAGGCTCCATTCTTCCTGCGTGGGACTTGCCTGATAGATGTTGTATGCTTCGCCGTAGAGCGGCACGGTGTCGAGTACAGGGGGATAGGTGCCGCGGTAGGTCTGCCGGTTGCCGTATTCATCGTCCTCGTAGTGGAAGCGTCCCTGCGGGAAGTGGACGATGGTGTTGATGTAGTCGGCCGGGGTCGAGGCCACGGCCACGCGGTTGGCGCGGTCGATGTGCAGCACCACATCGTAGCCGTTGTTGGTGCTCACCCAGGTCTCGTACTGCGAGCTTCGCACGAGGTCAAAGGTGGCGATGCAGGTGGTGCTGGCCGGAACCATGCCGCCGTACTCCATGTGCAGCGTGTCGCCGTGCAACTGGCACGTCCCTTCGACGTCGATGCCGTCCCAGTAGTTGTTTGTCAGGTGATACTCCTGCGGGCATTCTAGGCAGGTGTATCCCCAGGTGGTATAGGAACAGCTGCCCCACGGCAGGCCGTAGAGCGACCAGTTTCTGTCGACGGCCCATGTGCCATAACACTGGTTGGTGGCAGGGTCGACGGTGACGAGGGCGATATAGATAGGCCAGCAGTCGCAGACGTATGTCACGACAGTGCCTGATGGAGCAGGGTCGGGTTGCGCGGCTCCGCCGAGTTCTAGGAAGAGGAACTCGTTGCCGTAGTAGTCGTGATTGTGCATCAGCTCGCCGCAGAGGGTCACCGTGTCGCCTGAATGGTAGGTCACGCCCTCCAGCGGCAGCTCGTCGTTCCAGAACCAGTTGTCGTACATGGAGATAATCATGGTGGTGTCGGCGTTCACCTGCAGTGCCATCACCAGTCCTGGCAGGTTCTCACCAGCGCTCATCGGCGGATTGGCTACACAGACGAGCACGCCGGTGTAGCAATCGCTGTCATGCGGCTGTGGTGCTACAGCGTAGGCGGTGCCGCTCCAGGTGCCGGTGGCGGGGTCGTAGGTCACGGTGACGGTCTTGCCGTTGTCCTCCATCTCGGCCATCCAGCGCTTCATCTCCTCGCGACTGGTAGTGGAGAAGGTGGTGGCGTCCTTGGTGGTATGGCTTTTAGGCGACTTGTTGGCATTGTGGAATGTGACCGAACTTCCCTCTTCGGCCCAGTCGCAGAAACGGTCCAGCAGGGCCTGCCACTCGGCCTCGGTCTCGAGATGTACGGTGGTGGTCTTGGTGTCGCCGATAGCAGACGCGGCGGGCCGCGTCTCTACAGGTGCGACGGTGTAGACGATGTCGCGCACGGTGTCTTTGTTTTTCTCGCAGGCGGCCATGCACATTATGGCGGCCAGCAGCAGACTGAGGTTGATAATTCGTTTCATAATGCTTATTGTCTTCATTCTGTTATTTTCTGTGAAACACATAGCTCCCGACGCAGCCGACGGTCTCGTCTTGTGGCGTCAGCCTCACGGTGTTGTCGTCGATGAAATCGGCTGTCATGTTCACCGTACGGCCGGTGGCGGTATATGTCATTGTCCCCCATCCGTTGTTGAACCGGTCGGGATAGAACTCGCCTGCTTCAAACGGCGTAGGACAGTCGACATAGAACGGCATCGAAGAATAGCCTATGCTGTAGTGCGCATCGCCTTCGGTGTTGAGGTGGATGACAATGTTGAAGCCCATGGTGTCGCAACCCCATGTCTCCCAGCAGCCGTAGGTGCGGTGCAGGGTTATTCCGTCAAGGGTGTGGAGGTATTGGTCTGTGGTGTAGTTCCCATAGTCGTGCAGAACAATCGTCGTGTTGTTGGTCCTTTCCAGCGAGAAAGGATGCCCTTCTGACGCGCACGGATGGAAAACCTCTATGATGGCATTGCCATGGATGTCTGCCATGTCGGTCTCAAGGTAGTCGAACATGCCGCCACCGATGGCTCCCTGCCAGGCGAAGTCGCCCAGGGTCGAGGTGCAGTACATCCGGTGGTTCGTCGTGTCGAGGGTCATCAGGAACTTGTATCCGTCTTTCTCACCGACATACACAGGCATTGGCGGCGTCCCGTAGGGACGGTAATTATTGTCGAGGTCCAGCACGAAGTAGTCGCTGTAGGCATCCCATTGGAGGTTCAGCGCTCCACAGAGTGTCACAGTCTCACCCATGCTCTCGCCGGCGCGGTAGGTGGTGCCGTCTATTATAAGGGGATTGTTGGTGGTGAGGTAGACCCCGCCCTTCGCTAGGCGGAACACCGAATCCTCGCTCACCCGCAGCCCCCAATAGGAGTATTGCGGATAGTCGCTATGGTAGTCTCGCTGCACATAGACCAACGTGCCGGTGTAGCAGTCGCCCTGCTGCGGCTGCGGCGCGGTGGCGTAGGCCGTGCCGTTCCATGTACCCGTCGCAGAGTCGTAGCTCACGGTGACGGTCAGGCCTTCGTCTTCCATCCGGGCCATCCAGCGCTTCATCTCCTCGCGGCTGGTAGTGGAGAAGGTGGTGGCGTCCTTGGTTGCATGGCCATTTGGCGACTTGTTGGCATTGTAGAATGTGACAGTGCTGCCGCCTTCGGCCCAGTCGCAGAAGCGGTCGAGCATAGTCTGCCACTCTTTGTCGTCGACGAGATATACCCGATGTTCGGGTCCTTTGTCAACAGTGTAGGCCACCACATGGTCGCCCTCAGGCGGGCATTTATGACAACTGGACAGCGTCAGCACGGCAGCCAACATAACGGAGAGTCTCAATAGATGTTTCATGTTGATATAACGTTGTTTGTGATTATTTATTGCATTCGATGCGGTCCAGTTGGTAGTCGCGCAGGGCGTCGAACTGCGCGGCGCTCTCCACGCGGTAGAGGGCTACGGTGCGGTCGTCGTGCACGGCCATGACGCGCCACAGGGGCACCTCCGAGCGCTTCACGCGTCGGGCGGGCTCGTCGATGTCGCCCAGCCAGCTGGTGACGCCCTCGGTGGTGCGGATGTCGAGCTCCTCCTTCAGGCCCTGCCACGCCGCGCTGTCGTCGGCCACCAGCAGCACCACGTCCACCTTCACCGTGTCGGCCAGGTGGAACCCCCGCACCTGCGCCACCGTCAGGTCCTCCCGCGAGGCGTAGCGATGGTAGAGCCGGTCGCCGTCCGTGGGGGCTTCTTTGGTGCAGGCTGTCGCCAGGGCCATCAGGGACAATGCTATGTAGATAAACCGTTTCATATCGTTTGTATTGTCAATATCCTTCCGGCTTCCTCGGCCCAGTGGCTGGCGGGGAAGGTGCTGCGGTTGCAGGCAACGGAGTCGTAGCCCCTGGGAATTGAAAATTGAAAATTGAAAATTGAAATTCCCGCTACCAGCACCACGGCCACCGCCGCCACCGCCCTGCGGCCCATCCTGCGCCTCCGCTGCCACGCAGGGTATTCGCGCTGCAGCCGCTTGGTCAGCGCCTGTTGTTCTTCCTTTTCCCAAATGTTATCAAAAGCCATATCCGTAATCATTTTCAATTTTCAATTTTCAATTTTCAACTTTCAATTTCAGCAGTCCCATTGTTGTTTCAGTTTTTCTTTAATCCGCATCAGGCGCACGCCGATGTTGTTCTTGGTCATGCCCACCTGCTGGCCTATCTCGCGGTAGTCGTAGCCTTCGAGGTGAAGGGTGACGATGGTGCGGTCGGGTTCGGGCAGCAGGGCGATGAGCTCGTGCAGGTGGCGGTGCAGCGTCGGCTCTTCGTCGGGCGGGTCGTAGCCGTAGGGCATCGGGGTGGGGGTGGGAGTCCGCCGTTGCAGGTCGATGCAGGTGCTGCGGGCCACGCGCCATATCCAGGCCGCCTGTTTGGGAGCCAGGGTGATGCCGAAGAGCTTTTCCCGGAGGTCCCACAGCCGCAGCGTCGCCTCTTGCAGCAGGTCGTCGACATCCAGGCCGTCGCTGCTGTAGCGGCGGCATACCGAAAAGAGCAACCCGCGGTAGCGGAGCATCAGTCCGTTGAATGTCTCCCGTTCTGTCACGCTAGAATAACGCAAAACAGGGGGGTGAAAATTACATCCCTGTGAAAAAAAGACGCCCACCTGTCGGCGGGCGCCCTTCCTTTTTACTTTAAAAATCTTAACTTTTCTGGTTTAGTTGACGCGGTTGAACACCAGGTTGAAGGGGACAGCGTTGTCTTCGTCGTCCTCGCTGGCGACCATCATGCTGATGGTGATGATGTCGTTGGCCTCGTCATAGGTGAAGGGGAGGACGAGGGTGCCCAGGTTGCTACCGGTCAGGGTGCCGCTGGTGGTGCTGGCGTCGTAGGTGTAGGCGTAGGCCATCTCCTGGACCTCTTCGATGGTGAAGTCGTCGCCGTCTTCAATCACGTTCAGGCCGATGACGTCCTCGGGGAAGGTGAGGTGGGCATAGCTGGAGTCGAAGTTGAGGCCGAAGGTCATGGTGAGCATGTCGGCGATGGTGGCGCTGTCCATGCAAGCCAGAAGGTCGGTATCCATGCCGGCGGTGAGGTCGAGCACGTACTCCCACTCGGTGCCAATCAGGTCGGCAGCGCTTTTCACCATCGGGGTGTTCACCTCGGTGCCCTCACCGGGGTTGATGGGGTTGATGGGCTCTTCGGTGCAAGCGGTCATGCCAAAGGCAAACAGGGCGGCGGCGGCCAGTGCGAAAATGTTTTTCTTCATAATGTTTGTGTGTTTTTTTGATTTGTTTATTTTGTTTGTTTGAATTTTCTTTCATCTATAATATCGTAAGAAACGACCGGAAAACTACAACGGGTGTGAAATTTTTTTTCATCTTGTTCATTCCGTGATGTTTTCAAACTGCACCTGGTAGAAATGCTCGGCGCCATTGTCGTCGACATCTGCCCGCGACACAATCATGCTGCTGCCGGTAATCCAGTTGATGGTCCAGCAACCGCCGTCGGCGGGCATCAGGTCGCAGCAGAGCATCCCGTCGTCCGAGAGGCTCCAGGTGCCGCTCTGTGTGGTGGTCGGGAGGCCGTCGTGGCTGACGGAGACTTCGGCGGTGCCGTTGTCGAGGAAGGTGTAGAGGATGCTCTCGCCGGCTCCGGGGAGATACAGGTCGGTGTTCAGCAGGTAGTCGCCCGTGCCCGTCGAGGTGACCGCCATGCACACATAGCGCCACGTGCCGGCAATCGAGCCGTAGTTGTGGTCGGTGATGTCGAGCACGAAGAGTGGCTGGTGGTTGGCGTCCTCGAGGGTGCCCAGCACGCCGCAGAGGGTCACCGTGTCGCCGACGGCATAGCCCGGCAGCACCTCTTCGGGGTCCTCATACATGATGTTGTCCTTCACCACGTAGAGCAGCGAGTCGGGGCTCACCTGCAGCGCCACCAGCGACCCCGTCATCCCGCCCGAGATGAACGGCGTCATGGGGGCCATCACAATCACGCCGGTGTAGCAGTTGTCGGTGCTCTCGTGGTTGGGCGCGGTGGCATAGGCCGTGCCGGTCCAGGTGCCCGTCTCGCTCTCGAAGCGCACGTTGACGGTCTTGCCCTCTTTCTCGCGGGCTTTCATCCACTCCTTGATTTCGGCGCGGTTGTTGGTGCTGAAGGTGACGACGTCCTTCACGGTGTGCCGCCCCTTGGCCGACAGGGAAGGCTGCGAGCTGAGGTTGTAGAAGTCCACCTCCTTGCCTTCGACGGCATAGTCGCAGAAGCGATCCAGCAGCTTGTCCCACTCCGCCTCGGTCTTCAGGGTGGCGCGGCTCTCCGTGTGGGCCACGGCATAGATTATCTGCCGCTCGGTGCCGGTCGGCTCGGTCCCCTCGGGGTCCACGCAGGCTGCCATGGTCAGGGTGGCGGCCAACAGGGTGATTATCCTGATAAAGTTGTTCTTGGTCTTCATTTCTTTTTGTTCTTGACGGTTTGATTGAGTTGATAGTCGAGCAGGGCGTCGTACTGGCCCTCGTTCTCGATGATGTAGAAGCCCACCGAGCGGCGTTCGGGCGACGCCACCACGCGCAGCGCCTGCGCGCCGGTCCACCGGGCGCGGCGGGCGGGCTGGTCGGCGGCGCCGAGCCACGACGTGACGCCTTCGCTCTCGCGTATGTCGAGCTCGCGGGCCAGCCGTTGCCAGGCGGCAGCGTCGTCGGCCACCACCAGCACCACGTCGACGCGTGCCGTGTCGTTCAGCCGGAAGCCGCTGACCTGCGCCACCGTGAGGTCGGCCCGCGAGGCGTAGCGCTCGTAGAGCTTGCCTTGCGCGCTGGCCACCACCGGCAGCAACAGCATGATGTATATCAGTATTCTTTTCATTGAACTATATTATCTATTCTCTAAATTACGCCTCCATCAGCAGGGCGTCGGCCAGCTCGGCCCATTGGCCGTCGGCCACGCCGGTACGGTTGCAGTAGACGTGCTCGTAGACGTCGTTCCGCGGCGACCCCGTCAGCAGCGGCAGCGCCACGGCCGCCAGCACCGTCAGCATCGCCAGCGTGCCCAGCGTGCGGCGCCGGTTGCGCTGCCACTGGCCGTAGCCCTCCGAAAGGCGGTGGCCCTGGCTGCGGGCCGAGGCCTCCTGCCACAGCTGGTCAAACTCGTTGTCTGTCAATACTCTATGTTCCATATCCTATATAAAGTGTTTTCTCAGTTTCTCCTTCGCCCTCACCAGCCTCACACTCACGTTCTTCACCGTCAGGCCGCTCTTCTCGGCTATCTCGTCGTAGCTGTAGCCCTGCAGCTGCAGGCTGACCAGCGTCCGGTCGGGCTCGTCGAGGAGTGACACCTGCGCGTAGAGCTCGTCCACGAGACTTGTGTCCTCGGCCATTTGGTCGAACCCCTCGGGCAGCTCCTCGGTGGGCGAGAGGCGCCGCACGGCGTCTATCATCGCGTTGCGCCCTATCTTCCATGCCAGCGCCGCCTGTTGGGGTCCTGTGCCCAGTGAGAGCAGCCGCCCGCTGTCGCGCCACAGCGCCACCGAAGCCTCCTGCATCAGGTCGTCAACGTCCAGGCCCCGCCGGCTGTAGCGCCGGCAGAGCGTGAAGAGCAGCCCACGGTAGCGGTGCAGCAACGCTTCAAACGGATCCTGTTGTCTCACGCTTATAATAACGTAAGAAAACAACAAATTACTACATCCTCACGAAAAAAAATCGACGGGCTCAGTCCCGATGGCCTCCCTCCAGTACCCTCTGCGTGGCGGTCGCCTCTGGGTTTTTTACGGTAGTATTACGCTAGTATTACGGTAGTATTACGGTTTAAAAGCGTAATACTACCGTAATACTAGCGTAATACTACCGTAAAAATGGCGGAGGAAACAGGGGGTGGGTGGGACGAAAGGGTAGAGAATGTGGGACGAAAATTTCACCCATTGGCGAAATTCTTAAACCCCGTTTTGGGAAAAATATGTATCTTTGCAGTTTGTTTTTAATACATGGTGTTTATGCAAAACATTCGTAATGTTGCTATTATAGCCCACGTCGACCACGGCAAGACCACCCTGGTCGACCGCATGCTCCATCAGGCCAAGCTCTTCCGCGACAATCAGGAGACCGGCGAGCTCATTCTTGACAACAACGACCTCGAACGCGAACGCGGCATCACCATCCTCTCGAAGAATGTCTCGGTGCGCTACAAGGGGTACAAAATCAACATCATCGACACTCCGGGCCACTCGGACTTCGGCGGCGAGGTGGAGCGCGTGCTCAACATGGCCGACGGCGTGCTGCTGGTGGTCGACGCCTTCGAAGGTCCTATGCCGCAGACTCGCTTCGTGCTGCAGAAGGCTATAGAGCTGGGACTGAAGCCCATCGTGGTGGTCAACAAGGTCGACAAGCCCAACTGCGACCCCGAGGCCACCCAGGAGGCCGTCTTCGACCTCATGTTCAACCTCGGCGCCAACAACGACCAGCTCGAGTTCCCCACCGCCTACGGCAGCGCCAAGCAGGGCTGGATGGGCGAGGACTGGCAGACGCCCGCCGAGGACATCTCCTATCTTATGGACCTCATTATCGAGTACATACCGTCGCCCATCGTGCCCGAGGGCAACACGCAGATGATGATTTCCTCGCTCGACTACAGCTCCTACCTGGGTCGCATCGCCGTGGGACGTCTGCACCGTGGTACCCTGCAGGCCGGCCAGTCCATCACCCTCGCCAAACGCGACGGCAGCATGGTGAAAACCAAGATAAAAGAACTCTACACGTTTGAGGGATTGGGCAAGGAGCGCACCAAGAGCGTGGTCGAGGCCGGCGAGATATGCGCCGTGCTGCTCGACCTGGACAAGAACGTGGCCTTCGAAATCGGCGACACCATCTGCGACGCCGACGCCCCCGAGGCGCTGCCTCCCATCAAGGTGGACGAGCCCACGATGAGCATGCTCTTCACCATCAACACCTCGCCCTTCTTCGGCAAGGAGGGCAAGTATGTCACCAGCCGCCACCTGCGCGACCGCCTCTATGCCGAGCTGGAGAAGAACCTGGCCATGCGCATCGAGGAGACCGGCTCGCCCGACCAGCTGCTGGTCTACGGCCGCGGCATCATGCACCTCTCGGTCCTCATCGAGACCATGCGCCGCGAGGGCTACGAGCTGCAGGTGGGTCAGCCGAAGGTGATTATCAAGGAGATAGACCGGCAGAAGTGCGAGCCGGTAGAGCAGCTCACCGTCCTGGTGCCCGAGGAGTTCTCGTCGAAGGTCATCGATGTCGTCACCCGCCGCAAGGGCGAGGTGGGCACCATCGACACCAAGGGCGACCGAGTGCAGCTCGACTTCACCATCCCCAGCCGCGGCATCATAGGCCTGCGCAACACGCTGCTCACCGCCACCAACGGCGAGGCCATCATAGCCCACCGCTTCCTCGAGTTCCAGCCCTGGAAGGGCGATATGGACGACCACAAGTACGGCGCCCTCATCGCCAAGGAGACCGGCGAGGCTACAGCATACAGCATCAGTAAGTTGCAGGACCGTGGCCCCTTCTTCATCGAGCCCGGCGACCACGTCTATGCCGGCGAGGTCATCGGCGAGAGCCTGCGTCCCGGTAACGACATCGTTATCAACGTGGTCACCGCCAAGAACCTCACCAACATGCGCAGCAAGAGCGCCGACGACAAGTCCACCACCAGCCCCGCCATCAAGATGAGCCTCGAGGAGGCCATGGAGTACATCCGCGAGGACGAGTACCTCGAGATTACCCCCAGTAACCTCCGCATCCGCAAAATCATCCTCGACGAAATCGAGCGCAAACGCGCCCGCATCGCCGCCGGCTACAAGGACGAGTAATCTCGTATTATTCAAAATAACAGGGATTGCCATTGTTCGGACAATCCCTTTTTTTTGCTGTTATTGCGGCAAGGTGAAAATATTATTTTGCCGGATGGATTATTATTCGTAATTTTGCAGCGTGAATGGCAAGGAATTTGTAGTATGGATAATCTGATAGAAATACCGAAGAATCAAATCATAATGGCTTTTGTGGCCACATGTATCGAGGCCACTGCCCGCAAATTGGGCGTCGGCTATCGTGTGGTCTATGACCGCATGGAGAAAGTCAATATGATAGATGGATACATCTACCCCTGCTACGAGACCTTGCACACGGAAAGCCGCGAGAACATAGCCGCCGACATGATAACCTGTCTGAACAACTGGGAGACGCGGGCATGAGCAGCATTATTGTTTATCATGGAGCCACACAGGCAGTGGAACATCCGATATGCCGGTTCGGCAGGCCAAACCTTGACTTCGGACAGGGATTCTATGTGACCGACATCAGGGAACAGGCCGAGGAATGGGCTATCAGGGTGAGTCGCAACCGTCAGGCGACGCCTATGCTCAACAGATACAAGCTTGACCGCGAAGGTTTTGTCAAAGAAGGTCGAACGCTCTTTTTCGATAGTTATGATGAGCAGTGGCTGCGTTTTATCGTGGCAAGCCGCACCGAGCAGAATCCAGCCAAGGACTACGACTATATTGAAGGCGGTGTGGCCAACGACCGCGTGGTCGATACGGTGAACTTGTACATGCAGGGTCTAATGACATTGGACGTGGCTCTTGCACGCCTGTCGGAGCACCGTCCCAACAACCAGATATGCCTGCTCAACCAACAGCTAACGGACAAATACCTCACATTCGATGGAACAGAAAGCATCCAGTAGCGACCCCGTCAAGACGCCTGTCATGCAGGAAATTCTGATGAGCAACCGCATCGGAGCCATCGCTATGTTGCTTTCGCGTCGACTTGACATTGAGCCGCTGAAAGCGTTGAAGATGTTCTACGAAAGTGCCACCTGTGCCAACCTGCACGATAAATCCACAGGACTTTATCTCTACAGCGACCCCTACGTCGCCGACGAGTTCATGCGCGAGAAAGAGTACAATCAGTAAAAATAATACAGAAAAATGGGAGGCTCCCTGTTGTTGTCGTGTCGCAAAATCATGTTTTCTGTGACATGATGAGAACTTTTTTTGTGTTTTGATTAAAAAGATAGATATCAATCTATATAAAGGGAGAATATTACACCTCTGCAATATTCTCCCTCGAAAATTCACCCGTTAACCCGCTTCATGCTTCCGCTGGTCGTTTTAGATACCCAATGGGCAGTTATTTATCCTGTATTACATAGAAGGGCTGCCGGAAATTACCAGCAGCCCTTGTTTTTAATCATATGGCTGCAAGCGCGATGAGAACGATAAGTCCAATTCCTCCAAGTGTTCCCCACAATGTAGCATTCATCGTCCGTGTAAATTCGGCGTCGTAATCATGTTCTTGTCGAGTTGTTGTAGTGGAGTTTACTTCTACCTTGTCTATTTTGAAACTGAAAGTATAGTCGTTTTGCACATCTTCAATCTTTATTGGCAATAGGATACTTACACTTTCACCTTCCAGCGTCTTGGCTTTTTCCATTGCCTCATCCGAGGAGAACCAATTTGGGAACAAGGGTAATGTCGTCCACTCGTTGGAGATAAGATGTATGTTGTCGACGGGAACGAGTATGTCTTCTAGTTTGGCTCCTTTGGGCAACGTAGTTGATACTTGTCCTTCGTTCATTTTACTATACTTAATACCCGAATGTATCATCTTTGAGATGTTTTTATCGGTATTGACATACACTACATCGTCCCAATTGATTTTCAAAGCATGGTTCGTCTTGTTATATATGGTAAAAGAGAACTGTTTGTCGAGTACAAGCCAGAATATTCTGATGTTCTCATCCTCGAAAACATACTTTGTCACCCCCTGGTCTGAATTTTCTTTTTGGATTGTTTCAGAGAACCTTTCTTTAGAGTTTGACGGCAACTCCACCTTGTCTAATGACACAGAATAGGTGGCCTGTCGCGTTGTGGTTGTCACATCTTTCATCACAGTGCATGACTGGAGTGCGAAAAGTGCTGCAATGGCAAAAAGATACAATCTTTTCATGCGTTCAATGCCTGTTTTATCCTGTCGGCTCTTCAGTTTTATACTCTTCTGCACCTCGTCGAGCAATTGTGTTTATAACAAGAAGCGTGGTGCCGTGTAACCACTTCTTCAATTGGAGGTCCTGAGAATTACCTTGTGACGGAGAAATAGACAACAGCCCACGCTAATACGCGCGAAGCCGTTATACTCCCTTGCGTCACTTGAAAATTTCTCAGGTTTCCAATTGCAAGACGAAGATACAACGCTTCGATGATTTCCTTGTGAAATCGGCTGCAAAAATACGACAATTATTTCAATTGGCGAAATTTATTTTCTCTACGTCGCAAAAAAGTCGTACCTTTGCAGCGTGTTAGCCACAGGATTTGCGGCTTATTAACCGCACAATTGAACGAGGACATGACGATAGACAAGCATATTGAGGCCATTGCGGGGCGCGAGTGCGTGCTGTTTGCGGCCGAGAGGGGCGGAAGCGCTGCTGGTGCAGGTGGTGAGTGCGATGCAGCGGGCGGAGCAGGAGGGCGAGGTGGAGCAGATTGCCGCCGCGGGGGTGCCGTTCGCCATGGTGGAGGTACCTGTCGAGGACTGGGAGCTGGAGCTGATGCCGTGGGCCGTATGGCCAGGGTCTTCGCATGGTGCCTAGATGAAATGTCAAAAGAAAAACGTTGTAATTCCCGTTGAATCAACACAACAGTAAAATGAGAAAGACAGCATTACACCTGATGGCGGCCTTCGCTGCCCTGACCCTCGCCGCCTGCGGCGGTGGAAACAAAAGCAACGACGCTACGTCCGACAGTGCCGCGGCACCGACCGACCGGATCGGTATCTCCTACTGCGACGCCCACGACTGCATCGGCGTCATCGGCATCACCGACCGCGAGGGCGAGCAGAGCGTGGACCTCTTCCGCGGACAGGACGACGCCCTGCTGGACAGCATCGCCGCCGGAAGGACGGTCTTCCGCTCGGCTTTCAACGTCTATATTGCCATGGGCCGTGCCGACTATGACGACACCCTGAGTCACCACGTCATCCTCTTCGACGCTGGCATCGGTCCCCAGGCCGGAGGCCAGCTGCCCCAGCGCATGAAGACCGCCGGCATCAACCCGACCGATGTCGAGGCCGTGTGCCTCACCCATCTCCACTTCGACCACCTCGGCTGGCTGCTCGACACCGCCGGGCATGTCTTCTTCCCCAACGCCGACATCTACCTCTCGGCAGCCGAGTTGGCCTCCGGCAAGGACAATGAGCGCTGGCAGCAGGTGCTGGCGGCCTATGGCGACAGGGTGAAGACCTTCGCCGACGGCGAGACCATCTGCTTCGACATGGTGAAGACCCACGTCGTCCCCGGCCACACCGCCGGCCACACCATCTATGAGGTCGGCCCCTGCCTCATCGTCGGCGACCTGCTCCACGCGCAGGACCTGCAGCTGGAGCATCCCGACTTCTGTGCCCGCTACGACGGCGACCCTGCCAGTGCCCGACGGGTGCGCAAGCAAATCTATAAATGGGCCGCGGCCGACGGCTGGTACCTCTGTGGCGCCCATTGCTACGACCACTTTATAGACATCGACGAATAAGGCAGAAGGGTAGGTGGGCAGCATAATCGCCAAGGGCGTGCCGGCCGGCACGCCTGCCACTGCAGTGCGGATGACTTATAGGGGGCTCTGAACTGCTTAGCTCGTCTCAGCCTCAGTTCCTGACGTCTTCCATGGCCCGCTGGATGAAGCGGTTCAGCGGCACGCTGGCACGCCACACCTTCAGCACCTCGTCGAAGAGCCTGGGGCTGGTGAGCATGCGCTCGGGCATGGTGTAGGCGGTGCAGTAGTCTTTGTATTTCAGCAGGTCGGAATATTGCCAGTCGGCGGGGTAGCCCTTGGGCACACGGCTCAGTACCTTGGTGGTGAAGAAGGTGCTGCCGAAGTATTTCTTGTAGGAGGGCTCGTTCATAATGGCCAGGAACTCGTCGGGGCAGTAGAATATCTCCTGACGGATGGCGTTGAGTCCTTCGGGCGTGGGCATGAAGATGCCGCCGCCGAGGTTGCAGGTGCCCTTCAGGCCGTAGGCCTCGTCGCAGCCCATCTGGAAGTAGTAGCCCGGCACGCCGCTGTTCTTCGGCCCCCAGCTGCTGAGGAAGCAGGCCACGTGGGTCTTGTAGGGTGTCTTGTCGGGCGAGAAGCGCGTGTCGCGGTAGATGCGGTAGACGGTGTTCTTGGCCGTCAGGCCCACCAGCGTGTCGTCCTCCTTCTCCATCTCTTCAATCAGTGCCTGCGTGAACTCCTCGAAGGCGGCCTTGATTTCAAGCCAATGGGGCTTGCGGGCGTTGAACCATTCGCGGTTGTTGTTCATTGCCAGTTCCCGCAGGAAAGGCAGTGTGTCGGGGTGTATCGTGTTCATAGTTTCAGTAAATCTTCTCTTGTTAGTCTCCCACTCGCTGGGCGAGCGTAATCCATTTGTCCTTATTCAGATTTCAGGATTACAGCCCGTCAGGGCTGGGAGCATTGTTCCGTTATAGTGACCGCAGCCATTTGATTTCCTCGGCCCAGCGGGTGGGGTCGGGGGTCTCCAATATAATCGGCATGTCGTCGAAGCGCGGGTCGTGCATCAGGCGAGCGAAGAAGTCGCGGCCCATCATGCCGAGGCCGAGGCTCTCGTGGCGGTCCACATGGCTGCCGGTGCCCTTCTTGCTGTCGTTGAGGTGCACGGCCCGCAGGTACTTGAAGCCCACAATGCGCTCGAAGTCGTCCATGCAGAACTGGTAGCCCATCTCGGTGGTGAGGTCGTAGCCGGCGGCGAGGGTGTGGCAGGTGTCGATGCAGACGCCCACACGGCTCTTGTCCTCCACGCCCTCGATGATGCGGGCGATGTGCTCGAAACGCCAGCCCAGGTTGGTGCCCTGCCCGGCGGTGTTCTCGATGACGGCCGTCACGCCCTCGGTCTTGCTCAGGGCGAGGTTCACCTCACGCGCTATCTGGTCTAGGCACTCCTCCTCGCTGATTTTGTTCAGGTGCGAGCCGGGGTGGAAGTTGAGCATGGTGAGCCCCAGCTGCTGTGCCCGCTGCATTTCGTCGAGGAAGGCCGCACGGCTTTTGGCGAGGGTGTCCTCGTCGGGCGAGCCGAGGTTGATGAGGTAGCTGTCGTGCGGCAGTACCATCTCGGGACGGAAGCCGCGGTCCGCTAGCAGTGCCTTGAAGCCGTCGATTTCCAGCTGTGGCAGCGGCTTGCTCACCCACGAGCGTTGGTTGCGTGTAAACAGCGCAAAGGCGTTGGCACCGATGGCCTCGGCATTCAGGATGGCGTTACCCACGCCCCCGCTGGCACTCACGTGTGCTCCGATGTATTTTGTCATGCTTCTTCTCTTGAACGTTAATTATCATCAGTTGACGGCGAATTACCGCCGTACAATTCGTTTGCAAAAATACGCCTTTTCGCCGAAATGAAAAAAAATATTTCGCCCAACCACACAAACGACGCCTCCTTGTAGCATTGAAAAAAATGTTCTCTCCTCATTTCCACGCATGTTACATACCAGTTCAACATGAGTTCAACTTGTTTCCAAGTCGAACTCAAGTTGAACTGGAGTTAACAGCTTGGATTCTCTCCTTGTGGAATGATTCTCACGCAATCAACCTCGGCGTTCTTATAGTAATTGGTTATTAAATATTTGAAAATGTCTGATGTCTCTCCATCATAGTTTGCACTACCTCCATTATATTCGAAGGTGATGGCATCTAATGCAGTGTAACAAGAAAACTCAGAACCAACATTTGAATCACTGTTAATCTTTGAAACGGATTTCTTTATACGTTCAATAGCAAGTTCTATAGATTCCAGGTCTGTGATGTATTTTGGGGTTTTCACTTGCATGATTCCTAGTGTATGCTCTCTTCTGGTAATCCAGAATCTCAGATACTCAACCCACCTTACAATTGTTGGACGATTGAAGTTTTCGTATATCATAATCGAAAAAGTGACGGCTTCCAGAAATTCATTATGGCATTTGTCACGAACCACACGGCCATATTTCTTATTAAATTTTCTGTATTGCTGACTAATATACGACTCCTTTCTGCGAATTGTTTTTTCTCTGCCAATTACCATATTGTTAAAAATATTATACAGAAAGATGATTATTAACAGCCATAATTGATTCAATAAATCTCTCGGGTCAGGAAGTATTTTCTCAACATTGTTTATAAGCGAATAAACACCAACTGATATTCCTATGGAGCAAACCGAATAAATAGTATATACAGACCAATTCTCCAGTCGACTTTTTCCAGTTATAACGATAAACAAAGCCCTAAACAGCCAATAGTAAACAACTAATAGATAACATAGCGTATTCAGGCAGTCTGCATTTAGCAACTGACAGAATGTAGAATATAACACCAAGAAAACAGGGGGTGCTATTACTTTAAAAAGAAAGTTAAATGCGGGATAAGTATCCTCTGTAAAACTGGTTGATAATTGTATATAGCCGATGGAAATAGATTTTGATCCAATCCAGTTTACAATAAAAAACAGTACAACAGCGGATAAGAGCTGAACCAATGCAATTATGATTGTATATTCCTCCATATTATTTTTTGTGCAAAAGTACGAAATAATATCGATATTATTTGTCAGGCATTCTATTTTTGTGTATTTTTGCATTTTCAAAATCAAAAAGACAATTCCAATGAGTAATATTATTGCATGTTCTAACTGTTTTCATGATACAGGCCTTAAACACGAAGCTCGCAAAGTGGGGTTTCAAGACAATTCTCTATGCCCGGTTTGCATGAGTTCCTCTGGCAGGAAACTGACCCTTGATTTATTACATGACTTATGTTGGAACTATTTTGTTTCAGGCTCTTATTATAAAACGGAATATGGTGGTGCCAGTACTCTAATGATAAATGACAGTGGTGGAAATGATGATATAGAGTGTTCTCAACCATTAAAACATGATATTCAATTGTTGCAACGCAACTTCAACATATCAGTCTTTTATTATGCACCTCAAATGTGGAGAATTGGAATGATTGATTGGATTGCGATTCTATGTGGAAGCGCGTCCCGGAAAAGAGACCATGCAATAGAACAAATTCTTCTTCGTAGCCATACAACGTATATAAACAGCAACAATATTCTATACCGACTTCGCACAGGCAATATCGGCAGCACCATTTCTCCGCAAGAGTATGATGCGCCTCCACAGCAAGTCTTGAAGGATGGCCGACTGAATGTTAAAGAAGATGTTGTTCTATATGCAGCCTTTGATATAGAAACCTGTATTCACGAATGTCGCGTCGCAATAAATGATGAAATGTACATTGCCAGACTCAGGCCTCTTAAGCGTTTGAAATTATTAGACCTCACCAAAATCAAGGAATCAGACGAAGAATCCACCCCTTTTGAGAATCTGAACATTGCGATGCATTTTATTTTCACCGCAGGGAATAGTTCATATAAGGCCACGCATCTACTGGCCTCGGCCATATATGAAAGAGGTTTTGATGGCATCATTTACCCTTCATATTTCAATACAGTCAGACGACATGAATTCAAGAACGTTGCATTGTTTGGTAGACCAATAACAACCCGGAAAATAGAAGTAGAGTGCATAAACAGACTGGTTTTAAATACTGTGAAATATAATTATAGTATGGGACCTGCTGTTGCATACTAATCAATTTTTTAGGTTCGTGATAATTTGCAATGAATTGAGGCCGATTGGTATTGCTCCACTTTTTTTACTCAACCTTTGCTCTAACTCTGTGTCCTTCCCATGTACAAACGCTGATGCAAGCATGATCTTTCGGTGATTGTTCGGCGATGTCTCGACAAAAAAACTTTTTGCCAATCCAAAAAAATGTCGTATTTTTGCAGCGTGAAATAGATACGAAGATATCACAAGGATAATTATACTCAATTATGGGAACTGATTAAATAACAATGATATGGAAGCCATTGTAAAGAAAAAGAGAAATGTCCGGAAGCGGAGAAAAGTACAATATCTCCCCAAGTGCGAGTATTTGGTTGCTGACCCGTTCAACACTGGCAACTGATGCAATATCTGCTTGACACAGAGGCATTGATATGGTATCTCACGGATGACCGACGCTTGCCTGCAGCCATCCGCGAAGATATTGAATGTAGTTACCGCAAATATTCTGTGTCTGCTATCTCGCTGGTTGAAATCATACAACTTCAGCAAATCAACAGAATCGGCTTCAAGGCAAAACCCTCGGAGGTAATGCGTGTTATCGAGGACTCGTATATTAGAGTTGTCGAGGCCGACGAACACATATTGGATTATTTCTATTCACTTGACTTCCCCATTGTCAATGGCCGTGCACATACCGACCCCTTCGACCGTCTGATTGTTTCCACTGCCATTGTCACACATAAAACCCTGATTAGTTCCGACAAAAAGTTTCCTACATACAGAGACCAATACGGTCTGCAATTGTTAGAAATATAAAACAATATGACATAAAACTGAGAAATATTAGAAATACATAATTGAGCGGACGCTCTTGTTCTCATCAGATAAACGGTCTGGAAAACTTTTATCAAAGGTCGAGAATAAGGAATGCGAAAGTTCATGCTTTGGCGTGAATTGCTTTCAACCCTTATTTGACCTGAGGTATTCCAGACCACCCATCTGATAAATAAGCGGCTACCAAATGAAAGGATTTACGCCTTTCTTATTGCCCTTCGGATATGATAAAATGAATGATATATGAAAGCAGTTAGTAAAATGAATGCTGATGAGCGAAGCGCTCATCTTAATGCTATGACAAAGAAATACAGCGCGTATGGATTGACATTTACCGATGTCGATACATCCCAGAAGTCTCACATGAGATATACGTATATTGTCAATGGAAATCAGTATGTCAACACAGAAAATGAAATAACGTGGATGCTTGGTATCTGGGGAAATAAAAGAAGGTCTTTTGAGAAGAGCAAGGCTGAGGTATTCGGATATTGGAGGAGAAATCATGATTTGCTGTTGATAGCACATGAAAAAGGGATAATATCGTCAAAGATTGTGGCGGAGATAATGGGTAATGTGCAAAAACAAGTAGTTCAATCCACCCCTGAGTCCATAGACCCAAAACGTGTTGTTCAAACACCCACTACAAAGACTGAAATACAAACGTACGACCTTGACCCCGAATTTATCTCGGGGCAGGATACTTTGAATGAGGGCGCCACAATGCGAGTGATGGTCAATAGATATGAACGTAACCACACGGCGAGAGAGAGGTGTATCGCATTGAAAGGCTGTAAGTGTGCCGTGTGCGGTATGGATTTTGGTCGAATGTATGGCTCTATTGGAGAGGGGTTCATTCATGTTCATCACACGATTCCCATATCCTCAATCGGGAAAGACTATTCTATTGACTATGCAAACGACCTCGTGCCGGTGTGTCCGAATTGTCATTCGATGATGCATAGAAAAGACCCTCCATATTCGGTGGACGAGATGAAGACATTATTAACCAACAAAAAATAAAGTATTATGGGATTTTTAATTTGGCTCACGTTTTTGCGTGATGTATTCGGCGACTTGTTTTTCGGCCATTCATTCTTCAAAGACAAGTGAATATGAAAGCACAGACAAGCACCGTTGTCTACGAGTTTACCAATGAGGTATACCCCTATAGCGTTTTCATTGGAATAGGTGTCAGCGACTTGACGGTTCGAAAACTATTTATGCGTTTTGACGATAGAACTGGCAGATCTACGCCATTCAAGATTTGGGAAAACAGCCTTCGTGGTGTTGGGGCCGGTTGTCAGGTTGTCAGGCTTGTTGTCAGCAGCCAGATTGCCTATTTTATCAACATCAACCCCAATGTCAATGCTAACGCGGAATTGATAGCACACGAAGCGTGCCATGCTGCTGACTGGATATGTAATCGCTGTGGGGTTAAATATGGTTTGCATGACGAGGGCGAGGCACACGCATATCTTGTGGGTATGGTGGCTCGTTTCATGGAGCAAGTGATTACCCATCAGGTTCCAAAAACCGTCAAGAAATGGACGCCAACCGTCGTCAATCACATATTTGATGCAGAAATAGAGGAGGACATCAGGACAGGTAGACTGAAATACGATGAAAACGGCAAACTCGTTCCAACTGACAAGGAATAACCTGTGATGCACCCGGGCAGATTTTGCAATGGCCGAAATGACCCAGTACAACGCCAAACCGTTTTGGAAATGGGTAAAATGACTGTCGCAATGTCCAATCAGTTTTGGAAATGGCTAAAAAGAGTGTCGCAAGCCCCAATCGATTTTGAAAACAGCCAAAATGAATCGCGGAAGTCTGTTTCAAAAACGAAACAGGGTTTTGCAGGGTGCGAAAAGCGTGTTTCAAAATGAAAACATGGTTGCGAGAGTCTCGGCAGCGTGTTTCAAAACGAAAACATGGTTTTGCAGGGCTACACTAGCGTGTTTTGAAATTGAAACATGGTTATGCAGTGGTGCAACGGAGTGTTTTCAAATGAAAACAAAAAAAGAGAGGCCAGACGGTCTCTCTTTTTGGATAATCTATAATAAATCATATCTGCGAGGCAAATTCTTGGATGGTGAGGATGGCGACCTTCGGCCAGTCGATTTGTTTCAGGACGTTGAAGTGGGCGTCGTTGGTGACGACTACGCATAACGATAGGGGGTGCGCATGTGCTCCGCGCCCCATTGCTGGATGGTTTCCTCGTTGATGGTGCCGTTGTCCCACAGGGCGTCGATTTCCTTTTGCGCCTTCGCGGCGAAGAAGTGCGCCACCAGGTCCTTGAACTCGTTCAGTTCGGCCTCGCTGCTGATACTTTTGAGGGCATTGAGCAGTTCCAACTGGGCTATTTGAGTGTATGACATGTCTGTTTGTTGTTGATTTTGCATTAAGTAACGGACTTTCCTGCGGATTATTGTGCCATGGAGCGAAAAAAAGCCGAGGCTGACGGGTGTCAGCCTCGGCTTTACTTGTTGTTGGTTCAATCTTATTTCACCTCCTCGTAATCCACGTCGGTGACGTTGTCGTTGGGGTTGCCGTTGTTGGACTGGCCTGCGCCGGGGTTAGCGCCCATGTTGTTGGGGTCGAAGCCGGCACCGGGGTTGGCACCGCCGGCCTGCTGCTGGGCTTTGTACATGTCCTCGCTGGCGGACTGCCAGGCGGCGTTGATCTTCTGCATGGCGGCGTCGATCTGGCCGACATTGCGGGCGCTGTGGGCGGCCTTGAGTTCGTTCAGGGCGCTCTCGATGGCGTTCTTCTTGTCGGCGGGAATCTTGTCGCCGTAGTCCTTGAGGTTCTTCTCGCTCTGGAAGATCATGCCGTCGGCGGCGTTGATTTTCTCAATTTCCTCCTTGGCCTTCTTGTCGGCGTCGGCGTGGGCCTCGGCTTCGGCTTTCATGCGCTTGATTTCGTCTTCGCTGAGGCCGCTGGAGGCTTCGATGCGGATGTTCTGGCTTTTGCCGGTGGCCTTGTCGAGGGCGCTGACGTTGAGGATGCCGTTGGCGTCGATTTCGAAGGTGACCTCAATCTGGGGCACTCCGCGCGGTGCTGGCGGGATGCCGGCCAGGTGGAAGCGGCCGATGGTCTTGTTGTCGTTGGCCATGGGGCGCTCACCCTGCAGGACGTGGATCTCGACCTCGGGCTGGTTGTCGGCGGCGGTGCTGAAGACCTGGCTCTTCTTGGTGGGGATGGTGGTGTTGGCGTCGATGAGCTTGGTCATCACGCCGCCGAGGGTCTCGATACCAAGCGAAAGCGGGGTGACGTCGAGCAGCAGCACGTCCTTGACTTCGCCGGTGAGCACACCGCCCTGGATGGCGGCGCCGATGGCGACCACTTCGTCGGGGTTGACGCCCTTGCTGGGCACTTTGCCAAAGAACTCTTCGACCTTCTTCTGCACGGCGGGGATACGGCTGGAGCCACCGACGAGGATGACCTCGTTGATGTCGCTGTTGCTCAGGCCGGCATCCTGCATAGCCTTGCGGCAAGGCTCGATGGTGGCGCGGATAAGGTCGTCGCAGAGCTGCTCGAACTTGGCGCGGCTGAGTTTCATCACCAGGTGTTGCGGCACGCCGTCGGCCACGGTGATATAGGGCAGATTGATTTCGGTCTCCATCGAGCTGGAGAGCTCGATCTTGGCCTTCTCGGCAGCCTCCTTGAGGCGCTGCATGGCCATGGGGTCCTTGCGGAGGTCGATGCCCTTGTCGCTCTGGAAACTGTCGGCCATCCAGTTGATAATCTTGCGGTCGAAGTCGTCGCCGCCGAGGTGCGTGTTGCCGTTGGTGCTCTTCACTTCGAAGACGCCGTCGCCGAGGTTGAGGATGGAGATATCGAACGTGCCGCCACCGAGGTCGAACACAGCCACGTTCATATCCTGCGCCTTCTTGTCGAGGCCGTAGGCCAGAGCGGCAGCGGTGGGCTCGTTGACGATGCGGCGCACCTTCAGGCCTGCAATCTCGCCGGCCTCCTTGGTGGCCTGACGCTGGCTGTCGTTGAAGTAGGCGGGGACGGTGATGACGGCCTCGGTCACTTCGGTGCCGAGGTAGTCTTCGGCGGTCTTCTTCATCTTCTGCAGCACGATGGCACTGATTTCCTGCGGGGTGTACTGGCGGCCGTTGATGTCGACGCAGGGGGTGTTGTTGTTGCCGCGCACCACCTTGTAGGGCACAGCCTCAATCTCCTTGGTCACCTGGTCGTAGCCCTCGCCCATGAAGCGCTTGATGCTGTAGACGGTGTTGTGGGGGTTGGTGATAGCCTGACGCTTGGCGGGGTCGCCCACCTTGCGGTCGCCGTTCTCGAGGAAGCCCACCACGCTGGGGGTGGTGCGGTTGCCCTCGCTGTTGGCGATGACGACAGGTTCGTTTCCTTCCATGACGCTGACACAGCTGTTGGTTGTGCCGAGGTCGATTCCGATGATTTTGCTCATAATATGTTTCCTTTCTTTTTTGTTTGCTTGTTTTTATTTCTCAATCAGAACTATCAGAACCATCAGAATTTGTGTGCTCGTTTCTTTTAGTTCTTTTCGTTCTGATTGAGCTTCACACCCCTCATATAACAACATCCGTGCCAATCCCGCAGGACTGACACGGATGCTGACATTTTGGCAGTCAGATATGGTGCTACGATATAAAGTCCCAATAGTTTTCAGGGCTGACGACGTGCAGTTCAGTGCCAGGGTAGCTGTTTAATGCGTTGCTCAATTATTCGATGTATCATAACGGATGTTTTTCTCGCTGCAAAAATACATAAATTATTCCATATTCACCAAAACAAATATAAATTCGGTGAATTAAATCTACAAATTTGATATTGTTTTGGAGAATGTATCACAAGCATCCGTGTCAACCTGTTTGATTGCCTGAGTGCGGCCTGCGGCGTCGTAGAGGGACGCGGTGTTGCCGTTGGGGTGTTCGACGGTTGTTCTTCGGCTGTTCTTCGGCTGTTCTTCGGTTGTTCTTCGGTAGTATTACGCTTTTTGTAAATGAACAGTAAAAGAACAGTAAAAGAACAGCCGTTGAAATGGCAGAGGGAACCAATTATTCTCCTTCGATTGCCTCGACCAGGCCGCTGAGGTTGACGGTGATGCCGCCGTAGATGGCGTTGGTGGTGTAGACGCCGTAGACGCTGAGCCACATGAAGGGCGAGACGACGAGGCCGCCGCCGAAGTTGAAGGAGGTCCAGGTGCGCTCGCTGTCGTAGGGATGGACGATGTTGACGGTGGTGTAGTCGTCGCTGCTGGAGGTCTCGGTCTCAATCCGTGACATGTCGGTATAGCCGCTGGTGTTGACGTTGACGCCGACCAGGGGCATCACGCGGAGCCAGGGCAGCACGGGAATCTGGTAGCCGATGTTGATGGCGGTGGTCGTCGAATCGGGTATCAGGCGCTGGTCGACGGGGTCGTTCATGCTGGCCACGCGGCTGTCGTGCTTGTACATGGGGCCGGCGGTGATGAAGTCGAGGTAGACGCCCCAGGCGCTGACGCTGGCGCCGATGCCGAAGTCGCGGAACTCGCTGTTCATTCCGGCCACTCCGAGGTTGAGGCCAATCTCATAGCGGTGCACGTTGTTTTTGAAGTCGAACCATTGGGCGCTGGCACTCATGGCCACGGCCGCCAGGGCTGCGAAGAGTATCGTTTTCTTCATAATAAGAGGTGTTTGTTATTGATTAATGATAGTTGATTTGGGCTGCAAAAATACGAAAAAAAAATTGAACCGGAGGAAATAAAAAACGAGTTCACCCGGTTTCGGACGTTGTGTGTGTCAAGCAGGGCATGGACGGGATGCTGTTTTCAACGGCTTCGGGTTGATAACTTTATTTCCACGGATGGGAAAAAGGGTGTAATTTTGCAGCCGAAAACAGCCGCGGTCTGCCCTGTGGCAGACAATAGGGAACCGTGTGAAATTCACGGGCTGACGCGCAACTGTAAGCCGGGGATGACGGTTGTCCGGTTGTCGGATAACGGTCGTCGGGCGACGGGCAGGAACCCATTGGGCCGCATGTCGGTCTGAGAAGGGGCCGGTCGCTTTGCGGCGAGCCAGGAGACCTGCCGCGGACTGAAAAGAGAGACAGCTTTCGCGAATCAAAGCACATTGTAATAGAAATATGGAGACCAATACGACTTTCACAATCACCAAGCGCGACGGCACGACCGAACGCTTTTCGCTCGACAAGATAATGAATGCCATCATCAAGGCATTCGGCTCGATAGGGGAGCCCATCGACCTGGGGCGCCTGTCGAAGATTCTTTCGCGCCTCGACATCCACAACGGCATCACCGTGGAGGAGATACAGAACCAGGTGGAGGTGGCCCTGATGCAGGAGGGCTACTACCACGTGGCCAAGAACTTCATCCTCTACCGCCAGCAGCACACCGAGGACCGCGAGACGCTGGAGAAGATGCGCTTCCTGAGCGACTACATGGACGCCGCCAATGCCGCCACGGGCAGCAAGTACGACGCCAACGCCAACGTGGAGAACAAGAACATAGCCACCCTCATCGGCGAGCTGCCCAAGTCGAACTTCATCCGCCTCAACCGGCGCCTGCTGACCGACCGCATCAAGCAGATGTACGGCAAGGAGATGGCCAGCCGCTACCTCGACCTGCTGACGCACCACTTCATCTACAAGAACGACGAGACCTCGCTGGCCAACTACTGCGCCTCCATCACCATGTATCCCTGGCTGCTGGGCGGCACGGTGTCGATTGGCGGCAACTCGACGGCCCCCACCAACCTCAAGTCGTTCTGCGGCGGCTTCATCAACATGGTCTTCATGGTGAGCTCCATGCTCAGCGGCGCCTGCGCCACGCCCGAGTTCCTGATGTACCTCAACTACTTCATCCAGAAAGACTACGGCCCCGACTACTACAAAGACCCCGACCGGGTGGTAGACCTCAGCCTGCGCCAGAAGACCATGGACAAGGTGGTCACCGACTGCTTCGAGCAGATAGTCTACAGCCTCAACCAGCCCACCGGCGCCCGCAACTACCAGTCGGTCTTCTGGAACATAGCCTATTACGACCGCCCCTACTTCGAGAGCCTCTTCGGCGAGTTCCGCTTCCCCGACGGCTCGGCGCCCGACTGGAACGGCCTCTGCTGGCTGCAGAAGCGCTTCATGAAGTGGTTCAACCAGGAGCGCACCAAGACCGTGCTCACCTTCCCGGTGGAGACCATGGCCCTGCTGTATAAAAAAGTGGATAGTGGGGAGTGTGTAGTGGATAGCAGTCGTGAACAAGCGCTACCCACTACCCACTACCCACTACCCACTGGTGTCAGCTTTGCTGACCCCGACATGGCCCAGTTCACGGCCGAGATGTATGCCGAAGGCCACTCCTTCTTCACCTACATCTCCGACAACGCCGACTCGCTCTCCAGCTGCTGCCGTCTGCGCAACGAAATCACCGACAACGGCTTCAGCTACACCCTCGGCGCCGGCGGCGTGAGCACGGGCTCGAAGAGCGTGCTCACCATCAACCTCAACCGCTGCATCCAGTATGCGGTGAACAACAAGATGGACTACCGCGAGTTCCTCACCGACATCATCGACCTCTGCCACAAGGTGCAGCTGGCCTACAACGAGAACCTCAAGGACCTGCAGGCCCACGGCATGCTGCCCCTCTTCGACGCCGGCTACATCAACATCGCCCGCCAGTACCTCACCATCGGCGTCAACGGCCTGGTCGAGGCCGCCGAGTTCATGGGCATCCCCATCAACGACAACCCGCAGTACCGCGAGTTCGTGCAGACCGTCCTCGGCCTGGTCGAGAAGAAGAACAAGGAGTACCGCACCAAAGAGGTGATGTTCAACTGCGAGATGATACCGGCCGAGAACGTGGGCGTGAAGCACGCCAAGTGGGACCGCGAGGACGGCTACTTTGTGCCGCGCGACTGCTACAACTCCTATTTCTATGTCGTCGAGGACACCTCGCTCACCGTGCTCGACAAGTTCCGCCTGCACGGCGCCCCCTACATCGAGCACCTCACCGGCGGCAGCGCCCTGCACTGCAACCTCGAGGAGCACCTCACCCAGCAGCAGTACATGCAGCTGCTCGAGGTGGCGGCCAAGGAAGGGTGCAACTACTTTACCTTCAATATCCCGAACACCATCTGCAACGACTGCGGCCACATCGACAAGCGCTACCTCAAGGAGTGCCCCCACTGCCACTCGAAGAATGTGGACTACCTGACCCGCGTCATCGGTTACCTGCGCCGCGTGAGCAACTTCAGCAAGCCCCGCCAGGAAGAAGCCAGCCGCCGATTCTATGCTACGATGAAATAGAGAATACGCCCCGCCTTCGGCGGAAATCCTGCAAATCGTGGAAATCAAAATAATCTCCAGGATTTCCAGGATTTCGCGAAGCGGGAGAAAAGAGCGATAATGTTAAGGTATATTGATACTGACATAGTGTTCCAGGAACTGCCCGACGAGGTGACGCTGGCCGTCAACCTCAGCGGGTGCCCCTGCCGCTGCCCGGGGTGCCACTCGAAGCACCTGTGGGACGACGGCGGCGAGGTGCTCGACGGCAAGGCGGTCGACTGCATGCTGGCCCGCCAGCGGCAGGAGGTCACCTGCCTCAGCCTCATGGGCGGCGACGCGCAACCCCAGGAGGTGAACCACCTGGCCCACTGGCTCCGCGAGCACCATCCGCGGCTGAAGATAGCCTGGTGGAGCGGCCGGTCGCTCCTCTCGCCACAGGTGAGCCTGAGCAACTTCGACTACATCAAGCTGGGACCCTACCTCAAGCACCTGGGCCCCCTGAAGAGCCGCACCACCAACCAGCGCCTCTACCGCGTCGAAGGGGGTGCCCTGCACGACATCACCTCCCGTTTCTGGCGCTGAAAACGCCCGTTGATTATCAATCGGTTGCCTTCAGTTCAACTTGAGTTCGACTTGATTTCGAGTCGAACTCAAGTTGAACTCACCTTTAACCATAGTCGAAACCAGCACGTTGAGCTTGTCCCCACGGCAGGGCAGGGTGGGGGAGCGTCTTTCCCTTCTTTTTTTTCAACAACATTGCATATTTTATTATTTTATTGTTTTTATTTTGTATCTTTGCTGTTTGCATCCAGAGCGTGTGGATGCTATAAAAGATTGAATGAAAATGGACTACAACTTCACGGAAATCGAACCACGGTGGCAAAACTACTGGCGGGAGCATGGTGTGTACCATATTGACAACCGCAGCGACCGTCCCCACTACTATGTCCTCGACATGTTTCCCTACCCCTCGGGGGCGGGCCTGCATGTGGGCCATCCGCTGGGCTACATCGCCAGCGACATCTATGCGCGCTACAAGCGCCTGCGCGGCTTCAATGTGCTGCACCCCATGGGCTACGACGCCTACGGCCTGCCGGCCGAGCAGTACGCCATCCAGACGGGCCAGCATCCCGCCGTCACCACCGAGCAGAACATTGCCCGCTACCGCGAGCAGCTCGACAAGATAGGCTTCAGCTTCGACTGGGACCGCGAGGTGCGCACCTGCGACCCGCGGTACTATAAGTGGACGCAGTGGACCTTCATCCAGCTCTTCAACAGCTACTACTGCAACCAGGCGCAGCAGGCGCGCCCCATCAGCGAGCTGGTGGAGGTGTTCGCCAAGCAGGGTACCGATGGGTTCGACCTGGCCTGCACCGAGGAGATGCACTTCTCGGCCGAGGAGTGGAACCAGTGGGACGAGGCCCGCCGCCAGCAGGTGCTGATGAACTACCGTCTGGCCTACCTGGCCGACATACCGGTCAACTGGTGCGCCGAGTTGGGCACCGTGCTGGCCAACGACGAGGTGGTGGGCGGCCTCTCCGTGCGTGGCGGCTACCCTGTGGAGCGCAAGCTGATGCGCCAGTGGAGCCTCCGCATCTCGGCCTATGCCCAGCGGCTGGTCGACGGGTTGGAACAGGTGGACTGGACCGACTCGCTGAAAGAGATACAACGCAACTGGATTGGCCGGAGCGAGGGTGCCGCGGTGTGGTTCCCGCTCTATGAGCCCTCCAACGCCAACGTGTTGCCGGGGGTCCAGGCCTATATGCCCCAGTTCGACCCGCAGCCGGTGCCGAGCTTCGAGATTTTCACCACCCGCCCCGACACCATCTTCGGCGTCACGTTCATGGTGCTCTGCCCGGAGCATGAACTCATCGACAGCATCACCACTCCCGAGCAGCGCCAGCAAGTGCAGGACTACGTCAACTGGGCCAAGAACCGCTCGGAGCGCGAGCGCCAGGCCGAGGTGAAGAAGGTGAGCGGCGTCTTCACGGGCGCCTATGCCGTCAACCCCCTCACCGAGGAGCGTATCCCCATCTGGGTGAGCGACTATGTGCTGGCAGGCTACGGCACCGGCGCCATCATGGCCGTGCCGGCCCACGACAGCCGCGACTTCGCCTTCGCCCGCCACTTCGGCCTGCCGATACGCCAGGTGGTCTCCTTGGAGAAGGACGTCACCAGCGACCCCGCCACGTGGACCGAGAGCATGGACGCCAAGACGGGCTACTCGGTCAACAGCGGTTTCGTCACCGGCATGAAGGTGAAGGAGGCCATGGCCGCCGTCATCGACAAGATAGAGCAGATGGGCATCGGCCACCGCACCGTCAACTTCCGCCTGCGCGACGCCATCTTCAGCCGCCAGCGCTACTGGGGCGAGCCCTTCCCAATCTATTATAAAGGCAACACCCCATACCCGATTCCGGAGGAGTGCCTGCCGCTGGAGCTGCCCGACGTGAAGGAGTTCAAGCCCACCGCCACCGGCGAGCCCCCGCTGGGCCACGCCGAGTGCTGGGCCTGGGACGAGCAGAACCGCCGCGTGGTGGAGAAGCGCCTGATAGACAACAAGACCGTCTTCCCGCTGGAGCTGAGCACCATGCCCGGCTTCGCCGGCAGCAGCGGCTACTACCTGCGCTATATGGACCCGCACAACGACAGCGCCTATTTCTCGCCTGAGGCCGTCGGCTACTGGCAGAACGTGGACCTCTACGTCGGCGGCGCCGAGCACGGCACGGGCCACCTCATCTATGCCCGCTTCTGGAACAAGTTCCTCTTCGACCTCGGCATGGCCGTCAAGGAAGAGCCCTTCCAGCGCCTCATCAACCAGGGCATGATACAGGGACGGAGCAACTTCGTCTATCGCAGCAAGGCCGACAACAACCTTTTCATCTCGAAGGGCCTCATCAAGAGCATGGACGACGTGACCCCCATCCATGTCGACATCAACATTGTCGACAACGACGTGCTCGACATCGACCGCTTCCGCCAGTGGCGCCCCGAGTTTGCCGATGCCCGCTTCGAGTTTGAGGACGGCAAGTACGTGTGTGGCTGGGAGGTGGAGAAGATGTCGAAGAGCATGTACAACGTGCAGAACCCCGACGACCTGGTGGCCCGCTACGGTGCCGACACGCTGAGGCTGTACGAGATGTTCCTCGGCCCTGTGGAGCAGGCCAAGCCGTGGGACACCAACGGCATCGAAGGCGTGCACCGCTTCCTGAAGAAGTTCTGGAAACTGTTTGAAAGAGTATGTAGTGGGGAGTGTGTAGTGGATAGCAGTCGGGAGCAAGCGCTACCCACTACCCACTACCCACTACCCACTAAGGAAGAACTAAAGGTTCTTCACCAGACCATCAAGAAGATTACCGACGACATCGAGCGGTTCTCGTTCAACACGTCGGTGTCCACCTTTATGATATGCACCAACCAGCTGACCGACCTCAAGTGCGGCAGCCGCGAGGTGCTCGAGCCGCTCGTGGTGCTCATAGCCCCCTTCGCACCGCATATCGCCGAGGAGCTGTGGCACCAGTTGGGTCACGACACCACCGTCTTCGACGCCGCCTGGCCGCAGTACGACCCGCAGATGCTCGTCGAGGACACGGTGAAATACCCCGTGCAGTTCAACGGCAAAATGCGCTTCACCATCGACCTGCCGGCCGCCTGCACGCAGCAGGAAGCCCTCGAGGCTGTTAAGGAGGCCCCCGAGGCGGCCAAGTGGCTCACCGGTGAACCCAAGAAAGTCATCTTTGTTCCTAAGAAAATCATCAATATCGTATGCTAAGCCGACATTTCCTACGCTGCAAAGTACTGCAGGCCCTCTATGCCCGCCAGATGGAAGACCGCTCCATCGACGACGCCAGGGCCGACTTTGAATACCACATCGCACGCCTCAACGAGCTGGGCATCGTGCAACTGGCCCTGATGACCCGTATGGTCGAAGTGGGTGCCAAGGTCATCGAGGAGGGGAAGAAGAAGTTCCGCCCCTCCGATGCCGAGAAGCAGCCCAACCGCAAGTTCCTGGAGAACATCTTCCTCGGCAGGATGGCCGACAACTTCGAGTTCAGGTCCCTCGCCGAGAAATGGGCCGGTATCTGGGACACTCACGAGGACCTGGTGCGCGAGGCCTTCATCGACTTCCGTCAGAACAAGATTTACGGCGACTACCTCTCTTTCCCCGAGCACGACTTCAAGACCGACAAGGAGATGGCAATCAATCTGTTCCGCTACCTGATGAACCGCGAGGCCCTCGTGGCCGTCATCGGGGAGCGCAGCCTCCTCTGGGAGGACGACTTCGAGCAGATTGCGCAGTACAACTTTATGATGCTCAAGAGTCTCGACGAGCAGTCGTTCAACGAGGCCATGCCGTGGCCCGTCATGTACGACCGGCGGCTGGAGAAGGACGAGGCCGACATGCAGTTTGCCCGCGACCTGCTGCGCGAGAGCATCATGGTGCGCGAGGAGAGCGACCAGCTGGTGCGTCAGCGCCTGCAGGGGTGGGAGTTCGAGCGAGTGGCGCTGATGGATATACTGCTCATCAACATGGCTGTGGCCGAGTTTATCAACTGCCCCACCATCCCCGAGCGCGTCACCATTGACGAGTACATCGAGCTCTCCAAGGAATTCAGCTCCGAGCGCAGCCGCCTCTTTATCAACGGCATCCTCGACCGCCTGGTGCTGGAGCTCCGTTCGCAGGGGCGCATCCACAAGACCGGTCGCGGCCTGCTGGCAGTGGCCGAGGAAGAGTAAGAACAGGATAAAACCCAGATGAAAGATGAAAAGATACAGTTATATTGTCTTGATGGCCGTGTTGCTGTCGGTCGTAGGTTGCCGCCAGCAGAGTGGCGACGCCGGCGTTGATATAATCCGCAACCCGCAGAGCGCCAGTGGGTACGACAACAAGGAGGCGATGCCGGTCATCACTTTTGACAGCGACAGACACGACTTCGGCCGTCTCTCGGCGGGCGAGAGCATCAGCTACAGCTTCCACTTCCGCAACACCGGCAACGCCGACCTCATCCTCTCGGGTGCCTCGGCCACCTGTGGTTGCACCGTGGCCGACTACCCCAAGGGCCGCATCGCTCCCGGAGGCGAAGGCTACGTCACCGTCACCTTCAAGAGTGCCGGCAAGAGCGGCCAGCAGTTCCAGGAGGTGACCCTCGTGTGCAACGCCCAGCCGTCTCGCGTTAAACTGAAGATACTGGCGCAGGTGTCGCATTGAGGTCTTCCCGTGGGGTATCACGCTGGTTTTCCGCGCGAAACACTGCTGTTCTTTTGGAAAAGTAAAAGAACAGTAAAAGAACAGCAATAGAACACCTGTGGAAACCAGTGAATTAAACAAGAACAACAGACAGAAATAAAACAAAGACTACAGAACAATGAATACAGCAATGATTTTACTCCAGGCCCAGAAGGGTGGTGGCACGATGTGGATATGGATGATTGCCATCCTCGTCATCATGTGGTTGCTTATGATGCGTCCGCAGCGTAAGAAAGAGAAAGAGGAGCAGCAGTTCCGCAACGCCCTGAAGAAGGGCGACCGCGTGGTCTTCAGCGGTGGCATCTATGGCAAGGTGCACTCGGTCGACACCCACACCGTCGAGGTGGAAGTGTCGAACGGCGTCGTGATGACCGTCGAGAAGAGCATGATACAGCCTGCCCCCGAGCCTACTGCCGAGAAGAAGTGAAGCGATTCCTGGTCATACTGGGCATCACGGCCCTGGTGTGGTTGGGCGTGTCGATGTCGGAGCAAGGCGAGTACCCGATGACGGTGCGCGTCGAGATGGTCGGCTTCGACACGGTGCGCTACGCCGTGGTCAGTACCGACACGGTGTTGCCCCTGAAGGTGACCATCTCGGGCTTCAATGCCCTCGTCAACAGTCGCCGCCGTCCCACGTTGGAGGTGCCGATGCCCCGGAATGGCAATGCCGTGGCTGTGAGTTCGCTGAGGACGCAGCTGCTGCACTCCATCCTGGGGGCGAAAGAGGTTTCTTCCTCGGTCGACTCGCTGCGCGTCGTGCTCGCTCCGCGCGGACAACGCACCTTCAAGCCCCGCCTCGACCACGTGAAGTTCTCCTTCACCGAGCAGCACGGCCTCTACGGCGAGCCTGAGGTGAGGCCCTCCGAGGTGACCCTCTACGGTCCCGACGAGGTACTGGCCCAAATCGGCGAGGTCGAGATTGCCTCCACCTCCATACGCGACATCAGTGCGAGCGGCACCTATGTGCTCCCGCTGGAACCGGTGTGGCGCTCCTACGCCGATGTGTACCCCTCGTGCTCCGAGGTGGAGCTCTACTTGCCCGTCGAGGCGTATGTGGAGAAGGAATACAGCGTGCCTGTCACCGTGCTGGGAGCCGACACGACGGTGTCCTTGCGCCTCTATCCCGAAATGGCGCGGGTGCGTGTGTGGGTGGCCCAACGCGACCTGATGCGGGAGCCCGAGTTCATGGTGGCGGTCAACTACAGCGACATCTTCCTCAACGAAGGACGCCTTGCACCGCGCCTCGTCGAGTTTCCGTCCTATGTGCGTCCACGCACGGTGGAGCCTGCGGAGATACAATGCGTCGTCATCAAATGAAGCGGGTAGGGTTGACCGGAGGGATGGGCTGCGGTAAGAGCACTGTGGCGGCCGAGTTCAGGCGACTGGGCGTGCCGTGCTTCGTGAGCGATATTGTGGCGTCTGGCTACTACTACGACCTCGACTTCCTCGACGAGCTGCGCCAGCTGTTGGGCGACGGCGTCTTCCTGCCCGACGGCAGCGCCGACAAGCGGGCCGTGGCAGTGCGTGTCTTCGCCGACCGGCAGCTCCTTGAAGGCCTTAACGCCATGGTGCACCCGCGGGTGAAGGACGACTTCGACGCCTTCTGCCGGCGGTATGCCGATGCCCCCTATGTCATCTTCGAGAGCGCCATCCTCTATGACTACGGTTTCGACCGCCTGATGGACCGCGTTGTGTGTGTCTACCTCGACATCGAGGAGCGCCTCCGTCGCCTGTTGCTGCGCGACGGGGTGGGAGAGGAGGCCATCCGTGCCCGGATTGCCAACCAGATACCTGCCGAAGAGATGATGCGCCGGGCCGACTATGTGATATTGAACTATGAGGGCAACCCCCGTCAGCGGCAGGTGGCCTACATTGACAAACTGTTGAGACAATGAAAAAGACTATAATACTTTCCCTCCTGCTCTCCGTCGGCCTCGCCGGTACGGCGCAGCAGGTGTTCGATGCCCGCGGACTCACATGGTTGAGCCCCGAGACCGCCTGGGCCGAGAAGATGATGGAACACCTCACCCTCGAGCAGCGCATCGCCCAGCTGATGGTGGTGCGCGTGCCGCTCAATCTGGACGACCGGCAGGCCAAGGAGTTCTCCGACCGCATGAATGGCTACGGCGTGGGCGGCGTATGCTTCTTCGCCGGCACGGCCGAGCGGCAGGCCACCATGACACGCCTCTTCCAGGACGACGCCCGGGTGCCGCTGCTGGTATGCATCGACGGCGAATGGGGCCTGGGCATGCGCCTGAAGGACATGTACTCCTTCCCGCGCAACGCCCGTTTCGGGCTCCTGCCCCCTTCCGCCGACAGTCTCGTCTACCGCATGGGTGAGGAGATTGGCCGCCAGTGCCGTGAACTTGGCATCCACATCAACTTCGCCCCGGTGGTCGACATCAACTCCAACCCCAAGAACCCCGTCATCGGCACCCGCTCCTTCGGCACCGACCGCGAGCGGGTGGCTCAGCTGGGCATCATGTATGCCCTCGGGCAGCAGAGCCAGGGGGTGATAGCCACGGCGAAGCACTTCCCCGGTCACGGCGACACCGATGCCGACAGCCACTATGAGCTGCCGGTCATCAACCACACGCGTGCCTATATCGACTCCGTCGACACCTATCCTTTCCGCCGCCTCATCGAGGCCGGTGTGCAGGGTGTCATGGTGGCCCACCTGCAGGTGAATGCCCTTGACCCCTCGCGGCCCTCGTCGCTCAGCCCTGCCGTCATCGACGGCCTGCTGCGCCGTGAGATGGGCTTCGACGGCCTCGTGGTCACCGACGGCCTCGACATGAAGGGCGTCACCAACACCTATGGCAAAGGCAACGGCGAGTTGGCAGCCCTCAAGGCCGGCAACGACATCCTCCTGCTGCCACCCGACGTGCCCGCTGCCATCGAGGTCATCAAGAAGGCTGCCAAGGCCGACGACAGCGTCCGCGCCATGGTCGACTATCACTGCCGCCGCGTGCTGGAGGCCAAATACAAGCATGTGCTCCCCTATAAGGGCGACAGCATCCGAGTGCCGGGAGAAGAGCACCGTGCCGTCTGCCAAGCCATCGTCGACGAGATGAACGACATCCTGGAGCGCCAGGCCTTCGACTCCGACCGTCGCATCGACTCCATCGCCAATGCCGCCATCGCCGCCCACGCCACCCCGGGATGCCAGGTGGTGGTGCTGCACAAGGGCCGTGAGGTCTTCAACAGGTCCTATGGCCATCGCACCTACGACTCTCAGGCCCCTCAGGCCGACACCGTCCTCCCCTCTACCGTCTACGACCTCGCATCCCTCACCAAGGTCTGCGCCACTACGCTGGCCGTCATGCGGCTGGTCGACGAGGGCAAGCTCGGCATCGACGACCGGCTGAGTAAGTATCTGCCTTATCTGGATACCACTGACAAAAAGGATATTACCATCAAGCAGGCCATGAGCCACTGCGCACGCCTGAAGGCCTTCGACAACTACTGGCAGCAGACCTCCGACCGCGACAGCATACTGCTCTTGGTGGCCAACAGCCAGCTTGCTCCGACCGAGGGCTATCTGTACAGTGACCTGGGTTTCATGCTGCTAAGCGACGTGGTGAAGCGCGTCGGCGGCATGCCCCTCGACGAGTATATGTCTGAATACTTCTATCGCCCGATGGGCCTCCGCCGCACCACCTTCCTGCCCATGCAGAACGGCATCGGTGCAGCCTTCGTGGCACCCACCGAGCAGGACTCCCTGCGGGGTGTCATCTGTGGTGAGGTGCACGACCCCAACGCCTATGCCATGGGGGGAGTGAGCGGCCATGCAGGCCTTTTCTCCACCGCCGAGGAGGTGGCACAGCTGATGCAGATGCTTCTGGACGGCGGTGTGTATCAAGGGAAACGGTACCTGAAAGAGGAGACCGTCGCCCTCTTCACCAGCCGCCATTTCGCCAATCAGGGCAACCGCCGTGCGTTGTGCTTCGACAAGCCGCTCATCAACGGAGGCCCCAACGGCCCCGCCTGTGCCGAGGCGTCACAGGCCAGCTACGGCCACACCGGCTTCACCGGCACCATGCTATGGGTCGACCCTGACTGTCAGCTCGTTTACGTATTCCTCTCCAACCGCGTGCATCCCTCCGCCGAGGCCAACCTGCTGGCGCGGATGAACGTCCGTACCGACATCCAATCTGTCATATATAAAATATTGAAAAATGAGTAGTTTCACCAAATGGCTCTTCGCGGGCCTGGGATGGGCCATCGGAGGCCCCATCGGAGCCCTGTTGGGCTATTGGCTCGGCAAGGCCATATCGCCCGACCGGCAGCTGGGTGCGGGCAGCGATGCCGGTTACAGCTATCATCGTGGCCCTTACCGCAATACGGGTACCCAGCAGGATGTCAATGCGGCCCTGATGGTGCTCATCGCCGCCGTGATGAAGGTCGACGGCGCCGTGAAGCGCAGCGAGCTCGACTACGTGAAGCGCTTCCTCCTGGCCAACTACGGCGAAGACCGTGGAAAAGAGATGCTTAAAGTGCTGCAGCAGATGGTGCAGCAGGACATCCCCATCGACCGGGTGTGCGCCCAAATCAAGGTCAATACCGACTACAACACGCGCTACCACATGGTCGACTTCCTCTTCGGCATCGGTGGCGCCGACGGCGAGTTCCACCAGAGCGAAATCAACATGCTGCGCCTCATCGCGCAGTATCTCGGCATATCGGCCTCCGACTACACCTCCATCTTCGAGCGCCATGTGGGCCACGGCGACGCTGGTTATTCCGGCAGCTCCAGGGCTTCGGGCTCAGCCAGTTACGACAAAGACCCCTACCGCGTGCTGGGCATCGACAGCTCGGCCACCGACGACGAGGTGAAGAAGGCCTACCGCAAGATGGCCATGAAGTACCACCCCGACCGGGTGGCGGGTATGAGCGAGGAGCTGCAGCGCAATGCCGCCGAGCAGATGAAGGAAATCAACCAGGCCTACGAGGTCATCAAGCAGCGGCGCGCCAGCATGAGGTGACCGCTGACGGTGCCACCCACCGAGTCGCACCGCGCCCCGGTCACCGAGGCCAGCGTGTTCACCTCACCCTTCAGCCGCAGGTAGCCCAGCAGAGCGAATATCAGCGCTTCTTTATAATTGACAATCAATCTGTCGGGAATTGTCACCTCAACCTCTGGTGAAGCATCCCGTATGCACTCGACAAGGTACCTGTTGAGCGCCCCGCCGCCGGTGACAAGCAGGGTGCCAATCTGTTCACGGTGAAGCACCTGGGCAACCTGGCCGGCAATATGGCGGGTGACGGTGGCGAGCAGGTCCTCGGTCGGCAGGCTGGAGGCTTCCAGCAGAGGCCAGAACTCCTCCACGAACCATTCTTTCCCGAGCGATTTCGGTGGCTCAATTGCATAGTATTCAATCATGTTCAATCGCTCGTTCAACCTCTCGTTTAACATACCCCGGCGTGCAGTCTCGCCGTCGCGGTCGTACTCCAGGCCAAGACGTGCCGCCAGGCGGTTGAGGGCCATGTTGCAGGGGCAGATGTCGAATGCAATGCGCTTGCCCTCATGCCGATACGATATATTTGCTATGCCGCCGAGGTTGAGGCAGGCGTCGTACTGTCCGAAGAAGAGTTCGTCGCCGATGGGGACCAGCGGCGCCCCCTGGCCGCCCAGGGCCACGTCGAGGGTGCGGAAGTTGCTCACCACCGGCAGGCCCGTCTCGGCGGCGATGGCGTCGCCGTCGCCAATCTGGGTCGTCAGGCCGAGGGCGGGCTGGTGGAAGATGGTGTGCCCGTGCGAAGCGATGGCGTCGACAGCGAGTTTTCTCGAGTCGATGAACTGATTGATTATCTTTCCGAAATAGTGTCCCAGTTCAACGTTTGATTTAGCATACTCCAAGGCGCTGGCGCGCTCGAGCGAGGAGAGCCTCTGCCGCCATTCGGCGGGGTACGGCACCGTCTCGGCGGCCAGGATGGAGTAGCTGTTCCGGTCGAGGGCACAGAGTGCCAGGTCGACACCGTCGAGCGAGGTGCCCGACATCAGTCCTAGGATATTCATGAAACTCTAAACATTAATCCTTATGTTATAAACGGTAAACAGTAAACGGTAAACCGTAAACCAAAATCCATTTCCGGCTGCAAAATTACACAAAAAAATCGGAACTCACCCCATTGCCTCTAATTTTATTTCCGATGATTTCACCCACTATATGCCAATTTCGCCCAAAATACCCCCTCCACTCTCCGGGTTTCCTCTACCATTTTAACGGTAGTATTACGCTAGTATTACGGTAGTATTACGCTTTTAAACCGTAATACTACCGTAATACTAGCGTAATACTACCGTTAAAATGGCGGAGGAGGTGGCGGGTGGATGTGAATTATTTTTCGCCCTTTTCAAAAGTTTTTGTATCTTTGCAGCACTAAAATAATAGAAACAATAAACACCTACAGCTATGAAACGCATTGCAATCATTGTAGTTATGGTCCTGATGGGCCTCACGGCATCGGCCACGTCAATCCGCTACTTTACCTATGCGCAGGCTTCGCGCACGGTGCAATACCTCAATGCACAGCAGGAAATGATGATTTACTGCGGCTACGATTACGAGATTGAGACCTATGTGCTCATCAACGAGGTGTGGATGGAGCGCATCAACTCGGCCTACTACGAGTTGTGGGTCTACGGCTACGACGCCTATACGGGCGACGAAATCTATATGCCGCTCGACCTGCAGTGCGTGTGGCTCTACAGCGGCGGCCGGATGTACAACGCGGCCCAGTACCTGCGCTTCCACGCCACGGTGCGCACGCCCTCGTTCGCGTGGTTCGTGCCGCCCTACAACCCCTACACCCGCCGCCTGCACATGGCGGGCTATGTACGTAGCTATCACTACGATATACACCGTCACGGTTGGATGCCGCCCGCTCCGCCGCTCCATGGCTACGGCCCCAACACGCAGCCTCCGCTGCCGCCCTACTACATGCGCACCCCGCAGACTCCGCCGCCTGCCCCCACGCAGCGCTGGACGCCCGGCATGGAGCACCCGCAGGTGCAGAACAGCAACACCGGCGGCGTCCGCAGCACCGGTGCGGTGCCCACCACCCGCCCGTCGGCCAGCGGCACGGCCACGCCCGGCACCGGCACGACGACCCGCAGCGGGAACAGTCGCTCGACCGAGAGCGGCACCACCACGACCACCCGCAGCACCGGCAGCCGCACTGCCGGCACCGAGAGCAGTGGCACCGTCACGCCTTCGCGTGGCACGTCGACCGAGGGCCGCACCACCACGACGACCCGCAGCACCGCCACGACGCCTACGCGCACCAACACGGGTGTGTCGCGCAGCAGCGAGGGCAGCACCGGTCAGGGCAGCACCACGACCACCCGTACGGGCTCGACGCGCACCAGCGGCACCTCCTCGACGACGACCACTACGCGTTCGGGCAACAGCCGCACGACGGGTGGCACCACGACGACCTCGTCCTCGCGCACCTCGGGCAGCTCCCGCACCGCCACTACCGGCACCAGCCGCACCTCTACCACGAACACCCGCACCTCGGGCACGTCTACCAGATAATAACTGCAGGTATATGAAAGCCAGTGAATTGGTTCTTGCCCCCGACGGCAAGCTCTACCACATACACCTCGACAGCAGCACCTTGGCCGACAAGGTGCTGCTCGTTGGTGACCCCGGACGGGTCGATATGTTCAAGGAGGTGTTCGACAGTGTTGAATACGAGTCGCATAACCGCGAGCTGCATGCCCTCACGGGGCGCTACCACGGCGTCCGCCTGACGGCTCTCAGCACGGGTATGGGGTGCGACAACATCGACATTGTGATGACCGAGCTCGACGCGGCCCTACGGGTGGAGAATGGAGAGTGGCGAGAGGAGAGCGACCGGCACCTGCAGGTTGTCCGCATCGGCACCAGCGGGTCGCTGCAGGCCGACATCGCCTGCGGCAGCACCGTCGCCTCGCGCTATGCCATAGGCCTCGACGGCCTGATGAACTACTACCGCGAGTGGGACCGTCCCTTGCCCGCCATGGAGCAGGCCTTCGCCGACCACATGAGGCTCGACGGGCGCCTGGCCGCCCCCTATTGCGTGAAAGGCAGCGACCTGCTGCTCAGTGCCGTGGGCTTCGACATGCACCACGGCATCACGGCCACCGCGCCGGGTTTCTACGGTCCGCAGGGGCGCACCATACGCCTGCACCCCTCCATCGGCCAGCTCAACGAGAAGCTGGCGGCCTTCAGCTACGACGGCACGCCGGTGACCAACTTCGAGATGGAGACCTCGGCCATCTTCGGCTTCAGCCATCTGCTTGGCCACGAGGCCCTCACGGTGTGTCTCATCATCGCCAACCGCCCCCTCGGCACCTTCCTCAACGACTATCACACGCCGATGCGCCGGCTGGTGGGCACTGTGACGGAACGCCTGGCAGCGGTATAAGGGGAAAAATAAATTTGCTCAGTTCGGGAAAAGTGCGTATCTTTGTACGTTTCAATTCCGTAAGGAAGAAGTAAAATTAATTAATAATCAAAAAAATAACAATTACTATCATGCAGAAAAAAGGCAACAAGTACGGTACCCACCGCGTCATCGAGCCCAAAGGCGTCCTGCCCCAGCCCGCCAACAAGCTTGACAACAACATGGATGAAATCTGGGACAACGAGATTCTCATCGACGTCCAGACCCTGAACATCGACAGCGCTTCGTTCACCGACATCCACAACTATGCCAAGCAGCAGGCCGGCGAAGGCGCCAGCCAGGAGAAGATTATGGAAGAGGTGAAGAAAGAGATGCTCCTCAACGTGGAGCTGCAGGGCAAGCACCGCAACCGCCGCACCGGTTCGGGCGGTATGCTCCTCGGCAAGGTCGAGAAGATTGGCGACGCCCTGAAGGGCAAAATCGACCTCAAGGAAGGCGACCGTATTGCCACCCTCGTCAGCCTCTCGCTGACCCCGCTGCGTATCGACGAGATTCTTGAAATCCGTCCCGAGGTGGACCAGGTCGACATCAAGGGCAAGGCCATCCTCTTCGAGAGCGGCATCTATGCCAAGATTCCGACCGACATGCCCGAGAAACTCGCCCTGAGCGCCCTCGACGTGGCCGGTGCCCCCGCCCAGACCGCCAAGCTGTGCCAGTACGGCCAGACCGTCGTCATCCTCGGTGCCGGCGGCAAGAGCGGCATGCTCTGCTGCTATGAGGCCAAGAAGCGCGTCGGCGTGACCGGCAAGGTCATCGGCATTGCCAACAGCCCCAAGAGCACCCAGCGCATCAAGGACCTCGGCTTCTGCGACATCGTGGAGAGTGCCGCCGGCATGACCCCCGTGCAGGTCTATGAGCTCGTGGAGCGTCTCACCAACGGCAAGATGGCCGACGTCACCATCAACTGCGTCAACGTGCCCGACCAGGAGATGACCGCCGTGCTCTGCACCAAAGACGATGGTATCGTCTACTTCTTCAGCATGGCCACCAGCTTCACCAAGGCCAGCCTCGGTGCCGAGGGCATCGGCAGCGACGTGAATATGATTATGGGCAACGGCTACACCAAGGGCCACGCCGAGTTCACGCTGCAGGAGCTCCGCGAGAGCCCCGAGCTGCGCAAGATTTTCGAGGAGCTGTACGCCTAACGAAAGTCTTATGATAATGAGGGCGCCCCGCCAACGGCGGGGCGCCCTCTCTGTTTTAGAAGCGGTAGGTGACCCTGAGCGTCAGCCCGTCGCTGTTATCGGGGTGGTTGTCGTTGTGGCTGCTGTAGGAGGAAGTCTGCGTGCCGGTGCCGTCGACACTCTCTTGGCGGGTATCGGTAACGAGGTGTTTGGGTTGGAACGTGTATTCCAGTTCCAGGTCGAGGTGTCTGTAGCGGGCGCCGATGCCCAGCGACCAGAAGAAGCCTTGCCGGTCGAAGCGGGTGGTCTGCCACCTGCGGTCGGTGCCGGGAGTCAGTCCATAGGGGTTGGGTACGGGGTTGACGGTCAGCTCGTCGTAGTGTTCGCCGTTGATTTCCGTCAGGCCTACCACATAGCCCAATCGAGCCGATACGAAGGGTACGAGGTCCCACATCTGACGGTCGGCCCAGTCGCTGAAGAGGTATTTCGCGCTGGCCACCACCGGCAGGTTGAGTGTCGTCTGCTTATCGTATGTCTGGCGTTCGGTATGGGTGTAGAGCCCGTCGGCAGTGGTGTTGGAGGGTTCGTCCCACGAGGGGAAGATGCCCGTCAGGGAGTAGTCGTGCAGCATCAGTCCAGCGGCGATGCCGAACTCCCACCGGTCGTCGAGCCCCAGGTAGTAGCCTGCCGAGAGTTCTGTGCCGAAGGTGTGACGGTAAGCGGTGCCATAGGGGTTGTGGGTGTCGCCTTCGACCGACATGGTGCTGAAGTCGACGAGGTCTTCGCGTATCGAGATGCCGAAGCTGTGGGTGACCTGCCCATGGGCCATGCCGAAGCTGTGGGTGACCTGCCCATGGGCCATGCCGAAGCTGGCTGCCATGATGATAGTGAGGATTGTTTTCTTCATAATAATAGTGTTTAGGATTTCTTGTAGAGGTCTTGGATGATGAGGCCTGCAAGGGTAAATCCGAAGAGGGCGGTGATGTGGGCCGTGGTGCCGTTGATTTGGGCCTTGGAGGTGCACCACTCGTGGTTCAGCAGGTCGGCGCGGCCTTCGCCCGAGGTGGCCTTGGGGCACATGCAGGCGTCGGTGCCGCAGGTGCGTGCCTGCCCCAGGTTGGGCAGCACCTCAGGGCTCCACACGCACTGGAACTTGCGCCCCGGGAAGCGTTTCTGCTTGCGCATGCGGCGGCGCAGGGTGGCCGCCAGCGGGCAGCCGTCGACCTTCCAGAACTCCGTGACACGCACCTGCGTGGGGTCCATCTTCAGGGCCGCACCCATGGAGGAATAGAATTGAAAATTGAAAATTGAAGATTGAGAATTGAGAATTGCGTCAGCCGAATTTTCAATTTTCAATTTTGAATTTTCAATTTTCTGCGTGCAGCGCAGGATGAGTTCCAGCTTGTCCTTCAGGCTGTCGATGGCGTCGACGATGTAGTCGTACTGCTCCAAGTGGAAGCTGTCGGCCGTCTCGGCGGAGAATATCTCCTGTATGGCCTCGATGTCGGCGGCGGGGTTAATCTCCAGCAGGCGTTCTTTCAACGCCTCCACCTTCACGCGGCCGACGGTCTTGGTGGTGGCCATGGCCTGCCGGTTGACATTGGTGATGCACACGCGGTCGGAGTCGACGATGGTAAGGTGGCGTATGCCACTGCGCACCAGGCTCTCGGCGCACCAGGAGCCCACGCCGCCCACGCCGAAGATGACGACCCGCGCCGAGGCGATGCGCTCCATGGCGGCATCGCCCACCAGCAGGGTGGTCCGGTTGAGTATGGCTTTCTCGATTGTTCTCATGCGTACAAATAACGTGGAAAAATAGTTTATATTGTGTCCGAAAAAAGTTGTATATTTGCAACGTGAATATTGTGTGCCAAAGGGTGCGTAATAGAGTGTATGTTTTTGATTAATAAATAGAAAGAAGATATATCGTTATGAAAGTAAATCGCAGAAAAGAACTGTTCCCGAATGTCAGCGACGCTGAGTGGAACGATTGGAAATGGCAGGTGAAGAACCGCATCGAGACCTACGAGGAGCTGAGCAAGTACTTCACCTTCGGAGCCGAAGAGGCCGAGGGAATCAAGAAAGCCCTGGCTAAGTTCCGTATGGCCATCACGCCCTACTACCTGAGCCTCATCGACCCTAACGACCCGTACGACCCCATCCGCCGTCAGGCCATCCCCGCCGGCGAGGAGTGCAACATTGCCCCGGCCGACCTCAACGACCCGCTGCACGAGGACGAGGACTCGCCGGCTCCCGGACTGACTCACCGCTATCCGGACCGCGTGCTCTTCCTCATCACCGACATGTGCTCCATGTACTGCCGCCACTGCACCCGCCGCCGCTTCGCCGGACAGAAGGACGACGAAAGCCCCAGCGAGCGCATCGAGAAGTGCCTGGCCTACATCGAGAAGACCCCGCAGGTGCGCGACGTGCTGCTCTCGGGCGGCGACTGCCTGATGGTGAGCGACAAGAAACTGGAGTACATCATCCAGCGCCTGCGTGCCATACCGCATGTGGAGATAGTCCGTCTCGGCAGCCGTACCCCGGTTGTCTGCCCGCAGCGCATCACCCCCGAGCTCTGCGACATGCTGAAGAAATACCACCCCATCTGGCTGAACACCCACTTCAACCACCCCAACGAGTTCACCCCCGAGGCCGAGCAGGCTCTGGCACGCCTGGCCAACGCGGGCATTCCGCTGGGTAACCAGACGGTGCTGCTGCGCGGCGTGAACGACTGCGTGCACGTGATGAAGAAACTGATGCACGAGCTGGTGCGCAACCGCGTGCGTCCGTACTATATCTACCAGTGCGACCTGAGTATGGGCCTCGAGCACTTCCGCACCCCGGTGAGCAAGGGCATCGAGATTATCGAGAACCTGCGCGGCCACACCAGCGGCTATGCCGTGCCCACCTTCGTGGTCGACGCCCCCGGCGGCGGCGGCAAGACCCCCGTCATGCCCCAGTACGTTATCTCGCAGAGCCCCGACAAGGTCATCCTGCGCAACTTCGAGGGTGTCATCACCACCTACACCGAGCCGCGCGAGTACCACGAGGAGTGCCACTGCGAGGCTTGCCAGGCCAAGAAGCGCGTGGACGAAGGCGTGGCCTCGCTGCTTGAGACCGACCGCATGGCCCTCGAGCCCAGCCACCTGATGAGGCACGAGAGAAACAAGAAGTAAGTGTAAGGTTGATAGTGGAAATTGGAACGACAAGGAGGAGGAAAGCGTTGGTGCTGATTTGCGTCTGCATCGCTTTCCTCTTTCCGTTTTCCACTTTCCACTCGCTTCAAGCCCAGGTGGCGGGGCTGAACATGCTGTCGGGCCTTGACCTGAGCAGCACGGCCCGCACTGCCGGCCTCGGGCTGGACTACCTTGCCCTTTATGGCGACGACCTCACCGTCGGCATCGACAACCCCTCGCTGCTGCGTTCCACGATGGGTGGCACGGGGGTGCTGAGCGTGGTGCCCATGTTCAGCGGCGGCGCCATGGGGTCGCTCACCTATGCCCACACGTTCAACCGCTTCGGCACCGTCAGTTTCGGCTTCCACTTCATGGATTACGGCCGCTTCGAGGAGTATGACGAGGAGGAGAACCACCTCGGCACCTTCGGCGCCGGCGACTACAGCCTCTGCATCGGGTGGGGGCTGTGGCTCGACAGCAACTTCTCGGTCGGTGCCAATTTCAAGCCGGTGCTGTCGCAGTATGAAAGCTACACGGCCGTGGCCGTGGCCGTCGACGTGGCGGGCAGCTATGTCAGCGACAGCCGTGCCTTTGCCGCCACCCTGATGGCCCGCAATATAGGAGCCCAGGTGGTCACCTTCGACGAGACTGTCGAGGAGCTGCCGTTCGAGCTGAGCGCCGAGGTGTCGTACAAACTCAGGAACGCCCCGTTCCGCCTCTTCTTCGCCGCCACCGAGCTGCAACGATGGGACCTGCGCTACGAGGACCCGCTCAACCCCACGACGACCACCGACCCCTTCACCGGCGAGGTGCAGCGGGAGAGCTGGCTGGCCGGCACCTTCGACAACCTGATGCGCCACACCGTCTTCGGGGTGGAGCTCACCCTGGGAGCCAATCTCTTCGCCCGTCTTGGCTACAGCTACCGCCAGACGGCCGAGATGCGCGGCGTGGACGCCTTCAACCTCAGCGGATTCTCCTTCGGCGTGGGACTGCGTCGCGGCCGCTTCGAGTTCAGCTATGCCCGCCGCAACTACCACCTCTCGCAGGCTCCGAATTATTTCACCCTGAGCTATCACTTCTAGCAACCAAGCAATGAAATTACAATTTATTGTCTCCGACCAGACCAATCCCTACTGGAACATAGCGGTCGAAAACTACCTCCTTTCGCTGCCCGAGAGCGAGGTGATTACCCTCTACCTGTGGCGCAACCGCCGCACGGTGGTCATCGGGCAGAACCAGAACCCCTTCACCGAGTGCAACGTCGATGCCCTCGAGGCCGACGGCGGCTACCTGATGCGTCGCCGGACGGGTGGCGGCGCCGTCTACCACGACGATGGCAACATCAACTTCTCCTTCGTCGTGCCCAAGGCACTCTACGACCAGACGCGGCAGTTCCGCGTGTTGCAGCGTGCTGTCGCCGCCTTCGGGCTGCAGGCTGAGGTCTCCGGCCGCAACGATGTGCTGGTTGATGGGCGCAAGTTCAGCGGCAACGCCTTCAGCAAAGGCCGTTACCAGGACCTTCATCACGGCACCATCCTCATCAAGGGCAACATGGAGGACCTGCAGCGCTACCTCAAGCCCAAGCCCGCCAAGCTGCGCAAGCACGGCGTCAGCTCGGTGCAGAGCCGTGTGGTGAACCTCTCCGAGCTCAACCCCGCCATCACCAGCGAGAGCATCGTCCCTGCCTTGCGCGTAGCCTTTGAATCCGAATACTCAGGAAATTCCGAATACTCCGACTTCTCCGAAATCATCAAGCGACCCGAGGTCCGCACCCTTTACGAGGAGTTCGCCTCCGACGAGTGGCGCTTTGGCCGCTGGCGTACCTTCACCGCCCAGCGCAGCGCCCAGTTCGACTGGGGTGGGGTAGAGCTGCAACTCACCGTGGACCAGGAACACAGCCTCATCACCGACGTCCAGATAGCCTCCGACGCGCTCGACCTCGCCGCCCTCGACGAGGTACGCAGTCTGCTCACCGGTGCCGGTACCGCCACACCGCCGCCGCACGAGCCGAACCCCATCGTCGACGATATCCTCTCGCTGGTGTATAATTGAAAAGCGGACGGCCTGCTGCCACAACCAGAAAGGCGGCCCTTTGGGGGCCGCCTTTTGTGTGGCTGTTCTTTTACTGTTCTTTTACTGTTTTTTTGGAGTTCTTTACGCTTTTGTAAAGAACTCCTAAAGAGCGGAAGTGTAACGGTTTGAGAACGTGTGAAATAAATGTTGGCTCAGAAGCGAATCATGTCTTTGTATTTCACCTCCTGCACCTTGCCGTACTGGCCGAGGGCCTTGAGGTCCATCTTCTTGGCGTTGCCGCTGATGAAGATGACCGTCGGGCGGCCTTCGACGTACTTCTTGTGGAAGGCGCGCAGGTCGTCGTAGCTCATCTTGCCAATCTCTTCGGTGACCTCGTGGCGGTCGTCGTAGTCTATCTTCTCCTCCTCCACCTGGTAGCGGTAGAATTCGGGGAAGGAACGGAAGGTGAGGTAGTTGCTGTTGCGGACGGAGATGAGGTAGTCTTTGGCTCCGGCGAACTTGCTCTCGCGGTCGGGGAAGGTGACCATGAGGTCGCGCATGGCGGCGATGGCGTCGTTGGTCTTGTCGCACTGGGTGCCGACGAAACCGTAGTAGTAGCCGGGTTTGCGGTTGAAGCGGTCGTAGCTGTAGTAGCCGTAGGTGCTGTAGGCCAGCGAGCGCATCTCGCGTATCTCCTGGAAGAAGACGCCCGCCATGCTGCCGCTCATGTATTCGTTGAACATGGCGCAGGCGGCGCGGTCGGCCTTGTAGTCGAAGGAGCCGCCGGGGATGTAGAGGTCGATGTCGCTCTTGAGGAACTTCTTGTTGGAGGCGAAGTAGACGGCGCCCTGGTCGAAGGCGCGGGGCTTGCGGACGCGCTTGGGCATGACGGTGACCTCGTCGCGCACCAGGTTGTGCTTGCGCAGGAGTTCGGCCACCTGCTTGGGGTCGGTGTTGCCCACGTAGGTGACGTAGCCGTCGCGCAAGAAGAGGTTGTCGAGCAGGTCCACCAGTTCCTCTCCTTTCATCTTCTTGATTTCCTTGATGGTGGCGTGGTTGATGTAGCTTGAACTGTCGCCGTACATCACGTACTCATAGAGAGCCGAGGTCCAGGTGCCGGCGTCGTTCTTGGCCTCTTTCTTGGAGGCCTGGAGGGCTTCGACGAGGTTCTTCAGCTGCTGGGGGTCGTGGCGCGGGTTGCGCAGTTTGAGCAGGGCCAGGTCGAGTATCTTCTCCATGTTCTCCTCGGGGCCGGAGAGGGAGAAGTGGCTGTAGTCGCTGCCGCTGTAGAGGCTGAACGAGCCGCCGAGGCAGTCCATTTCAATGCTGTATTGCTCCGGGGTCATGTCGCCGGCGCCGATGGAGGCGAAGTAGGTGATGGCCTGGTCGATGTTGTGGTTGTCGAAGGAGCCGTAGTGGTAGCTGATGTCGAGACTGAAGAGGTCGTTCTTGGGGTTCTTCGAGGCGTAGAGGGTGCAGTTCTTGCTGACGGGGACGGTGGTGACCAGTTCCTTGTAGTCGAGCACCTGGGGCTTGATGTCCTTCACCTTGCGGTCGGCGATGTGACGGGCGAACTCGGTCTTCTCGCCCTGGTTCTGGGCCTCAAGGTGGTCCCAGTCGGGCTTGATGGTCTCGCCCTTGGCGGGGAAGCCCATGGAGGAGCGCACGATGGTGCAGTGGTTGCGGTCGTAGTATTTGGCGGCAATCCTCATGATGTCCTCGCGGGTAATCTGCATCAGGCGCTCGTTGTCTTTGAGCCATTCCTCATAGCTCGATCCGGTGGTCTCGAGGCTTTGTAGCAGGCCGGCGATGCCGCTGTAGCTCTCCAGCATGCGCTTGCGGCCGATGAAGCTGTTCATCTTGATGCTTTCGAGCAGCTTGTCGCTGAAGCGGCCTTCCTTGACCGAGTCGATGGCGGCCCAGATGAGTTCTTCGGCGGCGTCGAACTTCTGGCCTACGAGCTTGGGGACGTAGAGGATGACGTTGGTGCCGGCGTCCTGCAGCGAGAAGGGCATCAGCTGGGCGGCCATGAGCTTGCCTTCGGTGGCCAGCTCGTCAAGGCGGCCGTTGCCACCGCTGATGATGTCGCTCATCACGTCAAGTGCCAGCTTGTCGGGGTCGTTTTCCTTGACGCCGGGCATCACGATGAGACCCACTTTGATGGGGGTCTGCTTGACGGTCTTGATTGTCTGGCTCTCGAACTTGGGCAGCTGGTAGGTGGGTTCCTCGACGGGTTCTCCCTTGGGCCAGATGCTGAAGTATTTCTCGGCCATCTTTTTGGCCCGGGCGGTGTTGAAGTCGCCCACCAGGATGAGGGTCATGTTGGAGGCCACGTAGTACTTGTCGTAGAAGCGCTTCATGGCGCTGGGCTGCGGGTTCTTCAGGTGCTCGTCGAGCCCGATGACGTCGCGGCTGTAGGGGTGCTCGCCGAAACTCTCGGTGAAGAGGTTGCGGATGAAGGCGTACATCTGCTCGTTGTTGTAGATGTTGCGCTCCTCGTAGACGGCTTCCAGTTCGCCCTGGAAGAGGCGGTACACCGGGTTGCGGAAGCGCTCGGCGTAGACTTCCATCCAGTTCTCCAGCTGGTTGGAGGGAAGGGTGTTGTAGTAGACGGTGTAGTCGTAGGTGGTGCCGGCGTTGAGGCCCGTGCAGCCCATCTGCTGCAGGATGGCGTCGGTCTCGTTGGGGATGGCATACTTGGAGGCGGCTATGTTCAGGCGGTTCACCTCCAGCTGCAGCTGGTGGCGACGCTCGGCGTCCTGGGTGGCCTGCATCTGGTCGTAGAGGTCGCTGATGCTGTCGAGATAGGGCTTCTCGGCCTCCCAGTCAGTGGTGCCGATGCGGTCGGTGCCTTTGAACATGATGTGCTCGAAGTAGTGCGCCACGCCGGTGGCATCGGGGTCTTCGTTCTTTGAACCGGCGTGCACCACCACCGAGCCGTAGATTTTGGGTTGGTCGTGGCTTTCGCACATGATGACCTTCAGCCCGTTGCTCAGGCGGAAGGTCTCCACCTTCAGGTCGTCCTGCGCCGTGGCGGCAAGGCAGAGTGCCAGTGAGAGCAGGAAAAGGATTGCTTTCTTCATGGTTGTTGCTTTTATTGTACTTATAGTCCTTAGGGTCTTTAAGGTCCTTAGGAACTTTAAGGTCTTATTTTTTCAGATAACTTAAAAGCTGGTCTATGTTGACACGCTCCTGCTGCATGGTGTCGCGGTGGCGCACGGTGACGCTGTTGTCGCCCAGTGTGTCGTTATCCACGGTGATGCAGAAGGGGGTGCCGATGGCGTCCTGACGGCGGTAGCGGCGGCCGATGGCGTCCTTCTCGTCGTACTGCACCATCATGTCGGGCATGAGCAGGTGTTGCACCTCGCGGGCCTTTTCGGGCAGGCCGTCCTTCTTGACGAGCGGTAGCACGGCGGCTTTGTAGGGGGCCAGACGGGTGGGCAGACTGAGCACGGTGCGGGTGCTGCCGTCCTCGAGGGTCTCTTCCTTGAGGGCGTGGCTGAAGATGGCCAGGAAGGTGCGGTCCACGCCGATGGAGGTCTCGATGACGTAGGGCGTGTAGCTCTCGTTCAGCTCGGGGTCGAAGTATTGCAGCTTCTTGCCGCTGAACTCGCTGTGGCGCGAGAGGTCGAAGTCGGTGCGGCTGTGGATGCCCTCGAGCTCCTTGAATCCGAAGGGGAAGCGGAACTCGATGTCGGTGGCGGCATTGGCATAATGGGCCAGCTTCTCGTGGTCGTGGTAGCGGTAGCAGTCGGCGGGGATGCCGAAGGAGAGGTGCCATTGCAGGCGCTCTTCCTTCCACTTCTTGAACCATTCCAGCTCGGTGCCGGGGCGCACAAAGAACTGCATCTCCATCTGCTCGAATTCGCGCATGCGGAAGATGAACTGTCGCGCCACTATCTCGTTGCGGAAGGCCTTGCCTATCTGGGCGATGCCGAAGGGAATCTTCATGCGGCCGCTCTTCTGCACGTTGAGGAAGTTGACAAAGATGCCCTGCGCCGTCTCGGGACGGAGGTAGAGGGTGTCGCTGTCGTCGATGACAGAGCCCATCTTGGTGGCGAACATGAGGTTGAACTGGCGCACGTCGGTCCAGTTGCGGGTGCCGCTGATGGGACACACGATGCCGAGGTCGAGGATGAGCTGCTTCAGACCGTCCAGGTCGTTGGCGTTCATCAGGTCGGCATATTTCGCGTGTATCTCGTCAATCTGCTTCTGGTGCTCCAGCACCCGCTGGTTGGTGGCGCGGAACTGGGCCTCGTCGAAACTCTCGCCCCACCGTTTGCGCCCCTTCTCGCATTCCTTCTCTATCTTCTCCTCTATCTTGGCGATGTGGTCCTCGATGAGGACGTCGGCGCGGTAGCGCTTCTTGCTGTCCTTGTTGTCAATGAGAGGGTCGTTGAAAGCATCCACGTGGCCCGAAGCCTTCCATATGCGGGGATGCATGAAGATGGCCGAGTCGAGGCCGACGATGTTCTCGTGCATCTGCACCATCGCCTTCCACCAGGCCTGCTTGATATTGTTCTTCAACTCGACTCCCAGCTGGCCGTAGTCGTAGACGGCGGCGAGGCCGTCGTAGATTTCCGAGCTCGGGAAGATAAAACCGTATTCTTTGGCGTGAGCCACCACTTTTTTGAAGAAGTCGTCTTGATTTGCCATGTTATTATTGCTTGATTGTTTGAATGCTTGATTGATTGAAACTATATATTGATGAAGTGCAAAGATACGATAAAAAACCAGAAGCGGAGGAATTAATTTTATTTCTTCCGCAGCACGATACGGAAGCAGGACCCCTGGCCGGGGATGCTGTATTTCAGGTAGAGGTGTCCGCGGTGGTACTGGTTGATGATGCGTCGTGCCAAGGGCAGGCCGAGGCCCCAGCCACGGGTCTTGGTGGTGAAGCCGCTGTCGAAGATGCGGCGCTGCACCGACGGCGACATACCGCGGCCGGTGTCGCTGATGTCGAGGTATATCTTGCGGGCATCCTGCGAGGCGGTGACGGTGATGACGCTCTCCTTGGACGAGGTGCTGCTGGCGGCGCCTCCGTCCTCCATGGCGTCGATGGCGTTCTTGCAGAGGTTCTCGATGACCCACTGGAAGAGGTATTGCTCCAAGGGGGCGAGGAAGGTCTCGCCTTCGGGGAAAGCGACGTTGAAGTGCACGCGGCGCGGCGAGCGGTTCTGCAGGTATCCGATGGCGGCGAGAGTGGCCTCCTTCACGTCCTCCTCTTTCAGCTGGGGTGCCGACCCTATCTTTGAGAAGCGCTGCGCCACCGTGCCGAGCCGTTGCAGGTCTTTCTCCACCTCGTCGGCATACTGTGGCGTGAACTCCTTGCCGCGCAGGTATTCCACCCATCCGGTGAGCGAGCTGATGGGGGTGCCCAGCTGATGGGCCGTCTCCTTGGCCAGGCCCACCCAGATGCGGTTCTGCTCGGCGGTGCGGGCGGTGCGGAAGAGGAAGTAGCTGACGAGGATGAGGGCGGCGGCGATGAGGATGTAGAACAGGGGCACCCAACGCAGGGTGTGCAGCAGGGGCGAGTTCTCGTAGTAGACGTAGCCCAGCCCGCCGGAGGGCAGGCGCACTTCGATGGGGGCGTTGGAGAATTCGGAGAGGTCCGAACGTTGCGAACTGCTGGCGATGATGTGGGTGCGGGTGCTGTCGACGATGACCACGGGCACCATGACCGAGTTTTGCGTGATGTCGTTGAGGAACGACTGGGTGTAGCCGTCGAGCACCTTGCGCAGCTGGGTGTAGTATTCCGACTCTTTGTAGTAGAGCGTCATGGGCATGCCCCACAGGTTGTAGGTGAAGGGCGGGTTCTGGCTGAACTCTTCCAGCAGGGCGCCTTCGAGCTTCTGTCCGGCCAGCTCCTGGGGCACGGTGATGATGCTGTCGCGGCTGGTAGTGATGATGATGGGAGTGTGGCTGCTGTCGACGATATAGTTGACGTAGCGCAGGCTGAAGCCCATGTCGGTGGCCAGGTCGGGGTCGGCAAACGACTGCAGGATGTCGGTGTAGAGCTCCATCTTGCGGTGCTCGTCGAGGGTGGCCTGCTGGAAGAACTCCTGGGAGGCCGACGCCAGCTGGTTGCGTTGGTCGATGGCGTTGGCCCAGAGGCGCACCTTGGCCTCTTCGGTCTGGCGCACCTGGTCGGCCACGCGGTGCACCTGCCACAGGGCCCACAACGCCAGCAGGATGGTCAGCGCCAACAGGATGTATTTCAGGTGGGTCTTCATGGGGCGGGCTTTATCTTTCTATCTTCATGGTGGTGGCGGGACTGATGCGGCTGATGCCGGCCGTGGGCAGCAGCAGGGCCAGCAGGCACACCGCCAGGGTGCCGGCGCTCACGGCGACATATATCCACGGGTCGACCAGCACCGGCACATGGCTCATCGAGTAGCTCTCCGGGTCGAGGCGCACCAGCTGCCAGTGCCGCTGGGCCATGCTCAGCGCCAGCGCCACCGCGTCGCCGATGGCAATGCCCCAAAGGATGAGTCCCGTGGCCTTCATCAGGAAGATGCGCCTCACCGAGCGGTTGCCGGCTCCCAGTGCCTTCAGCAGGCCGATGGTGGCGCTCTTCTCGAAAATCATAATGAGCAGGGCCGACACGATGGCCACGGCCGACACGAGGCACATGATGGCCAGGATAAGGGTGATGTTGGTGTTCAGCAGGTCGAGCCACGAGAAGAGGGCGGGGTGGGCCTCGGTGATGGTCGTCAGGCGCAACTCGATGGGCAGCAGGGCTGTCACCGCGGAGGCGATGCTGCCGAGCCTCCGGTAGTCGTCCACCAGCACCTCATAGCCGCCCGCCATCGTGGAGTCCCAGCCGTTGAGCCGTTGCACGGTGGCCAGGCTCCCTATCACGTAGAGCTCGTCCATCTCGGTCAGGTCGGTATTGTAGATGCCGCTGATGGAGAAGGCGCGCGGGCGGTAGCTGTCGCCCTGCCAGAAGTAGGTGCGCATCTTGTCGCCCACGGCCAGCTTCAACTTGGCCGCGATGGTGGACGAGACCAGCACCTCGTTGGCCCCGGCGGGCAAGCGGCCGGCGGTCAGGCAGTCGTGGTAGAAGACGGTGTCGTAGTCGGCCGCGAGGCCGCGCAGCAGTATGCCGTAGATTTGCTCCTCGGTCTTCACCATGCCGCCCTTGGTGGCGAAGGCCTGCACATGGCGCACCCCCGGCACGGCCCGCACAGCCGCCGTCAGCGCGCTGTCGAGGCTGACGGGCACCTCGGTGTAGGTGCCGCCGGCGTCGTAGGCCGTCACGGTCAGGTGGCTGCCGAAGCCCACCACCTTCTGCGTGATGTCCTCCTGGAAGCCGCGCAGGATGCTGACGGCCATCACCATGACCACCACGCCGAGGGCTATGCCTGCCACGGCAATGGCCGACAGAGGACCCGAAAAGCCGCTGTCGGCCCCGCGACGCGGCATGAACCGCCGTGCTATGAACCGCTCGAAGGTCATTGAGTGGGTAGTGGGTAGTGGGTAGTGGGTAGTGGGTAGTATCTGTCGCGAATGCTATCCACTATCCACTACACACTAAAAACTAAGAATAATTCCCATGAAGTCCTGTGCCTTGAGGGAGGCGCCGCCGATGAGGCCGCCGTCCACGTCGGGCTTGGCGAAGAGCTCCTTGGCGTTGGAGGGCTTGCACGAGCCGCCGTAGAGGATGCTGATGTCGTCGGCCACTTCCCGGCCGTATTTCGCGGCCAGCAGCGAGCGTATGTGGGCGTGGATTTCCTGCGCCTGGTCGGCCGTGGCGGTCTTGCCGGTGCCGATGGCCCAGACGGGCTCGTAGGCGATGACCACGTTCTTTATCTGCTCGGCGTCGAGGTGGAAGAGGCCTCCCTCGACCTGGGTCTTCACCACCTCCAGCTGGCGGCCCGCCTCGCGCTCCTCCAGCACCTCGCCCACGCACACGATGGGTTTCAGGCCGTGGGCCAGCAGCTGGTTCACCTTGGCGGCCACCAGGGCGTCGGTCTCGCCGTAGTACTGGCGGCGCTCCGAGTGGCCCACGATGCAGTAGTCGATTTCGCAACTCTCCAGCATCTCCGCGCTCACCTCGCCGGTGAAGGCGCCCTTCTCGCGGTCGCTCACGTTCTGCGCGCCGACCATGAAGTAGCTGTCGTTGGCATAGTCGCTCGCCATCTCGATGTAGGGGAACGGCGGACACACAATCACCTGCTCGTCGCGGGGCAGTTCCACTTTCTCCAGTTCGGTCATCAGCTCGTCGAGCAGTTCATCGGCCTCCGTGAAGGTGAGATTCATCTTCCAGTTGCCGGCAACGATATGTTTTCTCATAGTGTTGGTTTTTGAATTTTTTCTTTTTACAACGCGTTTTTTCCCCGTTTATTGCCCGTCGCCATATTTTTTTCCTCCTGTCACCTCCGCCATTTTAACGCTAGTATTACGGTAGTATTACGGTAGTATTACGCTTTAAAAGCGTAATACTACCGTAATACTACCGTAATACTAGCGTTAAAATGGCGGAGGATGTGGCGGGACGAGCCGGAGGTGACGGGGGTGGGGGTGGGCGGCCGTTTTTGTTTTATTTTTTACATATTTATTTGGTACAATTAGTTTTTTTTACTATCTTTGCTTTTACATTCCCATAGGGAGATTGTGATATAAGTAATTAAATATAAACCCATTAAAACAAAAAACAAACAATGAAGACCGCTTATAACTTCAATGCAGGTCCCTGTGTCCTGCCCAAAGAGGCCATCGAAAGCACGATTGCCGCTATCCGCGATTTCGACAACACCGGTATCGGACTGCTCGAAATCAGTCACCGCACCCCCGGCTGGGAGCGCACCATGGAAGAAACCCGCCAGCTGTGGCGTGACCTGCTCGGCATCCCCGCCGAGTATGAGATTCTGTTCCTCGGTGGCGGCGCCAGCACCGGCTTTATGGATGTGCCCGCCAACCTGCTGAACAAGAAGGCCGCCTACCTGCAGACCGGCGTGTGGGCCAAGAAGGCCGCCAAGGAAGCCAAGAACTTCGGCGAGACCGTCATCGTGGCCAGCAGCGAGGACAAGACCTACAGCTACATCCCGAAGGGTTGGACCGTCCCCGCCGACGCCGACTACTTCCACATCACGACCAACAACACCATCTACGGCACCGAAATCCGCAAGGACTTCGCCGCCAACGAGATTAACAACGTGATGTTGGTCGCCGACATGAGCTCGGACATCATGAGCCGTCCCGTCGACGTGAAGAAGTACGGCCTCATCTACGGTGGTGCCCAGAAGAACGTCGGCCCTGCCGGTGTCACCTTCTACATCGTCCGCAAGGACATCCTCGGCAAGATTACCGACCGCCAGTACATGAACCCGCTGCCTACCATGGTGGACTTCCGCACCCACGCCGCCGAAGAGGCCAAGAACATCAGCATGTTCAACACGCCCCCGGTGAGCGCCATCTTCGTGATGCACGAGACCCTGAAGTGGGTTAAGAACACCATCGGCGGTGTGAAGGAGATGGAGAAAATCAACCTCAAGAAGAGCGCCATGCTCTACGAGGAAATCGACCGCAACAGCATGTTCCGCGGCACCGCCGAGAAGGAGGACCGCTCGATTATGAACCACTGCTGGGTGATGGCCGAGGGCCGCGAGAACCTGCAGGACGCCTTCATGGCTTTCGCCAAGGAGCGCGGCATGGTCGGCATCAAGGGCCACCGCTCGGTGGGCGGCTTCCGCGCCAGCCTCTACAACGCCTGCCCCGTCGAGGCCGTCGAGGCCCTGGTCCAGTGCATGCAGGACTTCGAGAAAGCTAACAAGTAAGAGTGAATAGTGAATTGTGAATAGTGAATCGAGCGAGGTTCACTATTCACAATTCTTTCGTTTTGTCTGCAACTTGATATGTACCATCGTGACCTGAATGTTTGGAGAGAGGGAGTTGAACTGGTGAAAATGGTCTATGAATTATTGGAGCATTTTCCAAAGACAGAAGAATTTGCACTCTCATTTCAAATAAGGAAATCGGTGGTGTCCATTCCATCGAATATTGCAGAAGGATGTGGCAGAGACTCGGACAAGGAGTTATTCCATTTTCTAGGTATCTCTGCCGGGTCCTTGGCAGAACTGGAAACACAGTTGATTATTGCGAAGGAATTGGGCTTTATTGACAACATAACAAAGGTAGAAGACAAAATGAAGGCTGTTCAAAAACTGCTTACAGGCTTTAGAAAATACGTTAAGACAAATATTGACAGTAAAAATAACCAGAATGCGTGAGTGTGAACTCTTTCAATTCACAATTCACCATTCACAATTCACCAAACAACAATGAAAGTATTAGTTGCTACTGAGAAACCTTTCGCAAAGGTTGCAGTTGATGGAATCAAGAAGGTTGTCGAGGAGAACGGCCACCAGTTTGCCCTCCTCGAGAAATATACCGACGTGAACGACCTGTACAAGGCCGTCGAGGATGCCGACGCCCTCATCGTCCGCTCCGACAAGGTGACCAAAGAGGTCATCGACCACGCCAAACAGCTGAAGATTGTCGTGCGTGCCGGCGCTGGCTACGACAACCTCGACCTCGAGGCTTGCACCGCCCGCAAGATTGTGGCCATGAACACTCCCGGCCAGAACAGCAACGCTGTGGCCGAGCTCGTCATGGGTATGCTCGTCTATGCCGTGCGTAACTTCTACAACGGCAAGAGCGGCAGCGAGCTGATGGGCAAGAAGCTGGGTATCCTCGCCTTCGGCAACGTGGGACGCAATGTGGCCCGCATCGCCAAGGGCTTCGGCATGGATGTCTATGCCTACGATGCCTTCCTCAACGCCGAGCAAATCAACTCCAGCGCCATGGCCAAGGCTGTGGAGAGCCAAGAGGCCCTCTTCGAGACCTGCGACATCGTGTCGCTGCACATCCCCGCCACCGCCGAGACCAAGCAGAGCATCAACTACGACCTGGTGGGCAAGATGCACAAAGGCGGTATCCTGGTGAACAGCGCCCGCAAGGAGGTCATCGACGAGGCCGGCCTGCTCAAGCTGATGGCCGAGCGCACCGACCTGAAGTACATCACCGACATCATGCCCGATGCCGATGCCGACTTCCGCGCTTTCGAGGGCCGCTACTTCGCCACCCCCAAGAAGATGGGTGCCCAGACCGAAGAGGCCAACATCAACGCCGGTATCGCCGCCGCCAACCAGATTGCCGACTTCTTCAAGACCGGCAACAAGAAGTTCCAGGTGAACAAGTAAGAAACCGGTAGTAAAGCAGTAAAGGAGTAAAGTAGTCAAGTGCTTTGCTCCTTTACTTGTTTACGCATGAGATTGTGTGTCTTTAATCCGGAGCATGATTTGTGCCTTGCCAAAGGTCGTGCTCATTATGTGCCGCCGCGGTCGGCGGTGGACTTTGCCCGTCGCGATGCCAAGGCGGTCATGGGTGTACTCTACCCCGACGCCGTCTGCAGTTCCGTCTATGACCTTGAACTCTCCACTCTCCACTTTCCACTCTCCACTCTCACCGTCTGGGGCTGGGATGCGGTGGTGAAGCACGAGCTGGGGAAACGCGGCGTCCCGGAGTCGCTCCTGCCCTCGGACGAGGAGATTGCCACCATCCGCGAGTTGCAGCACCGCTCCACCGTGCTGCCGTTGCAGGAGGACTGCCACGAGGTGCACGGCGTCGAGGAGATGGAGGCACTGCTGCGGCAGCGCGAGCACTGGGTGCTGAAGGCGCCGTGGAGCGGGGCGGGTAGGGGGCTGCGCTGGGTGCACGGCGGCTTGACGGCCATCGACCGCGACTGGATTGTGAAGACGGCCCGCGAGCAACGGTGCGTCGTCGCCGAGCCCCGCCGCGACGTGGTGGCCGACGTGGCGCTGGAATATGTTGACGGGCGTTTCTTCGGCTACTCCTACTTCAAGACTGGCAGCGGCGTGTACAAGGAGAACATCGCCTGGCCGGACGAGCGCATCGAGGCGGAGTTCTCGCTGTTGCCGGTGCGGGAGAAGGTGGAACGGTGGCTGGAGGAGAACGTGTGGCCGCGCTACCGGGGGCCGCTAGGTGTCGACCTGATGGTCGACAGGCAGGGGCAGGTGTTTGTCTCGGAGATTAACTTCCGCCACACGATGGGAATGGTGGCGCACGAACGGATAAGAACGATGAAAGAAAGCCCCGTAGGGGCGACAGAAATATGACATTTATTGAAGCATTACTCTTGGCCCTGGCCCTGTGTGTCGACACGCTGGTGGTGTCGGCCACCACGGCATTCCGTAGCAAGATGGCCTACGGCAGGGGGCTGTTGATGGCTACGATACTGGGGTTCTGCCAGTTTGCCTTCCCGCTGGTGGGGGCTGTTATCGGCGATGTGTCACGCTCGTTTATCGAGGCGGTCGACCACTGGGTGGCGTTCGGCCTGCTGGCCCTGGTGGGTGGCAAGATGATTGTGGATAGCCTCAGCCTCGACCCCTCACAGAAGGGAGAGGAGAGTGGCAGGCAGGAGAAGTCGCCCCTTGTCAATAGGAAATGGGGTAGGGAACTGATGCATTATTGCATGCTGGGCATCGCCACCAGCATCGACGGGCTGGCCGTCGGCATCGGTCTGGGACTGGAGCACACGATGGGCACCGTGATGTGGGTGGTGCTGCTCATCGGCGTAGTCACCTTCCTGATATCCCTGCTGGGTGTTTTCCTCGGCAAGCGCAACATCCCGGTGCCCGAGCGCACGGCCAACCTGATTGCCGGCGTGGTGCTTATCGGCCTGGGTGTGAAAATCCTGTTGGAGCACCTTTTCTTCTGATTTTTTTTTGATTATTTAGGAATTATTTTTATCTTTGCACTCATCAAAGCGTGTGGAATACGGTGGGTGCGATGGTGTAATATTATGATTCTTAAATTATTATTAACCCATTAATACATTTTGTTATGGATGAAAACACTGTCAATCTGAGGGCCGAGCAACTGCTCGACGAGGCCGCCTTTACCTCATCGTTAGTGAAGAACAAGGAACGGGAGAGGGGTTCTGTCGACCCCGACCACATCTATCCCATCACCAAGGGGGAGACCGACCGTATGGCCGACCTGCTGCGGCAGGCCGAGGCGGCGGTGGAGGATGCGTCGGACGTCACCTATCGTGAGAAGTACGACCAGTTGAACGAGGTGGTGCAGTGGTCCTACGGCCGTTACCGCACGTGGACTTGGGGCGTGCTGCTGGGCGTGGTGTTGCTGGCGTTGTTATTGCTTTGGGGACGCAATTCAAACAAGAAAGACGCCGACATGTACAAAGCCTATGCCGCACAGGCCGAGGCCTGGACGCCTTGCGACACCACCATCACATGGGATGCCTGTGAAGCCAATGGGAGCTATTCGTTTGAGAACGAATATGCCAGTGCCAACAAATGGAAACGCGGCGAGCTTCAACGGTGCAAGAGTATGTATGTTGTCGCCCTGAAGAATATTGAGGATTACCAGCAAAAAGTCGATACGGCCACGAACAAAGAGGCCAAGGAGAGGTATCTGGAGTCGATAAAACGGAACCAGAAGGATGCGGAGAACGCCCGCCAGCGCTTCGACAGTGTGGCTAAACTGGACTTTAAGGGAATACAGAATATGGCCAAAGAGAAGGCACAGGATTGGAGCAAATATTCCAGCGAGGATTCGGGTTCATATCTGGGCTGGATGATTTTCTTTGTGGTGCTGGCCGCTTTATACATCTGGACGGGCTATGCCTACGGCTACGAAGTCACACGCCACAAGACGCGTGACAAGGTGCTGGGATGGATAGGCAAGATAGGTTTTTGGCTGGCAGGCGTGTTCTTCGGTAGCGGTTTGCTGATGCAGCTTTTCGCACCCGACAAGCGGGTGGAATACATCTTCAGCAGCGGCCGTCGCGAGACGCACACTGAGTCCGACGTGGCCGGCACCTCGATGAATATCATGCTCAAAGTGGTGCTGATGGTTATTGGTGCCGCCATCTTTATCGGCATCTCGGTGTTCCTGATGTTCTTTGCCGTCATCGGAGGCATCATCGACAGGATACGCCGTGCCGGGGATGGAAAGGCCGTCAAGTCTGTGACCGAGCAGTAAGTGTTAAAAGGAAACTCCCGTGCACGACCTTTGTCTCCAAATTGAGAGAAGGGTGGTGCACGGGAGTTTGAGAGATAGTGAATGATGATTTCGTGCGTAATAATTAGTGATGTGATATGAAAAAGTTGTTATTGCTCATATCTTTTTTTGCAATTGGAATTACCATGGCAATGGCCAATCAGTCCTCGGCCTGTGAGAACTCGACACCGTCTCTTTATATGAGTAATACTTGTGAAGAGAAGATGGAGTATGATACAATATCCACAACACTTGATGAATGGGGGGGGGGTTATGGATAAAAAGAGCAAAGAGGGATGGTATTTTAAGGCTCTTATCTATCAGAAGGACAAAGATGTACTTCTTATCATTGAACGGCCGATTCAAGAGAAGGCATCGCCAGTGTTGTCAAAGATTAATGACTATTTGTATGGATATTCTCCAGACCAGCCTGATTTTATTGAAGACGCCTACTTTGAATCATTGTTGGGTGTGATTCATGTTGTAAATAATAAGATTGTGGAGTGGGTTGAAACAAGATAGTCATATATGACTATCCGCATCTCCCCACTGCCAATAGGAGATGGGGGGATAGCATGTATTAATCCCGGAATTATTATGTGAGAAAACCTGTTTTTCGCCTGTTGGCGGGAAGTGGGCGGAGTGGGTTATTTGGGTACTTTTGTGGGCAAGTTAGGTACTTTCGTGGGTCGATTTTGAGCATTTTGGCAAAATGGCCTTATATTGATGGCCGACTTCTGATGAGGTCGAGAGTTGTTTGAAATATGGATAAAATGGAAATGAAAAAAAGGAAAGCGCCCCGCGGGAGGCGGGGCGCTGTGTGGAGTGTGATGCGGGATAGAGAAAGGTTACTTCCTCTTTCCGCCTTTGCTGGCATTGTAGAAGATTTTGAGGGCACCGGCTTTGCGGAGCTCCTGCTTGATGTCGCTAATCATACCCATGCGCACCTGCTTGTCGGCCTTGATGGCCGTGGTGATGTAGGGGCGGTCGGCTTCGGGGCGCTGGTTGCGCTCGAGTTCGACGAAGGTGATGATGTCGCTAACCTCGGAAATCTGGTCGTTGAGCTGGATACGGGGTTCGGTACCGTACTTCTTCTGCTGGTCTTGCAGCGGCACACCGACGTTGATGTAGCTCACGAGGCTCTTCTTTTCCAGTTTGGTGACTTCGGAACCCTGGGGAGGGATAATCTTCACGTAGAGCGAGCTCTCGCGCATGGTGGTGATGACCATGAAGAAGAACAGCAGCATGAAGATAATGTCGCTCATGGAGCCCATGTTGAGGGCGGGCGTCTCTTTTGCTTTTTTACCAGTGAAACGTGCCATAGCTTATTTTCCTCCTATCTTTGTGGGTTCAGCCTCAGAGATGGCCACGGGGATAGCCGTCTCGACGGCCTTGCGCTGGTCTTCATTGAGGTCGGCATAGTGTTTTCCGAAGCGGGTAGTGGAGAGTTCGTCGCGCATCTCGTTGATAGCGGCGGTCAACTCGTTCTGCACCTGCAGGTACATGTCGTAGGATGTACCACGGTCGTTGCGCAGGGAGATGACACCTTTTGACACAGGGTATATGCCGAGGCCAGGAATCTCGGTGTCGGTCTTCTCGGGCAGGTTGGGCAGATTGTTGGGGTTGCCAAGGAACTCCTTGGCACGGTCCTTCAAGTTCTCGATGCGGCCCCATTCGTTGTTGTAGAGCAGGGCGTCATCTTTGTTGACCATCACGACGAAGATGTTGCGCTCACGAACCTCTGGCGGCTTCACATCTTCCGGCAGGGGTGGCGGAAGACGGCGCGCAATGCCCATGTCCGAGTTGATGTTGGAGACCATCAGGAAGAAGGCCAGCAGCAGGAACGAGATGTCGGACATGGAGCTTGTGTTAAGTCCGGGAGTTTTTCTTGCCATAATGCTTATTTCTTTTTAAATAGTTTGGAGACCTCGGAGTAGAGGATGGCCACTGCAGCACCGATGACAAGGATGTAGACCATCCAGCAGGCGGCGCCGATGAGCTTCGAGGTGCTCTCAGTAATGTTGTTCTTCTCCATCAGGGCCAGCGTCACATCGTTGCCTTTCGAGAGCACATAGCTGACGACGACGACGACGACGACGATACCGACCAGCAGGAGGAATTTCTTCCAGTAGCCGGGCTCCTCTTTGAATTTGCCGGCCAGGCGAATCACGAGGAAGAAGACGATGGCGGCGATGGCGATGGCCACGAAGCAGATAAGGATCCAATACACGGCGTCAAAGAGGCCGTTGGCCCGTACTGCTGTAAGCTCCTTCACGCCGCCGTTGTTCATGGCAAACACGATGGCCAGCACGGTGCAGACCACGGCGATGCCCAGACCCAACAGGGTGATGAGTTTATCGGTTTTCTCTTTCATAATTGTTTCTCTTTTAGTTTTTAGTGTTTAACGTTCAACGTTTCCCGTTCAAAAGAGAAAGCAATTATTTGTGATACTTCACGAGGATGTCCATGAAGCTGATGCTGCCGTCTTCCATCTGGTCGACGAGGCTCTCAATCTTGGTGAGGATGTAGTTGTAGAAAATCTGGAGGATGATGGCGACGATCAGACCGAAGATAGTCGTCAACAGAGCCACTTTCATACCGCCAGCCACGACGGTCGGGCTGATATCACCGGCGACTTCGATGTCATCGAAGGCCTGCACCATGCCGACCACAGTGCCGAGGAATCCGAACGAAGGAGCCAGGGCGATGAACAGGCCAATCCACGTGAGGTTATTCTCCAGGCGGGCCATCTGCACACCACCATAGCTGGTGACGGCTTTCTCGACGTTCTCCAGACCCTGGTCGACGCGGTCGAGGCCTTGGTAGAAGATGCTGGCCACGGGGCCACGGGTATTGCGGCAGAGTTCTTTGGCGCCCTCGTAGTTGCCGCCCTTGACGTTGTCCTCAATGCCTTCGAGGAGCTTCTTGACGTTGGAGGTGGCCATGTTCAGGTAGAGGATGCGCTCGATAACCAGTGCCATGCCGAAGATAAGGCAGAGGAGCACGGGGGTCATCCAGCCGGCACCACCCTGGATGTACTTCTCTTTCAGTACCTGGTGGAACGACTTGGTGTCGTCGGCGGCAGCAGCGGCAGCCTCCTCCACGGGAGCGGCTTCCTCCACAACGGCCTCATCGGTGGCTTCAGCGACCTGTTCTGTAGCTTCGGCAGCGGGTTGATCCTGTGCCTTCACGTCATTGAAATTGGCAAATGTCAACAGTCCGACTATTGACATCAAAGCAAATACTTTTTTCATGATGTTTTTAGTGTGTTGATTATTAATTTATTGTTTATAATTTACCTATTTTTGTTTGTTGTGCAAATATACATCTTTTTTCTTACGTAGTCAAAAAAAAGTTATTTTTTTCTTCCCTGGAGGCTCTCCAGAAGCTCACGAAGCGGCGCTTTCTTGGCATCGTCGGCATGGATGTCGTCCAAGAGGCGTATGGCGGTATGGAACTCGTCGTCGATGGCTTTCTCCACAGCCTGTCGCAGTGCGAGGGTGTCGTATATTGCCATCACGCGCCGTACCTTTTCCTCTTCGTCCATGTTGTCTTTGGCTGCGAATATCGACATCAGTTCCTGTTTCTGTGAGGCAGACCCGATGGAGCAGGCCAGTAGAGGAAGGAACGACTTTTTGTTGTCGCGTATGTCCTGGCCGGTTTTTTTGCCGAAAACAGCTGTGTCGCCATAGCCGTCGAGCAGGTCGTCCTGCAGTTGGAAGGCGAGTCCGGTGTGGATGCCGAAGCGGTAAAGCCGTTCGGTCTCGTCGTCAGGAGCACCGGCATACAAGGACCCTATCTTGAGCGCGCCGGCCAGCAAGACGGCGGTCTTCTGTCGTATCATATCCATGTAGTCGTCAATCGAGACCTCCTCGAGTGTCATGTGCTCGAAGTTCATGTCTTTCTGCTGCCCTTCGCACACTTCGATGGCCGTCTCGTTGAAGCATTGCAGTATCACTTGCAGCCGTTGTGACGGTTGGCGCAGGAAGTAGCGCCATGCCAAGGCGTACATGGTGTCGCCGCTTAGGACGGCTGTGTTCTCGTCCCATTTGGTGTACACCGTGGGCTGTCCGCGGCGCAGGGGCGAGCGGTCCATCAGGTCGTCGTGCAGCAGGGTGAAGTTGTGGAAGGTCTCTATGCCGAGAGCGGCGTCACGCACTTGTCCCTCGTCGCCGCCAAACAGGGCATTGGCCGCCAGCAGCAGGGTGGGGCGGATGCGTTTCCCGCCAAGGTGCAGGGTGTAGTCGATGGGCTCGTAGAGTTCATGGGGTTCAAAGATGAATTGCTCCTCGTTGAATATCCGCTCCACCTGTGCAAGATAGTATTTCAAACTGCTCATAAGTATTATTTTTGGTAAGACACTCCGTGTTTGGTACACCATTCACGCGCCTGGGCGTTGCCGAGGCGTGCGGCGCGTTTGTAGTTGGCCTGCTCCCGTTTGGGTTGGTTCTGGCGGGCATAGAGCTCAGCAATACGGCAGTAGGTGTCCCCGTCCTCTGGATTGATTTCTATGGCTTTCTGGTACTGACGGATGGCCTTGCCGAAGTCGCCCTGTGCGTCATAGGTGCGCCCCAGCAGGCGGTAGGCCTCGGTGAGCTTGGGGGCGAAATGGATGGCCCGACGGTACTGCTCTGCGGCCCGATTGTACTCGGCGCGTTCATAATATATGTCACCCAACCGGTTGTAGGCGTTCACATAGGTCGAATCCAGTTCCAATACATTCTGCAGGCATTCGATGGCCCGTTCGTTGTCGCCCTTGAGGAGGTAGGCCCAGCCGAAGGCATAGAAGAGTTTCACCGACTTGCGGTGGTGCTTCAGCCCGTTCCGCAGCGTGCTGATGGCCATGTCGTAGTTGTTCCGGCGGCAGTAGATGGTGCCCAGGTTGAAGTGGGCGTCGACGTTTGTCGGGTCAAGCTTCAAGGCTTCGCGAAAGGCTGTGATGGCCTCCTGTTCGTTGCCACGGCTGTAGAGCACCACGCCGGTAACATTGCGGGCCCGTGCCGACTGCGGCTCCTCTGCCGCGGCCTGACGGGCCCAATGGAGGGCGTTGGTATAGCTTTCTTCGGCGCAATAGACCAATGCCAAGGTACCCATGGCGCTCGACCGCACCTCGTGGTCGTCGTTCTCTGCCAGCTCGATGGCCTTCTCGGAAGCCTGCCTGGCTCCCGCCCATTGGCGCAGCTCGGCCCGGCAGGATGCCAGGTGAGCCATCGCGAGCGCACTGCTGTCTGCCCGCACAAGCCATTGTTCGGCATCGGCAAAGCGCTCTTTCCCCTCCAATAACAAACCCAACCGCAGGCGGGCCGTGGCGTTCGTGTCCGCTGCCTCGCGGTAGTACTGCTCCGCAAGGTCGGCCAAGCCTTTCTGCTCTGCATTGACACCACGAGCCAAGCTGCCTTGTGCCAGGGTGGCCAGGGGCAGCATCAGCACGGTAATAATGATTGACAACTGTTTCATCGTCTCCATTAACGAGACGATGTTTTTTTTATTGTGTCCTCCGACGGAATACTTTTTCCCCTGAACGGAGGCATATTATATATTTTTTGTTCCACTATTAATATTTTTTAGTATCTTTGCACCCTCAAACCAATGTCCGATATGAACAAAGTGAAAGTGGGAATCGCGCAGATGAGCTGCGTCGAGGATAAGGCGCAAAACATTGAGCGCTATACTGAAAAGGTGCGTGAATTGGCCGCTGCCGGCGCACAGATTATCTGTCTGCAGGAGCTCTTCGCCTCGCTCTATTTCTGCGACGAAGAACGCTATGAGAACTTCCGTCTGGCCGAGGCCATCCCCGAAGGCCCCACCACGCAGCACTTCATGGCTTTGGCCAAGGAGCTGGGGGTGGTGCTCGTGTGCTCCATGTTCGAGAAGCGGGCCGAAGGCCTGTACCACAACACCACGGCCGTCATCGACGCCGACGGCACCTACCTGGGCAAGTACCGCAAGATGCACATCCCCGACGACCCGGGCTACTACGAGAAGTTCTACTTCACCCCCGGCGACCTGGGCTACCGTGTCTTCAAGACCAAATACGCCACCATTGGAGTCCTCATCTGCTGGGACCAGTGGTACCCCGAGGCCGCCCGCATCACCGCCCTCATGGGGGCCCAGATTCTCTTCTTCCCCACGGCCATCGGCTGGGACGTGCGCCAGAACGAGCACGACAACCGCGAGCAGTATGCCGCCTGGCAGACCATCCAGCGCAGCCACGCCGTGGCCAACGGAGTGCCCGTTGTCAGCGTCAATCGCACGGGTAGGGAAGGGGGCATGCAGTTCTGGGGCGGAAGCTTCGTCGCCAACGCCTTCGGCCGTGTCATCTACCAGGCCCCTCATTACGACGAGGCCATCCATGTCAGCACCCTCGACCTCGACGAGACCGACCACTACCGCCGCCACTGGCCCTATCTCCGCGACCGCCGTATCGACTCCTACGGCCCCATCCTCAACCGCTTTATCGACTAACACCTCGCTTTTATGACACCCAAAGAACAAGGCTACTACATGCCCGCCGAGTGGACCCGCCACGAGGCCACATGGCTCACCTATCCCAAGAACCCCGACTCGTGGCCGGGCAAGCTCGAGTCCATCTACCCCTCGTACCACCTCTTCGTGAAGACCCTCGCCGAGGGTGAAATGGTGCACGTCAATGTCGACGACGAGTCCATGCGCACCCATGTGGCCCGCGAGCTGGAGGCCATCGGCACCGACATGCAGCACATCAGCCTGCACCTCATCCCCAGCAATGACGCCTGGTGCCGCGACCATGGCCCCGCCTTCCTGCTCAATAGGCAAGACCCTGCACGGCGGGCCATCGTCAACTGGAACCACAACGCCTGGGGCGGCAAATACCCCTACGAGCTGGATACCGAGGTGCCCGTTCGCATCTTTGAAGAGATTGAAAATTTAAAATTGAAAATTGAAAATTCGGTTGACGCATCAAATAATTTTCAATTCTCAATTTTCAATTTTCAATTGTTTAACCCCGGTATCGTCATGGAGGGTGGTTCCATCGACGTCAATGGCTGCGGCGACCTGCTGACGACCACCTCCTGCCTCCTCAACCCCAACCGCAACCCCCAGCTCAACCAGGACCAGATTGAAACCTACCTGCGCGACTACTACGGCGTCGACAACATCATCTGGCTGGGCGACGGCATCGTCGGCGACGACACCGACGGCCATGTCGACGACCTCAGCCGCTTCGTCGGCGACGACACCATCATCACCGCCGTCGAGGAAGATGTCTGGGACGAGAACTACGAACCCCTGCAGAAAAACCTCAAGATGCTGCAGCGCTGCCGCCTTGCCAACGGCAAGCAGCCCACCATCGTCGAGCTCCCCATGCCCGACGTGGTCTTCTACGACGGCCAGCGTCTCCCCGCCTCCTATGCCAACTTCTACCTGGCCAATGGCAAGGTTATCTTCCCCACCTACCGCTGCCTCACTGACAACGAGGCCGCCTACATCCTCGAAGCCTGCTTCCCCGACCGCGAGGTCGTCGGCATCGACTCCACCGACATCATCTGGGGCCTCGGCTCCTTCCACTGCCTCAGCCAACAGATGCCGGCGGTTAAGGTTTAAAGTTTAAGGTTTAAAGTTTAAGGTTTAAAGTCTATGACTATCAAATCTATTGTACGTTTATTTGTCTGCGTCAGCATAATTTTCAATTTTCAATTTTCAATTCTCAATTCAGCCCAGGCCCAGCGGCCTGTCATTCCCGACACCGTCAGCGCCGGCCAGCTGCGCGTCGACGAAGTGATGCGCCTCATCGACGGCAACTACACCGAGACGCCCGACATGGACCGCCTCGGCGAGGAGGCCGTCAAGGCCATGCTCAAAAACCTCGACCCGCACAGCGTCTACATCCCCGCCAAGGACGTGGCGCGCGCCAACGAAGGCCTCCAGGGCAACTTCGAGGGCGTAGGCGTCTCGTTCCAGATAGTCAACGACACCATTGTCGTCCAGAGCGTCATCGACGGAGGCCCCTCCGAGAAGGTGGGCATTATGATTGGCGACAAGTTCATCCGCATCGACGGCATCGACGCCACCGGCGACAGCGCCCGTAACGACTTCGTCTTCCGCCACCTGCGCGGCAAGAAAGGCACCACCGTCGTCGTCGACGTCCTGCGCCAGGGAACCGTCTACTCCTTCCACATCGTCCGCGACAAGATACCCCTCTACAGCATCGACACCTACTTCATGGCCAACGACACCGTGGGCTACATACGCCTCGTCCGCTTCGCCCGTACCTCGGTCGACGAGTTCCGCAAAGCCCTCCGCAGCCTCCGCAAGCAAGGCATGACGGCCCTCATCCTCGACCTGCGGGGCAACAGCGGCGGCTACCTCGACATCGCCCACGGCCTGGCCAGCGAGTTCCTCGAGCGCGGCCAGCTCGTCGTCTACCAGGAAGGGCGCCGCACCCCCCGCCAGAACTACCGTGCCCACGGACGCGGCAACTTCCGCGAGGGCTCCCTCGTCGTCCTCATCGACGAGACCTCCGCCTCGGCCAGCGAAATCGTCAGCGGCGCCATACAGGACTGGGACCGCGGCACCATCGTAGGCCGCCGCTCCTTCGGCAAAGGACTCGTCCAGCGCATGTTCCCACTCGCCGACGGTGGCCAGGTGCGCCTCACCACGGCCCGCTACTTCACACCCAGCGGCCGCTGCATCCAGCGCCCCTACGACGACGGTGAAGACGCCTACCGCCAGGACCTCAACAACCGTTACCGTCACGGTGAGCTCGTCAACGCCGACTCCATCCACTTCGCCGACTCCCTCAGCTTCCGCACCGCCCGCGGCCGTGTCGTCTATGGCGGCGGCGGCATCATGCCCGACGTCTTCGTGCCCATGGACACCATGCGCCTCTCCGACTACTACATCTCCCTGCGCGGCAAGGGGCTCCTCAACAGCTTCCCCCTCCAGTGGGCCGACCAGCACCGCAAAGACCCGCGCGTGAAGTCCTTCGAGCTCTTCCTCGAGAACTACGACTCCTTCGGCCTCGACAGCCTCCTCACCGCCGCAGCCCTCGAGAAGGGTGTGGTGCGCGACCTGGAGAAGGAAGCCCTCGAGCCCGAACGCACCGCCCACAGCGACCGCTACCTCTGGCTCATGCTCAAGGCACAGGTGGCCCGCAACCTCTTCGGCGTCGACTACTACTACAAGGTGATGAAAGACATCGACGACGGCTACCAGACCGCCCTGGAGCAGTTCGCCCGCTAGCGGGGTGTGTTGTCTTTTTTTAGCTTCCTGCGGCGTCCTGACAAGGACGCCGCACTTGCTTTCCTATCCACTCAATATGTCAAACAACGCTCGTCCGATGTCGTCCACCGGACGGCCTCCAATATAAGGCCGTTTTGCCGAAAACCGCAAAATCGACCCACAATAGTACCCAACTTTCCCACAAAAGTACCTGACTTTCCCACACCGCCCACTTCCCCTCTAGCCGTCGAAAAAGCATAATTTCCACTCCCTTTCTGCGCCAGCCCTCGCCCTTTCTTTCAAAAAAAATGATAAATGAACGACCGCTATATTGATTTTTTTTCATATCTTTGCACCGTCAAAAACAAAGTGGACGTTCGGGCATAGGGGTCCTGTACTGATAGTCGCCTAAAAAAGAATCTACGGACCCCACCATAAAAAATAAATAATCTATGAATAGAAAAACTTTCTTTTTGTGTTTTACCATGCTGGCATCTGTCTATAACGCATTTGCCCAGCGCGCGTGTGATTTGCTGCTTGTCCCTGAGGGCAATAATCTTTGCATTCTGGAAGAGAACACGGATGATTTTTCAGTGATTAGGGCCTGCCGGGGAAACACGGTTTTTTACAGAGCCTTTTCGCCATCTGCCATCGGCTATGAGTGGAGTGTGATTGGCGGCAACTACCAACTGAATGGCGACAGCACAATTTGCCAGGTGACCTGGGGAGAAGACTATAGCGGCATGGTCACCGTAGATGCATTGTTATCAGACAGTAGCGTTTGCACCAGTCGTATCCAGGTTTTGTTAGAGGACAAACCCGTCGCCGATATTATTTCGATACCCAATTATATCGTCAATGTCAACGATCCGGAAGAAAAATGGCTAGAGGTATGTGCCGGCGATACTCTTTCATTTATTGACAACAGCACCTCCGAAGAACGTCCGATTGTAGATTATTATTGGGAGTTTCCCTACGGGATATCGAACAATCGTTCAATCTCGTTTGTCGCCAGAGAGCCTGGCGACTACTCTATCATTCATCGAGTGTACAATGAGTGTGGATGCTATGACGAGGTCACCATCAATCTCATCGTAAAAGACGAATGTCCATTGGAATTATCTTGCTACGGGACAGTCTGTGCCTATTCCCAACAATCCTATTCCATGCTATCTCCCAACTGTACTGACTACCTATGGAGTGTTCAGGGGGGAACACTTTCAAGTCCGCAACACAACCCTGGCATTTTGGTACAATGGGGTGCACCTGAAAGCGGTTACGGCATGATTTACCTTGATGGTGCAAACTGCGAATGCGAATGCAAGTCGCGCAAAAGCATCAGGATTCCCGTTATTTCTGGCAATATCAACATCACAGGACCGGACACGCTCTGCATTTACAATCAATATACCTACTCTGTTCCTCTATGGGGTGCCACCCAGTATTCCTGGACGGTAACACCATCTACAGGAGTTACTTTTGCGGAAAAGAACAACATTCTAACACTGACACCACAACAAAATGGGACATACAATATTTCTGTGACATATTCCTGTGAATTTCTGGGATGCGGACCCTATACAGTGACCAAGACGATATACGTCCAGAATCCTCTGGCAGTCACCACTACACCTTCGGAAGAGGAAGTCTGCCTGGCGACAGAACTCTCTTTTGCCACCAATACAACAGGGGCCAGCCAGTGGACCGTCAGGCTAAACGACAGCATAATCTATACCGGAAGCGCCCCTTCGTTAGCGTACACCTTCAATACAAGCGGAACCTATGTCGTCCAGGCGAGGAACGCCAACTACTGCAATGAAGCCACCAAGATTGTGAATGTGAGTGACAATCCGCCAGCTCCCTCCATGATATACGGACCGGACACCATTTGTCCGTCCTTTTCAGCCGAGTATTCAGCCACGCCGAGCAGCCGGTACAACTACATCCTTTGGGAATGGACAGCAAATGGCGACACACACACTTATCCCGGCAACAAGGTAAACATAACCTTCGGCAACACCGTCGACGACATAAATGTCTACCAGGTTAGCCGTCGGACCGGATGCCGTTCCGAGGCATCGGTATATCATGTTTCGCCGTTCCAATTGGCCGATTGGCCATACCATGACACCATACGGGTTTGCCAAGGCCAGAGCATCACGCTTTCCCGCCTTAGAGACCAGTCAAACTATGGCGTGTTGTACGAGTGGGAAGCCGTACCTGCCGCACCCTTGTCGATTCAAGACGACCATCTTTCCGCCGAGGTGTCCCTGCTGGCGAATCACACCGACAATCTGCCCACCACGGTACGGCTCATCCTGAAACGGGTGTATTGCGGTACCTATCAATACGACACCGCTATTGTACGGGTGGGGGAAATCGATGCTCCGAGAATCATACACAATCCTGTATGCGCAGGACAAAGCGCATCGTTCTCTGCAATCTCCTCTAGCGAAGCCAATATGGGGGCCACCTATTGGTATATCGACAGCGAAACAGAATCTCGCGAATATGGTTTGCCCGCAAACCTAGGTTTCGGAAATACCAATACACATACCGTCCATCTTCATTATGTGTCAACTACCGGTTGTGCGGTTGATACGTACGACACAGTCACACCCTGTCCTCCGCTTCCCGACATGCACATCGATACAAGTGGCAATATGTTAAGCGTGGTAATCAGTGGCGATACCACCGGCTATGGCTATAAATGGATGACCGGTGAAACGACCCCGAGCATTGTAGCTTCGCCCGACAATTACTGGTGCACCATCACCGACCCGCATTGCGGCTGCAAAAAAACGATTTCGTATAAAAAACACGAGCATAGGCCTGACTGTGTACAGGTGGATTCCGCATTCAGAATTGTCAACCATTGCTACAATATTATCAGCATTGCCCAAATCAACGGACCTGGATTGCATTATCCTTATCATGCCCTCCTGTCACAAAACAGCCATCAACTCGACTGCAGTATAACGCATCCCGGACAAAGGATAATGGTTCCTGACACTGGCCATTACACCATCACCGTGTCGTGGTCGGCTGGCGACACGTGCTATCAATGTACTGTAAGCGATTCCATCGAGCATGCAATTACAATGCAGATAACGCAGAACTGTCGGAGGGAATTAGAAATAGATGGACATCTCGAGGATGGCTCACCATTATTCATCATCGCGCAAATATATGATTTGTCAGACCACCTTGTCAGCATGAAATCAAGCATTGGCCATGTTGATGTTTCTAAGCCTGACACTGGCTGGCATCGGGCACATGTAATATTTGGAGACGTAAATTGCTATATTGACAAATCGATTCATTTCGATGCAACACCTACCATACAAAGCATCGATGTCAGAAGTACCATGTGCGAGAAAACAGCATTTACTTTCTCTGCCGATGCCACAGGTGAAGACCTGACATATATGTGGAACTTCGGTGACAACTCCTGGAACTATGGTAACGGAATCGGCCATGTGTATGGAGGTCCATTCTATCCTCAGGTTACTATAACAGTCACCGACCGGAATGGCTGTTCGGTCAGCGATATGGTCAACGTTGCCGTAAAGGACAATTATTTGAAAAGGTATTCATTGGACACAATGTACATCCCGACTTGTCCGGGAGACAGCGCAGTCATACGAACTAGGCTTGATCTCAACAACCTCTATTCCTGGTATCCTTGCCGTCAGTTCACTGGAAATATAGCAAACGTATATGAGGCGGGGAACTACATGGTGGATATCACCACCATTCTGGAACAGTGCAGGAAACAGCTTGTAACCAATGTGCCATACCCCAACGAACCTTATGCATCAATCCTGTGCGACAGCACCTATTGCCTGTACGATGTGGCCGAACTGGTTGGCGGTGTCGGTCCTGAGTACACCTACCAGTGGTATGTTCATTCCCCAAACACCACCTACTCCGCGACCACAGCCACCTTCAACTGCCACCTTGCCGACACCGGACTCCATCAGGTCATTCTGCTGGTGTCCGACACTAACGGATGCACCTCGTCCGACACCGCCTGGTTCCGGGTCCATCCCTTGCCCCCCGCCCCCTCATTGCAGTTCTGTGGCAATCCTTGCATCACCGACGGCCCGGTAGAGATTTGTTCGACAGATGGCAGGGAGCTGCTATGGAGCAATGGCACCAAGGGCTCTTCCGCCTTGTATTTCACCGACGGCTCCGCAGTGGCATACTATATCGATGCGACGACCGGATGCAAATCGTATGGTTCCACCCTCTTGATTCCGGAAGCACCCGATTTTGACGGGTTGCTGACGGGCTGCTACTGTATTGAAGAGCACCATCTGCCCACTGACCTATCGTTGTACACACTGGGGAATACCAGCAATCTGCCATGGGAATGGTATCTCGGCGATTCCCCGATAATCAGCGGGACCATCCTTCCCGATCCAAGTCCGCTCCCCATCCTGTCCGAAGGTGAATACCGGCTCCTCGTTCCCGACTATGGCATGGGGTGCCGAACAACATCCCCCACACTCACCATTGAAACTCGAGACTGCGAAAACCCAATCAATCCAGAAGAAATACAATCTGTCTGGTTGGAGATTTTGAAGAAGGATTGCGAACAGAGAGAATGCGAGCTCTATTATGAGCTCTCTGTCAAGCTCTGCAACGATGGAGAAGAGCCTGTCTGCATAGACAACATATATCCGATATTGCCTGTCTCCTATTCGCTCACCGCCAACATGCCTATCATGCTGAATCCAGGAGATTGCCAGGAATTCTCTATCAATGTCGCCTATGACTTCTCCTCCTCCGGGGTGTACCTGTTCGCCATGGAGTGTGGAGAAGAGTATGTCGAATACTTTAAGGTAGACCTTTCCGATTGGACGGATTGCGTCAGGTTCGACACCTGCGTGCTCAATATGACATATTCGTTTGCTCTCAAACAATCGCTCAGTCAACCCAACCAGTCAGCCTTCTTCGACTTTGTATTGACCCTTCCTTCGCCATCGGGGACCATGATAGCTGTTTGGTGCGACCAAGGTCAGATTATCGACGGACACAACGCGGGAGCATCCTATTCCGGATTGTTGATGATGGACTATGGCCTGATGACACAGTCGGTTGTCGCCAACGACGTTTTTTCTTTCCACATCATTTGCTGTGACGAGAACAAAATCTGTGTCAGCGACATCTGTATCCCCTACAAGGAGTTGTGGGAGGCATGCAGCCCATTGGGACAAAAAGGGCTCCCGACACCGGGAGACGGCACGGAGGGCAACCTGAGTGACGACAATGAAACATTCCTGCTCGTTCCTAATCCGACAACCCGCGTAGTAAGCGTCCTGAGAAAGACAAATGAGACGACAAACAACGAAATACAACTGATTGAAGTCTTCTCTGTGAATGGGCAGAAGGTCTTGTCTCAGGAATCCTCAAATCAATTCGATGTATCCCGCCTTTCAAAAGGGACTTACATTGTCAAGGTGGTGACGGCAAACAACGGCCATGAATATTTGAAATTGATAAAACAATAAAACCAAATAATTATGAGACGATACAGATTTTTCAAAGCATTACTCGTTGGCATACTGCTATGCTATGCAATGCCCACATACACCGCCCACGCCCAGCAGCAGGGCTTCCGCTGGGGCAAATGGGCTGCAGGTCAATTAAACAGCAACATTCTAATGGACAAAGTGGTAGACTCCTACATCGACAGTGAAGGAAACACCTATATATGGGGGGGGTGTGGTATGAGTGCCCGACTGGGCGAAAACGGTCCATACATTAACCCTATGGATTCTATTCCCGGATACTATCTCGGTAATATCCAGGGTGTTTTTCTGGCAAAGATTGACACACTGGGGAATATTCTCTGGTGCAAGTCTGCACGCGGAGCAAATGCAAATTCTCCAAGTATTCCATGGCATAACATGGTTGTGAAAGACGATAGAATAACCATCGCGTTTGACTTTCATTGGGGCTCAGGCCCAGGAACCTGGTTCTATTTTTTCGACACACTCATTACCACCTCCAACGACATTTTTACAATTAGTAAAGACGCGACCTATTTTGTCACTTTTGATTTGGATGGAAACAGGCTCGACTTCCACTGTATTAAGCTGTATGCTTATGAAAGTTGGGACTATATTTATTTTATTCCCCTTCCATTTGGCAATTATAGTAGGGGGTTCGACAGTCTTTTTTTGATTGACGAAGATGACAATATCCATCTTTTCACTTGCGGTGATTTCTTTGGGGAAGACTCGCTGCACAAGGCATATATTATTGTGGATGGCGACACTAACAAAAGATACCCGTTGAATATCAAAACCATGGACGGAAAGACATACTCCACATCTGTGTACTACAAGATGGACAGCAGCTGGAATCTGATTGGCTCTAGATTCCTGGTTGACAGCGTCTCGGTGTGGAATCCCACTGGAGAATGTATGGCAAACATTGAATTCCAAAAGGCAATCATTGAAGGCGATGAAATCTATGCCAGTTGTATTTTTTATAGCGATGACTATTATTTCAGCCCTGACACGTTGCCTATCAAAGTGTTTCTGGATTCCGTCCACTATTTGAGAATCGACAACATGGAAGATTGGCAGACGATGCCCTGCCTGCTGAAACTGAACAGAGACGGCGAGGTGGTATGGGTACAACAACTATATAACGAACAAACCACAACTTTACCAGCTAGTTATTTGCCATATGTAAGTGTGGCGGCGGATGAGGAAAATGTGTATGCTTACTATTGGCCTGGATGGCCCAACGTCATCAGGTTCTACATTGACAGTGCACACAACACAATGATTCCAGGAAGTCCAAATGTTACAAATAGTTATAGTTTGTTCGTCTCTTATAATCGCAACACGGGCTCTCCTGTCGACTATTACGTTGCGGATACTGTCAACAATAATTCCTCGCATAATTCCTTGGCAGTTGTCGGCGATGAATTGGTGTTAAATGTGGCGTTCGACCTGTTGAAAAAGACCGAACTATGCCGGATTAACAAGTACACCAAAGAGGTGACTTGGTCGTCGCCGATACATTACAATTTTATTGTTGAATGTAAAAACATGTCGGTCAATGACCATGGTTGGGTGTTCAGGGGAGAACGTGGCGATGAAACAAGGGTGTATGACAGCATCTTCCTCGGAAACTACCGAGAAGCCTCCATTATGACCCTCTTCTACGACTCCTCGCTGGATATGCATCGACCGCAGCCCTGCCCGGGCGTGGACTCGCTGTGGTGCGGTGGTGTCATCGGCCATACGGCAACACTCTTCTGGAGTAGCCGGTTTCCCCACCCCGACTACGAACTGTCCTATATCCCCGAAGGCGGCAGCTGGGACGCCGCCACCACCATACAGATATCCGACACCACGGCAACCGTCGACCTGCCTGACGGCCGCTGCCACCTGTTCCGCGTCCGCGGCCTGTGCGACGGCCACCGGCGTCCCCACAGCCCCTGGAGCGACACCATCGCCGTATGCCCCGGAGTGGGCATCGACGCCGCGGACAGCGCCTCTGCCATCTCGCTCTTCCCCAACCCCACCGAGGGAACAGTGGAAATCGTGGGGCTAGCGGGTGAAGCGGCGACAGTCGAGGTGGTGGATATGGCCGGCCGCGTGGTGCAGACCCACGAAAAGACCGCCTCCTTCAGCGTCGCCGCCCTCCCCGCCGGCACCTACATCGTCCGCGTTGTCACCCGCACGGTCGATTCCGTCGACCGGCACCACTACCTAAAACTGGTGAAGAAATAGGACGCGGCACGCCGCGTCCCTACAGCGGGGGCGATGATACCCCGTAGGGGTATGAGAGGGTGGCCAGCCAATGATTGTCAGCGTGATAACGTGCTGTTCTTTTAGAAAAGTAAAAGAACAGTAAAAGAACAGCAAAAGAACAACCGTAGTTAATTACCAGAATGTTGGCTTCATTTCGACTTGAGTTCGACTTGAACTCAAGTCGAACTCAAGTCGAACTCAAGTCGAACTCGAGCCGAACTCATATAGAAATCAGGGGGTTGGCTGCTGTCGGAGGGAAGCTTGCGGGGAGAGGTTGACGAGTGGTTGAAAACTTTTCGTCCACGAATGGAAATATATTTGTAAATTTGCACCCGAAAAAACAATCATTTAAACACATTGTCTATGAACAACAGCATTTTCATGTTTCCCAAGCCCGAGAACGAGCCAGTGAAAGGCTATGCTCCCGGCAGCCCTGAGCGTAAAGAAATCCGCAAGGCCCTGGACGAACTCTACAACAAGGTGACCGAGATTCCCGCCATCATCGGTGGCAAGGAGGTGAAGACGAAGAACCTGGGCGAGGTGGTGATGCCCACGGAGAACCACCACGTGCTGGCCCGCTACCACAAGGTGGGCGAGAAGGAGGTGCAGGATGCCATCAAGGCCGCCATGAAGGCTCAGAAGGAATGGGCCGAGACGCCGTGGATTGACCGTGCCAGCGTGATGATGAAGATTGCCACGCTCATCAGCGGCAAGTACCGTTACCTGATTAATGCTGCCACCATGCTGGGTCAGGGCAAGACGACGATGCAGGCTGAAATCGACTCGGCCTGCGAGCTGGTGGACTTCCTGCGCTACAACACCTATTACGCCAGCCAGATTTACAGCGACCAGCCCTGCAGCGACAAGGGCACGCTGAACTATGTGACCTACCGCGCCATGGAGGGCTTCGTGTTCGCCATCACGCCGTTCAACTTCACCTCCATCGCCAGCAACCTGTGCCTGAGCCCCGTGCTGATGGGCAATGTGTGCATCTGGAAGCCCTCGACGACGGCCCTGCTGAGCAACTACCTCCTGATGAAGATTTACAAGGAGGCCGGTCTGCCCGACGGCGTGGTGAACTTCCTGCCGGGCAGCGGCGCGCTGATTGGCAAGGTGGCCTTCGCCGACGAGAACCTGGCCGGTGTGCACTTCACGGGCAGCACCGCCACGTTCAAGGGTTTCTGGAAAGCCATCGGTCAGAATATCGACAAGTACAAGACCTATCCGAAGATTGTCGGCGAGACCGGCGGCAAGGACTTCATCATGGTGCACAAGAGCGCCGACCCGGACCAGGTGGCCACGGCCATCGTGCGTGGCGCCTTCGAGTTCCAGGGCCAGAAGTGCTCGGCGGCCAGCCGCGCCTATGTGCCTGCCTCGATGTGGCCCAAGGTGGAGAAGATTGTCGGCAAGATGCTGAAGGAAATCAAGATGGGCGATGTGCGCGACTTCTCGGCATTTGTCAATGCCGTCATCGACGAGGCTTCGTTCGACAACTGCAAGGCCTATATCGACCATGCCAAGCGCAGCAAGGACGCCGAGGTGGTGTTCGGCGGCAAGTGCGACAAGAAGAAGGGCTGGTTCATCGAGCCCACCGTCATCCTGGCCAAGAAGCCCGACTACAAGAGCATGGCCGAGGAGATATTCGGCCCCATCATCACCATCTATGTCTATGAGGACCGCGACTACGAGAAGGCCTGCCAGCTGTGCGACACTACGTCTCCCTACGCCCTCACGGGTGCCATCTTCGCCAACGACCGCAAGGCGTTGCGTGCGGGCTACGACCTGCTGAAGAATGCCGCCGGCAACATCTATTTCAACGACAAGCCCACGGGAGCTGTGGTGGGCCAGCAGCCTTTCGGCGGCGCCCGCGCCAGCGGCACCAATGACAAGGCCGGTTCCTACCTCAACCTGCTGCGCTGGGTGAGCCCGCAGGCCGTCAAGGAGACCTTCGACCCCGCCCACGACTACAAGTACCCCTTCATCAGCAGCAAGGAGTAAACCACCCGCCTGCCGAAAAGAAAGACGCCCCTGCATGCAGGGGCGTCTTTCTTTTCGGCAGGCGATGCGTGCCTTAGAAGACGAGCGTGAGACCGGCCGAGGTGGGAGCCACGTTGAGGCTGAGGCCCCAGTCGGGTTCGATGGTGGGCTGCTGGAAGAGGTCGGCATGGCGGCGGCGGGTCTTGCGGTGACCGCTGCGACGGCCATGGCCGCGACCACGCGAGCTGCCGCCACCGTCGGACGACACGAGCCAGATGCCGGTGCCCACGAGGGCGGCTCCGGCCACGGCACCGACGATGCCGATGGTCTTGACGCCATTGCCCATGGTATTCATGGCTTCTTGTCCTTCCTGCATATCGGGGTCGTCGCCCATGGACGAGGCCATATTGTTGAAGATGTCGCCTCCCAGCCATACGGTGATGCCGCTGACCATCGTCAGGCCGCCGGAGATGATGCAGGCGATGCCCCAGCCCTTGCGCGAGGTGTACTGCTTGGTGTTGAGCTGATTGCTGACCAGCAGGTCGGATTCGGGCATGGGCACGGTATAGATGCTGCTGTGGTCAGTCTGTTCAGTCAAGCTGAGTTGAAGGGGAGCGACGGGAGTGGTGGCGAGCGCCAAATCCTGGGCTTGCATTTGGCTGCACATCAGCATTGCAACGGCAATGAGGAGAATGTTTTTTTTCATGTTGTCTTTACTTTTATTTGTGATTAAATCAATTGCAAAGGTACTAATTATTTTTCAATTCTGCGGTATTATTTTTCAACTGGTTTGTATTAAGGCAGTTGTGGTTGTCGTAGTGTGGTCTGTGGGTGTGTTTTTCTCTCCGCCGGTCGGTGTTTGTTCGAGGGTTTCCGGAAATATAATAACCCGTTTTTTTGACATAGGTCCACACGGGGTGCTTTTTTAACTTTATTTATGATTTCAGTGGGTGCGCGCTAGTCGAAGAAGCACCACGTCAGGCCCCACTGCACTCCGAACTTCTGTCCCGGGTAGTGGGGCAGGAGGAAGTAGGTGGCGGGATTCTCCCAGAGGGCGTTGATGTGGCCGGCCTTGAGGTAGATGCTGGCGCGTTTCACCTGCATGGTGATGAAGACGTCGGCCCAGAGGTAGCCGCCCACGGTCAGCTCATCCTGGTGTAGGAAGAGGCCTGTGGCGGGGTCGTAGAGGGGTGCGTGGTAGGGGGTGTGGTAGCGCACGTCGACGCCGGTCTGCATCCGCAGGGTGCGGCGGAAGAGTTGGAAGTCGGCATAGAGCGAGTTCTTGCTCATCCAGAGCGGCACCGGCAGTTGGGTCTGGTCGGTGGAGTGTTGCAGGAGCTGCTGCATGTCGAGATGCATAGGGCCGGCTTTGAGGCGCAGCATCAGTGAGGCTTGCAGGAGCCAGAGGTCGTTGAGGCCTGTGTGCCATGCCAGTGCCGTGTCAAGCCAGATATTGTGGTTCAGGTGGCTGGCCTTGAGGTCGACGTCTATTGTCTCGCGGTGTTTGAAGCGTAGTGAGTATTGCTCGGTGACGATGTTCGCCGGTCGAGTGCAAGCGTGTCTTGGATAGACCAATAGCGGGTCGGGCGCCTTGTCCTGCAGGGTGGCGCCGAGTTGGACATATGTGAGCGCTGCCGAGTCGAAGGGGAGAAGCAGTGTGGCTGCCAGGCGGCGGTTGCTCCTCTCTGGCCAGAGGTTCTCGTTCTGTTCCCCTTCGAGGGTGAGGGTGCTGCGCCACAGCGCCACCTCTGCCCGGACGAAGGGATTGAACCAGGAGTAGCTGCGCAGGGTGTCGCCGTAGATGACGGCCCGCAGGTAGCGGGGCTTCAGTCCGAGGGTCACCTTCAGCGGGTTGCGCCAGCGGTGCGAGGCGTAGGCGTCGTTGGTCCAATAGAGGGTGGCCGTCTGCTCGCGCCAGTGGGTGCTGTCGACGAAGACGCGCTTCTGCCGGTCGTAGCCGAGCTCCAGTCCCACGATGCCCGGGTTAAGCACATGAGGGCGTCCCAGGGGGATGGTGTCGACGATGTCAAGGGTGTCCAGACGTGTGGTGCTGTCGTTGACCTGCACCAGCTGGAGGCTATCGCGGTGGCGGTAGGTGTCGCTTTGCCGCTCGAGGCTGTAGCTCACGCTGCCCATGGCGGCGAGGTTGCGTTGCAGGCTGCCGCTGTTGCTCAGCACCACAGGGATGCCGGCGCGGTTGCTCTGCAGGCGCAGGGTGAAGATGCTGTCGTTACTCAGGCCCCCGTTCTCGTCGATGTTGAACGACTGCCAGATGAGCGCCGCCTTGGCCTGCAGACGCGAGTCACGGGAGAAGTAGTTGGTGGTGGCGGAGAGATAGTTGTTCAGCGCGCCCGACGAGGCATAGACGCCCTCGGGGTTGTAGAGGCGGTAGTTGAATGCGGCGTTCCAGCCGGGCATGATGTTCTGGGTATGGCTGATGAAGAGACTGTGGTCATCGGCCAGTGAGCCGCCGTAGCTGAGCACGCTGAAGGGCGTGAGCGTCTGGTAGAAGTCAATGTTACGGAGGGTGTAGGCGTAGCCCTCGTAGAGGTCGGGTTGCAGGCGGGGTTGCAGACCGGCGGCGAGGGTGGGGAAGAGGCCGATGTGGGGGTGACCCAGAGTCCCTTTGCCGAGGTAGTAGTTGCCGTTGAAGGCATCCAGCGGGTCGTTGAACTGAGCGCCCGTGGGGTCGAGGGTGGGGCTCCACACTTCGTCAATCCACACGTGGGTGCTGCGGTGATGGAAGAGGAACACCTTCTGGCGCAGCACCGAATCGGGTACCTCCTTGTGGAAGACAAGGCCCTTGGTGGCCGAGGTGTCGGTCTGCGAGTAGGTGCTGTCGTTGCCAAACGGGTTGCTGGGCCCCTGGCTTGCGGTGTTTCTGCTGCCGATACTGCCGGACAGGGTCTGAAATCCGGTCGGGTTGCTCTCGGTACGGGTGGAGCGTACCTGTGCCTGGGCGGAAGGGAAGGAGAACAGGAAGGCAATGCCGACACATATCAGCATCGCTGCTTTGGGCATTCTGTTCTCCTTCTTCATGGTTTGCCGCCGCTAGTTCTCCTGGAGGAATCGTTCCACATCCATGGCGGCCGAGGCCCCCTTGCCGGCGGCCACGATGGCCTGACGGTAGTTGGGGTCGCACACGTCGCCTGCGGCGAAGACGCCGGGCACGTTGGTGGCCGCCGAGGGATTCTTGACTTTGATATAGCCCTGTCCGTCGAGCTCCACCTGTCCGCCGAGGAAATCGGTGTTGGGTTTGTGCCCGATGGCGATGAATACTCCCGTCACGTCGATGGTGCGTTTGGCGCCGGTCTTCGTGTCTTCGAGCTCTACCCCGGTGACGCCATCCAGGTCGGTGCCCAGAATCTGCGCCGGACGCGAGTTCCAGCACATCTCGATTTTGGGATTGGTCAGCACACGGTGTTGCATCGCTTTCGAGGCGCGCAGCTCGTCGCGACGGTGGATGAGGTACACCTTGGAGCAGAGGGTGGAGAGGTAGTTGGCCTCCTCGCAGGCGGTGTCGCCGCCGCCCACCACGGCCACCTCCTGGTTGCGATAGAAGTAACCGTCGCAGGTGGCGCAGGCCGACACTCCGGCTCCGTAGAACTGCTTCTCGCTCTCCATTCCCAGCCATCGGGCCGAGGCGCCGGTGGCGATGATGACTGTCTCGGCTTCCATCTCGTTGCCGTGGTCGTCCTTGGCATGGAAAGGACGCTGGCCGAGGTCGATGCTGACGATGTAGCCTGTGCGCACATCACAGCCGAAGCGCTGTGCCTGGCGTCTCAGGTCTTCCATCATGGCGGTACCGCTGATGCCTTCGGGGTAGCCGGGGAAGTTCTCAATCTCGGTGGTGATGGTCAGCTGGCCGCCCGGCTGCTCCCCTTCATAAAGGATGGGTTTGAGGTCGGCGCGCGAGGTGTAGATGCCTGCGGTGTAGCCGGCGGGGCCTGAGCCGATGATAAGACAACGTGTGTGTTCCATGTGTATTATTGCTTGATTGTTTGAATGCTTGAAATTATTACTTTACTCCTTTACTCCTCTTCTTCAGGCTGAAGTAGATGAGGAATGCCGCACCCACCAGGATGACCACGGCCTGCTGGGACCCCCAGAGGAGCCATCCGCAGGCTGTGCCCACCTCCATCGGTATGCCGTAGATGTCGAGGGCCAGCTGCACCAGCACGGGATAGACGCCGATGCCGCCCTGAGAGAATGTCATGCCCACCGAACCGAACAGGTAGACCACGAAGGCCGCCGTGAAGCCCAGCCAGCGGGTCTCCTCGAAGGCATGGAAGATGATGAGGCCGCCGAGGATGTAGAGCAGGTAGATGAGGATGCTGTAGACGATGAACAGCACGGTGTGGCGGGTGCCGAGGTGGAAGATGCTCTTCACCCCGTCCACCATGCCGCGCAGCAGCTCGTCGAGCTTGGCAAACAGCTTGATATGCAGCAGCCGCTTCCAGAAGAGCTTGTATGCTACCACTGCCACCACTGCTATCACTACCAATGCTCCCACTATCATGGCCATATTGGGCAGATTCTCATACCGCTCCGACAGCGTGTCGTACAGCCAGTCCTTCGCCTTGCCGAACATGGCCAGCATACCGATGACGACAATGAGTCCGAATGCCAGCAGGTCAATCAGGCGCTCCGTCACCACGGTGCCCAGCGACTTCTCGACAGGAATGCCCTCGCTCGTCCGCAGCGTGGCGCAGCGCATCACCTCGCCGGCACGGGGAAAAGCCAGGTTGCCCAGGTAAGCCACCACGACCGAACCGAAGGTGTGCGTCAGCGAGGGACGCAATCCTATCGGATGGAAAAGCAGCTGCCACCGTAGGGCCCGCACGAAGTGACTCAGCAGCGAGCACAGCATCGCCGCCGCCACCCACCAGTAGTCAGCCCCGAGGAACGACTGCCAGATGGCCGCCTTCTGCTCCGCGTCCAACTTCAGCAGGAACCAGTAGATGAAAAACACTCCGATGCCGAGGAACACGACGAGCCTCAGCACGTCGCCCCATCGACTTCCCTTCTTTGTGCTGCTATCGCTCACAGCCGGTTGTTTTGTGGAAATATGACGGTGGGGTGCCATTCGCGCGCCTCTTCGGGCGTCATCTGGGCATAGGAGGCGATGATGAGCAGGTGGCCTACCATGGCCTTGTGGGCGGCGGCTCCGTTGATGCCAATCACGCCGGTGCCGCGCTCTCCGCGGATGGCATAGGTGGCGAAGCGTTCTCCGTTGGTGATGTTGTATATCTCCACCTTCTCGTTCTCTATGATGCCGGCGGCTTCCATCAAGGCCTCGTCAATGGTGATGCTGCCTATGTAGTCCAGGTCGGCTTCGGTCACCGTCACACGGTGTATTTTCGATTTCAGTACTTCGATTGTCATGTCTTTAAAACAGTATCCAATAAAGCAGTGCACATACCAGCAGGGCGTACAGCATGATGCGGCCTGCCGGTATGGGTTTCATGTAGTCGGTGTCGCTCACGTCGAAGCGACGTTTAATCTTGCTCCCTCTCTTCTTGAATTCGTTCAGGCGTTCGCCGGTACCCTCCTCGTCGGTCTGGGCGAAGCGAGGCTGGTAGTTGAAGGTGGGCATCTCGCGTTTGCGGAAGGCGTCCTTCCAGGTGAGCCCCTTGTGCCGTTCCTCGCGGTCCAGTTCACGCACGCGCCGCTCGAAATACTCCAACTCGTCCTCCGTTCTCCGTTCACCGTTCTCCACTCTCCACTCTCCACTTTCCGTTTCCCGTTCCCTGTTCTCGTCGGCATACTTCTGCTTCAGCGCCTCCCAACGCTCCTTCTCGGGGTCGTAGAAGCGCGGGCGATAGCGGAACTGGCGCGGCTTGGGGGTGTAGAACATCGGCATAGGCGAGTGGGTTTTATTTGTCCCGGTCTTCGGTTATCTGCATCGGTGCGTCTGTCAGCACGTGGTCCATCCGCACATCGTGCGGCTCGGTGGGTATGTGGTCGAGCACCTGGAAGTCGTAAGCGAGGCCGATTTTGACAGCATTGGGAGTGGACTTGAGCAGGCGGTCGTAGAAGCCACGGCCGCGACCCATGCGGTTACCCTCGGGGTCGAATGCCACTCCGGGTACGGCGATGAGCTGCACCGCCTCGAGGTCGGCCCACACTGCACCGGTGGGTTCTCCGATGCCGAACTGCTCTCCGCTGACCATGCATTCAGGCCCGGTGTATTGGCGAAGCACAAGGTCGTCGCCCTGCACGCAGGGCAGCAGCAGGGTCTTCTCGCGGTACCACCGCTCGACGAACTCGTGCGTCTGCACCTCGTCGGCCATCGACCAATAGAGCAGCACCACGCGTGACGCCGCGAAGTCGGGCGTATGCTCCAGCCGTTGCATAACCACACGGCTGCGACGCAGCTTCTCCTCGGGCGGCACGGCGCGTTTCAGCTCACGTATCCGCTTTCTGACCTCAGCCTTTTCCACCTTAAACCTTGATTAGAAGGGCAGGTCGTCTTCGCCGCTGGCGGGCATGGTGGGCGCCGAGGCGAAGCCGGTGGGTTGGGCAGGTTGGACGGGTTGGGCAGCGGGAGCGGCAGGCTGCTGGGGAGCAGCGGCGGCAGGCTGGTTGCCGGTCCAGGAATAACCGGTGGCAGGCGAGGGAGGCATCTGTCCCGGCACGAAGGGCTGTACGCGGGTGCAGCGCAGGTCGGTGTACCAGCGCTCGTTGAACTCGCGGCTTTCGGGGGTGAAGGTCACCTGCACCAGCTGGCCCATCGGAATGTTCTTGGCCATAGCCACACGCTCCTCGCCGAAGGCGGTGAACGCCACCTTGCGCGGGTAGTCGTCACCGGTCTCAATCACAAATCCTCCGCGTATCCACGGACCACGCTGCGATTCGCCCTGCACATCGGGCATAATCTGAATAAGTTTACCTGTAATTTCCATTGTTATTTATTATTTATTTCTAATTACCAACGAATTGTCCCCCTTTTGGGGGGATTTTCAAGTCTACAAAAATAGGAAATAATCCCGACATGGCCAAATATTTTTTATCAACACATCGGGAAACCGCCATAGGGAGGGCGTGCTCACCTTAACGTATAAACCTCAAACAGTACCCCTTAAACTGTAAACCGTAAACCGTAAACGGTAAACAGTAAACGGTAAACTAATATATCAGCAGTCGCTTGTGGGTGGTGCCGTTGTGGGTGTGGATGGCCACGATGTAGGTGCCGGCCCGCAGCCACGACACGTCCACCGTCGCCTCGTGGCCCGACCACCCGCCGTGGTACACCATCACCCCGTCGACCGTCCAGAGGTCGATGGCCGTAAGGTTGAAGCTCGACGTCACCCGTACCTCGTCCCTCGCGGGGTTGGGCTGCAGGAAGGTCAGCCGCGAGAGCGTCGTCGTGCCCTCGTCGATGCCTTGCGTGCCGCCGCCCGTGGTGTCGGTCGGGACATAGAAATACTGCGGCCTGCTCCACGGCGTCTCTTTCTTGCTGATGTCGCACTCGGCCTTCAGCATGACGCCGTAGATGAACGAGGGCGAGAGGTTCGTGAGGGTGTGCAGCGTGCTGCCCGTCACGTCCACCTCGCGCCACTGCGACTGCGGCTCGTGGCGCAGGCCGTAGCGCAGCAGCATGCGGCTGTAGTTCGGGAAGCCGTCCCACGTCACCGTGGCCGACGTGCCCGACACCGTCACCTGCACGTTCTGCACCGAGTCGCACGCCCACTCCGGCGGCACCGTCGTATCCACCTCGATGATGGGGTAGATGATGGCAGAACCGGTGTTGTTATCAAACCACCTCCAGCCATTCTCTGTAAAAGAGGTATGTGGAAGGTGGGACTGGTCGCATGTACGTCTCTTTCTTTTGATAGAGGGAAACATACAATGATTATCCGGTCCCCCAGATATTTGGTGTTCAGGGTCACAGGATTGGTTTACCCCATTCATCGCGGCAGCCCTATATTGGGTGACTAAGTGATTTTGTGGACCTCCATAGGATGGTGTAATACAGCCAAAGTAAGACCCACCCACATAGAACGAGTCGGTAACCCAGATAGCCGAGTCGAAATAGTATTCCGAGATAGGGATATATTGGTCATAGGGGTTGTAGGTGCAGCAGCTGTCACGCCGGTGGTAATCATGGTGCACCACCACATGTATGTAGCGCTTGGGGTCGAAGGGGCTCCAACGCGTGGCTGTAAGCTGAGTGAATGCATTCCCGGGGCCGGCCTCGTAGATGTACAAGTATTCTTCCGCTTCATTGGTATCCAAACTGAACTCGGGAATGGTCTCTACATGCCCCCTGACACAGGAGCCTGCTATGCCGATAATCTTTAAAGGCACAGGGGTGTAGAAATACTGTAATTGGATGGCGGAATCCTCGGAATTTTCCCACATATGAGACCAATCTGTACTTTCAGACGCAGAATACACCATCAGGTTGTTTTGGAAGAAATACTCCCATTCCCACCAGGAATAGTAACCTATGCGGGTGTCCCATTCCACGGTGTCGCCCACACGGTGGTAATAATAGTCCGAATACTGCGCCTTCGCCACCTGAGTTGTGACGGTTAACTGCAGCAACACCACGATAATAAAAGCTCTCGTTCTCATCTTTCCTGAAGTTATAGTTATTGATACTTTTTTCTACATTCCCCATATCAATATTGGCGGAAACAGCATGCTGACAATCAATGCAATTTTCTTATTCATAGGACAACTATTTGTTATGGTTACGACTGCAAACATACGAAAATTTTCCGAACTGGGCAAATATTTTTACCTAAAAAGTTTAAAATATGTCAAAATCAACAAGTTCTGGCCATGGCGTGAGCTAGGGGGGCTGGCATGATGCTCTGCCTGTATCCCCCACATCCTCTGGGTTTTCCTTAGCTGTTCTTTTACCGTTTTACGGTAGTATTACGCTTTTTTCCCGAAGAACAGCCGAAGAATAACCGTAATACTACCGTAGAAATGGCAGAGGGGGGCTTGCGTGCTTCGGGGGTGGATTCGGGGTGTCGGGAGGCGGAAATCAAATTTATTTTCGGGTGGTGGCAATAAAAACCGGAAGGGTGCGTTTAATGTTTATTGTTTACGGTTTACTGTTTACTGTTTACGGTTTTAATACAATATAGTTTGAAGTATTAGAAAATCTGGATTTGGAATGAGCTATAGAAGGGGTGTTATAATGTTGCTGATGCTGGCGGCGTGCGTGGCTGCGATGGGGCAGGACAAGGGCCGCATGGCTGCGCACGAGCGGCGCCTGTCGGAGTTGTTGGAACGCACCGCTTCGGCACCGACCGACAACGAGCGCTATCTGGCCTCGGAGGAGGCCGTCGACGCGCTGCGCGACGCGCTGGACGAGGCCGGGTCGGAGCGCTGGCGGTGGACGCTGCCGCGGTCGGCATCGGTGCTGACGTCGCCCGACGGGCGGCTGCGGGTGTTCACGTGGGCCGTGGTGCGCGACAACGGCGAGTTTGAGTGCTTCGGGGCCGTGCAGTTCTTCAACGAGCGGACACAGGCCTACGAGTACGAGGTGCTGCACGACAAGAGCGAGGAGATTATGAACCGCGAGGAGAGCCTGCTCTCGGCCGGCAACTGGCTGGGGGCCATCTATCAGGACATCATACAGACCACGGCGGGCGACCGCACGTACTATACGCTCCTGGGCTGGAACGGAGTGGACAACCTGACCGACCGCCGCATCATAGAGCCCGTGATGATGCGGGCCGGGGTGCCGCAGTTCGGTGCGCCGGTGTTCCGCCGCGAACGCAACCTGCGGCGCGTGGTGCTGGAGTATCGCGGCGACGCGGCGGTGCAGATGGCCTGGGACGAGCAGACGGTGGAGGAGGTGACGCGCGAGCGGGTGAAGGAGAACGGCCGCTACCGCACCGTGGAGAAGCGCAAGGAGCACAAGGAGAAGGTGATTATCTTCGACGAGGTGGAGCCCCAGATTGAAGGCATGGAAGGGCTGTTCCAATACTATGTGCCGTCGGGTCTGGAGCTGGGCTATGCCTGGGTGGACGGCAAATGGGAGCTGCGCCACGGGGCGCAGGGTCGCCTGACCGACAAGAAACTGAACAAGTCTTTCGCGCCGCTGCCGAAGGCTGCGCCAAGTTACGAATATAAGTGAATGGTGATTAGTGAATAGTGAAATGTGAATAGTGATTAGTGAATAGTGAAAAGTGAATAGTGATTAGTGAATAGAGATGAGACTGAAAGATATTGACTCGCCTGCCGACTTGAAGCGGGTGCCTGTGGACGAGCTCCAAGGCATCGCCGACGAGCTGCGCGGGTATATTATAGACACCCTCTCGACCCACCCCGGCCATCTGGCTTCGAGCCTCGGGGTGGTGGAGCTCACGGTGGCGCTGCACTACGTGTTCAACACCCCCGACGACCGCCTGGTGTGGGATGTGGGCCATCAGGCCTACGCCCACAAGATATTGACGGGCCGACGGGAGCGCTTCTCGACCATACGCACCTATGGCGGCTTGAGCGGCTTCCCGAAGAGGAGCGAAAGCGAGTATGACGCTTTCGGCACGGGCCACAGCTCGACGTCGGTGAGTGCGGCGCTGGGCATGGCCACGGCGAGCCGGCTGCAGGGCGATGTGCACCGCAACCACATTGCCGTCATCGGCGACGGGGCCCTGACGGGAGGCGAAGCCTTCGAGGCGCTGAACAACGTTGGGCAGTCGAGGGCCAATGTGCTGATTGTGCTGAACGACAACGGCATCTCGATAGACAAGGCTGTGGGGGGCTTGGACGAGTACCTGACGCGGCTCACCGCCTCGCGGCGCTACAACCGGCTGAAGGCCGAGGTGTGGCGCAAGCTGGACGGCAGCGCCGGCGGCCGGCGCCACGACCGTTCGCTGGGTTTCTTCCAGCGGATGACCAATATGGCCAAAACCATGTTCGTGGGCGGGAGCAACCTGTTCGAGTCGCTGGGCATCCGCTATTTCGGCCCCATCGACGGACACAACCTGCCGCAGCTGGTCGACATGCTGGGGCGGCTGCGCGACCTGGAGGGGCCCAAGCTGCTGCACATCGTCACCACCAAAGGCAAGGGGTTGCGCCAGGCAGAGCAGAACCCGGTGGTCTACCACGCCCCCGGACGCTACGATGCGCACACGGGTAAGCAAATCGCCACGGCGGTGGACGGCTGTCCGCCCCGCTATCAGGAGGTCTTCGGTCACACCCTCGTGGAGCTGGCCGAGCAGAACCCCGCCATTGTGGGCATCACGCCGGCAATGGCCACGGGGTGCTCGCTGAACCTGATGATGGAGCGCATGCCCGACCGGACGTTCGACGTGGGCATCGCCGAGCAGCATGCGGTCACGTTCTCCGCGGGACTTGCCGCGGCGGGGATGCTCCCGTTCTGCAATATCTATTCGTCCTTTGCCCAGCGGGCCTACGACCAGATAATCCACGACGTGGCGCTGCAGCGGCTGCCGGTGGTGTTCTGCCTCGACCGGGCAGGGCTGGTGGGCGACGACGGACCGACCCATCACGGCCTGTTCGACTTGGCAGCCTTGCGGCCTGTGCCCAACCTCACCGTATGTGCTCCGATGGACGAGCACGAGCTGCGCAACATGATGTACACCGCCCAGCTGCCCGAGGGAGGTCCGTGGGTGATACGCTATCCGCGGGGCGCGAGCGAGCACGCTGACTGGCAGACGCCCTTCGAGACCCTCGCCGTGGGGCGGGGCCGCTGCCTGAGAGAGGGCAGGGGCGAGGTGGCTATTGTCACCCTCGGCACCGTGGGCAACGATGCACTGCGAGTGGCCGACGAGGTGGATGCCGCCATGTACGACATGCGCTTCCTGAAGCCGCTCGACACCGGGCTGCTGGACGAGATAGCGGCCCGCGGCTACCGTCGCATCGTCACCGTGGAAGACGGCGTGCGCCTCGGCGGCTTCGGCGAGGCGGTGGTGGATTACTTCGCCGCCAGGCACCCGGAGGTGGTGCAGGCATGCCGCATACTGGCCATCCCCGACGAGTTTGTCACGCACGGCCCTGTGGCACAGCTGAAGCACGACTGTCGCATTGACGCCGACGCAATCAGGGAAGAGGTTAGGGTTTAAGGTTTAAAGTTTAGGGTTTAAAATTAAAGATGAAACGCATCCCCCATACCTTCACCATTGTTTTCGCCCTCATTGTGCTGGCGGCGGTGCTGACATGGGTGGTGCCGGCGGGTGAGTTCCTGCGTCAAACGGTGGACGGTCGCGAGGTGGTGCTGAACGGGTCGTTTCATCGGGTCGAGGCGGCACCGCAGACTTGGCAGGTCTTTTCGGCTCTCTTCAACGGCTTTGTCGACAAGGCCGACATCATTGTCTTCATCCTTGTGGTGGGAGGCGCTTTCTGGATACTTAACAACAGCCACGCTATCGACATCGGCGTGATGGCCTTTCTGCGACGGGTGCAGCGGCTGAGCCGCTACAAGCTGATAAGGAAACTGGGGGTGGAGAATATCATCATCACCTTCGTTATGCTCCTCTTCAGCCTCTTCGGCGCCCTCTTCGGCATGAGCGAGGAGACGATAGCCTTTGTGGTGGTGTTCATTCCCCTGGCCATCCAGATGGGCTATGACTCGATAGTGGGTGTGTGCATGTGCTACGTGGCGGCCCATGTGGGGTTCGCCGGTGCCATGCTCAATCCCTTCACCATTGGCATCGCACAGGGGATTGCCGGTCTGCCGCTCTTTTCGGGACTGGAATATCGCTTCTTCTGCTGGGTGGTGCTGACGGTCATCGGTATTGCCTTTGTGCTGTGGTATGCCCATCGGGTGAAAGCCAAGCCTGAGCGGTCGCCGGTGTACAAGCTCGACGACTACTGGCGTGGCCGCACCGACGCGACGGACGAGTCGCGACTCACCACGCGCCACATCCTGATTCTGCTGCTGCTCTTCCTCACCATCGTCGCCCTTGTGGTCGGCGTGCTGGCGTGGGATTGGTACATTGCCGAGATATCGGCCCTCTTCCTCGCCATGGGAATAGTGGCAGGTCTGCTCGACCGGCAGCGTGCCGACGACATTGCCAAGCTCTTTCTGGCCGGCAGCAAGGACATCCTTTCTGCCGCCCTGGTGGTGGGATTGGCCAGCGGCATCATCATTATCCTCAGGGACGGCCGCATCATCGACACCCTGCTGTACGGCCTCACCCGTTCGCTGGCCGGCATGGGCGAGGTGACTTCGCTCGCAGTGATGTACCTCTTCCAGACATTGCTCAACGTGGTGATGCCTTCCGGTTCGGCCAAGGCGGCTTTGACAATGCCCATTATGACCCAGTTTGCCGACCTCATCAACGTCTCACGCCAGACTACTGTGCTGGCATTCCAGTTCGGCGACGGCTTCACCAACATGCTCACCCCCACCAGCGGCGTACTGATTGGGGTGCTGGGTATGGCCCGCATCCCATACGGCACATGGCTCAAGTGGGTGTGGAAGTTTATCGTCGGATTGATAGTTGTCGGTTTCATCCTCATGCTCCCCACATTATGGTTAGACCTGCCTGGATTCTGATACTCCTGCTGCTGCCGGCGTCGCTTCATGCGCAGGACAGCAGTTATGCGCGGCGCGTTATCCGCGACCTGTCGGCGCCGGAGATGTATGGCCGCGGCATGCAGCACCGGGGCGACTCCATCGCCGCCGACTACCTGCGCCGCGAGCTGATGGCCAACGGGGTGAAGCCCCTCGGCAAGGACTACTACCAGTACTTCCGTTTCCCGCAGACGCGGACCCGTCCACCCATTGTGCGTGCCGGCTACCGCTCGCAGAACGTATGCGGCTACATACCGGGCGAGACCGACACCATGGTGGTTTTCACTGCCCACTATGAGCACTTGGGCATGCACGGTGACACACTCTTCCCCGGCGCCCACGACAACGCCAGTGGCACCGCCGCTATAATGGACCTGGCAAGACAACTATCCACTACCCACTCTTCACTACCCACTAAATATACCTATGTCTTCCTGTTCTTCGGAGGCGAGGAGTCGGGGTTGGTGGGCAGCCATTACTTTGCCGACAATCCCCTTGTAAGCTTTGCCAAGGTGAAACTTCTCGTCAACCTGGACCTCTTCTGCGGTGGCGACGAAGGCTTGATGGTGGTCAATGCCAATGACCGTGAGACACAGCCTTTTGTCGACCTACTGCAACAGATTAACGAGCGCGACGGATACACCCCCAAGATAGGGCGTCGCGACAATGCCCCCAACAGCGACCATTACTGGCTCAGCGCCCATTGCCCTGCCATCTTCATCTACACCCTCGGCGGCCCCTACGGCGGCTACCACAGCCCCACCGACACCTGCGACGGGTGCGGCCTGGGTAACTACCACCGCCACATGACCCTCCTGCGGGCTTTCCTGGAACAGCTTTGATTACAGCACCTTGATTAGCTCCACGTCGAAGACGAGGGCGGCATAGGGCGGGATGCTTCCGCCGGCCCCGCGTTCGCCGTAGGCGAGCTGGTAGGGGATAAAGAAGCGGTATTTGGCCCCCTCTTTCATCAGTTGCACGCCTTCGGTCCAGCCGGCGATGACTTGGTTGAGCGGGAATTCGGCGGGCTCGCCGCGGCGGTAGCTCGAGTCGAACACCGTGCCGTCGATGAGCGTGCCCTCATAGTGGCAACGCACCGTGTCGGTGGCCCGGGGACTGCGGCCATTGCCTTCGGCCAGCACTTCGTACTGCAGGCCGCTGGCGGTGGTGGTCACCTCGGGACGCAGTTTGTTCCTGTTGAGGAAGGCCTCGCCGTCGGAGCGTGCGGCGGCCTGCTGGCGGGCTTCCATCTCGGTGAAGAAGTGCTCCAACATCTGTTGTGCCTCGCCGGCATCCATCTGTGCAGGATGGTTTTCGAGCATGTCGCGTATGGCATTGCCGTAGTCCTCGAGGTCCAGTCGGCCTTGCAGACCCATTTGTTTCAGTTGTTGACCTATATTGAGGCCTAGTGCATAGCTGAGTTTATCCATTTTTAATTATTGTTCATTCTTTTTCTGAGGTAAAGGATGGCGTCGATGTTGCGGGGCACCTGCAGGTCGAGGGTGCCGCTGACGATGCCGATGACGTGGCCTTCGCGGACAGCGCGGAGGGTGTTGTAGGGCTTCATGCCGACGAATGCCGCCGAGTCCTCACGTCGCACGATGATGTAGTCGGGGTCTTCCTTGACGAGGGCTTCGAGGCTGTAGCTCCACCCTTCGACCTCCTCGGCGATATTGCGTCCGCCGGCCATGCGGATGATGTCGTTGATGAAGGTATTGCCGCCGGCGGTGAAGTTGCCGCCGGGGCCGTAGCCCACGACGTAGTAGCAAGAGGCCGGTTGAGAGTTGAAAGTGGATGGCGAGGTGTCGGTCAACAGACTTTCCACTTTCCGCTTTAAACTTTCCACTAGAGAGTCGGCCTCGCGCTCCTTGCCCACCAGGCGGCCTATGGCACTGATATTGTCGTAGAGGGCGTCGAAACGGGGCTTCTCCACCACGCATACCATCGGGGTGCCCATCTGGTCCATCTGGTCGGTCACCTTCTTGCCCACCATCGAGCCGCTGATGACCAGGTCGGGGTTGAGCGACAGAATCTTTTCAATGTTGAGGTTGCTGATGCCGCCGATGGAAGGGATGCCGGCCGCCTCGGGAGGGAACTCGCAGAAGTCGGTGCGCCCCACGAGGATGTCGTCGGCCCCGAGGGCGAACATGATTTCCGTCACGGCAGGGGAGAGCGATACCACGCGGGTGGGGGAGGCGGGCACCACCACCGTGCGGCCGTAGTCGTCGGTGACGGTGTCGGTAGCGGCCTCTTGACGGGGAGCTCCGCCGCAGGCGGCAAACAACAAGGCAATCCCTAACAGAAAAACCGTAAACCGTAAACCGTAAACCGTAAACCCTGACTTACGCATCTTCCATTCCTCCGCAGATGGGCAGCACCACGCTGGTGATGTAGGGGCACATGTCGCTGGCCAGGAAGAGGCATGCCTGCGCCACCTCGTCGGCCTTGCCGGGACGCTTCATGGGGATGCGGCTGCACCAGGTATCCATCAGCTCTTTCGGTATGTCGGCCGTCATCTCGGTCTCGACGAAGCCGGGGGCCACCACGTTGACGCGTATGTTACGCGCGGCAAACTCCTTGGCGCAGCTCTTGCTGAAGCCTATGATGGCGGCCTTGGAGGCGGCATAGTTGGCCTGGTTGTAGTTGCCGGCGATGCCGACCACCGAGCCGATATTCACGATGGAACCGTGCCCCTGGCGCCACATGACGGGTTGCACGGCTTTGGTCATGCAGAACACCGAGCCGAGGTTGGTGTGCATCACGCGGTCCATCTGTGCCTCGGTCATGCGCTTCACGGCGGCGTCGTCGGTGATGCCGGCGTTGTTGACCAGTATGTCGATGCCGCCGAAGTCGGCCATCACCTCCTTGACGAAGGCCTGCGCCGAATCATAGTCGGCCACATCGCAGGCGTAGCCCTTGGCCTTCGGAGTGGCGAGTGGCGAGTGGAGAGCGGAGAGTATGCCGTTCAGCTCCTGCTCCACCGCCTCCATGGCGGCGTTGCGGCTGCGGCCGCAGAAAGCCACGTTGCAACCCTCGCGGGCGAACCGTACAGCAATAGCGTGACCGATGCCACGAGTGGCACCGGTCACGATTGCAGTCTTATTTTCCAATAGCATATCAGAGAAGCTTGGCCAGTTTGGCGGCGAGGTCGCCCACGCGGGTGCTGTAGCCCTTCTCGTTGTCGTACCAGGAGACAATCTTCACGAAGTTGCCGTCCATCACCTGGGTCAGGAGGCTGTCGAAGATGCTGCTGTGGGTGTTGTCGATGATGTCGATGCTGACGATAGGCTCCTCGACATACTGCAGGACACCCTTCATCGCGCCTTCGGCGGCTTCCTTCACGGCGGCGTTGATTTCCTCCTTGGTGACGTTGCAGTTAAGCTCGGCGGTCAGGTCAACCACGCTGCCGTCGGGAGTGGGCACGCGCATGGCGAAGCCGTCCAGCTTGCCTTTCAGCTCGGGGATGACCAGGCCCACGGCCTTGGCGGCACCGCTGCTGGTGGGGATGATGCTGACGGCGGCGGCACGGGCACGACGCAGGTCGCTGTGCGGCTGGTCCAGAATCTTCTGGTCGTTGGTATAGCTGTGGACGGTGTTCATCAGACCGCGCTTGATGCCGAACTTGTCATTCAGCACCTTGGCCACGGGAGCCAGGCAGTTGGTCGTACAGCTGGCGTTGCTCACGAGCTGCATCTCCTTGGTGAGCACATTGTCGTTCACACCCATCACCACGGTGGCGTCCACGTCCTCGGCCTTCGAGGCGGGAACGGTCAGGATGACCTTCTTCGCACCGGCGTTGATGTGCTTCATCATCTGCTCGCGTTTCTTGAACAGGCCGGTGCTCTCGACCACGATGTCGACACCCAGCTCGCCCCAAGGCAGATTCTGCGGGTCGCGCTCGGCATAGATTTTCACTCTCTTGCCGTTCACCACCAGGCAGTCGCCGTCGGCGCTCACTTCACCGTCGAAGTTCTCGTGCACCGAGTCGTATTTGAACAGGTATGCGAGGGTCTTCGCATCGGTGAGGTCGTTGATAGCGACGATGTCGAGCTCGGGGTGGGCGAGCATTGCGCGGAAGCTCATTCTTCCGATTCGGCCGAAGCCGTTGATAGCTACTTTTGCCATATCGTATTGTTTTTTAATGATTTGTATTGTTTTTTCCATACTTGGACGTTTTACAAAAGTAATAATATTTTTTCACATGACCAAAATAATTTTATATTCTATGAGTTATCCTTCAGAAGACAAACAATAGGAACCGTGGCATGAAAGACAACTGGAAGCGTAGACGTCGCGACTTCGAGGCCTATCTGCGCCTCGAGAAAGGCATGGCGGGCAACACCATCGAGGCCTACCTGTGCGACTTCGACCAGCTGGCCCGCTGCCTCGAGGACGTGCCGCCCGAAGAGGTGACCCTCGACCAGTTGCAGCAACTGCTGAAAATACTTAACGACAGCGAGATAGCGCCAGCCACCCAACGCCGCGTCGTCAGCGGGTGGCGTGCCTTCTTCAGGATGCTCGTCGTCGACGACGCCATCAAGGACAACCCCGCCGAGCTGCTCGACATGCCCATGCGCCCCGACCACCTGCCCGATGTGCTGACCGACGACGAAATCACCGCCCTCCAGGACACCTTCGACCGCAGCACCCCCGAGGGCGAGCGCAACTACGCCATCGTCGAGGTGCTCTACGGCTGCGGCCTCCGTGTGTCGGAACTCGTCAACCTCAAACTCTCCAACCTCTATCCCGACGAGCTCAGCCTGCGTGTCGTCGGCAAGGGCGACAAAGAGCGCTGGGTGCCCGTCAACCAGCATGCCATGGACCTCGTGCTGAACTACATACACCACGTCCGCTCGCACCAGACACCCCAACCCGGCGAAGAGAAGATAGTCTTTCTCAACCGCCGCGGCCACCGCCTCTCGCGGCAGATGGTCTTCATCTTCCTCCAGCGGGCGGCCACGGCGGCCGGCATCATCAAGAACATCAGCCCCCACTCGCTGCGTCACAGCTTCGCCACCGAGCTCGTCGAGAACGGCGCCGACTTGCGTGCCGTGCAGGAGATGCTGGGCCACGCCTCCATCGCCACCACCGAAATCTACACCCACATCAGCCGCGAGACCCTCCGCAACACCATCGCCGCCTACCACCCCCACTACGCGCGGCGCTGACACCCCCTCCCCGGCCCATTGTCCTCCCCCCACATCCTCCGCCATTTTAACGGTAGTATTACGGTAGTATTACGGTAGTATTACGCTTTTAAAGCGTAATACTACCGTAATACTAGCGTTAAAATGGCGGAGGTGAAGCGGAGCTGTCGGGTGGAAAAAGGGGCGGAAATTGGATGGTTGTGGATATCTTTTTATTCACATATTGAAAAAAAATCGTATCTTTGCACTTTCAATTTTAGGAAAAATATAAATAAATAATTAATAACTAATAAATTATTCAACATGACGAAGTACGTTTACACTTTCGGAGGCAAGACTGCCGAAGGAAAAGCTGACATGAAGAACCTCCTGGGCGGCAAGGGAGCCAACCTGGCCGAGATGTGCCTGCTGGGCCTGCCTGTCCCTGCCGGATTGACTATTACTACCGAGTGCTGCACGGCCTACTATGCCAACAACTGCGAGCTGCCCAAGGGTTTGATGGACGAGGTGTGGAAAGGCGTGGAGAATATCGAGCGCTTGATGGGTATGAAATATGACGACGCGGAGAACCCCCTGCTGGTGAGCTGCCGCAGCGGCGCCCGCACCTCGATGCCCGGCATGATGGACACGGTGCTGAACATCGGCCTGTGCAGCAAGACCATCCCCGGCCTCATCAAGAAGACCGGCAACCCCCGATTTGTGTACGACTCGTATCGCCGACTGATTATGATGTATGCCGACGTGGTGATGGAGAAGGCCGAGGGCATCGAGCCCGCCGACGGCAAGGGCATCCGCAAGCAGCTGGACGACATGCTGGACGAGTACAAGGCCCTGAAGGGTTACAAGAACGATACCGAGTTGACGGCCGAGGAACTGAAGAACCTGGCCGAAGCCTTCAAGGTGAGGGTCAAAGAGGTGCTCGGCGTGGAGTTCCCCGACGACGCCCGCGCCCAGATGGAGGGCGGCATCAAGGCCGTCTTCAAGAGCTGGGACGGCAAGAAGGCCGTCAGCTACCGCCGCATCGAGGGCATCCCCGACGACTGGGGCACCGCCGTCAACGTGCAGGCCATGGTGTTCGGCAACATGGGCGACACCAGCGCCACCGGCGTGGCGTTCACCCGCGACCCGGCCACCGGCGACAACAAGTTCTACGGCGAGTGGCTCATCAACGCCCAGGGCGAGGATGTGGTGGCCGGTATCCGTACCCCCAACCCCCTCAACGAGGACACCAAGAACGAGCAGAACAAGCACCTCCACTCGATGGAGGACCTGATGCCCGACACCTACAAGGAGCTCTTTGAAATCCGCAACATACTGGAGAACCACTACAAGGACATGCTCGACATCGAGTTCACCATTCAGGACGGCAAACTGTACATGCTGCAATGCCGCGTGGGCAAGCGCACGGGCCGTGCCGCCGTCAGGATGGCGCTCGACATGCTGCACGACGGATGGATTGACGACAAGGAGGCGGTGCTCCGCGTGCCCGCCGAGAAGATTATCGAGCTCATCCTGCCGGTCCTCGACCCGAGCGTGGAGAAACAGCACAAGTCGATTGCCAAGGGTCTGCCCGCCGGCCCCGGCGGCTCGGTGGGTCGCATCGCGCTGACCAGCGAGAAGGCCATGGAGTACAAGGCCGCCAAGGTCAGCAACATCCTCGTCCGTGAGGAGACGAACCCCGAGGACGTCGAGGGCATGCGTGCCGCCAACGGCATCCTGACCGCCCGTGGCGGTATGACCTCGCACGCCGCCCTCGTGGCCCGCGGATGGGGCAAGAGCTGCATCGTGGGTTGCTCGGCCGTGCATATCGACATGGAGAAGGGCGAGGTGAAGATAGGGGAGAAGACCTTCCACGAAGGCGACATGCTCTCGCTCAACGGCACCATGGGCGCCGTCTACGACGTGCAGATGCCTCTCATCATCCCCGAGGTGGAGAAGGACAAGGAGTTCCAGGAGTTCATGGGATACGTCGACAAATACCGCAAGATGGGTGTCCGCACCAATGCCGACACGCCGAAGGACGCCACCAACGCCGTGCGCTTCGGCGCCGAGGGTATCGGCCTGTTCCGCATCGAGCACATGTTCTATGGCGAAGATGGCAAGGAGCCCCTGGTGAAGCTGCGCAACATGATTCTGGCCAACGACACCGTCGAGCGCAAGGCCGCCCTTGACGAGCTGGAGCCCTACATCCGCGAGAGCGCCAAGGGCACCCTGAAGGTGATGGACGGCAAGCCTCTGACCTTCCGCCTGATGGACCCCCCGCTGCATGAGTTCGTGCCTCAGGAGGAGGAAAAGCAGGCCGAGCTCGCCAAGGAGCGTGGCATGGAGCTCTCCGAGCTCAAGAAGCGTATCGATGCCCTGCATGAAATCAACCCGATGATGGGTCTGCGCGGCGTGCGTCTGGGCATTGTCTATCCCGAAATCACCGAGACCCAGTTCCGTGCCCTCTTCCAGGCTACCGCCGAGTTGAAGAAGGAAGGCTTCGACCCGCACCTCGAGATTATGGTGCCGCTGACCATCAACGTCAAGGAGCTCGAACACCAGAAAGCCATTGCCGACCGGGTGAAGAAAGAGGTCGAGGCCAAGATAGGCGTCGAAATCGACTACCTCTACGGCACGATGATTGAGATACCGCGCGCCACCCTCGTGGCCGACAAGATTGCCAAGGTGGCCCAGTTCTTCAGCTTCGGCACCAACGACCTCACCCAGATGACCTTCGGCTTCAGCCGTGACGACGTCAACAAGATAGTCAAGACCTATACCGAGGGCGGCATCATCCCCGCCGACCCGTTCAACACGCTCGACCAGGAAGGCGTAGGCCAGCTGGTGGAGAAGGGTGTGACGTTGGGCCGTGGCACCCGCGAGAACCTGAAGTGCGGTGTCTGTGGTGAGCATGGCGGCGACCCCGAGTCGGTGAAGTTCTTCTACCGTACGGGTCTCAACTATGTCAGCTGCTCGCCGTTCCGCGTGCCGGTGGCCCGCCTCGCCGCCGCCCAGGCCGCCATCAAGGAAAGCAGAGAGAAGTAAACAAAACAAAATAACTATGAACGACAAGATATTGAAAGACCTCGAAGCACTCGGTATCACCGACGTGAAGTGCCTTCACCACAACCCCTCCTACGAGGAGCTGTTCAAGATGGAAATGGACCCCAGCCTGACGGGCTACGACAAAGGCCAGCTCACCGAGCTGGATGCCGTCAACGTGATGACGGGCATTTTCACCGGCCGTTCGCCCAAGGACAAATACATCGTCATGGACGAGAAGTCGAAGGACACCGTGTGGTGGAATAGTCCTGAGTATCCCAACGACAATCACCCGATGAGCGAGGAGGTGTGGGCCCAGATGAAGCAGCTGGCCGTGAAGGAACTCTGCGGCAAGGAGCTCTATGTTTACGATGCCTTCTGCGGAGCCAACAAGGACACCCGCATCGCCGTCCGTTTCATTGTCGAGGTGGCTTGGCAGGCACACTTCGTGGCCAATATGTTCATCAAGCCTACCGACGAGGAGCTGAAGAACTTCACCCCCGACTTTGTAATCTACAACGCCTCCAAGGCCAAGGTGGAGAACTACAAGGAACTAGGCCTCAACAGCGAGACATGTGTGGCCTTCAACGTCAGCAGTCGTGAGCAGGTCATCCTCAACACCTGGTACGGCGGTGAGATGAAGAAGGGTATGTTCAGCATGATGAACTACTACCTGCCTTTGAAGGGTATCGCCTCGATGCACTGCTCGGCCAACACCGATATGGAGGGTAAGCACACGGCTATCTTCTTTGGCCTGAGCGGCACCGGCAAGACCACGCTCAGCACCGACCCCAAGCGCCTGCTTATCGGCGACGACGAGCATGGCTGGGACGACGAGGGTGTGTTCAACTTCGAGGGTGGCTGCTATGCCAAGGTCATCAACCTCGACAAGGAGAGCGAGCCCGACATCTATAACGCCATCAAGCGTAATGCCTTGCTGGAGAACGTCACCGTCGATGCCCAGGGAAAGATTAACTTTGCCGACAAGAGCGTTACGGAGAACACCCGGGTGAGCTATCCGATTGACCACATTGAGAAGATAGTGCTGCCGGTGCACGGCAAGAGTGCCGGCCCCGTGGCCGACAATGTCATCTTCCTCTCGGCCGATGCCTTCGGCGTGTTGCCTCCGGTGAGCATCCTCACTCCCGACCAGTGCAAGTACTACTTCCTCAGCGGCTTCACCGCCAAGTTGGCCGGCACCGAGCGTGGCATCACCGAGCCTACGCCTACCTTCAGCGCCTGCTTCGGCCAGGCTTTCCTCGAGTTGCATCCGACGAAGTATGCCGAGGAGCTGGTGAAGCGCATGGAGAAGAGCGGCGCCAAGGCCTACCTTGTCAATACAGGCTGGAACGGCACTGGCAAGCGCATCAGCATCAAGGATACCCGTGGCATCATCGACGCCATCCTCGACGGAAGCATCCTCAAGGCTCCCACCAAGAAGATACCTTACTTCGACTTCGAGGTGCCCACGGCGCTGCCGGGCGTGGACCCGAAGATTCTCGACCCGCGCGACACCTATGCCGACGCAGCCCAGTGGGAAGTCAAAGCCCGCGACCTGGCCGACCGCTTTGTGAAGAACTTTGTCAAGTTCACCCATAACGAGGCCGGCAAAGCACTGGTGTCCGCCGGCCCCTGTGTGAAATAATAGGACAACATGAAACGTCTTTTAATTGTATTAATGATGTTGGGCATAGCCCTTCCGATGAGCGCCTTCGACTTCGAGAGCGCCCGGCCGGAGGGCTATACCCTCTACTTCAACATCCTTGACGACGACGAGGAGAACGTGGTGGAGGTGACCTATCCCGCCACTACCGGAGCCAGCCGTTGGCAAGGACACAAGACCCCTTGGGGCGAATTGGTCATCCCCGCCGAGGTGGAGCATGACGGTATCACCTATACTGTCGTATCCATCGGCCCGCGCGCCTTCTCGGGATGCAAGGAGATAACCTCCCTTTCCATCGCCCCTACGGTGGCAGAGATTGGTGCCTATGCCTTCTATCAGTGCACAGGCATCCAGGGCGAGGTGACCATTGGCGAGAACATCGTCAGCATCGGTCGCTCGGCCTTCTATGGCTGTAGCGGCATCACGTCAGTCCGTTTCGACGCCGTGAAGTGCGAGAGCATGGGAGGCACGCGCAGCTCTACGGCCTTCGGCGGCTGCCGTTCGCTGAAGACCATCGTCTTCGGCCCACAGGTGACGCGCATCCCCGACTATGCCTTTGTCGGCATGGACGGCCTGCGTTTCGAGTGGAACCTCTCTGACGCGTTGGAGTATATCGGTGAGTTCGCCTTCGCCTATTGCAGCAACATCAGCGGTGCCCTGAAAGTGCCATCGCACGTCAAGCACATCGGCTCCTATGCCTTCGCCCAGTGCCATGCCATCACGGCCATCGAGCTGCCCAAGAAGATAGAGCGCATCGACAACCGCGCTTTCTACCAGTGCATTGGAGTAAAGGAGGTTGATGTCAAGGCCCTGACCCCGCCAGCCCTGGGTAGCGAAGTCTTTGCAGGCCTCAAGACCAGCGTGGTCTACAACGTGCCCTGCATCGCCATTGACCGCTACAAGGATGCCCCGCAGTGGAAACGCCAACGTAACCTGCGCATCACCTATCCCTGCAAGCTCGACCTCGTGGTCGAGGTCAACGACCCGCAGGCCGGCTCTATCATTGGCGGCGGCGCCTACAACATGGGCGAACAGGTTCCTTTGACGGTTGTTTGCAATGCCGGCTACGGCTTCCGTAGCTGGAGTGACGGCAACACCGACAATCCCCGCACCGTCACCGTCAACGACACGGTTTCCTACACTGCCATCTTGCAGGCCGCCGAGATTATCCACGAGGTGAAGTACATCCACGACACAGTCTACAAAGACGGTCGTGACACCCTCGTCGAGTACTATGAAATCAACGATGTCGCCGAGCCCATCAACTCGCAGGAAGGCATCGTCTACAATCGCGACAAACGTCGCATCGAGGTGCCCCTCGACAAAGGCGACATCGTCGAGGTGGCCCTCTACAATGATGCCGGACAGTGTGTACTCACCGGCATGCCACGTCACGGCCATATCAATATGCGCCGTTTTCCGACGGGCAACTACATCGTTCGCGTCACCACCATCTATGAGGAGATAGTGGTGCGCTTCTTCCATGTTAGAAAAAGATAATAAACAATAATATATATACACATGACAAACCACAATTTCGTTTCGCGCCACAACGGCGTCTCGAAAGAAGCCGACGTGCAGAAAATGCTTCACACCATCGGAGTCAACTCCATGGACGAACTGATTGAAAAGACCGTCCCCGCGGCCATCCGTCTGCCTGAGCCCCTGGCCCTCGAAGACGGCATGGGCGAGTACGACTTCCTCAACCATTGCCGCGCGCTGGCAAAGAAAAACAAGCTCTACCGTTCCTATATCGGCATGGGTTACTACGGCACCGTCACCCCTGCTGTCATCATGCGCAACGTGTTTGAGAATGCCGGCTGGTACACCTCCTATACCCCCTACCAGACCGAGATTTCGCAGGGTCGTCTTGAAGCCCTGATGAACTACCAGACCATGATTGCCTCCATGACCGGCATGCCGCTCAGCAACGCCAGCCTCCTTGACGAGGCCACCGCTGCCGGCGAGGCCATGATTATGTTCTTCAACAGCCGCTCGCGCCAGGCCGTCAAAGACGGTGTCTGCAAGGTCTTCGTCGACGAAGGCATCCTCCCGCAGACACTTGCCGTCATGCAGACCAACGCCGCCCCACGCGGTATCCAGATAGTCACCGGCAAGGCTGCCCAGACCGAGCTCGACGGCTCCTTCTTTGCTGCCTTTGTCCAGTACCCCAACCAGTTCGGCGAGGCCCAGGATTGGACCGACTTCATCGCCCGCTGCCACGAGAAGGGCATCTTCGTCTGCATGGCCACCGACCTCATGGCCCTGGCCCTGATGAAGACCCCCGGTGAGATGGGTGCCGACTGCACCGTTGGCAACGCCCAGCGCTTCGGCCTCCCCATGGGCTTCGGCGGCCCCCACGCCGGTTTCTTCGCCTTCACCGATGCCTTCAAGCGTGCCTTCCCCGGCCGCATCATCGGCTGGAGCGTCGACGCCAAGGGCAACCCCGCCCTCCGCATGGCCCTCGGCATGCGTGAGCAGCACATCAAGCGCGACAAAGCCACCTCCAACATCTGCACCGCCGCTGCCCTCGTGGCCAACATGAGCGGCTTCTACGCCGTCTGGCACGGTCCCGAAGGCATCCGCGACATTGCCGTCCGCATCTGCGCCCGTGCCCACCGCCTGGCCGCCGAGCTGGAGCAGTACGGATACAAGCAGTGGAACAAGGTGTTCTTCGACACCCTCGCCCTCCAGTGCCCCGTGCCCACCGCCAAAGTGCGCGAAGTGGCCCTCAAGCACCAGATTAACTTCCGTTACATCTGCGAAGAGTGCATCGGCATCTCCATCGACGAAACCACCTGCAAGGCCGACCTCGACGCCATCGTGGCCTGCCTCGCCGAAGCCGCCGGCAAGGAGGGCAAAGCCATCGAGTGCAAGGGCTGCTGCAGCCAGTTTGCCGACGAGGCTATCCCCGCCGCCCTCAAGCGCAACGGCGCCTTCCTCACCCAGAAGGTCTTCAACCAGTATCACGACGAGACCTCCATGATGCGCTACATCAAGCGCCTCGAGGAGAAGGACCTCTCCCTCAACCGCGCCATGATTCCACTGGGCTCCTGCACCATGAAGCTCAACGCTGCCGCCGAGATGATGCCCCTCTCCTGGAGCCACTTCACCGGCATACACCCCTTCGTCCCTGCCGACCAGGCCGAGGGTTACCTCGAGATGATTCACGACATCGAGCACCGGCTCGCCGTCATCACCGGTTTCGCTGGCTGTTCTCTCCAGCCCAACTCCGGCGCCTACGGCGAATACAGCGGCCTCACGGTCATCCGCAACTACCACATCGCCAACGGACAGCCGCAGCGTAACGTCTGTCTCATCCCCGCCTCGGCCCATGGCACCAACCCCGCCTCGGCCGCCAAGGCCGGCATGGTGGTGGTCGTCGTCAAGTGCAACGAGCGCGGCGATGTCGACATTGACGACCTCCGCGCCAAAGCCGAGCAGTACAAGGACACCCTCAGCTGCCTGATGATAACCTATCCTTCCACCCATGGTGCCTTCGAGGAAGGCATCCTCGACATTATCAACATCATCCACTCCATGGGTGCGCTCGTCTACATGGACGGTGCCAACATGAACGCCCAGGTGGGCCTCACCAGCCCCGGACACATGGGAGCCGACGTGTGCCACCTCAACCTCCACAAGACGTTTGCCATGCCTCACGGCGGCGGCGGTCCCGGCGTAGGCCCCATCTGCGTCAGCCAGACGCTGGTCGACTACCTGCCTACACATCCCGTCGTCGAAGTCGGCGGCAGCAAGGGCAACACCATGGCTGCGGCCCCCTACGGCAGCGCCATGCTCCTGCCCATCACCTATGGCTACCTCCTCATGCTCGGCGGCTGCGGCCTCACTGATGTCACCAAGCACGCTATCCTCAATGCCAACTACCTCCGCGCCCGCTTGCAGAAGTACTACAAGATTCTCTACACGGGCAAGAACGGCATGTGCGGCCATGAGATGATTGTCGACTTCAGCGAGTTCAGCCTCAAGGTCAGCGTCGGCGACGTTGCCAAGCGCCTGATGGACTATGGCTTCCACGCACCTACCGTCGCATTCCCTGTGCACAACACCCTCATGGTGGAACCCACCGAGAGCGAGCCCCTCAGCGAACTTGACCGTTTCTGCGACGCCATGATTGCCATCCGCCAGGAAATCGACGACATTATGACCGGCAAGAGCGACGAGAAGTGCAACCCCATCTGCAACGCCCCGCACACCATGCAGGTCGTCTGCGCCGACGAGTGGACGCTGCCCTACAGCCGCCAGAAAGCCGCCTTCCCGCAGCCTCACTGCGAGAAGTACTGGCCCACCATCAGCAAAATCGACGACGCCTACGGCGACCGCAACCTGCAGGCTGTCTGGGCTGAGTAACCGCTGCTTCAACTATCAAAGAAGGCCGTGATTGCGAAATCACGGCCTTCTCTTTTCTTGTCTTTCCCTTGCTGAAAACCACTCCTGATTATCAGCTGTTTAAATGCTGTTCTTTTACTTTTCTAAAAGAACAGTAAAAGAACAGCAGAAGAATAGTAAATGAATTGCTTGATAGACAGCGGTCTGAGATACCATGAAAAGGGGTGTCCGTCAGCAGCGGTAGCCGGCGGCAAGGAGGGCGGCACGCACTTTCTCCTGCTGGTCGCCCTGGATGATGATTTCGCCGTCCTTGGCCGAGCCGCCGACGCCGCATTTGCCCTTGAGCATGCGGCCCAGGGCCTGAAGGTCGTCGTCGGAGCCGACGAAGCCGGTGACAAGGGTGACGGTCTTGCCGCCGCGGTGATGGCGCTCCAGGCTGATGCGCAGGCGCTGCTTACCGGGAGCCAGGGTCTCGGCCTCGGGCTCGTCGTCGTATTGGTACTCGTAGTCGGGGTTGGTGCTGTAGACCACCCCGACGGTGTGCTTCTTCTTGCTCATATACGTGGAAGGGTTATGGGCTCGCCGGAGGGCTTGCGGACGATGAGTAGCTGGTTGAGGTCGCGTGCAAATACTTTGACGGACTTGGGCTGGTTGACGAAGCGGACGGTGCGCCCCAGGTTGATGCCCTCGCCGTCGATGTCGACCCAACGGTCGGCGTTGCCCTCGATGACGACCTCGGTGGAGCGGAACATCTCGACATGCTGCGAGAGCTGCAGGTGGTTCGTGAGCAGCAACGGGGCGGTGAGGGGAAGGTGGTCGACGGGTATCTTGTCGACGATGCTGATGTCGATGATGCCGTCGTCGAGGCGTGCAGTGGGCGACACGGGCATGCCGTATCCGATGCGGTCGCTGTTCTGCAGCGCTATAATCCAGGCTGTGCGGTGAAGGGTGCGGTTGTTGAGGTGGAGGGTGTAGTCCGTCTCGCGGTAGTTGTTGTAGGCCCGCAGGACGATGTTCGTGTAGCCCGTGAGGCCTCGCGTCTTGGCGGCCTGCATGAGTCGCGACACGTGCGCGTCGAACCCCACGCCGGCGGCGCCCACACACACGTACTGGGGGCTGTCGGCCTCGTCGCCGCTGATGAGGATGGAGTCGATGGTGAGCCGGTGTTGCTGGTTGAGGGCGCGGATGGCGAGCCAGGGCTGCATGGGGAGCTTGAGGGTGTAGGCCAAGCCGTTGCCGGAACCGCAGGGAATGATGCCGAGGGTGCAGTCCGTGCCGCGCAGCCCCTGGATGACGTCGTTGACCGAGCCGTCGCCACCCACGGCGACGACACAGTCGTAGCCCTGCATGGCTGCCTCGCGGGCCAGCTCGGTGCCGTGGTGGATGCGTTCGGTGTAGCGCACCTCGTAGTCGAACAGGTCGTGGTCGAGGTTCTGCTTCAGCAGCGTCTCTATCTTCTTCTGCTTGCCGACGCCCGAGATAGGGTTGACTATAAAGAGGGTCTTGGTTTTCAAAATCTGTTTACTGTTTACTGTTTACTGTTTACGGTTCTCCGTTCTCCGTTTTCCGTTGTTCAGGGACGCCAGGCTGAGGTGGAGAGTATCTTCTGGCTCTCCGTGTCGGCCATGAGCTCATCCAGCGTGGCGCCGCTCTTCTTCATGTAGGCGCGCACTATCTGCCAGCCGATGTAGGCGGCGACGCGCGGTGCCGACTCGTTGCCGAAGGCGTTGGTGTGCGGCGCTTCGCCGAGGAGGTTGCGCCAGGCGCTTTGGTCGGTGGAATAGAGCAGCTTGTTCTGTATCAGCCAGCCCCATACGTTCTTCTCGTTGTCCTTCATCCACTTGAGCTGGTCAACGGTGTAGTGCAGCAGGAGGGTGTCGGCGATGCCGGGCATGGTCTTCTCCATGAAGTAGAGCTTCTTCCCCTCGGCAACGGCATAGTCGAGCAGAGTCAGGTCGCCATCGGGTGCTTCCAGGTAGAGTCCGGCCAGGGTGTACATACAGTCTGGCACGATGTATTCGCGTGCGAGCGTGCGAACCAGATAGGATGGGAAGCCGAAGTATTGGTACTTCTCCATTGCCCCCAAGGCATATTGGTCGAGGCAGACGCAGAGGTCGCCGCAGTTGGAAAACACTCGGAAGTTGTAGTTGAAGTCGCCGGTGGCCATGGTGTAGAATCGTTCCACATGCCACATCTTCGGGCAGAGCTTGTAGGCGCGCCCCAGGGCACGCCCCAACTGGCGCTCCACGTCCGACAGGTCGTGATACATGCTGTCGGTGATGCGGTAGATGTCGCGCATCACAGGGTCGGCGACAAACTCCTGAGTCATCTCTATGAACTCCGGCTCGTCGGGATATAACACGATGAGTTCGGAATTGTATTCTGCCTGATGTTCTTTCATCTCGGCCTGCAGCCGGTTGACCGGGGTGTCGAAGAGCAGGTGCTCGAAACGGTGGAATTGCACGGGCTCGGAGCGGTGGCACCCGGAGAGGAGGAGTGCTGCAACAATGATGCAGAGACACACGGGGGCGTGTCTCTGCATGAGGTTGAGGGTGTGTGGATTGTTATTCGGCATTGCTTTTTTCTTGGTTCTTCTCCTGCTCGTCGAGGATGCGGAGCTTGGCCTGCAGGAGTGCTATCTGCTGGCGTGCGCCCTGCATTTTCTTCTCGAACTCCTGTTTCAGGAGGTCGGCCTGTTTGCTGGAGGCGAGGAAACCGAGGTTGTTTTCCCACAGGTTGAGGTCGTTGCGGAGTTTCTCGATTTTGTCGTGCAACTCCTGCCGTTCGTTGTTGACGAAGCGCTTGGCGTCGCCCCCGATGTTGCGTAGCCGCTCGCGGTAGGCGGTCTCTTCGGCTTCGCGGGCCGATATCTTGAGTTGCTCGAAGATGCGGTTTATTTCGGCGCGGAACTCTTTGCCGAGGCGCTCTTTGTCGGCCATGGGAACGAAGCCGACTTCGGCCCAGCGGCGCTGGAAGTCCTTGATGACAGAGAGGTTCTCGGCGCGGTCGTCGCCGAAGATGTGGGTTTTGAGTTCGCCGAGGATGGTCTCTTTCTTGGCGAGGTTTTCGCTCTCGGAGGAGCGGCGTTCCTTGAAGAAGGAGCCTTTCTTGTCGAAGAAGGTGTCGCAGGCGCCACGGAAGCGGTGCCAGAGTTTGTCGCTGACTTTGCGGCTGACGGCGCCAATTTCTTTCCATTCCTGCTGGAGCTGGAGGAGTTCTTCGGTGGCTTTCTTCCAGTCCTCGCGCTGTGCGATGGCTTCGGCCTTGAGGCAAAGCTCGACTTTCTTCTGGTAGTTGGCTTCCTGCTCGTCGCGGATTGAGGAGAAGTATTCTTTTTTCTCGGCGTAGTGGCGGTCGATCATGCCCTTGAACTTGGTCCATATTTCCTCGTTGACTTCACGGGGGACGGGGCCGATGGTTTTCCACACTTTGAGGAGTTCGTCGAGTGCGGCGGTGAGTTCGTTCCACTGGCGGGTGTTCTCAGGCCGCGTGGCGGTGAGTTCGGTGGCTTTGTCGATGAGAGCCTGTTTGGCGAGAAGGTTGTTGTCGAATTCTTCTTTGCGCTGTTCGTAGTATTCTTTCCTGCGGTCGTCGATTTGGTTGGCGGCGTTTTGGAAGCGCTGCCATATTTCCTCGTTCTGCTCGGCGGGGACGGGGCCAATCTCTTTCCATTGGGCGCGGAGGTCCTGGAGAGCTTTGAAGGCTTTGGTGACAGAGGGCTCCATGATGAGTTCCTCGGCGTGTTCGCAGAGGGTTATCTTCTGGTCGAGGTTGCGCTTCTGGTCGAGCGCACGTAGTTCGCGGTTTATTTTGAGTTTGTTGAAAAACTGTTCTATCTGGAAGTGGTAGTTCTGCCAGAGGTCGTTCATTTTGTCGCGCGGCACTTCGCCGATGGCTTTCCAGCGTTCCTGGATTTCGTTGAAGCGGTCGAGTGCGGTGCGCACCTGCTCTTCCTCGCTGTCGACGAGGGTGCGGAGTTCGTCGAGAAGGGTCTGCTTGGCCTCGAGGTTTTTCTTTTTTTGTTCTTCGAGGTCTTCGAGGTACTTCTGGCGACGGGCGCGGTAGCGGTCATAGAGGGAGTAGAACTGCTCGGCGATGTTGTCGTTCTGGGCTTGGTAGTCGTCCTTGTTGCCACCGTCGGCCAAGAAGGCCTCGAAGGCGGCTTTCTGCACTTCGTGGTTGAGCTCGTTGAAGCGAGTGCGGATGGCTTGGGCACGTCCTTTGATTTGCTGCACTTCCTCGGACATGAGTTGCTCGAGTGCTTCGAGCAGCTCGTGACGGTCGAGGGCGCTGTAGTCGATTTCGGGCTCAGCGGTTTCTTCGGCCGCGTGGGCTTCGGGAGCGGCAGGTTCAACGGGTTGGTTGTCGGTCGTAGCCTCGACGGGGTTTTCCACGACGGGAGCCTCGGCGGCTTGGTTCTGCAGTTCCTCGTTCTCGGTGGGCTGCATGGGGGTGTTCTCTTCCATGATTAGAAGTTTTTTGTTAAGGATTACTGTTTGAAATACAGGTTGTTTTGTCTCTCTTTCCCTTGCGGGGTGATATGCAAAAATACTATTTTTTTTTGATATTACTTTATTTCAATGAAAGGAACGCTGTTGCCGAGCATGTATTGGGGCATCTTGCCGTCCCATTTCAGCACGGCCTCGTAGTTGACGAGTTTGGGGTTACGCTCGAGGGCGTTGGCCTTGATGCGCATGGCTTCGGCCTCGGCTTCGGCGGCGATTTTGGTCTGCTTGGCCTTCTCTTCCACTTGAATGGTGACGTTCTTGGCCTTGAGTGCTTCCTGTTCGGCGACCTGTTTCTCCTTGATGGCGTTCTCGAATTGGTCGTCGAAGTCGATGTCGACCAGCTGGAACTGGATGTTCATGAAGTAGTTGCTGTCGAGGGTATGGCGCAGCGTGTTCTCAATCTCACGTCGGACGGCATCACGATTCTCCACGATTTCGGTGGCTGCAAAGTTGCCGAAAGCCTCTTTCATGGCTGAGCGCACAAAGGGGACGACAATGCGGTTGTGGTAGTCCATGCCGACGTTGCGGTAGAGCTTGTTGACATTGGAGCGCACGAGGTCGTAGTTGATGGTGTAGTCCACCTCCGAGGTCTGCACGTCGCGGGTGTAGGAGTTCTCGTGCCCGTCGAACTTTTTCTGCTGGATGTTGATCTTCTTGACGGTCTGGATGAAGGGAATCTTCACATGCAGGCCGTCATCGATGGTGTTTTCCGATATGCGTCCGAAAGTGCTGAGGATGCCGCGCTCGGTCGATTTGATGGTGTAGAACGATGAGGATGCCACGATGAGCAGCGCGAAGGCCACCACGATGAGGGTGACGACTTTTTTGGTTTCTCCGAAGAAATTCATTGTGTGTTGTATTTGATTGTTATTATTTCGTCCATGCAAAAAGAGTGCCAAACTGACGGATTGTCAGTCGCAGAGTATGTATAAGTCGTCGCGAGGATTGAGGAAAAGGATAGGGGTGTGCGAAGGGTGGGAGAGTAGCCGGTATTCGGGAAGTGGCAGTAGCAGGTCGAAGAGGTCGCGCTCGCGGGCGTCGGTGGTGCGTGCAATGAGCAGGTCGGGTTGCAGAGCCTCCAGGTTCTTCAGGTCGGTGCCGAAAGCGGTAGCGTTGGTGTAATTGATGCCGAAGGGGACGAACATCTTGTCTACAAACCGCATGTTGTTACGCCATCGCATGCGCAGGTCTGCGTCGCGATAGTCAGGGTGTGCGATGGTGATGTGGCTGCCCAGGAAGCGGGCCAGATAGGAGGCCCACACGAGCGTCTCCTTGCCTTCCCTCCGGTGGGTCATGGTGAGGAGGGACGCCTGTGGCCACACCGCCTTTCCTGCGGGGAAGTGCCCTCCGACGGCGAGGTATGCTGTCTTGCAGTTCTTGAATTCGTGCAGCAGTGTCTTGGGGTGGGTGAGGGAGGACCGTCTGGCAGCGGTGTTGACGGCCGTCACGGCCAGGATGCCATTGAACGCCGTGGGGATGCCTTCGATGGCAGTGCTCCAGCTGCCACGCATGCTGACATAGGGCACGTCCAGCGCTTTCAGCCAGCTGTCGTCTGCGTCGTCCTTCGACACGTGTAGCATCATCAGCCCCTTGTGGTTGAGACACTCGGCAAAGTGGCGCGCCCAGGGGAGCACGATGGCGGCATTCTCGGCCGACTCGACACAGGCTATGACAAACTGGTCCTTGCTCATCGTATCAGGGTTATATCTCCTTTGAAGTTGTTCTCCACCCCGTTGTGGCAGCGGATGTGGCAGGTGTAGGTGTAGACGCCGCCGAGGGCAGGAGCGTCGTGGAAAGTGCCGTCCCAGCACTCGGAGGCATCGTCGCTACGGTAGACACACTGACCCCAGCGGTTGAAGATGGCAATACTGAATTCGGAGAGAATCTCGGTGTTGAAGCAGAGCCTGTCGTTCATTCCGTCGCCGTTGGGAGTGAAGGCATTGGGTATGACGAATTCGGGAGCGCCGCAGATGACATCGGTGCAATGGATGCAGACGGTGTCGGAGCGCGAGCAGCCGTTGGTGGAGGTGGCGACGACGGTGTAGCATACGGCGGTGTCGGAGGGCGTCGCCGTGGGGTGCTGGCTGTTGAGCCGGTCGAGGTCGTCGTCGGGGCTCCAGAGGTACAGCTCCGCGCCGTTGCTGGCATGCAGCTGCACGCTCTCACCAAGGTATATCTCCGTCTGGTCGGCCCAGGCATGCAGGCTGTCAAGCGAGTGGTCGCGCACGATGACGCTGGTATCCACAAGCGGGCACCCCAGCACCATGAGCCGTGTGATGTAGGTGCCGGGGCATAGCCCGTCGATGAGGGTGTCCTGCACAGACTCTTCAGGTATGGCGCTAAAGTTGTACCTTATATGGATACTGCCGATGCAGCTGTCGTTGCAGAGTGCAGAGGTGAACTCTTTCGTATAGTAGGGTGCCGGTGGGTTGGCCAGGTGCACCGATTGGGCATAGGAACAACCGTAACCCTCGATGCTTACCTGATAGGTGACGTCCGGCATCAGGCTGTCGACATAAATAAAGGTACGTCCGCCGGAGGTGTAGAAGGGACTCACGGGTCGGCCGGGAACGACGCTGATGCTGAGCGAGTCGGGGTCGACTCCCAGTCCGAGCCGGAACACCGCACGCCCGTCGGTGCTGTCGTGACAGCTGACAGCCGTCGGCTGCCATAGGTCGACAAGGGTGTAGTTCCTCACGTGGAACGTATCGGTCTGGGCGCATCCCATGGCGTTGGTATGGAGGATGTAGGTACCGGTCGTGTCGACCCATGGGTTGGCCACGGTGGCGTCGCTCACGGGGTCGCCGCTCCAGAGGTAGGTGGTGCCCAAGGCGGGCTGCAACCCTATCTGCATCCGGCTCTTGTTGCATACAATCTCGGGGAAGTGGGTGATGGCGGTATCGCTGAGCACCTGCACCACATGGCGTTGGGTGTCGGCGGTGGAGCATCCGTTGGGCATGTAGGCGATAAGGGTGACGGTATAGGTGCCGGTGGCGGTATAGGTGTGGGTCGGGCTGAAGTCGGTACTGGTGGTGCCGTCGCCGAAGTCCCAGAGGAACGAACTGCCGCGGCTGCTGTTGTTGAATTGCAGCGTGTAAGGGGCGCAGCCCGACTGCGGGATGGCGAACTCGGCCACCGGGAAGTCGTCGGTCACGTTGAAGCGGAACAGAGCGTTGTTGCAGTTGCTCGACCGGTTGCTGTCGCTCCAGGCTCCCGCGGTGGTGGGGAACCCTTGCGTGCCGCCGCACGAGGCGCACACCGACTGGTAAAGGGTGCCCATACGGTCGAATCGCGAGGTGCCTCCGTCCACGTGGTCGGCGCCGTTGTAGCTTGAGCCGCTCACATGCTGCTGCCCGAAGAAGGTGGCGTACTCCAGTTGGCTGGCATCGGCGGCCAGGGTGATGATGTAGAAGTCCTGTCCGTCGGTGATGCTGCTGTAGGCGTCGGGGGTGGTCTCCATGCCCGTGGTGCCGGCGGAATACCAGTCGGCCATATAGGGCACAAAGTCGCGTCCCCATCCGGCGGCATAGATGCGGTTGCAGATGTCGGCGGCAAAGGCCGTGGGCGAGAGGTTGATGCGCCCCGGGGTGCCGAACAGGGTGCTCCAGCGCATCGTCGTCAGGTCGGGCGAGAGGTGGACCAGCAGCATGCCGGCATTGGTTATTCCGTAGGCCGCATTGTAGATAAACGACGTGCCGGGATTCTTCGTCTGGCCGAAGAGGAACACCTCGTCGTGACGTCCCACGCGCACGAAGTACAGCTGGTCGTAGTTGCTGCGCCCCAGATAGGTCGAGGCCATCAGCCGGTCGCCATTGTAGGAAATCTTGCACACGAAACCGTCTGCCGTGCCGCCCCCGAAGGTGGGTTGCAGACAGCCGTCGCTGACGGGGAAGTTCTGGCTGCTCGTACCCCCGCAGGCCAGCAGGTTATAGGCCGAGTCCACGTCGATGCTGTACACCGCGTCGTCGTTCATACCGCCCAGGTAGGTGCTCCACAGCAGGGTGCGCATATTGTGGTCCAGCTTGAACACCACCCCCTCCTGCCGCCCGCCCGACACCGGCTGCACACAGCCCTCGGTGGTGGGGAAGTCGCTGCTGAAAGTGGTGCTGCCGATATAGATATTGTTCAGGTTGTCGGTGATGAGCTCGCCACGGGCGCCGTCGCCATAGTTGTAGTAGAGCGTGTCGTTGCCGCTCATGCTGGTGTTGCCGTTGTTGAAACTCGGCTTGTAGTTCAGGCCGTCGTTGCCGCTGCCGCCCACATAGGTCGAGGCCATCAGCTGGCTCCCGTCGGCGCTGAAGCGGCTCACGAAGATGTCGCTCCCCTGCGGGAAGGCTATCCGGTTCGCCCCCTCATAGTGCAGGTTCTGTCCGCCGGCATGGAAGCTCTGGTAGGCCCCTGCCGTCGTGGGGAAGTTGGTCGACCCTGTGGTGCCGAAGATGAGCAGCTCGTCGAAGCTGTTGACGAACAGGCTGTGCGGCATGTCGGCCTGCGCACCGCCCAGGTAGGTGGCATAGAGGCGTTGGCTGCCGGTGGGGTCGAATTTGAAGATGCCTATGTCGCAGTTGCCGTTCAGCGTGGTCTGGTAGGCACCGAGCGACACAGGATAGCCCACATCGAGCACCAGTCCGGCGGTGTACACGTTCTTCTGCGAGTCATAGGTGGCCGTGGTGCCCCAGTTGTCGCCTGTCGAGCCAGTGTAGGTCGAGAATATCAGCACCGGGTCAATCACCAGGTCGCGGCTGTGGTCGTAAGGCTCCAACTCTATCGTGGCGCGGTAGCGGCCCGCTTTCGTCCGCGTCACGCGCCAGCGGCTCTTCACCTCCACCTCTTCGCCGCCGACTCCCGTCTGGTACACGTAGGGCTTCATCTCCACAATGTCCCTCACCGTCGTCCTGACCGTCAGGTTGCCCGTCGCATCCACCGTCACGCCGTCGGTGCCCTCATACTCGATGGCCACCTGCGAGGCATCAGCCCCGGCATGCACGATGAAGTTGTACTTCAGGGCCTGCTGGCCGCCGTACACCTCCAGGTCTATTCCGTCGTAGAGGTTCGCATAGCGCACCGCGTCATACAGCGGCACCCCGCGCTGCCAGCGCGACGGGTCGGACCCGAGGTAGTAGTTGTTGTATGTCGGCCGGGGGAGGAACCCCTCGGGCAAGGCGTCCGAGCTGCCGGCGAAGTGCATCCGGTAGGCATGTCCGCGCGGGGCGGCAGCCCGCGGGGCAGGGTGGGGCAGCGCCTCTTGCAGCGCCACCGTGATGCTCCCCTCCGCGAGGAAGAGCGCCGCGTCGTGCAGCTGAGCCTCGTAGCGGAACGGATGCTCCCACTGGCCGCGGTTCTCGACAAAAGCCACCGCCGCACCCACACCCAGTGTGTCGCGCTCCTGGCGTGCCATCGCGCTGCAACACAGTACTATCGACATTACTATCAACCACAGTCGCTTCATCATTGTACCATTCCTTACAAGGTGCAAAAATACGGAATATTTACGACATGACAAAATTTTTATCATGCTACACCATTCCAGTATCGGTGCACCGGCATGTTTTTTCGGCCTCTAAAATAAGGCCGTTTTGCCGAAAACCTCAAAATCGACCCACGAAAGTACCCATCTTTCCCACGAAAGAACCCAACTTGCCCACTCCGCCCACTTCCCCCGAAACGGCGAAAAGACTCCTTTTTGAACGGCGAATTACTCGAATTGTAAGAATCAATTCCCGGCAATTCATGTTCAGAGGAACCGCACAGCGGAAAGATCTACTGGATTTATAGATTTCGCTCGCGCAGCGAGCAGGCGAACAAAGAAACACGAATTCCCGCTAATAGCCACGAATATTCAAGAATGTTTTTTTGACAATTCATGGACGTTCGTGGCAATTTGTGTGGAAAAAAACGAATGTCTACCGCGTCACTACTACGCGGCGGTGGCGGTTGTACTGCTGTGTGCGGAGCGTGTAGACGCCCTGCGGCAGTGGGGCGGTGCTGCCGTCGGCCTCCAGCAGCGCCACGCGGCAACCCTTCATGTCGTACACCTCGGCCTGCTCGCCGGCGGCGAGGCCCTGCACCGCGATGCAGCCCGCCTGCACGGTCACCCGCAGGCCGCCGTCGTCCACCTCGTCAATACCCACCGAGGCGCGGAAGACCAGCGGCTGGCTCCAGTCGCTCCACACCAGCGTGTCGTAGCCCGCCGTGGTGTAGCGGCAGGCCTTGCGCACCCAGGCTTGGTAGATGGTGTCGGGTTGCAGGCCGGTGAAGGTGTGGAACGTGTCGGCTGGCGTCACCAGCAGCCCCGAGTCGGGGTTGCTGCCGTAGGTCCCCAGCGCGAGCTGGTAGGCTTCGCCCGCCTCCGCCTGCCACCAGCTCACCGTCGCCGCATTCCCCTCGCGCCCCACGAAACACAGGTGCGGCGCCGTGCACCGCAGGTTGATGATGGGGAAAATAAATGCCCATGAATACCTAGGTTGTGTGGAGGGGGGCTCATTAGGGTAGAACCCCCAAAAGCCGTTATCAGTGGTGGCATACCAACCCCAGGGGGGAGGAATATTGCCATCATGTTCATATATGGCTCGTACTGGCATCATCCATTTTTCATGACTGCGCTGTGCTGCAGTGTCAAACCACCATAAATAGTTTAGGCTGCGGTCGCTTGGGAAATAGTACCCTACGTAAAATGTGTCCGTTGGTAGACTGAAGGAGTGTGGCGTATCGAAATAGTATTCGTAGCTTGGAACAAAGTGTGTCTCTCCGTTGTACAGTTGATACGTGAATCTGCTTTCTCTCATCACTCCCAGCACATTGGTGGAGTCAACCAGTGAAAAAACTGGTGGATTCCCGCTGGCCACCTGGGTGACTAATGTGACTGTCGGTGTCATACGGATTGCATCAAACTGCCTATCCTCCTCCATGGGTAAAAAATGCAAAGTCATGGCTATACCATACACATTGATTGTGGTGCTGTCTTTGCCATAATACTGCAAAATTGAATGCCCAATCGCAAGCCCGGTCAAATCCGGACCCACCCATCCGTCAATATCACCGATTACTTGAGTTATATTGCCATGAGGCAGAAACATATACCACCGATTGTCTTCACTTATAGTGTCCTGTGCTGTCGCCGCTAGGGCGGAAAGAATCAGTAGGACGATTGCTATGTTTTTATTCATTTCTTTATGTTATGATTATTCAGAAACGTATTGTTATGATTATTTAGAAACGCATATTACAGGTAGTGTACAACTGATAACATTCCCTATAGGATAGACAACAATCGATATTGGCATTTCAAGAATAAGATTGTTGGGCAAAGATGTTTTTTTTAAATGTGGAATAATATCCACCTCCAGCCCACTGTGATTAATACAGTTGTTGGTGTTTACCCCGGAAATGTATGATACCTGGTCAGCCACTTGGAACGTCCAGCGATCCTCTTGTGTGGAGATAAATTGATGACCGGAGATAGTGTCAAGGTAGTGATGATAATTATTGGCATCTTGTAAGGTTAGGGCTGCATAGGGAGTCGTATTCAGCGGATGGGTAAAGACGAACCGTGAAGTGATGCCATCCGGCTCCAACACAGTTAGTGTTTCTCCCTTTCTGTTGTAGACCATCTCGTACATGCCCAACTTGTTGTATATGGGGTATTCCTGTGATACAATGTTATCCATATTGCTATCGAACACCCTTACTCTTCTTGTTGAAACGCCGGTAGATAGTTCTGTGTTGGTATAGCCAATGACAAATGTCTGTCCATCAATAGGCTTGGCTTGTATGCGGCTGTTTCGTTCGTCTTCCGGCAAGGGGCCTGTCGCCGTCTGATAATAAATGAAGTCAAGTTGAGGGTCGTTAATACCCAGTGCCTTGTCCACCCACCGCATCTTGATGGGACCCCAGCAGGGGTAGGGAGGGGAAGGTGGAGTTGTTAAGAGATGAGAACCGACAAACACCACCTTGTCGTCAAGGATAACAATGTCGTCAAAGAATCCGTTACCGGGATTCTGTTGGGAGATGGGGTCGTGTTTAATTGTGTATCCTGAAGCCGTAGGCGGGTCGTCCACTTCAAGAATGGCGTAGTAATCATTTGTGTCAACGAGGTTCTGTTTAAAAAAGTAGTATCCCAGCGCAAAAACCTTAAACCCATGGTCGTCTTTGAACCCCTCTATTTTTTCAATGACGAAATCATCAATTTGCATGAGTTTAAAATTCACAGTCGTACCAGACATCAGTTCCGAGAGTTTGAAAAAGCCGAAGAAATCTGTCGTGAAATGGGGTGGATAGAGTGTGGCACTCGGTCCACCAAAGCATACATAATCCCCAATGATACGGAAGTCCCCTATGCCTTTCAACTGTGCGGGAAGGGGTACGCAAAAGAGAGGAAACGATGGCGTGGGTGCTCCGGATGTATAGTCATCGTACTTCATCGCACAAAACGCCGCCTTGCCGGAAGGCCCGTAAGTGTAGGTCACTGTAATGTTTCTTCTGGTACAGTTCCGAACCGCATATGTTGTGGATAAATCAGGAAAGCATGCCCCGATTTTTTCGGTCACCACTGTTGTATATTGCGCATAAACAAACAAGGGAATTAATTCTAAAATACTAATAAACAATAACTTTTTCATAACCCGTCAGCTTTTGGATGAATATTATCGACTGCAAATATACACAAATTTTCCATACTTGAAAGTTTTTTTTACGGCGAATTACTCGAATTATGCGAATGCTACGCAGGTCAATCAAACGGCGAATTACTCGAATTACGCTCAAGAATGAATTTATGACAATTCACGGATATTCATGGCAATTTGTGTGAAAAAACATGAATGCCCACGAAATACCACGAATATTCAAGAATGAATTTATGACAATTCACGGACGTTCGTGGCAATTTGTGTGGAAAAACATGAATGCCCACGAAATACCGCGAATATTCAAGAATGTTTTTTTGACAATTCACGGACGTTCGTGGCAATTTGTGTGGAAAAAAACGAATGTCTACCGTGTCACCACCACGCGGCGGTGGCGGTTGTACTGCTGTGTGCGGAGCGTGTAGACGCCCTGCGGCAGTGGGGCGGTGCTGCCGTCGGCCGCCAGCAGTGCCACGCGGCAGCCCTTCATGTCGTACACCTCGGCCCGCTCGCCGGCGGCGAGGCCCTGCACCGCGATGCAGCCCGCCTGCACGGTCACCCGCAGGCCGCCGTCGTCCACCTCGTCGATACCCACCGAGGCGCGGAAGACCAGCGGCTGGCTCCAGTCGCTCCACACCAGCGTGTCGTAGCCCGCCGTGGTGTAGCGGCAGGCCTTGCGCACCCAGGCCTGGTAGATGGTGTCGGGCTGCAGGCCGGTGAAGGTGTGGAACGTGTCGGCCGGCGTCACCAGCATCCCCGAGTCGGGGTTGCTGCCATAGGTGCCCAGCGCAAGCTGATATGCTTCGCCTGCCTCCGCCTGCCACCAGCTCACCGTCGCCGCATTTCCCTCGCGCCCAGCAAGGTACAGATGTGGCGACGTGCACCGCAGGTTTTTTATCGGGAAAATGCAGCCCCAGAATGCACGTGGGGCTGTATAACCACTCGGAGACATGTAGTCGGAATAGTTCAAAGCAACTCTGTTATAGCTTCCAGTTTCCCATACTTCGTCGGTTCCCAATATGGCCGGTTCAAAAGTAAGACTCGAAGGGAGCGCTGTTGTATGTGCCACGATAGGCCGCATAAGACAGTCTATTAAACCTTGACTGGAACAATTCTCCGATATCCAATTCCAATACCTTTGTTTGCGGCTATCGGTCCAGCATAGGGAAAGGAAGATGGTGTCGGGCAGAGAGTCCCTGCGGTAGGGGGTGTCGAAATACAGTTCCGTCGTTGGAACAACAATGTGGGTGTCGGGCTTCCCAAACGGACCTAGTTCATAGTCGAAGTAGCAGTCCCTGCGTACATTGGTCACGGACAACGAGTCGTATATCCGTACCGGGGTCCATCCTGGTTCTCTCATTGTGGAGTCGTTCACCACATACAACCCCATAATGGGCATCATGTCTTGCCCATCCACAGGTACTGGAAAGTTATACGCAGTGACGGCAATGCCATACAAGAATTCCTCATCATTTTGGATTACGCTCATTTTAAAGTGGTCATCAAGTGTTCCACGATTGGCATAATATGAGTATAATCCACTCCTACTAAAAAAACCACCACAATACACAAACCCGTGGGTTATATCATACAATCTCTCCAGCGGGTTGCTATCCTCCGAGGAATACCACGGGTCCGCCCGTCGCACTGTATCCTGGGCTCTTGCCGCCAGGGTCGAGAAAAAGAATAATGCAGCAACGAAATGCTTGGTGTTAATATGTGATAAACCAATGATAGGCAATAACTTTTTCATAACCCGTCAGCTTTTGGATGAATATTATCGACTGCAAATATACACAATTTTTCCATACTTGAAAGATTATTTTTACGGCGAATTACTCGAATTACGCTCAAGAATGAATTTATGACAATTCACGGATATTCATGGCAATTTGTGTGAAAAAACATGAATGCCCACGAAATACCACGAATATTCAAGAATGAATTTATGATATTTTACGGATATTCGTGGCAATTTGTGTGGAAAAAAACGAATGTCTACCGCGTCACTACCACGCGGCGGTGGCGGTGGTACTGCTGTGTGCGGAGCGTGTAGACGCCCTGCGGCAGTGGGGCGGTGCTGCCGTCGGCCTCCAGCAGTGCCACGCGGCAGCCCTTCATGTCGTACACCTCGGCCCGCTCGCCGGCGGCGAGGCCCTGCACCGCGATGCAGCCCGCCTGCACGGTCACCCGCAGGCCTCCGTCGTCCACCTCGTCGATACCCACCGAGGCGCGGAAGACCAGCGGCTGGCTCCAGTCGCTCCACACCAACGTGTCGTAGCCCGCCGTGGTGTAGCGGCAGGCCTTGCGCACCCAGGCCTGGTAGATGGCGTCGGGCTGCAGGCCGCTGAAGGTGTGGAACGTGTCGGCCGGCGTCACCAGCAGCCCCGAGTCGGGGTTGCCGCCGTAGGTCCCCAGCGCAAGCTGATATGCTTCGCCTGCCTCCGCCTGCCACCAGCTCACCGTCGCCGCATTCCCCTCGCGCCCAGCAAGGTACAGATGTGGCGACGTGCACCGCAGGTTCTTTATCGGGAAAATGCAGCCCCAATAGGCTCTAGTACCATCTGGATATCCGGTCGGATTTAGTAGTCCATCATATTCCAATCGGACTTTGTTGTAGCTATAACTCAGACTTGGTATGTTGGGGTCGGAGGGTGTACCATTATAGTCGGAATCCCAGATTTCTATTACATCAGTGTACATCACGGGCACTCCAAACCAAAGACTTGTCGGGAGCGATGGCCCAAAGGCTACTACAGGCTGCATCATGCAATCTATTGGGTCCACAGAGGGACATTGGTTCGCCATCCAGTTTATGTACTGTTGCTTTCGCTCGTTAGTCCAGTTAAGGGAAAGGAAAATTGTATCGGGAAGGGAATCTCTGTGGTAGGGTGTGTCAAAATATAGTTCTGTCGTTGGAACAACAATGTGGGTGTCGGGCTTTTCCGGATGGCCTAGTTCATAGTCAAAAAAGCAGTCTTTGCGCATGTTGAACACAGTCAATGAGTCGTATATATTTACCGCTGTTCCTGCAAATCCAATACTATTAGTTCTTGGAAAGGAATCGTTCACCACATACAATCCCATAATGGGCGTCATATCTTGCCCTTCTACAGGTACCGGGAAGTTATACGCGGTAACTGCAATGCCATATATATAATCTTCGTCATTCTGAGGAACGCACGCTTTGAAAAAATCATCCCAAGTACGAAGGACAGTATAATACTCATTACCAGGCCAAGACCCGGTAAATCTATAAAAATGAGAAGCTCCCAAACCCATGTTGATAATTCGTGTAAGCGAATTGTAATCCTCCGAGGAATACCATGGATCCGCCCGTCGCACTGTGTCCTGGGCAGCAAGAAGTGGTACAATGATTACTAGCAGAAAAACAAAAAAAACAATCTTTTTCATATCTATGTGTTTTTTATTTGTCGTCGCAAAGATGGATGATTTTCGTTGGGTTTATCACCGCATTTCTTGTTGTACTGTGATATGTTGTAGTAATTGTATCAGTCAAATAAAAAAAGTTTGATGTTAAAATAGGTATGGGTCTAATTTTAATTTCATCAACTTGAGGACATTGGTTTTCGTTTGGCTGAGGTGCTGTAGTATGTTGATAATACCACCAATTCTGCCCTGTGGCTACATAAAACTCGTCGTTGAACATGTCAAGTGAGGTATATAAACCCTTTTGTGGGAATAGCACTGGAGCTGTGTATGTGGCTTTAGAATAAGGATCTATTTGCACAAAGTAAGAATTATTGTATGATAATAGAGCCGGAAACGGCATTGTGTGAAGAAGCGTTAATATTTGGTTTTTAGGGTCGTATGCCAGTTCTGTCGGTTCGTCTTTTGAATATGTCTTGAACTGTTGTGAGGAAAGCATATCCATTGAGGGTATATCAATTACCCTTAGTCGTGTATAAAACTTTTCTGCAGTGTTGTCGTGATATACATACGAGACGGCGATTTTGTTTTCATCCAAAGCGACAGCATGGATGTTGTTATTAACTTCAGGCATTAGGGTGCTGTAATAGTAATGGTTATCAAGCATTGGGTCTCCGATAACAGCTTGTTTGTTTGCATAGCGCACACAAATGGAATAATTTGAGTTTATTGGTGAATAAGGGAAGTTTAATCGTCCAACCAATACTACATAATCTCCAACCAATACCAAATCCATCATCGCTTCTCTTGGTGCACCCCAATAATTAAACGGTTTTATTTCCCGGATAAGTATAGATGGTACGCTTGACATGATATATTCTTCTACAAGACATGATGGATATAGGTACACAGTGTCAACCATATCATATTCTCTATACGAGCCAAGTGCTACTATTTTATAATCCGTCATATCCTTGTATGCCACCATCCTGTTGAATTCCCTGGTGCTGTCATACACATGAAGATTGATATTCAGAGTATTGTTTTGATACATGTCACTTATGTTAAAATAGCCGAGAAAACCATGGCTGATATAAGTGGTTGAGTCTATCGAGTCCCAAACACTCCCGCACATAAAAGCATATTCGTCGACAATTCTCATATCTAAAACGTTAAGATTTGGAATGGAATCGGTTATCAATGCAATATAATATGCAAGGGAGCCGGTGGTTGCATTGGTAATTCCAAAATCTGTCTTGACAAAATAAGTTCCCCCTTTCGCCATGTGAGAAGATAAACTATAATTGTTTTCTCCATTTCGGACGACGGAATAATCTACAGGATTAATTAGATAAAAATTCTCACTGGCTACCGCACTTTCGTTTTGCGCCATTAATGATAGGGGAAATGCTAAAATACTAATAAACAATAATTTTTTCATATCCTGTCAACTTTTAATGGTTAGTATTCGACTGCAAATATACACAAATTTTCCATACTTGAAAGATTTTTTTTAACGGCGAATTACTCGAATTATGCGAATGCTACGCAGGTCAATCAAACGGCGAATTACTCGAATTGTAAGAATCAATTCCCGGCAATTCACGTTCAGAGGAACCGCACTGCGGAAAAATCTACTGGATTTATAGATTTCGCTCGCGCAGCGAGCAGGCGAACAAAGAAACTCGTGGCAATTTGTGTGAAAAAACACGAATGCCCACGAAATTCCGCGAATGTTCAAGAATTATTCAGTGGCAATTTCCGTGCTGTGTTGCACGCTGGTTGTCAGTGTGATGTGTGGCTGTTCTTTTAGAAAAGTAAAAGAACAGTAAAAGAATACAGAAAGAACAGAGGGAAAAAGGGGGGCGTGGAGAACGAAAAAAGGGGACCTTTGGTGGTCCCCCTGGGTGACTCCTGCAGGATTCAAACCTGCAACCTTCTGATCCGTAGTCAGATGCTCTATTCAGTTGAGCTAAGGAGCCGAACTGCTTTTGGGAAGCTCTCTTCCTTGAAAGCGGGTGCAAAAGTACTAACTTTTCCGATACTGGCCAAATTTTTTTTTGATTTTTTTCTTCCTCCGTCCGCAACCGCCTGATTGATAGTGGTGATAGGGGAGTGAAAAAATGGTCCGGTCAGGCTGTTTCGCCGTACACTTCGCGGTAGAGGAGGGTGCGTATTTCGTTAAATTCGTCGTCGTCGAGTTCGTATTTCGACATGATTATCATCGGCACGGTGCGTCCGTCGTGGTGGTAGGAGGGCTGCACGTAGGGCTGCGGGTTGTGGTAGAAGCCCATGGAGGCGTAGAATTCCACGCGGTGGTCGGCCTCTTCGGTGTTGGGCAGCTCCACTTCGAGCACCACCTGCTCGGTCTGCTGCGAGAGGAAGTTGAGGAAGACGGCTTTGCCGAGTCCCTGGTTGCGGAGTTCTTCGGCGATGGCGAAGTGCTCCACGTAGATGAGTTCGTCGAAGGTCCAGTAGGTGAGTATGCCTACCGGCTCGTCGCCGTTTTCGGCCACGAGGAAGTGGAATTTGCCGGCATCGCGCTGCCGGAGAATAGAGAAGGGCGGGCGTTCCTGCTCGGGGAACGCCTCTTCGAACAGGTCTTGTGCGAAATGCGAATGGTCGCTGTCTTCCAGGTTGGTAAAGGTGATCATTTTATAAAGCTGAAATTGTTTATTTCAAATCGTATGCCGAGCATGTGCTGCCACCCCCAGGCGGTGTAGGGGTCGACGGTCCCGTCAGTCCCTGTGCCGCCTTTGAGGACGGTCTTGCTTTGGTAGCAGGTGTAGCCGGCCTTGATGGCTCCCACTGAGGGGATGGAGTAGCCCAGCAGGACGCTGATGAAGACGCCGTAGCCGATGCCCCCTTGGTTGATGTATTCGTAGCTGCCCACGCCGTAGTCGGGCGACTGGCCGTCCCACACGTCGAGGATGGAGTAGGTGGCGCCGCCCACCTCGATGAGGTTGTCCTGCACCTTGGTGTTGATGAGCGAGGCGCCGAGGTTGATTTCGAGGTCGAGCGTGGAGGAGAGCCGGGCGGTCTTGGCGAGGGCGAAGTCGATGCTGATGCGCTCCTCCTTGCCGAGGATGCCGCAGCGGATGTAGGGGTCGTTGCCGAGGATGCTGGCGCCGTTGTCGCTGCTGAGGTTGAAGGCTCCGATGGCATTCAGGCGCGTCAGGTCGAAGCGCAGCAGCCATCCGAAACCCGAGGTGTAGTCGTAGCGCAGGCCGAGGCCTATCTGGTAGCTGATGCGGTAGTACATGTCGGCGTATTCCACCACCTGCAGCTGGTTGTAGCTTCCGATGGTCGAGGGCGAGATGGCGCCCTGGTTGACCAGGTGCTGCCATATCTGGGTGCCGTAGGTGCTGCTGTGCAGCACGCGGTCGATGGTGTTCGCGTTGGAGGGGTGGCCGTTGTAGAAGTTGGCCGTGTTGTTGCTGGCCCAGAAGGCGCCGGCATTGGCGAAGAAGGAGAGGCCGGTACTGGGAGGCTTGCCGTCGTCGGCGGTGGCGGTGGCCGAGGCGGCAAGCAGGAGGGTGGCGGCGATGAGGGCTATCCGTTTCACAGCTCGACTCCTTTCTTCTTCACGATGGCGGCAAGCAGCTCTTTGGCCCGCATGAGGCGTATCTTGACTGTGCCGAGGGGTATGCCCAGCTTCGAGGCTATCTCCTCGTAGCTGAGGTCGTCATAGTAGCGCAGGCGCACTATCTGGCGGTAGGGCTCCTTCAGCCCGTCGACAATGGCCTTCAGGGTCTCGTCGCGCTGCATGCGGATGAGGGCCTCCTCGGGGTTGGGCTGGTTGGAGGGTATCTGGTATTCGATGTATTCGCCGTCGGGCGTGTGCTCCGCGGCGCTCAGCGGCACGGTGTCGAGGCGCTTGCGGCGCAGCTGGTCGATATACAGGTGCACGCCGATGCTGTAGAGCCAGGCGCTGAAAGTGGAGGTGGGGGCGTAGCGGTGCAGCTGCATGAAGGCCTTGCCGAAGGTCTCGATGGTGAGATCGGCGGCCGTCGTGGTGTTGCGGGTCATGCGGAGCAGCAACAGGTAGAGCGGCTCGCGGTAGGCGGCCATGAGGTCGGCAAAGGCCTTGTGGCTGCCCTCGTCGCGTGCGGCACACACGAGCTGGTAGTCGTGTTGCAGGCGCTCCTTTGTTGCTGTCGCGGTGTTCTCCACTTCTATTTTTTGAACTTTCTGTTGTTGGGTAACGGCAAAAGTATCAAAATAGTATTTGCGAGTGCAAAATAAATTTCATACAGGGGTGCGGCGAGGTGTACGTGCCCCCCCTCGAAACGCTTGGTGAGTCGGGAGAAGCTCACGATTTGCCAGGCCCATTTCAGCGCCATGGCGGCGGCTACGACGACCCACGGGAGGGTGCCGCGCAGCACCAGCAGCACGGCAGCGGCATAGAAGAGGAGGCTGGCCCAGCCGGGCAGGCTCTCGCGCAGCCGGTCGCCCAGGCGGTGCCGGTTGCGCGTGGCCACGCGGTGGCGCCGCTCGTCGTGCCACTGGTAGAAGTGCTTCCGCGGCTCAACCGCCAGGCAGGCGTCGCTGTCGATGCAGATGGTGGTGTTCCTGCGGGTGGCGTTCTGGTAGACGAACAGGTCGTCGCTCCCGTCGGCCACGTCGTAGTGGCGTATGAAGGCCCCCTGGCTGAAGAAGAAGGAGCGCCGGTAGCTGAGGTTGCGGCCCGAGCCGGTGTAGGGGTGCCCCAGGAGGGCGGCCCCCAGGTATTGGGCGCCGTAGGCCAGGGCGTCGTACTGCTGCAGGCAGCCCAGCAGGGTCTTGCTGCGCTTCACGCCGCAGTAGCCCAGCACTATCTCCACTCTCCGCTCTCCGCTCGCCACTCCCTGTTCGCGGTAGCCGCGCACCATGCCGCGCAGCCACAGCAGGTTCTTCGGCGTGCAGTCGGGGTCGGCCAGCATCAGGATGTCGTTCTTGGCGCTCTTGATGCCGATGGAGAGGGGGTATTTCTTGCCCTGGAAGAGGTTCACGTCCTCCTTGAAGGGCACCACCTTCAGGTGGGGGTAGTAGTCCTTGAGCAGCTTGAGGACAAACTCGGTCTCATCGGTCGACAGGTAGTTGACCACGACCACCTCGAAGTCGGGGTAGTCCTGCTCGAGCAGGTAGACCAGGTTTTCCTTGAGCCAGGCGGCGTCGTTGCGGGCGGTGAGCACCACGCTCACGGGCGGCAGCTGGTCGTCGTCGGTCTTGCCTTTCCGCTCGGCCAGACGCCCCACGCGAAAGTGGTACAGCCCGTAGTAGAAACACAAATATATCATGGCCGCCAGCGTCACCGCCGCCAGCGCAACAGCATAGCTATCAGTGAGAAAATGACTGAAGTCGAACATCTTTGCACTTTGTTTTCCAGCCGCAAAGATACACAATAAACCCCGCATGGCGAAGAGCCCCGCAATGAAAATATCAACACATAATAAACATCTACATTAATTCAAACGGCTTAGTATATTTATAACGGCGAATTACTCGAATTAAACGAATTGCTTGCGCAGGAATGTGTTGCGTGGCATTCGAGTAATTCGCCATAAATTGACCTGCGTAGCATTCGCGTAATTTGCGAAATTCGCCGTTTCAAAAACGTAATGTAATTCGCCGTTCAGGCAGCAGGTCACTGCCGTGTGCGGTGGTGGAAGAAGAGGATGAGGACCGTGGTGAGGATGGCCAGGGCGCCGAGGATAATCCAGAATGCCGTGGTGTCGGGGGTGAAGGGGAACTCCACGTTCATGCCGAAGAACCCGGTGACCACCGTCAGCGGCAGCATGATGGTGGAGAAGTAGGTCAGCACCCGCATAATCTCGTTGGTGCGGTTGGTCAGCAACGAGTCGAAGGTCTGCGAGAGGCCCTCAATCAACTCGCCGTAGTCCTCAATCGAGTCGTACATCTTCTGGTACTGGTCCAGGATGTTGCCCCAGTAGTCGTCCATCTCCAGCACCTCGGGGTCGACGAAGCCTTTGATGCCGCCGCTCTCGAACATGTGCAGCACGCGTAGCTGAGCCCGGAACGTGGTGTTCAGCAGGATGATGTTGCGCCGCGTGACCGATATCTGCTCGATGATGGAGCGGGCGCGCCGGTTGAAGATGTCGTAGTTGATGAGGTCCACCTCGGCGCCGATGCGTTGCACGAGGGTGTTGGTCTCCAGCATCAGCCGGTTGAGGATGTGGTAGAGCAGCTGGTCGCTGGTGGCCATCATCTCCTGCGTCTCCTCGTCGCCCTCCTGCAGGTCTTCGTTCATCTCGTCGAAGAGCTTCTTCACCACCCAGTGGGCCTTGCCCACGGTGATGATGTAGTCCCTGCCCCAGAAGAGCTTCACCTCGCGGATGCGCACCGTCTTGTTGTCGCGGTCGAAATAGGGGAAATGCAGTATCAGGAAATAGTAGTCGTCGTATTCATCAATCTTCGGACGCTGGGTGGTGCCGCGGCAGTCCTCGATATCCAGGGGGTGGAAGTGATAGTCGTCGAGCAACATCGTGTAATCCTTCTCGCTGGGATTCGTGATATCGAGCCACTGCAAGGTCTGATATTGGATTTTTTCTATCATAATTGCACCTCCTTTCTTGGGTTAAAGATTGATAATCTGCGGTCTACATTCGTTATCTATGCTTTGGTTGACGTTGCAAAGATACGAAAAATTCTTTTCGGGGCAAAATAAAAGTATCAAACCGTCACCTCAGAGAGACGCGACATCTCTCCGATATGCGAGGCCTATAAGTAGCTCTTCCACTCCCCATAACACCAACTATTCCCTACGAGTTCTTCAGGAGTTCTTTACAAATCCGTAAAGAACTCCTAAGGAACTCCTGTAAAATATATTGATAAACAGGCAATTTGATATTTGTTGCACACGGTGTTGTTTTTTTTCTGTATTTTTGCAAGCCGGACAATACTGAAAAAAATATAATTAACAAACACAACATGAAACGTTTAGGACTTCTTTTGATGTGTGTCGCCACGCTGGCACTTACCTCGTGCGGCATGATGCAGTCGGCCGCCGGCAGCAACAGCGCCGCCCAGGCCACGGGTACTGCCTGCGGCACCGCCGTGCAGGGCCTCTACAGCAGCTACAAGAACACCGGCAAGGTGGACCTCACCGTGGGCAACAACCTCACCAACGCCCTCGCCGTGGCCACGGCCTACAGCGAGCTGCAGAACAACAAGGACAACGCCGCCTACCGCAAGGCCTTCACTACGGGCCTCATCGCCTCCTCGGCCGGCCTCATCACCTCGGCCAACGCCAACTCGTTTGTCGACAAGCTGATGAACAGCGTGGGACTGAGCAACGTGACGGCCGACAAGATAAGCCAGACGGCCACCACCGCCGCCGCCATCGTCACCCTCCTCAACGCACTGAACCAGTAGATGCCATGGAAGCCCTCGAGTGTATGAAGACGCGGCGCAGCTGCCGCGCCTACAGCGACCGTATGCCGTCGCGCGAAGTGCTGGAGCGCATCTGCGAGGCCGGCACCTATGCCCCTTCGGGTCACGGCAAGCAGAGCCCCCTCATCGTGGCCGTCACCAACCGCGCCATGCGCGACCGTCTCAGCGCCCTCAATGCCGACATCATGCGCCGCACCCACCCGCTGCCCGAAGGGTTCGACCCCTTCTATGGCGCCCCGGTGGTGCTGCTGGTGCTGGCCGACAGCCGCGTGGTGACCCACATGTACGACGGCTGCGCCGTGGTCACCAACCTGCTCAACGCCGCCCACGCCTGCGGCCTGGCCTCCTGCTGGGTGCACCGTGCCAAGGAGGAGGGCGAGAGCGAGGAAGGGCGCGCCCTGCTGCGCGAGTGGGGCATCGGCGACGAGTATGTGGGTGTCGACCACGTCATCCTCGGCTACCCCGCCGCCACGCCTTCGACCGTCGCTCCCCGCAAGGCCGACTATGTGCGCTGGGTGGAATAAAAAAATTTTTTTCAACCTGCCTGTAAGAAAACACCCCCTTCGCGCGACTATTAGGCGAATATGACAGCGAAGGAATACAACACAGCAGCACCCTTCTGGGCCGACGACGCCATGCGCCTGGCCGTGCGTTGCGGCGGCAGCAAGGCCGACTCGGAGGATGCCGTGCAAGAGGCCCTTGCCGCTCTCTGGCAATGCCGCGACGATGTGGCGCTGGAGAAGGGCAAGGGCTACTTGCTGAGTGCCACCTACCGTCGCTTGATGTCGACCTTCCGCCACCGTGCCGTGCAGCGCGAGTATGCCGCCTCGGAGCTGACGGAAGGCATGCAGAGCCAGGCCCCTGACGAGGGCTTCGACCTGCGCGATGCCATCGGACGCGCCCTCTCCGTGCTGCCCGAGGTGCAACGGGCCATCCTCCAGCTGCGCGACGTGGAGGGCTACAGCTACCGCGAGATAGGGGAGACCCTGCAGCTGAGCGACGACCGCGTGCAGGTCTACCTCTTCCGTGCCCGCGTGGCTATGCGTAAACAATTAATTAAACTAGGCTATGGAAACAATCAATGATAACAACTACGAACTCTGGCTGGTGCGCTATGCCGACGGCTGCCTGACGGCCGACGAGCGCGAGGCCGTGGAGCAGTGGCTCGAGGGGCACCCCGAGGCTGCCGAGGAGCTGGCCCTCTATGGCGAGGCGCCGCGGCTGGAGCGCGACGAGAGCGTGAGGTATGTCGCACAGCAACACACCCGGCCCCTGTGGCCTGCCGTGTTGCGCTGGAGTGCCGCCGCTGCCGTGATCCTGCTGCTGCTCTCGCCGGTGGTGTGGCACAATGCCGCTCCGCAGGAGGAAGGGATGCAGGTGGCGCAGGTGCGCGAGGTGCCGGCAGTCGACACCCTGCCGACGGCTCCCGCCGCTGTCCCCATGGCCACTCCTGCCAAACCGGAAGCTCCCTCTGCGATGCCGAGGGAGGAGAAGCCTACCGAGCCGCAGCGGCAGTTGGAGGAGGCCGAGAACTACCTGCCTACGCGCCCCATGGTGCTGCAGCCCATGCCGGTGGCTGAAGCCGAGGAGGTGGAGAGAGGTGAGTGGATAGAGGAGAGTGGAGAGTGGAGAGAGGGGAGTGGAGAGCCGCAGATGGTCTATGTCGACAACCTCTTTGTCGAGGACACCCTCGACGACCTGGAGCAGCGCCTGCTGTCCCTCAACAACGATGTGCGCGAGGGGTTGCAGGGTACCTACCTGGGACGCCGTCTGGCCCGCCGCCTGCTGGACGACGAGGAACTGCTGGCCCGCGTCGACGAGCGTCGCCAGCGCACACCCCGCGGCCTGCGCATGGTGGCCGATTTCATCAGCACATACAGTGAAGTAAACAAATAAAAAAAGCATATCATTATGAAACAGACAATCAAAACAGTGGCCGCAATGGCCACACTGATGCTTCCCGCCATGGGATGGGCCCAGTCGTCGCAACTGCTGTCCGACAACATCACCGAAATCCGCCTCGAGGACTACGCCGCCCTGCGTGTGATGCAAGGCGACGAAAACCGCCTCACCGTCAGCGGCAACGCCCACCAGCTGGGCACCTACAAGGGCTCGCGCCTCACCCTCAAGGAGACCGACGACGAGGCGACGCTCTACCTGCGTCCCGGACGCACCATGAGCTTCAACACGCAGGACTTCAGCGCCCTGAAATTCGTTGGCAATTTCTCCATGATGGACAGCCTCAACCTGCATGCCGAGGACTATTCGCGCATCACCTACAGTGGCAATGACGGCGACACCCTGCGTGCCCGCCGCATGACGATGAAGTGCGAAGACTACTCGCACATCACCACCACGCAGCCCGTGCAGTACGGCGTGGGCCGCTACACGGCTATCGACTACAGTCGCATCAATCTGTCCGCCACCGACATGCGTCGTGAGCTGGCCCCCGAGGGTGTCGGCGACGAACTCTTCAGTAATAGCGACTTCGGCCGCATCAACTCCGGGCGCCACACGGTGGACGGCGAGTTGAAGAGCGAGCGAGTGGAGTATGACGGCTACGAGGCGATAGATTTCATGGACCGTGTTACCTCTACCATGAGCGATATGGCCCGTCAATCCAAGAAAAAGGCCAATTACCATCCGTGGAACACGGAGTTTGACCTGGCTTTCGGCTGGCACAACTGGGGCGGTGAGATAGGCAGCGGCTTCGGCGGCGTGGAAGGTGTCTCGGCAGTGAGTACCAACTTCCACAACATCCAGCTGGCCATCAACATCCCTGTGGTCAACGTGCGTGGTTTCGCCCTCAAGGCCGGCTTGGGATTGGATTGGGACCGCTACAACTTCACTACTCCCGAGGTGACCTTCGACGCCACTGCCGACCCGATGACCTTCGCTGCCGGCGCCAGCACCGACGCCACCTCGCGCCTCAAGACGCGCAGCGTCGTGGTACCCATTAAAATGGAGTTCGGCAATCCCAAGAAGTGGCACTTCAGCGTCGCCGCCCTGCCGGGTCTCAACTGGAGCGGCAACAACACCGGCCTGCGCCGCAAGTATGACAACCCCAGCAGTACTGTCAAGGAGAAGGACTTCGCCGTCAATCAGTACTTCAACCCCTATCATCTGGATGTCCGCGTGGCCGTGCAGTACAAGGGCATGGGTCTCTACGTCCAGGCAGCCACCCTGCCGCTGCTCAAGGACGGCTGCCAGGAGCTCTATCCCATCAAGTTCGGCATTATTTTGTAAGGATAGTACACAATAAATAAAAAAGAACTGCGTTTATGGTCGTGTATGAAAAGAACGACTATAATCGCAGTTCTCCTTTTTGCCGCTGTGCCGCTGCTTCGTGCGCAGCAGCCCGACACGGTGCGCCATGCTGTGCTGGAGGAGGTGACAATACAATCCAAAAGTGAGGGCATCAAGCGCATGTCGGGTGCGGTGAACGGCAGCGAGATAGGGCAGGACGAGCTCTTCAGGGCCGCCTGCTGTAATCTGGGCGAGAGTTTTGTGAGCAACCCCGCCGTAGACGTGAACTACAGCGATGCCGCCGTGGGAGCCCGCCAGATACGCCTGCTGGGCCTGGGCGGCCAGTATGTGCAGATGCTTGTCGAAGGCCTGCCGATGGCGGGGGGCGCCGCACAACCTTACCTGCTGGGTCGCGTGCCCGGCTCGTGGATGAAGAGCATACAGGTGAGCAAGGGGGCGTCGAGCGTGAAGAACGGGCCTCAGAGCATCACGGGTCAAATCGACGTGGAGTACATCAAGCCCGACGATGAGCAAAACCTGTATCTCAACTTATATGGCGACAGCCATACGAAGACGGAAGCGAACATGGTGCTGAACAAGGCCTTCGGGCGTTATTTCACTGCCGAAGCATTGCTGCATTATGAAAACCAGTGGGTGCACCACGACATGAATGAAGACGGTTGGATAGACATGCCGGTGGTGCGGCAATGGAACAGCAGCCTCCGCGCCAAATACCGTCGTGGCCGCTATCTGGGGCATTATGGCGTCAACCTGTTCAGCGAGTCGCGTCTTGGAGGCACCGTGCAGTCGTGGCCGTCAATACTCCCCGGGACGCTGGCCGTCTTGTTGCATACAGGGCCGGATATCAACCTGCTGGGAAGCGGCGTCGGGGCCTACATGAAACATGCCTTCCTGCTCAACCGCGAGCACAATACCAATCTGGCCCTCACTGCCACCTGGGACAGGCAGCACCTGAGCGGCGGGATGTGGCAGCGCGATATAATGAACGACAGGCAGATGAATATCGCCCAATCCATGCTCAACTCCCAGCTGATGCTCGAGCACGACTTTACCGAGGCGCACCAGCTGAGTACTGGATTGAGCTTCACCCATGAAAGTATGAACGAGACTTATCTGCCCATTCCGCGATACGATTCCTTGCTGACGGAGGAGAACACCCCGGGGCTGTATGCCCAATATACATACAAACCCTCCTACCGCTTCACGGCCATGGCAGGGTTGCGTGCCGACTACAGCACGCTCTATGAGAGGGCGTATTTCACCCCGCGCCTGCACCTCAAATGGGCTCCCGCCGACTGGCTGACGCTCCGTTCCTCGGCCGGCAAGGGTTACCGCACCACCCATCCTTTCGCCGAGTATCATTACCTTGCCGCTTCGGGACGCACGCTTGTCATCGATGCCGGATTGCCGATGGAGGAAGCCTGGAACACAGGCCTCGCGGCGGTCTTCTATATTCCGGCCGGCAACCGTACCATAACGCTGAACACCGAATTCTACTACACCTCCTTCCAGCAGCAGACCGTGCTCGACTACGACAGCGACCCGGCCTTGATTCACATCACCTCGTTGCATGGTCGGTCGTTCTCCCGCACGCTGCAGGTCGACGCCTCCTACAACCCCTCCGACGAATGGAGTTTCGTGGCTGCTTTCCGTCTGAACGATGTGCACTGCACCTATGGAGGCATCCTGATGGAAAAACCGTTGCAGAGTCGCTACAAGGGACTGGTTACCGTGAGTTGGGAGCCCATGATGGCGTTGTGGCACTTCGACCTGACGCTCCAGATTAACGGCCCGGGCCGCCTCCCTGCCTACAACGACGGCGAAGGGTTGGTGGAGAGCGGGGACTTCCCCGCCTATCCGCAACTCAACGTGCAGCTCACGCGCGACTTCCGCCACTTCAGCATCTACCTGGGAGGCGAGAACCTCACCAACTACCGGCAGCCTGTGCCGGTTATCGACGCGGCCCATCCCTGGAGCAGCACCTTCGACCCCACCATGCTCTGGGGACCTGTTTATGGCCGTATGTTTTATGTCGGAGTAAGAATCAACAAATAAAAACTACCAAGTTATGATAAAGAATCTGTTTGTCATCATCTCCTCCATCCTGCTGCTGGCCGTCGGCGGCAAGGACCTGCGCCAGCTGGTGCTGACGCCGACTCCCGTGATGCATTGCCAGAGCTGCGAGGACAAAATCAAGGGCAACATGCGTTTCGAGAAGGGCGTGGTCAACATCGAGACCGACCGCGAGAAGCAGACGGTCACCATCACCTACGACCCCCGCAAGACCAATGTGGAGACCCTGCAGGCCGCCATGAAGAAGATAGGCCGCGACACCCAGGTGCTCAGCGACAAACCGTTTGTGAAAGAGAAGAAGCAGAAGAAATGAAGCGATTGGCCATTAGCGCGCTGCTCCTGCTGGCGGCAGGCAGCCTGTGGGCCCAGCAGCCCCTCAAGCCGCGCCCCGACGCCTTCCCGCCGGCGCCCGAAGCCATAGGCTCCAAGGCGGTGACTATGGCCGCCTTGGTCGACGAGATGGCCGCGTGGGACCGTTATCCGACCTACGAGACCTACCTTGCCATGATGCAGCGATGGGCCGAGCGCTATCCCGACCTGTGCACCATCGACACCATCGGCACCTCGGTCAGGGGACGCCTCATCCTGGCGGCACACATCGAGGGCAACCGCTCCCTCGACCTCTACAGGCCCCAGTTCTTCTACTCCTCTACCATCCATGGCGACGAGGTGACGGGCTACGTGATGATGCTCCGCCTCATCGACACGTTGCTGGCCAGTTACGGCACCAGCCAGCGGCTCACCGACCTGGTCGACGAGACGGCCATCTACATCAACCCCCTGGCCAATCCCGACGGCGCCTACTGGCAGGGCAACCAGAGCGTGCAGGGCTCCATGCGCTACAACGCCAACTGGGTCGACCTCAACCGTAACTATCCCGACCCCTTCGGCGGAGCCAAGGCCGCGGTGGAGCAGGAAAACGAGGCCATGATTGACTACTTCACCGCCCATCGCTTCCGCCTGAGCGCCAACCTGCATGGCGGTAGCGAGGTGATGAACTATCCGTGGGACTGCTTCACGTCGTTGCAGAACCCGCACCCGCAGGCCGGCTGGTGGAAAGGGGTGTGCAAGCGCTTTGTCGACACCGTGCGCACCTACAATAACACACTCTTCCGCGACGTCGTCTCGAGCGGCATCATCGCCGGTGGCGACTGGTATGTCATCCACGGTGGCCGCCAGGACTACGTGAACTACTACCACGACTGCCTCGAGGTGACCATGGAGGTGTCGACCGTCAAGACCCTCTCGTCCGACCTTTTGCCGGCCTACTGGAACGCCCTCGGCCACTCGTTCATCAACTACATCGCCGAGGTGCACAACCTGCCCGAAGGGGTGGGCATCGCCGACGGCCAGCCGTCCGCGACAGGTGCGCGACTCGCCGTCTATCCCAACCCTGCCACCGGACAGGTGACCGTCCAGGGACTGGAGCCCGATGCCGAGGTCTGCATCCTCGACCTCGGCGGCCGATGCCTGTACCGAGGCACCGGTCCCACCCTCGACCTGAGCGCCCTCCCTGCCGGCGTCTATACCCTCCAGGCCGGCGGCCGCAGCACCCGGATAATAAAAAAATAACTCTCCACACAATAAAAACAACCAACCGTCGTTAAAGCCGATAGAATAATGATAAAACGAAATACAATGAAAAAGAACATCAGCCTCATTGCCGTCGCGCTGCTCGTTGCGTCGGCATCACTGTTCACCGTCTCCTGCAAGGATGAGTTCCAAGTCGAGGAAAGCCAGCTCTACGGCAAGTGGTACTTCCCCCTGAACCTAGCCCCCGACACCCTCACCGGATTCAACTGGGCCGGCGACTCCATCACCTTCAAGGCTCCCGACACCATGTGGGTGCAGGACCTCCCGGGCCTGAAATTCAACTGGACCCTCCGCGGCAACAATGTCACCGCCACCTGCAAGCCCCGCGCCAACGTCGACGAGACCTATGTCGTGGCTTTCACCGTCTACGAAGCCAGCGCCAATGCCCTGAAGATTTCCGGCAAGTACCGCTACCTCTACAACGGCGACAACATCCCCCGCGGCGACATCAGCTGCACCCTCGGCAAGACCAACCCCAACCCGGAGATGTAGTCCGATACAAGACCATGGGAAAGGCCGGTATTCCAAGCGGAATACCGGCCTTTTTTTGCATTTGTTTATTATTGTCTTTCAGTTTTTTGTATTCTGTTCTTTTACTTTTCTAAAAGAACAGTAAAAGAACAGCAATAGAACAATAGTATAACTGTCAGTTATTCTGACTTTTGATTCTTTCGCGGTTGACGAAGCGCACCAGCGCGACGGTCTCGAAGACGAGGCTGACGGCATAGCCGATGCTGAAGGCGATGGTGAACAGGCGTGCATGCGAGGGGTGGGTGAAGAGGTAGACGGCCAGCACGGCGATGTGGATGAAAAGGACTCCGATGACCGAGCCCAGGAACATCTGGATGAAGGTCTTGGGCGAGCGGTACATGGCGCGGGTGACAATCCAGTGCTGCAGCCCGCAGACGACGCCGAAGTAAAGCGCCAGCAGGGGCATGACGGGCAGATAGTACTGCGGCATCGTCCACATGACGACAAAGCTTGCCAGCACCAGTGCCAGCGTCAGCGCCAGCAGTGATATCAGGTAGCGTTTCATTCGGCGAACTTCATGGTTTCCTTGGTGGTGAACTTCTCGCAGTAGTGGCAACGCAGCTTGAGGTTCTCCTTGTCGATGATGTCGAACTTGGTCGGGACGGCCTCGGCGTTGGTGATGCACTTGGGGTTGGCGCAGCGCACGAAGTTCTCCACGTGGTCCGGTATCTCGGCCTTGAACTTCTTGACCACCTTGTAGTCCTCGATGTCGATGATGGAGGCGAAGGGGGCCACGAGGGCGATCTTGCTCACCTCCTCGACAGAGAAGTGCTTGTTCTTGATTTTGACGATGCCTTTGCGGCCGAGCTTGTTGCTGGAGAGGTAGTTGCCGATGAGCACCTCGTCTTTGTAGCGCTCGAGCCCGAGGATACGGATTACCTGATAGACGCTTTCGGTCGGAATATGGTCGATGACGGTGCCGTTTTCGATAGCGGAGACCACCATTTCTTTTTTGCTTTCCATTGTCTTAAACTTTAAACATTAAACTTTAAACATTTATTTTGCGCCGAGGATGGCCGCCATGAGTGCCTGACGGACGTAGACACCGTTCTGTGCCTGCTGGAAGTAGTAGGCATAGGGGGTGCGGTCCACGTCGGTGGTAATCTCGTTGACGCGGGGCAGGGGGTGCAGCACGCGCATGTTGGGTTTGCAGCCTTGCAGCATGTCGGCGCTGAGGATGCAGCTGTCTTTCACGCGCTCGTACTCCATGGGGTCGGGGAAGCGCTCGCGCTGCACGCGGGTCATGTAGATGATGTCGGCGGTGGGGATGATGTCGCGCAGGTCGGTGTACTGGTAGTACTTGAGGCCGGCGTCCTTGATGCTCATCTTGACGCTGGAGGGGAGTTTGAGCTCCTGGGGCGAGACGAGGTGGAAGGTGGCGTTGAAGTTGCACATGGCCTGCACGAGGCTGTGCACGGTGCGGCCGTACTTGAGGTCGCCGACGCAGGCTATCTGCAGGTTCTCCAGGGTGCCCTGGGTCTTGCGGATGCTGTAGAGGTCGAGCATGCACTGGGTGGGATGCTGGTTGGCACCGTCGCCGGCGTTGATGACGGGCACCGAGGCCACCTCGGAGGCATAGCGGGAGGAGCCCTCCTTGGGGTTGCGCATCACGATGAGGTCGCTGTAGGAGCTGACCATGACGATGGTGTCGTGAAGCGACTCGCCTTTCTGGACGCTGGTGCCGCCGGGGTCGGAGAAGCCGATGATACGGGCTCCCAGTTGGTTGGCGGCGCTCTCAAAGCTCAGTCGCGTACGCGTAGAGGGCTCGAAAAAGAGGGTTGCGACCACTTTGTCCGATAAGATTTTCTGCTTGGGGTTCTTCTCGAATCCTTCGGCAATGTCCAGCACCTCGATATACTCTTCCTTCGAGAAGTCGGTGATGGAAATCAGGTTGCGTCCTTTTAAAGTGCTCATGGTATATATTGTTTGATTGTTTGATTGCTTATTTAGTCATTGCCTCTTCGGCCAGTTGGCGGTTGGCGCGGGCCGCGGCGTGGGTGGGGTCGGCCAAGAGGGCACTGTCGAAGCAGGCCGCTGCACGGGGATAGTCGTTGTAGTGGGTGAGCTCGATGTAGCCCAGGTTGTGCCATGCGTCGGCGCTGGCGGGGTTGAGGGTCAGCAGCTGCCGGTAGAGGCTCTCGGCCTGCTCCATGTTGCCCTCCTCCTGGCTGTACATGGCCAGGGCATAGAGTACGTTGGTGTTGTTGGGCTCCAGCCGCAGGGCGGTGTTGAGGTATTCGACGGCCAGCGGGTCGTGGCGGGAATAGTAGAGGATGCCGAGCTCCTCGAAGGCGCCGGCATAGTCGGGGTAGAGGTCGCAGACGCGCCGCAGGAGGGTGACGGCACTGGCGGTGTCGCCTTTCTCCACGTAGATGAAGCTCTTCATAAAGAGGGCCGTGCGGTTGTCGGGGTCGCGCTCGGTGACGTTGGTCAGGCACCGCAGCGAGCGGTCGTAGTCGCGGCTGTAGAAGGTGACCTCACCCATCTTGAGCTGCACCTCGTTGCTCTTGGGGTCCAGCTTCTCGGCCTCGGAGAGGGCTTTGTAGCTGTTCTCCACGTCGCCGTCGGCGAAGTAGAGGTCGGCCTGCTGCATGCGGTAGTCGGCGTTGCCGGGCTCCAGCGTGACGGCCTTGTTGATGTCGGCGAGGGCTTCCTTGCTGCGTCCCAGGTTGAAGAGCACCATGGACCGTTCGGCCAGGGCCTCGGCGTCCTTGGGATGACGTTCCAACCGGAGGTCGAGGACCTCCAGCTTCTCGCTGTCGCTAAGAGTGTCAAAATCAGAGGAGCTCTGCTTGCAGCCCGCCAAGGTGAGTGCCAGCAACGCTATCAGGAGGGGTGTTTTGATTCGATACATTCTGCTCTTATTACGTTAAAATGTTTTTTTTATTGTATGAAGGAGTCAATCAAGTTATCAACAATGGTTAATTCCTGAGCCCTCAGCACCTGCCGGGCCTGCATCTCGCTGATTGGCAGTGCACGCCAGAGTAGGCTCCAGTATTCTTTGGTCTTGCGGACCACGGCCTCCTCGCGCGGGAGGGTCGTGCGGATGGCCTCCAACAGACGCCTGATGAAGTGTTTGACGCTCTCCCTGTCGGTCGGGCTGCCGTCCACCTCCAGCGGCAGGGTGGGGCGGTAGAGGATGCCCCTTCCCACCATCAGGTCGGCCACCTGCGGGAAGCGCTGGCGGATGCGCCGTATGTCGTCGGGGGTGCAGAGGTCGCCATTGTATATCACGGGGTGTTTTATCAGCGGCAGCACCTGACCAAAGGTATCCAGGTCGGGCACTCCGGTGTATTGCTGGCGGCCGAGGCGCGGATGCACCGTAACGCTGGCCAGCGGGTAGTCGTTCAGCACGGGCACCATGGCGAATATCTCTTCCTTGTCCTTCAGCCCGAGACGCACCTTGACGCTCAGGCGTCCCTCCAGACGTGGCACGACGGTGTCGAGTATGGCGCGCACCTCGTCGGGGTGGGCCATCAGGCCGCAGCCGCGGTGTTTGGCGGTGACGGCGCGCATGGGGCAGCCCATGTTCCAGTTCACTTCGCTATAGCCGAGGGCGTACAGATGGTTGGCCAGCAGGACAAACTCGTCGGGCTCTTTGCCCAATATCTGAGGTATGACGGGGATGGAGCCGCGGTTGTTTTCAGGCAGCACATCGCGTATCTGGGCGTTGTCGGTCGAGAAACGCAGGTTGCGCGTCAGTGCGATGAAGGGCGACACTGCCAGCGGAAGGGCGCCGGTGAAGCACTCCTCGTAGACGCGGCGGAAGAGCACCTCGGTCAATCCCTGCATCGGTGCCAGTATCATTTCACCACCTCCTTCAGCGTCTCTTTGTTTTCCACGATGTATTCCTTCAGGTGGGTGGTGAGCCAGTTGCCGGTGGAGAAGACAGGCTGGTAGAGCACGCTCTTCTCCTTGACGGCCGGCTTGAGAATCATCTCGTTGCTGTCAATCATCACGAGGAAGTTGAGCAGCACGGCCAGTATGCAGAGCGCCTTCGCGGCCCCCAGCAGTGCGCCTGCCAGCCGGTTGAGGAGGCTCAGCTTGGCGGCTTTCATCAGCCCCTCGATGCAGCGTCCGAGCAGGTAGGTGAGCATCAAGGCCACGAGGAAGGTGACGATGAAGGCGATGAGTACCGCGCTCTCGCCGTCGAGGCCCAGCAGGGGCGCCACCTGCTGTGAGAGGTGCACCGAGGCCCATACGCCCAGCAGCACACCTGCCAGGGTGGCCACCTCGCGCACCAGCCCCTTCTTCCATCCCATGAAGATGAAGAAGAGCAGCGGCAGGGTCAGCAGTATGTCAAGCAGTGTCATAGTGCAGCAGGGGTGGGAGGGATATAATAAGCGTCCTTCCTTGAGGGGAGGACGCTCGAATAACACATTTTCTTCTCTCTATCATTGCTGATAGAAATAAGCAAGCACGTCATATATAACGCAGGATGGTTCATTTTGTTTCACCAGTTGGTAACTTTTTTTCAGTCCAGGCACATAACCACCAAACAATCAATCCTATAACGGTACCGAAAAGAGCCCCGCAGAGGAGGTCTCCCGGATAGTGCTTGCCGAGATAGGCGCGGCTGTAGCAGGTGGCCAGAGCCCAGAGAGCCAAGAGGATGCAGGGAAGCAGGCGCCTGCGGTAGCGCAGCAGGAGGTATGTGACGATGGCGAAGGCGTTGGCGGCGTGGGAGGACACGAAGCCGTATTGTCCGCCGCAGTGGGTGCGGAACATGCGCACGCCCTCCAGCGCGTGGCAGGGCCGCAGCCGGCCGACGGTCTCCTTGAAGAGGTGTACGCTGCCCTGGTCGGCCAGTAGGAAGCAGAGTCCGATGGCCGCCAGCACCAGCCACCAGCGGCGGGGCTCGTGGCGCAGGGTGAGCAGCGCGTAGGCCAGCAGCAGCATCCCCGCCCAGCACCAGTGCTGGCTCAGTGTCCACATCACCCAGTCCAGCACCGTGTTGTGGTGGCTGTTAACCCATAGGAACCACTGGGTGTCCAGTTCTTTCAGTGTCTCGAGCATCGTTCCGGTCTGTTTTGTCGCTCCCTTTTCTAGGGCTGTTCTTCGGTTGTTCTTCGGTTGTTCTTCGGTTTTTGCCGAAGAACAAGCGGCGAAGAGTGGTTGAAAAGCCTGAGAAATAGTGGATTATTGTTCATTCTCTTCTGTCAGGTATGAGTATATCCTGTCTTTCAGTTCCTGAATGCCCTGTCCGCTCACAGCGCTGATGAACACCGTCTCGATGCCTTTGGGCAGCCGGCGCTTCAACTGCTTTTGCATCTCGTCGTCGATGATGTCGCACTTTGTGACGGCGAGGAGCCGTTTCTTGTCGAGCAGTTCGGGATTGTATTTCTTCAGTTCGTCGAGCAACACATGGTACTCTTTGGCAATCTCCAGCTGCTCGCAGCTGACCATGAACAGCAGTATCGAATTGCGTTCGATGTGACGCAGGAAACGCAGGCCGAGGCCCTTGCCCTCGGCGGCGCCCTCGATGATTCCGGGGATGTCTGCGATGCAGAACGAGCGGTCGTCGCGGTATTTCACGATGCCCAGGTTTGGCACCAAGGTGGTGAAGGGGTAGTCGGCTATCTCGGGGCGTGCGGCGCTTACGGTGCTGAGCAGGGTGCTCTTGCCGGCATTGGGGAAGCCCACGAGGCCTACGTCGGCCAGCACCTTGAGTTCGATGACGACCCACCGTTCCTCGGCCGGCTCGCCGGGCTGGGCGTAGCGCGGTGTCTGGTTGGTGGCGCTTTTGAAATGGTCGTTGCCCAGGCCGCCGCGGCCGCCCTTGGCAATAATCAGCTCTTGCCCTTCCTCGGTCACCTCGCCCAGGTATTCACCCGTCTCGGCATCGCGGCACACGCAGCCCAGCGGCACCTCGAGCACCTGGTCGCGACCTGTGCGGCCGGTGCAGAGGTTCTCGCCCCCGTGCTCGCCGTCCTCGGCGAAGACGTGTTTGGTGTACTTCAGGTGCAGCAGGGTCCAGCGCTGGGTGGTGCCCCGCAGTATGACGTGGCCGCCACGGCCCCCGTCGCCCCCGTCGGGACCTGCCTTGGCGTTGTACTTCACCCGCAGCAGGTGGGCCGAACCGGCACCACCTTTGCCGCTGCGCACCAGTATCTTGACGTAGTCTACAAAGTTAGAGGTCATCGTATAGTTCTTCTATTTGAAACGCCTGTGCCGTCACCAGCGCAGGCGTTTGGGTTGCCGTGGCGGCCTGTTTAGCCAATCGCCTGACGAATGCGGGCGGCGATGTCGTCGATGGAGCCGAGGCCGTCGACGAGGCGCTGCTTGCCCTGGGCGGCGTAGTAGTCGGCCACGGGCTTGGTCTTGTTGTTGTACTCCTGGAGGCGGTTGTTGATGGTGGCCTCGTTGTCGTCGGCGCGGCCTTGTATCTTGGCGCGCTCCAGCAGACGGCGCATCAGCTCCTCCTTGGGCACCTCGAGCTGCACCATGCAGGTGAGGCTGCGGCCGTATTTGGCCAGCAGGCGGTCCAGCGTCTCGGCTTGGGCCACCGTGCGGGGGAAGCCGTCGAAGAGCATGCCCTTGGTGTCGGCGGCGATGGCCTTGTCCATCATCTCCACCACGATGTCGTCGCTCACCAGCTGGCCGTTGTCCATGATGTTCTTGATGCGGAGGCCCAGCTCGGTCTGGTCGGCTATTTCCTTGCGCAGGAGGTCACCGGTGCTGACGTGGGTCAGGCCGTAGTGCTCCACGATGAAGTCGCTCTGGGTGCCTTTGCCGGCACCCGGGGCTCCGAAAATGACGATGTTCTTCATTTCACGCTGACGATTTCGATGTCGAACACAAGGGGTGAGTAGGGGGGGATGTTCTGTCCAGCGCCCTGCGAGCCGTAGCCCATGGCCGACGGGATGATGAGCTGCAGCTTCGAGCCTTCGGGCTGACCCATGACGCCCTCTTCCCAGCCGGGGATGAGGCTCATCTGGCCTACCACGTAGGTCAGCGGCTCGTGGCACTGCAGGCCACTCTCGCGGCAGTCGGCCTCGTTGCTGGAGTCGAACATGGTGCCGTCAAGCAGGCGGCCGGTGTAGCTGATGGTCACTTCGCGACCCACGGCCACCGTGGGACCGTTGCCTTTCTTGTTCACGATGACGTACAGCCCTTTGGCGTTGGGCTGGGCCTTGACGCCGTGCTCCTTGACGTAGGCTGCAATCAGTTCGGGCTCGGCCACGCGGGCGTGCTCCATCTGCTGCTGGTAGTTGGCCTGCTCTTCGGCAAACTCGTCGCGGGTGACGATGTCCTGGAGGTTCACCTCATAGTAGAACTTCATGCCCTTGCCCTGCTCGTACATGGGAGGCATTTGGTTGGGCTGCAGGAATTTGGCCATAGAGTCGGCCTCGATGGCGAAGATGGCGCGGTCGCCCTTGTGCATCATCAGCAGTCCCTCGTGCAGCACGCCGTCGTACATCGGCACGACGGGCATCAGGCGCTCGGTGCGGCCCACGTTGGAACGCAGGATGGTGGTGTCGAGGCGGATGGTCATCTCGCCCACCAGCACGTCGCCTTCCTGCACTTGCAGCGAGTCTTTGCATTGCTGCTCGAAGCGGTAGTAGAGGCCTTCGTCAGTCTGCTTGTAGCCCTTCATGTCGCTGCTGCCGCAGGCGGCCAGCAGCATTGTCCCTGCCACCAGTAAGGTGGCCATTCTTGCTTGTTTCTTCATTTGTATGTGATTGATTGTTTGTTTTATTAATTGATACATTGCTTTACTTGTTCCACTTCGACGAGATATACCAGCACCATCCGGGTGTTGATGCGGTCGCCGTCGCCCACGACGCCATAGGCTTGGTCGGAAGGCACGATGACGTGGGCGGTGGCGTTTCCGTGCAGCGTGCGCAGGGCGGCATCGAGGCCGCGGGTGGGCTTCAGGTGGCCGGCGACCACGGTGTCGGAGCGCCAGTCGTAGATGTCGTCGCCGCCCAGTGTCGACACGCGGTAGCGGAGGGCCACGGTGTCCTCGTAGCCGATGGCTTGGCCGAGAGGCACCTCGCTGTTCTCATACTCAGCCACCCACACGCCGTTGGGTAGTTTCTGTTTGGGCCAGCCGCGACGTTCCAGGAAGGCGTCAATCTGTTTCTCCTCGCTCTGGGCGATGATGCGGTTGGCGTTAATCATGTTCTCTTTCAGCGTGTCGCCCTTCGGGGCGCCGATGTCGTAGGCCGGCACCTCGCGGCAACCCGCTGCGAGCAGGGCCGTAAGCAGGAGCAGTATGTGTGCGCTGTTCTTCATTGGTTTCCGGTCAGTCCCAGTTTCTTTTTCACAATCTCCACAGTCTCGTCGAGCGTCCGGAGGCTGGTGGCGCCGGCGGCACGCTTGTGGCCGCCGCCGTCGAACATCTCGCGGGCCAGCTGGTTCACGTCGTAGAGTTCTTTTGAGCGCAGCGAGAGGCGCACCTTGCCCTCCTCTTCGCGCACCAGTATGCCGCAGTCCACGTCCCGCAGGCGCATGACCTCGTTGATGAGGCCTGTGAGTTCGCTGCTTTGCACGCCCCCCTGGCTGATGTCGTCGGCCGAGAGGACCATGAGGGCCACGCGCTGCCGCTCGTAAACGGTGAGCCGGTGGGCCACGGCGAAGCCGAAGAAGCGCAGCCGTGCCTCGGTGAAGACGTTCTTGATGCAGCGGTTGATGTGCATGGGGTCGATGCCGAAGTGCAGCAGGTCGGCGGCGGCCAGGTAGACGCTTGGCCGGTCGTTGCTGTAGCTGAAGGTGCCGGTGTCGGTGCAGATGCCTGTGAAGAGGCTCTCGGCGGCCTCCTTGCCGAAGAGCCCGTCGCCGAAGGCGGCGCGCATCAGCCAGTAGACCAGCTCGCAGGTGCTCGACGCGTCGGGCTCGCTGACTACGGTGTCGAACGCCTCGCGGTCGGGGCATTCGTGGTGGTCCACCAGCAGTTTCTTGGCCTGCGAGGCTCGCAGCCAGGGTTCCAGCATGCCGGTGCGGCCGAAGCTGCTGATGTCGAGCCCGACGATAAGGTCGGCGTCGGCGATGGCCTCGCGACAGCGGTCGGGCGAGTCTTTCGCGCTGACGATGCGGTCGGTGTTGGGCAGCCAGGCCAGCTCCTCGGGTACTCCGTCGGGGAGCAGGGGCGTCGCCTCGGACAGGCCGGCTGCCGTCAGCAGCGCCGTCATGCCGGTCAGCGACCCCACGGCGTCGCCGTCGGCATTGGTGTGGGCCACGAGCACCGCATGGCGCGCACGGCGCACCAGGGCACGCACGGCCTCGACGTCCCATTCCGAGTCGAATCCGACAGGGTATTTTCGCTCTATCTGCATAAACCACAACGGTTTGGAATGCCAAATCGGCTCCCAATCCAACTGCAAATTTACACAAAAATCCCGATATAATCACAGCAATAAAAAAAGTTTATACATTGTATTTAGAGACGGCAATAAACGGCCCCAGTTCAATGCCGCTAACAATCAGTGTTTTGTATTGCTGTTCTTTTACTGTTCTTTTACTGTTCTTTACGAATTTGTAAAGAACGCGTAAAGAACTGGTGGTAATTGGTTGTAAAAGAGAGGGATAATTATGCGGGGTGTCTATGGCGCTGTATGTGTGTGGCTTAGGGGAGGGTTGAGGGGAGATGGAGGTTAAATTAACAAAAATTTTTTAACATTTACACAATAAAATGCAATAAACGCAGTTAAAGTGGCACTAAAGGAAGTGGAAAGTGGAGAGAGGAGAGTGAGAACGGAGAGATTATTTATACAACTTAATATATGAAAGCTGTAATCAAGACTGCGAAAGGCACGATGCATGCAGAGCTGTATGCCAAGGAGGTGCCGGGCACTGTGGCCAATTTTGTGAAGTTGGCCAAGAGCGGTTTCTACGATGGACTGCGGTTCCACCGGGTGATACCTGATTTCGTCATTCAGGGTGGCTGTCCGTACAGCCGTACGGTGGGAGACCCGCGGACGGGCACTGGCGGCCCGGGCTGGAGCATCAAGTGCGAGACTTCGGCGCCGCGCCAGCACCACGACCGGGGTGTGCTGAGCATGGCGCATGCCGGCAAGGATACCGGCGGGAGCCAGTTTTTTGTGTGCCACAACCGGCGGAGCACGCAGCACCTGGACGGTGTGCACACCTGCTTCGGCCGTGTGGCGGAGGAGGACTGGCCTGTGATTGACGCCATCAGGCCGAATGATTTGATTGAAAGTATCACAATAGAGGAGGAATAGGTTATGAATTTAGGAATCAAATTGCTGGTTGCCGAGGACGACCCGAACTTGGGTACCATCCTGAAGGCTTATCTGACCCAGAAGGGTTACACGGTGGTGTGGGCGAAGGACGGGGAGGAGGCGTTGACTTGTTTCGACGAGGAGGATGTGGATGCCTGCATACTGGACGTGATGATGCCGGTGAAGGACGGTTTCGCGGTGGCGAAGGAGATAAGGAAGGTTGACAAGAAGGTGCCCATCATCTTCTTGACCGCCAAGAACCTGGAGGAGGACAAGTTGAAGGGTTTCGAGGTGGGAGCGGACGACTACATGACGAAGCCGTTCTCGATGGAGGAGCTGCTGGCGCGGTTGAACGCGACGATGCGGCGCTCGTTCAATGAGGACCGGCCGGACAAGAATGTGTTCCGGATAGGAAATTTCACGTTCGACTATGTGCACCAGACGTTGACGATAGGCGACACGGTGCAGCGGTTGACGGCGAAGGAGTGCGACCTGCTGCGTATCTTCGCCATCAATTTCAACCAGTTGGTGGACCGCAACACGACGCTGCAGAAGATTTGGAAGGACGACAGCTACTTTGCGGCGCGTTCGATGGATGTGTATATCACGAAGCTGCGGAAGTACCTGAAGGCTGACCCGACGGTGGAGATTGTGAATGTGCACGGGGTAGGGTTCAAGCTGACGCACAAGGAGTAGATGATAGATGAGGCTGACGTTTTTGGGTACGGGGACGTCGCAGGGTGTGCCGGTGATAGCGTGCCACTGCGGGGTGTGCCGGTCGACGGACGAGCGGGACCGGCGTCTGCGCACGTCGGCGTTGCTGCGTACGGACGGGGGGAGGAATATCCTTTTCGATATCGGGCCTGATTTCCGTCAGCAGATGCTGCGAGAGGGGGTGGAGCGGCTGGACGCGATACTGATTACGCATGCGCACCGCGACCACGTGGGAGGGCTGGACGACATCAGGTCGTTCAATTATGTGCAGGGGAGGAAGATGGATGTGTACCTGAACGAGGAGGCTGCGCGGGCGATAAGAAACGACTATCATTATATTTTCGAGCCGCATGTGTATCCTGGCCTTCCGGAGGCGGAGCTGCATGTTCTGGGCCTCACCGGGGGGGGCTCTCCGATTGGAGAGGGGAGTGTAGAGGTGGCAGGTGTGATGGTGACGCCTATCAAGGCGATGCACAAGGATTTGCCGGTGCTGGGGTACCGTGTGGGGAAGATGGCGTATGTTACGGATGCCAACTATATTGCGGAGGAGGAGCAGGAGAAGCTGAGGGGGTTGAAGGTGCTGGTGCTGAACGCGCTGCGGAAGGAGAAGCACTTCTCGCACTTCTGTTTGGGCGAGGCGCTGGAGCTGATTGAACGGGTGAAGCCTGAGCGGGCACTGCTGACGCACATCAGCCACGAGATGGGGCTGCATGCCGAGGTGTCGGACGAGTTGCCGGCAGGAGTGGAACTGGCGTATGACGGGGAGGAGGTGGAGATATGATGCTGAGTGTGTGTGTGCCGGTGTACAACTACGATGCGCGGGGCCTAGTGAGGAGCCTGGCCGCGCAGGCAAGCCTCACCCCCGGCTCCTCTCCGACTGGAGAGGGGAGAGAAGTGGAGGTGGTGTGCTTGGACGACGGTTCGGGCCCTGAGTGGAGAGAACGGGGAGAGGAGCTGAAGAAGTGGGGGAGGTATGTGAGGCTGGAGGAGAATGTAGGGAGGTCGCGTGTGAGGAATTTGTTCCTGGACTATACGGAGGGTGACTGGCTGCTGTTTCTGGATGTGGATTCGGAGGTGGGGGAGGGTTTTCTGGCCCGCTATGTGGAGGCGTTGCATGAGGGAGTGGATGTGGTTGTGGGCGGCAGGGTGTATGACCGTCGCGGGAACGACGATGCGCACCGGCTGCGCTACCTGTACGGCACGGAGGTGGAGAGCAAGGGAGTGGAGTGGCGGCGGCGCCATCCGTACCAGTCATTTATGAGCAACAATTTCGCGGTGAGGCGCGAGGTGCTGCGGCGGTATCCGTTCGACGAGAGTATTACGCATTACGGGCATGAGGACACGTTGTTCGGCTACCGGCTGGAGCAGGCGGGGGTGAGGATAGTGCATATTGACAATCCGGTGGTGAACGGGGAGGTGGAGGAGAACGAGGAGTTCCTGGCGAAGACGGTGGAGGCAGTGCGGACGCTGGCGGAGGTGGAGGAGCGGTTTGCTGGGGACGAGAGGTTTGGGGAGCGAGTGCGCCTGGTGGGTGCCTACCGGCGCCTGCGGCGGCTGGGATTGACGAGGCCGGTGGGCTGGCTGTGCGAGCTGATGCGCCGTCCGATGGAGAGTCATTTCAGGAGCGGCAACGCTGTGAGTGTTGCGCAGCTGAATTTCTATAAGTTAGGAGAGTTTATTAAAGCAAAAAACAAAATTAATAAAAACGTATAAATTATGAAAATAACTGTAAAAATTGCAACATTGCTCACGTTGGGGCTGTTTGTTTGCGGCACGGCCATGGGGCAGGTGCAGGAGACGAAGACTTACAAGGACGGAAGCGTCTACACGGGCCAGTTCAACGGGAAGGGGAAGAAGGAGGGCACAGGCCGAATGGTGTGGCCCAACGGCAACGAGTACGAGGGACAGTGGAAGAAGGACAAGCCGCACGGCGAGGGTACGTTCACCTATGCCAACGGCATTACCTACCAGGGGCAGTGGGAGGAGAACGTGGCTAAAGGAAGCGGGACGATTACGATGCCGAACGGATGTGTCCTTGTGGGCGAGTGGACGGAGATGGGCAACGGAGTGGGCGTGGCCACGTGGGCTGACGGCACCCGCTATGAGGGGCCGTTCAAGGACGGTGCCGCGCATGGAGAGGGCATCAAGATTTGGCCGAACGGTGACCGCTACGAGGGTACGTTCTCGATGGGTCACATGTCGGGTCAGGGTACATGCAAGTACCACGACGGGGCAGTCTATACGGGAAGCTGGAACAACGACATGTATAACGGTCAGGGCCGCTATGTGGGCGCTGACGGCAGTGTGTCGGAGGGTACTTTCCGCGCAGGTAAACTACAGAAATAAAACGAGATGAAACGGTTAATTTATGTAATGCTTCTGTTGTCCGCGATGTTGTTTTCCGGATGCTGGGGGAGCCGATATGTGTCGGCCGACAGCGCGCTGGAGGAGATGTATGTGGGCAAGAGCTACTATGAGGTGCTAGACGATTTCGGCCGTCCAAGCTCGACGGTTGACGACGGCAACCAGGGCACGCGGGCGGTGTACAGGAACGTCAGCCTGCTGGGTACGCGAGCCGCGGGGATGTACCGGCGGTACAACATGCGAAACAAGCGGACTGGGGAGAGCGGGGAGCCTACGGGCGACATCTCTTTCTTCTTCAACGCGAAGATGCGCTGCTATGCGGTCAGCAGCAACCTGCAGTGTGAACGGGTGAAGGAGCAGAAGGAGCGGCCGGCGCCGCGTGATCCCAACCGGTGGGCCTGGGAGAATCCCAAGGTGCCGCGCAGCATTGATTTTCCGGAGGTTGAGCGCCGTTCGCCCAATGCCGACGTGATTAGCATTGAGCGCATCGAGGTGAACAAGGAGAATACGGTGGTGCACTTCCGCTACCATGCCCGCACGCCGAAGAAGCGCCCTGTTCCCGACTATGGGGTGAGCATCATGCCGGACATCTATATAGTGGACGAGGCCACGGGTCGTCGCAGTGCCTTGGTCGAGGCCGAGGGCATCACGCTGTATCCGGAGCAAACCTTCTTTGCCCACAATGTGGGTGGCTACGACATGCTCAACTACACGCTAACGTTCGAGCCTGTCGAGCGCCAGACGGTGAAAATCAGCATTATCGAGCCGGGGCATTCGGGATGCAGTTTTTACGGCATCGACATCGAGACCCGTCTGCAACCGCGATTAGAATAACGTATAACATACCAAAACATGAAGAAAACAACAATACTACTGATGGCAGGGGCGTTGAGCATGGTTGCATGCCGTCCCGCTGCCGAGAAACCGATTGAGAAGCCGCAGGTGACGGTGGAGGACGGCCGTTTCACCCCCGAGGTGATGTGGAGCTTGGGCGTGATGAGCGAGTATGCCGTCAGTCCCGACGGCAGCGAGGTGCTCTACACGGTGCGCTACACCGACATGGAGCAAAACAAGAACAACGCCGAGCTTTACCGTATGTTCACCTCCGGCGGCGAGGCGCAGCGCCTGACCACCACCGCACAAAGCGAGTTCAACCCCGCATGGTATGACGAGGGCACCATCATGTACTGCCGTGGCAGCCAGATTCTCGCGATGAACCTCAAGAGCAAGAAAGAGACCGTTGTGGCCGAGTGCGAGCGCGGCTTCGAGGGCTTCAAGATTGCCCCCGATGGGAAGTCGCTGGTCTACATCTCGACCATTCCCGTGGAGCGTCCGGAGCATATCAACAAACTCTATGCCGGCCTCGACAAGACCACGGGCCGCATCAACGAGGACCTGATGTACCGCCACTGGGACAACTGGGTGGACGAGATACCCCAGATATTCTACGTGCCGCTGGAGAACGGCAAGGCCGTGATGGACAAGGTGGTCAACATCATCGACAGCACCTTCGAGAGTCCCATGCGCCCGTGGGGCGGTACGGAGCAGTACAACTACAGCCCCGACAGCAAGACCATTGCCTACACCTGCCGCAAGAAGACGGGTTATGACTACGCCCACTCGACCAACAGCGACATCTACCTCTATAATATAGAGACCGGCGAGACGCGCAACATCAGCGAGGGCATCATGGGCTACGACCAGAACCCCGTGTTCAGCCACGACGGCAAGATGATTGCCTGGGAGAGCATGGAGCGCGACGGCTACGAGAGCGACAAGCTGCGCCTGATGGTGATGGACCTCGAGAGCGGCGAGAAGACCGACTACACCGAAGGCTTCGACTACGGTGTGATGAGTATCAACTGGGCTCCGGACGACAAGGAGCTCTACGCGGTGGTGATGTACCGCGGCATGAACGAGATATTCGCCTTCAACCGCGAGACCAAGGCCATTCGCCAGATAAGCCACGGTTACCACGACGTGAACGGCATCCAGATGGCTGGCGACAAGATTATTGCCACCCAGGTCTCGATGCAGTACCCGGCCACACTCTATGCCTACAATGTCAGCGACGACAAGGTCGAGGGCACCAAACTCAGCACCTTCAACGACGACGTGCTCTCGCAGGTGCGCATGGGTGAGGTCAGGGAACAGTGGGTGAAGACCGTCGACGGCAAGGAGATGCTCACCTGGATTATCTACCCCTACGACTACGACTCGACCAAGACCTATCCTGCGCTGCTCTTCTGCGAGGGCGGTCCTCAGAGCATGGTGAGCCAGTTCTGGAGCACCCGTTGGAACTTCGAGGTGATGAGCGGTGCCGGCTACTTCGTCATCGCCCCCAACCGCCGCGGCTGCCCGGGCTTCGGCATGGAATGGCTCGAGGAAATCAGCGGCGACTACGGCGGACTCTGCATGCAGGATTACATGTCGGCCACCGACTGGGCTGCCGCCAACATCCCGCAGATTGACCGTGAGCGCATCGGTGCCTGCGGCGCCTCGTTCGGCGGCTACAGCATCTATTGGCTTGCCGGCCACAACCACGACGTGAAGGGCTACAACGAGGGCCGCCGCTTCAAGGCTTTCCTGGCCCACAACGGCATGTTCAACTTCGAGCAGCAGTACCTCGAGACCGAGGAGATGTGGTTCGACAACTGGGACCTCGGCGGCCCCTACTGGGACTGGAACAACCCGCAAATCAAGAAGAGCTATAGCAACTCGCCCCACCTCTTCGTCGACAAGTGGAACACGCCCATCTGCGTCATCCACTCGGAGTTCGACTTCCGCATTGTGGCCAGCGAGGGTATGGCGGCCTACAACGCAGCCCAGATGCGCCACATCCGCAGCCGCTACCTCTACTTCCCCGACGAGACCCACTGGGTGCTCAAGCCGCAGAACAGCCTCCTGTGGCACCGCAACTTCATCGACTGGTTCGATGAGTGTTTGAAATAAGAGACAGAAAAGAAGGGCCCGCAACCGCGGGCCCTTTCTTTTATTCTATCTTCACCCTGCGCAGGTCGAGGGTGTTCATGGCGTCGGAGCGTAGCCCCTGAACGTTCTTGTGCGTAAAGTGGAGTATCTGGTCGTAGTACAGCACGATGACGGGCGCTTGTTGCATGACAAGGCTGTCGATGGTATTGTACAGCTGTATCCTGCGGTCGGGGTCCGTGCAGCGGCGCGATTCACGATACAGGCGGTTCACCTCCTCCATGTCGAAGCGCGTGTAGTTGGGACCGGCCGGGGTGCGGTTGGGGCCGTAGAAGAGCGACAGGTAGTTCTCGGCATCGGGATAGTCTGCAATCCACGAGCCGCGAAACCACTCACACTTCCCTTCGGCAATCTGTTGTCGCAAGGCGGCGGGCGGGTTGACGTCGACCTGCACCTCGATACCCAGCAGGCCCAGTTGCTGTTGGATGTACTTGCAAAGGTCGAGGTAGTTGGACGTGGTGGAGAGCTTCAGCTTGGGCAGGCCGCGTCCGTCGCGATAGCCCGCCTCGGCCAGCAGGCGCTTGGCCCGGTCGGGGTCGTACTCATAGCCGCAGGCACTGTACCCCGGCAGTCCACGCGGGACAAAACCTCCCACTCCCGGCGCACCGATATTGTTGCGCAGGTAGCGCATCATCTTCTGCCGGTCGAATCCGCAGGAGATGGCCTGCCTGACGCGACGGTTCTTCAGCGGCGAGTCGTCGTTCTCCATGTCGAAACCGAGATACTCGGTGTTCAGGTAGGGGGTAGACACCATGTCGATACGGTCGGCGTATTTCTCCTTCAGTTGCCCGTCGAGGGTGAGTATTTCGTCCTTGTAGCTGGCGTCGAGCGAATTCATGAAATCCAGATTACCCTTGACGAACTCCAGAAACACCGTCTGCCGGTCGATGATGAAGGTGACGGCCACTGCATCGAGATAGGGCAGGGGAGCGCCGTCGTCGTCGTGCTCAAAGTAGTCGGTGTTTTTTCGGAGCACCAGCTTGACGCCCTCTTTCCAGTACTGGAAGCGGAAGGGGCCGGTGCCGCAGGGATGCGAGCGGAACTCCTTGCCGTAGCGTTCCACCTCTTCGCGCGGCACCACCGAGCAATAGACCATGCCCAGCTGGCTGAGGAAGGGCGCGAAGGGCTCGGCGAGCCGTATGGTGAAGGTGCTGTCGTTCTCGGCGCGGAAGCTTTCCACCCCGCTGAATATCCAGGCGCCCGGCGAGGCCACGTCGGGGTCGACGATGCGGCCGAAGCTGTATTCAAAGTCGGCAGCCGTCACCGTGCGGCCGTTGTGGAACCGCACGTCGTCGCGCAGGGTGAAGGTGTAGCGCAAGCCGTCGGGGCTGATGTCCCATCGCTTGGCGATGCAGGGCTGCACCTGCAGGGCGGTGTCGAGCTGTATCAGTCCGTTGTACAGCTGGCGGCAGGGCCAGATGATGCTCTGGTCCTTGGCGAAAGCGGGGTCCAGGGTGGCAATGCCGGCGCTCTCGTTGTAGCGGAATATCATCTTGTCGTCGTGACGGTGTCCGCTACAGCTGCAGCACAGACAAAGCAGAAAGCCCATTACAGTGGTGATAATGGGCTTCATGGGGGTGATGGAAGAAAGTGTCTTCAATTCTCGAAAGGCATTTCTTTATTGCACCAGAATCAGCAAGTCGTTCTGCTGGCTTTTGACCACCCCGCCGCGAATGTCGAAGGTGGTCTCTTCGTCAGCCTCATTGACCAGGCGTATCCTGCCGCGGCCGAGCGACGAGATGATGGGGGCGTGGTTGTTCAGTATCTCGAACAGTCCGCCTGTGCCGGGCAGCTGCACCAGCTTGGCCTCGCCGTCGAAGAGGGTGCTGTCGGGTTTGGTTATCTTGACTTTCATTTCGTTTCAGCTAGAATTTTCTCACCCTTTTCGATGGCCTCTTCGATGGTGCCCACCATGAGGAAGGCCTGCTCGGGCAGGTAGTCCACCTCGCCGTCAAGTATCATCTTGAAGCCTTTGATGGTGTCCTCGATGTTGACAAACTTGCCTTCCAGTCCGGTGAAGGCCTCGGCCACGAAGAACGGCTGCGACAGGAAGCGCTGCACGCGGCGGGCGCGGCTGACGACGAGCTTGTCCTGCTCGCCCAGCTCCTCCATGCCGAGGATGGCGATGATGTCCTGCAGCTCGTTGTAGCGTTGCAGCATCTGCTTCACGCGCTGGGCAGTCTCGTAGTGTTCCTCGCCCACGATGTCGGGGCTGAGGATGCGGCTGGTGGACTCGAGCGGGTCGACGGCGGGGTAGATGCCGAGTTCCGAAATCTTGCGCGAGAGCACCGTCTGTGCGTCGAGGTGGGCGAAGGTGGTGGCGGGGGCGGGGTCCGTCAGGTCGTCGGCAGGCACATAGACCGCCTGCACCGAGGTGATGGAACCGCGCTTGGTCGAGGTGATGCGCTCCTGCATCAGACCCATCTCGGTGGCCAGGGTGGGCTGGTAGCCCACGGCGCTCGGCATACGACCCAGCAGGGCCGACACTTCGGAGCCGGCCTGCGTGAAGCGGAAGATGTTGTCAATGAAGAGCAGGATGTCGCGTCCGCCGGTCTTCTCGTCGCCGTCGCGGTAGTACTCGGCCAGCGTCAGGCCGGCCAGCGCCACACGCGCACGGGCGCCGGGCGTCTCGTTCATCTGGCCGAACACCATGGTGCACTTCGAGTCCTTCAGCGCCTCGGGGTCTATCTTGCTCAGGTCCCAGCTGCCCTCTTCCATGCTCTTCACGAACTCGTCTCCATACTTGATAACGCCGGCTTCAATCATCTCGCGCAGCAGGTCGTTGCCCTCGCGGGTGCGCTCGCCCACGCCGGTGAAGACGCTCATGCCGCTGTACTTCTTGGCGATGTTGTTGATGAGCTCCTGGATAAGCACCGTCTTGCCCACGCCGGCACCGCCGAAGAGGCCGATTTTGCCGCCCTTCAGGAAGGGCTGTATCAGGTCGATGACCTTGATGCCGGTGTAGAGTATCTCCTGGCTGGTGCTGAGGTTCTCGAACTTCGGGGGCTCGCGGTGGATGCTGTAGCGCTTCTCCGTCTTCGGGGCGGGCATGCCGTCGATGGCCTCGCCGATGACGTTGAACAGGCGTCCGTTGATGTCCTCGCCCACCGGCATCGAGATGGGGCCGCCAAGGTCGACGACCTCCATGCCGCGCTCCAGACCGTCGGTGGTGTCCATGGCGATGCAGCGCATGGTGTTCTCTCCGATGTCCTGCTGGCACTCGAGGACTACCTCGTGGCCGTCGTTGCGGCGCACGCTGAGGGCGGTGTAGATGTCGGGCAGCGCCTCGCCGTCGGGGAAGGTGACGTCGACGACTGCGCCAATGATTTGCGATATTTTACCTTTTGATTCCATGTTTTATCTGTGTTTTTTCTGCAAAAAAAGCGATGCAAAGATACGACTTTTTTTGCAATCGGAGTAAAAAAAATGACCTATGGGTGCATTTTTAACAATTCCGCCCTCCCGACCCCTCGGCGACACCCCCGTGCCGACCCCCGGTTTCCTCCCCACATCCTCCGCCATTTTAACGGTAGTATTACGGTAGTATTACGGTAGTATTACGCTTTTAAAGCGTAATACTACCGTAATACTACCGTAATACTACCGTTAAAATGGGGGACTTGAATCAGGCAGTGAGGTGGTTGTGCACCTCGTCGAGCCGGAGGGCCTGGTCGACTGTGTAGGAGCCTATCTGTTCGCGCCGGAGGGCGCTGAGGAAGGCGCCGCTGCCGAGGGCCTCGCCGAGGTCGCGGGCCAGGGAGCGGATATAGGTGCCTTTGCCGCAGCTGATGCGGAAATCGGCCTGTGGCAGGTGGGGCGGCACCTCGCCCTGGGGGTGGTCGTAGAGGTGGGGCCTCACCCCCGTCCCCTCTGCGATTGGAGAGGGGGGTGGAATGCAAGGAGTGTCTGCTCCCCTCTCCAATCGGAGGGGGGCTGGGGGTGAGGCCGGTCTGAAGTCGGTTATCTCGAAGCTGTAGACCTGTACGGGCTTGGGTTGGATGGTGACCGACGGGTCGTCGCGGCGGGCGTATTCGTAGGCCCGCTGCCCGTCGACCTTGACGGCGCTGAACATGGGTGGCACCTGCATGATGGTGCCTGTCAGCCGGGCCGCTTCCTCGCGCAGGCGAGCGGGGGTGATGTGCTCGTAGGGGTAGTAGCGGTCTATGGCCTGCTCGAGGTCGAAGCAGGGGGTGGTGGCGCCGAGGACGAAGGTGCCGGTGTAGACCTTGTCGCCGTCCTGCAGCCGGGGTATGAGCTTGGTGGCCTTGCCGAGGCAGACGAGCAGCAGGCCGGTGGCGAGGGGGTCGAGGGTGCCGGCGTGGCCTATCTTGAATTTTTTAAGGCCGTAGGTGTTGCGCACCACGGCCTTTATCTTGTTCACCGCCTGGAAGGAGGTCCACTGGCGGGGCTTGTCGATGGGCAGTACGAGGCCTGCCTGCAGCTGTTCGAGGGTAACCATGCCTAGGACAGTCTAGAGGGGCTGGAAAACCTAGATTAACGGGATGACGATGGTGGCCAGGCCTACCACGGCACAGTAGAGGGCGAACCAGATGAGCTTGCCGCGCTTGACGATGTTAATCATCCACTTGCAGGCCAGGCATCCGCACACGAAGGCGGCCACGAAGCCGACGGCGAGCGAGAGGGGCGGCAGGCCGGCCATGGCCTGGCTGACGCCCATTTCGGCCATGTCCTTCACGTCGAGCAGGGCTTCGCCGAGGATAGGCGGTATGACCATCAGGAAGGAGAACTGGGCCAGACGCTCTTTCTTGTTGCCCAGCAGGAGGCCGGTGGCGATGGTGGAGCCCGAGCGCGAGAGGCCCGGCAGGACGGCCAGGGCCTGGGCGATGCCGATGATGAAGGCGTGCAGCGGCGAGATGTTCTCGCGCTGGCGCGGCTTGGCCCAGTAGCTGAAGGCGAGCAGCAGGGCGGTGATGCAGAGGCAGATGCCCACCACGAGCAGGCCGCTGCCGAAGATGGCTTCCACCTTGTCTTTGAAGAAGAGGCCCACGATGCCGACGGGTATCATGGAGATGAGGATGTTGACGATGTAGCGGGTGCCTTCGTTCCAGCGCCACTTGAAGAGGTCGGTGAAGAGCCACACTATCTCGCGCCAGAGGATGACGATGGTGCTGAGGACCGTGGCCACGTGGACGGCGACGGTGAAGGTGAGGTTCTCCTCGCCGCTGAGGCCGAAGAGGTGGGCCCCGATGGCGAGGTGGCCGCTGCTGCTGACGGGCAGATACTCGGTGAGTCCCTGGATGATGCCCAGGACAAGTGCTTCAAACCATTCCATTTTGGTTTACGGTTTACGGTTTACGGTTTACAGTTTACGGTTTACGGTTTACTGTTTAAGGTTTAAGGGTTGTCGGCATCGGGTGCGGCAAATCCATTTAACAGTAAACGGTAAACAGTAAACGGTAAACTTTAGTCTTTTTTCTTATACATGATGGCTACTATCTCGACGACGAACCCGAGGACGATGAGGATGGGGGCCCAGAGGAGGCGTCGGGCGTCGAACATGGCGGGGTTGAAGACGTTGGGGTCGTCGCTTCCGCCGCCGCTGAGGAGGATGTAGCCGAGGGCAAGCAGGACGATGCCGACAGCCATCAGGATATAGTTAATCTTGCCGAAAGCCAGTTCAAAGCGGCTGTTTTGTTCTTGATTCTCCATGATGTTTTGGTTTAAACGTTAATTGTTTTTGACGATGTAGCGGCGCACGGTGACGGCGGTGGCGAGGTAGGACACGACGATGCCGGCCAGGATGAGCAGCAGCGCTATGGCGCCGTACCAGAGCCAGTGCTCGGGGGCGATGAGTGCGAGGCCGAACTGGTTGCCGAAGACCCAGAGGGTGACGAGCGTCAGGACCGAGGCTATGAGGCCGCCCAGGGCGCCGTAGAGGACGCTGCGCCAGAGGAAGGGGCGCGAGATGAAGGCGGCGGTGGCTCCGACCATGCGCATGGTGGCGATGGCTTCGCGGCGGCTGTAGATGGCGATGCGGATGAGGCTGGCGATGAGCACCACGGTGATGACCAGCAGCAGGAGCACAAAGACGATGAGGAACCACGAGAGCTTGTAGAACACCTCGCGCAGCTCGCTGACGACGTTCTCCTGGTAGGCCACGCCGGTGACGCCTTCCAGCCGGCTCACCTCGGCGCAGAAGTGGTCGAGCACTTCGGTCGAGTTGTCGGGCAGCAGCTGCACGTTGAAGTTGACCATCAGCGACGGGTAGAGGGGGTTGTAGCCGATGAAGCCCACGAAGTCCTCGCCGAGGTCTTCGGTGAATATCTCGGCGGCTTTCTCCTTCGAGATATAGTCCACGTGCTTGACGAAGGACATCCGCTCCACCACCGCTTTCTGCACCAGGGCCAGCGAGTCGCTCACGTCGGGCGAGAGGTCCACTTTGTAGGTGATGCGCTCCTGGGCGTCGTGGGTGAGGCGGTAGGAGTGGTACTCGATGCAGAGCAGCAGTCCCAGCATGAACAGCACCAGCGTGATGCCGAGCACTGTGGCGCCGTGCGTCCCCCAGAGGTTGACTTTGTTCTTCATTGCTAGGGATTAGTTGGCGAGCATCACAGGCATGACAAGCATCAGTATGTCGTCATTCTTCTCGGCGTTCTCCTCGGTGTAGTAGGGGAAGATGATGCCTGCCCGCGAGGGGTGGGAGAGCTCGACGAGCACCTGCTCGCTGTCGAGGTTGGTGAGCATCTCGGTGAGGAACTTGGCGTTGAAGCCGATATCCATGGCGTCGCCTTCATACTGGCAGGGGATGGTCTCGTGGGCGTTGTTGGAGAACTCGATGTCCTCGGCCGAGATGTCGATGTGGTCGGCGTTGATGGAGAGGCGTACCTGACGGGTGGCTTCGCTGGCGAAGATGCTCACGCGGCGCAGGGTGTTGAGGAACGAGAGGCGGTCGAGGATGAGCTTGTTGGGGTTGTTCTTGGGGATGGCGGCCTCGTAGTTGGGGTAGCGGCCGTCGACGAGGCGGCAGACGATGTAGAAGTTGTCGAAGGTGATGAAGAGGTTGGTGCTGTTGTAGGCCACGGTGAGCTCTATGTCGTCCTTGCGGGCGGCGAGGATATTCTTGACGATGGTGATGGGCTTCTTGGGCAGGATGAAGTGGGTGCTCTCGTCGCAGTGCACGTCGTTGCGGCGGTAGCGGACCAGCTTGTGGGCGTCGGTGGCCACGAAGGTGATGCCGTCGGGGGTCATCTCGCAGTAGATGCCGCTCATCTGCTGGTGCATCTCGTCGTTGCTGGTGGCGAAGACGGTCTTGTTGATGGCCTCGACAAGGGCATTGCTGCCGATGGCCACGGAGCTGGTGCTTTCGGCCACGGGCATGGTGGGGTAGGTGGCGGCGTCCATGCCGGCCAGCTTGTATTCACCCTGGCCCGAGGCGATGGTGATGGAGTAGTTGCTCTGGTCCACGTCGAAGGTGAGGGGCACGTCGTCGAAAGTCTTGAGGATGTCAAGCAGCATCTTCGAGGGGATGGCCACTTCCTCGGCCTGCTCCATGCGCGAGGTCTCCACCTCGAGGCTGGCCACGAGGGTGGTGGTCAGGTCGGTGGTCTTCATGGTGAGCTTCTTCTCTTCCAGATGGAAGTGGAAGCAGCCGATGATGGGCATGGTGTTGTTGCTGGAGAGCACTCCGCTGAGCGATTGCAACTGCTTGAGAAGCTGTTGACTGTTAACGATAAATTTCATGTTATTCTCGGTTTTTATTATTATCTTTTGAACTGCAAAAATACGGATTTATTCCCAATACTTGCCGCTTAATCCTTAATTCTTTTCAACTTTTATTCAACAGTCACCTTCAGGAACACCCCTTCGGGCACATTCATCTCGTCCCACACGAGGCTGCAGTTGGCCCGCGAGTACTTGTCGTCGAGGTAGAAGGTGCCGCGGATGGTGTCTCTCACGTAGAGCAGCCGGGGCGGCTCGTAGAGCACGATGATGTTGGTCATGGTCTCGCCCTCGGTCGAGGTCATGGTGCCGCCGATGCTGTCGGGGCTGAAGAGCTTGACGATGAAACCCATGTTGTCGTCCATCAGGATGCCCGAGCATCCGCGGGTGCCCACCACCACGCCCTCGAAGCTTATCTCTTCGTGGTTGACGCAGGAGGTGGCCAGCAGCGCCAGCAATGCCGGCAGCAGGAGTTTAGAAAAGACGGAGTGCTTCATTGAGAGATGTTTTTTTGTCGGTTGATTCTTTACGTTGTCCGATGATGAGCGCGCAGGGCACGCCGTATTCGCCGGCAGGGAAGCGTTTGGGCAGGGTGCCCGGTATCACCACGCTGCGGGCCGGCACGCGACCCATGTAGACCACCGGCTCGGGACCCGTGACGTCGACTATCTTGGTGCTGGCCGTGAGCACGGTGCCGGCGCCGAGCACCGCCTCGCGCTCCACGTGCACCCCCTCGACCACGATGCAGCGGCTGCCGATGAAGCAGTGGTCCTCGATGATGACGGGATTGGCCTGTACGGGCTCCAGCACGCCACCCAGTCCCACGCCGCCGCTCAGGTGCACCTCTTTGCCCACCTGGGCGCAGCTGCCCACCGTGGCCCACGTGTCGACCATCGTGCCGCTGTCGACATAGGCGCCTATGTTCACATAGCTCGGCATCATCACCGTGCCGGGGGCCAGGTAGCTGCCATAGCGGGCCACCGCCGGAGGCACCACGCGCACGCCGCGCGCTTCGAGGCCGCGCTTGAGGGGTATCTTGTCGCGGTATTCCATAGGCCCTGCCTCGAGGGTCTGCATCCCCTGCAGGGGGAAGTAGAGCAGGATGGCCTTCTTCACCCATTCGTTCACCCGCCAGTGGCCGTCGCCGTCAGGCTCTGCCACGCGCAGCTGGCCGCGGTCCAGTTGCTCCACGGTCGCCAGCACCGCCTCGCGCACCTCGCGGCGCTCCAGCAGTTCGCGCTGTTCCCATGCTTGTTCTATCAGTTGTTGCATTGTCGTTTTGTTTATCTAATCAATAGTACGCTTCCCGACCGCTCCTGCAGCCACTCGGGGTGGGCGCGGGTGCGGAAGCGGACGGTGTAGACGTAGGTGCCCTGCGGGCAGTCGCCGCCGTCCCAGTCGTCGTCGGGTCCCGTCAGGTGGGCCACCAGCACCCCCTGCCGGTTGTATATCCACACCTCCGACTCCACCACGTCCTGCATCACCGGCCGCCAGCGGTCGTCGGTCTCCAGCTCGGGGGTGAAGACGTTGGGGATGAACACCCGCGAGCGGTCGTAGCGCGCCACCACCCAGGCCGTGTCGTGGCAGCCCTCACGGCTGACGGCTTCGAGCCCTATCTCCAGCGAGTCGAGGTCGGCAGGGTAGGTGAGGCTCCATTCGCGTTCGGTGACGCTGATGTCGCCCACCAGCCAGCGGCTGTCGACGTGGTTCAGGCTGATGTCTTTCATGCGTATCTCGCATCCCGGCTCCTCGACAATCAGCGGGTGCACATAGCAACGTGCCTTGAGGTTGCGCGAGAGCACCTTCAGCCGCAGGCGGCGCAGCGAGTCGCATCCGTGCACCGTCGTCAGGCGGTGGGTAAAGGTGCCGTCCTCGCAGTAGGAGCTCCCCTCGAAGGGGTAGGGCACGTTCGCACAGGTGCTGTCGGCGATGAGGGTGTCGTAGACGGGATAGACCTTCAGCGTCAGGTGCACCGCCGAGTCGCATCCCGCGGCGGTGGTGAGCGTCACCGTGCCGCTCGTGTCGACCAGGTAGGGCCCCACGAAGTAGTCGTCGCCCTGGCAGATGGTGTCGTCCACGGCGCTCTCCTTGTTGGGGTGGAACACCACCGTGGCCGTCGTGTCGACGGTGTCGCCGCAGGAGGTAATCACCAGGAAGCGGTATTCCACCGCGCTGTCGGCCTCGACAGCGGCGGGGGCCGCCAGGAGGAAGGTCGAGTCGTCCACCCGTTGCACGACGCCCCCCTCCATCTCGTAGCGCTCGGGCTTGCAGTCGTCGGGCAGCAAAGAGGGGTCGAGCGCCAGCTCCCACTCGAAGATGTAGCCGTTGTCGACCGAGAAGCCGTCCACCACCTCGATAAACCAGGTGCCGTTCAGCGGACACCCCTCCAGGCTGGAGAAGTGCTCGTCGGGGTGGTAGAAGTTGCTGTGGGCCGCCACGTTGCTCGAGTCCACATGCCCGTTGTGGGCGTGCCCCGACCGGTAGATGATGCCGTCGCCCGAGGCATACTGGAAGCCGCTGCCCGTGTTGTTGCTCCAGCAGTAGTTCCACCCGATGCCGGGTTGGTTGCCGCTGGCCGTCGCCTCGCAGGGCTGCGACGGGTTCTCGTGGTCGTAGGCCTGGCCGAAGAAGTTGCTCTCGTCGATGTTGTTGCCCGGAAGCCAGTGGCGCGAGCTCTGCGGTATCACGTTGTCGCACGACGACGTGCCGCTGCCGGCAAAGCGCATCAGGTCGGCCTTCTGCCCGCTGGGACAGGTGATGTTGATGTAGATGTCGCCGATGAACGAGTGCTCTATCTTCAGCCTCACGTACTTCAAATCCTGTGCCGAGGTCAGCTTCGCCCCGTCGGCAAAGGCCGTGAACGTCACCGGCGAGCGGTAGGAGCAGCTGCCGTCGCACTCCACCCCGTCGGGCAGGAACACCAGCTCGCTGTGACCCAGCGAGGCCTCTTGGCGCCCCACCACCACGGTGTTCGACGGCCGTGCCCCGAAGGACACCCGCTGCGTGGAGCCCGCGCACATGTCGCGCTGCAATTGCAGCGACCGGATGACCACCTGGCACGCCCCGTCGCTCGGCAACAGGCACGCTGCCAACGCGATGAGTAATATTATGTACTTGTCCGTGCGCATGAATACAAAGTGCAAAGATACGAAATAAATCCGAATATGGAGGAAAATATCATTCCGTCACTTTAATCACCACTGTGTTTCAGCTGTTTACCCCCTGTTCTTTTACTTTTCTAAAAGAACAGTAAAGAAACAGCAAGGAAACGGCAAAGAGACAGGGGCAGATAACCTGCTGTGTTTCACTCTCAATAACCCCATGCTGCCGTGTGGGGAGGGGAAGCCACGTAGTGGCGACAGACAATAGCCGTGGGCGAGGGGCTAATACGATGCCTATTCATTGGAAATTGACGGCTTTTTTATTGTAGTATTGAAAATAATTCGTATCTTTGCAGCAGTTTAATTCTATAGCACTATGAAGCAACTTATTGAATGCGTGCCCAATATCAGTGAAGGCCGCAACATGGATATCATCAATCAGGTCACTGCCGAGATTGAGAAGGTGGAGGGTGTGAAACTGCTCGATGTGGACCCCGGCCAGACCACCAACCGCACCGTCATCACCTTTGTGGGTGAGCCCGAGCCGGTGCTCGAAGCCGCCTACCAGGTGGTGAAGAAGGCCGCCGAGCTTATCGACATGACGCAGCACCACGGCGCCCACCCGCGTCAGGGTGCCACCGACGTGTGCCCCCTCATCCCCGTGAGCAACATCACGATGGACGAGGTGGTCGAGTATGCCCACCGCCTCGGCAAGCGCCTGGGCGACGAGCTGCAGATTCCCATCTACTGCTACGAGAACGCCGCCTTCCTGCCCGAGCGCCGCAACCTGGCCTACTGCCGCACCGGCGAGTACGAGAGCCTCAGCTCCCGCCTCGGCACCGAGCAGTGGAAGCCCGACTTCGGACCCAACGCGTGGAACGACCACACCGCCCGCACCGGCGCCACCCAGGTGGGAGCCCGCGACTTCCTCGTGGCCATCAACTACAACCTCAACACCACCTCCACGCGCCGCGCCAACGCCATCGCCTTCGACGTGCGCGAGAAGGGGCGTCCCGCCCGCGAGGGTGGCAAGCCCAGCGGCAAGCCCCTCAAGGACGAGAACGGCAAGCCCGTGATGATTCCCGGCACCCTGAAGGGTACCAAGGCCATCGGCTGGTACATCGAGGACTACGGCATCGCCCAGGTGTCGATGAACATCACCTCCATCAAGGTGGCCCCTGTGCACCTGTGCTTCGACGAGGTGTGCCGCTGCGCCCAGAACCGCGGCCTGCGCGTCACCGGGTGCGAGATTGTGGGCCTCATCCCCAAGAGCGTCCTCATCGACGCCGGAAAGTACTACCTGCAGAAACAGCAGCGCAGCCTCGGCGTGAGCGAGGAGGAAATCATGAAGGTGGCCATCAAGAGCATGGGGCTCGACGACCTGAAGCCTTTCGACCCCAAGGAGAAGGTGATTGAATACCTCATCGAGGACCACTCGAAGAAGAAGCTGGTCGACCTCACCTGCCGCGGCTTCTGCGACGAGACGGCCAGTGAGAGCCCCGCCCCCGGCGGCGGAAGCGTCAGCGCCTACATGGGCGCCCTGGCCGCCAGCCTCGGCACCATGGTGGCCAACCTCACCGGCGGCAAGGCCGCCTACGACGACGAGTGGGAGAAGTTCAGCGACGTGGCTGTCAAGGGACAGGCCCTGAAGGAGGAGCTGCTGCACCTCGTCGACGAGGACACCGCCGCCTTCAACAAGATTATGGATGCCTTCGGCCTGCCCAAGAAGACCGACGAGGAGAAAGCCGCCCGCAGCGCCGCCATCCAGGAGGCCACGCGCTTCGCCACCGAGGTGCCTTTCCGCACCATGCAGCGCTCGCTCGAGTGCTTCGAGGTGTGCCGCGCCATGGTGGAGTGGGGTAACCCCAACTCGGTGACCGACGGTGGCGTGGGCAGCCTCGCTGCCCGTGCAGCCGTCATGGGAGCCCACCTCAACGTGAAGATTAACGCCTCCTCGCTCAAGGACGAAGCCTTCAAGGCCGACATCCTGGCCCGCGCCCAGGCCATCGAGGACGAGGCCGTCCGCCAGGAGCAGGAAATCCTGAAGATAGTAAATGAAAAGATTGGACTGTAATATGAAAAAGAAAGCATTAACCCTTATCGCCGTTGTGGTTTTGACGCTGGTCGCCAGCGCCTGCACCCACCACACCTGCCCCGCCTACCGCGGCAGCACGGCCATGGCCGAAGTGGTCGAGTAACCACCCCCTCCGGGTAAAACAGAAAACCCTGCATGGAGAAGTGAAACGCTTTTCCATGTAGGGTTTTGTCATTTGTGCCACCATTGTCTCTGTGGCACAAATCCTACACTGACATACCTTACTGCTGCTTGGCAAGCGTGTAGGTCTCGCCCAGCAGGTGCAGCGTGAGCGTTGTGCCGTTGATGCTGAAGGTGGCAGTGCCGACGTTTTGCTGAGAGGCAATGTCATTCAAAGTAATTGTGCCGTTACCTGCGGAATAGGTATAGGCACCGCCATAGATTTCGTAGGTCTGTTCACCACCGGTGCAATAAGTGTGATTAACGGTGGCCATACCCATGTCGAATCCCACGCCGACATAAATGTAGCCGTCCTGGCTGTTGGTACCGACGGTGTAGAGCCAGCTGGTGCCGTTCAGGCTGGTGGTTTCCGTGTTGCCGCCGCCATTGTTGTTACCGCCGCCGTTGTCGGTTGTGTTGTCTTTCTCGCCGCAGGCGACCATCGCTGTCATCGCGAATGCGACCATCAGGATTGAAAATACTTTCTTCATGGTGATTTGTGTTTTATGGGTTTTAAATAATTATTGGTTTTGCACAAGGCAGACGGAGCACTTTGAATTGCTGAGAGTCGTGCATTCTCGAATACCCGGCGTGTTGCCTGCAACGACGTGTGCTATCCATGCATGTTCATCGGAATAATCTGTCATGGTTTTTGTCCAATAATTACCTTCATCTCCCACATCTGAAGCCTGATCGGTCATCCATTCGCCCGGGAGCGGAATAACGATAACATTTTCGTTGGGACCCGTAACCTTCATGTCAAACCCACCTTCAATAGGAAGCCATCTAAATGTGCAGTTAGCAATCAACTCCTCCCACTGCTCTTTTGTTGGCATATTGTCGCCAAATTTCTGCATGGCCTCGGCATAAGTGTAAAACCCGTCCTCGACCCCATTTTTCCACAAGGTGCCGCTCGGCAAACCCAAATCCACGTAAGTGGCGGAATTGCCACCGCCGTTACCTCCACCATTGTTTCCACCGCCATTGTCGGTGCCTTCGTTCTTGTCGCCGCAGGCGACCATCGCTGTCATCGCGAATGCGACCAACAGAATTGAAATTACTTTTTTCATCTTGATAAAAAATTTAAATGATAAACAAAAAGCCCCGGACGGATGCCATGCTGTTCCGAACGCGACCGTAGTGGAGCGAACGGAACAACTCGGAATCGTCCGAGGCCGTGAATTCTTCGGTAAGTAAGCGTCTTTCCCGCCGGCTACATCTTGCAGGGGGGGGTAAAAATCAGCGGGTTATGAGTGTCTATTGCCATCATTGTACTACATTCCGAACAAATCGGCGTGTGTGCCGGTACGCATCAACACGAGCTGCAACATAAGGTCGTCTTTGCGGTACATCAACAGCCAGTTGGGTTGGATGTGGCACTCACGGAAGCCGCGGAACTCGCCTTTCAGCGCATGGTCTTTGTTGGCGGCTGGCAAAGGTTGGTCGGTGGCAAGAAGCTTAATGACCTCATTAAGCTTCTCCTCGGGAAGTTTGCGGCGGAGAGCCAATTTTAGGTCGCGCTTGTACTGCGACGTAAAGACAATCTGCCTCATGCGTGTATCTTTTTGAGATAGTCCTCAAAGCTGTCGCACACGGTGACGTTGCCCATTCGGTAGTCGGCGATGGCCTGTATTGTATCGTCGTAGCCCTTTTTTTCCTTTGCGCCAAGGGTGAACAGTACGCCAATCAGCTGCTTGATAGCGCTGTTGCGCCCGTCGTATTCAAGTGTTATCGTTGCCATAATCAATGTGTGTTTTGTCCTAATAACGCGGCGGATTTGTTTTTATTGCCCGCGGCACCAAATTTACTACCCCTAGAAGCAAACCACCCTGCACTTTCATCGTGCAGGGACGGAAATCAGCCTTCGGCGCCGAACTCCATGAGGTAGGCCTTGATGAACTCGTCCAGGTGGCCGTCGAGCACCCCGGCTACGTCGCTGGTCTGGTAGTTGGTGCGGTGGTCCTTCACGCGGCGGTCGTCCATCACATAGGAGCGTATCTGCGAGCCCCATTCTATCTTCTTCTGGCTGGCCTTGATTTTGTCCTTCTCCTCCATGCGGTGCTTCAGCTCGCGGTCGTAGAGTTGCGAGCGCAGCAGGCGCATGGCGTTCTCCTTGTTCTTGGGCTGGTCGCGGGTCTCGGTGTTCTCGATGAGTATCTCTTCTTCGACGCCGGTGTAGGGGTCTTTGTACTGGTAGCGCAGGCGTACGCCGCTCTCCACCTTGTTCACGTTCTGTCCGCCGGCGCCGCCGCTGCGGAAGGTGTCCCAGCTGAGACGGCTCATGTCGACGACCACCTCGATGCTGTCGTCCACGAGCGGGGTGACGCTGACCGAGGTGAAGGATGTCATGCGTTTGCCTTGCGCGTTGAAGGGCGAGACGCGCACCAGGCGGTGCACGCCGGTCTCGCTCTTCAGGTAGCCATAGGCGAAGTCGCCTTCAATCTGGAGGGTGCAGCTCTTGATGCCGGCACCGTCGCCGTCGAGCGAGTTGCTGATGACCACCTTGTAGCCGTGGGTCTCGGCGTAGCGTATGTACATGCGCATGAGCATCTCGGCCCAGTCCTGTGCCTCCACGCCGCCGGCGCCGGCATTGATGGAGAGCACGGCGTCCAGCCGGTCGCTGTCGTTGCGGAGCATGTTCTTGAACTCCAGCTCTTCCACCTTCTTCAGTGTCAAAGCCACCTGGGCCTGCAACTCCTCTTCGCTGGCGTCGCCCGCCTCGTAGAATTCGCCCATCACCTCCAGGTCGCCACAGGCGGCATCCACCTCCTTGTAGGCCACCACCCAGCTCTTCTGCGCGTTGATGCCTTTCACCACCTTCTGTGCCTCCTTGGGGTCGTTCCAGAAGTCGGGGGCTTCGGTCTTCTTCTCTTCCTCGGCTATCCACGCCTGCTTGGCGTCTATCTCCAGAAAACGTTTCAGCGCTTCCTTGCGCTGAACGAGGTCCTTTATTTGTTCTTGGTTTGTCATAGATATATGCACTAAAAAAGGGCAAGCTGTTTATATCGCACCGCTACAACCAAACACCCTTGCTGTATTCCTACCCTGGGGGATTCAATGGGAGCTGGTCGTATAAGACTTGCCCAAAACTATTGAAATACAGGTTAATTCCTGTGTTCTCATGTTCTCGTTCAGATTGCAAAAATACGAATAATTTCTTACATGACAAATTATTTTTGTGTCGTCCTGCGAAAATCAGCGTGAAAAAGTGTCGGGAAACAGGGTCTCCGGGGAAGTGGGCGGAGTGGGAAATTCAGGTACATTTATGGGAAAGTTAGGTATTATCGTGGGTCGATTTCAGGCATTTTGCGATTTTGGCCTTATTTTGGAGGGCAACGAACAAAGCGTTCTTTGACATATTGAGTTGAGAGGAGTACAGAGCGGCGCCGTATATGGTGTGTGCGCCGCCGAAGTAAGGAAAAGAGGCTGGTCAGCAGGGGTCGACGTCGAAGTGGACGCTGATGCCGCTCCATCCTTCCTGTTTCGTCAGGTCGTCGGCCATCTGCATGATGACGCGCTTCGCGTCGGCGATGGGTTCGGTGCGTTCAAAGCGGAGGGTGATGACCTTCAGGTAAAGGGCCCGTACCCGGCTGACGAGGGGATACTCCGGTCCCATGACACGCCATGCGAAGGTGGCGCGCAGCTGGGCCGCCAGCCAGGTGGCGGCGGCGTTGAGCACGGCGTCGTCGCGGTGTTTGAGGGTAATTTCGACGAGGCGGTAGTAGGGCGGGTAGCGGAAGACGCGCCGCTCCTGTATCTGCTCGTCGTAGAGGTGCCTGTAGTCGCCCGCCGCCACATCGGCGAGCACCTGGTGCTGCGGGTTGAAGGTCTGGATGATGACCTGTCCGGTGCGGCCGTGCCGGCCGGCACGGCCGCTGACTTGCGTCAGCTGCTGGTAGGCACGCTCGAAGGAGCGGAAGTTGGGATAGCTCCAGATGTTGTCGGCATTGACCACCCCCACCACGCTGACATGCTCGAAGTCGAGCCCCTTGGTGACCATCTGGGTGCCCACCAGGATGTCGATGCGGCGGTTCTGGAAGTCGTTGAGCAACTCCAGGTACTGGTTCTTCTGCAGGGTGGTGTCGAGGTCCATGCGTGCCACCGTGGCGTCGGGGTACATTATCTGCAGGTCCTCTTCGATGCGTTCGGTTCCGATGCCGACCATGCGGAGGTGCGAGGAGTGGCAGGCGGGGCACTCGGACGGCACGGGGATGGAGTAGCCGCAATAGTGGCAACGGAGGGAGCCCGTGGCCTTGTGGTAGACCAACGATACGTCGCAGTGGATGCACTGGGGCGTGTGGTGGCAGTCGTCGCATTCGAGCCGCAGCGAGAAGCCGCGCCGGTTCTGATAGAGGATGACCTGCTCGTGCCGGGCGAGGGCTTGGTCGATGGCTGTGAGAAGGGTCTGGCTGAAGTGGCCGTGCACCTGCTTCAGCTGGTGCGCCTCGCGCATGTCGACCACCTTCACCTCGGGCAGGCTGAAGCCGCCATAGCGCTGTGTGATGGCCGCCAGGCCGTAGCGACCCGAGACGGCATGGTGGTAGGTCTCGATGCTGGGTGTGGCGCTGCCCAGCACCACGCGGGCACCACAGCGCGAGGCGAGCCAGAGGGCTGCGTCGCGGGCATGGTAGCGCGGGGCGGGGTCCTGCTGCTTGTAGCTGGGGTCGTGTTCCTCGTCGACGATGATGAGGGACAGGTCGCGGAAGGGGAGGAGGAGGGCGCTGCGGGCCCCGAGGAGCACCTGGAAGCGGTCGGGGCCATCGGTGAGGGTGCGGTTCCACACCTCGACACGCTGACTGGCCGAGAAGCGGGAGTGGTAGACGCCTACCTTGTCGCCGAAGTAGCGCTTCAGGCGGTTGATGACCTGTGTGGTGAGGGCTATCTCGGGCAGCAGCAGCAAGGCTTGGCGCCCTTGCCGCACCACCTGGTCTATGAGCTTGATGTAGACCTCGGTCTTGCCGCTCGAGGTGACGCCGTGCAGGAGGAACGTGGAGTGTGGAGCGTGGGGAGAGGAGAGTTGCCGGAAAGCTGCCTGCTGTTCGTCGTTGAGCACGATGTCGGCAGGGGAGAGGAGGTCGGTGTCGCGGTAGTTCTCGATGCGGCTTTCGATGTGCTCCTCAGTGGTGAGCACGCCGTTTTTAATCAACGTGCCCAGCGCCGACCCCTGTGGAAGCAGGCGCTTGGCTACGGCCTCGGTGCCGGTGTGGGAGAGTTGCAGGAGCTGCATCAGCAGGTCTATCTGCTTGGTGCGCCTCTTGTGGTCCAGGTCGTCGAAGAGTTGCCGTTGCTCCTCTTCGGTGCTGTATGCGTCGGAGAAGCGGACATAGGTGGAGGTCTTGGGGACGAAGCGCTGCCGCAGCTCTTCGTCCATCACTATGATTGAGTTTTCAATCATGGTCCTCATCAGCGGCATTACCTTCTGCACCCCCAGGGCGCGTCCGATGTCGGCCACCCGCATGACGGGATGGTCGCTGAGGAGCTGTACCACCTGCCGTTCCTGCTTGGAGAGGGCTGAGAGCTCGCCGTCGAAGTCGGGGTGTATGGCTACGGCGCTCTCGCTGGCTAGCTTCATGCCTGCCGGCAAGGCCATGGCCATTACGTCGCCCGGGTAACACATGTAGTAGCGCGCCATCCACTCCCAGAACTCCATCTGCAGCTCGGTGACGATGGGGGCGGTGTCGAGGATTGCCATGATGTATTTCGACTTCCACTCCGGCTGCTGTGTATGTATGCGTCGCACCAGGGCGGAGTAGATGCGCTGGTGGCCGAACTGCACCACCACCCGCTGGCCGGGATGTACCTGTCCGTTGTACTCCTGCGGCACCCGGTAGGTGTAGCAGTTGGGAATGTGCAACGGCAGCAGTACGTCGACGTAATATATGCCTTCTGTGCTCAAGAGGTATAAAAAAAAGTAGTTAAAGTGGTTAAAGTAGTCAGCTCGCTTGGCTCACGGTAGTTAGAAGGCAATGGTTCCGGCAGGTACATTGGGCTTTTAACTACATAACTACTTTAACTCCTTTAACTACTCGGCTGGTGTTTTTGTGATTAGTGCAGGAATGCAAGCAGGATACCGGCGGCCACAGCCGAGCCCACCACGCCGGCCACATTGGGACCCATGGCGTGCTGGAGCAGGTAGTTGCTCTTGTCGTACTCCAGACCCACGTTGTTCGACACGCGGGCGGCATCGGGCACGGCGCTGACGCCGCTGTTGCCGATGAGGGGGTTAATCTTGTTGCCTTCCTTGAGGAAGAGGTTCATTATCTTCACGAAGAGCACGCCGCAGAAGGTGGCCACGATGAACGAGCCGGCACCGAGTCCGAATATCATCACCGACTTGCCGCTCAGGAAGACAGACGCCTGGGTGGAGGCACCCACGGTGATGCCGATGAGCAGGGTGCAGATGTTGACCACGGCATTGGATGCTACATCGGAGAGACGCTTGGTGACACCGCACTCTTTCAACAGGTTGCCGAAGAAGAGCATGCCCAGCAGGGGCAGGCCGCTCGGCACGATGAAGGCGCAGAAGAGCAGGCCGATGATGGGGAAGGTAATCTTCTCCAGTTTCGATACCTGACGCGGCGGCTTCATGCGGATGGTGCGCTCCTTTGGGGTGGTCATCAGTCGCATGATGGGCGGCTGGATGACGGGCACAAGGGCCATGTAGGAGTAGGCCGACACAGCGATAGCACCCATCAGGTCGGGAGCGAGCTGGCTGGAGATGAAGATGGCGGTGGGACCGTCGGCTCCGCCGATGATGCCGATGGCACCGGCTTCGTTAGGCATGAAGCCGAGGGCCAGAGCACCCATGTAGGCGGCGAAGATGCCGACCTGCGCGGCGGCTCCAATCAGCATCAGCTTGGGGTTGGAAAGCAGGGCCGAGAAGTCGGTCATGGCTCCGATGCCTAGGAATATCAAGGGTGGATACCAGCCGTTCTGAACACCGTGGTAGAGAATGTTGAGCACCGACCCCTGTTCGTAGATGCCTATCTTCAGGCCGGGATAGAACGGGATGTTGCCGATGAGCATGCCGAATCCGATAGGTACCAGCAGCAAGGGTTCAAACTCGAACTTGATGCCCAGGAAGATGAACACCAAGCCGATGATTATCATGGCTATGTGGCCCCATGTCACGTTGGCAAAGCCGGTATATTCCAGGAACTGGACCAGCTGTGTCGACATGAACTCCATGAAGCCACCTGTTGCTAACAAGTTGAACATTTCCTTAGAGTTTTAGTTGTTTTAACCTATAACGACAAGCACATCGCCCTCGAGGACGCTGTCGCCCTTGCGGACTTTCACTTCCTTGACGGTACCGGCGGTGTCGGCCTCGATGTTGTTCTCCATTTTCATGGCCTCGAGCAGCACGACGGTCTGTCCGGCCTTGACGGCGTCGCCCACGTTGACATAGACGTCGAGGATGGTGCCGGGCAGGGGAGTGGTCACTTTGGCGCCGGCAGCGGCGGCGGAGGAAGCCTTCGGGGCGGCGGCAGGAGCGGTTGCCTGCGGACGCGGGGTGCTGACGACGGGTTTCTTCTGTTGCTTGATTTCCTTGTCGACAGTGACTACATAGTTGGCGCCGTTGACGCTGAGCTTCACTTCCTGGCCCTCGACCTCATTGATGTCGACATTATAGTCGTTGCCGTTTATCTTGAGCTTATAATTCTTCATGGCTTATCTTCTATTATTAAAGTATTGATTCATATTATAGAACTTGGCGTTCCACGGAGTCCATTCGCGCTCCACCTTCTGGATGGTGATAACGGCCTCTTCCTCGTCGTGCAGTTCCTCGTTGTAGAGGTAGATGGCGGCACCAATGGCGGCGTAGATTTCCTCGTCATGGCTGCTGCCGTCGGAGACGGGTTTGATGGAGCGTTCCTTCTTCCCTTTCTCTTTGTTCTTCTCTTCGGTCTTGGCAATGAGCTTGCCCGAGCCGCTGATGAGAAGGGCGATGCACACCAGTGCCAGGAACACCACAGCCACAGCCACGGCAGTCAAGCCGATGCCGATGGGGTCGCTCTCCTTGATTTTCTCGGATTGCTTGGCCACACGGTAGTGGTGGGTCAGGATATCGCCCTCGGCAAACTGTTTGAGGTCCATGCGGTGCAGCGGCAGGAGGTTGATGTCGTAGCCGTAGGGATTGCGGCCGGCCACAACAAGCACGCCGTGCTCACGGTGCATGGCGTACATCGGGCTGTTGAAGCTGCGACGTGCCAGCTCGTTCAGCTCGCCGTCCAGTATGGCCACGTAGGATGTGTCGTTCACGGCCGAAGCCAGCACCAGCACGTAGGGACCCATGGCCGATACGCTCACCGGACGCAGGATGTTCTTCAGGTCATGGCGCTTGTGGATGTTGTCGGTCTGGAAGCTGGCCACGGTCTTGAGGCTGTCGCCCACAATCTTGACGAGGTGCACCGAGCACTCCACACTGTCTATCGCCACGAAGGCGCCCAGGTCGGGCGCATAGCAGGTCTTCACGCTCGTGAAGTCCACCGACGGTGTCAGGGCATGCATCGGGCAGCCGGCGTGTGGCTGCTCTTGCTGAGGCTGCGCCTGGGTGGCGCCAGCCACGGCGTCCGGGCCACCAGCCTCGTGGTGATGGTGCCGGGGCGCCGCCATTGCCGTCAGCGTGGCGAAACTCAGCAGACCTGCGATTAGCAGTTTATTAAGTGTTTTCATCTAACAATCTCTTTGTTTTAACATCAAAACGCATTCTTCAAGGGTGGTTTTCCGGCGCGCCGAGCGACGCGCCGGAATTCCCCTTGTGGTTGAAGTCGGGCCTTACTTGGCAGCCTCTTTGGGGCACTCTTTGCCTTCGGCCTTGCAGCACTTCTCGCCTTCAGCCTTGCAGCAGGCCTTGGTGCTATCCATGGCCATGCCTTCGGCTTTGCAGCACATGGCGCTGTCGCCCTCGGCTTTGCAGCACTTCTTCTCGCACTGCTCGGTAGCGGCGCAGGTGTCTTCGGTAGCCTCGGCGGCTTTGTTGTTGTTGCAGGCGGTCATGGCGAAGAGGGCCATGGCGGCGAAAGCGGTGAACAGAACTTTCTTCATTGTGTTTTGATGTTTTAATTTATAAATGATTTGATTGGAATTGCTGTGATTATAACGGCAGGTTGCAGTGTTTCTTCATCGGGAGGGTGTCCTTCTTGGTCTGCAGGGCCTGCAGGGCGCGGATGACGCGGAAACGCGTGTTGCGCGGCTCGATGACATCGTCGATGTAGCCGTATTTGGCGGCGTTGTAGGGGTTGGCGAACAGGTCGTTGTATTCTTTCTCCTTCTCGGCGATGAACTTGGCTTTCTCATCGGCGTCGGTGATTTCCTTGAGGGCGCGGCCGTGCAGCACCTCGGTGGCGCCGCTGGCACCCATGACGGCAATCTGGGCCGAAGGCCAGGCATAGTTGATGTCGGAACGCAGCTGCTTGCAGCTCATCACAATGTGGGCGCCGCCGTAGCTCTTGCGCAGGGTGACGGTCACCTTGGGCACCGTGGCCTCGCCATAGGCGAAGAGCATCTTGGCACCGTGGTTGATGACGCCGTTGTACTCCTGGCCGGTGCCGGGCAGGAAGCCGGGCACGTCGACGAGGGTCACCAGCGGAATGTTGAAGGCGTCGCAGAAGCGCACGAAGCGGGCTCCCTTGCGCGAAGCATTGCAGTCGAGCACGCCAGCCATGGCCTTGGGCTGGTTGGCCACGATGCCCACGCTCATGCCGCCCATGCGGGCGAAGCCGACGACGAGGTTCTTGGCGAAGTTCTCATGCACTTCGAGGAACTTGCCTTCGTCCACGATGGCGTGGATGACGTCTTTCACGTCGTAGGCCTCGTTGGGGTTGTCGGGAATGATGCTGTTCAGGCTGTCTTCCAGGCGGTCAATGGGGTCCTCGGTGGGGACGAAGGGGGCCTCCTCGAAGTTGTTGCTGGGGATGTAGCCCACCAGGTCGCGGATGAGCTGCAGGGTGCTCTCCTCGGTCTCACCCACGAAGTGGGCCACACCGCTCTTGGTGGCGTGCACCATGGCGCCGCCGAGTTTCTCGACGGTGACATCCTCGCCCGTGACGGTCTTCACCACCTTCGGGCCGGTGAGGAACATGTAGCTGTTCTCTTTGCTCATCAGGATGAAGTCGGTCAGTGCGGGGCTGTAGACCGAGCCGCCGGCGCAGGGGCCGAAGATGGCGCTGATTTGGGGCACCACACCGCTGGCCAGGATGTTGCGCTCGAATATCTCGGCGAAGCCTGCCAGGGCGTTGATACCCTCCTGGATGCGGGCGCCACCCGAGTCGTTGAGTCCGATGACGGGGGCTCCGACCTTCATGGCCTGGTCCATAATCTTGCATATCTTCAGGGCCATTGTCTCACTCAGCGAGCCGCCGAAGACGGTGAAGTCCTGAGCGAAGACATACACCATGCGGCCGTTGATGGTGCCGTAGCCGGTGACCACGCCGTCGCCAAGGTAGGATTTCTTCTGCATGTCGAAGTTCTGGCAACGATGGGTGACGAACATGTCGAATTCCTCGAACGAGCCCTCGTCGAGCAGCAGGGCGATGCGTTCGCGGGCAGTCAATTTACCTGCTTCGTGCTGCTTGTCGATGCCTTTCTGGCCTCCACCCATGCGGGCCTCGCCACGCTTGTCGAGCAGCTCTTTTATCTTTTCTTCAAAAGCCATAATATTGTGTTTTTTTTATTTGCAACAGAATTCAGTGAGCACGCCGAGGGTCGACTTGGGGTGCAGGAAGCCGATGTTCAGATGCTCGGCACCGGGGCGGGCTTTCTCGTCGATGAGGCGCACACCTTTGGCCTTGGCTTCGGCGAGGGCGGTGTTGGTGTCTTCCATGGCGAAGGCGATGTGGTGCATGCCACCCTTGCCGCCGTTCTTCTCGATGAATGCCGCGATGGTGCTCTCGGGGCAGGTGGGCTCCAGCAGTTCGATTTTCACGTCGCCGCAGCGGAAGAAAGCGGTCTTGACTTTCTGGTCGGTCACTTCTTCAATAGCATAGCATTTCAACCCCATGACGTCTTCCCAGTAGCGAATGGCTTCTTCGAGGTTGGTTACGGCAATGCCGATGTGTTCAATGTGTGAAGGTGTCATTTCTGTATGTGTTTTAATTTGTTTTCTTATTATCAATCACTTAATTACACACCCGTCGGGGGGTATTTGAAAGTGCAAATATACGAATAAATTTCTAATAATTCAGAAAAAGTTATCTACAACCTCCAGGCAACCGAGCACCGCCCCCTCGGGCAGAATCCATCCTCATCATACCTTCCAGCCCCTACATCCTCAGGGTTTTCGACTGCTGTTCTTCGGTAGTTTTACGGTAGTATTACGCTTTTTTCCCGAAGAACAGTAAAAGAACAAGCGTAAAACTACCGTTGAAATGGGAGAGGGGGCGGGGTGTGCACGGGTGTTGTCTGGGGAGGAGGTCGGAAGGGTCTGGGGAAGAGTGTTTTGGGAGAGTGTTGATAATATTTATTCCACCGGCACATACTAAAACCGGGCGGGTTGCGTTGTATAAGGTGGAATGAAGAAATAATAATGTTGATAAATATCTGAGTTATGAAGGTACATATAGTTCAGCATGATGTCCGCACGTTGCGGATGGAGGAGAACGAGGAATGGATTTTGAAGGAGCTGGAGTCGCAGGAGTCGAAGGATGCTTTGTTGACTGTGTTCCCGGCCTGCACCGTGTGCGGAGCGCCGTTGTTTGCTGCGGCGGGCTACACTGACGTGCAGAAGCGGGCGCAGGGGGTGCTTCAGGAGCTGATAGCGCGGTCGGAGCACCGTGCCTTCCTGGTGGGCATGCCGTTGCAGATGCAGGAGAAGGGGCTGTGCAACGCCTTGGTGTTTGTGCAGAACTGCGCCATCCGCGGGGTGGTGACGAAGAAGTACCTGACGGTGGACGAGCAGAAGTATTTTGTGCGCGGCGAGGGTGTGCAGGTGATTGACTTCCACGACCAGCGCATAGCGATAGGTTTCTACGAGGACCTGAAGGAGTTGTCGAAGGGTTATGTGGAGCAGCCTGATATGGTGGTGTGCTGCGGGAGCCAGGTGTTTGACTACCAGAAGCCGTACCGCATTCGCTACCGGATGAGCAAGATAGTGGAGACGCTGAATGCGAGCCTGGTGTATGTGAACCGCACGGGTGGCGAAGGGAGCTACCTCTATGCGGGTGGGTCGATGGCGATGAACGCTGCCGGTGGAGTGTTGTGCCAGCTGCCTTACTTTGAGGAGGCCTGCGAGACGATCGACATGCAGGAGCTGGAGACGGTGGATGACGAGAAGCCGGAGGCGGTGGAGCTGGTGTACAAGGCGCTGGTGTGCGGCATACGCGATTACTTCCACAAGAACGGGCAGGGGCGGGCGGTGCTGGGCCTGAGCGGCGGCATCGACTCGGCGCTGGTGGCTGTGCTGGCGGTGGACGCGCTGGGTGCGGAGAATGTGCACGGCTTGCTGATGCCGAGCCAGTATTCGACCGACCACTCGGTGAAGGATGCTGTGGATTTGGCGGACAACCTGGGCATGAAATACGACATTGTGCCTATTCGGGCCATGTTCGACGAGTTTGCCAAGGCCCTGAAGCCCGTCTTTGGCGACCGGGCCGAGGACGTGACGGAAGAGAACCTGCAGGCACGCATCCGCGGCACGCTGGTGATGAGCTATGCGAACAAGTTCGGCGCGTTGGCGTTGAATACTACAAACCGGAGCGAGGCTGCCATGGGCTACGGTACGCTGTACGGCGACTCGTGCGGGTCGCTGGCGGTGATAGGCGACCTGTACAAGACAGAGGTGTACGAACTGAGCGAGTGGATTAACCGCGACGGGATAAGGATACCGCAGAACAGCATTGACAAGGCTCCGAGCGCGGAACTGCGACCGGGGCAGAAGGACAGCGACTCGCTGCCCGACTACGGGGTGCTCGATGCGATACTGGCTCTCTACCTGGACGAGAACATGACCGAGGAGGAGATTGTGGCCGAGGGTTATGACAGCGCCACGGTGCAGCTGGCCATCCGCAAGACGCGCCAGAATGAGTGGAAGAGGCTCCAGTTTGCCCCACAGCTGAAGGTGAGCCCGATGAGCTTCGGTCTGGACCGGCGGTGGCCGATTAGTTGATTTCTAAATTCTAATTTCTAATTTCTAATTTCTAAATTCTAATTTCTAAATTCTAATTAAGAATAAAATCAATATGAAGAAGATGATAGTGATGCTGGCGCTGCTACTGGCAACGGGCGGTGCTGTGAGGGCACAGATGCAGGCGATGTTCGGCTACTCGAAGTTTTTCCTCACGGAGAAGGGACAGCCGTATGTGGAGACCTACCTGCAGTTCGACGCCTGGACGATGCAGTTCAGGGCGGTGGAGGGCGGCTACCGCGCGGATGCTGAGGTGACGCTGGTGCTGCGGCAGCAGGACTCGGTGTGCTACGTGAAGAAGTACGACCTGAGCAGTCCGACGGTGGCCGACCTGGAGCATCTGGACTTCAGTTTCCTGGATGTGCAGCGTTTCTCGGTGGGCAACGGCATCTACACCCTCGACATGACGCTGCGCGACAAGGGGAGCGAGGCTCCTGCCTCGACGGTGAGCGAGAAGCTGGTGGTGAACTACAGCGGGCGTCAGCCGTCGCTCTCGAGTCTGCTGCTGCTGGCCAGCATGAAGCCTACACAGAAGGAGAATATCCTCTCGCGCGGGGGCTACGATATGGAGCCCTACGTGAGCGACTTCATGCCTGAGCAGGTGAAGCAGCTTCAGTTCTACTATGAGGTGTATGACATCGACGGTTATTTTCCGAAGGCTTCGAGCGGGGAGGCGGTGCTGACGGTGGCCTACATCGAGGAGCTGGAGACGGGCCGCAGAGTGGAGGGCAGCCAGGTGGTGCAACGCCGCCAGGTGGCTACGACGATGGCGGTGCCGGGCAGCCTCGACATCAGCGGCCTCCCGTCGGGCAACTACAACCTTGTGTGCGAGGTGCGCGACCGCAACAACAACCTGCTGCTCTACAGCAAGCTGCCTTTCTTCCGTTCCAACCCCGAGGTGAAGGGGGTGGAGATGGGCGACTATGCCACCTCGTTTGCGGGCAAGATTACGGACGAGTCGTTGATGAACCTCTACCTCGACGCCCTCTACCCGCTGGCGTCGGAGACGGAGAAGGGCGCCGTGGCGGGACTGGTGAGGCGTCCCGGTCTGGCCGAGAAGCAGGAGTTCCTCTATCACTTCTGGACGCTGCGCAACCCGATGTCGCCCGAGGCGGAGTGGCTCAAATACAAGGAGCGCATCGACTATGTGCAGGCGCACTACAGCTACCCGATGACACGAGGCATAATGACCGACCGCGGGCGTGTGTACCTGACCTATGGGGCGCCCGACTTCATACGTGACGAGAAGAACTTCGCCATCGTGGGTCATTCCACCAGTCGCGAGAACCGCTCGTCGACCATCACCGACCTGGGCAACCGGACCTACGAAGGCGACGGCGTGGGAGTGGGGCAGGTGTTCTATCTGCCTTACCAGCTGTGGCGCTACAACCGTATCAGCGGCGATGCGGAGAACCGCGTGTTCATCTTCTGGGACGAACACCGTTCGGGCAACTACCAGCTGCTGCACAGCAACGCTCGGGGCGAGGTGCACGAGGCCGACTGGGAGCGCCGCCTGAGCCGCCAGCAGATACCAGAGGGCGAGGTGGGCGAAGTGGGGCGCCAGTTCAACCGAGGCTATTGATGAGGTGGAGGTTGGAGGAGAAAAGGAGTAAAGTAGTAAAGGAGTAAAGTAGAAAGACCAATGTATATTTTGTCGGACATACTCTATCTGGTGGTCTACTATGTGGTGGGCTACCGGCGGCGTGTGGTGCGGGAGAACCTGAAGGCCTGCTTTCCCGACAAGAGCGAGCAGGAGCGGCGTCGCATCGAGCGCCGCTATTACCGCTACCTGTGCGACCTGCTGATGGAGGGGGTGTATAACGTCTTTTTCGCCACGCCGCCCTACCTGAAGCGCCACTACCGGATGGTGAACCGGCAGCTGGTGGACCGCTACTACGAGCAGGGGCGGACGGTGGTGCTGATGTCGGCCCACTACGGCAACTGGGAGTATATGGTGTCGTCGCTCAACATGCAGCTGCTGCATCACGGCATCGGGGTGGGCAAGCCCTTGGACGACAAGAGCGTGGCCGAGTTCATCACCCGTCGGCGCACACGCTACGGCACCCAGGTGGTCGACCAGACCGATGTGCGCGAGCATGTGGCCTTCTTCGACGAGCATCGCGTGCCGTGTGCGCTGATGATGCTCAGCGACCAGTCGCCCAGCAACCCGCACCGCAGCTACTGGACCACCTTCCTGGGACGCGACACGGCTTTCCTCTACGGTGCCGAGCACTTTGCCCGCAAGTATGACTATCCGGTGCTCTACTACAGCGTCAAGCGTGTGCGGAGGGGCTACTACGAGGTGACCTTCAGCCAGCTCTGCGAACATCCGCTGGAGGTGCCGCAGTACACCATCGTCGAAAGCTATGTGCGCCGGTTGGAGCGACAGATAACGGAGCAACCCGAATACTGGCTTTGGAGCCACCGGCGCTGGAAACTGACGCGCAACGGCCGTATCCGCAAGGACGGTACCATAAAAATCATTGAAAACTGAGAACGGAAAAGTGAAAACAGCTGTCGTCATACTCAACTGGAACGGACGCGGGATGCTGGAGCGCTTCCTGCCATCGGTGACGGCCCATAGCGCCGCGGCCGACGTGGTGGTGGCCGACAATGGCTCGACCGACGACTCGGTGGCCTTCCTACAGGCCCGCTATCCCCAAGTGAAGCTAGCTCAACTCGACAAGAACTACGGCTTTGCCGAAGGCTACAACAAGGCCATGAAGGCGCTGGAGGCAGACTATGACTACTATGTGCTGCTGAACAGCGACGTGGAGTGCACGCCGCAGTGGCTGGAGCCCGTGGTGGCGATGATGGAGTCCGACCCGCAGATTGCCATTGCGCAGCCCAAACTGTTGATGTACGACCGGAAGGACACGTTCGAGTATGCCGGCGGCGCAGGCGGATTCATCGACCGCTATGGCTATCCTTTCTGCCGCGGGCGTCTCTTCTCGACCTTGGAGAAAGACCATGGCCAATACGACGACCCGTGCGATATCTTCTGGGCCACCGGAGCCTGCATGTTTGTCCGCGCCAGCGTGTGGAAAGCGTTGGGCGGGCTGGATGGCGACTTTTTTGCCCACATGGAGGAGATTGACTTCTGCTGGCGTGCCCACCTGGCAGGCTACCGCGTGTGCTACTGCCCGCAGTCGACGGTGTATCACGTGGGCGGAGGCACGCTGCCCAAGTCCTCGCCGTTCAAGACGGAGCTCAACTTCCGCAACAACCTATCCATGCTCTACAAAAACCTGCCCGAGGAGCGCCGCGGCTGGGTGCTGGCCGCCCGCATGTGGCTCGACCGCGTGGCGGCCGTCAAGTTCCTTCTCGAAGGCCATGTGGGCGAGTACCGCGCCGTACGCAAAGCCCACAGGCAATACCGGGCGTGGAAGCCGCAGCTGCGAGAGAAACGCCGAAAGAACGGCACCCATCCCGTATCAGAAGTCTACCTCGGATGGCTGCTCCCCGAATACTACCTTCTGAGACGCACGGAATTCACCTCCCTGAAGGGCCGGTTTTCCTAAATTCATATTGACGTACAATTGATTAAATGCTGTTCTTTTACTTTTCTAAAAGAACAGTAAAAGAACAGCGACGGAACAGCGGTAGAGATGAGGGAGTTAAAGGGGAGGGGGAGAGGTGTTGATAAAAAAAAGCCGCCGAGTCGGAAAAAGTTTGTACTTTTGTAATTCCAAAAAAAGAGACCCAGAGATGCCTGTTACCGACATAAAACGCAAAGGCCGAATGACTTATGACCAGGCATTCAGCATCAACAGCAACACTCCGCCGCAAGCCGTGGAGTTGGAGGAGAGCGTGTTGGGGGCGCTGATGCTGGACCAGACGGCCCTAATCAATGCCATCGAGACGCTACATGTGGAGTATTTCTACAAACCCGAACACCAGGCCGTGTACCGCGCCATCCGCAAGCTCTTCGAGCAGAGCCAGCCGGTGGACCTGCTGACGGTGGTGGAGCGTCTGCGGCTGGACGGGGAGTTGGAGTCGGCGGGAGGGTCGTATGCCGTCAGCAAGCTGACGGAGAACGTGGTGTCGGCGGCGCACATCGAATACCACATACGTGTGCTGAGCGAGAAGTACATCCAGCGAGAGATGATACGCATCAGCACAGAGACTATCACGCAGGCCTACGACGAGACGACGGACGTGGTGAACCTGCTGGACCAGACGGAGCAGCGGCTGATGGATATCAACGACAAGAATTTCCGGAGCGACTATCATCCAGTGGGCGACTTTGTGAGCCTGGCGACGGAGCAGATAGAGGAGGCTGGCCAGAAGGAGGACGGGCTGAGCGGGTTGGAGAGCGGCTTTATCGGGTTGGACCGCATCACGGCGGGTTTCCAGCCGGGGACGCTGATTATCCTGGCTGCACGCCCGGCGATGGGCAAGACGGCCTGCGCGATGAGTATGGCGCGCAATATGGCGGTGGACTTCAAGAAGCCGGTGGCCTTCTTCTCGCTGGAGATGAGCGGGCAGGAGTTGGCGATGCGCCTGATGAGCAGCGAGGCGCGCATCAAGGGCGACAAGCTGAAGAAGGGGCGCCTGGCGGCGCACGAGAAGGAGCAGCTGAAGGTGGCGGCGCAGCACCTGAGCGGCGCACCGCTGTATATCGACGACACGCCGTCGCTGACTATTTTCGAGCTGCGGGCGAAGGCGCGGAGGCTGAAGCAGCGGTTCGACATACAGATGATATTCATCGACTACCTGCAGCTGATGCAGAGCGGGACGAGTGATAACCGGAACGGGAACCGGGAGCAGGAGATAAGCATGATCAGCCGGCAGCTGAAGGCGCTGAGCAAGGAGCTGAACATACCGGTGCTGGCGATGTCGCAGCTGAGCCGCGCGGTGGAGAACCGAGTGGGCAACAAGCCGCAGCTGAGCGACCTGAGGGAGAGCGGCGCGATAGAGCAGGACGCGGACATTGTGGTGTTCATCTACCGTCCGGAGTACTACAACATACAGGAGGACGAGAAGGGTGCCACCGCGGGGATGGCGGACCTGATTATAGCGAAGCACCGGTCGGGCGGAGTGGGGGAGGTGCGTATGCGCTTCGTGAGCGACTTCGTGCGTTTCGAGAATCCGAACGAGCTGGCGGGGCTGGAGGGCGCGCTGGGGATGCCGCAGAACACGGCTTTCGACGGGCAGGGTGGCTCGATGATTGTGGACAGCAAGATGAACGAGGACCTGAGCCCCGACGGGGATGTGCCGTTCTGAGAATTGAAAATTGAGAATTGAAAATTGAGAATTGAAAATTGAAAATTAGCATTACCAATCATCATAATATGATTATAAGGTATCCTCGTTGAACAAGGCCGCGAAATGACCGAGGGGGGTTCTGAGAATTGAGAATTGAAAATTAGCAGTGTGGTGATTAGACAAATAACTAAACACAAAATACAATGGAAAAGAAAGATTTACTGAAAGAGACGGTCAAGCACATTGACATCAAGAAGTATGACAGCACGGAGCTGATTGACGCGATGCGGAGCATGAGCTTCACGAGCCGGGACACGGCGCGTGCGGCGGACATCCTCTGCCAGATGGTGGCGGAGAAGGAGTGCACGAACATCCTGACGATTGCTGGCTCGACGAGCGCCGCGGGCTGCATGCAGGTGTATGTGGATATGGTGAGAAACAAGATGATAGACGCTGTGGTTTCAACCGGTGCTTCAATCATCGACATGGACCTGTTCGAGGCGCTGGGCTACAAGCACTATATTGGCACGAAGGAGAACGTGATTCCTGACACGAAGCTGCGCGAGCTGTATATCGACCGCATCTACGACACTTTCATCGACGAGGAGGAGCTGCAGGCGTGCGACCAGGCGACGTGCGACGTGGCGGACGGGCTGGAACCGCGCCCGTACAGCAGCCGCGAGTTCCTGTACGAGGTGGGCAAGTGGCTGGCGGAGGGTCACGGTGTGAAGAGGGAGAGCCTGATCCAGACCTGCTACGAATGCGGCGTCCCCATCTTCTGCCCCGCTTTCAGCGACAGCAGCGCGGGTTTCGGCATCGGGAAGCACCAGTGGATACGTCGCCACGAGGGCAAGGGGTACGTGAGCATCGACAGCGTGGCGGACTTCCTTGAGCTGACGGAGATTAAGATGAATAGCCCGGAGAGCGGCCTGTTCATGGTGGGTGGGGGCACGCCGAAGAATTTCGCGCAGGACACGGTGGTCTGTGCCGAAATCCTCGGCAAGGAGGTGCCGATGCACAAGTACGCGATACAGATTACGGTGGCCGACGTGCGTGACGGAGCCTGCTCGAGCAGCACGCTGCTGGAGGCTGGCAGCTGGGGCAAGGTGAGCGAGGAGCTGCAGCAGATGGTGTATGCGGAAGGGACGACGGTGATTCCCGCCATCGTCAGCTACGCCTACCACAACGGCGCCTGGCGCGACCGCGAGTATAAGAACTGGCAGCGCCTCTTCCAGAAGTAGTGGGTAGTGGAGAGTGGGTAGTGGGTATTTATATTATCGCAAATGGAAGTTAACGAAAAAGATATAATTCAGGAAGTTACCAGCAAGGAATACGAGTTCGGATTCACTACGGATATAGCGACCGAGACTATCAGGAAGGGGTTGGACGAGGAGGTGGTGCGCCTGATTTCGCAGAAGAAAGGGGAGCCGGGATGGTTGCTGGAGTTCCGCCTGGAGGCTTTCCGCCGCTGGCAGAAGATGAAGGAGCCGGACTGGGCGCACCTCGAGTATGAGACACCGAACTACCAGGACATCATCTACTTCGCCGCCCCGAAGCAGGAGCGGAAGAAGAGCATGGACGAGGTGGACCCGGAGTTGCTGGCGACGTTCGACAAGCTGGGCATCCCGTTGCGGGAGCGGGAGGCGCTGGCCGGGGTGGCCTACGATGCCATCATGGACTCGGTGAGTGTGAAGACGACCTCGCAGAAGGCGCTGGAAGAGAAGGGCATCATCTTCATGCCTATCAGCGAGGCGGTGCAGAAGCATCCGGACCTAGTGCGGCAGTACCTGGGCACGGTGGTGCCGGCAGCTGACAATTTCTTTGCCGCCCTGAACAGTGCGGTTTTCAGCGACGGTTCGTTCTGCTACATTCCCAAGGGTGTGCGGTGCCCGATGGAGCTGTCGAGCTATTTCCGCATCAATGCGAAGGGGACGGGGCAGTTCGAGCGGACGCTGATAGTGGCCGACGAGGGCGCCTACGTGAGCTACATGGAGGGCTGCACGGCGCCGCAGCGCGACGAGAACCAGCTGCATGCGGCGATTGTGGAGATTGTGGTGATGAAGGATGCCGAGGTGAAGTACAGCACGGTGCAGAACTGGTATCCGGGCGACAAGGAGGGGAGGGGAGGCATCTACAATTTCGTGACGAAGCGCGGCATCTGCAAGGGGTCGCACTCGAAGCTGAGCTGGACGCAGGTGGAGACGGGCAGTGCGGTGACGTGGAAGTACCCGAGCTGTATCCTGCAGGGGGACGACTCGACGGCGGAGTTCTATTCGGTGGCTGTGACGAACAATTGCCAGCAGGCGGATACGGGCACGAAGATGATTCACGTGGGGAAGAACACGCACAGCACGATTATGAGCAAGGGTATCTCGGCCGGCCGGAGCCACAACAGCTACCGCGGCCTGGTGCAGATTGGACGAGGAGCGGACAACGCTCGCAATTTCTCGCAGTGCGACTCGCTGCTGCTGGGTGACGAGTGCGGCGCGCACACGTGGCCCTATATCAAGGCTGACAACCACACGGCCATCCTGGAGCACGAGGCGACGACGAGCAAGATTAGCGAGGACCAGCTTTTCTACTGCCAGCAGCGCGGCATCAGCGCCGAGAGCGCGGTGGGCCTGATTGTCAACGGCTATGCGAAGGAGGTGCTGAAGAAGTTGCCGATGGAGTTTGCGGTGGAGGCACAGAAGTTGCTGAGCATAAGTCTTGAGGGGAGTGTGGGGTAAGGTTTAAGAGGTTTTAAAGGTTTAAGAGGTTTTAAAGGTTTTGGGATTGGAAAGTTTCCTGCACCAAGTGGCGCGCCGCATGGCCGACGCGCATCCCCGAGACACGGACGGGGTGCTGGTGGTGTTCAACAACCGCCGGTCGCTGCGTTTCTTCCAGCGACAGTTTGCCTCGATGGGGCGCACGATGTTCCTGCCCCGCATGATGGCGATAGACGACCTGGTGGCCGAGCTCGGGGGGCTGAAGGTGGTTCCCAATGAGTTCCTTCTCTTTGAACTTTACAGTATCCATATAGAGATAGAGGGCGAGCACCGCAAGTACCAGACTTTCGACGAGTTCATCTCTTTCGGCGAGCTGATGATGTCCGACTTTTCAGAGTTGGACCAGTATTGTGTCGATGCCCGTGACCTCTTCGGCAACCTGGGAGAATTGAAGGCTATCGGCGAGTGGGACATCGAGGGTTCGGAGCTGACACCGTTCCAGCGCGACTACCTTCATTTCTACCGCTCGCTATACGAGTACTACCGCCGTCTGCATGAGCGGCTGTTGAGTCAGGGCAAGGCCTACAGCGGCATGGCTTACCGGCATGCGGCCAGCTCGCTTCCGGAGGTGGAGGAGATTCCTTGGAAGGCGGTCTATTTTGTGGGTTTCAATGCGCTGAGCGAGTGCGAGCGCCGCATCATCGGCGAGTATGTGCGCCGGGGCGTGGGCCACCTGCTCACGGATGGCGACACCTACTTCCTGCAAGCGGAGCAGGAGGCAGGCCATTTCATGCGCAAGCATGCGGCCGAGATGGCTGAGACAATGCCTTCGGGTCCCTCGCTGTTTTCCCAGGGGAAGCGTATTGTCACGGTGGTCGACTGTCCCGAGAATGTCCTGCAATGCAAGTATGTGGGACAGCTGTTGACGGACCATCCCGAATGGCTTGCGAGAGGCGAGCAGGAGAGCACGGCAGTGGTGCTGGCCGACGAGAGCCTAATGCTGCCCTGTCTCAGCGCCCTGCCCGAGGGCGACTACAGCGTGAACATCTCGATGGGTTTTGCCTTCAGCGACACGGGTATGCACTTGCTGGCCAGCCGCCTGCTGGCCCTCTGGCGGGGAGCCGACGGCCGGGGGTACTACCACAGCGATATCCTCTCGGTACTTTCCGACCGCTATATTGGGCGGCTGCTCGGCGTGAAGGACCTCCGTCGGCGCACGCAGCGTTTTCTCCGTGAGGGCAACATCATTCGTTGTCCCGGCAGCGAGATACAGACTTTCCTCGGAGATAACCGTTTGGCCGATATCTTCACCGGTGAGTCCCTCACCGTTGGCTCATGGCTTGGAATGATGCGCCGCACGGTGGCCGCCATAGTTGAGTCCAAAATGCTCGAGACGAACAAGAAGGAACTGCAGGCCGCAGGCAGCCTGGTGGAGGTGCTCGACTACATGGCCGAATTGCAGGAGACTTATGGCTACATCGCTGACCTGGCTACGTTGGAAAAGATATACCTGCGCATCGCCCAGCGACATCAGATATCTCTCATCGGAGAACCTCTTTCGGGCTTGCAGATGATGGGTATGCTGGAGACGCGCAACCTGGATTTCAGCCGAGTGGTCCTCCTCTCGGTCGGCGAGGGCATCCTGCCTGCTTCACGCAGCGCCTCCTCGCTTATCCCGTTCCAGCTGAAGCACGATTTCGGCCTGCCTACCTATCAGGAGAAGGACGCCGTCTATGCCTATAACTTCTACCACCTGCTGTTGCGTGCCGAGGAGGTGTACCTTGTCTACAGTTCCGAGAGCGAGGCATTGGGCAAAGGGGAGCCCAGCCGCTTCATCCGGCAGGTGTGCTCCGAGTTGGCTCCCCGCTTTGGCATCGAGGTGCGCCACGTGGTGGTAAACAACAATGCTCAACCTCATATCACCCACTCTTCATCCTCCACGGGCACGAAGGACACCGAGGTGATGCAGCGCCTTACAGCTCTGGCCCAGAATGGGTTCTCGCCCACTGTCTTTGACGACTACATCGAATGTCCTCTGCGTTACTACTACACCCGGGTGCTCGGCATCAGCAGCGACGACGCCTTGGAGGAAGACCTCGACGCTTCGCAGCTTGGCACCGCCATACACAATGTGCTCCACGATATCTATGCTCCCTACGACAATGACGGCCAACCAGGCAGTCACCGGCAGGTGGATGTCGAAGGCTTGCGTCGCGCCCTTGACGAATTGCCTCAGTACATGCAACGAGAATTCGGTACGCTCTTCCTCCATGGGCGAGCCACCGAGGGGCGTAACCACTACCTCCACTCGGTCGCCGAGGCACAGTTGCGGCGTGTGTTGCAGAAGGAGATAGCCCTTCTTAGCTCAGGACACACGCTTGAGATTGTGGGTCTCGAGAAGTCCCTGGGCCCCATCGTTCTTGACGAAGGAATCTGCCTCAAAGGTAAAGCCGACCGAATTGACTGCTTCGACGGCCGGCTACGCATCATTGACTACAAGACAGGTCGCTTGGACGACAAAGAAATTGCCTATAACAGTAGCCCCAACCGAAGTGGCGAGGTGGTTGTGCCAGGTAAGTGGTTCCAGCTGATGTGCTATGCTTTGCTCTTCTCAGAAGAGCGAAACACCATATCAGAGCCTTTCAACGGCCCCCTGCAGGCTGGCATTTATCCTTTGCGTCATCTACAATCCGACGTACGTCTGGCTTCCTGGGATGGCTCCACCGATATCACTCCGGCCATGCTGGCCGAATTCCGTGCTATGCTCACCGACCGTTGCCACGAGTTGATGTCGCCGGTCGTTCCTTTCCGTCCCACCACCAAAAAGGAGCCCTGCCGACATTGCGACGTCCGGGCATTCTGTCCCCATCGCCCTCATTGAACAATCACAACAAAAAGATTTGCAGACTGAAAATGCGACTGAACTATACTTTTACCGTTCCTTTACAACCCGAGAAAACCCCTAGTCCGCTCGAAGAAAACTGCGGCGATAAATAGTTTTTGCTTGTAATTTTGCACCATGAAAAAGACTTTATTCTTGATGCTCCTCGCCCTGCTTGCCCTGCCCGTTTGGGGGCAACAGACCTATGGCGAAGCCTCCACCGAACAGCTACGCCAATGGGCTAACAATGGCGATGCCTCTGCACAATCCGTGTTAGGTGTAAGATATGCCAAGGGCGACCGTGCCCCGCAAGACTATCAGCAGGCCGTCTACTGGTACACTAAGGCAGCCAGCCAAGGGAATGCCGATGCGCAGCACAATCTTGGTGTTTGCTATGCTAATGGCTTAGGTGTGGCGCAGAACTACCAGCAGGCCGTTTACTGGTTCACCAAGGCGGCTAACCAAGGGGTCGCCATTGACCAGGTTATTCTCGGCAGATGCTATCTTTTTGGTAACGGCGTGGAGAAAGATTGTGGCAAAGCCATAGATTGGTTTGATAAAGCAGCGACCAATGGATATAAAGGGGAGGACTTGGCATCAATGGTACTTATAGCTATGTATTGTATTGATGATAACAACGACAATCACACCAACAGCACTGCCATCTCTGGTACATCCTCCAGTTCAGAGAATGCATCGCCACCTTCCTCCTCGGCATCCTCCATGTCGGAGGGAACCCGTGCACTCATCAACAGGGCCAGTCGAGGGGACGTCGAAGCACAGACCAGCCTTGCTATTTTCTATAAGTATGGTATTGGTGTGGAAAAGGACCCTCAGCAGGCCGTCTACTGGTACACCAAGGCTGCCAACAAGGGGAATGCCAGTGCACAATTCGACCTTGGCTACTGCTATTATGATGGCGAAGGCGTGGTGCAGGACTACCAACAGGCCGTCCATTGGTTCACCAAGGCTGCCAATCAGGGATATGACAATGCACAGGCTATGCTCGGGCTTTGTTACTATTCCGGCAAAGGCGTGAGCCAGGACTACCAGTTGGCCGTCCACTGGTACACCCTATCCGCCAACCAAGGAAATGCCACTTCTCAAAAAGAACTCGGCATATGCTACCTTGAAGGCAATGGAGTGAAGAAGAATTGCCGGAAGGCTCTTAAATGGTTTAAGAAAGCTAAGGCTAATGGGGCTTTTGGAATGGATTGGGATATAGAAGCAGCCAAGGAGTGCATCAAGGGGAAGAAGTAGTCCTGTTGTAGTACGACTGGTATCAATTACGTCGTTTAGATAGAATACTAAAACAGGGCACCCGAAGGGTGTCCTGTTTGCTGTTTAGTCAATGTCGACTTATTTGTACTCGGTGAGGATGCCGGGCACCATGTCGGGGGTGAGGAGGCCGTAGACCTTGCCTCGTCAAGTTCGGCAGCCATAGCACTCGCCGATCATGGCGACGGGGGCCAGACCGCAGGCGCCGACGCAGCGGAGGGTGTTGATGCTTAACTTTCGAAAAGCGCATGTCATCTCCGCACGCACCGGTTCGAGGTTTCCACGTCGGGAACTAGTTTTGTGAAGATTGGCAATCACCTCACACGCAAGGTGGTGGTGATAAGATTATATTGGGTTGAACTCGTTATAGACAAGTGGGAGTTTTTTTTTGAGATGCCCACTTGTTCTATTTTATAGCGAATAGAAGAAAGACAATAGAAGGATTGTATCTGCCTGACCGAAAGAAATGGCCTGCGAGGTTGATTAGCAAACCCACACCGATGGCATAGCGTCAGTAGGCTAAGCAAAACAGCCACAACGGCAATTTCCTGCCATAGGGATACTTATACCATCACAGGCGAGATAGGCATTCTCTCGTCCATCAATTTGGTCACCGTCTTTAGAACAGCCGCATGCTTTCACTACTATACAAAGTCAACAGGCTTTGTATATTCTACACCATGCCGATAGGCCATCTGAAGATAATCAAATAAATAAAAAATGTTTATTGCGTTAAACAAAAGAGGACACCCATACGGATGCCCTCTTTGCGTTAAGTCACCTGTCGACTTATTTGTACTCGGCGAGGATGCCGGGGACCATGTCGGGGGTGAGGCGGCCGTAGACCTTCTCGCCAATCATGGCGACGGGAGCCAGACCGCAGGCGCCAACGCAGCGGAGGGTGTTGAGGCTGAACTTGCCGTCGGGCGTGCACTTGCCTACGGGGATGTTCAGGTTGCGCTGGAAGGCATCGAGGATCTTCTCGGCGCCACGCACGTAGCAGGCGGTGCCCAGGCAGATGTCGATGGGGTGCTCGCCCTTCGGCTCCATGGTGAAGAAGCTGTAGAAGGAGACGATGCCGTAGACCTTGGCCACGGGCATGTCGAGCTCGTGGGCGATGACTTCCTGGACCTCGGCGGGCAGGTAGCCGAACTTGCCCTGCACCTGGTGCAGCACGTTGATGACCTCGCCGCTCTTGTTACCAAAGCTCTTGCAGATGTCTTTGATAATGTTGATTTTCTCTTCGGATATCTTGATGTTAGCCATAATTCTTTCTATTTCTGATTTCTAATTTCTAATTTCTAAGTAGCTTGCGCAGGCCGCGTCAGCCCACTTAGAAATTAGAATTTAGAAATCATAATTAAACAATTTATTTCGTTACTTCGGTTTTGTCGCTCTTGTCGAAGTAGTGGGTGTGGAGCTGCTCGTGGCTGAGGTGGCCGCAGGGTTCACCGTAGTACTCCTTGTAGATGGCGATGATGTCGGGGTTCTCGTGGCTCTTGCGGATGGGCTTGCCAGCGTCCTCGCGGTAGATGGCGTCCATACGGCGCTTGATGATGTCGCTCTTGCCGTGGTGGTAGGGCTGGCCGGCGCCGCCGATGCAGCCGCCGGGGCAGGCCATGACCTCGATGAAGTGGTAGCCGTTGGGGTTGCCTTCGCGCACCTCTTCCATGAGCTTGCGGGCGTTGCTCAGGCCGTAGCAGATGGCAATCTTCACGGGCAGGCCGTCGAAGTCGACGGTGGCCTCGCGGATGCTCTCGCCGAAGATGCCGCGGCACTCCACGAAGTCGACCTTCGGGAGGGTCTTGCCGGTGTGCACCTCGTAGGCGGTACGGAGGGCAGCCTCCATGACGCCGCCGGTGGCGCCGAAGATGACGGCAGCGCCGGTGGACTGGCCGAGAGGATTGTCGAAGTCCTCTTCGGGCAGGCTGTTGAGGTCGATGTTGGCCTGTTTCAGCATGTGGGCCAGCTCACGGGTGGAGAGGCTGAAGTTGACATCCTGGTCGGTACCGTTGCCGAGCTCGGGACGGGCGCACTCGCTCTTCTTGGCCAGGCAGGGCATGATGGACACGCAGACGACGTCCTCGCGCTTCACACCGATCTTCGGGGCGAAGTAGTTCTTGGTGACGGCGCCGAACATGCCCTGGGGCGACTTGGCGCTCGACGGATGGCCAAGCAGGTCGGGGAAGTTCTTCTCGTAGAAGGTGACCCAGGCGGGGCAGCAACTGGTGAACATGGGCATCTTGACGTCCTTGTCGCCAGCGAGGAACTGCTTCACGCGGCCGAGGAGCTCGGTGCCTTCCTCCATGATGGTGAGGTCGGCGCTCCAGTCGGTGTCGAAGACATAGTCGAAGCCGAGACGGCGCAGGGCAGCGGCCATCTTGCCGGTGACGATGGTGCCGGGCTCCATGCCGAACTCTTCGCCGAGGGCGACGCGGACGGCGGGAGCGGTCTGCACGACGACCTTCTTGGTGGGGTCGGCGAGGGCCTTACGCACATCGTTGATATTGTCGACGAGGGTGAGGGCGCCGACGGGGCACACCTGTACGCACTGGCCGCAGTTGACGCAGGAGCTGTCGCCGAGTTTCTGCTCGAAGGCGGGAGCCACCACCGAGGGGAAGCCGCGGTTGACGCCGCTGAGGGCGCCGACGCTCTGGAACTTGTTGCACATCTCCTCGCAGCGACGGCAGTAGACGCACTTGTCCATGTCGCGGTAGACGCTGAGGGTGGTGTCTTTCTCATAGTGGCTCTGCTCGCCCTTGAAGGGGATCTCGCGGATGCCCATGCGGGCGGCGAGGCTCTGCAGCTCGCAGTCGCCGCTCTTCTCGCACTGGAGGCAGTCGTTCGGGTGGTCGCTGAGGATCAGCTCGAGGACGGTCTTGCGGGCGTTGAGGGCGCGGGGCGAAGCGGTGAGGACCTCCATGCCTTCCACGCAGTCGGTGGCGCAGGCGGGGGCCAGGTTGCGGCGGGGCTTGCCGTTGAAGTCCTTGGTCACCTCGACCATGCAGACGCGGCATCCGCCAGGTTTGTTTTCAAATTTCATTCCGTCGAGCTCGAAGTAGCAGAGCGTCGGAATCTCGATACCGGCCATGCGGGCAGCTTTCAGAATGGTGGTGCCTTCGGGGACCTGAATCGCTTTGTTATCTATTGTTACGTTGATCATGTTATTCTTTATTTCTAATTTTTGATTTCTAATTTCTAAGTGGTTTGCGCAGGCAGCGGCAGCCCACTTAGAATTTAGAATTTAGAAATCATAATTCATTAACTATTTAATCGAGATGGCACCAAACTTACAGTTCTGGTAGCAGGCACCGCACTTGACGCACTTGTCCTGACCGATCACCATCGAAGCCAGCTTGTGGCCGGGGGCGATATAGTCGGTACGCGTGATGGTCTCGGCGGGGCAGTTCTTGGCGCACTTGCCGCAACCGATGCACTTCTCGGGGTCGATGACATACTGCATGAGCTTCTTGCAGACGCCGGCACGGCACTTCTTGTCGACGACGTGCTCCACATACTCGTCCCAGAAGTTGTCGAGGGTCGAGAGGACGGGGTTCGGCGAGGTCTGGCCGAGGCCGCAGAGGGCGCTGTCCTTGATGACGGCGGCCAGGTTGCGCAGGGCGTAGAGGTCGTCCATGGTGCCGCGGCCGTCGGTGATCTTCTCGAGAATCTCGCAGAGGCGCTTGTTGCCGATACGGCAGGGCGAGCACTTGCCGCAGCTCTCCTCGCAGGTGAACTCAAGATAGAACTTGGCGATGGCAGGCATGCAGGAGGTCTCGTCCATGACGACCATACCGCCGGAGCCCATCATCGAGCCGGCAGCCACGAGGCTGTCGTAGTCGATCTCGGTATCGAGGTGCTTGGCAGTGAGGCAGCCGCCGGAGGGGCCACCGGTCTGCACGGCCTTGAACTCGCGGCCGTCCTTGATGCCGCCGCCGATTTCGTAGATAATCTCGCGCAGGGTGATGCCCATCGGGACCTCGATCAGACCCACGTTGTTGATCTGGCCGGCCAGTGCGAACACCTTGGTTCCGGGGCTCTTCTCGGTACCGATGGTGCGGAACCAGTCGGCGCCCTTGGTGATGATGATGGGGATGTTGGCCAGGGTCTCGACGTTGTTCACGTTCGAGGGCTTGTCCATGTAGCCGCGCACAGCGGGGAATGGGGGCTTCAGGGTGGGCTCGCCGCGCTTGCCTTCCATCGAGTGGATCAGAGCGGTCTCCTCGCCGCAGACGAAGGCGCCGGCGCCGTAGCGGAGCTCGATGTCGAAGTTGAAGCCGCTGCCGAGGATGTCCTCACCGAGGAGGCCGTACTCGCGGGCCTGGTTGATGGCTATTTTCAGACGGTCGATGGCCAGAGGATACTCGGCACGGATGTAGACCAAACCCTTGGTGGCGCCGATGGCGTAGCCGCCGATGGCCAGGGCCTCGACGATGCTGTTGGGGTCACCCTCGAGGATGGAACGGTCCATGAAGGCACCGGGGTCGCCCTCGTCGGCGTTGCAGATGATGTACTTCTGGTCGGCCTGGTTCTTGGCGCAGAGGCCCCACTTCACACCGGTGGGGAAGCCGGCGCCACCACGGCCGCGGAGGCCGCTCTTGGTGATTTCGTCGATTACCTGCTGCGGGGTCATCTCGGTCAAGCACTTGGCTAGGGCCTCGTAGCCGCCACGGGAGATGCTCTCCTCGATGTTCTCGGGATCCACAAAGCCGCAGTTACGCAGGGCGATACGGATTTGCTTGCGGTAGAAGTCCATGTGCTTCGAGTCGCTGACGTGCTCCTTGTTCTCGGGGTTGGTGTAGAGCAGCTCGGGGACCTTACGACCCTTGATGATGTGCTCGTTGACGATGCGCTCCACGTCCTCGGGCTTCACCTGGGTGTAGAAGGTGTTGTCGGGCATGATTTTCACGATGGGGCCCTTCTCGCAGAAGCCGAAGCAGCCGGTCTTGATGACCTGCACATCGTCCTGCAGGCCTTTCTCGGCGAGTATCTTGTGGAAATTGTCGATGATCTCGAGGCTGTTGCTGGACTTACATCCAGTACCGCCGCAGATCAGAATATGCATTTTGTATTTTGCCATTTCTTCGATTTTTGATTTCTAATTTCTAAATTCTAAGTGTTTGCGCTATTTATATGTTACTGGCGGCGTAGCCACTTAGAAATTAGAATTTAGCAATTAGCAATCTGTTTACTTGTCAATCGTTTCGTAGTTCACGGGGATGATGCCCTCGACCAGCTCGCCGTTCTGGACGTACTTGGTCAGGATTTCGTCGGCGCGGTTGTTGTCGACGTGGCCGAAGACGATAGGCTCCTTGCCCGGGACGCGCACCTCGAGGGTGGGCTCGGCGTGGCAGTAGCCCATGCAGCCGGTCTGCGTGAAGACGGCGGGAATGTGGAGCTCGTCGGCCTTTGCCATCATGTGTTCCATAACCTGCTTGGCACCGGCGGCGATACCGCAAGTGGCCATAGCGACCTTGATTTGCACCAGTGCATCGGGGTTCTCAGCCTTCTCGCGGATGTCGAGGTTCGACTGGAGCTTTTCGCGCATGGCTTTCAGGTCAGCCAATGATTTAACTTTTGTCATAGAGTGTGACTTTTTAGGATTAATATTATATTATTTAGTTAATTGTCAAATACATACATGAACACATGCTTCATGTATGACAGCGCAAATATACAAAATAAAAATGATATACAACACCTTTTAACAAATTTTTATCACCATTATTGGTGAGGTGTCGTATAATTGTCCTACAGTAGACTACCGATAGTACTTCTCCCGACTCTCAAGTATCTCGCTCATGTTGTTATAGGCCCAATCGACCAGACTGAGGAGTATGGGCTTGAGGCTTTCGCCGCGGGGACTGAGTGCATAATCGACGCGCAGCTGCGGGTCGCGACTCTCATGGCGGACAATGATGTCATCGGCTTCCAGACCACGGAGGGTCTGCGCCAACATCTTCTCCGAGATGTCGGGATTGGCGGCGGCAATGTCCTTGAAGCGCATGGGTTCTGCACTACGGCTGAGGGTGTAGATGACTGTCAGAGGCCACTTGCCGTTGAAACGGGCCAGGACATTGCGGATGGGGCAATCAGGAAACAATGGGTCTATGGAAAAACTGTTTTTCATGCTATTTTGAGTATTATCTTGCCGCCGGCGGTGCCGTCTTCGAGGTGGCGGTGAGCCTGGGCTATCTGGTCGAGGGTGAAGACGCGGGCGTACTGCGGCTGGATGTGGCGGCTCTCCATCAGGGCGAAGAGGCCGTCGATGGCCGCCTGGGTGGGATAGTTGGAAAAGAAGCCGCTGAGGAAGACGCCGTTGGGGATGTATTTGATGGGGTCGAACTGCGGTACGGTAAACACATTGCCGAGGATGCCGGTGTTGCAGACGTAGCCGGGGGTACTGACGCAACGGAGGCTGTCCTGCAAGGTCTTGGGGCCTACCAGTTCCAGCACTTTGTTGGGACGCACATCGAGTGCTCGGTCTGCGATATGCCCGTCGTCGATGATGCAATGGTCTGCTCCCAAAACTTTCAGCGCCTCGAAGTCGCGTTCCTTGCGGCAGGCAGCTATCACCTCGGCGCCCATCGCCTTGGCCAGCTGTATGGCCGCACGGCCCACGGTGCTGGTGGCTCCGCGCACCATCAGGCGGTCGCCCTCGCGCAGCAACAGGCACTCGGTGAGCGAACCGTAGGCGGTGTAGTAGGTCTCCGGCACAGCGGCGAGGCTCACCCAGTCGAGGGTGCTCTCCACGTGGAAGACGATGCCCTCGGGCAGCAGCGCGTACTCCTCGTAACTGCCGTTGAACGAGCGCCCCATGCCGCCCATCAACGCAATGACGCGGTCGCCACGGTGCAGACGTCGGCTGTCGGAAGGGTCGTGCACCTCGCCCACACACTCGATGCCGGGCACCACGGGGGTGTTGATGTAGTCGTTGTCGGCCTCGAACTGGCGCAGCAGGCTCTCGCTGTGGTTCAGCCCTGCGGCCATCACTTTCACCACCACCCAGCCGGGCCGCGCCTGCGGCATGGGATGTTCGCTGACGCACAACTCCTCGGCTGCGCAGCATTTCTCTATCACTATTGCTTTCATAAGCGTTACAGAATTACGGTGCAAAGTTACAACTTTTTTCGCAAACACAAGTGCCTCCGCAAAAAAACTTTTTGCCGAATGGAAAATAATGTGTATTTTTGCAAATCGAAATTATGAATAAGACAGATATGACCAAAGATATGGTATCAGCTGACAACGGGAGTTCCCTGCAACCATTGATAGACAATATCTCAATGGCCATCAATGATGCTCGTCGGAAAGTGGCATCTCATATTAACGCCACGATGACACTGACCTATTGGCAGATTGGGAAATACATCGTGGAATATGAACAAGGTGGTATGGCGAAGGTGGCATACGGCACATCCACATTGACCTTGCTCTCCCAACAACTTACAGCACGTTTCGGACGTGGGTTTAGCCGCCCCAACCTTGTGAATATGAGAAAATTCTACACTTTATACCCAAATTGTCAGACAGTGTCTGACAATTTAACGTGGTCTCATATAAGCGAATTAATAAAGGCTGATGATGACCTTGAACGCAGTTTTTACGAGAAAGAATGTATCGCCCAAAAGTGGGATGTGCGCACATTAAGGAGGCAGATGAGTTCGGCTTTGTATCTGCGGCTGGCGACAAGCAAAGACAAGGAAGGTGTGCTTGCCTTGGCCAAAGAGGGCATCACGGTTCAAAAGCCGGAAGACGTTGTGCGCGACAGTTACACATTGGAATTTCTTGGCATACGTGAAGACTACCGTTTCTCGGAGACCGAATTGGAACAACGTATTATCGACAACCTTCAAATGTTCCTGTTGGAAATGGGTAAAGGGTTCACTTTCGTGAAAAGGCAATATCCTATCACTGTGAACAACCGACATTATCACTGCGATTTGGTATTCTATCACCGCATACTGAGATGTTTTGTCTTGATAGATTTGAAGCGTGATGGCGTACAACACGAGGACATTGGGCAGATGAACATGTATCTTGGCTACTTCGCCAAAGAAGAGAACATGCCTGATGACAATCCGCCTATCGGCATCATCCTTTCGCACTATAAAGACGACCTACTGGTGGAATATGCCACTTACGGATTGAATACCAACCTTTTCGTTTCTAAATACGAACTCTATCTACCCAATAAAGAAGAATTGCGGAAACTGGTGAACCAGTCATTGGAACAAAAAAACTGACGTAATTGAAATAAATTGTGTACTTTTGCACGGTGAAACGAAAACAAAAATATATGGCATAAAAAAAGAAATCGACAGGATGGCTCGCTCAGAAGGTCATCGCCAAATTGTGGACGTCTGAACTGGGCTGTTCCCCTATTGATTTCCTTTTGCAAATGTTCAACTATTTTTCGGACTGGCAAAATTATTTTGTCAGTCCGATTATTTTGTGTATTTTTGCAGTCGAATTTAATGCATTAGAAATGAGCAATACGTTTGTTGACACACTGGAAGACACCGATGTTATGGAGATGCAGGATGACCTCACGCCTGCACGGCGTGCCTATTGGCAAAGGGTGATAGATGAGGCGCATTATGACCCAAACGAGCCGAAACGGTATATCACCCTTGAGGAGTTTGGAAGGGAATTGATGGCCGCTGTCAGAAGCAAGATATGACGGAGAAAACCGTAATTCTGTCGGAGGATGTCAAGTTGGATATTGAGGAAATATCCAACTATATTGTCGGCATATCCCGGCCCGAACACGCAGAAAAGTACGTCAAAC
>JAFURZ010000011.1 GCA_017480785.1 Bacteroidales bacterium
CCTTGTTGCTGCACGAAATCGCTCATAATCCTTCCGCCAATTTCCTAAACTCTATAAATCGAGCAAGAGTATTCCTGTCAACCTTACATATTTTCGCTATTTTGCGACGAGATGTACCATTCTTTAGTAACTCAGAAATAAGTAATTCTTTTCCCGATAGCTTGTATTTGTCAGGAGAACTTTTTCGTCCTTTGGGGCGACCTAGAACGACGCCCTCAGTCCTCTTTCTTGCCAATGCCTCTTTGGTTCTTTGGCTGATTAAATTACGTTCAATCTCCGCAGAAAGTCCAAAGGCAAAGGCTAATACTTTACTTTGGATGTCATCACCTAGGCGATAACCGTCTTTGATTGTCCATACACGACAATCCTTCTTCATGCAGAGGCTTAGAATCTCCATAATCATAAATAGACTACGCCCCAATCGTGAAAGTTCAGAACATATGATAATGTCATCCTTCTGCACCTTGTTTAAAAGCGCACCCAATCGTCGCTTGTCATAGTTTTTTGTTCCACTTATGGTTTCCTCTATCCAGCCATCAATAGTAACACCTTGATGCTGACAAAAGTTGTTAATTTCAAACCGTTGGTTTTCCACTGTCTGCTTGTCGCTACTAACGCGAATGTATCCGTATACCATTTTTGTATAAATATACGGAATCTTTCATTAATTGCAAAAAGTGAATGGATTATCATGAAACCATCGAATATGGATCGAAGTCCCCGCCAAAAAGGCAGGCGGTTATCTATCTTTCAAAATGATATGTAAGAGCAGCCTCTTGGTAGGTCTTACCAATGGCGAGGTAGTTGTTCTTCATTTCTTCACATCTGCGTTTTGCTTCTTTCGCCTCCTTCATTTTGTCTTGGGTAATTGGGACATTTCTATAAGCGAGTAAAGGTTACCTGGGCTGCCGCGCGCAGGGCCTCTCCACGCGTGCCACTGGCACTTGTGCCATACAATAGTCCAACTCTTCTGAAAATTTGAACAGAAGACGGCGCTTGTTTCGTTCGGACTATCGGGGCAAGCCGACAATTCATTCTCGATTGGTCGCTTTGAGTGCCATCCCCCCGAAAATAGTGCGCTGCTGGATAGACCCACTCGAATCCACGAAGAAGGATTGAAGTCCCCTCCAATAAGGCAGGCGGTCAAAATGCTCCCCCAAAACCGCCACATTGCCGAACAACCGACGAGAGGTCGCTGAGAATACACCATACAGTGCCAGATGTGGAAATTGTATGATGGAAATATCTTCATCACAATATTTTCAGTCATTCTGCGTTATTGGGATATGAAATCAGATAATAACGATAGTATCACCAGCAACACCAATCTTGGCTTGACCAATGCGGTACAGGTTATCAAGACTGCCATCCTTCAGAGTCAGGAGTTTTCTGCAAGAAGGGTCAATGCCGATTTGTTAGCCCTCTATTATTCTATTGGAGGCTATATATCACACGAGTCTCGCAAACAGCAATGGGGTAGCGGCGCCATTGCGTCTATCAGTGAACAACTACAAAAGGAATTGCCCGGGTTGAGAGGTTTCGGGGCATCTAACATTAAGAATATGCGCCAGTTTTATGAATGCTGGTGCGAGTTCATAATTCGCCAGCCATTGGCTGGCGAATTACAAGGCAATAATACACAAGGCAATATAATTCGCCAGCCCCAGGCTGGCGAATTGCCGATAGCAACCTTTGCAGAAATCCCTGTTGTCCCTCTAAACTTCACACCATCCATATTCGACATCTCCACAGCGCATAACTTTATCTCCATCAGTTTCACACATCACATGGAGATACTGAACAAGACCACCTCCCTCGAGGAACGCTTGTTTTACATCAACAATGCTGCCACATACAAATGGGACAAATACAGGCTGCGCGAACTGTTGAAACAAGACCTGTTCCATCACCAGTCCGAGATGCCGAACAACTTCCTGCAGACATTGCCCAAACGCGCACAGGCGTTGAAGGCAATATCCATGTTCAAGGATGAGTATTTGGTAGACTATATCAATGTGGAAGAACTGGGTGCACGAGATTCGTCCGATATAGACGAAAGGGTCATAGAACAGACCATCGTGCAGAATGTCAAGAATTTCATTATGATGTTCGGCAAGGACTTCGCTTTCGTCGGCAACCAGTATCACTTGGAGAAAATCGGCAAAGACCACTTCGTCGACCTGCTTTTCTATAACCGCGAGTTGGCTTGCCTTGTGGCTGTCGAGCTGAAATTGGGAGAGTTCAAGCCCATCTACCTGGGGCAACTGCAAACGTATCTACAACTGCTTGATGACGAGGTGAAGAAACCCAACGAGAACCCATCCATTGGTATCATACTTTGTCAAGATGCCGACAAATCATACGTCGAATACGTCATTCAACGCTATGACAGCCCGATGGGTGTGGCAACATACAGAACTTCTGCCGATATGCCAGACCGACTGCGAAAGGCATTGCCCAGCGTTGATGCGCTGAGAGAGCTGATGCAAAACCGTGAGTGACAAAAATCTAATTTCTTGACAATCTGCGTTTTTTTGTATGATTGGCTGTTTTGCTTTGGGTTATTTTACATTTATTATTGACCCATACGCAAAAAACGCGCGTGTTGGTGCTCGCTTAACTAACCACATCTACGCACGCGAGGAGGCTGTTGAAAATTCCCCGATTTGGTACCGCTTCGAGTGCCAATTTCACATATCAAACAACGCGCTGCTGGATAGAACCACAAGAACCCACATAGAGGGATCGAAGTCCCCACCAAGAAGGCTGGCGGTCGGCTATCTTTCAAAATGATATGCAAGAATTGCCTCTTTATTGGTTTTTCCAATGGCAAAGTGGTTGTTTTCATCTCCTCGCATCTGCATTTCGCTTCTTTCGCCTCCTTCATTTTGTCTTGGGCAATTTCCACATTTATTTTGAACGCAACTTGCATACAATTGTTCAACCCAAATCAGCTATTTAATCGCCGACAATAAACGTAATACTCACCAACAGATGTTCTTGTCAAAACTCAAGAGAATCAGGATTGAGTAGAAAGTCGTATATGCTCATCGTGGTAATTCCTTGTTCGTTTCTATGTATGAGGCTGTCCTCGCCGGTGATTATGATTTTCTTGAAAGAATCGCGCACATTCAACAACAAGGCTTGCAATCTTCATTCTATTCGATTTTTATGTCATTTATGACATCGAAATCGACTGCAAAGATACGTGATTTTTTGCAATTGAGTTTTTAACACGTGAAGAGGCTGTTGGTTTATATTCCGTTTTCCCATAACAGCTTGAAGAAGTCGAGGACGTACAGGCATTCTATGTCGTCGATGGTGCGGTTGAATTACCTTGATGCCGGGTATGCCTATGATTTATTGTGTGATTTTTATTTAAAATATTGTTCTCAAAACTCGATTTTCAATCAAAATCGAGTGCAAAAGTACGAAATATTTCTGACGCAGCAAATTTTTTTTCAAATTAGTGTGGGATATGGTAATTAAAATAGAATGTTAAAAAGATTCCGATGCGGTACTGCTTCGAATGCCAACCCACACCCCAAACAACGCGCTGCCGGATAGGCCCACATATAAGGTAAGGATCGAAGTCCCCACCAATAAGGCAGGCGGCATCCATCTTTCCCATTGGTATGTAAGGGTTGCCTCCTGTCTGTTTTTTCCAATGGCGAGGTGGTTGTTTTTCATCTCCTCGCATCTGCGTTGAGCTTCTTGAGCTTCCTTCATTTTGTCTTGGGCAATTTTCTCATTTATCTTAAATGGATTTGCAGCCTTGTTGCGGTTGAACAATACCGTAGCCCAAGAGGGGATATGGTGCATTTTAGCGTAATTCACTAGGGGGATTTATTCATTTTAGCGTAATTTGATTTTTATTCGTATCTTTGCATTCGAAATAAACACCTATATGATAGACGAAAAGATTATACTTCAGGCACTTGCTGAGCAACAGGAAGAAATCAGGGGCTATAAGCCTCAGAAATGGGTGTCGCGCAAAGAGGAATCACTCTTCGAGTTTGATACCAAGATGGCACAAGTGGTGATTGGAGTGCGTCGGAGTGGAAAATCCACGTTGTGTCACAAGGTGTTGCTGGAACGGGGCATCCGTTATGGCTATGTCAACTTCGACGATGACCGTCTGGCTGATATGCAGGTGAGCGACCTGAATACGGTTCTCTCTTGCGTGTATCAACTCTACGGAACAGATGTTCCCTATCTGGTGCTGGACGAGATTCAGGATGTGGACGGATGGTATCTTTTTGTGAACCGGCTGCTCAGGACAGACCTTCATATTTTTGTTACGGGTAGCAATGCCAAACTGCTGAGTGGGGAATTGGCCACCCATCTGACTGGACGCTATAATGAAATTCGCCTTTACCCCTTTTCGTTTTCGGAGTATTGCCAATACCACCATATTGACACGCAGGGAATTACCACCAAAGCCGATGCAGAACGGAAACGTGCTTTTATGGATTACATCCACGACGGAGGTTTCCCGGAAATGCAGGGGCTTCACAACAAGCGAGCGTATGTACAGAGCCTGATTGAGGCCATTCTTCGCAAAGATATTCAGAAACGTTTCAGTATTCGCAACATCGAGGCGTTGCGCAAACTTGCCCATCACCTGATTAACAACGCCTGTCAGGAGGTAAACTATGAGGAGTTGTCTGAATTGTTGGGCATTGCCGACAAGACAGCGAAGAAATATGTCGACTATCTCAGTCAGGCTTTCCTGATACAGTTGCTGACAAAACACTCTTTCAAAAGCAAGGAACGCATACGCAACCAGAAGGCGTATATTGTCGATACGGGGTTGGAAGGGAACCGGGAGAATGCATTGGCTCCCGAAAATCTGGGGTGGCGACTGGAGAATGTGGTATATTTAGAGTTGTTGCGTCGTTGTGCCCACGATTGTCTGGACGTGTACTACCATAAGCCCGATTCAAGGGCAAAGGAGGTGGACTTTGTGGTGTGCGACAAAAACAAAGCCGTGGAGTTGATACAGGTGGCTTACGAGATTGATAGCCAAAGAGCCTATGACCGTGAGACATCATCTCTGGTGAAGACATCCAATACGCTTTCTTGCAATCATTTGACTCTCATTGCATTCTCCCCTACGCGTGATGTGGAGGTTGAAGGAAAAACCATCCATATTGTTTCGGCATTGGAATGGCTGTTGCGGGTTTGAATCCATTTCCAAACCCGACATTCCTCCCGCGCATTATATCCCCTCATTCCACGTTATTAAACATGGAATCTCCGAATGTGGAGAACAAGCAGTCTTGGAAGGACGAACATCTTGAATGGATTTGATAATTCCCCGATGCGGTGCCGCCGCGAGTGTCAACTCCACACTCAAAACAACGCGCTGCTGGATAGAATCTCATAGAGCCCGCATAGAAGGGATAGCGAATGCGGTATTGCGTGAATGTGTTATTTCGTAAGTTTTTACTTGCAAAAAAGAATATTTCAGATGGTCATAACAACGCTCCCGCTTTATATAATAAAGGGCACAAATTTGTGCTCTTTTTACTGCATTGAATTTGTTAACTCATTTTTCCGCATCTGTCATCTATAGCTGTATAAAACAGATTATTAATTAAATATTCAAGGTTATTGTATCATTGTCTGACAGAAGAAGGTTAAAATTCATCATATTGGGAATTGAAAAACCACCATAATCCTTATCGCATTGAGTTGGTACGTCGATTTTACGGTATTTATAGAGTTTCCATCCAAAATCTAAATTGTCATCAGTTTTCATCTGTAATTTTGACCATAGGTTTTGTTGGTCAAGATTTAGTTTTAATGATGTAATATATCCACGAATATTCTTTATTTGTATCTGTTCATTAATAGCAAGTATATTTAAAAGAGATGTTAGTTTTAATCTTGATTCAATGATTTGTTTTTTTGCATCAAATAATTCCTGTGTACTGAAAGTTGACTTTAGTTCGAATAATAATATGTCATATGTTTCATCATCATTTTTTATCATTATTGCCCCATCGCAATTTTTGTTAGACAACGAATCAAACAGACTGAATTTACAGAAATCTCTGGTCGGAAATGAGATTGCCTGAGAGAAATTGTCAATTTTTTATCTTTTTAATCTTTGCTGATTCTTCTGTTTCAACAATTTCCAATGAATTGTCATACACTTGTGATTTATGTTTAATATATACATTGTCCCAATTGTCTGCTATCTCATTTAGTGTCATAATTTAATCTAGAGTATTTCATTTGTATATCAAGGCTATGTCCTATACCGTCTTCAAGTACGGAAGAAAAAGTATCATAAGGAATACCTTCCTCTATATTTTGTTGTCTGACGTCAACGCCCCCTTTGCTATTGCGTAATAATATGTATGCACATATAAGTGATGGGGTTATTGTCAAGTTGCTATATTGATACTCATTAATTATTTGTTCATATAATGCATTATCATGTTCCTTGATTTTATGTAAAATTATGCGATCGTTTATTCGTCTAAGAAAGTAATCACTATGTGTTGTTATTTGAACATGAGCACCGGCGTTTATCATTTGGACAATAAAATCAGCAATAGAAACCTGTTTTGTTGGATGAAGATGAGCCTCCGGCTCTTCAAACAAAAGGGAAAGTCCGTTTGCTGGATATTTGGAAAGGAGCATGTCTAATGGCGCTAGCTCTTTTACTGATGACGCGGCGGCAGTAATTGGTAGGTCTTGACCTGAGTCCATCTTATAAACAAGATTTTGATCACTGTCTAATGCGATTTGGCCTCCGTTAATACTGCGTAAAGTTTTCAATAAACTTTCATTATTGTTTTTCCGTGGAGACATTGAACGAACAATATCCCAATCTTTTAGGAATTCTGTATAAATTGAGCCGTCTCTTTTTACTTTGTCTTGTAATGTTAATGGGATATTTAATAAACCACCTCGTCCGGGGACAAGAGCCATCGTTTGGTCTATTGAGTCATTCCCCAGAATTGTTTCGCATAGGTAATTTTGTAAAATAAAAGTCCAAGGAACCGTGCCGATATTTTTGGAATCAGCAGAAATACGATAGGCTCTACTATTTATTCCATCAAGTTGAAAAACGAGGAAAAGTTCCTCTTTCCCCACAAGTCCCATCATTTCAGTTCTATATGATAATGAAAGATTCCTAGACTCAATTGGCAATTCTATTTTGACATCTATTTTTAATTGGGGATTACCAATTGTGGTTTTCATGTATTCGTTTACATCCTCATTAATCCACGAAATAACGGAAGAGGTGTTAAATGATATTTGACCAGATTCAGAATTGGCTTTCGACAATGATTCGTAATCCCACTTTTTTTCTAAAAAGAAACCTTGTAGTCTCAATTCTGTAAGAAACTTATATACGTAATGAACCAATATGGCCAAATAGCTTTTGCCCAAACCTGATTCGCCTGAAAGAACCATTAGCGGCTTTATTTCTATTGAGGATTCCCGAATTGCCCCTAATTCATTTATTATTAATTTAATCGGCTTCATTAATTTTTTTTTATTTTCTGCAAAAATACATTTTTTCTTTTAATTGTCAAACTTTTTTCAATAAAAAGAAGAAAAAAAGTGTTGACAACCTCTCAATGAAAAGATTGGCGAGATATAGAGGATGTTTATTGAGTAGAAATCATAAAATAAAGAACACTTTTGAATGCGTTAACTCATTAATGCGAGAATTCGGAAATGCAGGAATGTATTAGGAGTGTATGAATTGGGGTATTTGTCAGGGCGGCCTCTGCCATTTCTACGGTAGTATTACGGTTGTTCTTTTACTGTTCTTTTAGAAAAAGCGTAATACTACCGTAAAACTACCGAAGAACAGCAGTCGAAAACCCAGAGGATGTGCCGATTGGACCAGATTGTTTTTCGGAAGAACCCTCGGAGTTGCCCGACCGAAGGAACCGGCCTGCGAACAATCAAGCCGCCCCACCGAAAAGGCAGGCTGTCAAAACAAGCATAAAAACCGGCATTTTGCCTAACATCCGCCGAGAGGTCTTCCGACCGACATTAAAGAAGCCTCCCGATATGGTGCTTTGAACGTGGTATAATTTGCCAGCTTCGGCATAAAACAGTTTTTTTGTACTGCGATTTAGTATGAATACTTGCCACAATTCACTTTTATTTAGTATTTTTGCAGCAGAAAGCATCTAACTGACAACACATACAACATGCAGAAAACCAAAGTAATACTCCTATCGGCACTGCTCGCCGTACTCACCATGCCCTCGGCCAAAGCCCAGTTGAGCTGGAGCGAGGCGTTCAACAAGTTCAAGATGGAGGTGCGCGCCGAAGGCGAATACACCACCATCGACACCACCGCCAGACCCAACCTGGGTTTCCATGGGCGTTATTTCAACATCATGGTCGGCGGCGACCTGGGGGGCCACTTCAGCTACTACTACAAGCAGCGCATCGTGGCCGACCCCGGCACGGTGACTTTCTTCGACAATACCGATTTCCTGTATCTCGACTACAAGCCCACTGACAACTGGCGTCTGCGTTTCGGCAAGGATGCCATGGCGTTGGGCGGCTTCGAGTACGACGCCTCCCCTATCGACGTGTACTTTCCCACCAACCTGTGGCGCAACATCTACTGCTTCCAGCTGGCATTCAGCGGGGCATACATCACCGACGACGGGAACCACACCCTGATGGCGCAGGTGAGCAACTCGCCCTACATCAACTACGGCGCGCTGAACTACGACGCGGGGCTGGTGGCCTACAACCTCTACTGGGCGGGCAAAATCGGGCACTGGCAGACGCTGTGGAGCACCAGCATGGTGGAGTACAAGTGGGACCACTACCTGAATATGATTATGATTGGCAACAAGCTGGTCTATGACAAGTGGGACCTCTACCTCGACTTCATCCACCATGCGCTGGCCTTCGACGACTGGGGTAAGAACTTCGGCTTCGTCAGCTGTGCCAACTATTATTTCACGCCGCAGTTCAATATCTTCGTCAAGGGCATGTACGAGCAGAACAAGTCGAGCGAGACGCTGGCCTCGTCGGTGTCGATGGATCACCAGCTGGAAGCCGGCCACACCTCGGCCCGCTACGGTCTGGGATTCGAGTATTTCCCTACCCCGGAGAAGAACGTGCGCCTGCACCTCTACGGCTGCCGCATGACCGACAGTTTCACCGACGCCACCACCGGACAGCCCACCACCGTGGCCTCCTGGAACTTCAACATCGGTGCCACCTGGACGATGGACTACTTCCGCATGTTCAAGAAGTAGTCAAAGTAGCTAAGTAGACAGTAGTTAAGTAGTTAAGACAATACTATACTATTATGAGTGAGAGCAACAACAGCAACAACAACCACCGCAACCTGCTGAACAGCATGCTGTCGGTGATAGACCCGTTTCAGGTGTTCCGTCACCACGAGACCGACCCCAACAAGCACAACGGCAAGCCGCGCCGCCTGAAGTTCACCACCAGCCGCAGCCTCGAGGCCCTCATCTTCCTCGTGTGCTTCTTCGCCTTCTTCGGCCTCCTGGCCTACCGCATGACGCTGCCCAACATGCTGAACACCTTCATGCAGACAGCCTACCACCTGCTGCTGGAGACGGTGTTCTACATCATGGCCATCTGTGTGCTGATGGGCGCCATCAGCAAGCTGCTCACCGAGTTCGGCGTGGTGCGCCTGATGGAGAACATCCTGCGGCCGCTGATGAAGCCGCTCTACAACCTGCCGGGTGTGGCGGCCTTGGGTGCCGTGATGACCTTCCTCTCCGACAACCCCGCCATCATCTCGCTGGCCAAGGACAACAACTTCGCCCGCTACTTCAAGAAATACCAGCTCGTCAGCCTCACCAACTTCGGCACCGCTTTCGGCATGGGTCTGGTGGTCATAGCCTTTATGACCGGCCTGGGCTTCGGCAAGGGGGCCTTGGTGGGCTTGCTGGGCGCCGTCATCGGCAGCATCGTCTCCACCCGCCTCATGCAGCGCTTCACACTGAAGAGCTACCCCGAGCTGGACTGCCCCGTCACCGATGAAGAGGGCACCGAGCAGAACATCTCGTTCAAGAGCGAGGGCAACGTCTTCCAGCGCTTCCTCAATGCCATGCTCGACGGCGGCAAGAGCGGCGTGGGTATCGGCGTGGCCATCATCCCCGGCGTGCTCTGCATCTCCACCATCGTGATGATGCTCACCTTCGGCCCTGCCGGCGCCGACGGCACCTATCAGGGCGTGGCCTACGAGGGCGTGCCCGTCATCACGTGGCTGGCCGACAAGGTGAACATCGTCTTCTATTGGCTCTTCGGCTTCGAGAGCGGCGCCCTGGTGTCGTTCCCCATCACCGCCCTGGGTGCCGTGGGGGCCGCCATCGGTCTGGTGCCCAAGTTCATCGCCGACGGCATCATCACCAACAACGCCATCGCCGTCTTCACCGCCATGGGCATGTGCTGGAGCGGTTACCTGAGTACCCACACTGCCATGCTCGACAGCCTCGGCTACCGCAAGCTCATCGGCAAAGCCATCGGGGCCCACACCATCGGCGGCCTCTGCGCCGGTGTGGCGGCCCACTGGCTCTGGGTGCTGCTGGCGCTGATATTCTAAGACTGGAGATAAGACAATAGCACTATGTACTTTTCTGGCATCATCATCGGAGCGGCCACGTTCCTCGTCATCGGGGCTTTCCACCCACTGGTCATCAAGGCCGAGTATCATCTGGGCGTCGGCAGCTGGTGGATGTTCCTGGTGTTGGGGGTGGGATGCATCGCAGGCTCGCTCTTCACCGCCGGCCTCTGGAGCATCCTGTTCGGCGTGGTGGGCTTCAGCAGCCTGTGGTCCATCCTGGAGCTCGTCAAACAGCGCGAGCGCGTCAACAAGGGGTGGTTCCCCGAAGGGCCGGGACACAAGCGTCGGTCTTGACTCCTCAACCGAGGAGGACATCCATCGCCATCATCAGCACGAAGCCCACAGCAAATCCGATGGTAGAGAGGTTGGTATGCCGTCCTTGGGCGGTCTCGGGGATGAGCTCCTCCACCACGACATACATCATGGCGCCGGCGGCGAAAGCCAGCAGGTAGGGCAACGCCACGCCGAGCACCGATGCCAGCAGCAGGATAGCCACCGACCCCACGGGCTCCACTACGCCGCTCAGCGTGCCGATGAGGAACGAACGCCAGCGCGAATTGCCCTCGGCATGCATCGGCATCGAGATGATGGCTCCCTCGGGGATGTTTTGGATGGCGATACCGATAGACACCGCGAGGGCGGCGCTGAGCGTCAGACCATGGCTTTCGCCAGCGAAGACCACGCCCACCGCCATGCCTTCGGGCAGGTTGTGGAGAGTGACGGCCAGGGCCAGCATGGCGGTGCGCGAGAGGCGGCTGCGCGGTCCCTCGGCCTTCGACGCGCCGAGGTGCAGGTGGGGCGTCAGCTCGTCGAGCAGCAGCAAGAAGCCTATACCCGCCAGGAAACCCACGGCGGCCGGCACGAGGCTGTCGCCCGCCATGTCGATACTCGGTATCAGCAGCGACCACACCGAGGCCGCCACCATCACCCCGCTGGCGAAGCCCAGGAGGGTCTTCTGCAGCCGGTCGGGGATGTCCCTCTTCATGAAAAAGACGAAGGACGACCCCAGCATGGTGCCGGCCAAGGGCAGTAGTATTCCGACGATTACAGCGTTCATGGCGTCATAGGTTCACGGTGCAAAGATACACAATTCTCCCCAAATGGCATCATCGAGTCTTTCCGACAGGGAAAAACAGCGGGAAATGACGGGCTTCGGCAACATATAACCGCAAAAGCATAACACTGATTATCTGCCAACTAGACATACACCCTCACCATAATTAGTGATTTAATTTTGTCAATTCGCAAAATGTTCGTACTTTTGCACCGCTTTTGAAGCAGAAAATATTGCAATATTAATCCTAAAAAACAAAGAAAATGGCTTACAAAATCACTGACATCTGCGTTGCCTGCGGCACCTGCATCGACGAATGCCCCGTTGGAGCTATCAGCGAAGGCGACATCTACAAAATCGACGAGAACGCTTGCGTCAGCTGCGGCACCTGCGCTGGCGTCTGCCCGACCGGCGCCATTGTGGAAGGCTAATCAACGCAGAGCCAACAAAAAGAAAAGGACCTCAGTTGAGGTCCTTTTCTTTTTGTTGTTACGTTGGTGCCATTACTCGGTGGGGACGACACTGACATACGAGCGGTCCTCACGGCCTTTGTGGAACTTCACGATGCCGTCGATGAGGGCATAGAGCGTGTGGTCCTTGCCCATGCCGACGTTCTGACCGGGATTGTGGACCGTGCCGCGCTGACGGACGATGATGTTGCCGGCGACGCACTTCTGACCGCCGAAAATCTTAACGCCTAAGCGTTTGCTTTCGCTTTCGCGACCGTTACTGGAACTACCAACACCTTTTTTGTGTGCCATATTCTTCTGATTTTAAACGGTTAGACTTAGTTGATGCTGTCAATCTTGATTTGGGTCAGATAGTCGCGGTGACCGTTCATCTTCTGGAATCCCTTGCGACGGATCTTCTTAAACACCAAAACCTTATCGCCCTTGAGGTGGCGGAGGACGGTGGCCTTCACATTAGCTCCTGCAATGTAAGGTTTACCAACCTCGACGTTGCCATCATTGTCTTTCAGCATCACGGTGTCAAAAGAAACCTCGCTACCCTCGTCCTGATGCAGACGGTTGACGAAGATCTTCTGATCTTGGGCGACCTTGAATTGCTTTCCTGCGATTTCTACGATTGCGTACATTTTGTTTATTTATTTGTTAATTAACTGTTTGCACAATTATACACTCTTTTTCCTACCCACAAATCGGACTGCAAAGATACAACCTTTTTCCAAACCGGCAAAATTTTTTTTAAGGTAGCTATGGTCTCCGCTGCACCGGCACCGGCGTGGTGCCGACGGTGTCGGGGTTGAAGATGTAGTGCCGCGAGGCACTGCCGGCGAAGACACCGACGGCGCCTTCCACATTGCCATAGGTCTCCCCCTGTTCGGCGAAGAAGCTGAACATGCTGTTCTGCGACGCCGCCGAGAGGATGTAGTTCCACCGTGCCGGCGTGATGCTCTCCACGTCAATCATGTACTCGTGCTTGAAGGGCGCCCGCTCGTTGGTGTCGATGGTCTGCATGATGAAGAGCTGCAGCGGGTACTGCTGCCCGTCGATGTTGCGGTCGAGGAACATGATGCGGCTGTAGAGGTAGCCTCCCAGGGGCACGAAGGGGCACACGTCGTTGGAGGTCACCTCGGGGTTGTAGGGCACGAGGAAGTAGGTGGAGTGGACGGTGTCGACCAGCTCCAGCGAGTCGGTCCACTCGTTGTAGCGCAAGCCGCTGTCGCGCTCGGTGACCATGACATTGTAGTACTCTTTGACCCCGGCGCGGTCGTCGAGGCGCAGGTTGACCACGTGGAAGTTGAACGAAGGGCTGGCGAAGTAGGCCGCCGTGACGTCGTTGACGGCGGGATAGCGCGGCACATAGGTGCGGGCCTGCACCTCGCGTCCACGGGCGCTTATCTCGATGGTCAGGGAGTCGTCTTCCCGTAGGGTGTAGGGGAAGAAGTAGCGGCAACGGCTGACGGAGTCGGGCGTCAGGGGGGTGCCGTTGACGGTGAGCACGATGTTGTCGGGGGCCACCGGCTGGTTGTTGCTGCTGTCGAGGAAGAAGCGGGTCTGGGCGAAATAGACGAAGGCGCGGCGGTCGGGTGTCGGCACCCCGTTGAGCACCAGCTCGTGGGCTCCGCCATCCTCGACATCGACCATCTTCTCACACGCTGAGAACAGCAGGACAATTCCGGCTAAAACAATCAATGTTTTTATTCTATACTTTTTCATATTCAATCTATAACATTCTATATCTCAATAATTCTATGTCAATCAAGTATCGAAGATACTTCATCTCAATAACTCCACACAAACGCAGTGCAGTGTGGAGAGAAGAGGCCACCTTCCACACATGCGTGTCGAAGACACGCGACCCTGGCTCCACTACTCCTTCATCATATACCTTTCATCTATCGTCATCCCATTCTCCTGCAAAAAGACCATATATTCTTCCCGAAAGCTCACTCTTCTATGATGTTCCTTTTGATTCTTGATATAGTTCACTATCATATCCTTATCTTTCACCCCATAACGAAAGCCGGCATATTCCCGCGACCATCCGTCAAAATGAGGAAACCCCATATTGGCCTTTAGCCATTTGCTTGTGCTCACCTTCAAGTCCTGCACAAACTTCGACATAGCCAACGTTGCAGGCAACGAAACAAGAAGATGCACATGGTCGGGCATTCCGCCAACGCGGTATAATTTACCGTTCATGTTATTTACAATTCCCATAATATATGCATACAGGTCTCGCTCATGCTCAACCACAATTGTGGGCTCACTGCGATGCGTGCGCAGCACTATATGGTACATTGTGTTGGTATAGCTCATTTGTTCCGTTTGTTGGTCGCGTGCCTCCGGCACGCCTGTTCTTTCTGTGTCCTCTCTCCACACTGCGCCTTCGGCTTGTATGGAGTTATTGATATCCCGTGTCTTCGACACGGCCACCCTCACCACATCCACGCTGCACTTTCGCACGTATTCCCGTGTCTCCGCATTCTAAAAGTACAACGTATAGGCCACCGAGGGGAGGATGGGGAAGATGCTGAGCTGCTTGAGGGAGTAGGGGTAGCCGTTGTAGCCGTCGGTGGCGCTTTGGTATATCATGTAGGGGTTCTGGCGGTTGTAGACATTGTAAACGCTGACGTTGATGGTGCGGCGCGAGTGCTTGAACTTACGGTGGAAGTTGGCGCCGAGGTCCATCCGGTGGTAGTTGGGCATGCGGTAGTTGTTGCGACCCTCGTAGGTGGAGAGGGTGCCCGTGGTGTGACCGTTGCCGGTGTCGTAGTCGTCGGGGTCTTCGCTGGCCATGGGGTAGCGCTGCATGGGGAGGGTGGCGGTGTTGCCCGTCGAGAAGACCCACGTGGCGCTGACGTCGCAGCGGTCGCTGAACTTGTAGGAGAGGACCACGCTGACGTCGTGCCGCCGGTCGTACTTGGCGGGGAAGGGCTTGCCGCCGTTGAGCACCTGCCCTTCGCGGTCGAAGAGGCGCATGGTGCGGCTCCAGGTGTAGCCCACCCAGCCCGTGAGGCGTCCCACCTCGCGCTGGGCCAGCACCTCGATGCCGTAGCTCCAGCCACGGCCGGCTACGACCAGGCGCTCCCAGTTCTCCGACGAGCCGAAGAAGGTGGCTCCGTCCTTGTACTCGATGAGGTTGTCCATGTGCTTGTAGTAGCCCTCCACGCTGAAGTCGGCGATGCCGCTGAGCGAGTAGAACACCCCGCCGGCCACCTGGTGGCTCTCCATGGGCTTCACGGCGTCGGTGACGGGCACCCAGAGGTCGGTGGGCAGGGTGATGCTGGTGGTGGAGAGCAGGTGCACATACTGGCGCATCCATGCGTAGCCCACCTTGAGCGAGAGGTCGGGCGTGAGCATCACGCGGCCGCTCACGCGCGGCTGCAGCGAGGGATAGAAGGAGTTCTGCACGCGGAAGCCGCTGAAGTGGAGCCCATAGTCGAGCTTCACGGCGTCGGTGATGCTCCAGTCGTCCTCCACAAAGGCCACCATCTCGTTGGCCGGCACGATGCCGCTCACGATGGCGCTATCCATCTGGAACGCGCCGTTCATCTGGATGCTGTCGTAGTAGTCCACCGACCCCTGCGCCACCTCGGGCTGGAACCAGTGGCGCGTGAACCAGGCGCCGAACTTGACGTTGTGCTCGGGAGAAGGGGCGTAGTCGAAGTCGGCCCGCGCCGTCACCTCGCGGATACCCGAGCTGTAGTCACCTTCGATGACCGACGGGTGGGGGTCGCCGGGGCGCATCAGCTTCTCTATGTTGCCCACAATCTTGTTGTCGTACTGCGTATAGGAGGTCGACAGATTCATGAAGAGCTTCGGCGTGAGGGCATAGTTCCAGCGCAGAGCCCCCACCATGTTGCCCCAGCGGTTGCGGAAGCCCAGCCGCATGTTCTCGTCGAGGCTGGTGACGGTGTTTATCTTGCCGTACACCTCGTCCTCGCCGGCGTAGAAGGTGCCGTAGAGGCGGCTCTTGTCGCTGAACTTGTGCGTCAGCTTGGCGTTGAGGTCGTAGAAGTAGTAGCCCGCGTCGAACTTGGCCTCCTGCACCACCCCGGGGGCGGGGTCGTCGTTGCCCATGTCGTTTATCCACATGATGGTGGGAATTACCAGCAGCTCGGCATAGGTGCGGCGGGCCGAGAGGCTGAAGGTGGTCCGCTCCTTGACGATGGGACCCTCCAGGTTGAACTTGGCCGAGATGAGCCCTATGGAGGCATTGCCGTGCAGCTGCTGGTCGTTGCCGTTGTTCTGCGTCACGTCGAGCACGGCGCTCAGCCTGCCGCCGAAGCGGGCGGGGAAGGAGCCCTTGTAGAGGGTGACACTCTTGATGGCGTCGGTGTTGAACGCCGAGAAGAAGCCGCCCATGTGGCTCACGTTGTAGAGGGGCACCCCGTCGAGCAGGAAGAGGTTCTCGTCGGGGCCGCCGCCACGCACATAGATGCCGCTGTTGCCCTCCGAGCCGCTCTGCACGCCGGGCATCAGCTGTAGCGCCTTGATGAGGTCGGCCTCGCCGAAGAGCACCGGCACCGCCTTGATTTTCTCCACAGGCATCTCCATGGCACTCATCTGCACACTGCGCACGTCGCCCGTCCGCTCGGCGGTGATGACCACCTCCTCGAGCGTCACGCTCTCGCGCAGCTGCACGTTGAGCTCGCGGTTGCGGTCGAGCAACATCTCGAAGTATTGCGGCTCGTAGCCCACAAAGGTGATGCGCAGGCTCACGCTGTCGCGGGGCAACGTCAGCGAGAAGTGGCCGTAGAGGTTGGTGACGGTGCCCTTGCCCGACCGGGTGTCGAGCACCGTGGCGCCGATGAGCGTCTCGCCGCTGCGGTGGTCGGTGATGGTGCCGCTGACGGTGTAGCGCTGCGCCGCCGCCCCGAGGGGCAGCATCAACAGTAGTAATGTCAGTAAACGCAATTTCATAACACTATATAACGCCGACACGCGGCTTTTAGTGTCCGCCGAGGAAAAAAAATAACCTATTCTTCAATCAATTACCTTCAGTTCAACTTGAGTTCGACTTGTTTTCAAGTCGAACTCAAGTTGAACTGATTGGAAACGGTTGTAAAACAAGCAGTTTTGTCTACAGAAAAACAGAGGTTCAGCCCAGGTCGTCCAGCAGCTGGCGCACGGTGCGGCCCAGCACGGGGTGGCGGTAGTCGGGCATGATTTCCGCCAGCGGCTCCAGCACAAAGCGGCGCAGGTGGGCCCGCGGATGGGGTATCTGCAGGTCCGGCAGGTCGACAACCTCGTCGTTGAAGAAGATGAGGTCCACATCCATCGGCCGCGAGTGGTAGAGGCGGCCGGGCAGGTCGGCGATGCCATGCAGGGCTGTGTCGGGACTGGCGGGGCGGAGGCGTCCCAGGATAGCCTCGACAAGGAGGGCCTCCTCCAGCACCTCGTGGGCCGCGAGGGGGGTCTCCACCAGCAGGGCCTGGTTGAGGAAGTTCTGCGGACGCTCGTCGCCGAAGGGCCCCCAGGGCAGCGTCTCATACACGCCCGATGCAGCAGCGACCGGGCCGATACCCTGACGTATCAGCTCGGTCGCCTGCCGCAGCAAGGCCCGGCGGTCGCCCTGGTTCCCGCCGATAAGGAGTGCCACGGTGTTCATCCGCAGTGGATGAACCGCTTCACCAGCTCGAGGGTCTTCTCGCTGTCGTTGCCGATGTCGGCGCGGAGGGTGCGGTCGTCGAAGGCGCGGAGCTGCTTGAGGATGCCGTCAATGAGTTGCGGGGCGAAGATGCCGTCCTGCTCGTAGAGGGCGCGGTCGCGCTCCAGCAGGTCGGCGCTGGCGGCACAGCTGTCGGGCAGCACGTCGAGGCGGGCCAGCACATCCTCGTGCTCGAAGATGTTCACGCTGACGTAGCGGTCCTTGGCATACTGCACGGCGTCCTGCATCTCGAAGCCGTGGCGGGCCGCCACGGTCATGCCGGCCAGCAGCAGGTAGACGTTGGCGCTCCCGTCGGGGGTGCGCAGCTCGATGGTCTGCTTGTGGCTGAAGTCGACGGGGTCGTTCTTCTCCAAGGGGTTGGCGTGAGCCATCATGTTGCCCGAGGCCTTGTTCCATCCCAGCGGCACGCGCACCATGGCCGAGCGGTTGCGGTCGCCCCAGCAGATGTTGGTCGGGGCCTCCTGGTGGGGCACCAGGCGGAAGTAGGAGGTGGGGTTGGTATTGCCGAAAGCCGTCAGCGAACCCGCCAGCGACAGGATGCCGGCCATGGTCTTCAGGGCCGTGTCGGTGAGGCCGTCCTCGCCGACATACATGTTCTTGCCGTCGAGGCTCACGCGGGTGTGCACGTGCATGCCGCTGCCGGCCTTGCCCACGGTGATTTTGGGGGCGAAGGTGATGGTGATTCCGTAGGTGTAGCCCAGCTCGCGCATCATCCACTTGGCGATGACCAGCTGGTCGGCGGCGTCCTCCAGACGGGTGGGCAGGAACTCTATCTCGTTCTGCTCGTACATCAGGTCGCCATGGGTGAAGTTGCCCACCTCGGAGTGGCCGTACTTGATTTCGCCGCCGGCGGCGGCAATCATGCGCATGGCCTCGGTGCGGAAGTCCTCGAACTTGCAGTAGGGCATCGACACGTGGTAGCCGTGCTGGTCCTCGGGCATGTACTCCTCGTCCTTGGCGGCGATGGCGTAGTATTCCAGCTCGCCCATCACCTCGAACTCCATGCCGCCCGTAGCCTCGCGGAAGGCGCGGCCGGCTTTCTGCAGGGTGTACTCCGGGGCCATGGCGAAGGGCTCGCCGTCCTTGGTGTAGAACGAACAAAGGAGGTCGAGCGTAGGCACCTCGGTGAAGGGGTCGAGGAATGCCGTGCGGAAGCGCGGGATGACGTAGAGGTCCGAATTGCCGGCCTCGATGTAGGGGAAGAGGCTCGACCCGTCCACGCGCTCGCCGCTGGTGAGCACCTCGTCGGCATGCTCCAGGCTCTGGATGACGAAGTTCAGCGTGTGCAGCTTCCCGTCGTCGGCCATGTAGCGGAAGTTGAGCATCTCTATGTGGAATTCCTCAATGACCTTGAGGATATCGGCCTTGGTGAACTCGCTCTTGGGCTTCTGCAGGAACGTCACCAGGGGGTTGGGGTTGAATTTGAGTTGGTCTTGTGTCATGTTGTATATATGTTGGTTTTAAAATTGGAATAGTATAACGGGGAAGTTTTGCTTTTATTGCATATTATTGGGGAAAAAAAAAAGGAAGGACCCCGAATTGCTTCGGGGTCCTTCCGTGAAGTGTGTGTGTAGCGTTACTGGCGCTTAGCGGAGCACGACGACGCGCTTGGCGGCGGCGTCGGCCACTTTGACCAGGTAGACACCGCTGTTGTTCACGCGGAACTCAACGCGCTCGGCGGCGCGGGCCTCGCGGCTCAGCATGCGGCCGTTCACGTCGAAGAGGACAACACTCTTGCCCTCGGCACCGCGCACGACAATCACGTCGTCCACGCTGTAGACGTTCACGTCGTCAGACTCGACATCGGCGATGCCGGTCTTGACCACGAAGACGGCGGTCAGGTAGTGGTCTCTGTCGATGCTGTCGATGGTGTAGACCGTGTTGCGGCCCACAGTGTCGTTGTTCTCGACCCAGGCGTAGAACTCATAGCCGGGGAAGGCCACGGCGGTGAGGGTGACGCTGCTGTTCTCGACATACTGGCCGGCACCGGTGACGGTACCTCTCGACATGTCGTAACCCACAGTGACGTTGTAGACCTCGGGCACAGTGCCTTCGGCGGCAAAGATGGCGCTGACGGTAATCGAAGCACCCAGCAGGTACTCGTCGACCACGATGGCGGTGTCGAACAGACCCAGGTCGGCAAGGCCGGCCATGACGTCGTCACCCATGAGGGTGGTATCCTCCGTGCCATAGAGCGGATGCGACATGGTGACATGCAGCGAATAGAGGTAGTAGCCCGGGTTGACGCTGACGCCCATCTGCACGGTGTCGCCCTCATGGTAGACGTTGGTACCCTGCGGGGTGAGGCTACCCATGGTGGTGTCGTTGACGATGGTGGTGACGGTCATGTAGTCGACCGGAGCACCGGGGGCGAAGATAGCCGTGTAGCTAATGGTCATGCCAAGTAAGTTGTCACCAACCGTGTCGAGCGGGTGGATCTCGGTAAGCGGTAAGTTAAGGGTGTCGTCGGAATAAGTGTAGCCATTATAAGCCGAGACAATGTGCCAGCCGCTCACGTGGTAGCCGTCGTTGGGGACAGCCCTCACCGAGAAGGTGTCACCGGCATGGAGCACGTGTGTGCCGGGGGCGGGGATGATGGTACCCATCGTGGCATCGTTGACATCGGTGATAAGCACCAGCGAATCCTCACTGACGATGCTACCGACACCGAAGACGGCGGTCATGGTGAGAGTGTAGCCGTTGTCGGCGAAGTTCTGCGGCATGGTGCCGATGGTCATCGGGTTGGCAAAGTCATCATCATCAGCATACCAGGAGTCGCCGCCCAGGACTGCGCCTGTCGAGTCGTAGACGGTGTAATTCCACTCGACCAGCTCATAGCCGCTGTTAGCGGTGGCCTCAGCCTGGATAGGACTACCCACATAGACATACTGCATGCCGCTGGGGTTGATGGAGCCCATCGTGGCGTCGTTCACCGTGTAGGTGACGGCAACGCTGTCGGGATTGCCAGCCTCGAAGTAGGCGGTCAGCGTGACGTTGCTGCTGTAGTAGTTCAGGAACATCTCAGTAGTACCATAGGCGGACTGATAGGTGACAGTGTCGGTCATGCCGTTGTAGGCCAGCACCCAGTAGGAGAAGTGGTAGCCGGCGTTCGGCACAGCATTGAAGCGGACGGTGTCGCCACTGAGATACTGGTAGGTACCGGGAGTCGGGTCGGTGGTACCCATCACGGCGTTGGCAGTGGCGAAGGTCACGGTCAGCGTGTCGGGTGCAGGAGGCACATAGGCGCCCTGGAAGAGCTCGATGTCGTCAAGCAGAAGCAGGTCGGCATCGTAGCTGTCGTAGTGGTGGAAGGCCACATAGACGCTCTGGCCAGCATAGGCAGTCAGGTCGACAACCTGCTGGGTCCAACTATCGTGCGTGCTGTCGGGCAGGATGCTGAACAGCTGCGTGGTGAAGCTGGCAGTGTCGTTGGTAGTGGTGGAGATGCGCACCTCGTACTTATCCTCGGGATAGCCGCCGTCGACGCGGAACCACCAGCTCAGCTTGATGCTGTCGTTAGTGGTGGGCAGGACGAACTTCGGCGAGATGAGCCACGCATTGGCATGGACGGCGCCGCTGTAGTAAGAGACCGAGACAGCCATACCGGTGCCACTGTGGGCAGTGATGCTGTTCTGGTTCTGGATGGCAAACCAAGGCTGACCGTCGCTGCTGCCGTTGACGGTGGTCCAGCAGCCGAGGCCGCTCTCGAAGCCCTCGCTATAGGGCAGCGTGGTGACATCGTCGCAAGCCGTCATAGTGGTGACGCTGGCCATGCTCGAGACATCGGTGGCCGAGCAGTTGGCAACCACGCCGAAGGTGTAGGTCGTGGCGGCGGTCAGGCCGGTGACGGTGTAGCTGGTAGCGGTCACGCCGGAGGCCACAACGCTGGTGTCGGCCATATTATAAATAGTGTAGGTGGCGCTGTTGTTGGAAGAAGTCCAACTCAGGAAGATGCTGTTAGCGGTGGCGCTGTCGACGGCGAGGGCCATGACAGGAGTGCAGCTGGGAGCCTCCTTCACGACCAGACTGTCAATGTAGAGCGTCCAAGCGTCATAGGCAGTGTACTTGACGGCCACATACTTGATGCCGCTCACACCAAATATCTCGCTGTAGCGCTCGAAATTGGTGTTGGTGAGGTTCGTCTGCTCGGTGCCCCAAGTGAAGGCGGTCGGAGCATTGGTGGTGGTGGAGTAGCCAACCTGGAAGCTCTCGGGATAGGTGTTGCTGCGGATGGCGTAGCTGAACTCAACCTGTACACCGTTATCCGTGCCAGTCAACTCAGGCGAAATCAGGTAGGCAGGAGGTTCGGTCGTGTACTGGAAACCGAAGCTCTGCGCACCACTGTAGTACTTCATTGTGGAGGGACCACTGCCGCTGGCCATATTGTTCTGGCTCCAGCAGTTGTAGGTGGTGCTGTTGGCCTCGAAGTCCTCGGTGAAGGGCAGGCTGACGGGGTCGCAACCGGGTTGCACACTGCCGGTGTCGCTGCTGTTGGCGGCGAAGACGGCGGTGATGATTAAACCGTCGTAATAGGAGGCAATGACATCAGCGATGGTAGTGGTGTCTGTCTGCAAAGACATAGCCTGGCCCTCGATGGTCATCGTCCAGTCGCTGACATGGTAGCCGGCGTTGGGCATGGCGGTGACAGTCATGGTCTCGCCCTCGCTGTAGTAGTAGGTGCCGGGGGCAGGCACGGTGGTGCCCATCGTGGCATCGTTCACAGCGAAGGTGATGGCAATATTGCCGGTGGTGTCGTTACCGGTGGTATCGACCGTGGCGGCGCAGGGCGTAGCCAGGGTGAAGAAGGTGCCGTACATGTCGTCACCGTTGCCAGCAAAGACACTGTCGTTATTGCCGTTGTAGATAACGAAGTCGCACTCGTCGTCATAGTTGCCGTAGTTCCAGCTGAAGCTGACGGGCATGCCGCTGCACACCGAGAAGGTGCCGGTGTAGGGGCTGGTGCTGGAAGCCACAGTGTAGGTGCCGATGGTGGCGTCGTTCTGGCTGATGGTGATGGAAGCGCCGTTCCAGCTGTCGTACTCGTCAGTACCGACGATGGTGATGGTGCAGGTCGTGCCGCCGCAAGCGGTGGTAGCGTCGATGGTAGCCATGGTGGAGGCGTCGGTAGCCGAGCAGTTGGCCACCACACCGAAGGTATAGGCGGTGCTGGCGGTCAGGCCGGTGACCTCATAGCTGGTGTTGGCGACATTGGTAGCCACCTGGGTGGTGCCGTTGTAGACGCTGTAGGTGGCGCCGGTGTTGGCGGCGTCGCTCCAGCTCAGCAGGACGCTGTTGGCGCTGACGCTGTCGATAGTCAGGTCGGTGATGGCCATACAGCTGGGAGCTTCGCCCACAGCCACGTTGTCGATAACGATGCGGTTGTCGCCATCGCCAGCAGAACTGCCGGCGAAGATGGCGAAGCGCACATCCTGACCGTTGTAGCCCAGGACGGGGACATTGATAGTGGTGAAGGTGTTGGCCAGAGCGTTGAGCTCAGTATTGGTGAGCACACGCAAGGTGGTCCAGGTGGTGCCACCGTCGGTGCTGGCGGCAAATGCCAGGGTGTCGTCGGCATCATAGTTGGGAGTTGCACTGCTCCAGGCAGCCACAGCCACATCGACACTCAACTGGGCGGTGGCACTCGTAATGCTGACGACGGGTGTGACGGCCCAGTAGCGGTTGGTGCTATACAGATTGAATGCCAGCGCATTGCCACTGATGGTAATATTGCTGCCATAGCTGATGCTGGTAAGCGACCAGCCACCAGTGGGGGTGGAGGGAGTGGGAGTGCCTGCACCCATGTTGTAGGCGCCGCTGAGGAACGACCAGCAGGGGGACTTGGCGGTCCAGCTGTCGAAGTTCTCGCTCCAAGGCATGGTCTCGCTGCCACAGGCGGTGGTAAAGCTCACAATGGCGATGTCGCTGTTCTCGGTGCCGCAGTTGGAGACGACGCCAAAGGTGTAGGCGGTGTTGGCGTTGAGGCCGGTGAGGTCATAGCTGGTGGTCGTCACGGTAGCCACCAGGCTGGTGTCGGCCATGTTGTAGACTGTGTAACTGTCGGCGGTGCCGTTCCAGGTGAGGGTGGCGCCGGAGGCGGTGATATTGCTCGAAGCAAGGCTGGCGGGAGCCACGCAGCTGGGAACGTTGTCGACGGTGATGTCGTCGAGGAACCAGTACCAGCCGGCGGTGCCGGTGTGGTAGAAGGCGATGCGGGCGCCAGCGGGGAGGGAGGTCATGTTGACAGTACGCTCCTCATAGCTGGCCGAGGCCCAGTCGTTGTAGTGGTAGGTCTCGACAGCCACGAAGGTGGTGATGTCGGCGACATTGGTCATGTAGCCCACCTGGAAGTCGGCGCAGAGGCTATTGGTGTTGCTCTCGGGGCGGGTCCAGAACTTGACCTGCAGGCCATCGCTGGGGATGACAATCTCGGGCATCACGGCGTAGCGGTTGCTGCCGCTGTAGAAGCGCATATACATGCTGCCATCGGTGGTGTGGTTATAGGAGGTGCTGCTGGAGACGTAGAGGCCGGTGCCGCCGGGACGGTCCCAGCAGGAGGGCATCTGGCTCGACGAGGCGTCCTCAAAGTCCACAAAATAGGGCAAGGTGGCGATGGCGGCGCAGGCCGTGCGGCCGCTGACGGTGGCACTGGCGCCGTCGCCGGTGGTGCAGTTGGACTGCACGCGGAAGGTGTACTGCGTGTTGGCGTCAAGGCCGGTGACGGTATAGGTAGTGTCGGTGGCGGTGGCAACAATGCTGCCTGTGGCGTCAAGGACGGTGTAGCCCGTGGCTCCGTCAACCGAAGACCAGGAGAGGGTAATGCTGCTGCTGGTGACGTCGGCAACAGACACCGAGGCGATATCGGGGCAGGAGGGCAACACCTCGAGGGTCACGTCGTCGATGGCCATGTAGCCCTGGTTGGTGGCGTTGCGCAGCGAGGCGATGACCACATAGGCGTCGGTGGACGTAGCATTGGCCAGCGAGACGGCATACTTGGTGTGGGTGTTGCCGCTGACGCGGACGGTGTCGACCAGCGTGAAGGTGCTGATGTCGGTGGGATCGCTCAGGGTTCCCACATAGACCAGGTTGCTGTAGCTGGCACTGCTCATGCGGGCCCAGAAGGTCACGCGGTTGCCGTTCATCGGGTAGCTGGTCACGTCGAGCTCAGGCAGGATGACGGCCTGGGTGTCGGGATAGGAGGCGGTGGTGCCACAATAGTAGTAAAGGGCGCGGCTGCCTTCGTGGACATAGCTGGTGTTGCTGTAGGGATAGTAGGTGTAGCTGCCGGTGCCGGAAGCGTAGCGGCTCCAGCAGAAGGGCAGGCGCAGAGCGTTGGTGGTACCCTGCAGGTCGTCGGCCTCGAAGCCCATGGTGTAGGGCAGCGTGGCGATGGCGTCGCAGGCGGTGCGACCGCTGACGACACTCGAGAGAGCGGAGACATCACCGGCGCCGCAGTTAGCCATTACAGCAAAAGAGTAGGCGGTGTTGGCGTTGAGGCCGGTGACGGTGTAGCTGGTGCCGCTGACGTTGGCGGCGGCCACGCTGGTGTCGGCCATGTTGTAGATGGTGTAGCTGGCGGCACTGTTGATGGTGTCAACCCAGGTCAGCGTCAGGCTGTTGTTGGTGGCGGCGCTGACGGTCAGGGCGCTCACCGCGAAGCAGGTGATGGGGGCACCGACATACACATTGTCGATGTGCAGGTTGTTGTCGCCGCCGCTGACTGTCGATTCAGCATAGAAGGCAATCTTGATGGTGCTTCCGACATAGGAAGTCAGGTCGATGGTGAAGGTCTGGAAAGTGTTGTAGGGAAGAGCGGTGAGGTCGTAGTCGGCAGCACCGACAGTCACACTGTCGGGCACCATCCATACGGTAGCATTGGTCGCGCTCCAAGTCACACCGTCATCGGTCGAGATGATGACCATGAACTTGTCATCGGCAATGTTGGAGGTGGCAGCCGGATTGGAGCCAGAGTAAGCCGTGAAAGCCAGGTCAAAGCTCAGCTGCGGATTGCTGACACCTGTAAGTGCAATCGACGGCGTTACAAGCCATTTGTTGCACGAGGTGCCGTAGATGTTCACACGGGCGTGGTTGTCGTTCAACCCGTTGTTTGTGCCAAAGTTCCATCCGTAGGTCGCCGAGGTCAGCGCCGTACCGTTGAAAACATTGGACACAAGTCCCGTGTGCATGCTCCATCCGCTAGGGATGGACGTGCCAAACCCTTCGGAGAACGGAAGAGTCTGTGCCTGCGATGCAAACGGCAGCAGCATGGCCGCCATAAGCATCAAAGTTCGTAGAAACTTTTGCATGATGTTTTGTTTTTGGTTAATTAATAAGGTTTGTTTAACGTTTTATCTTTTCTATCTCGTTTTTCTATTTCTCTGGCATCGCCTGTGCCGCCTGTTGCTCCGGCTCCTGCCGGCAGTCCCAAAAAGCGACGATATGGATTGTGTCTGTCTCTATGCGATACACCATTTTACTTAATCCTCCGATAATGACACTGCGGTAAACTTTGGGGCGGTCAGCGAAGAGGGAGTCAATGGTTCCAAGGCTCGGGTATTGTTTCAGCATCGAGACTGTTCGTTCCACTTCGTCCAGATACTGCTCCATCCGATTGTACCCAAAACGCTCGAAGATATAATCAGCTATCTTGTCCTTCTGCGTTTCCGCCCCACTATACCATTCTATCCTCATACTGCTTCAGACATTTCAATCTCGTGCTGCTTCATGCGGGCAAGCCTTTCTTTCTGTCTACGCATCACGACCTCGTGGGGGGTGCCTGCCCCCGCAGCGATCTCGGCTTCGGCTTTGTCAATCATGGCGTTGACTTCGGCCATCGTGTAGCGCTTGAGTTCGACTGGCTCTGCCTGCTCGGCACGTTCGATGAGGTGGTCGGCCACCCATCGCATGTTCTTCGGCGAGAGCGTCCCGTAGAGGTACTCCAGTAATCCTTGCAATGCTGTTGTGCTCATAACGCTCGGTTGCTGTCTTAATTGGTTCAATAACTTTATTTATCGTTTATTCGCTATCTCTTTCTCTTAACGTCTCCTATATCCAAACTCATAATAACACTACTTTGTCTTCTTCCACATTTTCATTAAAAGGCGCGCACGGCCATTTGCTCCAATCATTTTTTGTGTAGATGTGGGCATTTATCTCCTCTCCCATATTAAGTCCATCCATGAAAAAATCAAAACTGTAGTCATAATCGGCCATATTCACCTTTTCCTTGTCCAGCAGTATCAGCAGGTCGTAGTCGCTGTCGGGGCGGGCGTCGCCGCGGGCACGCGAGCCGTAGAGCCACAGCGAGGCCCCTTCGGGCAGGATGCGCTGCCCGAGTTCCTTTATGCGTTCTATCACCTGCGAC
>JAFURZ010000012.1 GCA_017480785.1 Bacteroidales bacterium
CGCAATCAGTAGAGACAATATATGACTCAACCCATAAATCGTCTCCTGATTCATTTTTTACGACGAAAGAGGCTGCAGAATAATGTTTCAGACACGCTGAAAACATAAGCGAAAGCAGCCCGACAATTAGAATAAGCTTACAGTTGCGCATTGATTTCTGGAGTTTTTGATGGATACTTATTAATCAATTTAGCTTTAAAGGCACTAATTGATTTCACATCCGAGGTCAAACAATCATACATTTGCTTTCTGGTCAAGATGCCATTATTTAGTAAGTTATAGATTCCAACACATCCGCTGAAAAACCATCCGTTTGTAAGTTCGCTAGGATTGCAACCAGCCTTTATACTTTCATTTGCATATGCCCAGGATTCTCCAAGCCCACAAATATTTCTGCCCACAGAGGTCTCGGAGCCATCGCCATATCCATTATGGGTGACGATGTAATTGATATATGGTCCCCAAACCAATTCTCCTGCCTGACGGAAATGACTTGCGTGGGTCAGTTCGTGCCACACAACATGGTAATGCTCCAGATAACCATGGTTAGGTGATTTATCTACAACTGCACTACTCATTCCTATTGTAATGTCAGGCAACCCCATACTTACTACCATCCCGGCAGCACTAATAATCGCTGCTGCTGGGGTGACGGTTCCCGAAATGAGTATTGAGATTAATTGAGACGTAAATCCGGTATTGTTCACACCAAATAGATGATGTAGCATCGGCGCACTGCTGGAAGCGGCATCAGGCCAGCACCAAATTCGCAAATCATAAGGAGGAGTTTTTATACCTTCAATTGCACACTGTTTATAGTAATCGTATGCCGCATTATTAATGACTGCCCATTTCCAACCACTACTACTTGGCTGTACCGTAGTACTGAATCCCGAATTTGAATTATACCCTAAATTTAGACTTGCGGCAGCAATAAAAGCATAATTCCCCCAAATCACAAAGCCTCTAACATTGTTGAATACAATTGCATAATGTGGGTTGCACACATAACGATTTTTGATTTTGTAGTGCCCGGTTTCATCTGTATAACAACTACTAATGTTGACAAAGTAATGGCATCGAATTTTCACGCCCCGTAATGCTTCCTCGACACTCGCATCGTCGTTCTTTACTTTTATTGTTCCCTCTGGTTTTTTACCATAACCGAATATTTTTGACTCTGTTATAGGCTGATACTTCTCAGGCAGGTCCGCAATTTGAATGGCAAGCAGCTCAAGTTCATCTGGGTCGACTTTCAAATCTGAAGATTGTCCCTCCGAGAGGCCGGGAATATAACATTGTTCAAGTATTTGGTATTCTATTGAGGGAAAAACAAAATCCGGGCTTACGGTTGTATATTGCCAGGTAACTTGGTCTTCAGGAACATCGGGGTCATGATATGTATCACCCTCAAATTCTATTTCATAATCAAGAGGATAATCAAACAACTCGACATCCATATCCTGAAGAATCGCTATCTCCGCAGAGTCCCTTGGAAGAAACCGCACGTAAAGACAATTGGGCTCAAGTTGTTCCGTTGCTCCATGTTCACCTGACATCATGAAAACCAAACTGTCATAAGCCGCCTGCATATTTGAAATAGAATATGGATTACTGAGTTTTTTCCCAATCACCATAGTCTCCTTCGGCGAAGCATTGGAATCTTTTGAAGAATAAAGCTCACTTGGGTAAGCTACATCGTTTTTATTGCAAGAAATAACAACCAAACAAAGGGCTGTTATAAAGCACAGATAATTGCGTCTATTGGTCATTTTTTTATTTTTAAGATTAGATTAAGTTTTTAATTAAACTTTTTTTCGAACCCTTCCCAGGGTAAATGTAGTTTTTGTTTCGGGATGCTGGGGAAATAATTCCCATCCCATATAATAAGGCCTGCTCTGCTGCGTTACGTTTAGTAGCAGGACGCAGGTTCTGCACCTGGGGTGCCGGGAAGGCAAGGGGGAGTTTTGGTCGCTAGCTTCTACTCACCCCCTGCCATGGGCACCCTTCTTTTTTCGCCTCCGATGCAAGAGGCTCAGTTATGTGAATTTCCTCATGGTATTCGATGGTTTTGTGGGACGATTCCCTGTTTTTCCCTATATAATTCTCTCCGTTGTGCCATTTTTTGTCTGACTGTATTGTCTTTTATCTCATTTTACCGCCGTACAAGTGTAGATACCCGTTGTTGCATCATAATCAATATGAACGACATACCCCTCTTTTTCCATAGCCCCTGCCCATCTTTTTGCTTCTTCCTTATTATCAGTTGTATATGTCACAATTTTGCGGTCTTGCTTGACGATAGAAGAATGGGGGTCCGCATTGTAAAAGCTTACATTTCGACCCTCTTCCGCCCAGGTAAACAGGAGGTCAAGGAAAGCCTGCCACTCATCATTATCTGTGAAAGAAGCATGGTAGGTTATCCCATCGACTGTGTAGGAGGCATTAATAGTGCCACTTTCGTAGATTGTTGTCGACTGAAGATTCACCATCGGTTCTTTTTGGCAGGCTGAAGTTGCTATTCCAATTACTGTAATAAAAGCAACGGTTCTAATGATTTTTTTCATGTTTTTGATTTATTAAAGATTTGTTATTTGTTGATATTTATTTCGTCAAAGTAACTCTTATCCATAACCGTCTTCAAATCCAGCTCTGATTGGGTATGAAATACAACTATGCAGCGCCGGACGGGAAATATGGAAAGTATTTCGTTTTTGGAAAGGTCGGAATCTGCTTGTTGTTCTGGATGCCCCCTGAGACACGAGCCCGAAAACCTGATTTCGTTTGCATTTTTTCTCGTAATATATTGTTCTCTCAGCACAGTCATGTCATATATGAATTCGTCGCTTTTACCTATGGTTCTCAGCAGGTTGGCGAAGGCGGCGGAGTCCTCAGCCTCGAAGAGGGTCATGTCGAGGAAGAGGGTGTCGTTGATTTGCTTGTCTTTTACGAAGGAGGCCTGGATGCCCGGCATATCGCGGTACTGGCGGTAGACCTCGCTACACTGCGAGAGGGGCACGGTGTGGCGCCAATAGGTGATTGAGGCCGAAAGTGCCACTGTCAACAGGCAGAGCAGTAGGAATACGGGCCAGAAGATATGTCGTTGTTTCTTGTTCATGACTGCTGTGTCAGGTTATCCATGAGGAGCAGGGCATGCTGGCGGCTGAAAGGGGCCGAGACATTCATCGGCTTGTCGGGCAGCTGCGGTGTCATGGCGTAAGGGGTGGAGAAGAAGAGGAATACCAGCACAAAGGCACCGCCGATGATGTGGCGGCGCAGATTGATGCCGGAAGCCCAATGGTCGGTATGGCGATTGATTTCGGAGAGCATCCGGCGCTGGAGGCAACGCCGGTTGCGGTCATGCATGCGGTTGATGGTCTGGGCAAGGGATTGTTCGTTTGTCATTGTATCTTGCATTTTTGGCATGTTTTTTATTCATTGAATATAATGTTGCTGTCTGGCGCGGAGGATTATCTTGCGGCGTATGCGGACAAAGCGTGCGGAGGCGGCTTTGTAGCTGAGGCCAAAGACGAGTGCGAGGTCGTTCAGGTCGTAGCCGTCGAGGAAGAGCTGCATGAATCGGCGTTCGGTGTCGGCAAGGTCGGACATAAGGTCGTCGAGGAGTTCCCGCGCCTCGACGTCGGACTGGTCGTCGGCCATATTGCTGAGGGAGGGTTCGTCGAGCGAGATGACGGCGGGTTCCTTGCGACGATAGGCGGCGATAGCCGAGTCGACCACCTTGAGGAGCCACTTGCGCCCGCCGAACTGTTGTACGTCGTCGGTGATGGTGTCGCAATAGGTCAGTATCCGCAAGGCCGATTCCTGCACCATGTCGCGCGCCTTCTCGGCATTGCCATGGGCCGCACGGAGGCACTGCCATCGCACAAGGTGTTCGTAGCGGTGCCATAGTGTGCGGAAGCGCATGTGGGATTCGGAAGAGGTGCCGTCCATTTTTTGTGTCAGACTCTTTCTTTACTTATATAAGAACACAAAAAGTCATTTTTTTCTACATTTGCCCTCTTTTTTTAACATTTTTTTCTGTCTTTCGGCCTCGAGCGGCCAGTGGGCGGAGTGGGCAAGTTAGGTACTTCTTTGGGCAAGTTGGGTACTTTCGTGGGTCGATTTTGGGGTTTTCGGCAAAAGGGCCTTATATTGGGGGCCGTCCGTTGGCGACATCGGACGAGTGTTCATTGAAATATTGAGTTGAGAGGTATGCCACGGCGGCTCCCGATGGGGGAGACGAGTTATTAGGAGTGTGTGGCAGGGGGAGGGGCCGAGAGAGGCTCCTCCCTTAAAATCAGAAAGAGGCACGCCTGAGAGGGGCGTCGGCGTCGAGGGTGGCGTGGCGGTCGAGAGCGGCGGGACGGCCTACGGTCCAGCGTTCTTCCATCTCCCATTTCTCGCGGAGCTGGAGGGTCTTGTCGAAGAGGTGATGCTCTTCGGGCTGCCGTCCGAGGCGGTAGTCGCCGGTGGTCCAGCGTCCGTCGCCGTTGCGGTCGACGACGGCCCGCAGGCGGTAGTCGCCGGCGGGGAGGTGGGTGAAGCGGAGGGTGGCGGACGGAGCGTGGAGGGTGGCGTGCTGCACGACGGTGTCGCGCTTGTCGAGCACCTCGACAACGAGCGGATGGCCGGTGTGGTTGGAGAGGTGGAGGGTGAGGGTGCCGTAGTCCTTGGGTGTAAGCCTGAAGGTGAGGCTGTCGGCGGGGCGGCCGTAGAGGTCGGAGAAGAGGCCCGGTGCGAGCCGCACGCGGTATTCCTCGCCCGAGCGGAGGGTGGTGTCGAGGCGGGCACGCATGCCGCTGCTGTCGAGCGTGACGGTGCAGTGGCCGAGGGTGCTGTCCTTGAGGTTGAGTATTTCGGCCTGCGGCTGCCCGACGGCCGGAGTGACGGGTTTGGAGAAGGCGAGCATAAGGCTGTCGTAGAACGCGCGGTTGCCGTCGCAGAGGGTCTTCAGGAGCGGCTCTTTGGGCGGCTGTGCCGAGTGCCCTCGGCGGGGCGGCTGCCGGTAGCGGAGGCGGAGGGTGTCGTGCAGCCCGTCGTCGGTGAGGATGAGCACGGTGGAGTCGCACTGCTCGTTGAGGCACCAGAGGGTGAGGGTGTCGCGCCGCGGGTTGAGGCGCCACTGGAGGGGTTCGCCCTGGACGGCGGGTTGCCGCAGGGGCAGGAGGGTGCTGACGACGATGCGGCCGCGTTCGGTGAATTCGGCTTTGAGTATGCGCTGCACGCGCCGGTCGGGTGTCGAGATGTGGAGCGAGGCCATGCGGGTGCTGTCGATGCTGTCGACGGCGGAGTGGTAGAGGGTGTCCCAGGCTACGGCTTCGGTGCTGTCGACCACGAGGTTCTTGTTCTTGTCCCCGACGGCCACGAGCCGGTAGTTCCCTTCGGGGATGTAGTGGAATGCGAAGCGGCCTTGCTTGTCGGTGCGGGTGACGAGGGCGGGCATGGTGTCGCCGGGCCGGTAGGCGAGCACGCTGAGGACTTCGTTCCATGGCTTGCCGTCGCGGGCGTTGGCCACGGTGCCGGCCAGCATGAGGGTATCCATGCGGTCGCCGGTGGAGAAGACGTATTCGTAGCTGGGCAGCAGGTTGCCTTCGGTGAAGTCGGCGATGGCCTCCTTGAACTGGAAGAGGTAGGTGGTGTTGGCCTGCAGGGTGTCCTTGATGCGAACGAGGACGCCGTGCCCTTTGGTGGTGTACTCGGCCTTTTGCTTGAGGGGCGGGGAGACGAGCACGTTCTCGTCGGGGTTTTTAAGAACCACGTATTCGTCGAACTCGATGAAGAACTGACGGGCCGAGAAGTGGCGCGACTCGTTGGCGGGTTTTGTGCCGAGCGCCTTGGGCGGAGTCGTGTCTTTGGGGCCTCCGGTGGGATAGCCCTGTTTGGCACAGCCCGTCAAGAAGAAAACTGAAAGATGAAAGATGAAAACCGAGAGCACCGTCATGGCCGTGCTCCAGCGTCTTTCCGCTTTCCACTTTCCACTTTCCGTTTTCATCTCAGCCGAAGAGTTCGTGGATTTCGCGGTGCATGGCTTCGAGGGCGCTGTCTACGGGCGAGTGGTCGGCCGCGGAGGCGAAGACCGAGGCTGCCAGACGCGTGGGGTCGGTGGTATCGGTGAGGCTCACCGCCGCCGAGTTGACCAGGTTAATCATCTCGTCCTTGGCTTCGCGGATGCGGGTCCAGAGGGCGGCGCTGAGGTAGACCTGCTGCGAGAGGTTGTGCTCCCATTCGTCGCGGATGTTCTTGGTCATCATGCCTTGCAGCAGCCGCAGGTCCATGCCGGGCTGGTAGCAGCGGAGCACGAGCGAGTTGGGAGAGATGCGCTCCAGGAAGAGGGCCATGCGCTCGTAGGCCTGCAGGCGGATGGGGGTGACGACCTTGAGGGTCTCGCCCCGCTCGTCCATCTTGAGGCGCAGGAGCTGCTCTTTCTCGCGGTTCTTCAACCAGCGTTTGAGGAGGGAATGGAAGATGGCGCCTGCGATGGCGAGGGTGGCCAGCATGGCGATGACAAGGATGATGACGAAAAGTATTGTTTTCATTGCATGAGGGTGTTTACTAACTGTGTGACGCCGCGCGTGGCGACGTCTTTGATGAAGGTTACTTGCCGGCTGACCGGTACCTCCTTGGGGTCGACCACGTAGCAGGCTGAGGCGCGTGGCACGTAGTGGATGAGGCCTGCGGCGGGGTAGACGGCCATGGAGGTGCCGACGACGATGAAGATGTCGGCCTCCTCGCAGAGGGCTGTGGCGGGCTCGATGTTGGGCACCGCCTCGCCGAACCACACGATGTGGGGTCGCAGCTGTGTGCCGTCGGGGGCCTTGTCGCCCAGGCAGATGTCGCGGTCGCCCACTTCGACGATGAGGTCGGGGTTGCGGTCGGAGCGCCCTTTGGTGAGCTCGCCGTGCAGGTGCAGCACGTGGGTCGAGCCGGCCCGCTCGTGCAGGTCGTCGATGTTCTGGGTGACGATGTGCACGTCGTACTTCTCCTCCAGGCGCACCAGCTGGCGGTGGGCCTCGTTGGGCTGTGCCTGGAAGAGCTGGCGGCGGCGCTGGTTGTAGAAGTCGAGCACCAGTTCGGGGTTGCGCTCGTAGGCCTCATGGGTGGCCACGTCCTCGACGCGGTAGTGCTCCCAGAGCCCGTCGCTGTCGCGGAAGGTGGAGATGCCGCTTTCGGCGCTGATGCCTGCGCCTGTCAATACCACGATTTTGTTCTTCATATAAGTGTGTAACGTGTATGCGCCCGTATTATTGTACCAGGGTGAAACTATTTCAGGGGAGTGAGGGTGGTGCGGCGGTTGGCGGCGCGTCCTTCGGGGGTGTCGTTGTCGGCCACGGGGCGGCTCTCGCCATAGCCGCGATAGGTGAGGCGGTCGGCACTGACCCCGCACATGACAAGGTAGTCGTAGACGGCTTTGGCACGCCGTTCGCTGAGGAGCTGGTTGTCGGCGTCGGAGCCGACGGCGTCGGTGTGGCCGCCCACCTCGAGGCGCAGCGAGGGGTGCCGCTGCAGGGCCTCGGCCAGCCGGTCGAGTTCGGCCAGCGAGGTCTCGTAGAGCTCGGCGCTGGCGGTGTGGAAGAAGATGTTCTTCAGCGTGACGGTGTCGCCCAGGGTGAGGAGGTTCTCGGCCTGCCGCACGGGGTCGATGAAGGTGATGGCTTCGGGCCGTGTGGGGGCGGGCATGACGAAGGAGTAGAGGTCCTGCTGGCCATAGCCGCCGAAGCGGTCGCTGGCGAAGAGGGCCGTGCGCCCGTCGGGTGCCACGATGAGGCTGGCTTCGTCGCCCGGGGTGTTGATGGGGTAGCCCAGGTTCTTCACCTCGCCCCACGTGCTGTCGTTGAGCCGCTTGGCCACATAGAGGTCGGCGCCGCCCATGCCCAGGTGGCCGTCGGAGGAGAAGTAGAGCGTGCGGTCGTCGAAGTGGATGTAGGGCGAGGTCTCGTTGCCGGGGGTGTTGATGGCGGGGCCCAGGTTGCGCGGCTCGCTCCAGCGGCCCTCTACGAGGGTGCAGCACCAGATGTCGGTGCCGCCGTAGCCGCCGCGGCGGTTGCTGGCGAAGTAGAGGGTGGTGCCGTCGATGGAGAGCGAGGGGTACGACTCCCAGTAGGTGGAGTTTACCGGTGCGCCCAGGTTGCGTGGCTGCCCCCACCGCTTCCCCTGCCGGACGCTCATGTAGAGGTCGCACCCGGTGGGCTCGTTGTTGCGGCCGCAGGCGGTGAAGATGACGATGCGGCCGTCGTGCGAGAGGGTCTGCGCCCCCTCGTTGGCGTTGCTGTTCAGGGGCTCGGGCATCCGCTCGGCAGGTCCCCAGTCGAGCTCCATGGTGTCGTAGAGCGAGATGTAGAAGTCCTCCTCCTGCGGCAGGTCGCGGCGGGTGGAGGCACGGCGGGGCACGCGCCGCGTGAAGACCAGGGTGCGGTAGTCGGCCGTCAGGGCTGGCATGTATTCGTCGTCGGCCGTGTTCACGTTGGGACCCAGGTTGACCGGCCGGAAGGGGACGGGGTTCTCCACGGCCTGCCGGCGCCACTCGGCGGTGCGGATGCCGTCGCGGGCCTCCTGTACCCAGCGCGTACTCGACGGGTTGAGGTCAAGGCAGTGCTGGTAGCATTCGCGAGCCGTGGCGTACTGCTCCAGGGCCAGGTGCTGGTTGCCCAGCAGCAGCCAGGCTTCGGCATAGGTGGGGTCGACCTTGAGGGCCTTGTGCAGCAGCGCGATGGCTTCCTCATACTGCCCCACGATGCTCTTCTCCACCGCCTGCTCGAACAGCGGCTCGCTCTTCTTGGTCTGCCCCATGGCCGCCAGCGGCAACAGCAGGAGCAGGAATGTCAGTCTCAGTCTTCCCATATCTTTTTAGTCTCTTTTCCGTCTGCAAAATTACAAAAAAAAAGACAATCGGGCGAAATAATCTTTCCTACGTGCGAAAATATTGCTATCTTTGCACCCTGAAACGGACACAAAAAGTGACCACTATGAGCGACGACAACAACGGAAAGGATGCCACTTATTGGTATGCCACAGGCATGGAAGCCTACTATGCCGAAGATTACGAAGAGGCTGTGCGATGCCTTACCATCGCCGCCGAGATGGGCGATGCCGACGCGCAGTTTTATCTCGCTGACTGTTACCACCAAGGCGAGGGGGTGGAAAAGGACGTGGACGCCGCCATCGACTGGTATGCCCGCGCTGCCGACAACGGAAGGAAAGACGCATGGATTGACTTGGGCCATATAGCTGATGACCGCATGCAATACAAACTGGCAGCGCTGATGTACCTGCGTGCCGTCGAGTTGGGAGAGAAAACAGCCAAGCCGTTCCTCGGCATCCTTTATAAATACCGCCGCCCAATCAACGACTTCCGACAGTCGTCCCGCTGGCTGCGCGAAGCGGTGGAAGAGAATAAAGTGGTTAACGATTTATTCTATTTCAATTGGGGCCAGAATCTGGAGCTCGGCCTCGGCGTCGACCCTGACGTCGAGGAGGCCAAGCGCTGGTACCGCAAGGCGGCATCCCATGAAGATGCACAGCATGCACTGGCCGAGTTGGAGCGCATCTACAGCGCCGGAGGCACCCCCTTCGACTGGCAGCAAAACGGTGTGAAGGCCTGGAACCGCGTTTACGAGGCATGGGAGGACGGCCGCGGCGCCAGCTACAGCTTTATGACCATGCGCGACGACCGCGACGAGGCCGTCCGCTGGTGGATACGCGCCGCCGAGGCGGGCAACACGGCGGCTATGATTAATCTGGCGGAGTTCTTCGGCCGCGGCAGGAGCTACAGACCACTGCCGGCCGACAAGCCCCAGGCCCACTACTGGTACCGCCGCGCCGCCGAGCTGGGCGACGAGGAGGCACAACGCGTACTGGCTTATCACTATTGCTACGGCATCGGCGTGCCGCGCGACCGCAAGGAGGCTCGCAAGTGGGCCATCCTTTTTGCCCGCTATTGCTATAGGAAGAACGGGGAGGTGCGCTGGTATTTGCTTGACGAGCTGGGCATCAAGCCCCGCCGCTACCGCAGGCGCACGCGCCACGTCATTCTCTGGCCCCTGCTGGGGCGCAGCCTGCTTTTCGTGCTAGCGGTGGCGGCCATCGGCCTGGTATGGCACATGGACCGCCTCACGTTTGTTCCTATCACCGAGGCCGAGGCGCTGGAGCGCGCCGAGACCGTCAAGGTGACCCTCCCCGACCAGACGGTGCGCCTTGTGGAGAACGGCAAGGAGAAGAAGCTGGCCGTCGGCACCAAGGTGACGGTGCTGGGTGTCTACAAGCAGCGGATTGACAAGGGCAACTCGCCCCGCGTCTACTGGACCAACCAGCACTACCTCCTCCGTCTGCGCGACGGAAGCTTAGCCCACGGTCCCCTCATGGAGACCGCCGTCGGTCACCCCACCCTGCTGCCTTCGGGCGACACGGTGACGGTCAAGGCGGTGAAGAAAGTGAAGAAGAACCCCCAGGTGCAGAACACTGGAGCCACCAGCGCATATCCCTACGCCTATACCCTCGAGGGACACAAGGAAGCCTATGCCCTCGAGGACCTGAAGATGCACTTCCCAGAGCGCATCGCCTACCAGAGCGGCGGCCTGCAGCAGGCCGATATCGAAGCCGCCCGTGCCGACACCCTGGCCAATGGCCGCCGGGCTTTCTGGCCTACGGTGCGCTATACTATATATAAGATTATCCCCTCCACCGGCAAGAGTGGCTACTTCCTCTATCCCCGCTTCCAGCAGTGGAGCGAGTTCCGCCTGCAGCGGTGGTTCCGCAACCTGCTCTCCTTCCTGGCCTTCGTCGGAGCCTTGCTCATCCTCTTCCGTTGGGTGCCCCGCATACCGCGCCACATCCGCGAGGCGTTTGACCTGTAACACCCCTCGGGCGGCAAGTTAAGTCGTGTACGACCTATTTGTACCCCCTCCGTAACAACACCAGTTCAACACCGTTTTTTCTCCGACTGCAGTCGGACCATCCTCGGAGTTGTGTCGGAGTTGTGTCGGAGTTGTTACGGAGAAGAAGGTGTGTTGGTGGGGTAAAATGTGGTGAAATTCAATGTGTTGTTGTGTTGAGGACGCAGAAAACCGCCCTTTTGCGTCGCAAAGGGGCGGTTTTGAGGGTTGTCGAAGGGTCTTTCTTTTGCCTTCCGAAAGGACAATTAGGTCGTGTGCGATGTATTTTCTACCGCTAGCACGACGCCGGTTGCCCGCTTATTTCACCAGGGCGTAGGTGTCGCTGGCGATGACGTACTCCTCGTCGGTGGTGACCACCACGACGGCCATCTTCGAGTCGGGGGTGCTGAGGATGATGTCCTCGCCCATGACGTTGTCGTTCTTGCTGAAGTCGACCTTGATGCCGAGGCACTCCATGTTCTCCAGGATGGGACGGCGCATGAACCATGCGTTCTCGCCGATGCCGCCGGTGAAGAGGAGCAGGTCGCAGCCGCCCATCTCGGCCATATAGCCACCGATGTAGCGTTTCACGCGCTGGGCGAACATGTCGAAGGCGTAGGTGGCCCGCACATCGCCGGCGTCGCGGCCCGCGCGGATGTCACGCATGTCCTGCTTGCCGCCGCTGATGCCCACCAGACCGCTCTGCTTGTTCAGTATCTTGGTGATGTCCTTCCAGTCCTTGCCGTTCTCGACGATTTCCTTCTTGATGATGAATTCGATGACGCCGGGGTCGACATCGCCGGGGCGCGAGCCCATGAGCAGTCCCTCGAGCGGCGTCATGCCCATGGTGGTGTCGAAGCTCTTGCCGTGGTCGATGGCGCAGATGGAGGCGCCGCTGCCGAGGTGGCAGGAGATAATCTTCAGGTCGTTCCAATCGCGGCCAATCATCTTGGCGGCCTTCTCGGCGACGAACTTGTGGCTGGTGCCGTGGAAGCCGTAGCGGCGCACGCCGTACTTCTCATAGTACTCGTAGGGCACGCCGTAGAGGAACGACTTGGGCGGCAGGGTGCTGTGGAAGGCGGTGTCGAACACGGCCACCTGGGGCACGCCGGGCAGCACCTCGCGCATGGCGTAGATGCCGGCCAGGTTGCCGGGAGTGTGCAGCGGTGCCAGTGGCGTGAGGGCCTTGATTTTCTCTATCACCTCGTCGGTGACGACGACACTCTTGTCGAAGGTCTCACCGCCGTGGGCCACACGGTTGCCGACGGCGCCGATTTCCTTGAAGTCCTTGATGACTCCCATCTCGGGGTCGATAAGGGCGTTCAGTACAATCTTGATGCCCGCCGTATGGTCGGGGATGGGCACCTGCTCGTAGTGCTTCTGTCCGTTCCATTTATGGGTGAATTCACCCATCTCCAAGCCGATACGCTCCAGCAGACCCTTGGCCATGACTTCGGCGTTCTTGTCCATGTCAACCAGCTGATACTTGATTGACGAACTTCCGCAGTTGAGAACTAATATCTTCATCGTTATATCTGTTTATTATGTTTTTTACATTGGAAATTGAAAGTGCAAAGATACATAAAAAAAACGAAACACAGAAAAAAAATCGTGAACACAGGGCCAACCCATCAGGTTTAACACTTACCAACGCCTTATCAAGGCCTTACCAACGCCTTATCAACTCTTACCACGGTAGTAAGAGATAAGGGGTTCAAAGGGCTGAAACAGAGGTCTCTGCGGACCTTCCTGCATCGCGCTTGTTGCTTTGCCTGTCAAATGACTGGCTATCAGATGTGTAGTGTTAATCATTCATGTTTTCGTCCTGAGACCGGAGTTGTTGCGGGGTTATTCCGGCGAAAGCGCCTTCAGCCCCACGATGGAGATGACCAGTGTGGTGAGGAAGAAGATGCGCCAGAAGGTGGCCGGCTCGTGGAAGAAAAAGATGCCCAGCAGCACCGAGCCAAGGGCCCCGATGCCGGTCCACACCGGGTAGGCGGTGCCGATGGGGAGCACCTCTGTGGCCTTGGCCAGCAGCACGGCGCTGAGGATGTAGAAGAAGGCAAATCCGGCCATCCACTCCCAGTAGGGAAGTCCGACCAGTCCTTTGGCTTTGCCGAGACAGAAGGCGAAGCCTACCTCGCAGAAGCCTGCAATGATGAGTATTATCCAGTGCATGTTATTTAGGTTTTGTAGTTTACGGTTCAGGGATGATTTCGGCCGAGGCGCTGATGGTGTAGCGGCGGCCGGTGGCAGTGTCGATGCAGAGCCAGCGGGTGCGGCGCCGTTCGAGGCTCTGGAGCTCCATGTCGGGCCGTGTTCTCAGGCGGAAGCGGCTGCCGGCCGGCAGCTGGTCGAGGGTAGGGTGCTCCTCGGGACGGTAGTCGGGGTCGTAGCGGCGCAGGCGGTCTTCAACCTGCCGCAGGAGGGGGCGGCTCAGGGGGATGCGCTGCGCGAGCCGGGTCAGCAGGGGCTGCTCTTCGGTGGGGAAGAGGTGGGTGCTACGGGCGATGAGGCGTGCGTATTCAGCCTGCCACTCGTGGCCGTGGGGTTGTGCGTGGCTGTGCTTGAGGTGGGTCTCCAGGTGGGCGGCTTCGTGCAGGAACACCCAGAGGAAGAGGTAGGGGTTGAGGTCCCCGTTGATGCTGATTTCGTGGTAGTCGTGCCCACGGGCCGATTGCGGCCAGCGGTAGTCGCCCAGCTTGCTGGTGCGCTGACGGGTGATATGGAAGTGGACCTTATGGCGCTCAAGGTAGCCATACACCGTGTCGACCGCCTGGGCGGGCAAGTGGTTGCTGAGGATGCGGCGGTATCGTTCTTCGGTGGTCAAAACGTGGGGCAGTCGCAGTGGCTGCGGTTATGGTGATACATGCGTGTGTTCGAGCTGCAGGCGGTGCCGAGAAGGGCGCCGACGAGCAGCAGGAGGATGATGAGGCGGTGCTTTCTTTTCATATCTTGGCGCGGTGTACGGTTAATGTCACTGAGGCGGTGCTGATGGCCATGACGAGGAGGAAGGTGACGAGGAAGTCGACCCCGCGCATGGCCACGGGGAAGGCGCTGACGACGAAGTTGCCGTCGCCCATGCGGATAATGCCGAACTGCTGTTGCAGCCAGCAGATGAGGAAGCCGATGGCCAGCCCTGTGACGACGGCTACGGCGCAGATGAGCATGCCCTCGGCCCGGAAGACACCCCGCAGCCGTTGCCGGGTGAGCCCCATGCTCTGCAGGATGAAGATGTCGCGCCGCTTGTTGATGACCAGCAGCGAGAGAGAGGCCACGAGCGAGAGGGTGGAGATGAGGACGATGAGAGAGAGGATGAGGTAGATTCCGAGTCGCTCGGAGCGGAATATCTTGTAGTAGAGCGGTTGCTGGTCGTGGCGGTCTTTGACGGTGACGAGGGTGGGATGGAGGGCGGCAAGGGCTTTCTTCACCTTCCTGGCATTGGCCCCTGGCTTGAGTTTGATGCCCAGGGCGCTGACTTCGTCGGGGGCGTAGTCCATCAGGCTGCGCACGAAGTCTATGTCGGTGACCACATACTGCCGGTCGAGGTCTTGCTGGATGAAGAAATAGCCGGCGGGGAGGGCGTAGCCTGTGTTGAAGGCTTGGTCCATGGTGAGGCCGATGGCGGTGGTGCCGCGCTTGGGGATGTGCACGGCGGCGGGCATGTTGGAGTGGGGCCGCATGGCCAGGGTGTAGTATATCTCGCCGCCAAGGTATAGGAGCGGCAGGTCGGAGGCCTCGGCGTCCGCCGTGACCAGGGTGTCGAAGCCGGTGACGGCCCCGTAGTTGTCGTCAACGCCCCGTAGGCGCACGATGGCCTGGTTGCTGCCGTAGGTGAGCCAGGCGGTCTCGTTCACCATTGCGGCTACCGCCTCCACGCCGTCGGCATGCCGCAGGGCGTGGTAGTCGATGTCCGAGGTGTGGAAGGTCTTGCCACGGGCGGGTTCGACGACCAGCTCCGGGTCGAAGGTGCCGAAGAGGCTTTTCGTGAGTTCGCCGATACCGTTGTAGACCGAGAGGACGATGATGAGGGCTGCCGTGCTCACCATGAGCCCGATGAGCGATATCCACGATATCACGGTGACTACCGACTTCTGCTTGCGCGCGAAGAGGTAGCGGGTGGCGATGAACGGCTCCAGTCTCACTGCTTCAGCAGCTTGTTGATGTTGTCGATATAGTCCAGCGTGTCGTCGAGGTAGAACTCCAGTTGGGGAATGATGCGCAGCTGCTTGCCTTCGCGCAGGCCGAGCCGACGCCGCAAGTCGGCGGTGTTCTCGCGGATGAGGGCCAGCAGGGCGTCCTGTGTGGTACCTCCGAGGGGCATGATGCTGACGTAGATGCGGGCGATGGAGAGGTCGGGGGTGATGCGTACGGCAGTGACTGTGATGAGCGATGTACCCAGCACCGGCTTCATCTCACGGATGAAGATGTCTCCCATGTCCTGCTGTATCAAGCGGCATATCTTGTTTTGTCGTGTACTTTGCATTTGTTTATGTAATTGAAAATCCCCGCCGCGGGGACGCGGTTACCAGCGCCAGCCCACGCGTATCGGGAGGAAGACGGTCTGCTGCATGTAGGCCACGCCGACGGTGGCATAGAACGAGTGCCAGTTGTGCTGCATGTTGCGCAGGCCGTGCATATAGTACCAGTTGATGCCGCCATAGAGCTCCATCATCGGCGTCATCGGCGAACCGTAGTACGGATGGTCGAGGATGAGGCTCACACCCGCGCGGGCACCCACCATGGGAGCCCACTTGATGGTGGCGGGCTGATAGTCCAGCCCCATCATCCCCTGCCAGATGGGACGGAAGTCGACGTCGGCAAAGACGCTCACCCCCATCATCGGCGTGATGTCGCCCTGGATTGTGTTGTGGAAATAGCTGAAGCCGGCACCGCCGCCCACAAACCAGTCCTGACTGACGTTGACACCCGCCAGAGCGTTGAACTGGACGGCATTATGGTACTTGGTGATGTTGAATCCGTGCTCGCCGGCGGTGCCCACGTTGCCCATGAAAGGGGCATAGCCAGGCTCCATCTTGAGCATGAACTCGTTGCTCTTTCCCTGTTGCGAAAACTGTGCCGACGCATTCACCGCAAAGGCGGCCAGCACTACGGCGAAGATTACTTTTATTCTATTCATAGCACTATCAATTTCGACTGCAAAGATACGAATTTATTTTCAATTTGGACCAAATAAGTTCCCGAAGCCAGCCGTGGGTTGACTCTCCGGCCGTTGGCACAGCCCTTTTTGCGCCACACCTGACGCCCTGCGGCATCGAAAATGCGCACCGTGAACGTGCCCTCGACGGGCACCTGGAGCGTGATTTCCTCGCCCGCGGCCACAGGGTTGGGGAAGAGGGAGAGAGGGGTGTGGAGAGTGGAGAGTGGGGAGTGGATGGAGAGGAGGTTGGTGTCGACCACCGCCAGGGTGTACTCGCCCGTGCGGGGGTTGTCCACCGTGAACCACCCCTCGTTGGAGTTGCCGATGCGCTGGTGCGAGACGGCCTGCCACGGGTGTCCGTAGCCTTGGCGGTAGAGCACCCTCACCGAGTCGACGGCGGCCGAGGAGACAAAGCCGGGGTCGAGGTAGGGATAGTTGCCGTTGACGTAGCCGTCGCGCACGTAGCGGAGGCGCAGCTGCAAACCGGCGTATTGCTGCCTTGCACCGCTGACCACCCAGTAGCGGCCTGCCGGGCGCCGCAGCCCCGTCAGCGTGTCGAGGTCCCACGGGCGGCCCCAGTGGTGCTCCACAAAGACGGAGTCTTCCTCGGCAATCGTGCCATACAGGTTGACATGTGCCGCCGCGTTCAGGGCACTGCTCCCCTTGCGGTACACGGCCAGCGTGGCGGCGTCGGAGAGCTCGCAGTCGCGGTCGAGGACATAATACAGGGGCGCAAAAGGCAGGGACACGGCCACATGACCCTCGACGCCGTCGAAGGCCAGCACTCGTTTGGCGGTGTCGCCCGAGGCCGAGAAGAAGGTTACGGGCACCCGATTGGAAAGCACAGCGGCATCGCCGCCTATCGTCTGCTGACGCACGACGACGTCCGTCCCATCCATGTGGACGTGGTAGTCGACGAACCCCGGCGAGAAAACATGGAACCGGAAGAAGTCGGTGAGGTCGCATCCGGTGTAGGCGCTCAGCGAGTCGCGCACCTCGGCGGCGTCGATGGTGGAGAATGCCTTGTCGGCCATCAGGCGGCCCATGGCGCCGTAGAAGACGCTGTCGCCCAGGTAGCCGCGCAGCGAGTGCCACACGAGGGCCCCTTTGTCGTAGGTGGTCGAGCCGTAGGTGTACTGGTGCGGCATGGGGCTCAGCGGACGGTAGCCGTTGTCGGTGACGTGGGCCTCGCGCACCACCGCCTCCAGATTGGTCTGATAGTACTTCTGCGCCGCCGCGCGACCCTTGGTTGCCTCCATGGCCAGCTCGCTGCAGAACGAGGCACCGCCCTCGTTGAACCACATGTCGGCCTCCGTGCGGCAGGTCACCAGGTTGCCGAACCAGGCGTGCCCCAGCTCGTGGGCAATGGTCATCTGGCCCCGCTCAGCGACCGAAGTCATAAACTCCTTGGCCAGGGCAATGTTGTTCACGTGCTCCATCGACCCTTTCGACGTGGCTATGTAGCCTATGCGCCCCCAGCGGTAGGGACCCAGGCAGCGCTCGTACATGGGCACCACCGAGTCCAGCTCGCGGAAGGCCCTCTTCACCAGCGTGCTGTCGCCCTCGCGGAAGCCCAGCGTCAGGGGATAGGTGCCGTAGAGCGCCGGCACGCTGGAATGGATGCGCCGGAAGGCGGCTTGGCTGACGCTGACCAGGTAGGTGGGCACCTCCTGCCCGATGCGCCACACCGAGTGCTCCAGGCTGTCGGCTCCGATGGTGCGGCTCTGCAGCAGGCCGCCGCATTCGGCCGTCCAGCCCCGCTTGGCGCGCACCCGCAGGGTGTAGGTGGCCTTGTCGTGGAAGTTGTCGCGGCAGGGCATCAGCACGCTCCCCATCACATGCGGGTCCACGTTGAAGCCCACGCCGAGGTTGTAGGTCATGTCGTTGTCGAAGTGAAATCCGCCCCAGCCGTAGCTCTCCACGTAGCCCGCCCCGTGGTAGCAGATGCGCACCGTCAGCGTGTCGCCGGCGGCGAAGGCTGTCGTGGGGATGGCGCCGAGGTCCACCGTGTCGAGGGCGGCCCCGTTGACCCATGCCGAGTCGGCGGTGCCGTGCAGGCTCAGGGCCAGCGACCGGCAGGGGGCGGCGAGGCGCACCGTCAGGGTGGCGTCGCCGGCAAAAGGCTTGCCGGCGCTCAGGTCGACCGACACGTCGTAGTCCAGCACATCGACCGAATCGGCCGTCTGGGCCTGGACCCCACACGCCAAGATGAACGTCAAGAAAAAGCAGGTCAATATCTTATAGCACTTCATACGTTATATATATTATGGGCAAAGATAGAAAAAAAATCCAACACCGCCGGAAAAACTTTCCAACCCCTCTGGTCGGCAGTCGTCATAAAATTAGGTCGCGCACGATTTAATTAGCATTCGCCGACCCCTCGGCTCCACCTCTCCACAGGGTCGCAAAAGGTGCCTTTCGGGGTGTTTTTTGCCCCGAGGATAATATAATTCGCTGATAAACAGCACAGAAAGTGTGGTTTCGGCGGGGTTATCTCCGTAACATCTCCGACTCAACTCCGACACAACTCCGAGGATGGTCCGACTGCAGTCGGACAAAACACGGTGTTGAACCGGTGTTGTGGCGGGGGGAGTACAAATGGGTCGTGCACGATATAATTAACCTTCCGCCCAGGGGCTGAAGGTGGGTGTAGGGAAGACGGGGAGGGGTGTCAGCGGACCAGGGTGACGGTGCCCGAGGTGGTGCGCCAGATGGTGGGATAGTCCACGGTGCGGTAGCGGAGGAGCCACACGTAGGCTCCCTGGGGGCAGGGGTGCCCGTCGCGGGTGCCGTCCCAGCCGGCGGCCAGGTCTCTGGTGGTGAAGACGAGCCGTCCGGCGCGGTCGTAGAGGCGGAGCTCGGCTTCCAGCACCCCTGTGGCCACGGGGGCGAACCGGTTGTTGGCGTCCTCCGTGGGGGTGAAGACCGTGGGGCTCCAAAGGGCTATCCTGGCGAAGGGCAGGGTGCGGTAGACGGTGTCGATGCAGTTGTCGTTGTTGACGGCGAGGATTACTCGGAGACTGTCGATGCTGTAGTCGTCGAGCCGGTAGTGCAGGTGGGCCGAGGTTTCGGCGAGGGCTATGGTGTCGGTGCCGTCGGGGTAGAAGAGGAGGCTCCACTGCTGCCCGTTGGTGTGGCCTCCTACGTGGGCGTCGAACTCGGGATGGTCGTAGGTGAGCATCTCGGGATGGACGGAGAAGGAGCCTTCGGGGAAGGTCAGCGCTTGCAGGGCGACGGCCGAGGAGGTGGGGCAGTAGAGCGTGTCGCGGTGGTCGGTGGTGACGGTGTAGACGGTGTAGCGTTGCGGCGAGACGGTGACGGTGCTGTCGTGCTCGTGCCCGTCGAGGCAGGTGTCGTGGGGCGAGGCTTGCCAGTAGAGGTAGGGGAGCGGGGAGTGGGCGCTGAGGGTGTAGCGGTTGTTGGCGCAGTCGGTTTCGCGGTCGAGGGCGATGACGTCGGGGGCGAGCTGCAGGAGGGTGATGGCCACAAGCGAGTCGCATCCGTTGGCGGCGGTGCCGAGGACGCTGCGGAGGTGGTGGCTGACGGACCTGGTGAGGTTGCTGTTGCTGCCGACGGTCTGGTCGAGCCAGGTGTAGGAGGCGCTGTAGCAGAAGGTGTCGGGCGGAAACTCGTGCAGGGGCGAATGGAGCACGTGGAGGTTGAGGGTGTAGAGGGTGTCGCAGTCGTCGGGGTGGCGCACGCGGCGCGAGGGACCCAGCCCCTCGGTGGTGTAGGCCACGCCGTCGATCCAGAAGGTGTCGCAGGCGGCGGTGTCTTTCAGGGCGGGCACGTAGAAGTCGGGGATGTGCAGCGTGAACGTGGTGGTGTCGGTGCAGCTGTTGTTGGCGATGCCGGCGATGAGGGTGACGGTGTAGTCGCCCGAGTCGCGGTAGATGTGCTGTGGCGAGTAGTCGAAGGAGAGGTAGGCGTCGCCGAAGTACCAGCGTGCCGACTCGCAGTGGTGCTCCACAGTGTCGCCGTTGTCGTTGGTGACGACGCTGCGGTTGAGGAACTGCACCTGGTAGCCGTCGCACCCCAGCGACTGGGTCAGGAGGGTGTCGACGATGGCGTGGGGCCAGCGGTGGCCGGCATAGGTGTTGAGGGTGACGTAGCAGGAGGGGTTGGTGATGGAGATGAGGCGGCAGTGGAGCAACGAGTCGTTGTTGGTGAAGTGGATGGTCTGCTCGGTCGACACGGGATGGTTGATGTCGTAGTACCAGAGGTAGTTGAAGCCGTCGGGGGCGGTGATGGAGTTGGTGTCGGACTCGCCGCAGTACTCGGTGACGGCCCGGTTGAGCCGGCACTCGGCGCTGAAGTAGGCATAGCCGTAGTGCATGCCTTCCGAGCAGTCTTTGGTGGTGAAGCGCACCTTGACGGCCTGTCCGTGGTAGGGCGTCATGTCGAAGCCCTCGGTGGTCCAGTCTTTCCAGACAAGCTCCTCGGGGCCATACGAGTTCCACCCGAGCGAGGAACTGGCGGAGAAGTCGGCGGCACCGCAGACGGGGTCGATGAGCTCGCCGTCAGGGTCGAGCACCTCCATGCGGAAGTGGGGTTGCTGGGAGGCGCTGTGGCCTGGGTTCTGTAGCACCACGGCATAGTGCAGCAGCAGGATGGCGTAGATGTTGGTGTCGATGTAGAGGTAGTACTCGAGGGCCTCGGCCTCGCGGTGAATGTTCCAGTTGCCCAGGCGCACCGAGGCCTGGGTGCCCGGGCACACGGTGCGCAGCAGGTTGCCCGTGCGGGGGTCGGTCTCGGTGGTATCGGTGTGGACGGTGTGGCGGCAGAGGAATCCGTTGTCCGACACGTCAGGGGGGTAGTCGATAAGGCCGACGGAGTCGTAGGGGTGGTCGAAGGTGCCGTAGTAGCCGCGCACCGAGTTGGAGTGCAGGTCGGTGACGTCGGGGCATCCGAGGAGGGGCAGGCAGTCGGTGAGGAAGCTGATGGTGCGGGCGCAGCAGGGACGAGAGGTGTCGGCAAGGGGTGTAAGGGTGACGGTGTAGCGGGTGTCGGGCGTGAGGTTGTTCAGCCGTATGCTGTCGCCGCTGATGGTCTGTGTCGTGTTGCCGTAGCTCACTTGGATGTAGGGTGTGGTGCTCACCCAGTGCAGGGTGGCCGAAGAGGACGAGAGCCGGGTGACCCGCAGGTTCTGCACGTCGTTGATGCAGGTGGAGTGGAAGGTGGCGTTATTGCCCCATTCGATGGCATAAGAGAGTGACATCATGCTGCTGTCTTCCCGTTGTAGGCGGGCGGTCAGGTAGCCGCTCGAGGAGTGGACGGGCAGGAAGAGCGTGGAGCAGGTGGTGTCGACCAAGAGCGTGCCGGAGGTGGAGTCGCCGTCCCAGATGCGGAGGGTGCCGAAACTGGTGGTGTTGCTTTGCTGTAGCCCCACGACGACATCGAACGGAACGCCGTTGGTCTCCAGGGTGACGGTGGCATCGAACGGCTGGGTGACGTAGTCGTTTGGATGCTCGATGTGCACGTGGTCGCCGTGGCAGTTCTGGATGTGGAGGGTGTCGTGGTTGCGGAGGGTGTAGTTGGTTTGCGACATGCCTTGTTGCGCTACCGCCAAGAGCAGCAGGGTCAGGATTATTCTATGTGCATGTCGTCTCAAACTATTCTCCTTATTACTATAATTTATATAGACGCATTTTACTCCACTGGCTAGTGTCCTACATCGGTGAGGAACTTGATACGCATGAGGCGTATCTCCTCCTCGGTGTAGTCGGGGTCGTCCTGGAACTCGGCGTAGGCTTCGTCGAGCGAGCCGCTTTCCGATTCGCGCCAGTAGTCCATCAGCACCTCCTGGTGCTCGGGTTCTATCTGCTCGTCGATGTGGTAGTCGATGTTGAGTTTGGTGCCGCTGCTGATGATGTGCTCCATCTCGGTGAGCAATTCGTCCATGGTGAGACCCTTGCCGGCGGCGATGTCTTCGAGGCTCTTGCGCCGGTCGATGCTCTGGATGATGTACACCTTGTTGGCCGAGCGGTTGGCGGCCGAGCGGATGACGATGTCCTGCGGGCGTTCGATGTCGTTGTCCTCGACATACTGCTTGATGAGTTCGATGAAGGGGCCGCCGTGCTTCTGCGCCTTGGCGATGCCGACGCCGGAGCAGTGGGAGAGCTCTTCGACGGTGCAGGGATACTGGAGGGTCATGTCCTTGAGGGAGGTGTCTTCGAAGATGGCGTAGGCCGGTATCTTCTCGCGTGTGGCGATGGAGCGGCGCAGGCTCTTGAGCTGCACGTAGAGGGCTTCGTCGCCGGCTGCCGAGGCGCCTCCGGCGGCGGCCAGCAGCTCCTCTTCCTCCTCCTCGGAGGCACCGCTGTAGTCGTGGTCGGGGGTGACGTAGAGGGTGTAGGGGGTCTTGAGGAACTTGTGCCCGTTGGGGGTGAGCTTGAGCACGCCGTATTGCTCCACTTCTTTCTGCACCAGGTTCTCGAACTGTGCCTGCCGGAGGACGGCCTTCCAGAAGAGGTCGTCGTGGTCGGTGCCGGCGCCGTACTGCTCGAGGCGGTCGAGGTGGTAGGAGCGGGTGTTGGTGTTCTTGCGGCCCATGAGGACGTCGACGATGTCCTTGGGCTTGAAGGCCTGCTTCATGGCCACGATGGTCTCGAGGGCGAGGGTCATCTCCTCCTTGGCCTCGACTTTGGGCCGCGGGTGGAGGCAGTTGTCGCAGTTGCCGCAGTAGGGCTCGTCGTAGTCTTCGCCGAAGTAGCGGAGGATGTTCAGGCGGCGGCAGGCAGAGCTCTCGGCATAGGACACCATCTCCTGTACCAGCTGGCGGGCCATCTCCTGCTCGGAGGCGTTCTTGTCGGAGAAGAACTTGTAGAGCTTCTCGACATCCTGCTCGCTGTAGAAGGCGATGCAGCGGCCTTCGCCGCCGTCGCGGCCGGCACGGCCGGTCTCCTGGTAGTATCCTTCGATGCTCTTGGGTATGTCGTAGTGGATGACGAAGCGCACGTCGGGTTTGTCGATGCCCATGCCGAAGGCGATGGTGGCCACGATGACGTCGACTTCCTCGGTGAGGAACTTGTCCTGGTTCTCGGCGCGCACCTTGTTGTCGAGGCCCGCGTGGTAGGGGAGCGCCTTGATGCCGTTGATGACCAGCAGCTCGGCGAGGTCTTCCACCTTTTTGCGCGTCAGGCAGTAGATGATGCCGCTCTTGTTGGGGTTCTCCTTGATGAAGCGGATAATCTCCTTGTGGAGCTGCATGGGCTCGGAGGGCTTGGGGCGCACCTCGTAGTAGAGGTTCGGACGGTTGAAGCTGGAGATGAAGGTCTTGGCCTGCTCCATGCCGAGGTTCTTGATGATGTCCTGCTGCACCTTGGGGGTGGCCGAGGCAGTGAGGGTCAGGATGGGGACGCTGGGACGGATGGCCTTGATGGCTTCGCGCAGGCGGCGGTACTCGGGTCTGAAGTCGTGGCCCCACTCCGAGATGCAGTGGGCCTCGTCGATGGCGAAGAAGGAGATGGGTATCTGCTTGAGCAGCTCGATGGTCTCCTCCTTGGAGAGGGTCTCGGGGGCTACGTAGAGGAGCTTGGTGCCGCCTTTGAGGAGGTCGTCCTTCACCTCGTTCTGTTGTACACGCGACAGGGAGGAGTTGAGGAAATGGGCCACGTCGGTGGTGCCCGAGGTGTAGCGCACGGCATCCACCTGGTTCTTCATCAGTGCTATCAGGGGCGACACCACGATGGCGGTGCCGTCGAGTATCATGGCCGGCAGCTGGTAGCAGAGGCTCTTGCCGCCGCCGGTGGGCATGATGACGAAGGTGTCGTTGCCATCCAGAAGGCTCTGTATGATGGCTTCTTGGTCGCCTTTGAACTTGTCAAAACCGAAGATTTCCTTGAGGTATGTATGTAAATCTTTCATCTATTAACAATAATTGGCACATTAGTGCGTTATGGTTTACAAAGGTACAAAAAAACATTGAACTGGCAAAATATTTTTCCAAGTGAAGACTCGTGAAGAGATAAAACAGATTGCTGCTCAGGTGATTGCGGATGAAAAAAAAGCCGTCGAAAACCTAGGGACCTATATTGACGATGCGTTTGCGGAGGCCGTGGAAACCCTTTTTTCGGCCACCGGAGGCGACCCCAAGGGGGCATCTCAGGTGCAAAGGGGCCGTGTGGTGGTGACGGGCATAGGCAAGAGCGCCAACATCGCCTCCAAGATAGTATCCACCTTCAACTCGACCGGCACGCCGGCCCTTTTCCTGCATGCCGCCGACGCCATCCATGGCGACCTCGGCATGGTGCGTCCGGGCGACGTGGTGATATGCATTTCCAAGAGCGGGAACACCCCCGAGATAAAGGTGCTCGTACCCCTCATCAAGAACTTCGGAAACACCGTCATCGCCATTGTCGGCAATACCGACTCGTTCCTGGCTCACGAGGCCGACATCGTCATCAACACCACCGTCGAGCATGAGGCGTGCCCCAACAACCTGGCGCCCACCAGCAGCACCACGGCGCAACTGGTCATGGGCGACGCCCTCGCCGTGGCCCTCATCGAGTGTCGCAACTTCACGGCCCACGACTTTGCCCGCTTCCATCCCGGCGGTGCCCTCGGCAAGCAGCTATACCTCCGTGTCGGCGACCTCTACATCCAGAACGAGCGCCCTTCGGTGAGTCCCGACACCTCCATTGCCGACACCATCCTGGAGATGACATCCAAGCGGCTTGGATGCACGGTGGTTGAAGAGGACGGCAGCATCCGCGGCATCATCACCGACGGCGACCTGCGCCGCATGATGCAGACCTTCCATGAGCCCAAGCACGCTGCCGACATTATGAACACCAACCCCAAGCGCATCCTCGACACCGAGTATGCCGTCACCGCCCTCCAGATGATGCGTGCCAACTCCATCACCCAGCTCATCGTCGTCGACTCCGGGGACCGCTACCTCGGCATCGTCCACATACATGACATACTTAGAGAAGGAATAATATGAAACTATACACAGACAAGGTCGTCAAGGTCTACCGGTCGCGCACCGTCGTGAAGCAGGTGTCCGTCGAAGTCAGCCAGGGCGAAATCGTCGGCCTGCTGGGACCCAACGGAGCCGGCAAGACCACCACTTTCTATATGGTGGTGGGCATCATCAAGCCCAACGCTGGTAGCGTCTACATGGAGAGCACCTGCGACAACGACAAGCAGCATCCCGTCTTCGCCGAGAAGAAGGCCGAGTGTCCCGCCGACGGAAGTCCCTGGCGCCTCCGCATCACCGGCATGCCGCAGTACCGCCGCGCCCAGCTCGGCGTCGGCTACCTGGCCCAGGAGGCCTCCGTATTCCGCCAGATGAGCGTCGAGGACAATATTGGTTCCATTCTCGAGTTCCGCCGCGACCTCACCAAGGAGCAGCAACGTGAGAAGCTCGAGTCGCTCCTTGACGAGTTCCGCCTGCAGCACATACGCCGCAGCAAGGGCATACAGCTCAGCGGCGGCGAACGCCGCCGCACCGAGATAGCCCGCGCCCTCGCCAACGACCCCATGTTCCTCCTCCTCGACGAGCCCTTCGCCGGCGTCGACCCCATCGCCGTGCAGGACATTCAGGACATAGTGGCGCACCTCAAGGAGCGCAATATCGGCATCCTCATCACCGACCACAACGTGCGCGAGACCCTTGCCATCACCGACCGGGCCTATCTGCTCTACGAAGGCTCCGTGCTCCACCACGGCACCCCCGAGCAGATGGCCGCCGACCCCGACGTGCGCGAGAAATACCTCGGACGCGACTTCGAGCTGCGCCGTGCCCGTACCATTGAAATATAACCAAACCCATCAAGCCGTGAACAATCATATCGTCATTATGGCCGGCGGCATCGGCAGCCGTTTCTGGCCCCTCAGTACCCCTGAATTTCCCAAGCAGTTCATCGACATCCTCGGCTGCGGCCGCACCCTCATCCAGCTCACCGTCGACCGCTTCAAGGGCCTCTGCCCCATGGAGCGCTTCTGGGTGGTCACCAACGCTGCCTATGTCGACATCGTGCGCAAGCAGCTGCCCGATATCCCCGTGAGTCACATCCTCGCCGAACCGGCCGCCCGCAACACCGCCCCCTGCATCGCCTGGGCCTGTTGGCGCATTAAAGGGGAAGACCCCGAGGCCAACGTGGTGGTCACTCCCGCCGACGCCGTGGTGATGGACCCCGAGGAGTTCCGCCGCATCATCGGCAACGCCCTTGCCTTCACCGCCCGCCACGACTCCATCGTCACCATCGGCATCAAGCCCTCGCGCCCCGAGACAGGGTACGGCTATATCGAGGTCGGCCCCGACTCCCCCGCCGACCCGTCGCTCCCCACCGTCGTGCAGAGTTTCAAGGAGAAGCCCAGCCGCGACGTGGCGGAGCGATACCTCCAGGCGGGCAACTACCTGTGGAACGCCGGCATCTTCGTCTGGAACGTGCGCACCATCACCGCCGCCATCGGCACCTACAAGCCCAACATCGCGGCCGACATGGAGCGCATGCGCACCCCGGCCGACGTGCAGACGGTCTTCCCCCAGTGCGAGAAGATAAGCATCGACTATGCCGTCATGGAACCCGCCGCCGCCGCCGGCAAGGTCTATACCCTCCCCGCCGACTTCGGCTGGAGCGACCTCGGCAACTGGGCCTCCCTGCACGACAAACTGCCCAAGGACAGCACCGGCAACGCCGCCGTGGGCCGCGTGAACCTCTACGAGTGCAGCAACTGCGTGGTGCATGCCGAGGATGCCTCCAAGGTGGTCCTCCAAGGGCTCGACGGCTACATCGTCAGCGCCAAAGGCGACCGCCTGCTGGTGTGCCGCCGCAGCGAAGAGCAGCGCATCAAGGAATTCTCCCAGCAGTAATACTGAAAGAGGGCCGGCAGTCGCCGGCCCTCTTTCAGTTCAGGTAAAACTCCACCTTCACCCCGTCGACCATCACAATCTGGTAGCTGCGGGCGAAGCTGCGGATGTTCTGGAGCGTCTGCTCCGAGGGTTGTATGCTTGTGCTTGCAGCCGACGAAAATGTGTCTGTGCTTGAAAAATCGTATTGCTGCATCATACGCGCCTTTATTGGTTGAACATTTTTTTTACAATCCTAAAAACGACTCCCGGCGGAATAAATTGTGCCGGAATGAAAATTTAACATTTATTTTCCGGACCGCCGACGGGGCGGAAAAAGAGCCAGTTACGGAAAATATTCGTATCTTTGCAAAAAAAAATTTACGGGGCGTGTTACTTTTTGTCCCCGGAATGGCTCTAATATAATATAGAAAAAAAACGACACGGCGAACTATGTCTGGACCCGACATCGACAAGCGGATACGCTACCTGGCACTGCTACGCATCTTCCAGCAGCACATTGCCAACTTCTGCAATGCGCACAGCGACAGCCTTGCCGAAGCCGAGGACCTGATGCAGGAGGTGTTCGCCTACCTGTGGGAGAAAATCGACCAGTTGCGGCCCGACAGCACGCTTCAGCAACAGAACCGCTGGCTCCATCGCGTGATGGTCACCACCCTGGTGCGCCACCTGCGCCACCACCCCTTCCGCCACCGCGTCTCCCTGGCTGCGGCCAGCCGCCTCGCCGCCGACGAGGACAGCAGTGCCGAGCTGCTCGACGACATCCTCTCGGTCCTCCCGCCCGCCGACCGGCAGCTCATCGACGCCAGGCTCCAAGGCTACTCCTACGCCGAAATCGCCGAGACCGTCCACTCGACCCCCGAGGCGGTCAAACAACGAGTGTACAGAATAATGAAAACCTTAAGAAAATACAAGCCATGAAAGAAAAAGAAAGACAATCCCTGGACGAGGAGCTCCTGCTCCTCTCCTACCGCCGCATGCAGGCACAGGCCGGCAACCGCCTCAGGCACGACCATGAGGCGGTGCGCTACCGCAGCGACAGGCGCCACTTCCTCACCTTCACCCTCCTCATGCTACTGCTGCTGCCCGCCACGGGCCTACTGACGGCCCACCGCTTCCCCTATGTGATGAAAGTCCCTGTCAGCGCCGACCGTGAAGCGGTCAACCTCTTGGCAACCCAAATGATACAACAGATAGCATGAGACGACGTTGGCTCATCACACTCCTCCTGGCCCCCCTGCTGTTGGCCGTCGTGGCGCTGGCAGTCTACCGCTGCCACACCGTGCCCCTCTCTCAGTGTAGCGAGGTCTACCGCCAGTACCGCGATATGCCGGGCATCCAGGCCTCCTTCGTAAAAGACAAGCAAATCAACGACACCCTCTCCCTCGACATGACCCTCTTCGAGGCTGAGGACTCCGCCGCCTTCGCCAACCTGCTGCGTGCATTTGGTCATGGCGAGGAATATATACGGGATATGGCAACCTTGAGAGAGATGTTTGCGGGGAAAGCGGACGCCTTGAAGGCCAGTTTCACAGGTTACTGTCTAAGAGGGCGCCCCAGCGTCGAAGGGGCGGCTGACCCGGCCGAGAACGAAGTGATATCGTATTTCCCGGTCGCCCTATGCGTGGCCATATATCACACACATAGCGGAGATGAAATCCATGCGGTATTACGCAAAGGCTATTGGGGAGAAATAAACATACATTCAAAATAAAACACCAATATCATGAAAAAAACAATCAGAAACGTAGTAATCCTAGCATTACTGAGCGTGGTGGCCGCGAGCTGCCAGAAAGAACCGTCAGAAGTGTTCCCGTCGTCAACGATTACGGCAGGACCTTCACTTGGCATTGCTTACACTCTCGACGGAATGACCCATTATGCTACCTTCGCCAGCGACAAAACATGGCTGGACTTCCTTGGTCAGATGTTTCGTTGGGCACAAGAAGGACGTAGCGTTAGTTTCAGTAAAACGGAAAGGGCGGTCGGTACCAAAAACAACCGTGAGATTGAAACGTACACTACTAGAAGCGAGAAAGACGCAAATGAATGGGCTGATAAAAAAACGAAGGAAGGCTATAAAGTGTACATCTCGTTCGATTCGGATACGGGTACCTTTACCTGTGTGGCCGTCCGGTGAGTTAAATAATGTTAAATCCATCACCCCCGTGTTACCTTTAGCCTCGGAATAGGCTCTAATAATGTATAATGAAAAAACAGGGAATCGTCCCACAAAACCATCGAATACCATGAGGAAATTCACATAACAACGTCCCCGTGTGCCTGTGATCTTGTCCGAGATTGTTGCACCACACGGGGACGGAAAAAAGCACAGGAAACTTGTCCCGATGCTGAACACAACAACGCAGCAGGGAACAAGATATTGCATAATAATCAAAAACAAAAAAAATTATTGTTTATGGAACACAACAACAAAACAATTGCCCTGCTGATTCTGCTTCTGGCCCAACTGGCCGTTGTCCCTTCGGTACGGGCACAGGTATTTATCAGAGAAAACCCCAGTTTCCCATCAGACCATAGCATTATTCGCGATATTGACGATTCGACATGGTTGGTCTATAGCATATACGACGACCGTGCCACATTTACCAAGGTTTCCCGTTCGGGTTATGTTACACCGGTAATGGATCTTGGTCACCAAACAGTCGTAATTAGCGATTTTGAGGTATATGGGCATTCTGTTTTTTTCTGCGGCAGCACATATGGAGTCCCATCCAAGGCGGTTTTTGGCTCGTTTAAACTTGCCGCTTTCCCAAACAGTAATGTGGACTATGCCGAGATAGAAGAATACGCCAGTTTCGACAGGCTTGAGGTACTTGCACTGGACTGTTATCTGCTGATTGGGAAAACGGTAGAAGAGGAAAACCATTTTATCGAAGTTCAATCATCGTACATACCAACATGTTGGACTTTCTGTGCTTATGGCGGATTGGGAGGAATTGTGGAAAAACTGGACGACGTGGCGGGTAGCGGCAGTTATGCTGTGTTTACTGGCAGGGAATTTGAACATAACAGGGGATATGTGTTCTTTGCCGACTATGCAACTGCAGGATGGTTTGCCAATACACTGCCGGTACAATACCTCGAATGTCCTCATCTTGTATTATCTCCGCTATGGTTGGAATACTGTCAGGACAACCACTTCGCCACGGCCACGTTGGGTGATATCGGTCTGATGCATGTCAGCGCGTATAATGCCCCCTATCATTTTTCCACTCAAAGGGTGATTACGGGCTATGGCGTTACTAGTGTGGTTGATGTGAAGTACAAAAAGGACCTGCAACGGTTAGACGTGCTTACCCATCACAGCACATATGATTATTTCGCCAGCAAGATATATCATTTTGAACCGAATCTTACCACTCCTTATGCAGCAGGATCCGTTTCGGCCCATTCGGCGACCGACTACTGGCTGACCTCGTTGGAAAACTCACCGATGGCCTTCACAGGTGGCAGCCTGTACACTATGGTGTCGTCGGGGTTCAATTATGGTGGAGCTCTGAGTGTTCACAGGTATAATAACGCCCAGTTCAATTGTTGGGAGAAAGTGGAGATAAAAGCAGAAGATTTGGAGAACCATCACAAGCCTGTTCAAATTGAATTGGTGCGGAACCGTATTAAGGTATGCCCGGGAATCCTGCCTACAACATCCTACTACCAGGAGATGAAAAAAGTATGTCCTAAATAACCAAAAAAAATAAAACCATGAAAAAACACATTTTGATTGCGGCCGCGTTGCTGCTTTCCACGCTGGGCGCCAAGGCCCAGGACACCGTTTGGGGACTTTCGATGAACCCGGATTACTATCAGGACACGAATTCCTGGGAAGTCTTTGACACATGCTACATCGGTGCCGGCGGGTCGCCAATCTACCGGCTCCTTGGTAAATTTTTCCAGACGGGGAAGGACCCGATGACAATCTATGGCATCGCCGCCATGCTCGCCATGCCGGAATTCACGCCCGAAGAGCTCGCAGTCATTGCCGACACGTCACTCGACAGCGCCATGGAATCGGTGGCTATCTACGACGCCGGCCCCGACTCCCTCATCCTGTTGAGTGAGCAGAAAAAAATCCATTACAGGGATTCTGTGCCGGCCTACTACCTGGGCGCCCAC
>JAFURZ010000013.1 GCA_017480785.1 Bacteroidales bacterium
CGTTCATCCTGAGCCAGGATCAAACTCTTCATTGTAAGAATTGCTTGCGGAAATTGAAAATTGAAAGTTGAAAATTGAAAATTCATAGCTTCCGCTTTCCTCTTCCCTTTACCTTTTTTGACTCGTCTTCGTGTCCGTCGCTGCCCCTTTGGCAGCGAATCTTTCAATTTCCAATTTTCAATTTTCAATTGAACAGACACACGCTATCTCTTCCTTCTCATCCGTTTCAAATCACTCGCGTTTTCCTTTGCCTCAGCTCGCTCGTCTTCGCTCGCGCTCCGTTTGGCGGAAAACGGGTGCAAAGATACAACCTTTTTCCAAACCGGCAAAATATTTTTTCAAAAAAAATCTAATTTTATATCTATCACGGTGTAAATCACCGTGATAAAAACAAAACTTTTTTTCCTGGCACCCCCGGAAGGGCGGCGCATAAGGCCCCTCCGGCGTCCCAGAACGCCAAAAAACATCGGAAAACAAATCCCCAAATAGCAAAATCCACGAATTTCTACGCAATAAGCTGAAACACAATATACAAACACAAAAAAAATAGGTATCCATGAACCGTCAGCCCCCGTGTTATGTCCGCAGAAGGGGAAAGCCAGTGTCCGGAACACTCACTCTGCCTCACGCTCTTCCCCTGCTGTTCTATTGCTGTTCAATTGACTTTTTCCAATAGAACAGCAATAGAACAACTGTAAAACACTCGGAATCATACTGGCAGAAGGGTACTTCTATATAAAACGTGAGGGCCTGCGCACATGCGCAGACCCTCACAGAAAGAGTGTATCGAAGTGGTGACTACCGGGTCACGACGACACGTCGGGCCGGATAGTTGCCCACCTTCACCAGGTAGACGCCGGAGGTCACAGTGAATTCCGTAGCGTCGGAATCGGCCCTGTTCAGACCAGCGATGCGTCGTCCGGCCACATCATAGACAGTCACGGGCATGCCTACGACACCTTCAACCACGATGCTGCCTTGGCGGCTGAAGACGATGAAGTCGCCGCGCTCGACATTAGAGATGCCCAACGAACCGTTGGTGGCAATGTTGGAGCGGACGATACTGGACGCCTTGGTGGGGTTGCAGGGAGTGGTGAGCATGATGCCGACCTGATAATAGACTTCGCCTTCGGGGGCGGTCTCATCGGTGTAGGTGGTGTTGCCACCGGAGGGCATGATGTCGATTTCCTCGATGTTGGAGGCGTTGGTGCCGCGATAGATAACATAGGTGGTGTATTCGGCGCCTTCATACTCGGTCCAGACCAGGTTCCAGTTGGTACCGATACCCTGACTGATAGTGAGGTGCATGGTTTTATGAACGGCGCCGAAGTCTGACTCGTAGCCATAGACATCGACGGCGGTCATCTTGTATCGGTAGCTGCGGGTAGAGGGATGCGAGGCGGTATCGACCCACATGGAGAGCGAGTCGAACGGCACCGAGGCCACAACGGCGTAGACACCGGCGGTGTTGGCCTCACGGTAGATGTTGTACCTTTCGACGACGATGTCTTTGCTCCACGTGAGGGTGTTGCGGCCGTTCTGGACGCTTACCATGCAGAGGCTTGGTATGACATCATCGGTAAAGACTGCGGCAATCAGGGTGTCCTGTGTGACGGCAACGGTGCGGGTGAGCGTGCGTTCGCCGTTGTCCCATTCGGCAAAATGGTAGCCATCGGCCGCATTGGCTTCGAGGTCAAGAACTGTGCCGTAGGGATAGCTGCCAGTGCCGATGACAGTACCACATGTACTGTAATCACTGACGCCCTCAGCAGTACCCAGACGCACAACGGTGGTCACCGTATGAGTGTCGATGGCAAAGATTGCATTCAGCGCAAGGTCTGCAGTGACCGTAATTGTTCTGACACTATCGGTGACACCGTCACTCCATTGCACGAAGTGAAAGTGGTCAGCCACCACCGAGGCCACAATCTGCACCTCGTCAAGGTACTCATACATGCCGCCACCCGTCACCGTGCCCAGCGAGTCATCGTTGCTGGTCAATGTGAGAGTGTAGACATTTTTGGCATATAGGGCCGTGAAGGCGGTATCCTGAGTGAGGGTGACGGTGCGCGGGTTGTCGGTCACCCCGTCGCTCCACTGCGTGAAGTGGTATCCGTCGTTGGCCGCAGCCTCGATGGTCACATTGGTGAGGTAGTTGTAGCTGCCGGCACCGCTGACAAGGCCGTGCACGGAGTCGTCGACCGACAGGCCGACGGTGTACTGATTGAAGTCGAACTGGGCTGTGAACAAAACATCTTCGGACACCACAACCAAACGCGGATTGTCGGTGACGCCGTCGCTCCACTGGGCGAAATGGTAGCCATAGGCCGGTGTGGCGGTGACGGTGACAGTGTCAAGGTAGAACACAGACGGGCTGCTCACCGCAACAGTGCCGCGGTCGGCATACTCGGCTTGTGCCGCAACGTTGTAACTGTTGCGCAAGAATTTGGCGGTGAACGAAGTGTCGCAGGTCAGCACAACCGTACGCGGGTTATTGGTGTCGTTGTCAGTCCACTGCGAGAAGTGGTAGCCGTAGGCCGGGATAGCGTCAATCACCACGGGCGTAAGATAGGCGTAACTGCCGGCACCCGCCACGCTGCCATGCTCGGCATTGTCGGAAACCAGGCTTACATTGTAGGTGTTGTTGCCGAATACAGCCACATAATGCCGGTTCATATCGGCCACCACGGTGCGGGGATTGCTTGTGTCGCCATCGTCCCATTGCAGGAAATGGAAGCCGTATTCCGGCACTGCAGTCAGCGTGACGGTGTCGAGATAGGGCACCGTGTCACTACCGTAGACAGAGCCTCTGGCCACACTCGAGGTGTCGCCCAGACCATTCTGCGAGAGGGCGATATTGTCCACCGCAGCAGGGGGAACACCCTTCACCGAACCGTCGTTACGCCAGTAGAAGACCAGTTTGTATTGGCCGGGGACAGCCACATCGAAGCTGCCCGTGCGGGTCACCCAGTTGCTGCTGCCGTTGAGGCGGTAGGAGCCCGCATCGTTCTGGTCGAGGGCTATCCAGTTTGCACCGGGCACCGAATTGGAGCCCCACTGGGTGTTGAACGACTCGTCGTTGGGCACCAGAGCCACACGCAGGTAGTCATAGCTGCTCTCTCCGTTGCAACGCCAGTCGAAACTGTAGTTGTATTCGCCAGTAGCCAACTGCACCTGCGTGTAAGCATAGACTGTCGAAGCAGCACTCTCGTTGTAGTCGTTTGTCAGTCCGCCGTCGCCACTGACGTAGAGCATTCGGCTGCCGTAGTTGGCATCGCCGGTGCCGATGTACCATTGGTTGGTCTGATTGCCATTGTCCAGCGTCCACTCGGCATCGTCGGCCGCATTCTCGAAGCCGAAGAAGTAGCCGTTGCTTGCCTCCGTGGTGCCCACAATGCTGTAGGTGTTGATTTCGAACTGGGCGACAAGAAGGGTGTCCTGCAAGACATTGAAATAACGCATCGCGTCGGTCACTCCGTCGCTCCACTGCGTGAAGTGGTAGCCATATTGGGGAATGGCCGTGATAACCGTCTCGTAATTGTACGGGCGCTCAATAGTGATGGTGTCGTTATTTAGGTAGATAAAACCATCATCGTACATAACTGTACCATAGGGCGTTACTGGGTCAACCATGGCGGTGACGTTGTAATTGTTACGTTCGAAATAGGCGTCAAAATACATATAGCTGCTGGCGATGACCGTGCGAATACTGTCGGCCGAGCCATTGTCGCCCCATGATGTGAAGTGGAAGCCATAGTTGGCATGGGCCACCAGAGTCAGCGTGTCGCCGGCCTGCACCGTGTCGGCGCCTTCCACATAGCCATACTCATCCGACGGCCATGTATTGCCATATACATAATAGGTGTCGATGGCGAAGACGGGCGTCAGCAGGGTGTCCTGCGTAAGGCTGATGGTGCGCGGGTTGTCGGTCACACCGTCAGTCCACCGGACAAAGTGGTAGTATTGATATGCTCCTGCCACTACCTGCGCTGGCGTGGTACAGGTGGCATCAATCGTCACCCATGCACTACCGTACTCGTCATTGCCGAACCGGATTGCATAGGTGTTGGTCTCGACCATATTGGTCAAAGTGCTCCACGCCGGGGCACTCTGGTAGAGCGACAAGTAACCGCACGGCACCTGCACCTGAGCGTCGCTGCGAAGACGGTCGAAGGCGTACTCGTCGGCCACAGGCGGCATGCCCTGCATCCTGAGGGTGTAGGTGTTGGTGGTAATTAGGTTGGTCGGCAGCGTCTGCACCCCTTCACCTACCACAATTGTATTCAAGTCGGGCATAGCATTGTTGGCCAGGTTGGTACAGTTGGCGGCGTTGAAGTAGACGGTGTTACCGCGCAGGGCCAATTCGCCGATGGAGGTCACCGTCGACGGTATCGTGTAGGTGACACTCCAAACGCCTTCAAAGGCATGGTGGCCGATGCATTGCAGACCCTCGGGAAATACCACCGAGACGAGATCCTGTATGCCATAGAAGGCGTAAGGCTTGATGGCCGTCACCCCCTCAGGAATAACGAGGTTGGTCACCTTGTTGCCGCCAATGTACAGAGTGTGGGCGGTCGATCCCTCGTAGAATCCGATGTTGCACCAGTCGGCCAAAGTGCCGTTATAGTTGACTCGCACCAAACCATTGCAGTCGCCGAAAGCAAATTGTCCTATTGTGTCGAGGGTCGATGGCAGGGTGACTGAGGTCATGGAGGTCAGTCCGTAGAAAGCATCCCGTCCAATGGAGGTCACCCCTTCGGGCACCACCAGGTTGATAACCTCCTGCCCACCGATATAGAGGTGGTGGGCAAGAGCCGTGGGATTCCAGTCCCACCAACCGAACTCGATGGCGCACCACTGCGCCACCGTGCCGTTGAAGTAGACGCGCGTAAGACCTGTACAGCCGTCAAAGGAATACTCGACTCTGGTCAGCCCATTGGGTAGTGTCACCGTGGTCATGCCGGTCTGATTGGAGAACACAGCATTGGCAATCACGGTGACAGGGTATTTACTTCCTTCGTACATCACGCTGTCGGGAATGACAACATCGCCTTGTAACGTACCATTCACCCCCATCAGGGTTAAGCCCCAACCGTTATATGAGTACTGGAACACCACGTCGCCAACGGTGTCCCAAGTATATACCGGGATAAACACTGCATAATATGTGCGGTTGTCATTCGGCGTGACGGTGCGCACTGCATTCTGATAGCCGAGCTCCCAATCATCCCAACGCTCAAATTGATAGCCCTGTTTGGCGCGAGCCTCGATGGTGAGCGACTGCCCCGCCTCCACAGAGCCGCCACCGCTCACCCAGCCCTGCATCGTGTCGTAAACCACCACCTGCACTTGGTAGGTGTCAATGGCGAAGACGGGCGTCAGCAGGGTATCCTGCGTAAGGTTAATGGTGCGCGGATTGTCGGTCACGCCGTCAGTCCACTGGACGAAATGGTAGTATTGATATGCGCTGGCATATACCTGCGCCGACGTGCTGCAGGTAGCCTCGGTCTGTACCCATGCGCTGCCGTGCTCGGTGTTGCCAAACAGGATGCCATAGGTATTGGTCTCGACCAGATTGGTCAGGGTGCTCCACACTGGGGCGCTCTGGTAGAACGACAGGTAGCCACACTTGACCTGTACCTGTGCGCTGCTGGGCAGACGGTCGAAGGCGTACTCGTCGGCCACTGGCGGCATGCCTTGCATCTTGACCATTTGTGTATTATTGATAATCAAGTTGGTCGGCAAGGTCTGCACTTCTTCACCCACCACAAGGAAATTCAGGTCGGGCATGGCATTGTTGGCCAAGTTGGTGCAGTTGGCGGCATTGAAGTAGACGTTGCTGCCGCGCAGGGCCCACTCGCCGATGGAGGTCACCGTCGACGGTATCGTGTAGGTGATACCCCAGCAACTTTCAAAGGCATAGCGGCCGATGCTCAGCAATCCTTCAGGGAACTCTACCGAGGTGAGGCCCTGCAAACCGTGGAAGGCATATGGCTTGATGGCCGTCACCCCCTCAGGAATGACAAGGTTGGTCACCTTGCTTCCGCCGATGTACAGGTTCCGGGCATAGGCAAGGGGGTTCGATCCCTCGTAGAATCCGATGTTGCACCAATCGGCCACCGTGCCGGTATAATTCACACGCAACAAACCGTTGCATCCCTCGAAGGCTGCCGTTCCAATCGTGTCGAGGGTGGAAGGTAGAGTGACACTGGTCATGGATGTCAGTCCGGCGAATGCACCCGCTCCGATGGAGGTCACCCCCTCGGGCACCACCAGATTGATAACCTCCTGCCCACCGATATAGAGGTGATGGGCATCAGCCGTGGGATTCCAATTCCACCCATCGAACTCGATGGCGCACCACTGCGCCACCGTGCCACTGAAGTAGACTCGCGTGAGGCCTGTGCAGCCGCCGAAGGCGGCATACCCCACATTTGTCAGTCCCTTGGGAAGCGTCACCGTTGTCATGCCGGTCTGACTGGAGAACACATACCCGGCAATCTCGGTGACAGGATATATACTTCCTTCATACACCACGCTGTCGGGGATGGCCACAGCCCCTTGCAACGTGCCGTTCACGCCCACCAGGGTCAAGCCCTGGCCGTTGTGCGTGTACTGGAACACCACGTCGCCGACGGTGTCGAAGAATTCCAGCATGCTGAAAATGGCAGTATAGCTTTTGCTCTCCGCCACCACCACGCGGCGCACCGCCTGCTGCCAGCCCTCGTCGTTGTCGTTCCAGCGTACGAAGTGGTAGCCGTAAACCGGCACTGCCGTCAGCGTCAACGTGTCAAGATACTCCGCCATGCCGCCACCATAGACATGGCCCATGGTGGTGTCGGACGAGAAGACCTCGACGGTGTAGACATCTTTGACGAAAGAGGCCGTAAAGGAGGTATCCTGCGTCAGGACTATGGTGCGGGGGTTGTCGGTATTGCCGTCGTTCCACTGCGTGAAATGGTAGCCTGCAGCCGGGGTGGCCTGCAACACGTGGTTCGAGAGGTAGTTGTCGTCGGCGGCATTGTAGTCGGTCACCGTGTTCACCGTGTCGTCCGAGGCTACACTGATATTGAAGTGGTCATAGCCGAAATAGGCATAGAGCATCTGGTCGCCATCGGCCACCACAGCGCGGGGGTTAACGGTGTCGCCGTCGCTCCAGCGGATGAAATGGTAGCCAGGGCCTGCCACGGCGGTCAGCGTCACGCTGTCCATGAACACCACCGTGTCACTACCCAACACATAGCAGCTGCTGTCTTCACCGGCACTTTCAGGAGCCAACGGCCCGGCCGTAATCAAAATGTTATCCACAGCGGCAGCAGGAAGACCCTTCACCGAGCCGTCGTTGTACCAGTAGCACACCAGTTTGTAGACGCCGATTGTCGGCACCTCGAAGCTTCCCGTGCGCGTCACCCATGCACTGCTTCCATTCAGGCGGTTGCCGTCGTTGGTCTGGTCGAGGGCAATCCATCTCTCGTTTGGCACCCCGTTGTAGCCCCACTGGAAATCGAAAAGTTCGTCGTCGGGCACCAAAACCACACGCAGGTAGTCGCAGCAGCTCTCGCCGTTGCAACGCCAGTCGAATCTGTAGCTGTTCTCGCCAGCCGTCAGCTGCAGCTGTGTATAGGCATAGGCATTCGACGTGATATTTTCGTTGTAGTCGTTGGTCACGCCGCCGTCGGCACTGACAAAGAGGGCCTGGTTGCCCTCCAAGGTGCCGATGTGCCAGCGGTTGGTGGCACCGTTTTCGACAACCGTCCATTCTGCCGCCCCGTGCTGGAAGTCGAAGAGGCTAAACGAAGTCGGGATGGGCAAGGTTGAGTCCATCTGGGCATCGTAGACGATGCGGGGCGTACCCGTCACGGCAAAGTGACCCAACGCAAAGCGGGCCGAAATCACCGTGTCGCCCAACACCGTGATGGTGCGTGTGGCATTGCTGTCGCCGTCGCTCCAGCACACAAACTGGTAACCCTGGGCCGGCGTGGCGGTGATAGTGTAGTTGTTCTGATATATGCCGAGGAAGGTACCGGTACTGTCGCCTCCCACCGTGCCATAGGGCGTGCCGGGGTCCACCTGCACCGTGACCGAAAAACTCCTCGGATAGAAATACGCGTCGGCCCACCAGTTGTACGTGGCCGATATAGTACGGACGCTGTCTGTCGACCCGTCGCTCCACGACTGGAAATAATACCCGTAGCGGGGACGCGCAGTGAGGGTGATGGTGCTCTCAGCATCCACCGAGTCACATCCCAGCACCTCGCCATACTCCGCATTGGGCCAGGGATTGGCGCAGATGTAGTATCTGTCGCGCTCGAAGACGGGCGTGAACATCGTGTCCTGCGTCAGATTGACGGTGCGCGTGGTGGAGGTGTTGCCGTCGCTCCAGCGCACGAAGTGCCAGTACTGATAGCCAGCGGCGGTAATGACGGGCATCGACGTGCAGGTGGGCTCCTGTTGACACCACGCACTGCCATGCTCGGACTGGCTGAACTGTATCGTGTAGGGGAGCGTCTCCTGGAAGGTGTTGGTCAGCTCGTCCCATCCCGCGGCGGCCTGGTAAGTCGCCGAAGCGCCGCAAGGCACTTTTATAATCGCGCGCGAGCGCATGTTGTCGAAGGCATAGTTGGCCACCTGGGGCGGCACACTGCCCCGCATCGTGAGGGTGCTCAGGTTGTCGTCGTAGGGCAACAGAAAGCGTGGTATACGTTGCACCCCCTCGCCCATCACCATATTGTAGACATAGGGGATGGCCACGGCGCCCGACCACGTGTCGTTGCGCACCACGGTGCAGTTCACGGCATCGTAGTAGACGGGGCCGCCACCATAGAAGGCATATTCGCCCATGGTGGTCACGGTGGAGGGCACATTGTAGCTGACACTCCAGTCGCCATCCCAAAAGGCGAAGCGCCCCACGCTCAGCAACCCTTCGGGCAGCTCTACCTTGCTGACCCCGTTGAGGCCATAGAAAGCATACGGCTTGATTGCCGTCACCCCCGTGGGGATGGTCATCGTGCCCTGCACACGGCTGCCGCCCACATACAGCTTATGGGCATACATGAGAGGGGAGGACCCGGTGTTGTCAAAACCAATACGGCACCAGGCGGCAAGCGATGTGCAGTAGACGCGGGCCAATCCTGAACAGCCGCTGAATGATTCCATTCCGACACTGTCGAGCGTGGAGGGGAAGGTCACCGTCTCCAGGCCCGAGCAGCCCACGAAAGCATAAGACTTAATCAGGGTCACCCCTTCGGGGATGACGGCATCGACCACCTCCTGCCCGCCGACATACAGGTGGTGGGCCACCTGGAGCGGGTTGGCATCCGAGCTATGCCACTCAATGCCCACCCACTGGGCCAGAGTGCCGGCATAGTGCACCTGCGTAAGCGAGGAGCAGCCGCTGAAAGCCGCGCCGCCGACCACCGTCAACGAAGCCGGCAGAGTCACCGAAGTCAAGCCCGTACTACCGTTGAAGGCCCCCCAGCCCAACCGGGCCACAGTATAGGTGGTGCCCTCGTAGGTCACGCTCTCGGGAATGGTCAACGCGCCGCTGACGGTGTTGTAATTGCCCACCACAGCCTCGCCATTTTCAATAACATACGACAGCGTCTGCCCCGTAGGAGCCACTGCTTCAAAAGTCTGTGCCCATGCCCGCGGCATCAAAACCGACAGCATCAGCACCAATGCAAGAGATAATGGTTTTTTCATATACATAACATTATTATCCAAACATATTGATAATCAACATATTCCCCCCCCACATGCAACTGATACAATTTGCAGATATACACATTTTTCCAAATTGACAAATATTTTTTTCAAAACACACCATTTAATCCGGCTATAATAGCAGTAAATCAATAAGATATTTTTCCGCCATACCTCGCCCGACTATTCTCAGGGCCGGCACCCCGCATCCGCCCTTCCCGCCCCCCACTTCCTCCGCCATTTTTACGGTAGTATTACGCTAGTATTACGGTAGTATTACGCTTTAAAAGCGTAATACTACCGTAATACTAGCGTAATACTACCGTAAAAATGGCGGAGGTGACCGGAGGAAAAAACGCCGCAGGCGGCACGCCGGACAGGGGTATATATTTTTTTTACTGCATCAATATAATATTTGGCGTGCATGTGCGTTATGGGGAGAAAAACAAATACAATACAGGAAAGATGAAGAAGACCGGAATCATTATCGCAGTGGTGGCCGTGGTGGCCGTCATCGTGCTGTGGGGCATCAATGTGAACAACCGTCTGGTGACCGCCGACGAGAATGTGCAGAAAGCCTGGAGCCAGGTGGAGAACGTGTACAAGCGCCGCATGGACCTGGTGCCGCAGCTGGTGGCGACGGTGCAGGGCGCCGCCGACTATGAGCGGAGCGTGCTGACCGAGGTGACCAATGCGCGCGCCGGCGTGGAGCAGACGCAGGTGGACCCCTCGCAGCTGAGCGAGGAGCAAATCAAGGCCTATCAGCAGGCACAGGACCGTCTGAGCAAGGCGGTGGCCAACACCATCAAGGTGACGGTGGAGCGCTATCCCGAGCTGACGGCCACGCAGGGCTTCCGCGACCTGCAGACGCAACTGGAGGGCACGGAGAACCGCATCACGGTGGAGCGCGGCAAGTTCAACGAGGCCGTGCAGGGCTACAACACCATGCTGCGCCGCTTCCCGAACAGCATCATCGCCGGCATGGCCGGATTTGAGAAGAAGGGCTATTTCTCGGCCCCCGAGGAGGCCTCGGAGCCGGTGAAGGTGGAGTTCAATTTCTGACAAGTAGTCAAGTAGACAGTAGTTAAGTAGATGAGACACATGCTTCGGTTGAAACACATCGCCCTGTTGTTGCTGCTGGCCTTGCCGCTGGCGGCTGACGCACAGTGGCTGCCCGAGCGGAGCGACCGGCTCGTCAACGACTACTCACAGATACTCAGCGAGCAGCAGCGCGAGACGCTGGAGCGCCGTCTGGTTGCCTTCAACGATTCGACGTCGAACCAGATACTCGTCGTCATCACCCCCACCCTCGGCGGCGACGACGAGGACGCTGTGGCCCAGCGCATCGGACAGACCTGGGGCGTGGGACAGGCGGAGTTCGACAACGGGGTGGTGATACTCATCAAGAGCAAGACCGCCGAGGAGAACTGGGGCGCCGTGGCCATCGCCACGGGCTACGGCGTCGAGGGGGCGCTGCCCGACCACTTCTGCAAGCGCATCATCGACGACTGCATGCTCGACCGGCTGGGCGAGGGCAACTACTACCTGGCCCTGACGGCGGCACTCGACGTGATGGAGCCGGTGCTGGCCGGCGAATACAGCTATGCGCAGTACCGGCAGGACGAACGGCGCAAGGGGCTGATTGCGTTGGGGGTATTCGTGCTCTTCATCGCGGTGGTCATCGTCCTGGTGGCCATCCATGCCAAACGCCATCCGGAACAATGGCACAACGGCGGCACGGGAGGCTTCTTCTATGGCGGCGGTGGCAGCCGCGGCGGCTTCGGGGGCTTCTCCGGAGGCGGCGGCTTCGGAGGTTTCGGCGGCGGCAGCTTCGGCGGCGGTGGCGCCTCCGGTAGATTTTGACAGTCAGGGTCCAAGGACTGAAACCGGAGAATTGGTAGTGCAAAAAAGCATATTTTTTTTGCCAATTCAGAAAAAGTTCGTATCTTTGCCGAGCATTTGCAGTTGGAAAAACTGCAATTACGCATTGACAATCAAAGAAATAAACAATAAACAACAATACACCATGGGTATCAATGCTAACAAAAAGGTGAAGAGAAGAAAAGTCCGCATCAACGGCAACAAGAACTCCACGAACAACTGGGGCATCACCGCTGCCGGTTGGAATGCTGTCCACAAGGCCATCATCAACGCCGAGGACTAATCGCTTCACGCCAGAATCAATGAGAAGAGCCCGTTCAATCGGGCTTTTTTGATATATGAAACAGACCACCCTCTGCTATATCGACAACGGGGACAGCTACCTGATGCTGCACCGGGTGAAGAAGGCGAACGACGCCAGCCACGGCAAGTGGATAGGCGTCGGGGGCAAGTGCGAGGCCGACGAGAGCCCCGACGAGTGCATGCTGCGCGAAGTGCGGGAGGAGACCGGCCTCAGGGTCACCCGGTGGCGCTACCGTGGCATCGTCACCTTTATCTCGGACACGTGGCCCAACGAGTACATGCACCTCTTCACCGCCGACCGCTGGGACGGCGAGCCCGACATGGGTATCGACGACGAGGGCGAGTTGGCGTGGATTGCCAAGGCAAAGCTAATGGATTTGAATTTATGGGAAGGTGACCGTATCTTCCTGCGCCTGCTGATGGACGAGCAGCAGCCTTTCTTCTCGCTGAAGCTGGTCTACGAGCAGGACGAGATGACCGCAGCTAAACTCAACGGAGAGGCTCTATCTTTTTGAACTGTCCCCAGACGGGGTGTGCGCGGTAGGCCTCGAGGGCTTCGGCGGGCACCTGTAGCACCGCCGAGGCCGGCATACCGAGGAATGTGGCATCCATCGCTTCTGGCGGCTGCGCCGCCAGAAGCCGTACCGTTGCCAGTTGCACACAATCCACAAAAGCATAGTTGCCGACACTCCGCACACACGGCCCTAGGTCGATGGTGCGCAGCGAGCGGTCGTAGGCAAAGGCGTAGGTGCCCACCTCCAGCAGCGAGTCGGGGAATACGAGGTGACGGATGTTCGTCTCGTAGAAAGCGGCGTGGTCGAGCTTGCGGAGCGAAGGTGGGAAGACCACGCTGTCGAGCGACGAGTTGCGGGCGAAGACATCGCGGTCGACCGTCTGCAGGCCATCGGCGAAGACTACGGTGTGCGTATATCCCGCCGCGTTGAACAGGTAGGGAGAGAGGCGTCGCACATTGGGGGCGATGTAGATGCGGGAGAGGCTGTAGTCGCGGTCGAAGAGGGCACGAATCGTCCCTACCTCTTCATACCGGCACGAGTCGGCCTTCCACACCACAGCGGCCAGGCGCGGGCAGTCGTTGAAGGCGCCGCCACCGATGCTGCGCAAGGTAGTGGGGACCACCAGGGTGTCGCACAGGGAGGCACACTCGGCGAAAGCCTCGTATCCAATGCGGCGCAGTCCCTCGGGCAGGCACAGCGCACCGAGGCTGTCCCGGCGGTAGAAGGCGTGGTCGTCGATTTCCACCACTCGGTAGGGCAGTCCCCGGTGACGCAAGGTGGCAGGGATGGCCATGTCGCCCCGCAGCGGCTCGCCGGGAGCGGGGCCCGTCAGGGCCACTTCGCGCTGCGGGAAGTGCTGCAGCACACGGTAGGCCACCGTCTGCCCACTGTCGAGCACGGCGCTGTAGCGACGTTCTGTAGGTATCATCGCCAGCACCGCCAGTGTCGCCACCACTGCCACGGCCACCAGCCACCACGGGAACCGCGGCCGCATCAGGCGGCGAAGGGCAGTCACCGACGACGGGCGACGGGCGGGGTCCGTGCGGGTCGCCCGGCGTACTGCACGACGGTAACAATGAGGGGAAAGCATCTGCACCAAGCGCCCCAACGCATAGATGTCGGCCCGGTGGTCTACCTTGGACCCATCCGTCTGCTCCGGGGCGGCAAAACCCGCGCTGCCGGCGTTCTGCTTGAAGGCGGCATACTGCGGACCGTCGCTCAAGCCGAAGTCTATCAGCTTCACACGGCCGTCAGTCGTGACCAGGATATTGGATGGCTTGAGGTCGTGGTGATAAACGCCATGGCGGTGGCAGTAGTCCACAGCGTCAAAGAGTTGTTCCAACACCCGGCGGGCCTCTTTGTTGCTCCCCACCCGGCCCTCTTCGCTGCCTAATGGGACACCCTCCACCCACTCCATCACAATGCAACGGCCCACCACGGCATCGTCTTCGAGGCTCTCCACTCGGACAATGTTAGGGTGGTCAAGGCTCACCCCGATGCTGTACTCCTTGTAGAGCCACCCTTTCGTAGAAAGGGTTGTCACGGAACTCCTCGCGCAGCCCTTTGAGTACGTACCACCGGCCGTAACGGCGGGCACGATACAGCACATGGGTGGCACCGCGCCCCACTTCCTCATAAGATGAGAAGAAAGGCTCGGTGATGCCGGCACCGCCCGACACCAAGCCCGACGGGCCGTCGTTAATCACCCCAGCCATCACTAGATAGATAGTTGATTATATTCATATTACAACAATACCGCCTATCACATGGATAGGCTTTTCCGGATGCAAATATACGAAAAAATATCCACTGACAAGCCCATCACTTCCAAAGTGGACCAAAATGAACAAAGCGTGTATCGACAAATCTTCGTATCTTTGCAGTCGCAAAATGGACCAAAACGACACCATAGAAACCCTGCGGCGTCTCGTCTGCGAGGCGGCCGGTTGCCAAGGGCTCACGCCCGGCGACTTCTACACCATTATGGCCTTCGTCGAGAGCCGTACGCATGAATCCATCGGCCTCACCACCATCAAACGCCTGTGGCAGTACGGCGTGCTGCCACCCTCGATGTGCTGGCGCGGTCCATCGGCTACCGCCACTATGCCGATTTTCGCGAGCATTCTGCTCCCCGTCGAGCGACCTCGTCCTCGGACAGCACATCAAAGCCACCGAGCTCCTGCCAGGCGACCGGCTGATGCTGCGCTGGAACCCAGGGCGCGAGATGACGGTGGAATACCTCGGCAACAGCACTTTCCGTGTGCTCAAAGTTGAGGGCATCAAGCTATCCGTCGGCGATACCTTCCAGGCCGCCTTCTTCGCCCTCGGCCATGCCGCCATGTTATCGAATGTCATTCACGACATGCGCGACCAACGTGGAGCGAATGTTGCCGAAAGCTACCTCTCGTGGCCCCTCTACGAGATTGGCCAGCAAGGTGGACTGACTCTGGTGAAGAAGATGCAGTAAATATTTCCCGACACAACGCTTTTTGACAACATCATACAGCCATATCCTACCGCTAACTGACGGTATGACATATTAACATACAATACATTGCAAAGTGAACCAAAATGGTTTTGGCCAAAATCTCTACAATTACTACTTTTGCATAATAAAACAATATGAGAACTTTACCATGCATGACACTTTAACAGAAGCCATCAATAAATATCTTGCGAAGGGATTCGGGGCGATGAATAAGAACGACTTCGAGGTATTTGTGTTCAACACATTAATGGCGAGACAAGAATATACGCGAAAAAGCGACTATGATTTCAGTTTGATGCTGAAAATTCCGGAGTCAAAAATCAAACGCCTACGCTACGAGGCAAAACTGAAATATGGCATTGACATGGATAATATGAAAGACAATATTTCGTCAGCCCTTGAACATTCTCACATTGTGTCAGGAAAGGATCGTTGTATTGAGATATGCATTGATGACGAAGCCACACGAAAATACATCAGTGCAGAACTGAAGAAAGATTATCGTTTTGGTGACAGCTCATTCAACAACGATATCATCAGATTAACCATTGAAGATTACATCTTTCTGCTCCATATAATATATGGAGATGACGAGGTCAACAAGATAGAAAAAAACATCAAGAAAAAAGCCCAAAAAGGCGATACTTTTTCATTATCTGAAACCATTAAGGAGGCAATTGTAAATACCACAGTTTCCAATACTATAGATCTCGCCCTAAAAAACTTGCCATTACTTATACAGCAATTATTAAACCTTTAATATCCCATTGTTATGAAAAAAACTCTTATCATTTCATTATTAATGCTGCTCTGCTCGGGTATAATTGCCCAAGGGAAAAATGTAAAGCACAAAACAGACGACCATTTTCTTATTCCAGGATACGCACTGGAGTTGCAAGGCACCTATGATTATAACTACTACGAGAATACCAGAGGTGAGTATGTCAAGCATGGTAACTTCAGCATAACAGGCACCAAATCACTTGAGATAAAAAGAAAGGGGAAACTAACTGAAACATATAGTGCATCAGGGAAATTCACTGATGGTTGGCTCGACGGTTTATTGACTATTAAACGGAGCCTAAAGCACAGTAGTGGAGAATTCCAAGAATGGACCCTAACGGCAAATTTCAAAAATGGATTGCCTCATGGTGAATGGAAAACCCTGTACAAGGATCCAGGGACAAACAACACTTATGCAATCTGTCACTTCAACGAAGGTGCCATGGTTGGCGAAGTGGATTTCAATTGGTGGAAAGGTAATAATGGCGACTTTACCAGTTCGCTAAAAAAATCAATGAAAGGTTTCATTGACGAGCATGGGGATTATCACGGGAAATGGACTCTCGAAGAAACCGCACAATCTGCCGACCTGGAGTTCGAACATGGTGTATTATATCGTTACGTTCGCCGCAATAAAGATGGAGAGGTAATGAACTTGGAAAAACAAGATCCGGAACTAATACAAAAAGCCAAAGAATTAGCTGTAAAATATGCCAAGGGGGAAATCGATAGTGCATACCTCGTTCAGCAAGGGTGTAAAATATCGAAAGAAGATAACTTGAAAGCAGAAGATGTACTCGATTTCATCGCCTACGGTAAAAAAGTATTTGCTCGTCAAATTATCGGAGGACAGAAAAACCTACCTGAGCCTGACCAGGAATACAAATACTTAGTCCCAAACTCTTATATCTATATCGAAGCACTGGCTGCAATACCTGATGATATTTTCATATTTCTAACCAATACCTGGAAGAAACAACTAGAAAGCCTCCGAGAAAAGGGGTCATTCATATACGATGACACGGAGAGAAATACTCTAACCGCAATCGGTATTGCCGTTTCGGGGCCATTACTCCGTATCAAGTACAAGGATGGAAAGCAATTGCTCGATTATCGACAAAGCTATAACAGCTATATTGCCAACAACGGGAAGTTTCCCGATCAATACATTCCCGAAATAAAACTGATAGAGCCACTTGGTGAAATAAGACCAGGAGATTCATTTTTCAAAATAAAACAAAGGGGAAAATACTACGCAATAGGATACCAAAAGGACACCATGAATCTGTACATTGCTAAATTCATCCAAACGAGTTGGGATTATATCCTTGCCAAATACGCTTCAAAATATTATTCGGTGGAGTTAGATACGACCAAGATACAAACATCTAATTATCATTATTTATTGGGCGCTATAAAAAAAGCAAATACATAGAAGGCTGCGATTCATTTACTATACACATAAATGAATATAATTATAATATTGAAATAAAAGATGTTAAAATAGTGCCAATAGTTTGGGATACCATCGAACAGCAATCAAAACTTGTTGAAAGCCAAGAGTTAAAATTGAGCAAGTCCGACAAAGAGATTTTTGACCAATATAAGAAAAACAACGGCAATCTGGAGCTTAATCAAGACCCAGATATCTGCAAACAGAATATTGCCAATCGCATTCGTCTAATCGGCAATTATCTTGTATTTGCAGGAAACAAGCAACTAATTCAGCAGACCCTCAATCCAAAAATGGAAACACTCCTATCGCAAAAACCAGAATACTCCGAAATACTTAAGAATTACAGATCATTCTACGAAGGAATAAACTGGGCCATCCACGATAATTCGATTAACGAGGACAACATTCGATTATTCAATGTCCTATCGTCGTTTACAAAATACGACACTCTTATTAACCTGTATAATAGATTCTACGATATTCTTGCGGAAAACGAAGTTACAGCCAAGGATTTCAAGCACATCCGAAAAACACTCGTACAATACAGAAACACACTTTCACTTCCATCTTCCATCAATGACATTAATCAGATGAAAAAAATGGTTGCCGATATGGAAAAAATGAAGTCCACACTACAGACCAATGACAAGAAAGCATTAGACAAAGAAGTCAAATCAGCCAAAGAATATAATGACAAACTACGGATTTTAATTGGGATATAACACCCACCTTACAAGTCGGCTTACCATAAACAATTAAATTGTTCTGCCCCTAGAGCCCAATAGACAAACCATTGGGCTCTTTTTCTTTTTTCAACGGCAGCGGGAGGCGAAAAAAAGTTTTGCCAGTTTAAAAACATTTATTATCTTTGCAATAATTTAAACCAAGATAATTGCAACCGTAATAAAATATAAGACGATGAGAACCAATAGCATTGGCAATCCTTTCATCATTTCAAGAAACATTCCAAACGAATACTTCTGCGACCGAAAGGAGGAAACAGAACTCCTCGAGAAACACATTGGAAACGGAAGAAATGTGGTCCTGATTTCGCCTCGACGACTGGGAAAAACGGAATTAATACACCATTTCTTTGCCCAAAAGCCTATCGCCGACAACTACCACACTTTCTTTGTCGACATCTATCCCGCCTCTTCTCTGCAAGAGATGTGTTACATCTTCGGCAAGTCCGTTTTCGAGCGATTGAAGTCGCGGAAAGAAAGACACTGGGAGTCTTTCTTCAGGACCATCAAGTCCCTCCGCGCCGGTTTCAAAATGGATTCTGTCACGGGAGAGCCATCCTTCGAACTTGGCATCGCATCCATCGAAAACCCCACCACAACACTGGAAGAGATTTTCTCCTATCTTGAAGAGGCGGATAGACCCTGCATAGTGGCCTTTGATGAATTCCAGCAGATTGCAGAATTCCAGGAGAAACGCATAGAGGCTACCCTGCGCGGATTAATACAGAACTGCAGCAATACCTATTTCATATTCTGTGGCAGCAAACAGCATACCATCGAACAAATGTTCCACTCCAAAGCGCGTCCGTTCTACCAAAGTGCACAAATGATGGATCTCAAACCATTGCCACTCGACGTTTACACCAACTTTGCACGCCATCTGTTCAACGACTACGGCAAACAGCTGGAGGCCGACGTGGTATCGACCATCTATGACGAGTACGAAGGGACAACATGGTACATGCAGATGATACTGAACGAGATGTTTGCTCTCACCAGTGCAGGACAGACGGGCACCATCCAGATGCTGCAACAAGCCAAACACAACGTCATCAATATTCAGGAGGGCGGATATCTGACACAAATGAACATGCTTTCACCAAGACAAAAACTTGTGCTCCAGGCTATTGCCCGCGAGGAGGTGGTTAAGTCGGCCACCTCGGGAGCTTTTATCAAGAAATACTCCCTCGACTCGGCAAGTTCGGTGCAGTCGGCTCTCCGCGGATTGAAAGACAAAGAGATTGTATCAGATATCGGCCACGGGGTAAGAATCTACGACTATTTCTTTGCCTGGTGGCTGAAAAACAACTACTAACCACAGCAGCCATGCAACAGCGACAATTCGACCCGTGGCAGCGGGAGGCGATAGCCATCAGCGGCGGGCGGCACCTGGTGCTGGCACCGCCGGGGTGCGGCAAGACCGACATCCTGACCGAGCGGGTGGTGCACGCCCACGTGAACGGCATGGACTACGGCGACATGCTCTGCCTCACCTTCACCAACCGTGCCGCCAAGGGGATGGCGCAACGCATCGCCGACCGCACAGGCAACCCCGTGCCGGACGACCTCTTCGTGGGCAACATACACCGCTACTGCTCACAGATGCTTTTCAACCAGGGACTGGTGAACCACAACAGCGCCATCATCGACGAGGGCGACGTGGAGAACATCATACAGGAGGAACTCTGCAAACGCCTGAAGATACAGAGCCGCACCACCGAGTTGATGCGCTACCAGCACGCCCTGTGGCAGCTCACCCTGGGCATGCGCGGCGACATCATCCTGCACGGCGACCTGCTGCATACCGGCGCCATGACCAAGCTGTGCGATGTGCTGGGACTGCCTGCCGACGAGGAGAGCCTGGGCACCGTCTATGCCAACATCGAGCGCTATCTGGAGCGCTACAGCACCATCCACGAGTTGCCCGCCGCAAACACCATGCGGCTGGCCCGCGCCTACCAGCAATACAAGACCGACAACGACCTGCTCGACTACGACGACCTGCTGGTGCTGGCCTACCAGCATTTAGTGGGTAGTGGGCAGTGGGTAGTGGATAGCAGTCTGGGGCAAACGCTACCCACTACCCACTATCCACTACCCACTAAAAAATATTCCTGGATAGAGGTGGACGAAGTGCAGGACCTCAACGCGCTGCAACTGGCATTGGTCGACCTTCTGGCCAAACCCGACGCCACCATCGTCTACCTGGGAGACGAGCAGCAGGCCATCTTCTCCTTCATCGGAGCCAAGCTGGAAACACTCGAGACCCTCAAGCAACGGTGCACGCTGCACCACATGCACACCAACTACCGTTCGCCGCGCTACCTGCTCGACCTGCAGAACGACTATGCCGTGTGCAACCTCGGCATACGCCGCGACATGCTGCCCACGACCGACGACACCACGGCGGCGCAGCCCTCGGACCTCTGCCTGCTCGATGTAGGCGACGCCACCCTCGAGGCCTACTATGCCGCCCGCTTTGCCAAGCGCTATGGGGAGATGACCCCCGACGGCAAGGTGGCCATTCTCGTCAGCACCAACCGCGAGGCCGACGATGTGGGCGACACCATGTCCGCCATGGGTATTCCACACTTTAAAATCAGCGGCACCGACCTCTTCTCGCTGCCCGCCATCAGACTGCTGCTGGCCCACCTCAGCGTGCTCACCGACGAGACCGTCTTCATTGCCTGGGCCCGCTTGCTTTGGGGCTTCAAGCTCACCCCCACCTACACCGCCGCCCGTGCCCTGATGCGCGACATGCGGCGTGTGGCCATGCTGCCTTCCGACTTCCTGCTCTACCCCGACGGGGGCTCCTATCTGCAAGCATTCGTCCGCGCCTACAACAACGAGGAGCTCATCATCTTCGACACCGAGACCACCGGCCTCGACCCACGCACCGACGACATCATACAGATTGCCGCCATCCGCGTGAGGCAGGGGAAACCGGTGGGCAAGGCATTCAACATCATACTGGAGACCGACCGCGAGCTGCCGGCCACCGTCGGTGGCAAGCCGAACCCCATGCTGGAGGTGTACCGCACCAGCCGCCGGCATCCGCGGGCCGAAGGGCTGCGGATGTTCATGGACTACTGCCGCGGCAAAGTGCTCGTAGGCCACAACGTGGAGTACGACTACCAGATACTGGACCACAACCTGCGCCGCGACTGCCCGGAGCTGCCGCTTGCCGAGCTCTGTCCCCGCCATCTCGACACGCTGAAGTACATACGGCTCGTCCGCCCGCGCCTGCGCAACTACAAGCTGGGGCACCTGCTTGACGTGTTGCACCTCGAGGGCACCAACAGCCATCAGGCGGACGACGACATCATGGCCACCCTCTCGCTGCTGACCTTCTGCCACACCTGCGCCCTGCCGCTCGTGGCGACCCAGCAGCATTTTCTGGACGAGCACGCAAAGCTGGCGGAGAAGTTCCGCCAATGCTATTCGGGCCTCTACCACCACGGCCTGCAGGCGGCCCATCAGCCGGCCACCGGCCCATCGCCCGCCCTCGTGGAGGAGTTGCAGTACGCCTACGACCACCTGCTGGCCACCCACCTGACCGAGCCCGTCGAGAAGTGGCGTCATCTGTGCCATTACCTCGAGGCCGACCTCATACGGGCCGACCTCTACCCCACCCTGCGCACCCAGCTGGACCGCTATGTCACCGACCTCTGCACCCTCAAGGAGGCCGACCTCTGCAGCGGCTCGCTCGAGGAGCGCTACATCATCTCCACCGTGCACAAGGCCAAGGGGCTGGAGTTCGACACCGTCATCGTGTACCGCGCCATCGACGGCAGCTACCCCGCCAGCCACAGCTGGACCGAACGGCAGATACAGGAAGACGCCCGCCGCCTCTTTGTGGCCCTTTCACGCTCGCGCCGCCACCTCTGCGTCATCACCGACAGCTACTACGGCCGCACACCACACGTCCTCAGCCCGTTCCTCGACAAGGTGCGCTCCCATTTCACCCTCTACCACCGCACCCCCGACGGGAAGATACGCGAGGGCTGACGCACTTTTTTTCTCCCTCCGTTTTACTTTTACCCGACCGGAACGTATAATAAGCAAATGAGCAATGCGACAGACATAGAATTGATGCAACAGGTCCGGCACGGGAGCGAGAGCGCGCTGAGAGAGGTCATCGAACGCCACCGCGAACGCCTCTTCCGGCTGGCCTGCCGCCTGCTGGGCGACCGCGACGACGCCAGCGACGCCGTGCAGGAGACCTTCATCCGCCTCTGGCGGCATGCACGCCGCTACGACCCGCGCCAAAGCCTCGCCGCCTGGCTCTGCACCATCTGTGCCCGCCGCTGCTACGACGAGCTGCGCCGGCGCCAGCGTCACCGGAAGGCACTTGCCGAAATGCCCGTCGAGACCGCACAGCCCGACACCATGGGCACCGACGAGCTCCTCACGTTGCTGCACCAGGTGGTTACCACCCTGCCCCCCAAGCAGCAAGTGGTTTACCAGCTGCGCGAAATAGAATGCCTGTCGACCGACGAGGTGGCCCGCGCCACCCGCCTGAACGCCGACCAGGTAAAAGCCAACCTACACGTGGCCCGCACCACGGTGCGCGAAAAACTGAAACACTATGGAATATAACGAACTGATAACACGGGTGCAGCAGGCACCGACCGAAGCGCCGTCGACCGACACCCTGCTCGGAGGCATGCGGAACACCCTGCGCCGACGCCGGCAGCAGCGGCAGACCCTCGTCTCGGCAGTGGCCGTACTGGTCATCGGCGGAGCCGCAATACTTTCTCTCCCCGCATCGGAAAGGAGCACCGAGCCGACCCTTGCCGAACGCGTGAGCCGCTCGCTCGACACCCGCCCCAACGACATTCCGGCACCCCTGCTCGGATACCAGCATTCGACATTTAACCGTCAAATACTTACATTGATATGAAACGCAACCTCATCATTGTAGCGGCCGTGGCCGTTCTCTGGACCTCCTGTGGGTCGGAATACGTGGTCACCGACTCGGTGAGCCGCAACCTCGCCGGCACCCGCACCATCCTCAGCAAAGACACCACCTCGCTGGAGAACACCCAGTGCAACGCGTGGGAGCACCAACCCCTCCCGGCACCGCAGGCCGTCGACTTCCGCGTCCTTACCGACACCATGCGCTATATCTATTCCGTCCCGATGGAACGCGACGGATGGACCATTGCCGACGACAGCCTCACACGGCTGCTACGGCCGCAAGTCACTGTGAACAAAAGCTTCCGGTGGTTCACCACCCGCTACCGCTACACCGCCCGCTTCCCCAAGCTCGACAACCTGACGGTACCCGTCACCGAGTATCTCACCCCCGACCAGGCCCAACTCCTCTTCGGCCAAAACGAATGGCCCTCCGACTGGAACGGCGCCGACCTCTACGGCCTGCTCGACAAGCTGAACACCAAGTATGTGCGCTGGTGGAGCCACTGCTTCTTCGAGCGGCAGTATGAGCTGTACATGGCACGTGCCGACAGCGCACAGCGCACCCTGCTCGCCAACCGCCACGACACCCTCCTGGCACTGGTACTTGCCGACCTCGACGACGACACACAGGCAACACTCGCCTCCAAGGCGGAGCTTTTCCCCGAGCTCGACTTCGTCAGCGACTACAACAACTCGCTGGAAGTCCAGGCGGCCATGACGGAATGGATGGAATACTACAGCTTTGAAACCCACGTCCTCTGGAACGTCGAGCTGCCCGGCGGCCGCAGCATCGAGCACAAAGTCAGCGCCGACCGCCTGCTGTTGGACGACTACGTAATCGAGGAACACTCCGATGTGCCCAACTACTGGGCCTACGCCCTGACGCTGTTGCTGCTTGCCGGCGGCATCCTGTACACCTGCCTCCGAAGCCGCCGCACATCCCCCCTCCCGTAGTCCGAATGCAGAGGGAGATAGGTCGCGCACGACCTATCTCCCTCCCACCCCCTCCTCCCCTCCGTAACAACTCCGTAACAACTCCGTAACAACTCCGACACAACTCCGAGGATGGTCCGACAGCAGTCGGACCTAACTCGTTGATAACACGTTTTTAACCCGGACTTGAGACGACTCCGAGGCGGTTTTCGCTGGAAATCAACCACATCCGTTTTTCACCCTCTTCCGGCGGCATTCCGCGCCACAGTCCCTGCATCAGGTGCCGCAAATGCTAAAAAAACTTAATTATATCGCGCACGACCTATTATTATGCCCGCAGGGCGGGAGGGGTATTTGTTGCTCCCAGCCCTGCGGGCTGTAATCCGGAAATCCTGATAGGAATAAGGGGAAGAGGGTTATTTCACACGGAAATATATACTGGTGTCATTGTGTCGGCTTATGTAGACAAATGCATCCAATTCAATGTTATAGTCCATCACAAAAGTATTATTGCCGGGGATATTATACCATTCACAACGGCCTAATACGGAGTCGTAGGTGTAGGTGAAAGGTAAGCGGTCCGGATAATCAAAGTCATAAGGATTTGTCGAAGTAGGATATTCATGAACACATCGGTTTCCCGTGCTGTCGGTTTCAAACACCAATCTAGTGTCAGTATTAAATTCGTAGTAGGTACCCAGTACAGTAAAACTGTCCTCGTAATGCTCTATCCATTCCGTCCCCACCAGCGACGTGGGTATTACCGGGTCCTGGTCTGGTTCCAATGTGAGCGGGACGGCGGTGCCGGTGTAGGTGCCCGTCTGGCTGTCGAAGGTGATGGTTACCTGATAGTTTTCTTTCAGGCGCGCCGCCTCCCAGGCGAGCATCTCGACCTCGTTCTGGGTGGAGAAGGTGACGACGTCCTTGGTCGGCACGGCGGTGGCGCTGGAGCCGCTCTGTGCCACGGTCACACGGTGTCCCTCGCGCGCAAAGGTGTTGAGCTGGCGCAGCAGTTGGGTCATCCCCTCGTCACCGCTGACGGACACGGTGGTCTTGGCTCCGTCGACGGTGTAGTCGAGGGTGTAGCCGGTGGCCGGTGTAGTCGGCTGTTCTTTCTGGCAGGCTGCCACCATCAGGCCCAGCAGGGCCAGGCAAGCAAGGATAAGGTTTTTTGTTTTCATGGTGTATGTGTTTTTATTGGTTTTTGTATTTCTTGTATTTGTAGCTGAGGATTGTGTAGAACTGTTTCTCCTGGCGTATGTCGAAGACATAGAGCGATTTCCTGGGGTAGTAGACCATGAGGAAGTCGTTGTTGGTCAGCACAGTGTCGGGCGGTGCGCCCACGTGTCCCTTGGGGAAGAGGCTGGTGGTGGTCATCCAGGTCTCGTCGGCGCTGCGTTGTTTCATGGCGATGGCCACGCTGTCCACCATCACGTGGAAGTCGCCGAGGAGGCGGTTCCAGGCGGTGCTGTCGGTGGCTTGGAGAATGGTGACGTCGACGGTGACGCTGTCGCCGAGGTCGTAGTCCTTGATGAAGGTGGCCTGGATGCCGTCGGTCTTATAGTATTGCCTGTAGATGTCGCTGCATTGGCTGACAGGGAGCATCCGCGGGCGGTGGAACACCACTGCCAGCACTATGGCCACCAGCACTATGGCGATGGATATGATTTGGCTGCGTCTCATTGGCAAAGCATGGTTTGTTCTATTGACTGGAGGGTGTCGGCGAGGCTGTACTGGCCGTTGGTGGGGTGCCGCGACACGCTGTTGCCGGCCCTGGAGGAGAAGGGGAAGAGCAGGAGGAACGTCAGGCAGGCCGCGGCGGCGTAGCGGCGCAGGTCGGCGCGGCGCTGGTGGCGGAGGCACCAGGCAGGCAGGTCGGCGCTGTCGTGCTGTGCCATGCGTCTCACGCGTCCTTCGGCGGCAAGGGCGTCAAGCATCTGTTCGAGGTCTGTTTCTTGTGTCATTGGATATATTGTTTGCGTTGTTTCTCATTTTCTCTATGATACGCCGTTGCATCTTGTAGACGCTGTCGGGTTTTATCTTCAGGCTCTCGGCAATCTCGCTGGTGTCGTAGCCGGCGAAGAGGAGCTTCAGGTAGTGCCGCTCGCGGTGTGAGAGGCCGTCGGTGAGCTCTTCCACCCTGTCGCGGGCGTCGTGTCCGCCGTCGTCCCGGAGGTCGTCCGTCACCTCGTCGAGGGGCACCCACTGGCGGCGGAGGCGACGGAAGTGGCGCGAGAGGCGGCTGCGGCAACGCGAGGCCACCCAGTAATACTCTTTCCACGGCGGCACATCGTCGGACAGGTCGGGCAGCCGTCGCCAGATGGCGATATAGCAGTCCTGCATCAGTTCGGTGCACCGGACCGTGTCGCCTTGCGAGTAGCGCCAGCAGAGGCGGCGTATCAGCCCTTGATGGCACTCGACAAGACGGGCAAAACGCCTCTCGAGTATGGTGTAGTCATCGTTCATCGGATGCCGTAGTCTCTATATATAATAATCCCCCTAATGTCCGTTTTCGGGAATTGGGGGATGCTGTTTTAACTTTATTTAACTTTCGGAGGGGTTTCCGGTTTTCGCCACGGGGGCGGGAAGGGAAAGGCTAGAAGGGGCGGTAGGCGTCGAGGCGCTGCTGGGCGAGGGACTCGTAGCGGGTGCCGGGGCGGCCGTAGTTGGCATAGGGATGGATGCTGATGCCTCCGCGGGGCACGAAGAGTCCCAAGACTTCAATATAACGGGGGTCCATCAGCCGGACGAGGTCGTCCAGTATCGTATTGACGCAGTCCTCGTGGAAGTCGCCATGGTTGCGGAACGAGAAGAGGTAGAGCTTCAGGCTTTTGCTCTCCACCATGCGGCGGTCGGGGATGTAGAGTATCTTTATCTCGGCGAAGTCGGGCTGGCCGGTGATGGGGCAGAGGGAGGTGAACTCCGGGCAGTTGAACTGCACCCAGTAATCGCGTTCGGGATGCTGGTTCTCGAAGGCCTCCAGCACTTCGGGGGCGTAGGTCTCCGGTATGGCGCTCTTGCGGCCCAAGGCCTGCAGGTTGTCTTGTTGTCTATCCATAAGGCTATTTGATATTAATCATTTTATGTATCTGCAACGACAAGCGCCACTGCGGGTGCCTGCCGATGTAGTCCACCGTGGCGGCCGTAATGCGGGCGTTGCGCTGGGGGTCGCCACAGTCCATCGGCTGCAGGAAGCGGTGCGCGACAGCGATATCGGCATAGGTCGAAGGCTCCCGCTCACCATCATACACCACCTTCAGTTCGTCAGCCTTGGTCAACACAGGCATGGCTTGGGCGCCGAGGAAAGCGTCTTTGGGCGAGAGGGTCACCCAGTCGACGTTCGGCGGCAAGGGGTGGGTGCCGTTGGTCTCCACCACCACCATCCGGCCTGCGGCATGCAGCGCCTCGACCAGCGAGGGGGTGAGCTGCAACGCCGGTTCGCCGCCGGTGACGACCACCAGTCGGGCGGGATGTCTGGCCACTGCGGCCACGATGGCTTCCTCGGGCATCTCCTCACCGTCCTCATGCACGGTGTCGCAGAAGGGGCAGTGCAGATTGCACCCGCTCAGGCGGATGAACACGGCGGCCTCGCCACTGTGGTATCCCTCGCCCTGCAACGAATAGAATATCTCGTTGACACGCATCATTCGTCCACCTCGTAGGTTGCAATGTTGCCCGTCGTCTCTTGCACATCGACACGATAGCAGTTGGGCACCTGTTGCTGGCACCAACGGGCGATGTTCTCGGCTGTGGGGTTGCACCCGATGACGTCGTTGACCACCTGGTGGTCGAGACGGTCCACTATGCAACTCTTGATTCTGGAGAAGTCAACCACCATTCCGTTGCGGTCCAACTCCCGGGACTTGCAGTGAATGGTTATCTGCCAGTTGTGGCCGTGCAGTTGGGTGCACTTGCTCGGGTAGTCCAGTTCGAGCCTGTGTGCGCCGGACACTTCTATCTGTTTGGTTACGTAATACATATTCTTTTTTAGGAGGTAAGACAAGGGTTCAACTCTCGTAGATGGTGGGGTCTGGGACACCGGCGAGGCGGAAGGCCTCGCGGCGCTCGGTGCAGGTGCCGCAGCGGCCGCAATGGCGCTCTCCACCGCGGTAGCAGGAATAGGTCTCGGCATAGTCTATGCCCAACGCTGCACCGCGCCGCACGATGTCGGCCTTGGTGAGGGCTGTATAGGGGGCACAGAGTTGGACGCCCTCATAGGTACCCTCACGCATGGCGGCACCCATGGCCTCGACAAAGGCGGGGCGGCAGTCGGGGTAGATGGCGTGGTCGCCCCCGTGGTTGGCGATGAGCACCCACTTGAGTCCACGGCTCTCGGCCAGACCACAAGCCACACTGAGCATGATGCCGTTGCGGAACGGAACCACCGTGGAGCGCATGTTGTCATCGTCGTAGCTGCCGTCGGGGATAGCCTCGCCGCCACTGAGGAGTGACGACTGGAAATACTGCTTCATAAAAGCCAGGTCTATCACCAGATGTTCCACACCCAACTGTCGGCAATGGTGCCGCGCACAGGCAATCTCGCGCGCGGCATGGTTGCTGCCGTAGTCAAACGTCACGGCGAGCGCGACACGGAGGCGTTCCTCATAGAGCAACGTGGTCGAGTCGAGCCCGCCGGAATAGATAATTACCGAATCTTTCTCTGTCATGTGTCTTGTTTTGTTAAAGGGGGTTCACAAGCACCCCTGGCTTTTCTTACTTCAGGTAGTACTCCACCGTGGTCACCACGCGCACCTTCTTCACCTGCGGGGTGTTCTCGTCGAGGTCTTCCACCTCAAAGTAGCCCTGCGAGGCGGTGCGCATCTTGCCGATGCGGGAGTGGCTGTTCTTGGCGAACTCGTCGGCTGCCGTGCGGGCATTCTCCAGACTTTCGGCAATCATGGCGGGCTTGATGTCGTTGAGACCGTTGTACTCAAAGCTGGCGTAGGTGTTGCTGATGATGTTCTGCTTGAGCAGTTCGGCATCTATCTTGTTCTGGATTTTGCTGACCTCCTCCATCTTCGAGGTGAAGACATTGATGGTCTGGCTGGCGTTGTAGCGGAAACGGATGTTGTTCGAGTAGTAGCTGTCGTAGCGGTCGTTGAAGTGGGCCGACGTGTACTTTATCTCGTCATCGGTGAAGCCCGCCTTCTTCAGTAAGTCAATGACGGCCTGCTGGTCGCGCTCCATGGTGGCACGCAGCGAGGTGAGCTCGTTGTCCTGCTCGCTGAAGTTGACGCGCAGCACCACTCGGTCGGCAGGCACTTCTTTCTCACAGAGACCTCGCACCCGCACCGTGTCGTCATACGATTTCAGGGTCTTCACGGTGCACACCATAAAGATTCCCAACACCAGGGCTGCCAACACTATGGCGCTGCCCTGAATCATGTTCTTTTTGAACGGAACATTTCTTCCTTTCATATCATTCATCTTTTAAGTTTTTTATAATTCATTCATCCATGCCACGCTTTCGCGGCGCATGCCTACCGAAAGTCCAAACTGAAGGCCTATGGTGAGACCCTTGCCGTCCTGGTCCATATCGGTGTAGCTCACATACAACTTGCCCATGACCGAGGGGGTGAAGCGCCGAGCCTTCCCCTTCGCGCCGTCCTTGATGTAGTGCCAGTGGTGAAGATGGTAGTGTCCCATGACGCCGAAGGTGTAGCTGGTGCCGAAGTACCAGTCCATCTCCGAGTCCATATTGGTGATTCCAATGGCGACATAGGGAGTGATGCTGAACAGCATCCTGTCGAAGAGGGTGTAGCCGTAACTGAGCAGGGTGACATCAGTGCGGGACATGACAGGAAGCACCAAGTTGCCAGAGAAGTCAATCACAGAATCACGCGCCATGCTGGCGGCACTCAGCACACTGAAATAGAGTCCGTGCCGTCCCCATCCGAGACCACCCATATAGCCGGTGGCCCCTATCGAGGGAGTGATTATCTTGCCCACGTCACCCGTACTGAACGTAGCGCCCCCCTCAATGCCGAGGGTCCACCAGTAAGAGAGTGGCGTGAATTCGGGATGGCTGCCCGGATTGGCATTGAGCCACTCGCGGTTCTTCACCCTGATGCGCTCCAACGCCAGGCTGTCGCGTCCCATCTCGGTCGCCGCCTGCACCACCTGTATCTCCCGGTCCAGGTGGTTCTTCGTTGTCGCAAGTAACGCCTCATACTGGACTCGCTTGTTCAGCAGGATGGCCTCTTGCTGCATCTGCCGCCGGTACACCTCCACCAGGTCAAAGAGCACCTGATTGTAATTCAGCTCCGACTCATTGACATAGCCCTCGCCTATCCACGAGGATGTGGGATACATCATCGCCGTCGTGCGACAATAGAGGTACGTGTTCATGCCCTCGGTGGTGCCGCTGGTAGTGTAGGCTATGCCATAATCAAGATGGCTCTTCTCCCTCCCTGCGGCAGCGGTGATAGCAAATTCCTCCAGCCGCAGCGCCCCCCGCTTCCACGGTCGGCCACGTTCTTGCCCCAGCGCCGGCACAACGGCGCCGAGAAGCATCACGACTATCAGAATTCTCCGTTTCATACCTTTACTCAGAACAGACCTTCCAGCACCTCGTCGTCCACGAGGTTGGGCATCGTCACCTTCAGCTCGGGGCAGATATCCATGGCACGCCGAATGGCAAACATGGCGCCCTCGTTGCGGGCCCAGCTGCGGCGGCTGATGCCGTTGTTCACATCCCAGTGGAGCATCATGCGCAGACGGCGGTCACACTCGGCGCTGCCGTCCAGCACCATGCCGAAGCCACCGTTCATCACCTCGCCCCAGCCTACGCCGCCGCCGTTGTGGATAGAGACCCACGTGGCGCCGCGGAAGCTGTCGCCGATGACGTTCTGCACTGCCATGTCGGCGCAGCGGTTCGAACCGTCGTAGATGTTGGAAGTCTCGCGGAAGGGGCTGTCGGTGCCGCTGACGTCGTGGTGGTCGCGGCCCAGCACGATGGGAGCGCTGATTTCACCCTTCTTGATGGCCTCGTTGAAGCGGGCGGCAATCTTCGTGCGACCCTCGCAGTCGGCATAGAGGATACGGGCCTGCGAGCCCACCACGAGGTGGTTCTCCTTGGCGCCGCGTATCCATTGTATGTTGTCGTGCATCTGCTGCTGTATCTCGGCGGGAGCCGTCGCGGCAATCTCGCCCAGCACCTCCATGGCGATGTGGTCGCTCTTGTCCAGGTCCTCGGGCTTGCCGCTGGTGCACACCCAACGGAAGGGGCCGAAGCCGTAGTCGAAGCACATGGGGCCCATGATGTCCTGCACATAGGAGGGGTAGCGGAAAGCCGTGTGGTCGGCATTCCAGATGTCGGCACCGGCGCGGCTGCTCTCCAACAGGAAGGCATTGCCATAGTCGAAGAAGTACATACCCTTGGCGGTGAGCTTGTTCACGGCAGCCACATGGCGGCGCAGGCTCTCCTGCACCCTCTCCTTGAACAGCTCCGGCTGCTCGGCCATCATCACCTTGGCATCCTCGAACGACACACCCACGGGATAGTAGCCACCGGCCCAGGGGTTGTGCAGCGAGGTCTGGTCGCTGCCGAGATCCACCTTGATACCCTTTTCGGCGCAGTATTCCCAGAGGTCCACCACATTGCCCTGATAGGCGTAGCTGCGGGCCTCTTTCTTCTCGATAGACTTGTTGACAGCCGCGAAGAGCTCGTCGAGGTCCTCGTGCACCTCGTCCACCCAGCCCTGGGTGTAGCGCTTCTGCGTGGCGGCGGGGTTGATTTCGGCGGTGATGGAGACCACTCCGGCGATGTCGCCGGCCTTGGGCTGTGCACCGCTCATGCCGCCGAGGCCGGCGGTGATGAACAATTTGCCAGCCGTGCCGCCACCCAGCTTGCGGGCGGCATTGAGCACGGTGATGGTGGTGCCGTGCACGATACCCTGCGGGCCGATGTACATATAGCTGCCGGCGGTCATCTGGCCGTACTGCGTCACGCCGAGGGCGTTGTAGCGCTCCCAGTCGTCGGGCTTGCTGTAGTTGGGAATCATCATGCCGTTGGTGACCACCACGCGCGGAGCCTCCTTGTGGCTGGGGTAGAGTCCCATGGGGTGACCGCTGTACATGACGAGGGTCTGCTCGTCGGTCATCTCGCTCAGGTACTTCATCACCAGGCGGTACTGGGCCCAGTTCTGGAACACGGCACCGTTGCCGCCGTAGGTGATAAGCTCGTGGGGATGCTGCGCCACGGCGGGGTCCAGGTTGTTCTGTATCATCAGCATGATGGCGGCAGCCTGACGGCAGCGGGCGGGATACTCGTCGATGGGGCGGGCGTACATCTTGTACGTCGGACGCAGACGGTACATATAGATGCGGCCGTACTTCTGCAGCTCCTCGGCAAACTCCTTGGCCAGCATCTTGTGGTGCTTGGCGGGGAAGTAGCGCAGGGCGTTGCGGATGGCCAGCTTCTTCTCGGCCGGCGTCAGTATGTCCTTGCGCTTGGGCGCATGGTTCACCGTGGGGTCATAGGGTTGGGGTTCGGGCAGCGGGTCGGGGATACCGAGCCGCAATTCATTCTGGAATTCTTCGAGTGTCATATTCTATAATTTTGTTATTCAAATCATTATATCTAAATTATAATATATTTCTGCCTCAATCACACTGGTGCAAAGATACACTTTTTTTTTGATAGAAGAGAGAAAGTCATAAAACATTGAGCAGGTCCCTTCAAACTACCCTCTGCTATTTATAATGACCTACCTCAAAAAAGACTTCAGTTCCTTGAGGTATTTCAAAACCAGAACGCCACTCAATATAATCGGTAGCACGTAATGTAATATTGGCGTTGTTTGGTATCACAGTTTCACTTCCAAGCGAGATTGCCTTTTTTAATGCGTAATTATATGAATCAAAATCTGGTATACTATTTACGACAGTCAGTGAATCACACATTAAGTCATAAACAGAGATGTGCTTGACTGTCATTATTCCTGGATATATTGTACCTTCATCTGAATCAAGATTATAGCGAGTATTGTTAAAGTAAATGTACATAGGGTTTTGTATTCCAATTCCATCATAATCATTTGCATCAATCCTGATTATTTTTCCGTCAACGAACCAGATAATTCGAGATTTGGTCCATTCTACTGCATAGGTATGGTAATCATGGACATTATTTACTTGTACACTATCTAGAGATTCTTGAATATAATTGAATGGTGGTAAAAAGGAGTAGTGAATATTGGTGGTACTTACACTATCCATACCTCCAAAAACCTCCATTATGTCAATCTCATTGTAATACGGGTTTAGTCCAGAATTCTGTTGACCATGCAACCAAAAAGCAGGAAAAAAGCATCTACCCTGAGGAAGTTTCGTTCTCATTTCAAAATAGCCATAATGATAGCTATTTATACTCTTCACTCGTCCTGCCGTATAAAAATGCATGTTCCTGTACTTGCAATCTTGACCATTAGGGTGTGGTAACGGGGTCGTCCTCTTTTCCAATTTTATGGCAAGGGATTTCTCAAGAAAGAAAAGTGATGTCGTCAAGTAAACATTACTATTTAGAAATATATATTTTTCTTCATCTCCTTCCCCTGTCTCTGCATTATAATCACCAGGAACATAATTATCCAGAATATCCCATCTACTATTATTTATTGCACTAAAGTTATCGATAAACACAGGTTGCCAACTTCTATCTTTATCCGGAGTCTGTCCCCTTAAAGATATTGTTCCGCCAATAACAAAAAATAGAATAATAATTCTTTTCATTGTTTGAAACAATAAATTAGCATATTTCACATCAATCAAAAATATTTCCATTACTCGCCTCCATCACAATACTTTGATAAATACTATCTGGCACCACACTATTCACCTTGTGTGCAACCACCTCATAATATGGATGAGCATTTAATGCTGTTACATCTTCTGCATATAAACATATGCTATCATCGTAAATCCGTCCACTAATCTCTCGGCCTCGTCTATAACAAAAATTTCCGTCAACCATCACTTCCGTCAACAATATACCCCAACCAAATTTAATGTACACACAATTACTATCATCGGATTTTATCACATATGTATGTCGATTGGGATAGGTCACATGGCCATAATAAGACCCCGAGAGATCATCTCCTACATATTCTCCTACCCATTTGTCTCGATAATCATTCTCGTGTTTCTCACACGAGCAGTACAAACAAATTGTTAATATGATTAATATCCAACTCTTTTCCATTCCTATTTGTTCGCCATTCTTTCAATCTCTTTTTTTAAAGCATCGATTTCTTCCTGTTGTTCTTTCACACATTCCACAAGAATTGCGATTACATCCATGTATGAAACCGCCAGAGATCCGTCATCCATCTTTTTTACCATTTCAGGATGGGCTTTCTCTAATTCTTGACCTATAAATCCATACCTTAATCGAGTAGAGTCATCTTTGAAATAATATTGTCGACCTTGCATCGTTTGAATAATCGATAGAGGAGAGGAAATATTCAATATGCCTTGTTTATATTTGACATCTGACCCGAAATAGCCGCCCATTTTCGTCCACAGCCATCCTTGAGCACAAAAATAAGAAACATCTTCATTATTATAATTCAAATGATAAGCACATGCATAGGGAGAAGTAACTATCGTTTTTAATGCTTTCTCCCATGCTCCAACCTGCGAATAAACCTCAAGACGCCCATCTGCATATACCTTGACTTGTGATATTGCGTCTTTCGTCATGGGAAGAAGCATTATTATACATAACATACACAACTTCAAAACACTTGTTCTCCTCGTTGAGGGAAGGGAAGTTGACAAAATATCTCCATTAGTATTATCTTTATTGGAATGTAGGTCGGGGATGCCGAGCCGCAATTCTTTCTGGAATTCTTCGAGTGTATATTCTTTCATGATGTATTGTTGTTTTTTATTTTCTCTATTTGACAACCACCCGCTCGGTCTTGATGCCCAGGTTGGTGATGATGCGGACGGTGTAGAGGCCCGCCGGCAGCGGGCGGATGTCGATGGTGCGGCAGTCGTCGTTGCACCGGCGCGAGAAGACACACACACCGCTGACGTTGTAGACCTCCACCTGCGTGATGCCGTCGGCCTCCAGGTTCAGCTCGCCGTCGGTGGGGTTGGGATAGACCTCGAGCTGGGCTTCCACCTCCTGCTGTTCGATGCCGTTCGTGCGGGGCCGCACCTCCACATACACGTCTGTCGTGTCGGTATGGCCACGTGCGTCGGCCACCGACACGCGGTAGTTGCGGCTCTCCGTGATGGTCGCCGTGCTGTACTGCTGGTAGGGGAAGTCGATATCCGTCTCGGGGTCCCAGTGGAAGGTGAAGGGCGGGTGCTGACCGATGGCCAATTCCACGCCCACCTGCTTGCAGGTGTCGTAGGCCACGATGGTGTCGCGCCGCAGGCGCACCACGTCGTCCTCGGCCAGGATGTAGCGTATCGTGTCGTAGGTCCTCAGTGCCGGGTAGCTGGTGCACAACGCCGTGCTGAGGTACAGCTCGATGAGCTTCGGCTCGCTCAGGTCGGCCGTCGCCGTGCCGCGGAAGGTGAGCGAATGGGCGCCCGTGTTGATGTTGAAGGAAGGATGCAGGGCGCTCAGCGAGACACCGCTGTCGGTGACCACCGTGTAGTCCTCGCCCACCACGGCATTGCCGCCGAACTGCACCGCCACCATTCCCTGGCTGTAGACGCTGCCCGCCAAGGTCAGCGGCAGCACCTTGGGGATGCTGCGCTCGATGGTGTCGGCATCGCGGTGCGACAGGTTCACCTCGGCCGACGGGCTGTTGAAGCTCTTCTTCTCCAGCAACACACCGCTGTCAAGAGTGCCATCACCCACATTGCAGATGGAAATGTGCATGTGATACTGCGTGCAGGGCACAAGGGTGGCATTGGCCGAGAGCTTCTGCGTGAAACCGTCGTACTGCACCCCCGTGCTGTAGTTGTTGACCACATAGAACTGCGAGAAACGGGAGGTGCACCCCGGCGTGCTAGAGGTGTCGCTGGGGTCATTGTCATGTCCGTTGTTCACCGTGTTGATACCCACCGTGATGCCATTGGGGTTGGCCGTACTCACCGAGTGGGGCACGATGGCGATGTTCTTGGTCACCGTGGCTCCCGTCGCAGGGTCGGGCCCCGTCACAAGGAAGGCAAAAATATCATTGTATGATGAGCACACCCACTCGGGATACTCTTCCGAGGCGAAACAATAGTTCAACGTAACATAGGGCGAGATGCTTACGAAGTCAAAATCAATTGTGGAGCATGTCGTCACCGACTGTCCCGAGGGCAAGTAGGTATTCAACTGCGTATCCTCATAAGCCCCCGACACAGTAGTGTAAGCGCCAGTCAAGTTGTTCGGACCCGGAGCCACGCTGATGTTGCCTGTGGTCATCACCACCCCAGAGTCCATCTGCAGATGGAGGAAACCGTTGCTCTGGAAAGTGCCTATCATCGGCTTGCTGATGTTTCCCGTCTGGTTGCCGTACTTCACATTGGTCACATACACTCCCTGCCCGATGAGGTTGTCCTGCACAAAAGTGGTTATGTTCTGCCCCACCGCCGAGCTCACACTGATATTTTGCGCCGCCGCAGCCCACGACACCACCAGTGTGCACACCAAAACAACACGTCTAAGTTTATACATAACGCTATATTTATCAATATAATAAACAAACTTCCCTCACTTTTTCACCCTCGCTACCGACTGCAAAGATACAAAAAAATATCGAACCGCACGCATTCACCCCCAAATAAAATTCGCACATCCTCCGCCATTTTTACGGTAGTATTACGGTAGTATTACGGTAGTATTACGCTTTAAAAGCGTAATACTACCGTAATACTACCGTAATACTACCGTAAAAATGGCGGAGGAAGTAGGGGGTCTAGAGGAGGAGTTGCACGCCGATTTCGAGGCGCGGCAGGAGGACCTGTCCGGCGGGGACAGGCTGCCCGATGCCGTTGAGGCGGTAGCGGGCGTAGAGGCCCAGCAGGTCGTAGGTGAGGCGGGTGGTGACGCCCCAGTTCCAGCGGTAGCCGTCCAGCATGTCGAGGCCGTAGACTTTCTGCATGCGCGACGAGGCGATGTCGCCCTCGTGGGAGCCGCGGAGCTTGTAGATGCTGTAGCCCCAGTTGCCATAGACGCCGAGGTCCCAGTGCAGGCCCTTGTGCATCATGCCGGCGGGAAGGAAGCGGACGCGCTGGAAGAGTTCGATGCCGAGCTCGCCGATGTTGACGCTGTGGCGGGAGACCTTCTTGTCGAGCCAGCGCACATCGTCGTCCATGGCGGCCAGGGAGTCGAGGTGGTTGGCCGCGCTGCCGAAGCGGAACGAGGTGTGGCCGTATTCCACGGCCAGCCCTATGCCGTAGGCCTTGGTGAAATGGTGCTGCCAACGGGCGCCGATGCGCTTGGCGGGCGACCAGGGGTTGCACTGCATGGCCTCCTTGTCGAGGCCGAAGCTCAGGGGCAGGCCGAACATGAGGTAGACGTCCCACTCGGAGCGGCGCTCGCGGGCGATGTCCTGGCGCGGGGCACGGACGAGGGCGTCGTAGGTGCCGATGTGGAAGTCGCGCTCGGTGCTGCGGACCGCGGACCACTCGGTCTTGTCGGCCACCTGGGTGGAGCGCTCGAAGCGGTAGTCGCCCATCTGGCCGCCGGAGTAGACGACGAGGTGGTTGCCGCCGCGGAAGTCGATGCTCACCGAGGTGTCGACATGGGCCAGGGAGCGCTTGCCGTAGGTGAGTATGCGGCCGTTGTCGTCGACGTCCTTGTAGAAGATGTGCACGTTGCTGTCGGGGTGGGTGAAGATGACGCTGACCGAGGTGGGGCCTTGGGGCTCAAAGCGGAACCGCGTCCCCGCGGCGGGGACTTCTTTTTTGTCTCCCACAAAGTAGCTGGCCTGGGGCACGCCGTAGCCGAAGGCGTAGTCGCAGTAGGGGTAGAGGTCACCCGATTGCTGCAGCAGGGAGAAGAGTTCCATGTTGGTCTTGCCCTTGGAGGCCTGCCAGGCACAGGCGGCGAAGCCGGCCACCAGGGGGCAGGAGAAGGAGGTGCCGTAGACCATGTCGTAGGCCTTGTTGTTCTTGGGCGAGGCGGCCCAGGCGTGGCCGAAGGCGCAGAGGTTGGGCTTCTGGCGCCCGTCGGCGCTGGGGCCGAAGGAGGCGAAGGAGATGTGCTCGTAGTCGGTGAGGGAGTGGGTGATGCCGCCGATGCAGAGCACGCTGTCGGCGTCGGAGGGGGTGATGATGTACTGCCACGAGCGGTCGTCGGCCTCGTTGCCGGCACTGTTCACCACCAGCATGCCCTTGCGGGCAGCCAGGTTGGCGGCCCGGGCCACATAGCTCTTGCCGTCCATGTCTTTGGTGTAGTAGCGGTCCTTGCCGTAGCCGAGGCTGCTGGAGATGATGTTGGCTCCGTTCTTGTCGGCCCACTCCACAGCCTGCATCCACCACACCTCCTCCTGGAAGGGCTCGGGGCCCACTTCGGTGCGGGCCAGCAGGAACTCGGCGCCGGTGGCCAGTCCGAGGTCCTTGCCGTTCATGCGGCCGGCGATGCAGGAGAGGGTCATGGTTCCGTGCGAGTTCCAGCCGTAGACGTCCTCCTTGTGGTTGGGGAAGTTCCAGGTCTTGAGGATGCGCTTGCCCTCACGCAGGTGGCGGAAGGCCTCGTGGGTGTTCACCTTGGGGAAGCCCCCGTCGAAGACGGCGATGCGGATGCCCGTGCCATCGATGCCGGCCTGGCGGAAGAGGTGGCCCTGCATGCGGAGCAGCTGGTCGGTGAGGGTGGTGTCTTCGAGAGTGGAGAGAGCGTTTTCATCTTTCATCTTTCCACTTTCAACTTGAGCAGGCTGCATGTCGCCACCTATCAGCTGCACGCGGGTCACATAGGGCAGCGCCTCGATGGCGGCGGCCTGGGCCGGGGTGGCGACCACGCCGATGGCGTTCATCCAGCGGCTCTGTCCCACCTCCTCGGTGGCCAGGGCGTCGACACCCGCCACATAGGTCTCGTTGAGGGGGTAGTTGGTCTGGTCGTAGAGGTCGGCGCCGCACTGGGCATAGCGGTCCAGGGCCTTGGCATCGAAATAGGAGTAGGGGTCGAAGGTGGTGCCTGCCTTGTCGGCGAGGAAGACCCACCAGGTCTGTGCCGAGGCACCGGCTACAGCCATCAGGAAACTGAGAATTGCGATGGTCTTTTTCATAATTATGATTTCTGAATTCTAATTTCTAAGTTCTAATTTCTAAATTCTAATTTCTAAGTTCTAATAGCGTTATCTTAATATTGTGTGTAATATCTCGTGACTATGGATATTGCGGAAGCCGCTGAAGTGCAGCTGGCAGTAGGCGATGAGGGCGTCGAGGAGCGCACGCCGGTCGCTGGAGCTGTAGCCCCTCGGCTGTGCCTCCGGCTCTGAGAGGTACTCGTGGAGCATGGCCGAGAGGGCCGGTGGGAGGGTGGTCTCGGACGGGGTGGCCACAAAGCAGCCCTCCTGCACGTCGAAGAGGGGCTCACGGGGGGAATGGTTGTCGAGGGGTTCTACCCCGAGGTGGTGCGTCAGGGCCAAGAGGAAGCGGAGGGGCAGGACCGCGGGCTGGGCCGCGGGGTCGGACAACAGGGAGCTGACCGACTCGACATAGTCGAAGAGGTCGGGCATGGGCTCCTCCTCGCGGAGGGCTTTGTAGAGCACCTCGGTCATAAAGAAGCGCAAGGCGTTGCCGACGGCATCGGCAGGCGGCTCAGGCCGGCGGGGCGACAGTTCCTTGATGTAGTTGAGGTCGCGCTTGGGGCTGTCGTAGACCACCATGTCGACACACGAGAGGGGTTGCAGCAGGTTCTGCCGCACCCGTCCGCGCTGGCTGCGCACCCCTTTGACGAGATAAGAGCGCATGCCCAGCTGCCGCGTGAACACCTTGGCGACAACCGCAGCCTCGCCGTAAGGGGTGGTGTGGAGCACAAGTCCAGGCGTAGAGAGTATCATCTGACTACCAGTATCTTGGTCACACTTCGATTGCCACCCTCGCTGTCGGAGGCAAAGACATAATAGACTCCCGACGCCACGCGCTCGCCGCTGGCGGTGCGGCCATTCCACACGGCCTGCCCCCCGAGGGCACGGGTAGAGAAGACGGTGTGGCCCGAAGCATCGGTGACACGCACCAGGGCGTCGCGGGTGAAGCCCTTGATGGCGATGGGGCCGTCGTAGTCGGGCCGCACGGGGTTGGGGAAAGCGTAGATGTCGTCGAAGGGAAGGCTCTCGGCATAGGTAGCCGTGGAGCGGTAGACCTGCAGTCCCTGGTCGGTGCCTATGTACACCTCGCCCGTGCGGGGCTGTATGCCGAGGGCAATAATCTTGTTCGAGAAGAGGGGGCTGTTCTCGGCGGTGAAGTGCTCCAGCTGCTCAAGCCCATTGGCCGAGATGAGGTAGAGGCCGCCCGACGAGGTGCCGACCCACTTGCGGTTGGCGCCGTCGACGGCGATGGCGGTGATGCTCTCGTAGGCCATCAGGTACTCCGAGAAGTCGCCGTTAGTAATGGTGATATTGCTGCAGACTACGGGTGAGACCTCCCCCACCCCGCCGTTGGCGAAAGCCTGGTAGGCGTTGTAGATGACCTTGAGTCCCTTGTTGGTGCCCACCCAGAGGTTGCCGGAGCGGTCCTGCACAAGGGCGGTGACGTCGTCGGTGGAGAGTTTGCTGCCGTTGTTGGGGTTGACCCGTGCCATACGGTTCACGCCGTCGTGCACGTATATCATGTTCTCTCGGCCGCAGAACCACAGGTAGCCGGTGATGCTGTCCCACACCAGCTTGTCGACCGACGGGAGGGCGGCCATCTGCGAGGTGGAGAAGCGGCTCCACGTGCCGTTGGAGGCCCGCTTGGCCAGGGCATAGTTGCTGTTGGATACGAGGGTCCAGAGGTTGCCCCGATTGTCGAAGGCCAAAGCACCGGTGCGAAGGGTGCTGAAAGAGCCGATGTTGTAGGGAGTCAATGCGCCGCCGGTATTGACCTCGTTGTAGAGGGTCTGCACCTGATTGTCGCGGATGGATATCACACCGCTGCCCCAGAGGGCGGCGACGGTCTCGTTGGTGTCGTTGGGGTTGACGGCGGCATCGACCAGGTCGGACACCCCGACGAGGTTGCTGCGGTCGAGCGACGTCCATCGGCGTCCGACGGCAGTGAGGAGGTTGGGCGAGAGGTAGGCGTTGGCATAGACGGTCGTGTGGCCTCCCGGGCAGAGCATCATACGGTAGTTGAAGGGGACAAGGCGGTAGACATTGTCGGCCGAGAAGGGCCCGTCGGGCATGAGGTAGGTGTTGCCGGAAGACCGCATACGGAACATGCCGCCCCACTCGTGCCCCACCCAGAGGGTGGCGCTGTCAGAGTAGACGGCGTCGAAGCAGGAGAGCGCCCCCCAATCGTAGCTGGTGAGGCTGTCAACACGTTGCAGGGTGCTGTCGTAGCGCACCACGCTCTCGCTGTGGCAGAGGGTCACGTAGCCCCCGCCGACATGCATCGACCGCACCTCGCCGCCGTTCCAGGCGACGGTACCGGTGCTGTCGAGGGCATAGAGGGTGGTCTGCCCGGGGTCGAAGGTGAAGCCTCCGGCCAATAGGCGGCCGGCATAGTAGTCGAGCATGGTGACGGTGATGCCGGCAAGGCGTCCGTCGGCCGTCCACCGGTCGCTGATGGTGGGATGCGGCTCGCTGACAGCCACCCGCTTCAGTCCCTCGGCCGTAGCGGCATAGAGGCTGTCGGCCGAGAAGGCCAGGTCGCTCACCACCGTATAGGTGCCTCCGTTGCCTATATAGCATGTCTCCTTGATTTCACGGCGGTCCAGGTCGACCACCACCACGCCGAAGCCCGTGGCCAGCCACGCCATGCGGTCGTGGAAGCGGATACGATAGATGCTCTTGTCGCCCCCGATGCCACTGCGCTTGATGTCGGAGAGGTTGTACACTTCGTCGCCCTTCACCAGGTCGATATTGGAGTTATTGTAGGCCACCACCAGGGTACGGGTGGCGGTGTCGAAGGCGATGGTGGCAATGCCGGCGTCACTGAGTCCTGTGGTCTTGTTCATGCGTTCCAGCGACCCTGACACGGTGTCGTAGCGGAACAGGCCGCCGCGGGCGGCAGCATAGACATAGCGCCCCGCAGGCTCTACATGCAGCACCATGGAATGGTCCAGACAGTCGCGCCACTGACCCACCGCCGTCTGTGCAGCGGCAGAGTGGATGGCGCAAAGGGAAAAAAGGACAGCGAACAGGATGCGGACGTGGCTTCCACGGAGAGCTTTCATTTCTCGGTCTCCTTTCTCCTGACAAAGGCATATTGATAGAGCACCGCCAGCAGGGTGGTCACCACCGTGCTGCACACCGTGGCCAGCAGCACATCGCCCAGGCCGCGGAAGCTGAAGAGCTCCACCGAATAGAAGACCAGGTAGAAGGCCGCCGTCAGCAGCAGCAGGTAGCTGATGAAATACTGTGGCGTGACGCTAAAGATGCTCGGGGTCTCGATGACCACGTTCTCGCCACGCGTCAGGATGCGGTCGGCGAAGGTGATGCGCATCATCGCCACCAGCGTGCAGGCCAACGTATGGAATCCCAGGGCTCCGGCCATGATGTCGACCAGCAGACCCGTGCCGAAGGCCGTCAACAGCATGGGCACCCGCCCCATCGAGGTGGGCAGCATCAGGATGAACAGCAGGTAGAGCATCGGCATCACATAGCCGCCCAGATACACATTGTTCAGCACAAACAGCTGCAGCAGCATCAGCACCAGAAAGCGCACTATATTTCTCCAGACAAGGTTGTTCATTTCACTCCTTCCACTATATAACCTTTCGCCCTCAACAAGTCGAGCACGCCCTTTTCCCCAATCAGGTGACCGGCGCCGACGGCAAAGAGCGTCGGCTGGGCAGACATGATGTCGGGCATAACCTTCACCCAATTAGCATTGCGGCCGAAGATGAGTACCTCGCCATCCTCTTCACCACCCGAGCAGGGCGATTCGCTCTCCTCGTCAAGCATCTCCGTCAGCATGTCGAGGTCTTGCGAGAAATAGGCCGCCGTAACGAAGTCGGCCATCTCGACAACATCCTTGAAATTGTCAACGATGCACATCAAGTCCTCCACCTGTTTCTCCAACGGGGCACTATAGAGCACATCCATCTGGAAATCCACCGTTTCAAATCCGCCCACGGATTTGCCTTGTTTCTGAGCCACGGTCTGCACGTGGCTGTCGATGAGACTCATAGGGTTGAACGATGTATTCTCCTTCATGTAGACCAACAGCGAGAGCGTCGATGAAAGGAAGGCGGGCGTCATCTTGTCCAGCTGTGCCGCCACCGATTCGTTGCTCAAGTCCATACCCATCACTTCACGCAACAGGGCGTTCAGCCGCTCCCTCTGCTCCGGGGTCAAAAGCGACGAAAGGGTCACCCCTTCGGGAAGCATCTGTGCCGCCTGCATCTTGGTTATGTTCTCAGGCTTGAAGGCGTCCTGCATGTCCAGTTCGCCATACACCTGCTGCACCTCGTTCAGGGCCTTGTTCAACCCAGGGATGCTGTCGGCAAACGAGGCTGGCGCCAAATGGTAGGTTCCAAGCACATAGCTCGGGTTCTTCAGCCCGTTGCCCGAGATGCGGTAGAGCAGCTGCGACTGGGCTGCCGTGCCGCCCAGCAAAACGATGGCGAGTGTCAAAAAAAACCTTTTCATAATTCTCATTCTTCATTTTTCAATTTGCTCAGCAACGACTCCTGCTCCGCACGGAACATGTTGTCGACCACATAGACGTGGTCCAGCTTGTTGAAATCGGTGGCCAGCCGCACCCGCAGTTTGTACATGCCCATTCCCTTGATGGTGTCGGCCTCGACCACATAGCCCACCGGTATCCCTTCGGGGAAGTCGTTGGCCAGGCCCGAGGTGACAATGGTGTCACCCTCCACAAACTGGTGGGTCGTCGGCACGTCGAGCACCTGCGCATAGCGGAAGTCCTTGCCGTCCCACACCAGCGAGCCGCTGATGCCCGTACGCTTTACCTTCACACTGTTGCGGCTGTCGCTGTGCAACACCGGCATTACCGTGGCAAAGTTCTCCGTCGTGCCCACCACCACGCCCACGATGCCGTCGGGCGAGATGACCGCCATGTCGGAGCTCACACCGTGACGGCGGCCTTTGCCTATCATTATGTAGTTATTCTGTCCGCTCCACGAATTCTTGATGACCGCGGCCTCGGTGTAGTCGTAGCGCTGGCGGTAGACAGTGTCGTTCACGGTGAACATGCTGTCGGTATAGCTGATATAGCTCTCGGCCAGCCGTTCGCGCAGACGTGCGTTCTCGGCCGCCAGCCGGTCGTTCTCGGCCTTCAGGCCGAAGTAGCCACCCACACTGTGCACCCCCTGATACCATCCGCCCGCAATGCTGTTGGCCCACGACACGATGCGCGACTGCTGGTAGTAGCTCGTACGCACCATCATCACCACCGACGCCACCAGCAACAGCACAAAGACCACCACATAGTCGTACTTCTTCAGTATGTCGAACAGCTTATTCACCCTTAAAACCTTTATAACCTATAAAACCTCTTAAACCTTTAAAACCTCTTAAACCTCCAAAAAACTCTCTATCACCCGGCGGGTCTCCTGCACGGCACGCTGCAGGTCGTCGTTCACAATGGTCACGTCGAAGAGGGGGGCTTCCTCCAGTTCCTTGGCGCTGCGGGCCAACCGTTTGCTTATCGACTCCTCGCTGTCGGTGCCGCGACTGCGCAGGCGCTGTTCCAGCACCTCCACGCTGGGCGGCATCACAAAGATGCTCAACGCATCGGCCCCGAAGTAGCGCTTGATGTTGCGGCCGCCGTTCACATCCACGTCGAACACCGCCACACGTCCTTCGGCCCACAGCCGCTCCACCTCGCTCTTCAGTGTCCCGTAGCAGGTGCCCTCGTACACCTCCTCCCACTCCAGGAAGTCGCCCGCCGCCACGCGCGCCTTGAATTCGTCGGCACTCAGGTAGTAGTAGTCCTTGCCGTCCACCTCGCCCACCCGCGGGGCGCGCGAAGTGGCCGAGATACTGAAGGCCAAGTCGGCCGGATTGAACCGCTCCGTGGGGGCTCCGGCCATCAGCTCTTTGATGATGGTCGTCTTGCCGCATCCCGAGGGAGCCGAGAAAAGTATTGCCTTGCCCATAGTCATAACCTTTAGAACCTCTTAAACCTTTAAAACCTCTTTAACCTCTCAGAACTTCTTGTCGAACACCTTGTAGAACTCCTGCACCGTGGCGGAGGCGTCGTCCCACTTCTGCTGTGCCGCCACCCCACGCACATACTCCATCGCCTCGTCGCGCGAGGCCATGGCGTTGAGGCTCATAATAAAGTCGTTGTAGGCCTTCATGTTGTTGTGGAAGAGCTCGCTCATAAAGCTGAACTTGTCGTTGATGTTGATTACCGTGCGCAGGTCATCCACCTTGCGCTCGAGGCTCGAGGTCTGGGGACGGTCGGCGACGAGCGACTCACCCAGCGTGCGCTGTGCCGGCTGACCCAGGTAGTCCAGCAGCGAAACCTGGCCGACAGAGTCGCCACTGGCAGCCTCACCCCCGTCCTCTCTCCGATTGGAGAGGGGTGTAGATACCTCTTGCTTCCCACTCCCCTCTCCAACCGGAGAGGGGTCGGGGGTGAGGCTGTCAATAATCACCTCGTCGAAGAGGAGGGCGTTGTCGTTCTGCTCCAGCTCCTCCATCGGCGGCATCGGCTCAGGAGTAGGCTCGGGGAGAGCCTCACCCCCGTCCCCTCTCCGATTGGAGAGGGGGGTGGAGACCTCTTGCTCCTTACTCCCCTCTCCAATCGGAGAGGGGTCGGGGGTGAGGCTGTCCTGCTCGGGCTGCATGGCTGCGATAGTCAGCACCTTGGCCATATCGTCAGCCTCTCCCCCGGCAGCCTCACCCTCACCCCCTATCCGATTGGAGAGGGGAGTAAACACCCCTTGCATTTCACTCCCTTCTCCAACCGGAGAAGGGCCGGGGATGAGGCTGTTAGCCACCTCATAGAGGCTCCGCAGGTTCTCCAGCAGCAGGTCGATATCGATTCTGTGCGGCGACGCACTCTGCACTACACGATTGGCCACGGCACACAGGCGCTGCATGCCCTCCGTCAACTCTTTCACATGGTTTTTCATACCTGTATTTTATTATATTTCTTTGACAAACAAACCATTATCCTATCAAGCACAATAGGATTCCGAATGTAAAAATACAAAATAATAGTGTGCCTACCCCCATTCGCCCGGAAAAGTTTTCAAACACGTCCCGTTGAAAACGGGGTCAACGCTCTGTGTTCCACCAGTGTTACGTTGCTGTTCTTTTAGTTTTGTAAAAGAACAGTAAAAAAACAGCAAGGGAACAGGAGGACTTCGCACCGCCTTCTGGCAGTTCATTTTCAGACCTTTCGATGGTTGTTCTTCGGTCTTTCCCGAAGAACAGCCGAAGAACAGCCGAAGAGGAGTCTTTGAAATACCGGTTGCGTCCGCCATATGTTAAATAATGTTAAGCGTGAGCCAAACGGGGTGACTTCTCCGTCTGTATGACAACAAAAGAAGGCGGAAATGCATCTATAAGACATCGAACAATAAAACATATTTATTTATGAAGACGAAACACACATTACTCTTTGTCGTTGCCTTGTTGCCGCTGCTGGCACAGGGTCAGTATCTTCAGAACTATACGGCCACGTCCGAACAGGGCGAGTGGCAGAGCATCGCCGCGACGGGCACCCTGCTGGCGTCGGTCACGGGCGACTACGGCAACCAGACGCTGGCCTTGCCGTTCGATTTCCAGTTCGGCCAGTCGGACTATCCGCAGGGCACCACCATCACGGTGCGTGCCGACGGCTTTGTGGTGATGCGCGGTTCGAGCGGCAACCACAACGCCATCAACTACTGGAGCCAGTCGTCCTCCAGCATCATCAGCCCTTTCATGCTCTTCGACGGACAGATGCCAGCCGGCACGTCGGGCTGCTGGTGGCAGCTGACGGAGGATGACGACGGCAACCAGATGTTGGTCATCGAGTGGCAGCATGTACAGCACTATCCGGCATACCCCATTTCCTCGACCGAGGCCTCGCAGGACAACTTCAACTACCAGCTGCGGTTGCATTCCAATGGCGACATCAGCGCCGTGTACGGTGCGATGCACAACGGGGTTACGACCGACACGCTCTTCAACTTTATCCTTGTCGACGGGGCCACCACGTGGCAGAACGAGTATAGCCCCGGCTATTTTGCGACCGAAGTGGACCATGTGGCTTTGCGCGGCACGTGGGACTCGTTGATTGTATCCACGTTGCAACCCGCTTATCGTTCAGGCAACAACTGGGTGATCACTCCCAGTCTCAACCTAGCCGGTGTGCCCGACAGCGGCACGGTAGTCACCTGGCACCGGCCCTTGCCGCCCTGCCCGCGGCCCACATCCATCGCCGTCACGGCCGTAGCTCATGACACGGCCCTCCTCAGTTGGGTTCCCAACGAGGTGGACGGCTCCTTCGTGCGCATACAATATGACACGGTCAATTTCACCCCAGGCGGCACGGGGCATAACCTGCAGCTCTACGGGGGCGACACGATGCACCTCACCGGCCTCGTGCCCAACCATCATTACTGGCTCTACATGCGCTCGGACTGCGGCGAGGACAGCAGCGAGTGGTTCGGCGTGCAGTTCACCACACCCTGCGCCCCGCTCTCGCACAGCGAGCTGCCGCTCAGCGAGGACTTCGAGTCACTGCCCCCCGACGGCTACACGTCGCTCTGGGGCGGATGCAGCGGCACCACAGTGTATGTGAAGGATATGGCCGTCTTTGAGGGACGCCCCAACCAGGCCCTGCGAGGCGACAATAGTGGTTGGTTCCACCTGCCGCCGGTCGACAGCGTGCGCACCACCGTGCTGCGCTTCAAGGGCCATGGCCCCTTCAGCGGTTCCAGCCGTGTCACCCTGCAGGTGGGTGTCATGGACGACCCCTTCGACATCAACTCGCTGCAGGTGCTCCAGACTTTCACCGTCAACCAGAATGCATGGGAGGAGTACACCGTGCCCATGGCCACCTACACCGGCACGGGCAACACGGTGGCCCTGAAGTGGACGGCCTTCAATTGGTTCTTCCTCGACGACATCGTGCTCGAGGTCTACGACGGGTGCCTTCCGGTGGAGTCGGTGGATGCCATCGAGATAGGCCAGCATTCGGCCCTCATAGGCTGGAGTAACTATGTGCCGACCGACAGCAACCGCGTGGTGTGGTACCCCGCAGGACAGGCGTGGCTGGCCGACAGCGTGACCACTGCAGCCGACAGCGTCCTGCTCACGGGCCTCGACGCCGCGACCGACTATGTGGTCGGCGTGCGTGCCCTCTGCAGCGACAGCAGTGCCAGCGAGCCGGTCACCACCACCTTCCGCACCCGCTGCGCTGTGCCGCTGCCCCTCTACGAGGACTTCGACGCCATCATGGCGCTACCCGACTGCTGGAATGCTACTTCGATAGCGACGGTTCCCTCCACGGGCAGTTACACGCCTGCCGTGCCCGAGCTGATAGGTCAGGGGGAGAACCACGTCGTGAAGTTCTCCTCGCAGTACAACAATTACTACAATTATGAGCGGGGCATCCTGCTGCTGCCTTTTGTCGACACTGTTGTCAACCGGCTGAGGCTCACCTTCGACTACCGCGTGGAGCGCTTCCCGCAGCTGATGAGCTTGATGGTGGGTGTCATCCCGGGCGACGACGACATCGAGCATTTCATCCCTGTGGCCACCATCGAGCCGACCGACACGCTGTGGCACACCTACACCGTAGAGACCGGTGCCGTGCCGATTGCCGAGGGGCGGCTGGTGCTAATGCAGCACAGCACGGCGAGCCACGAGTATGTGCAAGGCTACTGGCGCGACCTGGGCTACGTGGACAATGTGTTCCTCGAGGTGCTGCCCTCCTGCGACCGGCCAGCGGCCGTGTGGGTGACCCACATCACCGCGACCACAGCCGAGGTGCACTGGCTTGAGAACAACGGACTGGGCACCTATGTCGTCAACTACAACGGCGCGGACCACCTTGTCAGCGGCGACAGCACCCTGCTGCTCACGGGGCTCACCCCGGCCAACTACTACACGGTAGGGGTCAGCCGCCTGTGCGAGGGCATGTACACCAACTACCGGACCGCCTCGTTCACCACGGCCTGCCAGCCCATCGACCAACTGCCGTGGCACGAGGACTTCGAGATGTGGACGGTCGGCCAGATTGACTACTGCTGGCTGCGCTACCAAGACCCGCACGAGGGGTCGGAGGTCAAGACCATCGGCTCCAACTACTACACCACCACCGACATGGGCAGCCGCATGCTGCAGATGGAGGCAGCCAACTACGCTTTCGACGAGCAACCCTACGACGCGCTGGCCGTCCTGCCCGAGATAGGGGTGGGACTGGAAGGCATGGCCATCGGACTCCGCGTGGCCAGCCTCTTCAGCCAACCCGCCAACCTGCTCCTGGAGCTGGGCTTGATGGATGACGGCGGCGACAGCACCAGCTTCCATCCCATCGACACCATTCCCGTCGCCAGCACGTGGGAGTACTATGAACACGCCTTCGCCCCGGCGGACAGCGGACGCCTGGCCTTGCGGCTGAAGGCCGTCAGCAGCGGTGGACGCCTGATGATTGACGATATGGGTATCTTCCCCGCCACGGGTTGCCTGCGGCCCTCGGCACTGACGGTCGACACCGTGACCCAGCATACGGCCCGCCTCGTCGTGAGCGACACCGCAGCCGTCGGGAGCTACCGCTACTACTGGCGTCCCTACGCCTCGCATGCCGATGCCGTCGACTCGGTCGACGCCACGGGCGACACCATGACCCTCACCAACCTCACCCCCGGCACATACTATGTGGCCAGCGTCGCGGCACGCTGCACCGACAGCACGCTGTCGAACATTGTCTACACCGAGTTCTACACCGACTGCGACACCATCCTCCACGCCGACCTGCCGCATGTGGAGACCTTCAACAGCGGGTCGCTCAGCCACTGCTGGTCGTTGCTCCCCGCCGGTACTTATGCAATGCTTGACCCGACCTACCGCCACGGGACGTCCGGCTACAGTCTCATCCTCGACAACAGCTACAATTCCTCGCCGACGTATGCGGTACTGCCCGTGGTGGATACGCTGGCGGGCCTCGACCTCACCTTCAAGGTCTATGCCTACACCACCTTCCACCAGCCGGGCATCACCGTCGGCGTGATGTCTGACCCGACCGATACCGCGACCTTCGTCGCCATCGAATCCTTCGACGTCAGCACCGGATGGACCGAACATCAGGTGAGTCTGGGGCCCTACAGCACCCTGGGGCACCACATCGCCCTGCGGCCCGACCGCGGTGACAGCACGAGTTTCGTGACAATCTATGTCGACGACGTGACCCTCAGCGAGTCGCTCCCATGCGAGCGGCCCGACTCGGTCAGGGTCGACAGCATCGGCAGCAACTCCGTCGTCCTGACCATTGCCGACGCCGCCGGCAACCGACACTACCTCATCACCGCCACCTCGCCGCAGCACACCACAACCCTTGTGGCCGACTTCGACAGCAACGACAACGTCTATCAGGTGGTCTTGACCGGCTTGATGACCGCCACAGAATACACGGTCACCGTCTCCTCGATATGCTACAACGATGCCATCACCTTCCCTGTGAGCGTCCAGCTGGTCACCGCCTGCGCTCCCCTGCCGCTGCCGTGGCGCCAGGATTTCGAGGCCGAGAGAGTAAACAAGACGCCCCGCTGCTGGGAGGCCACACAAGGCGTGGGAATCATCACCGGCAGCTCGCTCAGCAGCACACAGGCATTACATACCCGAATCGACGACGGGGAGCAGTGGATGAACCTCGTCACCCCGGAGCTGGCCTTCGGCGACGACTCTGTACGCATCGTGTTCTACACCATAGCCCAACAGGGATATACCGACAGCAACCACCACTATAATTACCTCGACACCCGCCTGCAGCTCTACGCCTCGCTGGATGACAGCCTCATCCTGCTCTACGACGACAGCATCGCCTACAGCGACAACTGGCAGCTGGTGAACCTGCACGCCGCTCCCCTGCCCTACGGTGCCCGGTTGCTGTTCCGTCCGTGGCGCACCACCGGCTGCACCAGTTCCCCGGTGTTGAGCCTGGACGAGCTGAGCGTGCAGGCTCTGGCACCCGCACCGAATTGCGACAGCATTGCCGACCTCGCCGCCTCCGACATCGGATTCACCAGCGCCACCATCAGCTGGACGCCACAAGGCAGCGAGCAACACTGGGAACTCTACCTGCGTGGCGACGGCACCAACGTCACGACCATCGTTGACAGCAACAGCGTCACCTTCACCGACCTGGCACACAGCACCACCTTCATCTGTCTCGTGCGGGCTCTCTGCAACGACACGCTCACGGGGCCGTGGAGCGACACCCTGCGCTTCACCACTGCCGCCTGTGAGCCGGTAACAGATATACAGGTGAGCGGCATCACGTCCACCACTGCCACTGTCAGATGGCAGCATGCCGAGGGGCAGAGCCGCTGGCTGCTGAACTACGGCCCCGCCGACTTCCCGCAAGGCGAAGGGGTGATGGTGGAAGTCGACAGCGTGGCTTCCATCACCCTCGAAGGGCTGACGCCCGAAACGACGTACGACATCTACGTCCGCGCACTCTGCGACGAGGGGCACCAGTCGGGATGGAGCCTCCGCACCTCCTTCTCCACTGCCACCACCGGCATCACACTAGTCGCCGACAGTCCACGGCTCACCGTCTACCCTAACCCCTGTGGGGAAACAGTAAACATCAAAGCAGATGACGAAAGGTTAATCAGCGCCGTCCTCACCGACATGCAAGGCCGCCGCCAAGAGGTGCGACTCATCCACAACGGCCCAGGCCTGTACTGGCTGGACTTGAAGGGCTTCCCGCAAGCCACCTATCTGCTCACCCTCACCACCGACAAAGGGGAACAAAAAACGGTGCGATTGGTAAAAATAGATGACAATTAATTAAAAAAAATGTATATTTGCATCAGTAAACGATGCGTATGAAATGCGGTAAAGCACTATCAATCATAGCACTGACACTCTGTCTGACGCTCGGCCTGCCCGGCCGGGCTCAGACAGTATATATGCAAAACCACGACACCGTCTTCGTTTACAACTGCCGACAGCATTCGGGAAACATATACACCCCCACGATTCTCGAAGATACCAACGACTGCTGGGTCATCATCTATGGTAACGGGGAGCCCATCAGCATTTCTTTCCAGAACATCAACACAACGACGCAGACTACCAACGACTGCTGGGTTGAACTGGCTGGGCAGGATACTACCATCACCTACCATTCCTACGAACTAACCCACATCCCTCTTAGCCTTCAAGGCGACTCGCTCGTCATCCATTTTCACTGGGAGCCCTACATATTCGTACAATTCAACATCTTTTGGTATTGCTCACCTGTAAACCTCTGCTCTAATGCCCCAAGCGTACAGGTAAACAACATCACCACTACTACCGCTGACGTGCAATGGAGCGGGTCTTACCACATGGCGATTATCGACTGTGGACCCTTTCACCTGGTCACCAGCGACCCCATCGTACACCTCACGGGGTTGCAGCCTGGAACGCAGCACCGTGTAGGCGTCCGCCTGCTGGCCGACAGCAACTATTCCTGTTGTGCCACCACGGTCGACTTCGTCACCGACGTGAGTCCCTGCATCGGTGAACCCGACATGCAGGACCTCGACAGTTACTACTGCAAATGCTATTTCGGCTCATTTAGCAATCCCTACCTGACTTTAGGGAAAGTCGACCATGGCCCCCAGTCGGAACAGAGTCGCCACACCATCCACACAGACCCCACCGAGACCGACCCCCATACGGGAGGCCTGTTGCACACCGTCTGCCCCGGCACCTCGTGCTCCGTGCGACTGGGCAACTGGAAGAACGGTGGCCAAGCGGAATCCATCTCATACAAACTCCATGTCGACACGCTCATCTACTCGCTCCTGATACTGCGCTATGCCGTGGTGCTGCAGAACCCCAACCACTCCCCTTCGCAACAACCCCGCTTCCGGCTGGAGATACTCGACACCGACCTGTCGGTTATCGACTCCACCTGCGGCACGGCCGATTTCGTAGCCAACGCATCACTGGGCTGGAACACCAACTCCTCCAATGGCATCATCTGGAAAGACTGGACCACTGTTGGCTTCGACCTCTCGCCCTATCACGACCAGACCATTATCCTCCGCTTCACCACCTTCGACTGCGGCCAGCTGGCCCACTATGGCTACGCCTACTACAATGCAGAGTGCATCCCGCGCAGCGTGGCCTCGGAAAGCTGCGGTCCCGTCGACTCAAACTCCGTCACCGCTCCCGACGGATTCCTCTATAGCTGGTACACCACCTCCCTAGACAGCGTAATCTCCTCCCAACAAAACTACACCTTCCTCTCCACCGACGCCTACGTCTACTGTCGCCTCACCTCGACCGAGAACCACCAGTGCTACGTCACCATGAGTGCCTATACCGGCAACCGCTGGCCCCATGCCGTGGCCGATACCATCAGCGCCGTCAACACCTGCCAGGGATACACCGTCACCTTCGTCGACCGCAGCACCGTGGTCAACAGTCTGGGCCATACCACCGGAGAACGCAGCGAAAGCCGACGCTGGTATTTCGACGACGGCGACAGCTCCACCCTCATCTCGCCACAACACACTTTTCTCGACACCGGACTGCACCAGGTCACCCTCGTGTCAGGCCTGGCCCATGACCTCTGCACCGACACGACAGTCTTCACCGTCTATGCCCCCGAAAGAGTCTTCTATTCAGAGAAGCCTCCCGTCACGGCATGCGACTCGCTCCTCTTCACCGATGGCCGCTGGTACTCCCGAGACACCACCCTATACAACCGCCGCCACGTGGGCACCTGCGACAGCATCGACATCTTCCACCTCAGCATTCATCCCTCTTTCCTCACCGAACAGCCGGCCGACACCTTCTGCCACTTCGACACCTACACCTGGCGCGGACAGACCGTCGGGCAAATCGGCACCGAAAGCACCCTGGTCCTGCCCCTCGCCGACTCTCTCCTCTCCGTTCACAACTGCGACTCCGTCTACACAATCACCCTGGTGCAGCTGGGACGCCCCTCGCTTGGCATCACCTGGCAGAGCGACTGCCTGCACAAGGCCTATCACCTCACGGCCCACAGTTCCCTGCCCTACATCTATTGGGAGTCCGACCCCGACGACAGTCTGCTTGACGGGCACCGGTCAGACACCAGCATCTACGTCATACCCTACAACACCAGCCGCTACTACCTCACCACCGACTACCGCCCCACCCCTCTCTGTCCCACACGAGACACCATCACCCTGCAACCCGTCACCTTCCCTGAAGCGCGTCTGTTTGTGCAGCCCGAGACCGTCAACGCCGACCATCCTGTCCTGGTGGCCAGCGACCTGAGCCGCGAGACCAGCGGCCGCTCCTGGCAGATGCTCTACTACCCCGACGGCACCGACACCCTCTTCCTCCCCGACACCACCGGCACCATCCGCCACACCCTCGGCAATCTCAGCCTCGACAGCCTGCAAGTGATACTCAGCGTCAGCAACAGCATCTGCTACGACACCGCACGCCGCGTTGTACCCGTAATCGGCACGTTGTTCTGGGCGCCCAACGTCTTCACCCCCGGCGAAGACTTCAACAACAGATTCCTCATCGTCGGACACGGCCTCTTGCAGGCCGAACTGAGCATCTACAACCGCGAGGGGTTGCTTGTCTACCGCACCACAGACCTCGACGCCGGCTGGGACGGCACCCACGAGGGGCGTCCCTGCCCACAGGCCGCCTACGTCTGGCACCTCCGCTACCGTTCCGCCACCTATCCCGACACCTGGCAGTCCTCAACAGGCACCGTCACCCTGCTGCGATAACCGCGGAGTGTTAAAAAAACAAAAACACAATTATTTGGCACGGGGTGCAATAATTTTTTATTCCCATATACTAAATTTTTAGTAATTTTGCACGCGACTGCCAGAAAGCCCTGGCACGAAAGAACAAACATAAAACACTGAAATATAAACATTAAAAATAGAACAACTATGAAGAAGTATGCTTTGATTTGCCTCTTTGCCTCCATGGCATTCATGGCCAATGCCCAGACCAATGTCCCCGCTGCAGGGGAGAACACACCCGAACACGGCGCCAAGATACGCTTTGAAGAGATGGAACACCAGTACGGCACCATCCAGAAAGGCGGCAACGGCGACTGCGAGTTCACCTTCTGGAACGACGGCGACGAGCCGCTTATCCTCCAGACCGTCAAGGCCTCGTGCGGCTGCACCACCCCCAAGTACACCCAGAAGCCCGTCATGCCCGGCCAGAAGGGCACCATCGGCGTGCACTACAACACCAACAACGTGGGTGGCTTCTCGAAGACCGTCACTGTCACCAGCAACGCCATCAACAACTCGCGCGTGGTGCTGCGCATCAAAGGCACCGTGAAGCAGGACGCCACACCCGCCCAACCCGAGGCCACGCCCAAAGCCGAGCCTAAGGCTGAGCCCAAAGTCGTCAAGCCCGTCGTGAAGGAGCAACCCGTCCCCGCCAAGCAGGAGAAAATGGAAATAGCCCGCTAACCACCACACCAACCACCTAAAACCACTCACAGAAAATGCCTAAAATCAGCAATAAAGGACTTGACTTGCCGCAGAGTGCCATCCGCAAGCTCGTCCCCTTCGCCGACGCCGCCAAGGAACGTGGCGTGCACGTCTATCACCTCAACATCGGTCAACCCGACATTGAGACCCCCAAGGGTGCCCTCGCCGCACTGGCCGACAAAGCCCGTGAGTTGCCCGACAGCAAAGGCGTGCTGGAGTACAGCCACTCGGCCGGCATCCCCACCTACCGCCGCGCCCTCTGCAACTACTACCATCGCCACGGCATCGACGTCACGCCGAACCAGATTATCGTCACCACCGGTGGCAGCGAGGCCCTCCAGATGGCCTTCACCGTATGCCTCAACCCGGGCGACGAAATCATCATCCCCGAACCCTACTACACCAACTACAACACCTTCGCCAAGCTCTGCGACGCCAAAATCGTCACCATCCCCAGCGACATCAAGACCGGCTTTGCCCTGCCCCCCATCGAGGACTTCGAGAAGGTCATCACCCCCCGCACCAAAGCCATTATGATTTGCAACCCCAACAACCCCACGGGTTACCTCTACACCCATGAGGAGCTGCTGAAGGTGGCCGGCCTGGTCAAAAAGTACGACCTCTACCTCTTTGCCGACGAGGTCTACCGCGAGTTCTGCTACGACGGCGAGAAGCACTTCAGCGTCATGCAGCTCGAGGGCTTGGAGCGCAACACCATCCTCTTCGACTCGGTCTCGAAGCGCTACAGCGCCTGCGGCGCCCGCGTGGGATGTATGGTGACCCGCAACAGCGAAGTCTACGCCATCGCCATGCGTCTGGCACAGGCCCGCCTCTCGCCCCCCTCGTTCGGACAGATATTCGCCGAAGCCGCCGTCAACACCCCGCAGGAGTACTTCGACAAGGTGCAGGCCGAATACGTCGCCCGCCGCAACGTCGTCGTCGAGGGCGTGAACAGGATTCCCGGCTGCTTCTGCCCCATGCCCAAAGGCGCCTTCTACACCGTCATCGACCTCCCCATCGACGACAGCGACCACTTCTGCCAGTGGCTGCTGACCGATTTCCAGTACGAAGGAGCCACCGTCATGCTGGCCCCCGCCACCGGCTTCTACAGCGACCCCGAGAAAGGACGCCATCAGGCACGCATCACCTACTGCATCTGCATCGAAGACCTCAAGAAAGCCATGCGCTGCCTCGAAGAGGCCCTCAAAGTCTATCCCGGACGCACTAGATGAGCCGCGAAGAACAACGCCAACAAGTGATATGCTCCTGCATCCAACAGCAGGAGCATATTGCTTACGTGGCCAAGCAGGAGATGGACTCGGCCCAGCAACAAAGCAACGACTACGGTGCCAACGTGGACCGCTATGACTCCTACCGCACCAAGATGCTCCGCTCGCGCGACATGTACGCCCGCCAGCTGGCCACCGCCCAGGCGGGCATCCGCGTACTGCAGGACCTGCTGCGGCTCCCACCCTTCGACACCGTCGAACACGGCGCCTGCGTCGTCACCGACCGCCAGCGCTTCTTCCTCTCCATCGGCGCCGGCAAATTCATGGTCGGAAACCAAGTCTACTTCGCCATCAGCGCCCAGACACCCATCTACGCTGCCCTCAAGGGGCTCCACGTCGGCGACAGCCTCGTCTTCAACGGGCAGCCACAGACCGTCAGGGAGATTTTCTGACCCAGGCACCTCCTTTCTATCGTTTCAACCCTTTTTTGGCCTCCAATATAAGGCCATTTTCGGCATATTTGCCTGACGTTTTCCCTGGGTTTCCTCCGCCATTTTTACGGTAGTATTACGGTAGTATTACGGTAGTATTACGCTTTAAAAGCGTAATACTACCGTAATACTACCGTAATACTACCGTAAAAATGGCGGAGGATGTGGGGGGACCGGGGACGGGTGTCCGGGGGCTAGTCGAGCACGTGGTAGGGCTGGGGGGGGAGGCGGAAGTAGTGCGGGTCGAGGGTGGAGTAGCGCCACAGTCGGTTCCACGGGACGGCCAAGTAGGCGTCGGTTCTCTGATAGTCAGGGTTGGACGGGTCGCAGGGCAGCTCGTCGAGATAGAGGGTGGCGGTGCTGTCAGGACTTTGCATCGAGCTGAGCATGAGAGTCTCGAAAGCAGTGGCCCAGGAATGTACCCTGAAGTGGGAATCGACCGTCGGAGATTCGGCGACGAGCTTGCGGTGGCCTTCCCGGCGTCCCCGTTCGACAATGGTTTGCAACTCATTGAGCCGCTGGCGGTAATGCTTCGAGCTGTCGACTATCTTGCCATAGGCAAGCAGGAGGAGTGCTGCGAAGACCAGAAGCGTCAACTGCGGACGGCGGCCACGGTACTCGCAGACGAAAGGCACGCCGGCGAAGAAGATTAACGGAAGCCAGGCCCGCTCGACACAGATGTGCGAGGTATCGGCATGGTAGACCACGGCGGTGAGCAGGAAGAAGCCCACGTTGAACGCCAGCCCCCAGCCCACACGCAGCCACTGGCGGCGACGGATGTGCCAAACGAGGACCACGACATAGAGCGCCAAGGGATAAAGGTAGAAGTCGGCAACACTCTCAAAGAGATGGCGGACCACCTGAAGCTCGGACGGGTGAGTGAGGCGGTACAGCACGTCGGCGACAGAAGGCATATAGCCGGCATCATGGCCCGAGGGGAGTTGCGCTTTGACGATGACGGCTGCCACCAGCGTCACCGTCATCACTATCGCCTGCAGAGACACTATGCGTCCCGTACGGGAGGCTATGGTGTCGACCACATGATAGCCCAAGAGGAAGAGGACGAAGAACATGCCGACAGGATGCATAAAGACACAGGCCAGCGTGCACAGCACGATGCCAGCGGCGTGGAGCGGGGTGTTGCGGCGGTGGCGCAGCAGGGCCAGCAGCAACGTGGCATAAACCATCAACGAGAAGGTCTCCGAGATGCCGTGGAAGAAGGTGTGGCGGATGCAGAGCATGGGGAACAACAGCAAGAGTGCCAACGGGATATCCTTCACGCAATAGGTCAGCAAGAGGAATGCCAGATAAGCCATCAGCGGAGCCGCCATCGAATAGAGCACAACGAGCACAGGGAGTGGCAGACCGAGCTTGATGCCCGCAAGGGGTAGCAGCTGGGTGACGGCCATCGTATAGCGGTGGTCGTAGATGACGAAGGTGCCACGCTGGATGAGTTCGAAGAGTTGGGCCGCCGAGTCGACGAGGAGGACGCGCTCACGGGCCAGTACAACACTCAACGCCAGGAGGATGAGAAATCCAAGATGGCCGATAAGGCGTGCCAATGCAGGGGTGGATAGTTTCATAGGGACGAATGGGTTATCTGTTGCCCTGCCGCGCGGCTTCATAGTCGGGCTCCGCAAGGAGTGAGGGGAAGCGGTCGGAGGGATGGGAACGGAAGAAAGAATCAAAATAGGCGGCGCGGGTCATGGAGTCCCAGTGGATGGAGCCATGGATGTAGCGCACGTTGTGGAATGCCGAGAGGGCTGCCGCGGCGGTCAGGAGGAGCAGCAGCACCCACCGCAGAAAGGCCTTGCGGCTGGCAACCCACTCAATCCACGCCGCGAGAGGAATGGCGAGGAGGGCATAGCTCTCGATGAGGGCTCGCAGGCCGCAGCTGCCGCCATACCACCAGCACCACCAGGAGAAGACGATATAAAGATTGAGGCCCAGGAAGACAACGATAGGCCAGAAGTGGTCACGGTGGTGCTGCCAGAGGGGCATCAAGCCCAGAAGGGCAAAGAGCATCACGGGGGTATAGACAAGCCACCCTTTGCGGAAACCGAAGAGCCCCTGTATCAGCTTGGGGTCACCAAAGAAGAAGCGCTCGTCGGAGCCATAGGAGTAGAAGAGGAAGTGGCCCGTGTTGTAGTGCCAGTAAGCCATCTGCGGCAACCATACGAGACAAGCCGCCACCGCCACCAGCAGTAACCTCGGCCAAGCCCGCATCAGGTTGCGCAAGGCACCGGCGTGCTGTATGCCGTAGAGGAGGAAGTAGACCACCACCAGGGCGTTGGTGGGGCGGATGAGGCTGATGAGTCCCAGCGTGAGTCCCACGGCGACAGAACGGCCTATCGTCGGCTTTTCATGCCAGCGCTCGGTGAGCAAGGCGAAGAGGGCGAAGAGGCAGAAGCTGAAGGCGTGCGACATTGGGGCTTCATAGACGCTGTACCAATAGAGGTTGGTACAGAGGGCGACGATGACCAGCGTGAACATCGTAATCCACTCGGGGAAATGGCGCAGCAGGAGCCGTCGGAGCAGCAGCAGGCCCAGTACGCAGTAAACAAGGCCCGCCAGCATCAGCGCGAAGGCGTAGGGCACGGAAAAGCCGTCGGCGGGGTAGCCGAGAAGCGGGGCCGCCACGTGAGCCACCAGGAAGAAGGGGCAATACATGATGCTGAGCCCCATGGAGGTCTTGATGACCTTGCTGCCGTCGGAGAGGGTCTCAGGCCAGTAGGTGCCGACATGCTCGCCGTCGGTGAACGAGAGGGTGAGGTCATGTTCAATGAAGGCCGCCGGCAGGTAGCTATAATAGGACACCACATCCCAGGCGATGACCCTCCCGGGGTCGGTGTATCGGTGGGTGTTGAACATGCGCAGCAACATGAAGGCTGCTATCAGGATGACGGCCAGACAACTCAGGCTGAGGGGGCGGCGTATGGTTTTCATCGCTTGTCGAAGGGATTGGGGGCCGATATGTCATATTGTGCCGCGGCAAGGAGCATCTGGAAGCCGAGGATGAAGGTGAGCACGGCCACCATGATGGTTCCGGTAGGCGACGGGCTGCTGATGCTGGCGTAGTGAATCCACTCGCACAGACCGAAGACGAGTCCGAACAGGAACGAGGGGAGTCCGACAAGAAGATAGAGCGAGCAGATGTTGAAGTCGTAGACAAAATAGCTCAGGTGGAGCCTCCTCAACCATGCGGCCGCAAGGCGTGGCGGGAAGGAGAAGAGGGTGTGTCCGATGCTGAGGTTGCTGTGCTCGTCGGCATAGATGGCAGGCATGGTCACCTCGGCGATGCGGGCTCCGGCATAGTGCATCTCAATGAGCATGGAGCTCTCGAAGAAGTAGCGGTCGGCCACCCGACCGAGGTCCATCCGCCGCAGGATGTCGGTTCGGATGGCGAAAAAGCCGTTGACGGGGTCGCTGACATTCCAGTAGCCACTGGCAGCCTTGACCATGAAGCCCACCCCCATGTTGCCTATGCGGCGGATGGTAGGCATGCGACGGAGCTCGCGACGGTCAAACAGGCGATTGCCTTTGGCAAAGTCGCCCTCCTGCAACGCCTCCACCAGCGGGGCGATGTAGGTGCCATCCATCTGGCCGTCGCCGTCAAGCTTCACCACCATGTCGACACCCATCTCCATGGCCTTGCGGAAGGCGGTCTTCATGGCGCCTCCCACGCCTTGATTGCGGTCGTGGTGCAGGGCTGTGATGCGGCCGCTGGCCGAGGCCAACCTGTCGACAAGGGCGGGCGTGCCGTCGGGCGAGCAGTCGTCGACCAAGAGAATGGCATCGACAAAGTCGGGAATACCGTCCAATACCTGCTCGAGGTGTTGTTCCACCTTGTAGCAGGGAATGGCGACGGCTATTTTCTGTTGGTTGTACATATCTTTAGTTTTCTTCGGGGACAAGGGTGAATAGCGAGAGGGTGCCATTGTCGGCTTCACGGTGGAAGCGTCGGAGCACGTCGGGGTGGAGGGGCAACTGCTCGTCGTAGACGGCGTTCTCCATGACGATATAGTCGAACGGGAAGGACAGGGCAGCCGAGACAACGTTCTCGTCGTATCCCATTACGGTGTATCCCTTCCGCTGCATCTGGATGAAGGGGCCGTTCTGCGGGTAGGCCAAAAAGGCCAGGATGCGGGCGTCGCGCGGGACACCGAGGCTGTTGAGCCAGCGGTCGGAGCCACGGAAACGTTGCGCACAGATGTATGCGCGGTCGCCCTCCCAGCAACGGTCGGCCACCTTATGCTTGGCCTCTTTATACATCACGCCACCCAACAATACAAGCAGCACCGCTGCCACCAATACAGGCAGGTGTCCCTTGACGGCAGGCAGGGCTCGCAACGCCAGTATGAAAGTGAAAAGCACCGGCAGGAAGAAGCTGTCGAGGAAATAATAGTCATGGTTCTGATACTGCCGGAACATAGCTACAAAGAAACACACCTCTCCCAACCACCAGATGCCGGCCAGCCAACCCAACGACAGCCGGTTGCTCCGCCTGCGCCTGATGCTGAGCAAGACCACCGCAGCCACACAGGCAACGGCGACAATCCAGTGTTGCAGACGCGAAAAATACTCGAAGCGCCAGTGCCAATGTATCTCGTCGAAGACCGTCTGCACATCCTCCCAACTGCGCGGAGGCATCAGCAGGTTGAGGAACAGCGAGCCATTGTCGGCCCGCAAATGGGCATTCCAACCCATATAGCCCAGTATTGCCACCGCTGCCACTAGCGGAGCCTGCCACCGGTGACGCAATCCGCTCTCATGCCGTAGGATACGCAGCAGTTCGAATGCGCACACCGCCACCAGCGGCACCACGAAGGAGGTGCGTACCAGCGCAGACAAAGCCAAGAGGGCTACCGACAGGTTCCACTGCCCCACCCTGCCTTCTTGAAAATAGCGCACATAGGCCCATAGTCCCACCAATGCCAACGCCAGCGCGGGGGCCGAAGGCAGATAGTTGTTGAAATAGAATACGTACAGCGGCGAGGTCATGGCCACCAGCGTCACCAGAAGGGCCTTGATGAAGTCGTCCGTCAGTCGCCTTGCCATCAGGTAGAGAAAACACAGCCCTATCAGACTGACCAGCAACGTGAACCCTCGGAACACCCAGGGGGCATCGGTGCCCAAAACTGCCATGAGCAATGCCACAACATATTCGTGTATGGGGAAATCCACCGCCGTAACGGTGTTCTCAGAATCCACCTCCCACCACCCAGGGAACTGCTTGTTGTAGAGGAGCGTCTCTGGGTGGAAGAAATCGTATCCATTATTCTGGAAACCGACCACTATTGAGTACCTGTCGGCCTGTGCCCACGCATGGGTAAACGCCGGGAACTGGTTCACCTGGCGTAACCCGAGCAACATGCCGACCACCACAATGGCAATGGCAGCAAGCATGCTGCCATTGTCACAACGGTGTTCTCTTTTAGTAGCCGAAGATTTCATCCAACGTGAGTTTCTTCACCTTGCCGTACTTGCTCAGGGCGTTGAAATCCATCTCGCTCTCCTTGCCGAGGATGAGGTAGGCTTTCTTCTGGCCTTTGATGTGCTTCTGCTGGAAGGCGACGAGGTCCTGCATGGTCATCTTCTGATAGGCCTTGAAGTTCTGTTTGCGCAGAGGCTCTTTCCAGCCCATCTTTTCGCAGTTGAGGTAGGCACTGATGATGCCCAGCTTGGTGGTGCGTGCGGTGCGGCTGCCGGCCAGCAGGGCGTCCTTGGCCAGGCGGAAGTTGGCGTCGGCCTGCGGCATGTCGTCGAAGAGTTCCTCATAGGCGTCGAGGGCGTCGAGGAGCTTGTCGTTCTGGGTGATGACGTTGGCGCTGTTGTAGAAGTAGCCGTCCTTGTCGCTGCCGTAGGTGTAGCGGCTGCTAGCGCTGTAGGCGAGGCTGCGTTTCTCACGCATCTCTTGGAAGACGATGGCGTTCATCGAGCCGCCGAAGTACTCGTTGAAGAGGTTCATGCCGGGCACCTGGGCAGTGTTGAAGTGCTCGCCACGGAAGTACTCGGTGACATAGGTGTTCTTGGCGTCGTAGTTGACGAAGAGCACTTGGTTGTCGTTCACAGCCTGCGGCTGGTGCACCTTGTTAGCGGGCACATCCTTGGTAGGCTTCACGGTGTGGATTTTGTTCACTACAGCGGTGGCCTCCTTGAGCGAGAGCGGGCCATAGTAGATTACGCGGTGCTTATAGTTGAAGAGGTCGTGCAGGGCGTCGGTCAGCTGCTTGGCGGTGTAGCTGCGCAGCTGGGCGTCGCTCTCGGTGGTCTCCTTGATGTAGTCTTCACCATAGATGCCGTAGCGGTTCAGGGCACTGAAAGCGGCGCGCTGGTTGGTCTTGTTGTCGGTGCGACTCTTGATGAGGCGATCCACACGCATCTTCAATGCTTCGTCGTTAGGCTGGCACGTGCCCATGATTTCCTCGACGAGGGCCATGGCTTTCTCCATGTTCTCCGCCAGGCCGCTGATGTTGAGGTTGATGACCTCGCCACCGACACTGATGCTCCATGAGCAAGCAAGTTTGTAGAATTCTTCTTGCAACTGCTCGGCGGTGTGGCGGTCGGTGTTGAGGTAATCCACAATGGTGACGGCCATGTCGATGGTCTTGTCGGCCCAGGCGCCGAACTCGAAGCGATACTGCAGGTTGAAGGTACCGTTCTCCACGTTCTTCACATACAGCACCTCGCTGCCATTGGCAGTCTTGCCCTTCTGCAGGTCTTTCTTGAAGTTGACGAACTGCGGCTGGATGGGCTTGGCCTTGGCGGCATCGGCCTTGATGCTAGCCAGGAAGGGGCTCTCCGTGTCGCGGCTCACATAAATGGGGGTGATGGCAGGTTTGGTCACCTTGGTGACGGGGTCGGGGGTGTCCTGGTGCTTGTAGACGATGACGTAGTTGTTATCCTTGCAGATGCGGTTGGCAAAGTCCACGATGTCCTTCTTCGTAATCTTGGCCAGCTCGTTGATTTCGTTGCACACATCGCCCCAGCTACGGTGCTCCACGAAGGCATAGGCCATCTGGCTGGCGCGGCTGTTGTTGCTCTCGGCCTGCTTCATAATGCGGAGCTTGAGCTGGTTGATGCTGGCCTCGATGAGGCTCTCGTCGAACTCACCTTTCTTCACGAGTTCAAGCTGCTCGAGCAGCAGGTCGCGCAGTTGACCCAGGCTCTGGCCCTGGGTGGGACGGCCGCCGAGCATGAAAGCGGCATAGTCGTTCAGCGTGTAGGTGCCGGCATAGGCGCCGAGGCAGAGCTGCTTCTGGTTCAGGTTGAGGTCGATGAGGCCGCACGAGCCGTTGTTGAGCACCATCTCCATGGCGTCGGCCAGCAGGGCGTCGCGGCTACCGTTGCCCTCCTCGATGCGGAAGGCAATGGTGAGGCTGGCGGGGTCCTGGCCGTTGACCAGGCGGATGATGGGCGAGGTGATGGGCTCCTCTTTCACCTTGGTGAAGGTAGGCACCGTACCGGGCTTCCACGAGCCCATGTACTTGTCGATAATCTTGATGACCTCGTCGGGGTTGAAGTCGCCGGCCATGGCCACGCACATGTTGTTCGGCACATAGTACTTGGCGTGATACTCGCGGATGTTCTTCATCGAGGGGTTCTTCAGGTGCTCGATGGTGCCGATGGTGGTCTGCTGGCCGTAGGGGTGGTGGGGGAAGAGGGCCGCCATCATGGTCTCGTTCACGCGACGGCTGTCCTGCGCCATGCCGATGTTCTTCTCCTCATAGACGGCTTCCAGCTCGGTGTGGAACAGGCGCAGCACCAGGTTGGGGAAGCGGTCGCCCTGCACCTTGGCCCAGGCCTCGACCTGGTTGGCCGGGATGTTCTCCACATACATCGTGTAGTCGTTCGACGTGAAGGCATTGGTGCCCTCGCTGCCGATGGCGGTCATGCTCTTGTCATACTCGTTGGCGATGGCGATGGTGGAGGCCACATAGCTGATGGAGTCAATCTTGTGATAGATGGCGGCACGGGCGGCCTCGTCGGTCGTCTTGCGATACACCTCGTAGAGGTTCTCTATCTTCTGCAGCTCCTCCTGCTCGCGGGCCCAGTCGGTGGTGCCCAGCTGGTGGCTGCCCTTGAAGAGCATGTGCTCCAGGTAGTGGGCCAGGCCGGTGGTCTCGCTCGGGTCGTTCTTCGAACCGGCGCGCACGGCAATGTAGGTCTGGATGCGGGGGGCGTCCTTGTAGACGCTCAGGAACACCTTCAGGCCGTTGCCCAAAGTGTACTCCCGCACGCCCAGCGGGTCGTTCTCATAAGTCTTGTACGTGTACTGCTGCGCGCCGGCCATCAAGGCCACGGCGACAAAGCAAAGGGTCAAAAAGAGTCTTTTCATGTCTATCTTATTATTTTATTTAATATTATTCCTATCGGTACCGAGGTCAAGCGTCCTGATTATCACCTCAAACCTCGCTTCACAATCCATAAACCGAAAAGGCAAAGATACTGCTTTTTCCCCATATATGCAAATAAATCTTTCCCTCCCAAACTGCCCACTGATTATCAAGCAATAAACCGCTGTTCTTTTACAATTCTAAAAGAACAGTAAAAGAACAGCAAAGAAACACTGGAGGAACAGCGTGTTGCGTCGGCCGGAGGGGAAAAAGAAAAGAAGACCTTGTCTGGTCTTCTTTTGGTGCCCGCAGCCGTGTTATTCTCGAACACTTTTCTTGAAGACTTGGAGAAGATATGGGCACTACGGGAGTACATACCAGACCCAACGAGACCAATACTGCCACCCAGCAGACTATAACTTATTCCTTCCTCACCACTTCAAACGGAGTGGTTTTTTTGTGGAAAAAGGATGCTGGTTTTGGTTATAGGGGTGTAAAACATAGAAGTTACGAATAAAACAAGCACAAAAAAACAACTAAAGTTCAAGCGTTTAACATCACACATACAGAATGTTATGAAAATAAATTTTGTCAGTTCATTGAAAATATGTATTTTTGCAACCGTAAACCACCAGTATGGTTTACCGAGAGAAAGCGCATTTTGCTTGTTCCGAGTTGTGAACTTCGACACTCACAAAAACGAAAGATGGAATAGGGAAGATGAGTGCTCCCATAAGTTGTATTCGTATTCACGGCATACACTGTGGGGCAATTCACAAACCTTATTTAATCTTTCAGGGAGTCGAAGCCCTACAACTCAAAAATGAGGTAGATGGATGGCTCCACTTTCTTCGTTATGGTTAAACCTCTCCGAGCCGAGGACAAACAAAAAGAAAAATGGCACTGATAAAATGTCCCAAATGCGGAAAGGAAATGAGCGACAGGGCAACAAGTTGTCCCCAATGCGGTATGACAATGGAAGAAATAAAGGCTGCAATGGGAGAAAATGCCCTAAATGACGCTCGCAAAACCAGTCAAATCCCCTTGAGTCAACTTTCTACAGAAAGTAAGCGAGTTGACATATACATCGACGGGGAACTATTCTACACCACCGAATTGAGTGGCTTTATACAGCATGTTAAACTTTAAGTATAACAAAATCAAATCATAATCATTATGGCAAAGCAAGAAGAGTGCTCAAAATGCAAAAGAGCAAAACAAGGGGGGTATGCTGGCGAAATCAAATGCTCGTTTTATGGACGGAAACCTCTGTTCGACGATAACCCATGCCCAAGTTTTTTTAATGGAAACATCAAATGCCCTGAATGTGGGAAAGAAGTCTCACCTTCGGAGAAAATCTGCCCGAATTGCGGATGCCCCATGAAAGAAGAATCTTCCATACAACCTGAAATCTATAATGGCATTGATAACAGCAATATATGCAAAGACGATAAATGTACAGATGGAACGCATAAGAAGAAAAAAAGTCTTCTTTGGCTCATTTTGGTTGGCTTAGCGATAGTAGCAGCAATTATTGCAGTTGTGCTCTTGAGTCCATCAAGTTACGAAAAACAGACAAATACTTTTCTAAAAGAGTACGAAAACGCCATATTACAACACGAAGAATACAATGCCGCTGCATTGCGAGATAGCCTTGCCAGCAGAGAGTTGACGGAAGAACAATCATCTATATTTTTTACCCTATCAGGAAAACACGAGGCTTTCGTGGCACAGTTGGAACAAGAACGGTATGAAGAGAGACAGCGACAGATAAGAAATAGTTTCGTTGGTACTTATTATGTGCCTTGCGAAAAATCTAATTATTCCACCACCCATGTGTATAAATCATATTGGTCTGACGCGCAAGATATTCGTAGATATGAAGGAGTTATCCGTTGGAAAGAAAAAATTACCGTCAGAGATGACCTGACTGTTTCTAGTCAAAGGGTAGACGGGGCTACTTATGATGCAAACGGTCAATTGAAAGAATCTCACAATGACAGCCCTGTAAAGGAAATTGGACGTTTGGAAGTCATATCAGAAAACCTGTTTCGTATTGTTACTAGCAAAGATTATGACTTTATAGACGACGCAGATGGAATTCACTACTCTCTACATAACGGGGAGAAAAAGTCTTGGAGTGTGAGATTCTACACCAACAGAGCAGTATTTGACACCAAAACTAGCACAATATACCAATCTCTTGAAGATTATAATAGGAGAGATGAACCCTATGGATATGATAGGGTTTATTACGAATATGCCAAATTTGTTTTCCAAAAGGGGAATGGGAATCATAATGCCGTTGAAGAGACTGTTTGGGCACCTGAGGAAACAGTGCCAGACCACTAAATGTAGGAAGTTGTTTTTGAACAAAGGCGACCATAACAAGTCGCCTTTTGTTGTGTTCGGAACTTGCAACCGCAACGAAACAGGTTGCACACAAATGTCATTGCACTTTTCGGCTCTAACGCTTTCTACTGGTTTTCAGCGTTAAATTAATACGCTTACATCTATGTTTACAGTTTATTAAAAGAGCGTGACCACATCGGTAAATACTACTGAAAGTTTTACACCCGTACATAGGTAGAGGTTAAACTTTGGGTAGGTGCTGCCAATACCTTATCAATGCTTCGCTTATCCTGCGTTTGGTGGTTGCGGTGTGTTTACGTTTGTACATGCCGTTCTTGCTGCCCTTGTGGGCTGCGGACATCTTTTGTCGTGTCTCTTGAGACACCCTGCGTGTTGTTCGTTTTGCCATCGTGTTTGTTTTTTGTTACTTATTGGACTATATTGATATTTATAAATAGTCGCAACTTTTAATTTGTTCGGAAAAAAGTTGTATATTAGTAGAAAAAGACAAAGCGATATGATAACATACAGCATAGCACAAAGTGACTACACCTTTAACGTGAGCGTATCGACAACCACTTACGAGAGCAAGGAGGCGTTTGTGGCTGCATCAAGGAAACTGGTGTACCGAAAACAGCCTGTAAATATCGGCTCGATGTGCCAACTCATCATAGAGGGTCACTCGTTCTGTCACTGTTATGACGACAACGACGAGCCTTTCACCAACAGCACCAAGACACAGGCGAACTTCCGTTATACGTCGTGTATAGCCTATGACATTGACGACAACACTCTGACGATGGAGGAATACTTGACCACGTTGACTTATCAGCCGACAATAGCCTATACAACCACCAGTGACGGTATCAAGGGAAACAGATACAGGTTGGTTTACTGTTTTGATGGTAAGATAACGGGTAAAGCACAGTATGAGGCTACGTTTGAGACAGTACAAGTGGAGAGTGGTATTAGGGAACTGAAAGACACTTGCACACGCAGCCCAGCACAGGCTTTCTTCGGCAACGCTTTGCCGACTTGTCGGATGGTGTGTACAAACTACGTCTATAACATACCCACCGCAGCCAGCACGACAACGGAGAAGAGAGAGAAAGTATCAAAGCAAATAAAAATTAAAAAGGGAGAAAGCGATATTATAAGCAATGACACTTTCCGAAATGACTTTGAAGGTATGTCTATGAGGAAATTCGTATCAACCTACAGTGGCGAGTTCCAGCCCATCGAGGAGAGCGAACTGACCTACCACAATGGATACGCACCTATCGACGAGAACTATTTACGCATCTACCGACGTTGGAACCCAGACACACGACGCATACATAAGTGGCAAGACGGTGAAGGACGCAGAAAGAAACTCGCTACCGCAGCACTCATCATCCGCAAGATTAAGCCTGACATCACCGCCGAGCATCTTATCTACTGTCTCGCATACGAAGTGGTACACTTTTACAGCAACATTGATGGTGTACTCAATAAGTCACTCATCTTGCGTGTGGCAGAAACAGCGTTGGCGAAGCCTATCGAAGATATAACCATTAAAGGACACGACAAACGCAAGTACAAGGTTGATAAGGACTACTGGATGAGCCTCGGAGTGTCAACGAAGGCAGCGGTGGCGAAAGCACGGGCGGTGTGGAACGATGAGCGGATAGGTGAACTCTACGACTACCAACTGACCGACAAAGAGAACGCCAATGTGATGGCAAAATTTGGACAGAAGGTCAGCGTATCAACTATCAAACGGTGGCGAAAGAAACACGGCATCACCAAATACAACAAGAAGACATAACCAGTAATCTCCACTGGTGAATTTTTTTTTGAGGCTGGGAGAGGCTCATCCAGCAAACAGACCACCCCCAATATATATCAATACCACCCCTATGGAGCGGGGGATACGTGACCCACTCTCCCCCCATAGGTAGCACCGCTGCGATGTATCAATTTGACCGATGTGTCAATTTAATCTTTGTGGCGGTGCTTTTTCACACAGTGTTTTGTGTCAATGTAACCTAAAAGATTAGTTTGATTTGTTCAGTTTATCAGCTATCGCTTTCAGTCCAGCCTTGGTAGTTGCGGTGTGAGTTACACCATCACAAACTACTATCGCCAGCAATTCATCCTCGTTGTGGTCGAACAGGTCGGTGACGGAAACGCCCAAAGTCTCGGCAATTTTGCGGATGGTCGACAGTTGTGGGTTACCGTTTATGGCTCTTGAAAGACTTTCGGGGGCGATTTCCATCTTTTCGGCAAGTTCCTTGATTGTTATGCCCTTGTTTCGGCATAACTCTTTCACTTTGTGGCTGATATTCTCGTTCATAATTCTGCGGTTTGAACTGCAAAAATACAAAAGATAACGCAAAAATCAATACCTAAAGTTAAAAATGATAAAATATATCATTTTTATTTTGCCATATTGATATTATTTTGTAATTTTGCAACAGACTTAATGATAATAAAAGTTAGCGATATGAAAACAATCATCTACGCAAGGGTTTCAACCAACAGCCAAGACTATGAACGACAGATAGCCGACCTTCGGGAGTATGCCAATAGAATGGGTTATGAAGTGGTTAAGGAGTTCAGCGAGAAAGTGAGCGGTGCAAAGAAAGTTGCCGAGCGTGAGCAGTTGTGCGAGTTGATGAACTATGTACGGGCACACAAAGTAAACAAAGTGCTAATCTATGAGTGTAGCCGTTTGTCTCGTCGTATCGTGGACTTTCTTTCCATCGTCGAGCAGTTGAATGAACTGAAAGTAAGTTTATATATCCATCAAAACGGTTTAGAGACCCTACAGCCCGACGGCACGGTCAATCCAATAGTACAACTGGTGCTGGGTATTATGGCACAATTCAATAGTATGGAACGTGGGTTGATTCGTTCACGGATGGAAAGCGGCTACAACCATTACCGCAGCGAGGGTGGCAAGGTTGGTCGAAAAGAGGGCTACCGCAAGAGCGATGAGGATATGAAAGCCCAATACGCCGAGGAAATCAAGTTGCTCAAGAAATCGTACAGCCTCCGCAACGTCAGCAAACTGACTGGTACGAGCGTGAACACGTTGAGAAAGTTGCAGGTTTTTGTATGATTCTTTTTCAGATGTCCGAAAAATGTTGTATATTTGAGATATGACTACAAAGAACAACAGCCCGTAGCAACAGGGACAGAGAAAAACAGGTCGATGCTTACCTACACCGAACAGAAGACTCCAGACAGGCGACCACTTGTTTGAAGAGGTGGAAAAGCGAATAACCGCCGAAGAGCGGAGATTAGCATTTTACGGAAATGCTGAATATATCTGAATCGAAGAGGATTCTAAATGCTGGTGACAGGAAATATACGGACGAGGAAATCAAACTGATTCGAGAGTATGTTTACTTTGTTGCGAAGATACAAGTTGAAATAGAAAACGGTAATCTAAATAATATTGAAAATGAGACAGTTTAATACAATTGAAGCAGAAAATGTTATCCTTTACTGCCGTGTGAGCAGCGAGGAGCAAGCCGAGGGCAGTTCTCTCGACTATCAAGAGATGGCGTTGAAATCATACTGTGCCAATCATAGTTACAACGTTATTATGACGAAGAAGGAAGACCATTCCGCGAAATCGTACAACCTCGACCGTCCCGAACTGAAAGGCATCCTTGACTATTGCCGACATCACAAGGGGCAAGTAAACAAAGTGCTGTTCCTACGGTGGGACAGGTTCGCTCGTAATCTTGAGTTTGCCTCAAAATACAAGCGTATCTTTATAGACGAACTGGGAGTTGAGATAAACGCCGTTGAAAACCCAATCGACTTTCACGGCACGGAATGGAGTACGATGCTCGGCATCTATTGTGGTGTCGCCCACACCGAGGACGAGAAGATAGCCAAAAGGACGAAAGACGGCATCCACGGCTCGCTTCTGAAGGGGAAATGCTGCAACAAAGCACCGAGAGGTTATAAGAACGTGCGTAATGCGAAACACGATACAGAAGTAGTCTTTGACCCTATCGCTGCACCAAAAGTGAAAGAGGCTTTCGCTGCGGTAGCAAGTGGCACGGAGTGCCCTAACAGAGTTAGACAACGGCTATTCCCCAAGATGGGGAAGTCCACATTTACCGATATGCTTCACAATGTTTTCTACATTGGGAAAATCCGTGTACCAGCCTACAATGGCGAACCAGAGCAGATTGTGGATGGGTTGCATGAAGCGTTGATAGACCTTGAAACCTTCTACAAGGTACAAGATGTTGTTAGCGGTAGGGAGAAGAACACACCCAAGTTGAGAACCAAACTACCACACCCCGACTTCTTCCTTCGCCCATATCTTGTATGTCCGATTTGCGGTCACGCCATCACCGCCTCACACAGTCGAAGCAGAAACGGTAACAAGTATGCCTACTACCACTGTTCGCACGACCAAAAGCACCTACGAGTAAGAGCAGAGCAGGTCAATGAGGGTTTCGCCCGATATGTCGGGTCTCTCAAACCAAACGCAACGGTACTGAAATACTACGAGGAAGCCTTGAACGATATACGTATGGATGAGCAACGCGACGTGAGAACGTCCATTCAAGGCATAGAAGACGAGATATCCAAGTTACAAGGGCGTATTGATAAGGCGATGGACGCATACCTTGACAACGAGATAACCAGTGAGGAAAAACAGAGTATGGTAGCACGGTACAACCGTGATATAGCAAGGAAAGAGCAGCAGTTAGAGGCATTGAAAGCAGCGAACAGAACCAAACTCGAACCGAAATTGGGGTATGCAATATCTCTGATAGACAATATGAAATGGGTTGTTGAGGATGCTCCCACAGAGGCAAAGTTGAGGCTGTTAAGTTCAATGTTTCCCAAGAAAATCGTGTATGACGGTGAAAGTTATCGAACCGCTACGTTCAACAAGGTGCTTGATTTAATCTACCAACAAACCAACGAGTTACGAGGGTCAAAAAAAGTAAAGGAGGGCAAATCGTCTGATTTGTCCTCCTTAGTGCCCGGAACAGGACTTGAACCTGCACTCCTCTCGAAATACGCACCTGAAACGTACGCGTCTACCAATTCCGCCATCCGGGCTCTTTGTGGTGTTCTTTTGGTGCCCAGGACAAGACTTGAACTTGCACGCCTTAATCGGCACTACCCCCTCAAAGTAGCGTGTCTACCAATTCCACCACCTGGGCTGAAATGTGCTCCCTTTTTTCTAGCGAAAGCGGGTGCAAAAGTACAAACATTTTCCGACATGGCAAAACTTTTTTCACAAAAAAAGCTTGCAGGAAACAGAAAAAGATATATATCAAACACTTGCAACTACTCTTTTTTCTTCCCGCTGGTCAATTGCCAAAGGCATAACTGACGATATTTGACCCCATCCGGAGCGCTTTTTGGCGGGTGGCGGCACTGTCGTTGTGCACGTCGGCATCCTCCCATCCGTCGCCCAAATCGCACTCCCATGTGAAGAAGCACACCAGCCGTCCTTCCCAGATGAGGCCGTAGCCTTTGGGGGGCAGGTTGTCGTGCTCGTGAATCTTGGGCAAGCCGTTGGGGAAGTCGTACTTCTGATGGTAGACGGGGTGGGTGAAAGGCAGTTCCACAAAGTCGAGCTCGGGGAACACCTTTTTCATCTGCGGCACGATGAACTCGCGCAGGCCATAGTTGTCGTCGATATGCAGGAAACCGCCGCCGATGAGGTAGTTGCGCAGATTCTGCGCCTCACGGTCGCTGAACTGCACGTTGCCGTGACCGGTCATGTGCACGAAAGGGTAGTTGAAGAGCTCGGCGCTGCCCACGTCGACAGTGGCGGGTTGCGGATTGAGGCCCATCTGCTGGTCCTGGTTGCAGAAGGCCACCAGGTTGGGCAGCGACGTGGGGTTGGCGTACCAGTCGCCCCCGCCGCCGTATTTGAGCAAGGCCAGCTGCGGCTGGCAATAAGCCTCGTTTCCACCCCCTCTCCAAAGGGCGATGGGTGTGGTCAGCAGAATAATCAGCAATATCTTTTTCATAGGCGGTCGTTGATGAAGTTGAACGCAGCGACGGCATAGAGTGCCGCCGTCTCGGTGCGGAGGCGGCTGGGCCCGAGGCTCACGGGCTGATAGCCGTGCTCCAGCGCCAGGGCTATCTCCTCGGCCGAGAAGTCGCCCTCGGGGCCTATAAGCACCATGGCATCGCGGCCGGGTTGCAGCGCGTCGGCCAACGGGACGCGCGGCTGGTCGGACTCGCAGTGGGCGATGAGTTTGAGTGGAGAGTGGAGAGCGGAGAGCGGAGAGTGAAGCCAGTCGCGCAGCGACGTGGCGGGGTTGATGCGGGGCAACCAGATGCGGAGGCTCTGCTTCATGGCGCTGACGGCTATCTTCTGCAGCCGCTCGGTCTTGAGGAAGGAGCGCTCGGAGTGGTCGCAGTCGAGCAACGTAATCTCCCCCACCCCTATTTCTACCGCCTTCTCCACCAGCCACTCCATGCGCGACGGGTTCTTGGTGGGCGCCACCGCCAGGTGAACGGAGAGTGGAGCGTGGAGAGTGGAGCGTGGGCTTTTGCACTCCACAACGCAACCCTTGTCGTCGGCCTCCACCACCTGGCAACAATACATATTGCCACAGCCGTCGGTGACATGGAGCTCGTCGCCCTCACGCAGGCGTAGCACGCGCACGGCGTGGCGGCTCTCCTCGGCGTCGAGGGTGCAGTAGCCGTCGGGGGTGATGTCCTTATTGTAAAACAGTTGCATTGCCGTTGATTTCGTAATGGATGGGGTGCTTGGACTTGAAGGGATAGGTGGTGAAGGCGAGCGGTATCTTGACCAGACGACCGTTGGAGCGCATCATCGTCACCCCGTTGAGCTTCACCTCGCTGAGATAGCCTATCTCACGCTTGAGGTCGTCACGGTTGTCGCAGGGGTCGAAGACATAGACGCGACCGACCGTCAGCGGCACGACAATATCCAGACCGTCGACATAGAGGTTGGGCCAACACTTCTCCTGCAGCTCGGGGCGCGGGTTGTCGGCGGTGTCGAGCAGGTTGACCCGCACGAGGTAGTGGTAGCGAGGCGAGAGCTCCCATGTGCAGCTGTGCATCTCGATGTCGAAGGGGGTATAGGCGTTGTAGCTGGAGCGGATGCGCATGGGGATATAGTTCTTGAAGTAGCAGTGGTCGAACACCGCCTTGCCGTAGAACGAGGTGAGGAGCGTCTGGCGTCCTTCGAGGGTGCAGTTCTCGAGCAGCACGTCGCGACCGTAGCAGTGGATGTCGAAGCGGTCCACATGGCAGTTCGACAGGTGGGTGCGGTTGAGGTTGTTGGTGCCGAACACCCCCCAGTTGCCCCAGGCCACGATATTGTGGAAATGGGCATCGTAGAGGTTGTTGCACGAGAAGGCATAGCCATACACGTCGGGCCGTCCCTTGCCGGAGTAGGTGCCTTCGACCTCGATGCCGTCCAGGGTGACGCGCGCGCTGTTGCTGATGCTGAAGATACCGTCGGCAATCATCTTGCTCTTGGGCGTGGTGACGCGCGCATGCTCCACCAGCACGTTGTACTGTCCGCCGACCGAGATGAGGGTGGTGCGGTAGGAGCAGCCCTTGGCGCGGTGCATAGTGATGTTGCGGAAGGTCTTCTGCGCTGTGTCGACGGCGACATAGGAGGCCTTGAGGCGCGTGGAGTCGGTGCCCCACGGCATGACGGGGGCGTTCTGCCCCATGCCGTCGTGCACCACCAGCAGGTCGGCCCGATACTGCATGTAGCCGAAGCCGCGGCGCTCGGTCCAGGGCTTCTGGTCGTTGAGGATGAGCAGGTGCCACCCGTCGGCCAGCTCGGGCACCGAGCGGAAGTCGAGCCCGTCGACCAACGTCTTCTCCAGCGCGAGGGGCTCGGACGGCTGCGTCAGCGAGAAGAGGGCGCCGTGGTGGGCATGGTTGGTCACGTAGAGCACCAGCCCCTTGAAGTCGGTGTGGCGCCCCAGGGGGATGGACTTCCAGCTGGGCGGCAGCTCCAGTTCCAAGGTGTCGATGCCGCTGTAGTCCACCTCCACCCCTTGCCGCAGGGCCTCCACATGGGCATTGTAGAGGGCGAAGTAGCGGCCCATACCCGACGTAGCCTCGCGCAGCCCGTAGTCGAGGGGCGACACCTGGGCAGAAGCCGTCAGGCCGAGGCATAACAAAACATATATCAACTGTCTTTTCATACAATCATTCCTGTGGCCACCACCAGGTGGGCGTCGTTGTCGTAGATGGTGGCATACTGCCCGGCGGCGATGCCGTGGATGGGGTCGTCGCTGTCAATCCGCACCAGCCCGTCGGGCAGCGCGGTGAGGTGCCCCTGATGGAATTCAGGGGTGTGGCGTATCTTGAACTTGACCTCCCGCCCTTCGGGCGATATCCCCAAATCCCCTTCCGGCCACGTGCCGCTCAGCAGGTGGAACCCCATCAGGGTGATTTCCTTGCCGTAGGCCGTCGCGGGGTCGTAGCCCTGGCTGACGTAGAGCACGTTCTCCTCGATGTCCTTGCGCACCACGAACCAGGGGCCGCCGCTGAGGAACAAACCCTTGCGCTGGCCGATGGTGTGGAACCAGTAGCCGCGGTGGGTGCCCAGCACACGTCCGGTCTCCAGCTCCACTATCTTGCCCTCGCGCTCGCCCAGGTAGCGGCGCAGGAAGTCGTTGTAGTTAATCTTGCCCAGGAAGCAGATGCCCTGCGAGTCCTTGCGGGTGGCCGACGGGAGGGCGGCGGCGGCGGCGATGGCGCGCACCTCGCTCTTCATCAGCCCCCCGATGGGGAACATCAGGCGGCTGATTTGCCCGTAGTCCAGCTGCGAAAGGAAGTCGGTCTGGTCCTTCACCGGGTCCTTGGCGGTGGCCAGGAAAAGCCTATTGCCGATGTCGGCGGTACGCGCATAGTGCCCCGTGGCGATGCGGTCGTAGTCCTTGCCGCGACGGTCGACGAAGGCGCCGAACTTGATGAGCTTGTTGCACATCACGTCGGGGTTGGGCGTCAGGCCCTTGCGCACGGTCTCGATGGTGTAGCTCACCACCCCCTCCCAATACTCCTTGTGCAGGTTCACCTCCTCGAAGCGGCAGCCATAGTGCCGCGCCAGCCACTGCGTGATTTCTATGTCCTCCTCGGCAGGGCAGTCGATGTAGCCCTCCTCGTCCTCCATGCCTATACGTATATAATATATGTCGGGCGTGATGCCCTGCTCCTTCAGCAGGTGCACCACCACCGAGCTGTCTACGCCCCCCGAAACCAGTGCTGCAACGTTCATTTATCAGGTCGAAAAATTATGTTAATATAACGCAAAAAAGGCATCCTTATTGTGCATTTTCTTATTCGTCATGTTTTCAGGCCGATAAACCACCTTTCTACTACCACCGTGGTAGTCGGTGGTAAGTCCTTGGTAAGTCGATGGTAAGTCGATGGTAAGTCGACGGTAGGGGGAGGGTGGCAGGTGGGGTGCGGTCAAGTGTCAGATTGTCGTCTTGTTGCGGTTGCGGTGGGTGAGCACCACGATGACGACGGCGGCAAGTATCAACAATATACCCACAAGGAGGCGCGGGCCGAAAGGCTCGCCGAAGACGAGGACGCCGATGAGGACGGCGGTGGTGGGCTCAAGGGCGCCGAGGATGGCGGTGGGCGTGCTGCCGAGGTACTTGGCGGCATAGACCATCATCACCAGCGCCATGATGGCAGGCACCACGGCCAGCCACCCCACCCAGAACCACGCCGTGGACGTGGGCGGCAGCATCAGCCGCTGGCCGCTCGCCAGCGCATAGAACGCCATGCCGGCGGCACAGCAGAAGAGTACGTAGAAGTTAATCTTGAAGGAGGACATGTGGAGGGGGCTCTTGTCGACGACCACGATGTAGAGGGCATAGGTGAGCGCCGAGACGAGGACCAGGACGACCCCCAGCAGGCTGAGGGTGCCCCCGGCGTCGCCCCAGTAGAGCAACAGGACACCAGCCAACGAAAGCACAATGGAGAGCACCATGCCCCAGCGGATACGCTCACGGAAGAAAACAATCATAATGACGAAAGTCATCACGGGGTAGGTGAACAGGATGGTGGAGGCCACGCCGGCGGGCATGTGGTGGAAGCTGAGGTAGAGGGTCAGCGAGGAGCCGATGAAGAGGAGCCCGAGGGTGAGGAGGGTGCGCAGCTCACGGCCGGTGACGCGCAGGCTCTCCCTGTGGCTCAGTGCCTTGACACACATCACCACGGCAATGATGACCCAGGCGAGCCCGAAACGGTAGAAAAGAACCGAGGGCGTGTTCATGCCCTCGGCGTAGAGATTCAAGGCACCTAGCGGATTGGTGCCATAGCAGACTGCCGCTCCTATGGCACACAGGATGCCGATTAGTTTCTTGTTCATATCACCCGTCTAGTCGACTTGGTCGCGGAAGTAGGGGTTCTGCACCATGCGGCCATCGGCACGCATGGTGGCGGTGGCGGACTCGCGAGTGCCCGAAGAGCGCCCCTCGAAGAGCATGTCCTCGCTGAAGTCGCGGGTGGACATGTTCTGCACGAGGTCGGCCCCGTTGGGGTTGTTGCGGAGCATGTCGTGGATGCGGCGAATGCGCTCCTCGGCGGTGCGGCAGTCGTTGTCGCTCTTGAAGGCCGACAGGGGGTTGGCAGCAGTCTGGCGCTCGACGACGGGCTGGGGCTCGACGACAGGCTTGGCGTCGGGGATGATGTGTATGTCTTCCACCATGACGTCCACCTCGGCCTCGGGGGCCTGGAGCTGGTGCTCGGCGACGGTGCGGGCCTCCTCGATGGAGAGCTCGTCGTCGAGGGGGATGATGTGCTTCTCGGTCTGCACGGGCGCGGGCTTGACCGCTACGGGCTCGACTACGGCGACGGGGTCGTCCTTGTGGATGATGGCCATACCCTCGTCGTCGGCCACATCCTCGGGGGCGGACTGAGTGTTCTCCGCCACGGGGGTGCTGTCGGGCTCGTCGACCTTGAGGACAAAGGTCTCGGGCTCCTTCACCTCCTTGTTCTTCTCGAAGCCGGTGGCGATGAGGATGACCTTGAGTTCGTCGCCTAGGCTCTCGTCGGGACCGGCGCCCCAGATGATGTCGGCGGTGCCGTTGGTCTTGTCGAGGACATAGTCGGTAATCTCGGCCTGCTCGTCCATGGTCATCTCGTGCTCGGAGGAGTAGGTGAAGTAGAGGAGGACGTTCTTGGCGCCGCTGATGTCGCTGTCGTCGAGGAGCACACTGGTGGTGGCGGCCTCGATGGCGTCGTGGGCGCGGTTCTCGCCGCGACCGCTGCCGGTGCCCATCAGGGCGGTGCCGCTGTGTTCCATGACGGTGTTCACGTCCTGGAAGTCGCGGTTGACATAGGCGTTCTCGGTGATAATCTCGGCGATGCCTTTGGCGGCGGTGAGGAGCACGTCGTCGGCCATGCCGAAGGCCTCGCTGATGCGCATGTTGCCGAAAGCACGGAGTTTGTCGTTGTTGATGACGATGATGGAGTCGACATGTTTGCGGAGCTCTTCGATGCCCGCCTCGGCCTGTTCGCGGCGGCGGGTGCCCTCGAACGAGAAGGGGCGCGTGACGATGGCGACGACGAGTATCTTCTTGTTCTCCTCGTTGTCGAGGTCGATGCTCTTGGCAATCTCGGCAATGACGGGGGCGGCGCCGGTGCCGGTGCCACCGCCCATGCCGGCAGTGATGAAGAGCATCTGGGTGTTGTGGGCCAGGGCCTCGCGAATGTCGTCGGCCTTGGCTTCGGCGGCCTTACGGGCACGCTCCGGTTTGTTGCCGGCTCCCAGACCCAGGTCACCCAGGGGTATCTTGTTGGGCACGGGACTGGCGTTGAGGGCCTTCATGTCGGTATTGCAGACAATGAAGTCGACTCCCTCGATGCCACGGTCATACATGTGGTTGACCGCATTGCCGCCACCGCCACCGACACCGATGACCTTGATGTAGGACGACTGCCCTTTGGGCGAATCAAAGGTGAAAAAGGTAGAATTTGTGTTTTCTTCCATGTGCTTGTATCTTTCTATCGTGTTGATAAAGATGTCGTTAACTAATAAACCTCGGCTATATTTGCCAGTATAAAATTACTAATAATCGCGCGTATGACGGTGGTTTTTCTTCATTAGTTATCAACAGATTGCTGTGAATTTCTGTCGGTTACTCGTCGATGCCCTCGTCGAAGACCTTGTTAAAGAAGCGGCTGATGGCCTTGCCGAAGGTGTCGTCCTCGTCTTTTTTCTTCTTCTTGGGCTTGGCAACGGGCTGCTCTTCGACAGGCTGGGAGACCGACTGTGCGGGGGGCATGGCGTCCATGTCGGCGAAGATGTCGATGCCGCCGCTCTTGCCGGCCTTGCGGGCTGTCGCCCCACCCTCTTCCTGCTTCATCTCGGCCTGCTCGAGACCATAGAGCACCAGACCGATACCCGTGGCATACATGGGATGCATGAGCTCGTTGTAGTTGATGCTGTCGGGCTCGAGATGCTCGTTGGGAATGCCAATGCGGGTGTCGGTTGCGGTGATGAGTTCACAGAGGTCCTTGATATTCTTCAACTGGGCACCGCCTCCGGTGAGCACCACGCCGGCGATGAGTTTCTTGTCGTAGCCCGAGAGCTTGATGACATAGTCGACCTGCTCGAGAATCATCTTGGTGCGGGCATTGATGATACCAGCCAAGGTCTTGACATAAATCTCGCGCGGAGCCTGGCTGCGGATGCCGGGGATGGAGATGACGTCGTTCTCGGGGACGGCCTGCACCAGGCAGGAGCCGAACTTCACCTTGAGGCTCTCGGCCTGCTTGCGGAGGATGTTGCAACCCTCGCGGATGTCATTGGTGATGGCGTTGCCGGCCAGCGGCAGGACGGTGGTGTCGCGGATAATGCGGTCGTGGAAGATGGCGATGTCGGTGGTGCCGCCTCCGATGTCGACCATAGCCACCCCGGCGTCGCGGTCGCTGTCGTCGAGCACCGCCTTGGCCGAAGCCACCGGCTCGAGGACGACTCCCTTAATCTTCAAGCCTGCACGCGAGACGGCCAGCTTGATGTACTGGAGGTTCTGCACGTTGCCGGTCACCATGTGGAAGTCGGCCTTGAGCACCTTGCCGGCCACTCCCACGGGAGGCACCTCGCGGCTGAGGGGTTCGTTGTCGACATAGTACTGCTGCGGGAAGACATGGATAATCTCCTCGCCGGGCTCAAGCATGGTGTTGTACTGGTCGCCCGTGAGACGGTCGACATCTTCCTGCTCGATGAGTTCGTGCTCGGGCGGTATCATCACACTGCCCTGGCTGGGACGCGACTTGATGTGCTGGCCCGCAATGCCGACCCAAACCTCGTCGATATCCACGTTGGCCTGCTCGGCCGCTTCGTCGACAGCACGGCGGATAGCCTCGGCGGCATCTTTCACGTTCTTTACCACCCCGTGCTCCACACCGGTCGATTCGGTCTTGCCGAAGCCCAGGATTTTCACTCGTTCATTCTCGCCACGCACACCCACAAAGCACGCTATCTTGGTGGTGCCGATGTCGAGACCTACAATGATTTCAGTTCCCATAATGTTGTTTGTTTATTTTGTTTCGTTTCTTTTCGTACAAACCACCTGCCCATGGTACTTGAGGCTGACCCGCGAGTAGGTGTCCCATCCGGCGCGTGGCATCCCCTTACGGTAGAAGGCCAACAAGAGGTCGAACTTCTCGTCGAGGTCGTCGGGGGAGCCCAACTCGACCACATGGCCACCCAGTTTGGGCACCATCATTATGTCGCCGTCACGCTCGATATATATCTGGTCGATGAGCTCACCATACTTGCTTTCCTTATCCAGGAAGCGGGCCACCTGCCACAAGGCAGTCACCTGTCTATTGAGGCTGTCGGGGCGCAGGGGCTCGGCGAAGTCGCCACCAGCCACCAGCACATTGCAGTTGCCCAGCGGCGACGACGGCATGACCACACCCTCGTCGTCGATATAAAGCTCCTGATTGCCGTAATAGAGGCGTGCAATGGGCCGACGTTGCCTGGCCCGCACCACCACCTTGCCGCTGACGCTGACCGCCACGCCGACCTCCTTGAGGTATGGCACACGGGCGGCGGCCTCGGCGACAGCCTCGCGGTCGACGCTGCCCACCGAATGCTGCAACAAGGACGGCAAGGCTGCCACGATGCTGTCGCGCACCGTCTGGTCGTCGACCAGCTGCGGCACCCGTCCCTGCCGTATATTCACCTCGATGCCGCGCACCGTCGAGCGTGAACGGCTCACATTGCCGATGACCACCAGCACTGCCAGCACGACGGCTCCAAGGATGATGAGTAGTATTTTATACGGTCGTTTCATAGCACTTGTTCTCTTAATACTTGTTCCAGCCGCGGCACCAGGCGGTCAATGTCGCCGGCGCCGAGGGTCACCACCACATCGGGACACAGGGCGGGCACCAGCTCGAGCACCTGGTCGGGAGTGCAGAGGTACTTCGACATCGAATCGACCTTGTGCAAAACCATGCTGGAGGTGACACCCAGGATAGGCTTCTCGCGGGCGGGATAGATGGGCATCATAATGAGCTCGTCGAGACTGCCGAGCACCCGTGCGAAGTCGTCGGCCAGGTCACGCGTACGGCTGTAGAGATGGGGCTGGAAGATACCCACCACACGCTTTCCGGGGTAGAGATAGCGTATAGACTCCAGCGTGGAGGCGATTTCCTTCGGATGATGAGCATAGTCGTCGATGTAGACCAGCGACTTCTCGCGGATGCGGTAGTCGAAGCGCCGACGCACTCCGGCGAAGGTCTTCAGGCCCTGACGCAGCTGATACTGGTCGAGTCCGCAGCTGAGGGCCACTGCCGAGGCGGCAACGGCATTCTCGACATTGAACAGCGCGGTGCCGTCAATCTCCAGGTCAAAGAGCACGCCGTCAGGGGTGCGGAGGTCGAAAAAGAGGTTGCCGTTATAGGTACGTACATTGATGGCATAGTAGTCGACCTCGATGCCATGGGCAGTATAGGTGGAGAGCGGGGCGTGGAGCGCAGGGTGCGGAGCGTGGTCGTGATGCTCCCCATGCTCATGGTGATGGTCGTGATGCTCGTGACCATACTCCACATAGGGTTCGCCATCCGAGGTCTGGAAAACACCCTCCTTGATGAAGAGGCGGCCATCGTCAGCGGTCTGGTTGGCAAACTGGACGTAAGCGTCCATCATGGCCTCGTGTGTACCGTATATGTCGAGGTGGTCGGGGTCAGTGGCGGTGATAACAGCCATATAGGGGTGCAACTGCAGGAAAGACCGGTCATACTCGTCGGCTTCGACCACCACATAGTCGCTCTTTGCATCAACCCACAGGTTGCTGTCGAAGTTCTTGCCGATGCCTCCCAGAAAGGCAGTGCATCCGCACGGGGCCTTGCTCAGGAGGTGGGCAATCATCGTGGTGGTAGTGGTCTTGCCGTGGCTGCCGGCCACCGCGATGCAGTGCTTGCCCTGTGTGAGCTCACCCAGCACCTGCGAGCGTTTCTTCATAGGCACTCCACTGGCCTTGAGGGCTTGAAACTCGGCCAACTCCTGCGGCACGGCGGGGGTATAGACCACCAGGTCCACCCCCTCGGGGATACGCTCCGAAGCGTCGTCGTAGTGCACAGCGATACCTTCGGACTCCAGTTCTTCTGTCAGCGGACTGGGCGTGCGGTCGTAGCCGCTCACCTCGTCGCCGCGACGGTGGAAGTAGCGCGCCAAGGCGCTCATACCGATGCCCCCAATACCTAGAAAGTAGTATCTCATCTCAACAATTTCTCAATCTGGTCAACAATCTTGTCGGCCGCGCCACGCACGGCCAGCCGCTGGATGGCGGCACTCATCTGCTCACGTTCGGCGCTGTGCTCAAAGAGGTCCAGCACGCGTGGCAGACACTGGTTGTCACAGTCGGCGTCGCGCACCATCAGGGCGGCACCCTTGTCGACCAATGCCAGCGCATTCTTGGTCTGATGGTCCTCGGCCACATTGGGCGACGGGATAAGCACCACGGGCTTGCCCACGATGCAGAGCTCGCTGATGGCTATGGCACCGGCACGCGAGATGACCACATCGGCAGCGGCATAGGCCATATCCATGCGGCTGATAAACTGGTGCACCTTGACCCACTCGCCCACTCCGGCAGTCTCGACGGCATGCACCGCCTCGTCATACATCCAGCGGCCAGTTTGCCACAGCAACTGTATCTTGTTCTCACGGAAGAAGTGCAGGTGATTGAGCACCATCTGGTTGATGGAGCGGGCTCCCAGGCTGCCACCCACCGAGAGCAGCACGCGGCCTTCGGCCGCCAAGCCGAAGTGCGCCCGGCCCTCGGCCGCTGTGACGGTGATGTTCTCTATGTCGGCTCGCACGGGGTTGCCGGTGAACACTATCTTCTCCTTGGGGAAAAAGCGCTCCATGCCATCGTAAGCCACACAGATGGACTGCGCATCGCGGGCCAGCATCTTGTTGGTCAGTCCAGCATAGGAATTCTGCTCCTGCAGGAGGGTCTTGAAGCCCATTTTGGAAGCCGCCTTGAGGGTGGGCTCACTGGCAAAGCCACCCACACCCACAACGATGTCGGGCCGGAAGTCGTTCAGTATCTGCCTCACCATACGGCGACTCTTCAGCATACGGAACGGCAGCTGTATGTTCTTCAGCACGTTGGAAAGAGTCAACTTGCGCTGCAGGCCCGCTATCGGCAGCCCCTTGATTTCGTAGCCTGCCGCCGGCACCTTCTCCATCTCCATGCGCCCCTCGGCTCCAACAAAGAGAATCTCCGCATCGGGCCAACGCTTTCTGATGGCATTGGCTATAGCCACCGCCGGGAATATGTGACCCCCTGTTCCTCCACCACTTACTATTGCTTTCATATATCAAATATCTTTAATTGTCTGTATTATAACAAGTTCATTCGGTCTGCGTCGTGTCTGCTTCGTGATTGCTTCGAGCCTGCGTCGTGTCACCGTCGTGCAGCGACGAAGCGGACTCGAGCTGCGCACGCTCCTCGCTTTCCTTTCTGTAGACGTCGGCTGCAACAGCCTGTATGATACCCAGGCCGCAACCCATGAAGAGGTAGGCCGTGCCGCCGTAGCTGATGAAGGGGAGCGTCTGTCCGGTGACGGGTAGCACGCCGACCGCCACGCTCATGTTGACCAGGGCCTGCAGGTAGATGACGGTGCCCATGCCGGCCACGGTGAGCGCTCCGAAGCGTCCCTTGCAGCGCCAGGCCAGCCGGATGCATCGGAAATAGAGGATGCTGTAGAGGAGGAACACCACGATGCCTCCCACCATGCCCATCTCCTCAATGATGACAGCATAGATGAAGTCGTTGTGGGCCTGAGTCATCAGGCGGGCATGCACAGTGTTGCCCACACCGGCTCCGAGCACACCGCCACGGGCGATGGCCATACGGGCCATGTTCTCTTGCGTGAGTTCGTCGGGCTGCGGATTGAACCAAGAGTAGACGCGGTGTCCCCACGTGGCCTGACGCTCAATCATCTGTTCCTGTGCCTGTCCTGTGGAGAGGGTACGTTCGTAGCGGTAGTAACTGATGGCCAGGAAGGCCACCACGGCAACCAGCCCGATAAGCAGTATGCGCCACCACCACTTGCGGTTGACCCCACCAAGGTACATCATCAGGTAGCAAGCCAGGAATATCAGGGCAGCTGTCGAGAAGTTGGTCGGGAAAACGAGTCCCACCACCAAAAGGGTGTAGACCATCAGTTGGAGGAAGGTGCCCACCTCGCCCACCTGTTCCTTCTTCAGTGCCAGCATCCTGGCCACGAATACAATGAGGATTACCTTGGCTATCTCGGAGGGTTGAAACTGTCCGATGACGGGAATCCTGATCCAACGGCCGAAGGCCATGGCCACCACCAGCAGCACGAGCGCAATCCAATAACCCAGCACCGCGAAGCGCGAGAAGGCGCGATAGTTGACGCGCGAGATGAAGATGATGGCGACATAGGTAGCCACGACGATAATCAGGTGACGCAGGAAGAGCGACGTAGGGCTCTTGGCGCTGAAAAAGGAATAGGCGTACAGTCCGATGGAGCTGTAGACTTCCACCAGCGATATGATGCTGAGCAGCAGGAATACCACCCAGATTACCTTGTCGCCCCTGAATAACTTGGATAGTTTCATAATTCGTTGACTTCGCGGCGGAACATCTCGCCTTGTTGCTTGGTGGAAAAACCATTGTAACACGCCGGGGAGTAGACCACCCGCACGTCGTCCTCCGACTGGTAGCGATAGGCCTGCTGAAGGGCCTCGCCGAGGGTGGCGCAACGCACGATGGAGGGGATGATGCCCTTGAAGGTATAGTGCATACGGTCTTCGGCCTGGCCCACCACAAGGAGCATCCTCACCTTGCGCAGAGCGGGCGGGACGAGACGGCTGTAGTCGGCCGACTGGTCGTTGGCATCGGCTATCCAGATGAGTCCGCCTTGGAGGGTCTCGAGGGTGTACCACGTGGAGTTGATGTTGCGTGCGGCAGCGTCGTTGATATACTCACGGCCTCTGATCCGAGCCACAAACTCGAGGCGGTAACGGGTGTCTTCCAAGTGGTTGAAGCAAGCCCGCAGACCTGCGTTGCGCATGGTCTTGAGTCGCTGCACGTCGATGCCAGCCAGTCCGGTGGATGTTTTGTTGAAGCCTTGTACGGCCAAAGTGTCGATAGTCATTATTTCGGTTGCTTGAATGTGTTATTGTATGATTGCTTGTTTCTAACGGAGTTTCAGGGTCGAGAGGGTGAAGATGGCCAAGAGTATGGAGATAATGATGAAGCGGGTGACGACCTTTTCCTCGGCCACTCCCTTCTTCTGGTAGTGGTGATGCAGCGGCGACATGAGGAAGGGGCGCTTCTCGATAGGCACCGGCACACCGGTGGGCAGCTTGTGCCTGCGACGGTAGCGCTTGCAGGCCGTGGTCTGGATAATCACCGAAAGATCCTCGACCAGATAGACGCCGCACAAGAGGGGCAGCAGGAGCTCCTTGCGGATGAGGATGGCATAGACAGCAATGATGCCGCCGATGGCCAGTGAACCGGTATCGCCCATGAAAATCTCGGCAGGATGGGTGTTGAACCACAGGAAACCCAGCGTGGCACCCACAAAGGCGGTGCTGAAGATGGCCAGCTCTCCGATATTGGGCAGGTAGACGATGTTCAGGTACCCTGCCATGATGACGTTGCCACTGACCCATGCCAGCAGGGCCAAGGCCCCACCGTTGACGGCAGCCACACCGGTGGCAATGCCGTCGATGCCATCGGTCAGGTTGCTGGCATTGCTCACTGCCGTGACCACAAGTATCACGACGATGACGAACAACACCCAGGCATAATCCACTGCCCACGGGCCCATCCAACTGACCAGCCAGGTGTAGTCGAACTCATTGTTCTTCACAAAGGGGATAGTGGTCTTCAGCGGATTGGTGATGTCGGGATGGAATGTGATGAGCAGACCTACAGCGAGGCCCAGCAAGACCTGTCCGAAGACCTTGTACTTGCCCGGCAGGCCAGCTTTGCCGCGGGTCTTCTTCAGATAGTCGTCCAGGAAGCCCACCATGCCCATCCACACCGTGGTGCCCAGCATTATCTGCACATAGATGTTGTCAAGCTTGGCAAAGAGAAGCGTCGGCACGATGATGGCCATAAGGATAAGGACACCACCCATGGTGGGGGTCTTTGCTTTTTGGGCAGCCCCTTCGAGGCCGAGTTCCGTACGCACCTCATCCATCATGCCCAGCTTTTCCTGCATCCAACGGATGAACGGCCGTCCCAACAACAGCATGATAAGGAGCGAGGTGACCATGCTGGCCGCCGCCCGGAAGGAGATGTACTGGAACACACCGGCTCCCGGGAAGTCTATCGCTCTGTCCAACCAATCAAACAAGTAGTATAGCATATCTCTCTATATTGTTCGTTTTGTTTATTTGTTTTCTCCCAACTCTTTCTCCAGTTCTTCCACATCGTCGAAGTGCGAACGCACGCCGTTGACCTCCTGGTACTTCTCATGTCCCTTGCCAGCCACAAGCACTATGTCGTCCTCTCGGGCAATGAGACACGCCGTGCGGATGGCCTGACGGCGGTCGGTGATGCGCACCACGTGGCTCAGCTGCTCCGCGGTGAGTCCGGCCTCCATCTCGTCGAGGATGGCATCGGGGTTTTCGGAGCGGGGATTATCGGAGGTGAGCACCACCTTTTCGCTGCCCTCGACAGCTATCCTGGCCATCTCGGGCCGCTTGGTACGGTCCCGGTCGCCGCCGCAACCCACTACGGTGATGAGGTGCTGCGTGGGACGGCGGATGTCGTCGATAGTTCCAATGACGTTCTGCAGCGCGTCGGGTGTGTGGGCATAGTCGACGATGGCGGTGATGCCGCGTCCGTTGACGTATTGGAACCGGCCGGGCGCCGCCGTCAACACACTGAGTTGACGCAACGCCTCGCTCTCCGGGGTACCGCACAGCACGGCGGCAGCATAGATGGCGGTGAGATTGTAGGCATTGAAGCGTCCCACCAGCCTGCACCAGAGCTCTTGCCCGTTAAGGTTGAGCAGCATTCCATTGAAGGTGTTCTCAAGTATGCGACAGTGGAAATCGGCCATGTGCTGCAGGCCGTAGGTGTGGATCGTCGCCTGCGTGTTCTGCACCATCACACGGCCGTTCTTGTCGTCCACGTTCACCAGCGCCCACGCTTCCTTGGGCAAAGCATCAAAGAAGCCCTTCTTGGCAGCGATATAGTTGGCCATGGTCTTGTGGAAGTCGAGGTGGTCGTGGGTGATATTGCTGAAGATACCTCCGGCAAAAGTCAGCCCGCTGATGCGGTGCTGCACCACGGCGTGGCTGCTCACCTCCATGAAGGCATACTGGCAGCCAGAGTTCACCATGCGGCGCAACAGGCTGTTGAGCTCAAGCGCGTCGGGAGTGGTATGGCCGGTGGGTATCTCCTCCTCGTCTATCTTATTGACTATAGTCGAGATGAGGCCCACGTGGTGCCCCAGATTACGGAACATGCGGTGTAGCAGCGTGACAGTGGTCGTCTTGCCATTGGTTCCGGTAATACCGATGAGTTTCAGTTGCTTCGACGGGTGGCCGTAGAAGTTGGCTGCCATCAAGCCCAAAGCATAGCTGCTGTCGGCCACTTTGAGGTAGGTCACCTTGCTGTCGACGGTCTCAGGCATCTCCTCGCAGACCACCGCCACAGCACCCTTTTCAATCACGGCGGGGATGAAACTGTGTCCGTCGACCTTGGTGCCACGCTGGGCCACGAAGAGAGAGCCCTGTCCCACCTTGCGCGAGTCGAACTGGAGGTCGTTCACCTCCACGTCGGCCGAACCGGTCAACGTCACATCTATCCCCTTTATTATATCTTTCAGTTTCATCGTTGTCTATCTTATTTCAATGTCAACACTACCGTAGCGCCCTTCTTGGCTGCGACGCCTGCACGTGGCTGCTGGCCGGCCACCTTCCCGTAGCCGCTGACCCTGGCTTTGTATCCCATCTCCTGCAATAGCTCCACAGCATCCTTGGCAGTCATCCCTTGGCAGTTAGGCACCTGGCCCTCGACCGGGACATATGGGACATACTGACCGACGGTACTGTCAGTACCCTCGCGGTACACCACCCAGCGGCTGACCGAATCGGACGAGGGGAATGGTTGGCGAAGTGTTTTGTAAAGGCGACGCATCTCACTCTGGTCGCCACGAGCCACCACAGGGCGCTGAGCCGCCTTGGCGCTGTCTTCCTCGAGGGTCGGCCAGGCCGATTTGACGGCACCGTTGCTCAGTCGCTGGTCGACGGCCACCACGCAGTCCGAGATGGATTTGAACACCTCGGCCGCCTGACGTCCGTAATAGGGAATGCGCTCCAGCACCACTAGGCAGGTATAGCGCGGATTCTCCGACGGGAAGAAACCACAGAACGAGGCGTTGTAGCTATGCCTGTTGGCATAGTTGTTGACGGCGGTACCTGTCTTGCCGGCAATGCCATAGGTATTGTTCTTGATATTGTTGCCCGTACCTCTCTCTACCACACCCTCCAGCATCTTCCGCATCATCAGGGCACTCTCGCGGCTGCACATGTGCGCATTGAGCACTATCGGCTTGTTCTCAACCAGCCTGTCGCCGACCTTCACCCCCTTGCAGAACTGAGGCTTCACCATGCGGCCTTCAGCACCCAATCCGTTGTAGAAGGTGATGAGCTGCAAGGCCGAGATACGAGTCGAATAGCCATAGCAGAAGTTCAGGAAGTCACGGTTCGAAGCGTGCAAATTATTTATATATGTACTATGTTCTACGGCCTTCACGTCGGGGTTCAGTTTCCCATAGGGGAACATCCTCTCGACAAGCATCCGCAGGGTGTCGCGCCGGTCTGCATAGAGGCGCCAGCCGAGGTCGCTCATACCCACGTTGGACGACTGTTCTATCACCTCGCGCACGTTCAGCGAGTCGCGCCCGGCCAACGTGTGGTCGTCCTTTATCTCCCCATACTTGCCTCCGAAGTTCTTGTATCCCGACTTCAGCATCATGGCCGTATCAATCTTGACCGCCGGGTCATTGAGCATGGCAGTCAGGATGATGGTCTTGAAAGTGGAGCCCGGCTCGTAGACATCGCTGACGGCCACATTGCGGTCGCGCACCTCGAGATAGTCGTGCACCGCCGTGTCAACCGCCAGATTGGCGCAAGCGAGCACATAGCCCGTCTGCATCTCCATCAGTATGGCGCAGCCTGCCGAGCCTCCGAATCGGCGCAGGGCGTTGCGGAGCGAACTCTCGGCGATGTCCTGATAGCGGGTATCGATGGTCGACACGATGTCTCGGCCGTCAACCTTTGCCTGCAGCATAATGGTATCCACCTTGTCGAGGTCGGTGCGTACAGGTACCACGCTCCCCGACGCAGGGACTCGGTCGGGCAACCAGATGCCCTTGGTCAGGCGGCGGCAGCGGAACAGGCCATTCTGCCCGCGGAGGATGCTGTCGTAGGCTCCCTCCAACCCGGTATATGTGTCGGCGTCACGCTGATTCTGGAAACCGATGGTGTTCTTGGCCATATTGCCGTAAATATGGGCACGCTCCTGTCGGATAACGCTCTGCCCGTCGACCTGACGCACCACCCCGGGCTTCCACCCTGGCAGCCGCATTATCTCAAGCCACACGGAATAGGGCACGTGGCGTTCAACCAGGAAGCAGCGGCGCGGTTTGTCCTTTTGCCGCTCGGTGAGGATACGGTTGCTGTAGTAGGCCGAGTCGTGCGCCGGCATAGCGTCGGCCAGCAGCTGACAGAGGCTGTCGAGGTAAAGGTTGAAGTTGGTATCAGTGATGGGACCCGTCTCCAACGGGCGACCTTGACGGTCATACTTGGGATGCCCGAACTCGTCCAGCTCGGGGGCGTTGTAGAGGTCGAGGTAGAGGTCGCACTCCGTCACCGTGGTGGCCAGTATCTTGCCATCGCTGGAATAGATGACGCCACGGCGGGCAGGGTCTGTACGCACATCGGCTTCACGCCGCTCGCCGCGCATACGCCATTCGTCGCCGTCCACCCACTGTATCTTGACCATTCCTCCCACAATGGCAGCACCCACACCCAGCGTCAACAGCAGGTACAACGCCGTCATTCCACGCGTCATCCTCTTGTTATCGTCCCTGTTACTATCTTTATTATTCATTTATATTATCTATAAACCATAAACCTTCTATAACCCATTTAACTACAACTCATACGGCGGACCGCTCGTGATGCCCACTCCGCTCTCCTTCAGTTCCTCGGCTATATGCGATATCTTCACACTCTGCTGGTACTGTTTCTGCATCTGAATGCGGTGCTCGCGCAGGTAGTTGATGCGCTCTTCGGTAGCCGCCTTCTCGCGGCTCAGACTCTCCACACGGTAGCGGTTGCCCACAATCAGCAGCAGATAGACCAGGCACAACAGCACCAGCGGAATCTGCTTCAGCACCTTTGTATTGGCCAACACGTCACCTCCCAGCACCTTGCCGATGCCGCGTGCCGTCTTGTCGCTCTTACTGCCCCTCCGGGGAGCCGACGAAGGCTGTCCCGACGGCTCTCCACTCTCCACTCTCCGCTCTTCGCTCTCCACAACGGGCTTGGGCTCCTCGAGCCCTTCCTCTACCACCTTTTCTCTGAACTTGTTTCCCATCTATATCCTTAATCTTTAAACCTTAAACTCTAACCCCCACCCTCAGCATGGCACTGCGGGCACGGTTATTCTCGGCCACCTCGGCCTCCGAAGCACTGCATTTCCTCAGTTGGCGCATCGGCGACAGCGGATTACCGTAGAAGTCCTTCTCCACCACTCCCTCGAAGTTGCCGCTGCGCATGAAGTTCTTCACCAACCGGTCCTCCAATGAATGGTAGCTTATCACCACCAGACGGCCACCTGCAACCAGCACCTCGGCCGACTGCCGCAGCATCTCCTTCAGAGCCTCCAGCTCGCCGTTCACCTCGATGCGCAACGCCTGGAACAACATCGCCAGATACTTGTTCTCCAAACTCCCTCCCCGCGAGGACGCGGCCCTGGGCAAGTGGCGGCTCACCGCAGCACGAAGCTCCATCGTGGTATCGATGCTCTTCTGCCCACGGGCCGACACGATGGCACGGGCCATCTGGCGGGCGTTGGGCAACTCGCCGTACATCTTCAGCAGCCGCGCCAGGTCGTCTTCTTCCATGCTGTTCACGAGGTCGCGGGCCGTCACATCCCCCTTGCGGTCCATCCGCATATCCAACTCGCCGTCCAGCCGGGTCGAGAAGCCGCGCTCGGCGGTATCGAACTGGTGGCTGCTCACCCCCAGGTCGGCCAACACCCCGTCCACCTGCCGCACCCCGTGCAAACGGAGGAAAGCCTTCATGTGGCGGAAATTCTCCCCGATGAACGTAAAGCTCCCGCCTTCGGCGTAATCCATAAATCCATTCTCCGCTCTCCACTCTCCACTCTCCACTCTCCGCGCCGCGTCCTCGTCCTGGTCGAAAGCGAACAGGCGACCCTCGGCTCCCAGGCGCTTCAGGATGGCACGGGAATGGCCGCCACCGCCGAACGTCACGTCAACATACGTGCCGTCGGGGCGCAGAGCGAGGCCGTCGAGTGCCTCGGCAAGCATTACAGGTCTATGATAGCTGTCCGTCATCGTGCTGCTCCTTGGGTGCCAGGACACGCTCCGCCCGGGCGGCGAAGTCGTCCCGCTGGCTGTTCATCTTGTCGTAGGCTTGGCGGTCCCACACCTCGATGAACTTACCCGTCGACTGCAACACTAGCTCCTTGGCCTTCGCCACCAGGGCCTTCTGCTCTGCCGGCACCAGCAGGCGGTCATTCGAGTCGAGCTCGATGATGTTGCCTTCGGTCAGTTTGCGCAGCAGCTCGCGGTCCTCGCGGCGGTAAGGATTCAGTCGCTCTTGGAGTTTCTCCACTTCCTCCCTGAAACTGGCATAAGTCCATAGCTCCAAACACTCGGCGTAGACACTCTGGCGGATGACAAAACGCCCGTCCTCCGTCTCCAACTGCCGCTTCAGGGCAATCGGGAACTTGAAACGGCCGTTCGTATCGACCTTACAGTATTCTTTTCCAAGTATTAACGCCATTTCTACCTACTATTTTTCAGGGTGTAAAATTACGAAGAAAAATCCAATTTATGACAAAAATTTCCTTTTTTTGCTTTTTTTAACCAATAATTGTTGTTCATAACCCATAACGCAACTTTTGAAAAAAAGTTTCACTCCTTGTGAAAAAACCTGCAAAATAAAACACAACACGCTAAAAACCACACAATATAATTCCAAGAACCCTCAAAAACCACCGACCGAAGGCCTCCAAACCCGTCCTCCACGCCGCTGTTGAAAACTTTTCCATCCCCACCACCCCTCCTGTTTCGAACCATGGTTAATCACGCCTTTTCTTTAATATTTCCGATGACACACCATCAATTGCCCTGGCGGGAAACATTTTTTTGCACGAATCGCAAAAAAATATGTATTTTTGCATCGTGTTATGAAACGATTATCCGCCATAATATGTCTTTTGCTCTCATTCGTCTGGGCATCGGCTCAAGGTACTTGTCCGCAAGCCACCACCAAAGGTACCGACTTTTGGGTCACTCATCTTTACAACTACCATGAGACTGTAAACTACAATCCCGGTGTACATAATATCACCATAACAAGCGATGAGAATGCAAACATTACTGTCACCGGCCCAAGTGGAACTACCAATACGTCAGTTTCTGCAAATAGTGCCACAACTATCAATATTGGCGACAATTCCAACATGCCCGTCGCCACTCCATACAACGGCGCTCACCATATTACATCCGACAATGACATATCGGTATATGCATGCAATTATATCCGCGGAACTCAGGATATTGCCATAATCCTTCCCACGGAAGCCCTTGATACATTTTACATCGTACAGGACTATCCAGCATGGGATTATGGGGCTCAAGTGGCCTTTGTGGCCACCGAAGACAATACCGTCCTGACCATGACTGTTCCCTGTAATATTCAGGGAACAACAATCACAGGAGGGACCACCCTGACACCCGTTTTGCAACGGGGACAGGCCTATCTACTCATCAGCCAAGGAAATCTTTCGTCTTTTTCCGGCATGCAAGTCACTTCCAACGGGAAACCTTTCGCGCTATTCCAAGGCGGCCGCAGAGTGAAAGTGCCTTCCAATGGCTCAGGAAGTGATTTACTCTACGGACAAGCACTGCCTACCTGTTTCTGGGGAACCGACTACATCGTCCCCGGAGCATCATACCAAAGCGGGGAAAACAGAGTACGCATTACCGCTGCAGAAAACGGCACTCTTCTCAATATCACAGGCTCAACAGGCCCGATTTCTCTCAATGCCGGAGAAACCCACGAACACGTTTTGCCCACGTCAGATGCATGCCGTATTACCTCCAACAAACCCGTCAATGTTACCTTATACCTTACAAGTTATGTTACAGCCAATTATCATGGAGACCCCTCCTCGGTCACAATGCCGGCTTTAGACAGGGGAATTTGCAAAGCCGTATTCAAACTGGACATGACTAACGACATAACCGCCAACCAACTTTATTTGAATATTGTAAGTCCGACGGTTTCTGATTCAAGCCTCCGTCTGGATGGCTCTCCATTGCCAACTAATGATATAATGAGCACCCTAGGCGATTATACCATCCACCGTCTGACACTACCTTGGACTAATTCAAACCAAGGCATTCATCAACTTGAAAATACTGAAGGTACCTTTATCGCCTATGGATATGGACTGGGTTACTACGAAAGCTTTGCATTTCCTTTAGGCTACCAGCTTAGTGCAAGCGACACTACAGAATATTTCGACACGGTGTGCCAGCATCATGCCTATCAGGGATATGGGTTCGACATCGATACGGCGCAAACGGCCGAAAGCGGAGAGCTGGATTTTTGGTCCAGCACGGCCGATGCCGACACCATCAGATACACCCATCTGATTCTCACCGTGCTGCCGGCTTCGAGCAGCGACACCACCATTGACTTTTCCGCCGGAGACACTGTCTTCTTCTCCAACGACACGTTAACCGAGGCCGGGACCTACACAATCACTCTCACCGCCGCCAACGGCTGCGACTCCGTCGTCACCCTGCACCTCATCCACACCATTATCCACGACACGGTGGACTACTTCGACACAGTATGTGAAGGGAGTGGCGCGTATTTAAGGTACGGGTTTTACGTAGACGCGACGGAGACCGCACGACACAACACGCTGGAGCGCTGGCGGCTCGAAGACCTGGGCGACACCATCCGCCACCACCACCTGACTCTCGTCGTTCTGCCGCTGGCATCCAGCGACACCTCGGCCAGTATCATCCTTGGCGACACATTGTATTTCCAGAATGACACGCTGACTGTCGCGGGCGACTATGTCTACACTTTCACCGCCGCCAACGGCTGCGACTCGACGGTCACGCTGCATCTCGCCTATGAGGAGGTGGGTCTCACCGCCTCGGCCGAGGGTGTATGCCCCGGCGACCCCGTAACCGTCGTAGCCCACGGCACCCACGACGCCCACTGGATTGCGTCGCCGCCCGACCCCGGGCTCGACAGCCAACAAGGCCACACCACTATCACCGTGTACCCCGATACGACCACCACCTACCACCTCCTCGACGCCTCGGGACAAACCATTGCCTCCATCTCCGTCGGCGTAGAGCCGCCGCCCACCCTCTGCGTCGAGACCAGCCGTCCCTTCATCGACTTCGACTTCCCCGTGGTACTCTTCACCGACTGCAGCGAGGGCAGCGCCACGTCGACCTGGAGCTTCTCCGACGGCATCACCCTCTCCGGCCACACGGTCCGCCACCATTTCCACTACCCCCTGCCCGACAGCATCGGCGTCACCCTCTCCTCCTGCAACCGTTACAACTGTTGCGCCGACACCTCCTTCAGTCTGCCTGCACTGACTCGCTCGGTGTGGTTCCCCAACGTATTCATGCCCGGCGAGGAGACGAACAACCGGTTCGGCGTCACCGCCTCGTTCGAGATTGTTGATTACGAGCTCCACATCTACAACCGCATGGGTCTGCTGGTGTTCCACACCACCGACCCGTCCGACCTCTGGGACGGCACGTGCAACGGCGCTCCAGTGCCGCAGGGCACCTATGCCTACCACTGGCACGTGCGCGACTCCATCGACTACAACCGCACCGGGGTAGGCACCGTCACCCTCATCAGATAGGACCCCTATACACTGACCGAAGGCTTCCAAACCCGTCCTTCACGCCCCCGTTGAAAACTTTTCCATCCCCGCCTCCGACGACCAACATCCTCTACCATTTTTACGGTAGTATTACGCTAGTATTACGGTAGTATTACGCTTTAAAAGCGTAATACTACCGTAATACTAGCGTAATACTACCGTAAAAATGGCGGAGGAAACCCGGCGTTCTGGTAAAAAAATTTGCACGGATTGGGGATTGTTCGTATCTTTGCACCGTGAAACGCAAGGTGACATACCTGCTTGTGTTACTGGCCTCTCTTGCTTTACGGGCCCAGGACACCGTACCTCTACCCTACTTCGAGGACTGGAATACCTGCGTCACCAACTACAACAGCCATGTGGCCAACTGGTGGTTCTGCAAACAGCAAGAGAGCCCCAGCATCATCATGCGAAGCAATCCGCATGCCCAATTATTCACCCGCGCAGACGATTCGGCCGGGGTGACCATGGCATCACCCGTCTTCTCGGTACGGCCCGACTCGGCCTATTTCATCCTCTATTGCTCCTTTCTTGGCGACAGTGTCGTCAATGTAGAATATGGTTTTATTCCAGACAGTTGCATCATCACCGAGGCTGCCGATGTGTGTGGGCGCTTCGTCCCCTTCGACACTGTCGGCCTCAGCGTCCAGAATGTCTGGGTGCAAACCGCTGTTGACCTGGAGCCCTACTATTCCCGCCACGGCACGTCGCACCGCATCGCCTTTAGGCTCCGCAACAACCTGTACCAAAGAGTGTATATCGACTCGATACTCCTCTGGCGCAAGACGGTGCATGACACTGTCGATTGCCACGACACGATATGCCGGGGCGACGCCTACTCCGGCCACGGGTTTACCGTTGGTCAGGAAGAGTCCGATACGGTCGGCACGATAGAACGCTGGCGATGCGACACGATTGGCGACACGGCACACCATTATCACCTGTTGCTCAACGTGGTGTCTCCGCAAGGCACCAGCATCCACCAGCATCTTGTACCCGGCGACACGCTCCTCTACCAGGGCGACACCTTGACACAGGCCGGGACCTATTACTACCAACTAACCACGGCCTACGGCTGCGACTCCCTCGTCACCCTCGTCCTCACCTACGAGACCGCCCGCATCGTCTCCGACGCCGACAGCGTCTGTCCGGGCGACAGCGTCACCCTCACCGCTCTGGGCACCCATGCCGCCTGGTGGACCGCCGACCCTCCCGACCCAAGCCTGGAGAGTCAGCAAGGCGAGACCCTCGTCACCGTCACCCCGCGACAATCCACCACCTACAGCCTCTCCGTCCATGAAGGGGAAGAGGTGCTGGCGGCCACTCGCATTGAGACCACTCCGGCGCCGCAGCTCCGCGTCGGGTTAAGCCGCCCGTTCGTCGACTACGACGACCCCGTAATCGTCTTCCACGACGACAGTCCCGATAGCGAACGGACGACTTGGGCCTTCTCGGACGGCACCACCATCGAAAACAGCAAGACGCGTCGGCTATTCCACCACCCGCTGCCCGACAGCATCGGCGTCACCCTCACCTCCTGCAACCGTTACAACTGCTGCTCCGACACCTCCTTCAGCCTGCCCGCACTGACGCGCTCGGTGTGGTTCCCCAACGTCTTCACCCCCGGCGAGGAGACCAACAACCGGTTCGGCATCACCGCCTCGTTCGAGATTGTCGATTACGAACTCCACATCTACAACCGCATGGGTCTGCTGGTGTTCCACACCACCGACCCGGCCGACCTCTGGGACGGCACGTGCAACGGCGCTCCGGTGCCGCAGGGCACCTACGCCTACCACTGGCACGTGCGCGACGCCATCGACTACAACCGCACCGGAGTAGGCACCGTCACCCTCATCAGATAAGCCCCCATGCGCCGACTGACCGCCATACTCTGCCTGCTGGCCGCCTCGCTTGCCGCGACGGCGCAGAGTCCCTATGCGATGACCACCATGGCGCGCGACTTCTGGGTGATGTTCCTGCCCAATACGGGCGGCTACCACCAGCTGCCCCTCGATTCGTGCACCCTCATCGCCACGGGGCCCGAGGCGGCGACGGTGACGGTGGTGTCCGATGGCGACAGCGTCTCGTTCCCACTGGCCGCCGGCGGCGAAGCGGTGCACCTCTGCGGCACCAACGCCGAGGTGCGGGCAAAGGCCTACCACGTCACTGCGACGGCCGACATCGCCCTCTATGCCCGCAACGCCATAGAGGGCAGCCATGACGTGGCGATGATAATCCCCACGCTCTGCCTGGGGACGAAGTACATAGTCCAGTCGGTGGCCGCCGCCTCGGACGACACCGAAATGCTGGGCATCGTGGCCACCGAGGACAGCACGGTGGTCACAGTCCACCTGGTGAACCCCAACGGGATACCAATACCGCCCGACGACATCGAGGTGCCCGGGGACGGGCTGCTGCACATACCCCTACAGCGGGGCGAGGCATACATCGTCAGCACCCAGCAGCACCGCACCTACGGAGCCTTCACGGGGATGGACGTCACCTCGAACGGGCGTCCCTTCGCCCTCTTCCTGGGCAACAGCGCAGCCCATGTGCCGGCAGGTGACCTGTATAACGGCGGCCACCTCTACGAGCAGGCCGTCCCCTACAGCCAGTGGGGCCACCTGCACCGCGTGGGTTGCGTAGGCGAGCAGCAGCGCATATACTACCTGATGACGTCGGCCGATGACGGCAACATGATATTCTTCAACTCCGAGACGCCAAACGGTCCCGTGGGTCCCACGCTGGACCGCGGCCACTCGCAGACCATCCAGATAGCACCCCACCCCTATACCGCCGCACCGATAGCCACCAGCGGCAGGATGGGCGTCATGCTGCTGCTGAGCAGCTACGGCACCAGCGGCTTCTGTGGAGGCCCCTCGTCGGTGATGATACCGTCGCTGGAACACGGCGTGCAGCGCGCCTGGTTCACGGCCGAGGAGTTCGACCCCTATCAGGAGAACCACCTCGTCTACTTCTGCGACACGGCCCTCGTGCACGGCCTGCGGCTCGACGGGGTGCCCGTCAACGACAGCAGCACGTGGAACTACCTGAACGTGCAAGCCTTCCGCACCACCGTCGGCCTCGGACCCCACAGGCTGGAGATTGACAGCGGCACCTTTGTGGCCTTCCTCTACGGTCTTCGCAACAGCTACAGTGACAGCTATGCCAACCCCGTCGGCATGGCGCTCGACCCCTATCCGCGCGACACCCTCTACCGCACCGACACCGTCTGCGGGCTGGAGCCCTACAGCTGGGGGCCGTTCCGGTGGGACGACGGCGCGCTGACCGACACGGGTACCCTCCACCTGGCACGCAACGTGTACGCCCCCGACACCGTGCACCGCTACTACCTGACCCTCACCGTGCTGCCCGCCTACCGCAGCACGCAGCAATACGAGTTAGTGCCGGGCGAGAGCGTGGTTGTCGAAGACACCGTCCTCTCCACACCGGGCACCTATATTTTCCACCACACCACCCTCCTCGGATGCGACTCGACGCTGACCGTGGTGATTGACCACTGCACCGCCCCCGCTCCCTGCGTGGAGACGAGCCTGCCCTTCATCGACTTCGACCACCCAGTGGTCACCTTCACCGACTGCACCGAGGGCGAGCACACAGCAGTGTGGCGCTTCGGCGACGGCATCACCCTCACCGGCGCCTCGGTGCGGCGGCAGCTGCACCACCCGCTGCCCGACAGCCTGACGGTGGAGCTCACCGTATGCGACCCCGTCGGCTGCTGCGCCGACACGGTCCTCAGCCTGCCCGCCAAGACGCGCTCGGTGTGGTTCCCCAACGTCTTCACCCCCGAAGGCGACAGCGACAACCGCTTCGGTGCCGTCACCTCGCTGCAGGTGGCCTCCTACGAGCTCACCACCTACGACCGCCACGGCGTCATCGTATTCCACACCACCGACATCCTCGACCAATGGGACGGCACGTGCAACGGCACTCCGATGCCGCAGGGCACCTACGCCTATCGCTGGACAATCACCGACTCCCACGGCTTCAGGCAGGACGGCAGCGGCACGGTCACATTGCTGCGATAAACTCACCTGTTACCCAAGCGTTTACATTCAGTTTAACTTGAGTTTAACTTGAAATCAAGTTGAACTCAAGTTAAACTCGAAGAAGACAGGTGAAGAAAATGAGGGGAAAGAGCCTCTGTTTCTGAAAAAATTCGTATCTTTGCATTTTGAATTTCGCAGGATAAACATATAAAAATAATAAATAAAACTATGAAAATTCGTACTTTAGTAATTGCAATGGCCCTGATGGTGCTGGCGCCGAGTGTGGCTCGCGCCGACGAGGGCATGTGGCTTCTGAGCCTGATTGGGAAGAACTACGACGACATGCGCCGCGCCGGCTTCCAGCTGACGCCGGAAGACATCTACAGCGTGAACCAGAGCTGCCTGAAGGATGCCATCGTGGGACTGGGCAATGCCGGTCGCCCCTTCTGGCACTTCTGCACGGGCGAGATTATCTCGTCGAAGGGTCTGGTCTCGACCAACCACCACTGCGGCTACGGCAAGCTGCAGGAGCATTCGACCGTGGAGCACGACTACCTGCGCGACGGCTTCTGGGCCTACACCATGGAGCAGGAGCTGCCCAACCCGGGCCTGACCGCTTCCATCCTTGTGCGCATGGAGGACGTCACCGCCCAGGTGACGCAGAGCATCACCGACGACATGAGCGAGGCCGACCGTGCCGCCGCACTGAAGCGCGCCTGCAAGGAAGTCGAGGAGAAGGCCGTCGAGGGCACCCAGTATGCCGCCCAGGTGAAGCCTATGTTCAACGGCAACCAGTTCTTCCTCTTTGTGCACATCATCTACCGTGACGTGCGCCTCGTGGGTGCACCTCCCTCGTCGATGGGCAAGTTCGGTGGCGACACCGACAACTGGTCGTGGCCGCGCCACACGTGCGACTTCTCCATGTTCCGCATCTACACCGCCCCCGACGGCAGCCCCGCCGACTACTCGAAAGACAACGTGCCGCTGAACCCGAAGCACCACCTGCCCGTGAGCGCCGGTGAGCTGAACGACGGCGACTTTGCCATGGTGATGGGCTTCCCCGGCACCACCGACCGCTTCCTGACCAGCTACGGCCTGGCCGAGACAATGGACGTGACCAACAAACTGCGCTATGAAATCCGCACCGTGAAAATCAACATCCTGCGCGAGGAGATGGCCGCCGACCAGGCCACCCGCATCAAATACGCCTCGAAGTATGCCAGCTGCTCGAACTACTGGAAGTACAGCAACGAGCAGAACAAGGCCCTGCGCAACCTGAACACGATGGAAGTGAAGCAACAGGTGGAGCAGGAGTACAGCGACTGGGCCCGCTTCCAGCGCAACCCGAAGTACAACGACGCCCTGGGGCTCATCCGCGAGGGCTATGCCGCCCGCCGCAACGTGCAGGAGGCCCAGCAATACCTCTACGAAGGCATCCTCGGCGGTCCCGAGGCGGTGCTCTTTGCCGCCCAGATGGGACGCGCCTTCAAGGCCCTCATCGAGGCCGCCCAGCCCGAGGCCAAAGGCATCGTGCAGAAGGCCAAGGGCATGGTGAGCAAGAAGGAACCGGTGGACCTCAGCGCCTACCGCCCGCGCATTGCCGCTTTCTACAAGGACTATGACGAGCAGGTGGACCGCCGCCTGTCGGCCGCCCTTTTCGGCTACGTCTACGCCCACATCGCCGCCGACCAGTGCCCGCAGTTCCTGCTGAAGGCACAGAAGAAATACAAGGGCGACTGGACGAAGTATGTCGACGACCTGTACAAGAAGAGCCTCTTCGCCAACCAGGAGTCGCTGGCCAAGTTCCTCGACAAACCCAACGCCAAAGAGCTGGACGACGACCCGCTGGTGAAGGTGGGCACCGAGGTGCTGGAGCAGTACATTGCCCTGAACGGCTCCGTTCCCCGTCAGACGACCGAGAGCCTGCAACGCGGCATCCGCAGCTTCACCGACGGCATCCTGCAGATTAACGACGGCAAACGATTGATGGCCCCCGACGCCAACTCGACCATCCGCCTCACCTATGGCAACGTGATGAGCTACGACCCCAAGGACGGCGTGAGCTACCACTACTACACCACCATGGACGGCATCATCCAGAAGGAAGACCCTGAGAACAGCGAGTTCAACGTGCCCGAGCGCCTGAAGAAACTCTACAAGGAGAAGAACTTCGGCACCTATGCCAACCGCACGGGCGAGATGCCGGCCTGCTTCATCACCAACAACGACATCACCGGCGGCAACAGCGGCTCGCCCGTCATCAACGGCAAGGGCGTGCTCATCGGCCTGGCCTTCGACGGCAACAGCGAGGCCATGAGCGGCGACATCGACTTCGAGGAGAACCTGCAACGCTGCATCTGTCTGGACAGCCGCTACATGCTTTGGGTCATCGACGTCTATGCCGGCGCCAAGAACCTGATTGCAGAGATGGATATCGTAAGATAAAAGAGTGAAACAAGTCCTGCGACAGCAACAACAGCAGAAGCTATCGCCTCAGCAGATACAGCTGATGCGACTGCTGCAGTTGCCCGTCACCGACCTGGAACAGGCCATCAAGGAGGAGGTGGAGAAGAACCCCCTGCTCGAGGCCTCCATGCCCGAGGAGGAGCCCCTGCCGGAGGCAGGGGACACGGCCTCGTCGGACTGGGACGTGTCCGACGACGAGGACTTCGACTTCGACTACCGCGAGCATCAGGAGTACGACCCCAACACGGTGCACCGTGAGTTTGTGGTGAGCGACACCCTCTCGGCGACCGAACGGCTGCTGCGGCAGCTGTCCCTGCGTCCCCTGACGGAACGGCAACTGACCATCGCCACCGAGATAGTCGGCACCCTCGACGATGCCGGCTACCTCAGCCGCGACTTGGCACTGGTGGGCAACGACCTGGCTTTCCGGCAGGGCATCGAAGCCAGCGAAGCCGAGATGGAGGACGGCCTCCGCATTGTGCAGGGGCTCGACCCCGCCGGCATAGGCGCCCGCAACCTGCGGGAATGCCTGCTACTGCAGCTGGAGCGCATGGACTCCTCGCAACCGGAAGTGGCCACCGCGACGGCCATCGTCCGCGACCACTTCGACGACTTTGCCGGCCACCGCTACGAGCGTATCTGCTCGGCCCTCGCCATTGACGAGGAACAGCTGGACGAGGCCGCCAAGGCCATCCGCCACCTCAACCCCAAACCGGGGGGCGCGTCGGATGCCGACACCGACACAGCCACCGCCATCATTCCCGACATCGTGCTCACCCAGCACGACGGGCTGTTACAGTTCCACCTCAACGACAGTCACCTGCCACAGCTCAGCCTCGACGAATACTACACCAACATGCTGCAAGAGATGGAGGCCCAGAAAGGCGACAAGGCCACCATCCAGTTCCTCCGTTCCAAGCAGGCCGACGCACAGGGATTTATCGACCTGCTGCAACTGCGCCACGACACCATCGTGCGCGTCATGCGCTACATCGTCAAGCACCAGCGCCAGTTCCTGCTCAGCGGCAACCCCGACCTGCTGGTCCCACTGCGCCAACGCGAAGTGGCCGAGGCCACAGGGCTCGACATCAGCACCGTGTCGCGTATGGCCAACAGCAAATACCTGCAGACCGACTTCGGCACCATCCCGTTGAAAGAATGCTTCTCGAAAGGGATGGCCACAGAGGATGGCGACGAGGTGGCCATCGAGACCATCAAACAACGCCTGTCGGAAGTAATCGCCCAGGAAGACAAGCACGCGCCGCTCTCGGACGAAGCACTGGCCAAGATACTCAACGGCCAGGGGCTGCCGCTGGCGCGGCGCACCGTGGCCAAGTACCGCGAGCAGCTGGGCATCCCCGTGGCACGCCTGCGGAAGCTCATCGTGCTGTTGCTCCTGCTGGCAGGCACCCTGGGGCTGTCGGCCCAGACGTCCTACTACGACTCCATCATTTCGCTGCGCCTCGAGGCCGCCAAGCGTGCCCCCGCACCTCCGAGTGCCCCGGCACAAAGCAAGGCCACCCCCAAGGAGAAACCCGCCAAGGCCGCCACCCCACAGCCCACGGCCGAAAGCGCCCCCGTCGCCAAGGTCGACGCCTCCATCGTGCCCATGTGGTACGACGCCTTCCCGCACAACCGCGTAAATCCCCATGGACGCACGCAGCTGGATATGCTACCCGACGAAATCAACCTTCTGCTTGTGCGCGACAGCAGCGACTTCTGCTTCCCCGTAAAGGGGGTGAAAAGCAGCCCCTACGGATGGCGTTGGCACCGCGGCCACCACGGCGTCGACATAGCCCTTCGCACCGGCGAGCCCATCCACGTCACCTTCGGCGGCACGGTACGCATCGCCTCTCGCATGGGCGGCTACGGCAATTGTGTCGTCGTGCGGCATCCCAACGGACTGGAGACCCTCTACGGCCACCTGTCGAAAATCAACGTGCACGCCAACCAGCAGGTCGCCGCCGGCGACGTGATAGGCCTCGGCGGCAGCACCGGCAACTCCACCGGCCCGCACTTGCACTTCGAGTGCCGCTTCCTCTACCAGACCTTCGACCCCGAATGGATACTCGACTTCAAGAGCCACAACCTGCGCACACGTCGCCTGCATCTCGACAAGAGCTATTTCGGCATCCGCCAGCCACGCAAAGGTGAAAGCCTCGACTACAAGGCCGACGGAAGCATCATCCGCGAGGGCAAGAAACGCCCCAAGAACCAAAACACCGTCATCAATCCGAACGACTTTTAACCCCATGAAGAAGACCAATCTTTCCGACTTCGATCCCACGTCCGTGCCCAACGGCAAGGGATACAGGGTAGGCATCATCGCCGCCGAGTGGAACCCCGAGGTGACCAACGCCATGTGCCAGGGGGCTTTCGACACCCTGCGCGAACACGGCGTCCTGAAGAAGGACATCACCGTAATCCGCGTGCCCGGCACCTATGAGCTCACCACCGCCGCCAACATCATGTTGGACCGCACCTTCGTCGACGCCGTCATCTGCATCGGATGCGTCATACAGGGCGAAACGCGCCACTTCGAGTTCATCTGCCAGGCGGTCTCGCAGGGACTCACCAACGTGGCCCTCAAGCACAACAAGCCCGTCATCTTCAGCGTGCTCACCTGCGACACCATGCAGCAGGCACTCGACCGCGCCGGCGGATGCCACGGCAACAAAGGTGTCGAAGGCGCCGTCACGGCCCTTAAAATGATACATCTCGACCGCGGCATCGTCTTCAAAGCACCTTTTTGATGAAAGTAGTATTCTTCGGCACCCCCGACTTTGCCGTCGAAAGCCTCGACGCCATCATGCAGTCGCCACATGAGGTGGCCGCCGTTGTCACCGTACCCGACCGGCAGGCGGGACGCGGACAGAAAGTAATCTTCAGCGCCGTCAAGCAGTATGCCCTCGACCACCAGCTGCCCCTGCTTCAACCCGAGAAGCTACGCGACGAGACCTTTCTTGCCGACTTGCGCGCCATCCAGGCCGACTGCTTCGTGGTGGTGGCATTCCGCATGCTCCCCGAGGCTGTATGGAACATGCCCCCCCACGGAACCTTCAACCTGCATGCCTCGATGCTGCCACGCTACCGCGGCGCGGCACCCATCAACTGGGCCATCATCAACGGCGAGCACGAGACCGGCGTCACCACATTCCTCCTCAACCACCGCATCGACGAAGGCTCTGTCCTGATGCAGGAGCCCACGCCCATCTCGCCCGACGACAACGCCGGCACACTGCACGACCGCCTGGCCGCCATGGGGCGCTCTCTGGTGGTGCGGACCCTCGACGGCCTTGCCGACGGCAGCCTGGTGCCCACACCTCAGCAAGGTACCCCCTGCCCGGCCCCGAAAATATTCAAGGACGACTGCCGCATCGACTTCAGCCAACCCGGCCGGCAGGTCGTCGACTTCATCCGCGGACTCGCACCCTACCCCGCCGCCACCATGACCCTCCGCTCGACAAAAGGCGACGAGGTGCCCTTCAAGGTCTTCGACGCACGCTTCCAACCCGCCGCCTCGGCGGCAAAAAACACACTTTTTTGCGATGGAAAAAAGGTGCTAAAAGTCGGTGTAGCAGACGGATTTGTGGAAATTTTGAGCCTTCAAATGGCAGGAAAAAAGAAAAATAACGTCGAGGATTTCCTTCGCGGAAATAATGTAATTGACTGGTTACTAGTATGATTGAATTATGCAAGTGTAAAATAGTTAAAAAAATGTGAAAAAAAATTTGGTGCATATCCAAAAAAAACCTTACATTTGCATCGTGAAATTAATCAATCATTTAATAACCTTTTAAACAACAATCATTATGAACAAAACCGAACTTGTTAACGCCATGGCCGCCAAGGCCGGCATGACCAAAGTGGCTGCCAAAGCCGCCATGAACGCCTGCTTCGCCACCATCGCTGAGCAGCTGAACAAAGGCGAGAAAGTGACCCTCATCGGCTTCGGCACCTTCAGTGTCGTCGAGCGTAAGGCCCGCACCGCCAAGAACCCGCAGACCGGCAAGCCCGTCAAAGTGCCCGCCAAGAAGGTCGCCAAGTTCAAAGCCGGCAGCAACCTCATCGCCAAGAAGAAAACCGCCAAGAAGAAATAAGGTTTTCTTCTAACCGACTCTTGGAGCGAATTCCCTAGAATTCGCTCCTTTTTTGTACCCTCAAGTCTCTTTTTTTCGAAAAAAATCGGTTCCGAGTGTAAGATTTGCCCCCCTTTGTGCGACAATAAGGCAGAACAACAACAAAACAAACAACACCCGATATGAACACACACAGCAAATCGCGCCTCATGGCATTCGGCCTGCTTATGGCCTTCTTCGTCGCAGCCATGCTGCTCACCTCTTGTCACAAAGATGACCCCGACCCCCAACCCGAACAGCCCTCTGGGCAGACCGTCACGTTGGCCTCCACCACCTGGGAGGCGCTGGAGGAAGGGCCATATACCTATAATTATTCGGGCGTCGACATCGAGATGCAAATCCGCATGAACATGGTACTGGACCTCTTTGACCAGGAAAACGGAGAGCTCTTTGTCGACCTCAACGTCGAAGTACCGGCCGTCCCGGCTGCCGACCAGCACCAGACCTTCACCGAGTCCTGCACCTACACCTTCGACGGCACCTCGCTCGTCCTCACCAGCAAGGACGCCGACGCTACCGAAGGCGACGACGGCACACTCACCTACCATCCGGAAACCAACACTTTCACCATGCCTATCGACGACTCCGATATTGAAGAGATGCTCGGCAAGACGGAACTGACATTCCATCAGACGAGAGGAGGCGCCCAATGAAGCGCCTGCCGACCCTCCTCGTGCTTTTCACCGACCTGCTGCTGGCCTCGGCCGTCATGGCCGGTCCCGTGGAACCGGAACGGGCTGCCACCGTGGCACAGAACTTCTGGGCCTCGGTCACACCCCCAACCAAGTACGCCTCTGTGCTGACCGACCGTAGCCACGAATGGGCCTACCACGGCATCTACCTCTTCACCAACGTCGACGGCGGCTTTGTGCTGGTCGCCGCCAACGACGAAGCTATGCCAATCCTGGGCTATTCGCCCAACGGACGTCTTGACCCCGACCACCTGCCCCCGGCGTTGGCCGAATGGCTGCAGGGCTACCAACAGCAGCTCGACGCCATTGAATCCACTGACAATCAACCCACCACCCGTTTTGCCACCGTATGGCAGACGCTGACGCAAGGCACTCTTCCGGCGGCGACCAAGGGCACCTCTGTGGCCCCATTGCTCTCCACCCGCTGGGACCAGACCGCCCCCTACAACGACCTCTGCCCCGACGGCACCGTCACTGGATGCGCCGCCACAGCCCAGGCCCAGCTGATGAAATACTGGAACTATCCCGCCTTCGGCATCGGCAGCCACAGCTACAACTGGCAGAACAGCGTGACACTTAGCGCCGATTTCTCCCACACGCTCTACGATTGGAGCCACATGCCCGACGCGCCCAGCGCCGCCTCGCCGACTGCCGAGCGTACCGCCGTGGCCACCCTGATGCACCATGTCGGCGTGAGCCTCGACATGGACTACGGCACCGCGGCCCAGGGTGGCAGCGCGGCCTTGGGCATTGTGGGCATGCCCGGCTACGCCAGCATCGACAACTCGCTGAAGGACTACTTCGGCTACAGCCCCTCCATGCAGGCCGTCTTCAAGGACTACGGCTACAGCGACGACACATGGCGCTCGCTGCTGAAGGCCGAACTCGATGCCGGCCGACCCGTCGTCTACGGCGGTCACGCCACCCAGGGCGGACACGGCTTCGTGTGCGACGGCTACGACGAACGCGGCTATATGCACTTCAATTTCGGCTGGAGCGGCGTCGGCGACGGCTACTACCCTGTCGACTCCATCAGCCCCGGCGTCGGCGGCGTGGGCGGCAACGTCACCTACACCTTCAACCAGAATAACTCGGCCCTGCTCGGCGTCGTGCCCGACTACCGCATGCGGCTGAGCGACACCCTCTTCGGTTTCACCCGCGACGGCGGCACCGACTCGGTGCTCTTCGCCGTCGACGACCAGGTCGACGCCACCTGGAGCGTAGCCAGCAGCGCCGACTGGCTCACCGTGTCGCACTCGGCCTTCGCCCACGCCGGATGGGTGCACCTGCACGTCGACCCCAACAGCCAACCCGGCGAGCGCGCCGCCTGGCTCACCTTCACCCAAGGCACCGACAGCCTGCGCCTGAAGGTGGTGCAGACCAACTACGACTCCAGCGAGATGTGCCCGCTGCAGGTGGTGATGCAGGCCACCTACGGCGACGGCTGGCAGGGCGGCGCCTGCCTGACCCTCGAGTCGCGCGAAGGCTACGTCTTCGGCACCGCCACCCTGGCCTCGGGATCGGAGGGCATGGCCACCATCACTGTGGCGCCCCACGACGTGGTAGCCGTGTGGCACCCCGGCGGAGGCACCGACCGCTACATCAACTACTACATCCGCAACCAGTACGGCGAGGAGGTGGTCACCGTCGACTACGCCTACCGCAACGGCGGCACGCACCACCTCGAGTGGCCCTGCGCCCACCTCGACGCCGACCGGCCGCAGACCGCCGCCACCGAATGGAACGTGCGGCCCAACCCAGCCTCCGGGCTGGTCACCGTCGACGCCGAAGGGCTACTCCGCGTGGAGTTGCTCGACGTCAGCGGCCGACGCGTGCTGACCACAACATGCAACACACTCGACGTCAGCGCGCTGCCGGCAGGCCCCTACTTCGTGCGCATCACCACCGACAGCCACACCAGCGTGAAACGCATCGTGAAGAAGTAGCACCCGCCGCCTGCCCACCGCTCCGCAACCGGCTTGCCAACGACTTGCCTGCACCTACCGGGGTAGATGTTGGTAAGTCGTTGGTAAGTTCTTGGTAAGTCGTTGGTAAGTCGTTGGTAAGATATTTGATTTTAACACACGTTAACTAAAATTTGTTATCAATTCTAAATTAATTCGTATCTTTGCAAATCGAATGCGGCCGCCAGCAGCGGCGGGCCGCGTATGGAAACGAATAGAACACAGAATGATAGCAATGATTGGCGGTGGCAGCTGGGCTACCGCGATTGTTAAAATACTACTCGAGGACAAGAGCCGCCGACTCAACTGGTGGGTACGCAGCGAAGAGGTGCGCGATGGCTTGGCCGCAACGAGCCACAACCCCCACCACCTAACGTCCGTAGCCCTTGATGCCAAGCGCCTCCATGTCAGCTCCGACCTCGCCGAGGTGGTGGCGGCCAGCGACATACTGGTATTGGCCGTACCGTCGGTCTACCTGGCCGAGACACTGGCGCTCCTGCCCTCCGACGCCTACCGTGGCAAGCGTTTCGTCTCAGCCATCAAAGGATTTGTCCCACAGCAACGCCAGAGCGTGTCAAAATTCCTGGAAGCCACACTGCCGGTCGGAGCCGACAGCATCAGCGTCGTCAGCGGTCCCAGCCATGCCGAGGAGGTGGCCGAAGGGAAAGCCACGTTCCTTACCGTCGCCTCACACAACCGGCAGCTGGCCGACGAGGTGGCGTCGCTGCTGTGTTGCAAATACATCCACACGTCGGTGAGCGACGAGGTAGACTCCCTCGAGCTCTGCGGCCTGGCCAAGAACGTCTACGCCGTGGCGGCCGGTCTGGCGGCCGGGTTGGGCTACGGCGACAACCTCGTGGCCGTGCTCACCACTGCTGCCGCCCACGAACTGCAAAGCCTCCTGCCCGAGACGTCGCTGGCCTTCCGCCTGCTGGGCGACCTGATAGTGACGTGCTTCTCACGCCACAGCCGCAACCGGGCCCTAGGCGAAGCCGTGGCCCACAGACAACGGCCGGCAGACCACTTCCGCAACACCGGCATGGTGGCCGAAGGCTACTACTCAGCCGCCGTCATGCACCACATGTCCACCCCATGCACCACCCCCATTGCGGAGGCGGTCTACAGCATTCTGTACGAGGACGCCGACCCGCGGAAGAGCATAGACTACCTAATAGACAACGTGCTGTGAAGGACAATTTCGACGACATACGCCCCTACAACGACGACGAGTTGCCGGAGGCCATGCGGCGCATCGCCGACTGGGACCTTTTCCCGCAGGTCATTCGTTTCATCTACCCCAATGCCGACATCGCCAAGGAGCGGGAGAAGCTGCTCTCCATCAGGAGCGTGCATCAGTTCCAGTCGACACTGATGAACGATGCCATCCGCCGCATCATCGCCACCACCACGTCTGGATTCACCCATTCGGGTCTCCAGCACCTCCGGCGTGGCGTGCCCTACCTTTTCATCGCCAACCACCGCGACATCACCCTCGACGCCTTCCTGCTGCAGCACCTGCTCCTCGAACACCGCGACGAGACATCGCACATCGTCTTCGGCAACAACCTGCTCTCCATGCCGGTCATGGAGGACCTCTTCCGCAGCAACAAACTGATACCCATGGCCCGCGGCGGCAGTCCCCGGGCATTCTACGACAGTCTGCTCCACCTCTCGCTCTACCTCTCCGACCTAGTGACCGTCCAGCACCAGTCGGCCTGGATAGCCCAGAACAACGGCCGCGCCAAAGACGGCCATGACGTCACGGCGCCAGCACTCATCAAGATGCTCACCCTCAGCCGTCCCGACGACCCGTTGCAGGCCCTCGCCGACCTACATCTGGTGCCGCTCACCATCAGCTACGAGTGGGACCCCTGCGACCTGATGAAAGCCACCGAGCTCTACTGCCGACGCCATGGCGACTACCAGAAGAAGCCCCACGAGGACCTGAAAAGCGTCGTGACCGGCATTATTGGACACAAAGGCAAGGTGCATCTCGCCATCGGAGCCCCCTTGTCGTGTCGCGAGCTGACACCGCCCGCCGGCATGCAACTCTTCGAGCATGTGGCCACGGTGCTTGACCGACATATCCAGGGCAACTACCGGCTCATGCCCACCAACTACGTGGCCCACAGCCTGCTCACGGGCATCGAGCAGCATGGCCGCTACACCGAGCTGACGCGCTCACAGTTCCTCCAGCGGCTCGAAGCATTGCCCGAGCCCGAGATGCGACAGATTATGATTGAAACCTACGCGGCTCCCGTCACCGTCAGTCGGCGTCAGGCAAATCAAAAAAGCGCCCTTCAAAATTGAGCAGGTAGACGCGCTCTGTGGCGCGGGTGAAGGCCGTGTAGAGCCAGCGCAGCCACTCGCGGTCGAGCGGCATATCGGGCGGCAGGAAGCCCTGGTCGATGATAACCGTACGCCACTGGCCACCCTGTGTCTTATGACAGGTGAGCGCGTAAGAGAACTTCACCTGCAATGCATTGTAGTATGGGTTCTGCCTCAACTCGCGCAGCCGGTCGGCTTTGTGCGGCAGGTCGGCATAATCCTCCATCACCGCGGTATAGAGCTGCTCCTGCTCGGCACCGGTGAGCGAGGGCGACTCGCTGTAGAGGGTCGACAGCAGGAGCTTGCAGTCGCGCGGCTGCTCGTCGGGGTAATCCACGAAGCGCAGCGTGGCATCGGCAAACCGGAAGCCATAGAGTTCATGCACATTGCGCACGCTGAGTACCTCCACGATATCGCCATTGGCGATGAAGCCGATGGTGCTCTCCTCGTCGAGCCAATAGTAGTTGTTCTTCACCACCATCAGATAGTCGCCTGCGTTGACCTCCTCCTCGCGGAAGAGCACGCTGTTGCGTATCCCCTGGTTGAAGAGGTTGGCCCGCTTGTTGCTGCGGGTGATAATGACCACGTCCTCGAGGGCATAGGACTCATACTCGCGGAAGAGGGTCTCCATGAGGTCTTCCCCCATGAGGCGCACCACATCGGCCGCCGTCGAAAACAGAGGCATGCGGGCCTCCTCGCCGGTGCCGAGGGTGGTTATCTGGGTCCGCAAGGCGGTGGCGTTGGCCAGTATGCCCGACAGCCGCTGCTGACGCACCACCTCGGTGAGTTCGCCACAGGTGACGCTCAGCCCGAACGACGCCTGCAGGAAGCGCTCGTCGAGGGCGGGGCTCTCGCTCTGACCCACAGGGGGCAGCTGGGCGCTGTCGCCGATAAGCATCAGGCGGCAGTGGTTCCCGTCATAGACATAGTCCACCAAATCCTCCAACAGACTCTGCCGCGTGCCGGTGGACTCCAGCCCTATCATCGAAGCCTCGTCGACGATGAACAGCGTGTAGGCATGCTTATTGATGGCGCGGACGGTCCGTACCGCCCCCGAAGCATCGGTGGCGGTCATGTATATCTTTTTGTGGATGGTGTAGGCCGGCCGGTGGGCGTAGCCGCTGATGACCTTGGCCGCACGGCCCGTGGGCGCCAGCAGCACGCAGTTGACACGCACCTGCGGAAGGGTCTGTATCAGGGCCGAGACGAGCGACGTCTTACCCGTGCCGGCATAGCCACGCAGCAGGAATGCCGACCGCGCCTCGGCATCGAACAGAAAACGGGACATAGCAACACACACTTCCCGCTGTCCCTCGGTGGGAGTGTGCGGGAAGTGCGATAGTATAAGCCTGGTGACCGACTGCTCTACGGCGGAGGCAGACACGGCTTACTGCTGGTCGGCGCCGGTGACAGGCGTAGCCACGGGACTGGCGGCCTGCACAGGGCTGGCATCGCCGGTGGTCGTCACTTCGGTATTGATGGCGTTTTCGGCGTGGTGCTTCGGAATCGACACCGTGGCGGCAAGGCAGAGCACAACCAGGATGGCGGCGAGCCACCACGTGGCTTTCTCTATGAAGTCGGCCGACTGGCGGGCACCCAACACCTGCGTGGGGGCAGAGAAGTTGGCGGCCAGTCCGCCACCCTTCGAGTTCTGCACCAGAACCACAAGTGCAAGCAGCACGCAAACAACGAGAATCAGAATGACAATAAATGTGTACATATTATACTTATTATATTAATTACTTAGTGTTTATTAACTCGTTCAAACGCTCAATTCGGGGTGCAAAAATACTACTTTTTTCGGGATTACGCGCCATTAAATTCTCATAAATCGCCAGCGCCTTATCGTATTTCCCCTGCTTTTCAAGTATAACCGCAAGTGTTTCAGTACCTAACGAAGCGTCCGGCGTAAGGCTTTTTTTGTCCTTTGTTTCTGCCGGGACGGGGTCGCCGACGGCAGTTTCCGCTCCCTCCGAAGTGGCGATTTGGAGAAAGTTCGACAGAATGACGCTCTTCGGGGCCGTCTTGAAGGAAACCTCCTGGAAGGTGTTGATTTCGTTGAGGATATCGAAATTCTGCGCCTCAGCAGTCTTCTGCTTGGCATTGGCCAGCATGGCGTTGAGTCCCTGCGCGTTGCACATCGACAGCGCCACGGCACGGCGCTGCACGGCCGTGTCGAAGCCGAAGGCATGGTCGGCCAGCAAGGCTTCCACCCCCACCACCGACGAATAGGGGTATTTGGCCATCATGGCCCGCAGCCAGCCACGGTCCTGCGAACTGTAGCGCTCGCCATGCAACACCCGGTCGTTGAATTCTTTCTTATCCATTTCGCTTGCTTATTTACACCAATTTAACATCTTTTCACATCGCAGTTTGGATTTGCAAAGGTACAAATAATTTTTCAATTAGCGGAAAAAGAATTTATTTTCACCCACATTATGTCTCATTACCAGAATATTACATATAAGTTTTATGATTTCGGAAGAAATTTTTGTTGTCATATCGAAAAAAATATGTACTTTTGCACTTCCAAATTTGACGGGAAGAACACCCCGAAAACACGTTAAAAGAAACAAATAAAGCAACATACTATGAAGAGAACATTCCAACCCTCGACGAGAAAAAGAGTCAACAAGCACGGTTTCCGTAAGAGAATGTCTACCGCCAACGGTAGAAAAGTGCTGGCCGCACGCCGTCGCAAAGGCCGCAAGAGACTGACCGTCTCCGACGAGCGCTAAAATGTCACGGCATTGCTGAACGAAAGAAGTACCGGAAGATACTTCTTTTTTTTATACCTGAACGCAACATGAGTCGCAGAAACAAACCGTTGCCCCTGCTGGAGCAGGTGGAGATAACCGACGCCGGCGCCGAAGGCATGGCCCTGGCACGCGTCGACGGACTAGTGGTCTTCGTGCCCTTCGTCGTCCCGGGCGACGTGGTCGACATACAGCTCTATAAGAAGAAGCGCAACTACGCCGAAGGACGTGCCGTGCACTTCCACCGCTACTCACCCCTGCGGGTCGATGCCGCCTGCCCCCATTTTGGCGTCTGCGGCGGATGCAAATGGCAGACCATGAGCTACCAGGCACAGCTCGAGGCCAAGGAGCGCCAGGTGCGCGACAACCTCGAACGCCTCGGCGGCGTCGACTGCTCGCTGATGCAGCCCATCTGCGAGTCGGAGAACATCTACTACTACCGCAACAAGCTGGAATTCACTTTCTCCAACCGTGCCTGGCGCACCGACCCCGCCGGCGAGCCCGACCCCCACGGCGCCCTCGGGTTCCACATCCCGCAGCTCTTCGACAAGGTGCTCCCCATCACCCACTGCGCCCTCCAGGCCGACCCCAGCAACGACATACGCCTCGCCGTGGCCGACTACGCCGTCGACAACAACCTCAGCTACTACGACATACGCAACCACACGGGATTCCTCCGCAACCTCGTCATCCGCAACAGCAGCCTCGGACACTGGATGGTCATCGTCATCGTGGCCCAAGACGACACCGCGCTCCTCTTCCCGTTGCTCGACATGCTCCACGCCCGCTTCCCGCAAATCACGTCGCTCCAGTACATTGTCAACACCAAGCTCAACGACTCATACTCCGACCTCGAGGTGCACACCTACTTCGGCAACGACCACATCGAGGAGCAGATGCCCCCTTGGCAAGCGGCCGACGGCAAGCCCCTGCGCTTCATCATCAACCCCAAATCGTTCTACCAGACCAACTCGCAACAGGCCCAGCGACTCTACAGCCACGTGGCACAACTGGCTGAGCTTCAACCCACCGACACCCTCTACGACCTATACACCGGCACCGGCACCATAGCCCTCTTCCTGGCATCGCAGGTAGCCAAAGTGGTAGGCATCGAATACGTGGAGGAGGCCATCGCCGACGCCCGCCGCAACGCCGCCCTCAACGGCTACGACAACACCGTGTTCTACGCCGGCGACATGGCCCAGGTGCTCACCCCCGACTTCATCGCCGCCAACGGGCGGCCCGACGTCGTCGTCACCGACCCGCCCCGCGCCGGCATGCACGAGAAGGTGGTGGCGCAACTGCTTGCCACCGCGCCGCGCAAGATTGTCTACGTCAGCTGCAACCCCGCCACCCAGGCACGCGACCTACGCCTGCTGGCCGACCGCTACGACGTGCGGCGCATCCAGCCCGTCGACATGTTCCCCCACACACAGCACGTGGAGAACATTGCCGAACTCGTCCGCCGCGACTGAGGGAGTCCTAATTAAATCGCGCACGATTTATTCCGCAGACACTCCGACTCAACACCGACACAACTCCGCTCATTCTCCGACTTCAGTCGGACCATCCTCGGAGTTGTGTCGGAGTTGTTACGGAGATGTGTCGGAGATACCCCTAAGACGACTACTGATTTTCAGTATATTACATTACGGAATATCCCGAACAGGCCTGGATTTCAGCCGATTATATCCTTTCCGTCCGACCGAGGGGAGCGGCGCCCGGGGGCGGACGGGGCAGTTTCCGAGGGCCGGATTTTATTAATTAAATCGTGCACGACCTTTTATGGAGCCCCAAAAAAGAACCGGAAAACACATCGGTAATAACAAATCACCACAAGCAAAAACAACCTCGGAGAGGTTGAATCTCAGCAACCCCAGACAAGCGGAGCGCAGTCTGGGGTAAAGCGCATCAGTTCATACTCGTGCGTCTCGAAGAGATGCCACCTTTTTCCATGGTGGCGTCTCTCCGAGACGCGAGATCCAAGGAGGTTCCATCCACCCCACACTGCCGTGTGGAGTTATTGAAATTGAGCCTCTTCGAGGTTCTTGTTCCCGCTCCGATTTGTTATCTGCACCACGACGGAGAGAGAAAAAATGGAGGTTTTTTTTAATTTTATTCGACAATTAAAAAAAAAGTCTTATCTTTGCATATTGTTCTCGCAACCCGCAAAAGGTGTTTTTCGAGTGCAACAAGCTAGAAGATAAGACTATAAAAATATTGAACAAAAAATATAAAATACATAAAAGATGAAAAAAGCATTATTGAGTCTGTTATTGGCCTTCGTGTGTCTGCCGACAGTCTTTGCCCAGGGCAGCCTGGGGTATGCACTGAAAATTGACAGTGTGGCGTCGTGCACAAGCTACACCTGGCCGCGCACCAACCAGCAGTACACTGATGACACAGTGGTGACTTACGTTACTTCCGACACTACCTTTGTGCTCTATTTCACGAAGATGGACTCGTATGTCGACACCGTCAACGCCACCGAGCTGGCGGGCGACTGCAGCGTCAGCTGGAACGGGAAGGTGTGGAACGAGATGGGTTCGTTCCTCGACACGCTGACCGCCGTCAGCGGCTGCGACAGCGTGGTGAAAATCTCTGTCACCCTGGCCAGCGTCGACACCGTGAAGGCGGTCACCGTCTGCGGCAGCTACACAGCCCCATGGGGTGGCACCTACACCGAAAGCCGCGTGATTGACACCACCATCACCAGCGGCGCGTGCACCTACCACAACGTCATCACGCTGACCGTCAACCCGGAGTACACCAACACCCCCGTGGTCGAGGTGACCGCCGGCTGCAGCTACAAGTGGGACAACACGACGCTGACCGACACCGTCCTCTTCTCCCGCACCTACAAGACGGTCGAGGGCAACTGCGACAGCATCGTCCGCGTCCGCGTGACCTCCTTCACGGGCCAGCAGTACGACACGGTGCCCGTGGTGGCCTGCGACGCCTATAAGCCCGCCTGGCGCGACACCATCTTCGCCTCCGGCGTCTACGTGCACGACAGCGTGTACGGCACCTACCTCTCGACCACTGGCGCCCAGCCCTGCACGCACCACGATGCCATCGACGTGACCATCGTGGCCAGTGTGAGCGACAGCAACGTGGCCCCCACCCCCATCACTGCCGGTTGCAGCTATCGTTGGAACAACGAGACCATCACCGACACCGCTGTGCACTACCACCTCTACACCAGCATCCTCGGCGGGTGCGACAGCATGGCTGCCATCAAGGTCTCCTTCACCAACTCGGACTATGACACCACCTTTGCCGAGTATTGCGGCGACGTGTACAACTGGAAGACCAGCTGCCCCACGCTGCCTCTGCCCGGCGCTGCCAGCCTCTATAGATACAGCAACGACACCACCGTCACCGTCACCATTGCCGACACCGTGAGCGGCTGCACCTCGAACTACACGCTCGTGCTGAGCTTCTTCACCAAGAGCGACACCGTGAGCCAGTACTCCTGCGGCAACTCCTACAACTACACGTTCAAGCGCTACAACACCACCACCGGCCAGTGGCAGAACGTCACCACCACCTTCACCAGTGCCGGCTACCACAGCGTCAGCGCCGATGGCGACACGATGTTTGCCATCGCCAGCGGCACCAACTGCAAGACCTACCGCACCCTGAACCTGAACCTGAACCTGCCGGAGCAGCGTTTCCGCGCCGACAGCATCGACACCGCCGTGTGCGAGCGCTTCCGCTTCAAAGCCGACCAGCGCTACGGCCGCTGGCTGACCCTCGAGCCCGCCTCCAACCAGACCGGCGTGGTGGTGTTCGACACCAACCTGATACATGAGGAGCACCACTCCAGCAACACCACCCGTTGCTACGACTCCATCGCCCACGTGCACGTGGTCATCAACCGCAACAGCTTCATCGAGCGCACCGTCACCCAGTGCGACAGCTATGTGTGGGAAGAGTTCGACGGCAAGACCTACACCACCAGCGGCACCTACCGCGACACCCTCGACGAGAACACCGCTGAGGGCTGCCTCCAGATTGGCCGCCTCCGCCTGACCATCAACAAGACGCCCGTCATCAACGTCGTCGGCGAGTGGATGCTCGAGCCCGGCGAGAGCACCGTGCTGAAGGCCGTCCCCGCCGCGGGCAGCGACCCCATCAGCAGCTACAAGTGGTACATCGGCAGCAGCGTCATGTCGACCGCCGACAGCCTGGTGCTGGAGAACGTGGCCACCAATACCGACATCAAGCTGGAGTCGAAGAGCAACAAGAACTGCACCGCCACCAACTGGATTACCGTCACCGCCACGGTGGGCATCGACGACGTCGAGACCCTGCATGTTAACATCTACCCCAACCCCGCCAGCCGCTACCTCAACATCGAGAGCGCCGAGGCCATGACCGAGGTAGAACTCTACAACACCGTGGGCCAGAAGGTCGTCAGCCGCCACATTGACGGCACCGCCGTGCAGCTCGACCTGGGCCAGCTGGCCACCGGCACCTACACCCTCCGCATCAACGGGGCCGACGGCAGCCTGACGACACGCAAAGTCATCGTCAACAAATAGTGATGAAAAGATTTTTTCATGGTAAGAGCGTCCGGCACTCCGGTGTCGGACGTTTTTTTGCGGGCCTGCTCCTGCTGGTCCCCCTCACCGGCTGCCGCCCCACGGCGCCCGTGCAAATCTACGGCCAGGCGCAGGGTACCTACTACAGCGTGCAATACTACGACCACGTCCAACGCCAGCCACGCAACCTGCGGCCCCAAATCGACTCGCTGCTGGCCGCCTTCGACCAGTCGGCCTCCCTGTGGGTCGACAGCTCGCGCCTGCGGCGCCTCAACGCCGGCCTGACCGACAGCCTGGACGACGTGCTGCTCTTCCTCCTGGACAACTCGCTCCGCCTCACCGACTACACCGACGGCGCCTTCGACCCCCGCGTGGGGCGGCTGGTGCAGACCTGGGGCTTCAGCTTCAAGCAGCGCCAGACGCCCGACAGCCGCACGCTTGACACCCTCCTGCGGGCCGCCCGCGGCACCGTGGGGCACTCCGGCCACCGCTACCACCGCCAGCATGACGACACAGAGCTCGACTTCAACGCCATCGCCCAGGGCTATGCCTCCGACCTGGTGGGGCAGCTGCTCGAGCGCTACGGCATCCGGGACTACCTCGTCGACATCGGGGGCGAAGTGGTGGCCCACGGCACCAAGGCCGACGGGCAGCCGTGGCGCGTGGGCATCGAGCGGCCCGCGGCCGACTCGCTGAGCACGCCCGCGGTGATGACGGCCATCACCCTGCGCGACGCCTCGGTGGTCACCTCGGGCAGCTACCGCAAATACTACGAGCGCGACGGCATGCGCTTCTCCCACACCATCGACCCCGCCACCGGCCGGCCGGTGCAGCACACGCTGCTGAGTGCCTCGGTGGTGGAAAGCGAAAGCTGGCTGGCCGACGCCATGGCCACCGCCTACATGGTGATGGGGCTCGACAGCGCCCGCGCCTTCATCGCCTCGCACCCCGGCGGCCCCGGCACCGAGGCGGTCTACTTCATCTACGACGACCACGGCACCCTCAAGACCTACGCCACCCCTGCCTTTGAAGAACTAATAATAAAATAAAGATATGAAATCAATGACCGGATATGCCAAGGTGCAGTGCACCCTGGGCGAGAAGAGACTGAACATAGAAATCAAGACCCTCAACAGCAAGCAGCTCGACCTCATCGTGAAGGTGCCGCCGCTGCTGCGCTCGCGCGAGCTGGAGGTGCGCACCCTGCTGGGCGCCCTGGAGCGCGGCAAGGTGGAGTGCCTCATCGGCGAGGAGGACGCCGGCAGCGAGGTGGCCCTCAACGAGGGGCTGCTGCGCGGCCGCTACCAGGCCCTGCGCGCCATAGCCCTCGACCTGGGCGCCGACCCCACGGGGCTGCTCACCGAGCTGGCCACGATGCCCGACCTCTGGAACAGCACCTGCGAGCAGGAACTCGACGAGCAGGGCTGGCAGGTGGTCGAGGCAGGGCTGCGCCAGGCCATCGACGAGGTCGACCGCTTCCGCCTGCACGAAGGGCAGGTGCTGGAGCGCGACTTCCACCTCCACGTGGACCGCATCGAGGCCATGCTGCGCGAGATACCCGCCTACGAGGCCGACCGCATCGACACCGCCAAGGAGCGCATACGCCGCTGGATGGCCGAGGCCGACGTGAAGGCCGTCGACGAGAACCGCTTCGAGCAGGAGCTCATCTACTACCTCGAGAAACTCGACATCACCGAAGAGAAGGTGCGTCTGCAGAAGCACATCGACTACTTCCGCCAGACCATGGCCGGCGAGCCCACCTGCGGCAAGAAGCTGGGCTTCGTGGCGCAGGAGATGGGGCGCGAAATCAACACCACCGGCTCGAAGGCCAACCACGTGGAGATACAGCGCCTGGTGGTGGTGATGAAGGACGAGCTGGAGAAGATAAAGGAGCAGCTGGGCAACGTGCTCTGATAGCTGACTGTAAAAAAGAAGGGCTGCCGAATGGCAGCCCTTCTTTTTTACAGTCAGCTAAGAGGCTTAGCGGACGATGAGTTTCTCAACCTTGCTGAAGGTGTCGTTGGTGACGCGCACGAAGTAGGCGCCAGCGGGAACACCGTTGAGGTTGATGACGGTCTCACCGGAGGTGATGTCGGCATTGTAGACCACGCGGCCGCTCATGTCGATGATGCTGCAGTTGGCCTTGCCCTCGAAGCTGCTCACCTTGAGGCGCACCTGCGAAGTGGCGGGGTTGGGGGCCAGGAGGAGGTTCACGTTGTCCTCGACGTCGCGGATGCTCAGGGGCTCGTCGTGCACAGTGGCGGTGATGACGATGTCCTCGGTGATGTCGCGCAGGGTAATCATGTAGGCCTTACGCACGAGGGCGGGGTCCCAACGGTCTTCCTCTTCAGCCTGCGGGGTGTGACCGGCCCAGTAGACGGTGTAGTCCTCGACGGTGACAATGTTCGAGTCGGTCAGGTCAATGGGGTTACCATTGAGGAAGATTTGGTCGATGACCTTGCTCTGGAGGAAGTCGTTGTTGCTGTCGGCGACATAGTAGGAATAATCCTCATGGGTCGTCGGGTCGGTACCCTCATCTCTAAAGTCATCCTCAGCCGGGTCGCCGGGGAGCACCATGTAGGAGTAGGCAGCACCCTCTGCAACGGTGTCGGAAACGCCGCAAATCGAGGTGCGGAAGTTGTGCACCCAGTAGTTGGTGCGCTCGTTCTCATCCTCGGTGCAGGTGGCAGAGACGTAGTGGGTGTCAAGCTCCATCTTAGGTCCGACGATGAGGCGCATCAAAGGATAATAGTCAATGTTACGGGCACTGACATAGTGACTATGATTACCACCACGAGCTCCCTGAATGGGATCGTAGCAGTAGGCGTCATAGGTCTTACTCGAAGGATAGGCCTGATTGTAGTAAGGAGCCAACTCGGCGTTGTCGCGATAGCTGGTGTAGTTGTTGTTGTCATAGAAGCCGCCGGTCTGTGATTTGTAGCGGGTAGCCTGACGGGCCACAGCGAAGTCGCCGCCACCCTGGAGGGAATACTCCATCCAATAGCTCGTGTTGGGGTCGATGGCGGGCTGCTCGGGGAAGAAGACGTTGACGGCATAGTAGTTGCCGTTCTCAGCGGTGGCAAAGTCGAGCAGGTCTTCCTCGGTGGGGGCCACATTGCCTTCGCCGACGAGATAGACCTCATTGCCCGTCAGTCCGGTGTAGTTACGCAGCCAGTAGTACCAGCCGGTGTCTTCACCTTCGTGGATTTCATAGCGGTACATGTCCACAGTGAGACGGGCGCCAGCAGCCTGAGCCTCGGTGACCTTGGTGGAGGTGACAAGCTCGATACCGCGGATGACCCAAGGCTCGCCGTTCTCGTCGGTCGGAATGACACTGGGGGTGTTGTAGCGGGTCATGACAGTATAGCCAGGCTGATACTGGTGAGCACAGTCACTGGTAACATAACCGGGGTCAGTGGGACGACCCTGTGCATCGACAGTGCCGGTGAAGCCATAGGCAAACTCACTACCACCAGGGACGATACCGTTGTCGTTACCCCAACGATAGCCGGGGACGGTGCGGCCAAAGGTGGGATCCTCATCGAGGGGCTCGGTGACGGTGTAGGTGTAGGCAGCGAGGGTGTCGTTGAGGCCCTGGGCGTTGCTGGCAGTGATGAGGAACTGGTTGGCACCAATCTGGGTGGTAGGGACACCACGGCGGGTGTAACCGGCAGCGGCCAACTCAGCGTCGGTATTGGCATACTGGTCATACCACTCGGGGAAGTCGTGGTAGTAGATGTACTCGCCATAACCATGGCCGCCATACATAAAGCCAGCCTCGTTGATGTCGAGGACTGTGTTGGTAAGGGCGTTACCGGCAGGTATCGTCAAGCCAGTCTGAGGAACACTGAAAGCCTCGGTCCATTCACCGGAAGTGCCGACACGATGCTGCACACCCAGGGAAATACCGGTAAGGTCTTCGATACCAGTGTTACGGGCAAAGACAGTATAGGACATCGGGACGGTCATACCCTGAGGCAGGGTGCCATAGAAGCCGTTGATGATACCAGGGCTGTTGAAAGTCCAGCGGGTGGTGGCAGCAGGGGCAACGATTTTCACATCGTCGATAGCCCAGCCATAACCGTAAGGAAGCGAACCGTCAGCGGTGAGGCGGAAACGGACCTCGAGATTGGTCTGATTGATGGCTGCGGGAGGCAGAGTGGCCACATAGTAGAGGGGGCCGTAAGCGCCGACGGAGACATCAACGCCAGTGACGTTAATTTCCATAGACTTCCAGCTGCCGTTGAGCTTATAGTCAAGGTAGCAAATGTCGTAGTATTTACGATAGAGCTGACGCCAGGTGACGTCGACCAGCTCGGCATTGTTCAGGGCCACAGGAGCCAGGCTGAAATAGGTGTTGAGGGCGTTGTTGTCCTCATCAATCTCGCAGAGACTGAGGAACATGAAACCGTTGTTGTCATTGATGCCGTTGCGGGAACCCATGGCATAGTGCAGATTGGCTGTGCCAACGTAGGCGCCATATCCGGCATAATCCTCGGCGAAGGCGCTGTCGTCAATGGCGGTGGTGTCGGCAATACGAGCCCAACGTGACGAAACCTCGGAACGGTTGTGGCAGTTGATTGCACCGACGACGGTGTCGTCAATCTGGTCTGTAGCCTCGATAGTACCGATGGTAACACCGGTCAACGAGGAGAAATTGAAGGTGTGCAACACCACGTCCTCGCCGTCCTTGGTGAAGATGGAGGCCTTGTAGTCGACAGGCTGCGCTTCGGTAGCGAAGACCACCTTCTCGTTGGCGGCAGGGGCGCAGAGTTTGCCAACCTGCTTGTTGGTCTGGGCCATGGCAAGGGTGCTGCACAGGGCCAAACCCAAAACGAATAGTACTTTTTTCATTTTGTTTGAATTTTTGGTGATTAACAATATTTCATTTCAACAATAGTCTACTTCTCTCACCCTCAGCCCGCTGACCGTGTTAAAACATTTCCGCGGGACGCTCTTTCACAATGCAAAGATACACTTTTTTTTTCATACGGCAAAAAAATTTACTTTTTTAGGAATGTTTAACGCCCCCGGGGACAGTTCAGCCACATCAACCATAACATAAAAATACACTTAATCCGATACGGTTGTAGCGACACAGGCCCAATTGATGCCCACATCGCCCCGGCCATTTCTACGGTAGTATTACGGTTGTTCTTCGGCTGTTCTTCGGGGAAAAAGCGTAATACTACCGTAAAACGGTAAAAGAACAGCTAAGGAACACCCAGAGGATGTGGGGGATGCGTATTTTCTTCACACGCACACACAATAAAAAACAGGATACGATGTTATATAGGGCATGAGAGCAACGAGGACAACCGTGACGGTGCTGGCCGGGGTGCTGGCGATGGCGGTGGCGGGCTGCGCCGGCCGCAAGGCGGCGGCGCCGGCGGCCGCGAACCGCTACCGGCGGGCACCCATCCGCGAGGTGGACGAGCGGCAGCTGAAGGCCGACAGCCGCCTCATCGACGCCCTGACGCTGCAGAAGACGGGCCACGGCGACGAGGCCCTGGCAGCCTATGCGGCGCTGACGCACGACGAGCCGGCGACGGCGGCGGCCTGGTACGGGCAGAGCCTGCTGCTGCTGCAACGGGGCTGGACCGACAGTGCGCTGCACTGCGCCCGGCGGGCCGTGGAGCTGCAGGGCGACAACGTGTGGTACCTGCTGGTGCTGGCCCAGTGCCAGGAGCGGCAGGGCGACGCCGCCGGGGCCGTGGCGACCCTGAACCGCGTGGAGGCCCGCAAGGGCGTCAGCGAGGGCCTCTCGCTCCACAAGCAGAGCCTCTGGGAGGCCGCCGGACGGCACGACAAGGCCATGAAGGAAATCGAGGCCCTGGCCGACGCCCTGCCCCAGGAGACCCGCTACCAGGCCGTGCTGGCCGAGATGAACATGCAGCGCAAGAACTACAAGCGGGCCAAGATGTACTACGACCGCATCCTGGCGGCGGCGCCCGACGACGAATACATCCACCTGCAGCTGGCCGAATACTACAAGCAGACGGGCCGCACCGCCGAGGCCGACAGCGAGATGGTGCGCGCCATCGCCCACCCCGCCCTGGAGCCCTCGACGAAGATGCAGCTGCTGACATCGTTCTACACCGAAGAGGAGTTCTACGGCAGCCGGCGCGCGGTGTGCTTCCGCATGGTGGAGGAGGTGATGCGCCAGAGCACGGACCCGGCCGAGTATGCCGTCTTCTACGGCGACATGCTGATGCACCAGGGACGCCACGACGAGGCGGCGACGCAGCTGGCCCTGGGGCTGCAGCGCGACAGTTCGCGCTACGAGGTGTGGGAGGCCCTGCTGCTGAGCCTGGGCAAGGTGCCCGAGCGCGAAGAGGAGCTGGGCGACTACGCCCGGCGGGCCGAGCGCCTGTTCCCCATCCACACGCTGCCCCACTACACGGCCGCCGTCTACGCCCGCCGCCACGGGCGCTGCGACGAGGCCCTGGAGGCGCTGAACAAGGCGGTGCGCTGGGGCTTCAACAAGGGCTACCTGGAGAGCGAATGCTACGGCCTGATGGCCGACTGCCTGCACCAGGAGGGGCGCGACGACGAGGCCCGCCGCTGCGCCGAACACGCCCTCCGCGTAAATCCCAAGAACCCCCTGGCCCAACAGATAATCCACGAAATAGAGAACCAGTGACCGTGGGTATGAGCGGACATAAAGGATTTGCGCATTGCGCCCTGGGCGGAATCATCATCATGTTGCTGGCGGCGGGATGCCACACGGCACGGAAAGCGACGGCGGTGCCCGAGGCGGCATCGGAGGCGGTGGCGGCGGAGGAGCCACAAAAGCGCACCTACACCGTGCTGACCTTCGAGGGCGAGGTGGAAGGCATCGCCGTCGACGGGCAGCTGCGCGTGGCGGAGGACAGCGCCATGTGGGTGTCGGTGACCAAGGTCATCGAGGTGGGGCGCGCCATGTGCACCCCCGACTCGCTGTGGCTGCGCGCCCCCCTGCTGGGTCGCGACGACGCGATGGACTATGCCACCCTGCGGCGCCTGACGGGCGTCGACATCAGCTACGACGAGCTGCAAAAGACCGCCCTGGCCCCCGACGCCGAGGCACGCCTGGCACGCCTGGCACGGCGGCTGGGCGTCGACGCATCGGTGCGCATCACCCGCCGCCGTCAGACAGAACACCTCTCTTTCCCTTATAACAAAACCGTAAAGCCATGAAAAGACTAGTCATCCTTTTGGTCCTCCTGCCCCTGGGGCTGAGGGCCCAGACCAAAGACAGCGCCGAGCTGGTCGTGGAGCGCTACCTGAAGCTGCTGAACCTCGAGGCCCTGCCACAGGACAGCACGCTGGTGATGGAGTCGACCGTCACCTTCCCCGGCAGCACCGACACCTTCACCATGCGGCGGTGGTATGCGCCGCCGACGATGATGCGCGTGGAGGTGTGGCACGACAACCAGCTCACCGAGGGCTACTGCACCAACGGCTCCTCACGCCACCGCGAGTACATGCGGAGGATGAGGTGGTGGGACGACGTGGACCACAGCGTCTTCCACCAGAAGATGGACGCCTTCGACTTCCGCGGCCAGCTGTACAACTGGCAGGTGCGGGGCGTGAAGCTCAGCTACCGCGGCGAGGTGAACTACAAAGGGCAGCAGCTGCAGGTGGTGCGCGCCGAGCAGACCGACGCCTACGCTCGCTACTACATGTTCGAGAAGGGGAGCGGCCTGCTGGTGATAGTGCAGGAGAAGGACGAGGAGCAGTCGACGGACTTCACGAAACAGGTGCTGGCAAAGATGAAGGCGAGCCCGATGGAGTATGAGGTCTTCCACGAGTACCTGCCGGCGGGCATGAGCCTCGTGCCCTCGCAGGTGAGCTACATGCGCGACGGCCAGCTGACCGTCATGGAGACCACGCTGCACTTCGAGCCACGCAACAACCTCACGTTCAACCAAGACTGATGGGCATCCTGGACAATCCGGACGAATACTACATGCGCGAGGCGCTGCGCGAGGCCCGCGCCGCCGCGGCGGCTGACGAGGTGCCGATAGGTGCCGTCGTGGTGTGCGGCGACCGCATCATAGGGCGCGGCCACAACCAGACCGAGCTGCTGCACGACGTGACGGCGCATGCCGAGATGCTGGCCCTGACGGCCGCCGAAGAGGCCTTGGGGGCCAAGTACCTGGGCGACTGCACCCTCTACGTCACCGTGGAGCCCTGTCCCATGTGCGCGGGGGCGATAGGATGGACCCAGCTGGGGCGCCTTGTCTACGGGGCCGCCGACCCCAAGCGGGGCTTCACGCTGCTCACCGGCCCCGTGCTGCACCCCAAGACCGCGGTGGAGGGGGGGCTGCTGGCCGACGAGTGCGAACAACTAATGAAAGAATTCTTTAAAAACAAACGATAACACCATGAAACCAACACTTCTTGTTCTGGCTGCCGGCATGGGCAGCCGCTATGGCGGACTGAAACAGATGGACGGCGTAGGCCCTCACGGGGAGATTATCCTCGACTACAGCGTCATGGATGCCATCCGCGCCGGCTTCGGCAAGGTGGTCTTCGTCATCCGCCACTCCTTCGCCGAGCAGTTCCAGGCCCGCATCAACGCCGAGCACTACGGCAACCGCATCTCCGTGGAGTACGTGTATCAGGAGCTCGACATGCTGCCCGCCGGCTTCAGCGTGCCCGAAGGCCGCGAGAAACCCTGGGGCACCAACCACGCCATCCTGATGGCCAAGGACGTCATCCACGAACCCTTCGCCATCATCAACGCCGACGACTTCTACGGCCGCGACGCCTTCGAGGTGATGGCGCGCCACCTGGAGACCCTCGACGGCGTCGAAGGACGCTACTGCATGGTGGGCTACCGCCTGGAGAACACCCTCTCGGAGAACGGCACCGTGAGCCGCGGCGTCTGCGAGACCGACAAGGACGGCCTGCTCATCGGCATGACCGAACGCACCGCCATCGGCCGCACCCCCAACGGCATCGAGTACAAGGACACCGACGGCACCATGCACCCGCTGGCCGCCGACGCCACCGTCAGCATGAACCTCTTCGGCTTCACGCCCGACTACTTCACCAAGAGCGAGGCCCTCTTCGTGGACTTCCTCAAGGAGCACGGGCAGGAGCTCAAGTCGGAATACTACATCCCCTTCGCGGTGAACACCTTCATCCACAACGGCACGGCCACCATGACGGTGCTGCAGACCACGGCCCGCTGGTTCGGCGTCACCTACAAGGAAGACCGCCCCATGGTGGTGGAGCGCCTGAAGAAGCTGCATGACCAGGGAGTGTATTGATTTCGTCCTGACTCATGCGAACGAGGATACCGCGAGGCTGCTGCTGAGTGCTTCGCGGTATCCTTCTATTGATATGCCTGCGGCCGTGCAGCAAATCGAAGGCCGCCGCACCGCGCGTGAGAAATGGCCGGGGCTGCTGGAGTGCGAGGAGTTCGTCTATCCGCCACGGCTGAACCGCGAGCAGGCGTCGTCGGAAGAGACCGCCACACACAAGGCGTATGTGGCCGACGGCCTATGTGGCGAGGAGGCGTTCGTTTCGGTGGCAGACCTGACTGGGGGTATGGGCATCGACAGCATTGCCTTTGCCCGACGCTCACGGTTTGTCAACCCGCTTCGCACACAAGTGCTGTCGCATGTGGACTATGTGGAACGGTCGGCATCATTGTGTGCACTCATGGAGCACAACAGCAAGGTTCTGGATCTGGAGAACATCGCAGTGCACTGTGCCGACAGCCTGGAGTGGCTGGCCTCCACCGACCAGCATTACGACATCATATATATAGACCCGGCACGCCGGGCCGCATCGGGCCGCAAGGTAGCCGCCTTTGAGGATTGCGAGCCCAACATCCTGCAGCACATGGAAATGCTGCGGCGTCGATGCCGCTGGCTGTTGGTCAAGGCATCGCCGATGATCGACATCAGTTTGGCCGAACGACAGCTGGGCGACGTGGCTGAGGTGCACGTAGTCTCGGTGCAAGGGGAATGCAAAGAAGTGATCTTTGTCTGCGGAGCTCACAAGGGCGAGACAGAGGTACACTGCGTCATCCGCGGCAGGAAGGAGGGCAGTTTCTACGACTGCGACTTCACCCGCAGCGAGGAGGCCGAGGCGGTACCGCAACTCTGTTCCGCAATAGGACGTTATCTCTATGAGCCCGACGCCGCCTTGATGAAGGGCGGCCCCTATAATCTCATCTGCCAGTGGATGGGGGTGGAGAAACTGGCCCGCAACACCCATCTCTACACCTCGGACCGCCACATAGCAGACTTCTATGGTCGCACATGGGAGGTGCTGCACGAGGTGAGGCTGAACAGAAAAGACATCGCAGAAGCAGTGCCTGACGGCAAGGCGCACGTGATGGTGCGCAACTTCCCCGTGGCCGCCGCCGAGTTGCAGAAGCAGCTGGGCCTGAAAGAGGGCGGCGACCTCTTCGTCGTCGCCACCACCCTCGGCCGTCGCCGCACGGCCTTCCTCTGCCAAGCCGTCTAACGAAAAGTGAAAGGGTCCGGCGGTGCAGGCCAGACCCCTTCGGGTGAATATGTTGTGCTTGCTAGTTTTCAGCGGGTATCAGCTGCACTTGCTCCAGCCGCAGTTGGGGCAACTCTTGCAGCCGTCGACATAGACCAACTTGCCGCCACAGTCGGGGCACACCTCGTCGGTCTCGGTGCCGTCCTTGATGTAGCGTTTCAGGGCTCGCGCCACACCGTTGCTCCAGGTGGTGATGGAGTCGGTGTCGAAATTGAGCTTGCCGATGAGCTCCACCACGTTGGCGATAGGCATGCCGTGGCGCAGGATGCCGGAGATGAGCTTGGCATAGTTCCAGAACTCCTTCTTGAACATGCGCGAGAGGCCCTCCATGGTGATGTGGTAGCCGTCCTGGTCCAGGTACTGGAAGTCATAGCGGGCATGCTCCTGCCCTTTCTCCTTGACGCGGATGACCCAGCCCTTCTCCACATACTTGGGCACCAGGAAACTCTCGGCACGGCCGGTGAATATCTCGTAGGGGCGTCCCTCATACATGCCGACCACAGCTATCCAATCCTCCTTCTCGTTCTTGAAGCGCACAATCTCGGCCTCGAGCTTCTTGGGGCGCTTCGGGGCCTTGCTCTCGCCGAAGCCCGTATTCTCCTTCTTGCCCTCGCTGGTGGATACGAGCACGCCGGTGCGGGAGCCGTCGCGGTAGATGGTGCAGCCCTTGCAGCCGCTCTCCCAGGCCGTCTCGTATATCTTGCTCACCACCTCCTTGGTGGTCTCTTTGGGGATGTTGACCGTCACAGAGATGCTGTGGTCGACCCACTTCTGGATGGCACCCTGCATCTTCACCTTGGCCACCCAGTCGATATCGGCGCTGGTGGAATGGAAATAGGGGCTCTGCTCGATGAGCTTCTGCAGGTCGGTGTCGCCCATGTGCTTCACCTCCACCACATCGTAGCCATTGATGCGGGCCCAGTCGAGGAACTTGGGGTGGAACACATTGTACTCCTCGAAGTAGTCGCCGTTCTCGTCCTTGATGACGTTGTGGCCGTTCTGCTCCTGCGCACCGTTCTCGGGGCGGTTGATTTTCTTGCGCCGCTTGTAGCTGACAAGGAAGACGGGCTCGATGCCCGAGGTGGTCTGGGTGCAGATGCTCACCGTGCCGGTGGGGGCGATGGTGAGCAGGGCGATATTGCGACGGCCGTACTTGACCATGTCGGCATACAGCTCGGGGTCGGCCTCGGCGATGCGTTTCATCAGCGGGTTGTTCTCCTCGCGCTTGGCGTTGTAGATGGGAAAGCAGCCACGCTCGCGGGCCATGGTGACACTGGAGCGGTAGGCCGTGCAGCAGAGCGTCTGCTGCACCTTGACGGCGAAAGCCGTCGCCTCGTCGGTGCCGTATTGCAGACCCATGGCGGCCAGCATGTCGCCCTCGGCGGTGATGCCGAAGCCGCTGCGGCGCCCCTCGAGGCACTTCATCTTGATGTTGAGCCACAGGTTGTGCTCCACCTGCTTGATTTCCTCGCTCTCGGGGTCGCTCTCTATCTTTTTCAATATCTGGTCCACCTTCTCCAGCTCCAGGTCAATCAGGTCGTCCATCAGGCGCTGTCCCTTCGTCACATGCTCCTTGAAGAGGTCGAAGTTGAAGCGGGCCTCCTTGGTGAAGGGATTCTCGACATAGCTGTAGAGGTTGATGGCCTGCAGGCGGCAACTGTCGTAGGGGCAGAGCGGAATCTCGCCGCAGGGGTTGGTCGACACCGTGCGGTAGCCGTAGTCGGCATAGCAGTCGGGCAGGCTCTCACGGATGATGGTGTCCCAGAAGAGCACGCCCGGCTCGGCGCTGTTCCACGCGTTGGCAATAATCTTGTTCCACAGCGCGCGGGCATCCACCTGCTTGGTATAGACCGGCGCTGGCGAGTCGATGGGATACTGCTGCGTGAAGGGCTTGCCCTCCATGGCGCAGCGCATGAACTCGTCCGTAATCTTCACACTCACGTTGGCACCCGTAATCTTGCCCTGCTCCAGCTTGGCGTCGATAAAGTTCTCCGAATCGGGATGCTTGATGCTGATACTGAGCATCAAGGCACCGCGACGCCCCCCCTGCGCCACCTCGCGGGTGGTGTTGCTGTAGCGCTCCATGAACGGCACGATACCCGTCGAGGTGAGGGCCGCGTTCTTCACGGGGCTGCCGCCGGGGCGGATATGGCTCAGGTCGTGGCCCACGCCGCCGCGGCGCTTCATCAGCTGCACCTGCTCCTGGTCAATCTTCATAATGCCGCCATAGGAATCGCTGTTGCCCTGATTGCCAATGACAAAGCAATTGCTCAACGACACCACCTGGAAGTTGTTGCCGATGCCGCTCATCGGGCTGCCCTGCGGCACAATATATTTAAAGTCCTTCAACAACTGATAGATTTCCTCCTCGCCCATCGGGTTGGGATACTTCCGCTCGATGCGGGCATACTCCGCCGCCAACCGGTGGTGCATCATGTCGGGGTTGAGCTCGTAGACGTGGTCGTCGTCGCGCAACGCATACTTGTTCATCCAGACATTGGCTGCCAACTCGTCGCCGTGGAAATACTCCACCGACGACTTCATAATCTCCTCGGGGGTATAGGACTTCATCTCGCGAGGTTGCTCCTGGGGCTCGGTTTCAGAAAAAAGGTCGCCTTGCATGGCTCAAATCTTTTAATTATCTATCTATACTACAACAATTTAAACAAAACCAACGGTCTCCCGTTCTGCTTGCTAAATTAGACAGAAAAAGGCAACCGCAGACAAATAGTTATCAACAAAAAGTCCACCGTCCTGGGCAAACCGTCGCCAGATTGGGGAGTTGGTTGGTTGAAAAGTCGCCTCCGTCCCCATGCACCCTCCCGCCGGCCCCCTCCCACCCCCTCTCCGCCCCCCACATCCTCCGCCATTTTAACGCTAGTATTACGGTAGTATTACGGTAGTATTACGCTTTTAAAGCGTAATACTACCGTAATACTACCGTAATACTAGCGTTAAAATGGCGGAGGAAATAGGGGGAGTGCACGGCGAAGAAAGGGGCTCTGGCTGGAGGGTGACGGTTTTTTTTTCTGTTTTGTAGAATAGGTTTGCGTTTTTTTTGTATATTTGCATCTTTAAACACAAGATATCCTTTCTATAAAAGCACCATATTGTGAGCGACTTATTGTCACAATTGAACGAACCGCAGCGCGAAGCGGCCGAGTGTACCGAGGGGCCAGTGATGATTATTGCCGGTGCCGGCAGCGGCAAGACGCGCACGCTGACCTACCGCATAGCCCACCTGCTGGAGCAGGGGGTGGACCCGTTCCATATCCTGGCGCTGACCTTCACCAACAAGGCCGCCGGCGAGATGAAGGAGCGCATTATCAAACTTCTACGTGAACAAAGAGGAGCAACTGACGACTCCGGCGCGGCCACCGAAGCTCGCAACCTGTGGATGGGCACCTTCCACTCGGTCTTCGCCCGTCTGCTGCGCAGCGACGGCAACAAACTGGGCTATACCAACAGCTTCACCATCTACGATACCGACGACTCCAAAGCTGCCATCAAGCAGATTGTCAAGCAGCTGAACCTCGACCCCAAAGCCTACAAGCCCTCCTATGTGATGAGCCGTATCTCGATGGCCAAGAGCAACCTGCTGGGGCCGAAGGACTACATGGAGAACCCGGAGATATACCAGACCGACATCGACGCGAAGCGGCCCGCCATCGGACAGATATACCAGATGTACGACCAGCGTCTGCACAACGCCAACGCGATGGACTTCGACGACCTGCTGTTCAACATGAACATCCTCCTGCGCGACTTCCCCGATGTGCTGCTGAAGTACCAGCAGCGGTTCCAATACATCATGGTCGACGAGTATCAGGACACCAACTATGCGCAGTACCTGATAGTGAAGAAGCTGGCGGCACGCCACCAGAACATCTGCGTGGTGGGCGACGACGCACAGAGCATCTATGCCTTCCGCGGGGCCAACATTCAGAACATCTTCAACTTCCGCCGCGACTACCCACAGATGCAGCTCTTCAAGCTGGAGCAGAACTACCGGTCGACAAAGAACATCGTGCAGGCGGCCAACAGCATTATCGGGCACAACCGCGACCAGATAGAGAAGGAGCTGTGGTGCGACAACGCGACGGGTGGCAAGCTGCGCCTGATGCGCTGCGACGACGAGAAGGACGAGGGCAACCGTGTGGCCGACGCCATACAGAATACACGTCTGGGCGACGACGCCGACTACCGCGACTTCGCGGTGCTCTACCGGCAGAACTCCCTCTCGCGCGCCGTCGAGGACGCCCTGCGCCGCATGAACATCCCATACCGCATCTATCAAGGCATCTCGTTCTACGGCCGGCGCGAGGTCAAGGACGTGCTGGCCTATATGCGCCTGGCGGTCAACCCGCACGACGACGAGAGCCTGGTGCGCGTCATCAACTACCCCGCGCGCGGTATCGGCCAGACGACGATGGACAAGATTCGTGTGGCGGCGGCAGACAACGACGTGAGCATCTGGACCGTGCTGGAGAACATACAGGCCTTCGGACTGGGTCTGGGCAGCGGCATCGTGCAGAAGATTACCGACTTCGTGTACCTTATCAAACTCTTCGAGGCCCAGGTGCCCACGACCGACGCCTTCACCCTTGCCAAGCAGATAGTCTATGCCAGCGGCATCGTCAAGGCCCTGCGCGAAGAGGACGACCCCGAAAGCGCCGAGCGCATCGAGAACATCGACGAACTGCTCAACGGCGTCCAGGAGTTCTGCGAGGAAGAGGAGTACGGAGAGTGGGGCGAGGAGAACGGCGAACAGAGAACGGAGAACGGAGAACAGGCTGACGCTACCGACGGTTCTCCACTCTCCACTCCCAACGCTCCACTCCGCACGTTGGACGAGTTCCTGCAGCAGGTGCTGCTCTACACCAGCGAGGACAAAGACAAGGACAAGGATGCCGACAAGGTGAGCCTGATGACCATCCATGCCGCCAAGGGACTGGAGTTCCCGTATGTCTTTATCGTTGGCATGGAAGAGCAGCTTTTCCCCTCGTTCATGGCTTCGACGAGGGCCGAGCTGGAGGAGGAGCGTCGATTGTTCTATGTGGCGGTCACCCGCGCCATGAAACAGGTGACGCTGAGCTATGCACAGACGCGCTTCAACAACGGGCAACGCATGGGGGGCGAGGTGAGCCGCTTTGTGGAGGAGATTGACCCGCAATATATCGAACTGCCGCGCCGTGCCGCCTATCCCGAGCCCGGCACGCTGCCACGTGCCTTCTTCAACGCCGGCAAGCCGCAGCCCGCGCCGACGACCCGCCGGACCAGCCAGACGAGCCAGACCCGTCAGACTGCCGCCGTCCCCAACACGCCGGCGGCTATCAATGCCATCATGCCCGGAATGATGGTGCAGCACGACAAGTTCGGCGTCGGCAAGGTGCTGGGCATCGAAGGCACCGGCGACTCGCGCAAAGCCACCGTCTTCTTTGAAGGTGTGGGGCAGAAGCAGCTGATGCTCAAATTCGCCAAACTAACCATCGTAGAGGGATGAGGCTGGTTATACAACGTGTGCTGTCGGCATCGGTCGACATCGAGGGGGTCCGCAAGAGCGAGATAGGCAACGGGCTGCTGATACTGGTAGGCATCTGTGACGAGGATAGCGACGAAGACATCGACTATCTGTGTCGCAAAGTCGTCAATATGCGCATCTTCAATGACGACGAGGGGATTATGAACCTGCCTGTCACCGAGGTCGCCGGCAGCGGCCTCCTGGTGGTGAGCCAGTTCACCCTGATGGCTTCGACCAAGAAGGGCAACCGTCCAAGCTACATCCATGCCTCACGGCCCGACGTTGCAGTGCCGCTGTACGAGAAGTTCGTGGCCAAATTACAGGAACTGTTTGGCAAAGAAATACAGACCGGCACCTTCGGCGCCGACATGCAGGTAGCACTTGTCAACGACGGTCCGGTGACCATCATCATAGACTCAAAAAAGCGCTAATCCAACGGGGCTTTCCGCGGAAGTCGACATGGATAGCGGGCTGAAAGCCCCGTTCCGCCAACAGTGCACTGGTCTCGTCGGCCAGCGCCTCGTTGATTTCCACCACCAACAGACCGTCTTTCGTCAGGTGCCGCTGGGCGATGGCCGCAATGGCCTTGTAGAACCGCAGCGGGTCGTCGTCGGGCACGAAGAGGGCCAGTGCGGGGTCGTAGTCCAACACATTGGGTTGCATGGCGGCACGCTCTCGCTCCATGACATAAGGGGGATTGCTGATAATCAGTCGGTATGAGGAAAGCGGGACATGGAAAGCTTCATCAATCACGTCTCCCTGCACAAACCGGACCTCCACCCCATTGGACTCGGCATTTCGACGGGCTATGGCCAGCGCTTTCTCGCTGATGTCTACTGCCGTCACCTCGGCCTCGGGACACCCTTTCTTCAGTGCAATGGCGACACACCCGCTCCCCGTGCACAAATCCAGCACACGCCCCTCTCTCTGTTGGTCACCTTCCATTACCCACTGCACCATCTCCTCAGTTTCAGGCCTCGGGACAAGCACGTCGGGACTCACCTTGATACGACAGCCGCAGAAGTCTGTGTGGCCGATAATGTGCTGGATGGGACGATGACTTTTGAGGTCCTCCAATGCCCAATGAAATCGCAACAGGTCGCTCTGGTCGATAGTATTTTCTTTGCTTGTAAGCAATTGAACACGGTTCCACCCGAGGAAATCCTCGAAGAGCATCTCGAGAAAAACGTTCACCTCCTCACGTCCACACTGCCCGTCCAACTCTTCGTGGAAGAGTGCCAAGATGTCGCGTACACGGTTGGAGCGGAAGTGGAGGTTACGGGTGTTCATTTGCGGCCGAAGTCTGCGGGGATTTCGCCCCAGTTGTCCGTATCCCACTTGCGTATCTCGGTGGTGTAGGTATTGGCACGCAGCCAGTTCTCGGCGCGGTGCACGTAGTCCCACAGGTCGGCAGTCTTGGCATCGACGGGCAGCTTGCTTTTACACTGCTTCTGGCGCACCCAACTGATGGCATTGGCGGAGTCGGAATATATTATCTGGTCAAGGTGATGCTTCTTGAGGTAGCTGAGCCCATGCACGATTGCCAAGAACTCGCCGATGTTGTTGGTCCCTTTCTCGGCTTCATAATGGAATACACGCGTACGCGTGGGGATATATATGCCCTGATACTCCATCCTGCCCGGGTTGCCACTGCAGGCAGCGTCGACGGCCAGCGCGTCGAGCACCGGCGGCTGTTCAGTACCCGGACGGACAACGGTCATACCCTCTTCGTCGACCATCAAAACTCCAGTCTTGACTGCCGGAGTGCTTCTGTATTCACTATGAGACACCACGCTACCATACGGCAGACGGATGGCAGCCTCGGCTTCGGCCATGCTGCCGAACGACTTGTATTGAGCTCCCTGCACACCGACGACCTGCTCCTTACACTGGTCCCAGCTGGAGTAGATGCCAGGCTTCTTACCCTGCCACACCACGTAGTATCTCTGCTTGTGCGTAGCCATGACCGTTAGTTACCTCTTACAGACGTATCTTCTTCTCTGCTTCCTCGCGGGTGAGGGTGTAGGTGCTGCCCTTGGGCAACGACGGCAGGTCGAACATCAGGTCGGTCATAATACCTTCCATGATGGAACGCAGGCCGCGGGCGCCCAGGTGATACTCTACGGCACGGTCCACCACCAGGTCGAGCGCCTTCGGGTCGAACACCAGCGTCACCTCGTCCATCTTGAATAGTTCCTCATACTGTTTGGTGAGTGCATTCTTAGGCTCGGTGAGAATGCGGCGCAACGCATCGCGGTCTAGTGGCTGCAAGGCGGTGAGCACGGGGAAGCGGCCCACCAGTTCGGGAATAAGGCCGAACTTCTTGAGGTCCATCGGCTGCACATACTGCAACATATTGTCGCGGTCCAGTTCCTGCCGCTTCTCGTCGCCTTTAAACCCTATCACATTGGAATTCAAGCGGGCGGCAATGGCACGCTCCACACCGTCGAAAGCACCCCCACAGATGAAGAGGATGTTGCGGGTGTTAATCTTGATGAGTTTCTGCTCAGGGTGCTTGCGCCCTCCCTCGGGCGGCACGTTGACCTCGGCCCCCTCGAGGAGCTTCAGCAACGCCTGCTGGACTCCCTCGCCACTGACGTCACGGGTGATACTTGTATTCTCGCTCTTGCGGGCAATCTTGTCTATCTCGTCGATGAAGACGATGCCACGTTCGCATGCCGCCACGTCGTAGTCGGCAGCCTGAAGCAATCGCACCAGGACATTCTCCACATCGTCACCCACATAACCCGCCTCGGTCAGCGTCGTGGCATCGGCAATGCAGAAGGGCACTTTCAGCAGGCGTGCAATAGTGCGCGCCAGCAGGGTCTTGCCGGTACCGGTCTCCCCCACCATGACGATATTGCTCTTCTCAATCTCCACATCGTTGCTGTCGCCATGCTCCTGATTGTAACGCAAGCGCTTGTAGTGGTTGTACACAGCCACCGAGAGCACCCGCTTGGCGGCATCCTGGCCGATGACATAAAGGTCCAGAAACTCTTTTATCGCTTTGGGAGTGGGGATGTCGGCGAGCTGCAGCTCATATTTCGAGGTCTGCCCACCCATGCTTTGTTGTTTGAATATCTTCTCGGCTTCGCGCGAGCAGTCGGCGCAGATGTAGCCACCGAGGCCACTGAGCAGCATGCCCGCCTGCGATGCCGGACGGCCGCAGAACGAGCAGTGCTCTTCACTATGGTTCTTGTTATTTGCCATTTAGTATAATTGGTTTTTTGTAGCGTCTAATCTGATAAACACGAACAGCAGCATGGTGAACGCCAGCATCGAGGAGCCACCATAACTGAAGAACGGCAACGGTATGCCGATGACGGGTACCAATCCCAGCACCATACCCACATTGACAAACAGATGTACGAAAAGGATACTGGCCACCGAATAGCCATAGAAGCGGGAGAATGTGCTCCGTTGCCGCTCGGCCATATTGACAAGATGCACCAGCAGCACCACATAGAGCACCACCAATATTGAGGAGCCCACCCAGCCCCACTCTTCACCCACCGTACAGAAGATGAAGTCGGTATGCTGTTCGGGGACGAAATCAGCCTTTGTAAGCGTGCCCTGCAAGTAACCCTTGCCCATAAAGCCACCGCTGCCGATGGCGATTTTCGACTGATGCACGTTGTAGCCCGAGCCCTGGAGGTCTTCGCTCTTGCCCAGCAGCACGTCAATACGTTCACGCTGGTGGGGCTCGAGCACCTTATTGAACATCATGTCGACAGAGAAGACAAAAACCGCACACACGGCCAACACCCCGAGCGTGCGCCAATAGTCCCTGGCGTTGCGTTTGTTGAGCCATACAAAAAGGTAGAAGACTGCCACCAGGGCCAATACACCCAAGAGGATGTACTTGTTCACCAGCAAAGAGAGTATGAATAGCGCAACAGCCACCACGCCGACGACCAGGATGCCACCCGACAGCCCTTCGCGGAACAACGGTAGCAAAAAGGCGACAAAGACCAGTGCCGAGCCTGTGTCGTGTTGCAGGAATACCAATGCAGCAGGCACCCCTATGAGCAGCAGGGCACCCAATTTGGTGCGGGCCTGCTTCCATTCCACATCGATTCCCGACATGTATTTGGCCAGCGCCAATGCCGTGGCAAACTTCGAGAACTCGGAGGGCTGGAAGCGGAATCCCGCCACTTCAATCCACGACTTTCCCCCGTTGACTGTCACCGCCAGGAAGAGTGTGGCCACCAGCAGCAACATCACTGCACCATAGATGGGGTAGGCTCCGTTGGAAAAGAAACGGGGCTCGGTGAACAGTATCAGCACTGCCATCAGGACAGCAGCCCCCAGCCAGACCAGCTGTTTGCCGCTGAAAGCCTTGAAACTGAAGAGCGACATCTGCCCGTCGGAGTAGGTGGCCGAGTAGATATTCAACACACCGAAGAGTGCCAACACACCCCACAGCACCACGGTCCACCAATCTATTTTCATTCTTTCCTGATACATGGTTCACTTGGTTTTCTTCTCCTTGGGTGGAAGCGGAGGCTGGCAGGGGTTGATTTCACGGTACATCTTCTCCACATCCTTGCGTTTCACCTCGCCATTGAGATAACGCTCTATTATCAACCCCGCGATAGGGGCCGCCCACGAGCCGCCGCCACCACGGGCATTCTCCACATACACCGCCATGGCTATCTTCGGATTGTCCTTGGGTGCGAAAGCTATAAACACAGAGTGGTCGTCACGGTTGTTCTGGGCCGTACCTGTTTTGCCGCACACGTCAAGCCCGTCGACGCGGGCGCGCCGGCCCGTGCCTCCCGCCACATGCACCACGTCGTACATACCTTGGGCGGCGATGTCGAAGTACTCTCGGTGTATGCCCGTCTCGTGACGGGTATGGTACTCCTCGTCCTGTAGCGAGTCGGGACCATAGAAACGCACCACATGCGGTGTGATGTAGTAGCCACGGTTGGCCACAATGGCCGCCAGATTGGCCATCTGCAACGGCACCACAGTCACCTCTCCCTGGCCTATGCTGTTAGAGTAGATGGTGGAGAAAGCCCACCTCTCACGTCCATACCAGCGGGGATTGTTATAGTAGGCCGTATCAGGGATGTTGCCTGTCGACATACCGCTGCGAGGCAGGTCGATAGGCAGCTTCTGGCCAAAGCCGAACCGCATCATATAGTCGTGCCACACCGTCAGCCCGTACTGCGCATCCTTGTAGATATTCTTGTACTTCCCCTGCTGGATGACGCGGCGGTAGACCTGGTAGAAATACGGGTTGCAGCTCATCTTGATGGCCTCCTGCACCGACCGTGCCGACGGATGGTTGTGGCAGCCCACCAGGCTCTTGTCGCACACAAAGCCCGTCTGCGGAGTGATTACACCAAGCTCGAGCGCCGTAACCGCCTGCGCCACCTTGAAGATCGACCCCGGAGGATACTGCCCCAGCATCGCCCGGTTGAGCATCGGTTTGCCCCAGTTGCTGTTCAGCTTCGCATAATTCTCACCCCGAATACGCCCCACCAGCAAGTTCGGGTCATAGGTCGGCGCACTCACCATCGCCAGCACTTCACCCGTCGACGGCTCCAGCGCCACCACACAGCCACGCTTGTTGGCCATCAGTTCCTCGGCATACTGTTGCAAATCGGCGTCGATGGCGGTGTAGAGGTTCATACCCTCCACCGGCAACGTATCGAAAGCGCCGTCCTTATAGGGCCCCACCTCGCGGTTGTGCACGTCGACCTGCATGATTTTCTTTCCCTTCAACCCGCGCAACACCGTCTCATAGCTCTTTTCCAAACCACTCTTGCCGATATAATCACCCTGACGGTAGTAGGCATCACGGTCCAAATCCCCTTGATCCACCTCACCCACATATCCCAACACCTGGGCTGCAATCGGACGGTCGTAGATGCGGAGCGTGCGCTGAGAGATATAAAACCCTTTGAAGCGATACATCTTGTTCTCGAACTTGGCATACTCCTCCTTCGATATCTGCTTCATAAAAATCGAGGGAGCATACTGAGAGTACTTCTTGGCCTTCTTCATCCTGTCGGCATAGTCCTGGGGGGTGATACCCAGACTCTGGCAGAAATAGTCGACATCGAAGTCCTTGTCCACCATCCTGGGCACCACCATCAGGTCATACACCGCCTCGTTGTGCACCAGCAGGTTGCCGTTGCGGTCATAGATAAACCCGCGCGCCGGATACTGCGTCACTGGACGAAGCGACTGCTGACGCGCCAACTCGCGGTACTTGGGGCTGAACAGCTGCAACATCGCCAGGCGCCCCACAAACAGGACCCCCACCACGATGAAGATAACCTTCACCACATGACTTCTATCGGCATACCGGTTCGACATTTTGCTACCTAGTCTTTTCTAGTTCGACATAATTCCAGATATAATCGGGTGAGGATATCGGAAGCTTCGGCTCGGGCCGCACAATCGGCAGTTGCTGCACGGGACACACTACTTATCTCACACTGGATGTGGCTATCCGGCCTGTATTCGGGCAAATAAATATGAGATTTTTTCAGACTGAAGCCATTTGTCTTGAATGTACTGTGTATATATGCCTTGACAATACTGCTATTCAACACGCCATTGATATAGTGCGCTTCGTCGTCGCTGATGAACCTGCCATGAATATCCTGACTGATGATGATGGTATGCTTCACACATACCGACTGTTTCCTCTCTCCCCAAGGTGTAAGCGTGGGGTGAATGACACTCGCACAGAAGTTGGAGTTATCCCGAGCTGCCACCATATAGGGTGCAAACGTGTACGGACCTATCTTCGACAGCGCATAAAACTCCGACCCTCGATGCATCACTTTACTCTTCTCCGACTGCTTATCTAGAAGATACTTATGGTCGGCAAAATAACGGGCCATTTCAGGGCTCCTGATATATAATTCCCTCATCGAAACCGGCATGGATGTGTCGTCCTCCTCATAGGGAATAATATGGTAACTATTGCCTGTATCAAACTCAAAGGCCTTCACGCTTGGGCCCTCGACAATCGGATAAATATACCGAGTATCAAAATCCCAACCCAATTCCGGCACATCAGTGACCTTATATCGAGATGTCTTCAGTTGTTTGTTTTTGAACATGTACCGTTTTCCACCCTTGGGAGAAGGACCAATGCCTACAAGTTTAAAAATCTCGAATGGGGTGGACTCCACTCCCGTACGATAATTGTAGAAACTTTCACCAATGATAGCCTGGAAGTCGTAGTCGCTTGAGATATACGTGAAGGCCGTGGATTCCGCGGACATCTGCTGTGCCAAACATTCCTTGACCGTCAACAGAGGCGACACCTCTTTCCAGGTTGTACACTTTCCAATCATTCTGTCATCAACCTCTCTGTTCTTGCTAATCTCCCTGACGGGAACTCCCATCCTATAGTCGGCCTCCTTGCGACTATAGTAATATGTATTGAAGTCTTGCGCAATGGATTTTTTTCCGACTTTAAACGGTCGCAGTGGAGGAAGCCATCTGTCTACCTTATTTAGATAAAGCCTTTCCATCTTCGAATAGTCCGTATAGAAGTTGCGGAACTCTTCATACGAGTTCTGCGACATAATACTGTCAGGCATCAGAAAAGCCAACACTCCGTCGTTATCCAGCCAATTGGTAGCAACGACATTGGAGATGAGTGCACAAATATTCAACTGGGCACCGCCAAACATTCCGCCGTCATTGCAGAATATATGTTTGATATCGCAGAACTTTTTGATACGACGGGTATATTCCGCCGGCAGGTGTTCCCACTTGACCCACGGGGGATTGCCCACAATCATCTGGAAATGTTCCAGCCTGGCCACCATCATAAAGTTCTTGATTATTCTGACCCATATACCGTCCCAATGATGCTTGTGCAAGACCACAAGACTGTGTGCCAATCGTTGCAGCCTGACATGCAGCTGCTCGGACTTGCGTTCATTCTCGGTGAGCCCTTGGTCAAGTATCAAGACTATATTCTCCTCACTTTCAGTGTTGACCATAGCCTGAATATCATCCATCATGGAGCTGAAACAATCATCCTTGACCAAACGGCAGGGGAAGACCACGTCTATCACTTCATGTTTGAGATTATGTATCTCATATACATAACAATCAATTCCATCCACACTCTCCACTGTCGGCACAAGGGCCGAGTCGCCAAGATAGATAGGTATCTCCACATCGTGGACTGTTCCCAACTGACTGATGGCCATATAATAGCCCACACGTGCCGAAAGGACAGCCAGCGGGTTGATATCAATACCGTACACACGCTCCAGGATGCCATGTATCAAATCCTCCCGCTGCTCATCCGACAACCTATTGATGTCGGTATCACCCACGATTTCCTTGATGAGAGACACAATAAAAATACCCGACCCGCAACAAGGGTCGATAGACTTCCATTCCGCAGTCTGAACTTGTTCCAAAGCACCATGTATCACACTGTTTGCCAGCCATTCAGGAGTAAAATATTCTCCCATCGAATGGCGTACCGACTGGGGGATAATCCCCATGTAAAGGTCTTTGAAAATATCAACCGGCGCGTATCGTACATTCAACGAGAAAGCGGAATAGTCCTCGATTGACACGATTACCGGTTGGAGGGCTTTCCAAATGGCATCGCACCATTGCGCCGCGTCGGCATACCACGAGAAGAAATCGCCCTCCAGCAAGTTTCTCACCCCGTTATTATACACCCCACGCCCATCCTCCATATACTGGAAGAATTGCTGCATTTGCGGCGAAGGCATGTCGGCCAACGACACCTGTGCATGTCGGTTACCCAAACCGTCCAAGGCCGTGCAGGCTATCAGTTTGACCAAAATTGCATAGGTCGTATGCAGGGCAAACAATGCACGGTACTCAGTCGCACTATCGCCAATCGTAACACCGAATATCTCCGAGAGGTCGCGCTGGCGTTTCTCTATATCGGAACTCTTCCCGTTGTCTTCAACCGACAAGTGAATCAAACTCTGCCATTCGGCACAAAGCATGGCGCTTTTCTCCGTGAGACGGTCCATTAATTGGTGGAACAACACCCTGGCCAACGTTCTGACGGGCGTGTCGGCATTCGACAGAATAGAGAAATCACGCAAAATATTCTGCGGAGCCAGCTTCTTATGATGGTTGTTCAAAACTGCCAAAGCGACCGTACGGATATCGTTAACGGTCATGGCTCGCAACGGAGTGTGTTGTAGCTCGTTCCAAACATGTGAGAAGTAAGAAATCTGCAAACCGTCAGTCAGGATGGCATCATACCACACGCCCTCGACGGAACGAAGCGCCCACAGGTAGTCTTCAACCTGCTTGCAGGCATCCTCTATCTCCACCGCCTTCTTGAGCTTGGAGTGGTGTTTGTACTCTACCACCAGGTTGTTTATCACCGCATCCAACCGTCCATGACCGCGCCGTGACCGGCCATCGATGAAGGTGTGCACAACCCCGTCCACAGGCTTCTCCTTCCCTATAACCGGCTCTATACCATAAATGTTGCGTAACATCAAGTAGAGTTCCTGCTCGAATACAGCTGAGGTCTCAGCCTCGGTAGACGAAGCAGCCGCACGACGGGTGATGTTCTCAAATACCCCGCCTAGCACCGCTCGTCCCTCCGGGCTGTACAGCCAATCCTCACGCTTGCTATATCCGTCGAATTCTACTGGTTCACCAAACATATCCAATACAAAATAATATATATAACGACAGGGCGGACACATTATTGCATCGCAATGGATTTTATTTTGAACATAGCGCGGAACTACTTTTCAACAGGCGGAAAAAAAATGGCGGAAAGACGGTGCCCGACCCTCGACGGAAGGCGTGGCAGACGCGGTGGGATTTTAACATATTTTAAGCATTATAAAAGCATTATGAAAGACTACTTAACTCTTACAAAATTAAGACATTACAAAGAGTTGATAAGGAGTTGGGTAAGACTTGGTAAAGAGATGGTGGCTAAGATACTGGTTTCCAGTACCCATTTTTGTGATTATGTTAAATAGGACCGGCCGGGGGCTGGATAGGTTTCAGAGGGTCGGAAATGCAATTTTTTTCGTCTTCGACATACTAAAAAATCAAAAAAAACGTAGATTTCGCTTTTTATTTAAAAAAAAGTTGTATTTTTGCAGCCGAAATGATGTAGAACAAAACCGCAGATTATTGAGCCAGAAGTATCAGTTTTAACCCCTTAAACAGAGGAAACATGACGAATGTGAAGATTAAACAGCTGACTGATAACGAGCTTATCACCCGCTATCGCGAAGGCGATGCAGCCTGCTTCGAGGCGTTGCTGGAACGCTATCAGGCCAAGGTCTACGGCTACATTTTCTCGGTGGTCAAGGATAAAGAGACGGCCGACGACATTTTCCAGGACACCTTCTACAAGGTCATCGTCACCATCAACTCGGACCAGTACAAGGACGAGAACAAGTTCGTGCACTGGGTGATGCGTATTGCGCACAATCTGATTGTGGACCACTTCCGCCGCAACAGCAAGATGCCGCTGGTACCCAACCGTCCGGAGAGCGATGTGCTGGACAACATCAAGTTCCCCGACGACAACGCCGAGCACGTGATGATGAAGAAGCAGACCAGCCAGAACATACGCCGGCTGGTGAAGATGCTGCCGCCCGAGCAGCGCCGCGTGGTCATCCTGCGCCACTACGGGCACTGCGACTTCAAAGACATCGCTGCCCGCACCGGCGTGAGTATCAACACCGCCCTGGGCCGCATGCGCTACGCCATCATCAACCTGCGCCGCCTGGCCAAGGAGCACAACATGTACATCGAGCTGTAAGGCAGCGTCGAGAAAATAGTGAAAATTGTGACGCCGTTGGGCAATACCGACGGCGTTTTTCCGTTATGGGAGGGAAGATGATTTCAAAGAACAAACTGAAGGAATTGGCGGCCTACCGCCAACAGAAGCGCTGCGACGAGGAAGGCCTCTTTGTGGTCGAAGGGCCCAAGATGGCCGCCGAGGCGTTGGCGTCGGGCGTCGCCATCCGGACGGTGTGCGCCGTGGCGGAGTGGCTGTCGGCCCATGCCGGCGGCATGGCGGCAGACGTGGTTTGCGAGGTGAGTCCTGCCGAACTGGAGCGCCTCAGCAACTTCAAGACACCCAACCAGGTATGGATGCTCGTGGAGCGGAGCGAGGTGAGCGTGGAGAGCGGAAGGCTGGTGCTGGCGCTGGACAGGATACAGGACCCAGGCAACATGGGCACCATCATGCGGACGGCCGACTGGTTTGGCGTGCGCCACATCGTCTGCTCGGCCGACACCGTCTCCTGTTTCAATCCCAAGGTGGTGCAGGCCTCGATGGGGGCCGTGTTCCGCACAAGGGTTGACTACGTGGACCTGCCACAGTGGCTGGCCGCGTGCGGCATGCCGGTTTACGGGGCGTCACTGCATGGGCGTCCGCTGGGCGAGGTACCGGCACCCGGAGACAATGCCGTACTACTCATCGGCAACGAGAGCCGCGGCATCAGCCCCGAAGCGATGACCGCCGTCACCCACCCCATCCTCATCCCCAACCGCGGCGGAACCGCCGAAAGCCTCAACGCCAGCGTGGCAGCAGGCATTTTGTTGAACTACTTTATTGGCTAAGATTATGGAACAATTGCAATACCAAGAGGGAAGAACCGAGATAAGCCAGCTGGGCAAGGTGGCGCTGATTGACCGCCTGACCGACGGCACCGCCTGTGCGGGCGACGACTGCGCTGTGATTGGCAACACACTGGTCACCACCCAGACAATGGTCGAGGGCGTAAACTTCGATATGATGTACACCCCGCTGAAGCACCTGGGCTATAAGGCCGTGGCCATCGCCATCAGCAACATAGCGGCCATGAACGGCACCCCGCGGCAGGTGCTGGTCAGCATCGCCGTGAGCAACCGCTACTCGGTCGAGGCCTTGGACGAGCTCTACGCCGGCATCCGCCTGTGCTGCGAGCGATACAAGGTGGACTTGGTGGGTGGCGACACCGCCACCTCGCGCACCGGCATGGTGATTACCGTCACGGCCGTCGGCGAAGCCACCGAGGGGAGCATCACCTACCGCCATGGAGCCAGTCAAAACGACCTCATCTGCTGCAGCGGCGACCTGGGCAGCGCCTACGCCGGCCTGCTGGTGCTCGAGCGCGAGAAGGTGACCTATCAGGCCGACCCCAACTTCCAACCCGACCTCGACGGCTACGACTACGTGCTGGAACGTTTCCTCAAGCCCGAGCCCCGCATGGATATCGTCAAGAAGCTGCGCGAGGCCGAGGTGGTCCCCACCTCGATGACCGACGTGAGCCGTGGACTGGCCGACGCCCTGCTGCACCTCACCCGGGCCTCGAAATGCGGCTGCGAGGTGTACGAGGAACGCCTGCCTATCGACTATCAAGTGACCCGCGTCTGCTCCGAGATGAGCAAGAACATGCTGCCCGTCAGCTGCGCCCTCAACGGCGGCGAGGACTACGAGCTCCTCTTCACCGTCAGCCAGAAAGACTACGACAAGATAAAGACCATGGAGGGCATCCACATCATCGGCTACGTGACCGAAGAGGGCATGCCCCCCGTCATGGTGACGCCGCAGAACACCACCATCACCCTGCGTGCGCAGGCTTTCCAAGGGGTTGAAGAATGAGACAGGATTCCTTCCGACACAAGGGGCTGCGGCAGCAGATGGTAGACGGCCTGCGCGCCAAAGGCATAAACGACGAGGCAGTGCTGAAAGCCATGAACGAGGTGCCGCGCCACTGGTTCCTCGACAGTGCCCTCGACGCACTGGCCTATGAAGACCGAGCCCTCAAGATAGGTTGCGAACAGACCATCTCCCACCCCTCCACCGTAGCCATGCAGAGCCAGTTGCTCGACCTGCAGCGCGGCATGAAGGTGCTGGAGATTGGTACCGGTAGCGGCTACCAGACCGCCGTCCTCTGCCGCATGGGGGCCAAGGTGTTCACCATCGAACGCCAGAAAGGCCTCTTCGAGCAGACCCGCAAGCTGCTGGCCGACGAAGGCTTCCGCGCACAGTGCTTTCTCGGCGACGGCTACCAGGGCCTCAACGGCTCCTACGACCGCATCATCGTCACCTGCGGCGCTCCCGAAATACCCGCTGCCCTCATGGCCCAACTCAAGGTGGGCGGCATCATGGTCATTCCCCTCGGCGACGGCGAGCAGGAGATGCTCCGCATCACCAAACGGGGCGACAGCCGCGAAGAGTGGCAGATTGAGAAATTCGGCACCTACAGCTTTGTGCCCATGTTGAACGGAAAGGCAATGAAATGAAACGACTGCTCTTTATCGCGCTGGCAGGCTGCCTGCTGGCATCCTGTCACAACGACTACACCCCCAAGCCCCACGCCTACCTGCGCATCGACCTGCCGGAGCACAACTACTGGCTCGTCGACACCCTGCCGTCGAGTATCGAAGGGCAGCCCCTGCCCGGCATAACGCTGCCGTTCCTCTTTGAGGCAAACGACAGCGTCGAACTGACGCTCAAGAAACCGCGCCAGGTGTGCACGTTCATGGCCGACGGAAGCATCAGGCCCGAACGCGTCAAATACGACGAAGTGTGGCTCGACCTCAACTACCCGCGGTGGGACGGCGTGGTGTTCCTCACCTACAAACGGCTGACCGGCCTCGACGAACTGCGGGGCCAGGTCGACACCTCGTCGCGCCTGCTGGAGAAGCACTATCCGTTCACTTCGGGAGTCGAAGAGCAGGGCTATGAAGACCGGGAGAACAAGGTGTTTGGCACGGTGTACTACCTGAAAGGCAGCAAGGTGGCCTCCACCTGCCAGTTCTGGCTCACCGACAGCACGCGCCACTTCCTGCGCGGCGCCCTCTTCCTCAACATCACGCCCAACAACGACTCGCTGGCACCCGTCATCGACTACATCCAAGCCGACATCGAGCACCTGGTCGAGACCGTCCGCTGGCGTTAATCCTCAGTGTGTTTTCTTGAGCCGTCGATGGCTTCCGAGACGTTGATTACATAGTCGCCCAGCTTCTCGTAGAGGGCGTAGAGGCTGCTGTAGGCGTTGCCGATGGCGTAGTCATAGACCCCCAGCTTCAGCGCGTCGAGGTGCTGCGCACGCAGACGGTTACGGTAGGCATTGATTTCGTGCTCGGCGGCATAGGCGGCATCAAGGTCGACATGGTCGTAGTCGTGCAGATTGCGGTCCATCACGTCGAGGGCCTTCTGCACCAGCTCGCTCATGTGCGCCAGGTTGGCATTGAGGCCGGCGTCGAAGTGCACGGCATCCTCGCGCTTGGTCTGGCGAGTCATGGCAATCTGGTAAACCGTGTCGCCTATCGACTCCAGGTTGTCGATGATGCGCAGCATGGTACTGACGCGCTCCGAGGCATGCTCGGAGACGTCGCCCGACGCCACTCGGGTGAGGAATTTACTGATTTCCATCTCCATCCGGTCGGTGATACTCTCGTATTTGGCCACCCGTTGCATGATGGCGTCAAACTCCTCGTCGTCCTTGGCGGTGCGCAGTCCTGGCAGGAAGGTGTACATGCGGAGCACACGCTTCGAGAACTCCTCAATCTCGCTCTTGGCACTCTGCAGGTTGAGCTCGGCAGTGGAGAGCAGGTTGGGCTCGATATAGGTGAGCCTGAACTCCTCCTCGCCCTCTTCCTTCTTGTCGGGCACCATCCACTCCACAATCTTGACAATCTGCGGGATGAAGAAGGCCAGGATGACAGTGGTGCCCACGTTGAAGAACGTGTGGAAGATAGTGATGGCTAGCGGGTAGCGTTGCTGGTTGAGGGGGTCGGTGAGGTCGTCGGTGATACGGGTGAGGCCCATGATGCCGTTGCAGATGGGGCTGAACAGCACGAGGCAGAAGAGCACGCCGGCCACGTTGAAGACCAGGTGGGCCCGCGCGGCCCGCTTGCCGGTGGTGCCGGTGGTCATGGCCACGACCTGTGCCGTCAACGTGGTGCCCAGGTTCTGGCCCATCACCAGCGCCAACGCCATCGGGAACTCTATCCAGCCCTGGCTGGCCATCAGCAAGATGACGGCCGTCATGGCCGCCGACGTCTGCAGGATGATGGTAAGGATGGCACCCACCACGATGAAGAGCAGCACCGACCAGAAACCCCAGTGGCTCCAGGTGCTGATGGTGTGCACCACGTCGTCGCTCAGCGCGGGGATGGCGCTCTCCAGCAGCTCCATGCCCACCAGCAGGAGGCAGAGGCCTATGATGGTCTGGCCAAGATACTGCATCTTGCTCTTCTTCGAGAAGATAAAGAACAGGCTGATGGTGCCGAGCAGCATGGGCAGCGAGAACGAGATGCCGTCCGAGGCGCCGCCGCCAAGGCCGAAGAGAGCTATAATCCACGCCGTTATGGTAGTTCCGATATTGGCACCCATCACCACCGCCACGGCTCCGCCGAGGGTCAGCAGGCCGGCGCCGGCGAAGCCCACCACCATCACCGTGGTGGCCGTGCTCGACTGGATGGCCGCCGTCACTCCGGCACCAGCCAATATGCCGCTCAGCGGCTTGCCGGTAATCTTGCTCAGCCAGTGGCGCATCTTCGAGCCGGCGAACTTCTGAAGGCCCTCGCTCATCAGTTTCATGGCGAACAGGAACACCGCCATGGCGCCGGCCAAGTTTATGAGAATGAAAATGATATCGGTTGTACTCATAGTCGTGTATTCTATCGTTTCGGGCTGCAAAAATACGCAAAATAATGTTACGCAATTGTTACGTTTTTGTTAAGTTTTTCGCCCGGACAGGGAGCAACCGCCCCTCGGTGGCAGCGGTCTGTTTTCCAGCTGTTCTATTGCTGTTCTTTTGCTGTTCTTTTACAAAAGTAAAAGAACAACAATGGAAGTAACTGGAATCAAGCGATTAACAGAGAGCCTCGAGTCGGTTTGGAAATATATTCCTCCGGCCACACAATAATCTGCGCGCAGGCGTCGTTATGGATTTGTATATAAAATTATGAAACAATATCTCGACCTTCTTCAATACGTGCTCGACCACGGCACGGAACGCCTCGACCGCACGGGGACGGGCACCGTGGGCGTGTTCGGCTACCAGATGCGCTTCCCCCTCGGCGACGGGTTTCCCGTGCTGACCACCAAGAAGTTGCACCTGCGCTCTATCATATACGAGCTGCTGTGGTTCCTCCGTGGCGACACCAATATCAAATACCTGAAGGACCACGGCGTGTCGATATGGGACGAGTGGGCCGACGCCGAGGGCAACCTGGGGCCGGTCTACGGCTCGCAGTGGCGCTCGTGGCCCGACGGGCGCGGCGGCACCATCGACCAGATTGCCAACGTGGTGAGTCAAATCAAGGAAAACCCCTACAGCCGCCGCCTGCTGGTGACGGCATGGAATCCGGCCGAAATACAGGACATGGCCCTGCCGCCATGCCACTGCCTGTTCCAGTTCTATGTGGACGGCGGGCGGCTCTCATGCCAGCTCTACCAACGCTCGGCCGACATTTTCCTCGGCGTGCCGTTCAACATTGCCAGCTATGCCCTGCTGACGATGATGATGGCGCAGGTGTGCGGTCTGGAGCCTGGCGACTTCGTGCACACCCTGGGCGATGCGCACATCTACAAGAACCACCTCGACCAGGTGCACCTGCAGCTCACCCGCGACCCGCGTCCCCTGCCCACCATGCGCATCAACCCCGCGGTGAAGGACATATTCGCCTTCAACTATGAAGACTTCACCCTCGAGGGCTACGCCCCCCACCCACACATCAAAGGAGAAGTGAGCGTATGACCGACAGCAGGCACATCTGGGTAATCATCATGGCCGGGGGCTTGGGCAGCCGCTTCTGGCCCATCAGCAGCATCGACAACCCCAAGCAGTTCATCGACGTGGTAGGCGTGGGGCGGTCAATGCTGCAACTCACCTTCGACCGCTATGCACGCCTCTGTCCGCGCGAGAACATCATCGTCGTCACCGGCGAGGCCTACACCGAGCGCGTGCGCGAGCAACTGCCGGGGCTCCTACCCTATCAGGTGCTGGCCGAACCCCTGCGGCGGAACACGGCTCCATGCATAGCCTACGCCGCCGCCGTCATCGGGCGGCTCGACCCCGAAGCCACCCTCATCGTCACTCCCTCGGACCACGCCATCTTCCACCGCAAGGAATTCGTGTCCGACCTGCAGCAGGCTGTCGATACGGTGCAAGGCCACGACTGGATTATCACCCTCGGGGCCCAGCCTACCCGGCCCGACACCAGCTACGGCTACATCCAGTTCCGCGAACAGGCGGCCCTGCCCGAAGCAACCAACCTGCACAAGGTGGTCACCTTCACCGAGAAACCGCCCGTCAACATGGCACGTCAGTTTATCGCCAGCGGTGAGTTCTACTGGAATGCCGGTATCTTCGTGTGGCGCCTGCTGGTGCTGCGGAAAGCCTACGAAAAGCATCTGCCCGCCATCGCCGAAAGCTTCTTCGGCCTCAGCCTCGACACACCACGGGAAGAGCTGGAGCGCATCTACTCGCAAAGCGAGGCCGTCTCGGTCGACAATGGCATCATCGAAAAGGCCGACAACGTGTATGTGCTCTCGGCCTCGTTCGGGTGGAGCGACGTTGAGACATGGGAGAGCCTTTACGACGTCAGCCGGCACGACAAGAACAACAACGCCATCTATGGCGGCTCCGTATTCACCTACGACACAAAGAACTGCCTGGTCATCATGCCGGAAGATGCCGACAAGACCGTCGTCATCGAAGGCCTGCAGGACTATATCGTCGCCGCAAGCAAAAACACCCTGATGATTTGCCGCCGCAAAAACGAGGAACAAGTCTTCCGCTTCGCCTCCGATGTCGAGCTGAAGAAACTGCTGGATAAACGATAGCCCCGAAAACCATTCTCACAAAACGACAGGGGCCGATGCTTCTTCAAGCATCGGCCCCGTAATGCATAACTTATTCTGAGCCTCCCGGCATCTTGTTTTTCTCAAGGATAGCAACAATCAACGGAACAGGTCACAGCACTGCTAGCCCTATAAATACCACTATCCTATCAAATAACCATTTCAATAACATTCTATTAACGAATGATTAATGGTTAATTATGGGAAAAACCGTATTAAAGAATAGAAGCCTTGATTGTCTCCACAATATACTTCACATCATCATCACTCACATACGGCCCTGCAGGCAGACACATTCCAATCTTGAACATATTCTCCGAAACGCCATTAAGATAGGCTGGAACTCCTTTATAGCACGGCTGCTTGTGCATAGGCTTCCATAGAGGACGGGCCTCAATCTGCGCCTGATCCATCAACACACGCAATGCCTCCACATTGTCGTTGGGCTGGCAATCCGTCGTGGCACTCTCAGCAATATGGATTACTCCAGCAGCACCACCTACAGCACCCTTCACAATGGTTTTGTAAGCATTCTCCTGACCCTTAATCTTCACCTCCGGGTCAATGGTGATGGTACAAAGCCAATAGTTGCTATCGTATTCACCCGTCGCCGGCTGACTGTGTACATGGATTCCTGGAACATTAGCCAACAATTCCTCGTACATCTTCTGCACGTGTTTATGGTGTTCCAGGTGCTGGTCAACCACCGTCATCTGTCCTCGACCAATACCCGCACAAATATTACTCATTCGGTAGTTATAACCTATCTTCTCGTGCTGGTAGTACGGATAACTCTCACGATACTGCGTGGCGTACATCATTATTTCACGCCAATGGTCTTCATCTTCGGTAATAAGTGCACCGCCACCGCTGGTGGTTATCATCTTGTTGCCATTGAAACTCAGCACGCCGTACTTTCCGAATGTACCAAGAACCCGACCTTTGTACTTCGATCCGAATCCTTCAGCTGCATCCTCCACAACAGGGATTCCGTACTTGTTCGCAATCTCCATAATGCGGTCAGCCTTGTACGGCATTCCGTAAAGAGCTACCGGCACGATAGCCTTCGGTGTCTTTCCCGTCTTGGCGATACGGTCCTTGATAGCCTCCTCCAGCAGTTCTGGATCCATATTCCAAGTATCCGGCTCCGAGTCAATCATCACAGGCGTAGCACCCAGATAAGTGATAGGATGCGTAGAAGCACAGAACGTAAAGCTCTGCACCAGCACATCATCGCCCGGGCCAACACCAGCCGCCAACAATCCAAGGTGCACCGCTGCTGTTCCCGCAGAAAGAGCGACAACGCGTTTTCCTTCACCAACAAACTCCTCCAAATCCTTCTCGAAGCCGTTCACATTCGGTCCCAGAGGAACCACCCAGTTAGTATCAAACGCTTCTTTGATGTATTTCTGCTCCAATCCTGCCTCACTCATGTGAGCCAAACATAAATAGATTCTTTTTCTTTCCGACATAGCTTATAAAGTATTAATCAATTCTTTTATTCTTTGACTACAAGACATTCGAGCCCATCAGACATTCTCTTTGGAGACTGGATTTGAAATAGCGTCCGATGACCCTTTACTCCTTTTAATTAACCATTATTCCTGAAATCCAAGAACTCCTTATAATCCCTTATATAATCCTCCTTCTGATATACCTCACTCGCCAGCACCATTGCTACAGCCCCCGACGAAAAGTCCACTAAGTCACGCCACATACCTGGCTTCACATATAATCCCTGATACGGTCGATTCAAAAAGAACGACCGCTTACACGTTCCGTCATCCAACGTTACCGTAAACGAACCGCTTGCCGCAATAATCAGCTGACTCAAATCTTTATGCGCGTGGCTCCCTCTGTTTTCTCCTCCCGGAACGTCATACAGATAATACACCCGTTTCACATCAAACGGCAGCGTAATGCCATTCTCAACTACGCTTAGGTTTCCCTTCCTGTCGCTATGGTGTTTGTCCAACTCCACTATCGAGCAGTCAAATACACTATATTTTGCCATCCTGTTTCAGTTTTAAGAATTCATCGTACTCACGGATATAGTCCTTCTCATCGTAGTGAATTGACCCAAATTCCAAAGCAAACGAGTTGGTAGAGAAATTCTCCATTGTGCGCCAAAGCCCGGCAGGAATATATAGTCCGTAATACGAACGATTCAGTTCAAACTTCCTCTGCCGTTCACCGTCATCCACCACCACGTCGAACGCGCCCGACAGAGCAATCACCACCTCCTGGTTCTCCCTAAATGCATGTCCGCCACGGTCTTCTCCACCCGGCACATCATATATCCAGTACGTCCGCTTGATTTCAAACGGAATATGATTGTTCTGCTCTGCGAACGACAGATTGCCTCTTGCGTCCAAGAACTTGGGCAATTCGATTATTCTGCAATCGTCAATTGTCATAATCACTCAGTGTAACGGAACGAATCGGAGTCAATATCAGCTTTCTTCTCGTCGATGACCTTTAGCAAATACTGGCCATACTGGTTCTTTAACATGGGTTTAGCCAACTCACGCATCTTTTCTTCACCAATCCAACCATTACGGTAGGCAATTCCTTCCAGACAAGCCACCTTCAGTCCCTGACGCTTCTCAATCACCTCTACAAAGGTAGAAGCCTCACTTAACGAATCATGCGTGCCCGTATCGAGCCATGCAAAGCCTCGGCCAAAGACTTGAACTTTCAATTCACCATCTTTCAGGAACTCCTGGTTCACCGTGGTGATTTCCAATTCGCCACGAGCACTGGGCTTAATAGTCTTGGCCACATTCACCACCTTGTTGGGGTAGAAATATAGGCCCACTACGGCGTAGTTGCTCCTGGGGTCTTTGGGTTTCTCCTCGATGCTGAGGCAGTTGCCCTGCTTGTCGAATTCTGCCACACCGTAACGCTCCGGATCGGATACCCAATAGCCAAACACTGTGGCTTTCTTATTCTCATCGGCATCCTTCACAGCATTTCTAAGCAAAGTAGTAAAGCCACTGCCATAGAAGATGTTATCGCCCAACACGAGACAGGCAGAGTCATTTCCGATGAACTTTTCTCCGATGATAAACGCCTGTGCCAGTCCGTCGGGCGAAGGCTGCTCAGCATACTCGAAGTGTACACCATAGTCAGAACCATCACCAAGCAGACGTTTAAAACCAGGCAGGTCGTAAGGCGTTGAGATAATCAATATCTCCCTAATCCCAGCCAGCATCAGAGCAGAGATAGGATAATACACCATCGGTTTATCATAAATCGGGAGCAATTGCTTGCTCACACCCTTTGTTATTGGGTAAAGGCGGGTTCCACTCCCACCCGCAAGTACGATTCCTTTCATATTTCTGTGTTTTTGAATTCCTCTAACCGCTAAACATTAACCGCTAACCTTTACTAAGACCTATATAGCGGGAAAAACTTACTTTCTGAATTAAACTCCGCATCCGTCGATGCCCTCAGTGCCACCAGCTCATCATACTTCTCATGGTCAAATATCTCCTTACCTATGGAGAATTGATAGTCTGAATTCTTGTTGAAAGCGGCCTTGAACTTATACAGGTTATCCTCTCCTGAACCAACCCCACCCCCCAGATGGAACGTCTTGCAGCCCTGTTCATAACCCCACAATGCGGCCTTATACAGCAGCAGATTTGAAGGTGCCAGATTCCTGTAAGCTATGTCCGATCCGCTTAGATGATAGTTCAGCCTTCCGTTGGCAAATATCATAATTGACATCGCAATGGGCCGTCCTTCATACATGGCATAGAACATTTCATAGTTGTCCTGCAGGTCTTGGTCAATGCTCTCGTAGAACGGACGCTTGAAGTAATAGTACTCCTCCGCATGGTCCTTATCCATTGTGGCATTGTAGATTTCCGTGAACTTATCCAGCAAGTCCATTCCCTTTCCGTGCTCTATGGTGATGCCATTCTTCTCCGCTTTGCGAATCATATTGCGGTTCTTGCTGATGATGTTCTCCCAGATTACCTCAGGCGAAGCCAGGTCGAAGGCGATGGTCTTTCCCAAATCAATCACGGTCGAGATGGACTTCATCGATACTGCATTGGCCAATACCGGATGATAACGAACAAAGTTGTCCACTATCCCCTCTTCCTTCATCTTTGCCACGTAGGCTACCCAGAAAGCCAGAAGTTTTTCTTCCGTTGTATCACCTTCGAACAGCACGCCACCATAGCCGTAGGGTGTCACACTGTCGTAATACCCCTCTATGGCGGTTTTCCGTTTCATATACACATAGATTGCCCGCAGACCCTCTGCTTCGTAATACAGAAGATAAGGGTCTCCATCCCCGTGGATTTGGAAAGCCTTCACGTATCCGCTTAGGTAATAAACATCATACTCCTTGAAGGAGCGAACCGTTACGTCCCACTCTTCCGACTGGGTCAAATCATATAATCTGATCACTATACCGTTTTTAATTTCTATAACCTATTAGTTCTCACCTATAACCTCTTCCAGAATACCCTTCATCTGAAGGATGTCCTCCTTAGTATATCTTGCATCACAATGGATGGATAACATTTCGTTCGAAAACTTGAACAGTTCTCCGTCCGCAGGGGAATGGGGTATGTTCCACAAAATCGCCGGATAAATCCGATGTGCTATCAGTGCTTTTCTCACCTTATCCCTGTCATATCCTGACAGAAAGACAAGTATCAACGAGAACGGATAGCAACCCTTACTCTCGGGACGGAGCACCTTCACCCCCTCTTTTTTGATGTCCTTCAGCAGCTCCCAATTTTCGTACTTTCTGTTGTACCAATCCCGCACATCAAACGTCTTCAGATATTCCAGACTGGCTTTGTCCAGTGAACACACCTTAGCCCTGTCGAAATACTCTTCCGTGTCCACGAAGCCCGTCCGGAATGCAGCTTTCTCAACATCCTCACCAGCCAGATAGCGAGCTTTAAGCTTCATCGCCCCCCATCTTATTGTGGTAACGTGTTCGTTCTCTTCCGACGGGGCGGGGGCATCTGGCAGACTCAAACCCTTCGGTGACCAGAGGATTCCCCCTTCTGGGATTGGCAGTGTCTTGCGCAAGGATGCGATACTCCAATCAGCCGTGCTATGTATTGCCCAGTCGCCAATCAAATCATGGGTATGGTCTTCAACTATGGCTGCTACAGGTAAGTTTTCTGTGCTTCGGCAAGAGCGTGTGCCACAGTAGTTCACACGAAGTACGGCATCTGTGGGTTGAAAAAGACCTTTACTCTGAATAGCCTCCAAAGTATCACTGTCACCATGACTACTAAGCCAATCATGATAGAATACGAGGCTCAGCCCAGCCTCCCGGAACGAAGCTATCACATCGTAGCAGAAATACTCTGGCATCCAAAGCCGTTGCCAACCTTGCGAATGATACAAGTGTATCAACGCCTGCCGACCATTGGCATAATAGTTTGCCTTAGGGTAGAAGTCATACAAGGTATTACCCTTGCCTTGAAAGCCACTGATATAATGGAAATCCGAACCGAATTCTTTCATATTACTGCATCTGTGAAATAATCTTTCTATACCTATCTGTAGTATAAATCACCTTTCCGTCATCATCCACCACACGGATACCTCCGTTCTTGATGGCCGTGTGCCACATGGTAGCTTTCGGGAACTTGCGTTGCTGATCCATCAAGTATGGCACTGGCAGGAAGCCTTCAACAAATACCTTGTAGAAGCCCTCGGGGGTGTAAAGGTTTGGAACGGCCTTTTCCATCATCAGTATAGAATCTTTGGCTTCGGTGTAGAGTGCATCTTCGCGTTCTTTCACCTCGTTATCATACTTCATGTTCGGAATCTTGCCCAAGGCACGAGCCATACGGTATTCATGTAATGAACAGAGAGTAATCTTGATACTATCCTTGATAATAGGCGGTGTGGCCAAACGAACAGCCTCACTGTAGTTCACCACATGGATAATCTCAGGGCTGTTGTCGTTTTCTGGCTCCAGATCATCCATCAGGCAGGTGACGGCTGCCAACTGCACCTTGGACTCCTCCAAGTCGGGGGCAAAGTAGTCGAGACCTGCACGCGATTGCAGGCTCACATGGAAGGTTTCATCTTCCAACTCGCGAACCAGTTTCAGCAGAGTTCTGCCTTTGGCCAAATCCTGCACACCAGTAGTATACTTGGGGGTGTTAAGCATGTTTTGCAAAATCAAATGCTTCACACCTATTTTCTTGCATGCCTTTGCTGCCAAATACCCCGAAATTATATAGGTAATATCATCTGCGCCACGAAAGGCGAAATGATGAGGTACATTGGGTTCAACAGGCTTGCCAGTGGTGACAATCCAGCGCACAGCCTCGAAATGCTCCTTCAAGTTGTCGAGCAGCGAGTTGTGACCACGGCCATCCAACTCGTCAAACCACCAAAACGAGAGGGCGTGCCACGAAATGTTCAACGATCTTTCGTGAATCTTGGCCAAGCCTGGCACATCCTTGGTGCCCGAATAAGTACGCACCAGCATCGGGCGTGCCTCTTCTTTAATAGTGCGGTATTCAGCTTCAGAGTTGACCGGCACGCCACCGCCATTGGGCTTGCCTTCCCAATCTTCACCGAAGTTGGACTGCGTAAGCTGCGAACTACCGATGGAAAGCACATCCAACAGTTGGCTTTGTGCCAATTCGCGACACCATGAGCGATATTCCTTCAATGCCTCCAAGCGGTTGGGGTTGTAAGGACCCGAATGGGTGCGAATAATTGGCAGGGCATGTTTGCTGCGGGCGTAATTCAGACGTTCGATATAGGTGTCCGAATCCGTACCACAGTTGTTATAGCCGTAGTGGTCTTGTGGCAGTTCCAGTTTGAACATTTCAGATTCGATAAGCTTCTTGGCAAAGTTCCAACGCATATCGTCGTAAGGGTTCTTCTGGTTCAACGCCTGCGGCAACAGATATTCAGGTACCTTCAGCATAGTGAGCGACTCAATAGGGCTTTCGTTGCCCGGGAACACCAGTACATCGCCATCGGTCTTGCCTCGCACAATATCACAAGTGTCGGGCAGGCCGGCAAAGAATATCTGTGTGAGTTGGCCACCTTGTCCCTCAAACATATTGTCGCCTTTCAGGTGCATATAGAGGCTCATGAAATAGTCACTACCTTCCTTGGGGTCGAGACGGTAGCTGAAACCAAGGCGTGTGATTTTATTGTCAACAATCCATTTCTTCACCAGACTGTAGTTGTTGATTTTATGTATCTGCTCCACGGCCTCGTTCACGTCATCTTTCGACACATACACCTTATAGCCACAGTCGCGAAGCAGGTTGGCCATAGTATAAACCCCCATGGTGTGAACATCCACCAAGGGTTTTATAAAACCAAAAACATCTTTTAAATTAGGCTTCATGAGTGATATAATCCAATATTTCCTGTCTTCTCTTGCCGGCCAAACCCAAGTTCTTCAAGTTACGTCCATTCGAGTGAAGGTCTTGGCCTAACAAGGCTTCGCAAATATGTATCATTGATTCCAAAAGTGGGGTTTTCACTTCAGCGGCACGCCCCAGTTCCATGATAGGCAACACCCCGGTAGGAATGTCCTCAGTCAATTGGCGAGTAAAGATTGAGGATGGCGACTTGATATCGTGATAGGCAGGATTGTTTTTCATTCGCTCGCATAAGGTGTCACCAATTGTATCTTTATAGGCAAACTTAATCCACTCTTTCACACCCAGCAAGTCTATGCCGTAAGCTTTGCCCACAGCCAAACGTTCCGCATCGAAACGCTCAATAAAGGCAGCCACCTGCTCGGTCATGTCACGATAGAACCAGAACACCTCGTTGCGTTCGATGGTGGCGGCATTGAAGAGCAGCACACTCGGGTGGAACATAGCTCCGATATTCTCCAAACTGGTGCGGAGTATGTTGGTGGTCTTCATAAAGCTTGGGTAAAGCGGATTGACTTTGCTCAATACATATTCTGTATCTTTCGAGGGCAATGCCGACAGCAGCACCTCGTCCTTCACACCAATGATGTTCACCGTGCCGTTTCTCACAATACGGCAAGCATACACCAGTGTTTGGGCCTCCGCCAGGTAGAACCGAGCTTTGCAACCAGACTCCACTAAAGCCTGCTTAAACACCAATGCACCACAGGTGCGCCCGGGGTTAAGGATGATTACCTGCCCGTCCACCAAGTGGGGTGCAAGACTTTGCGCCACCGCTTTATGAGCATTGGCGATGGTTGTGACCATAATGATTTCAGCACCATTCACCGCCTCTGCGATGTCGGTGGTGAAACAAGCCAGTTTTCCAAAGCCGCCAAGACGACCTTCAAGTTGGATGCCGCCAAGTTGCCTCAGCTCATCCATTTTTTTTGCATCTATGTCATACAAAGCCACCTCGTAGCCCTGTGTGGCCAAATAACCGGCAATGGCCTGCCCGCCGTTACCAGCACCTATAACTGCTATTTTCATGTAACTATACTAAATATTTCTTTCTCTCAAGCTTGAGATAATTATGATAAGAATTTCTTAGTCGTAACTTCAATACCAAATTCAAGTTCTTAATCCATGGATGCAAATTTGCATCTGCCATATATTTTGTATTGTTTTGAGGATGAAAACCTAATGAGTAATGAAGATAAAGTGATTCTTTCCGCTTAAGCATTATGGCGGATTCACCGTACTTTAGACCTTTTGCAGCAAGTTGCGAAAATGCATATAAAATACACAACCTGCCATACCCACGGTTTTGTGAAGCTTTGGTAACTCCTATTCGGAAATCGCCACCTATTTTAGGATTATTTTTATATTGACCTATCGAAACTGTAGCTACCCCACCCAACTTGCTGAAATACAAATGTTTGAGTATTGACATAATAAGGATGATTACATAGAAGATCTCTTGCCGTTTCCGTTGTAAAATGGCAGTCATCATAAGAAGTGTGAATTAATGACTTCCACAATTCAATATCAGAATCGTTGTTGTAATCCAGTTCTTTTACAATCAAGTCATATTTGTCTTGCAAGATACGGTTATCTAATTCAAAAGCTTTCAATGATGCTTGCAGAAAGACCGTTCCATTAAATACTTTATCAATTAACTCCTTGGCTTTCATATCCTCATATTAAATACAATGAATCACAATATTTTCACCTTTATTATTTCTGACCTTTAAAGTCGAATAAACGTTATCAATAATCAGATTAAGTTCATTTATGTCTTTTGCTACAATATGCAATCTCGCGAAGATTGATGCCGTAGTACCCTGTTTGCCGATTTCATCACCCTCCTTGTAGGTCTGCAAAGCATCTATCACTTGTGGTAAACTTGCAACCTCTTCCCAGCCCTCTATCCTGGCTATCTTGTCCGTTTCGCAAATTATGCTCAACTGGCCGCACACATTCTTGAAACGAGGCGTTGTTATCTCTGACAGCCTCTCCTTCGACATTTCTCCAGTCACTGCAAATCTCACCAATTCCTCAACCGCACTTTCACAATTCTGATTCTTCGTGAATATGTAGTGACGGCCTCCGCTGAGACGATACCCCATTTCATAGAAATAGAAATCGTCTCCGTCCGTAAATGCCTGCATGAACAAAACCCCGTTCTTCAACCCTTCGCCCTCAAACATCCTTTTCACCCGCTTGTCAACATCGTTCAGATAGGCTTCTGTGTATTTTGATGGATAGACCAATTTTGATGTAATTGAACCTTCGTTTTGTGTTTTATAAATGTAGCGATCACATATTGCCGTCAACAGCACTTCGCCATCCTGTATTTTGTACTCAAAAGATACATCGTCACACTCCATATACTGTTCTATGACAACCACCTTCTTTTCCGAGAAGCCTAGACTATACTTTAGTTTCTCATCAAAATCATCTGGATTGTCGCAGATGCCAATACCTCGGCTTCCGCTGTTATCAACAGGTTTGATAATGACCTTGTGGTTCTTGCTTATGATCGACTTGTCAAAATCCTCAACAGCATATTCTGGAACTACCGGCACGTTATACTTCCTGCATTTCTCCTTGAATGCCTTTTTGTCCAACGACCATTCAAACTGTTCCTTTGTAGCATAACATGGAAGCCCTGTCAACTCACACAAACGTTGATACGGTAAAAGATATGAATCAGAAAAACCTGTCAAAATACCATCAATGTGTTTTTCTTTTATTCTCCTTACCAATTCATCATAATCAGTTGTACTCACAGTCCAATACTCATCACAAATGAGTTTAGCCGGTGATCTATCCGTATCATACCAATCAGTTACTATTGTGTAAACGCCAAGCGATTTTGCTCCTTCAACAATATCACAAGAAAGACGGTTGCCTCCAAGAATCAATAATTTCTGTTTCATACGCCCTTTCTTTAAGCCGCAAAGGCGTATGAATAATGTCCCGAATTATGCCAATTACGACACAAAACTCTGATTACATGATATTTACCCCCCCCAATAGGGTTTCTGCGTAATTCAATGAAAGGATTAGATTTTCTCCCTTCTTATTGGTAATACGCAGGGTATTGTATATCTTCTGTATTGCCTTGAGCAATTCCACTTTTGATGTTGCCGCCAATGAGAACTTGAAGCCAATCTGCTGCACGGTTCCAGCAAGGCGAACAGTGTCACCCTCATAAATCATTTGTTGGGAAGCATAGACCTCAGGCATGCCCTTTACAATATCTACATTCTCTATCTTTGCCACCGTGTCAGGCTTAATAAGAATGTTCAGAGAGCAATAAGCATTCTTGAATGATGCATTGTCGCACTCGGAGGCATCCCAACCTTCAAATTTACCTGTAAGAGAGAAGCGGATAAGCATAGCCAGCAAATCCATACCGTTCTCTTTTAGCACAAAATTATGGTGACGCATTCCGCCAAGGCGGAACTGCATCTCAAATACAAAGATGTCGTTGTCCTTGACCACAGCCTCAATACCAATCACACCATTCTGCAGACCAAGATCTGTCACAAACGACTGTACCTTAGGAAGCATTATTCTCTTGCAAAGCTCCACATATTTCGAAGGCAGAAAATAACCCATCGGAAGTTTGGGGAGATTGTTCTCGAAGTTGCCATACACAGGCTTGTCAGACATAGTTGCCAATGTTACATGACCGTTCTGTACTGTGTAGAACATTACCGTGTAGTCACCTTGTACATACTCTTCAATCATCACATTCTTCGACTCAGAAAACTCCAGTGACTCTTGGTACTTCACTTTCAGTTCTTCCTTGTTCAGACAGACGTAGATACCGCGCTGCCCGCTGTTATCCACCGGCTTGGTCAGAACCGGAAACGTAACATCAAGGTTATCAATGCCTTCAATAGAAGTAATCTCATAACGCTTGGACACACTGATACCGTGGTCTATACACAACTGCTTGGATAGGTCTTTGTTACTGATAGTCTCAATCTGATGCATATTTGCCAGACAAGGAACTCCGGCCTTCTCACAAAGATTTACATAAAACGGCAGGTATGAATCAGTATAGTTGGTAAAAACACCATCTATACCGTTCTCTTTTACCTTCTTCGCTAAACCGTCAATATCTGCCACAGAGTCCATCCAATACTCATCAGCCAGTTTCTTGGCAGGTGACTTTTCCGGCTCATACCAGTCCGTCACAATTGTGTAAACACCCAGTTCCTTTGCCTTGGATACTACATCCGACATAAGAGCCGGACCGCCCAGGATAAGAAGTTTCTTTCTCTCTAATGATTCCATATTTAAAAAATATAAATAATTCTACTTGATTCCTTGCGCAGCACGTTGTTCACGTATTTCTCGCATACGCTGACTCATATTGAGGTCATCGATATCTTTCATGTCACCTGCTCCTTCTCCAATATCTGAACGCTTGAGGACGTTAACAATTGTCATCCACACAATCTTGATGTCGAGCCATAAGGAGCAGTGGTCAACATACCATACATCATATTCAAACTTCTTGCTCAGTTTCAAATGATTCCTTCCATGCACCTGCGCCCAGCCAGTGATGCCCGGACGGACGTCCATTCTTCTTTTCTGGAAGTCATCAAAGACCCAAAGATACTCGGGTAATAGTGGACGTGGGCCGATCAAAGCCATATCCCCCTTAAGGATATTGACAAGCTGCGGCAGTTCATCTACACTGGTACTGCGGACAAATCGCCCGACTTTTGTCAGTCTTTGAGCATCCGGCAGCAGCTTCCCGTATTCATCCCGTTCATCAGTCATCGTCTTGAACTTAATAACACGGAATATCTTTCCATCCTTGCCCGGTCTGTCCTGCGTAAAGAACGCGCCAGCCCCTTTGTTGGCAAAGTGAAGCCAGATAGCCACGATAGCTAGGATCCACCAAATCAGCAGCAGAGCCACCAATGCAATCAAGAAATCGAAAAAACGCTTAAAGAAATGTTTATACATATTATTCAACCTTAACGATAACGCTAACGATAACTGTTGCGTACCGAATTAATTAAACCATTTAACTGTTTCTCAATATCATGTAGCTCGCTCAACAACGCCTCATAAGTTACACCCCCGTTATCTTCATCGTTAGCGTTCTTTATGTAACCAATGTTCTTAGCGATCAAGATTTGGGTCTCAACTTCAAATGCAGACCCTAAAGCCATATCAAGAAAGTGAGCAAACTCTGTATCTGATGGCTTGGCAGCCCCTTCCGCAATATTGCTGGATATGCTCACCACCGCCCTTTGCAACTGGTCGCATAGTCCTTTCTTCTCAAACCACGGCATTTCTGCTGTCACCTTATACACCTCCGACGCAAACGCCACAGCATCCTGCCACACCTTATATTCCCTAAAATTCCTTGCCTTCTTAATTTCTCCCATAATTATCGTTAACGTTATCGTTATCGTTTATACATAGTCTTCACCTGCAAGAATACTCACAACCTGCTCTTCCTGTGCCAAATACCCTTCACTTCTGAGGTACATGAGCAATTCTTTCAATGCGGCCACTTCACCCACATCTTCCAATTTCCCGAACAATGCTTTAAACCGGCTGTCCTTGTCAGAACCGACCTTTTTGGTTTGCTTTTTTAACGCATCCAGTGTGTCGGGCAAGCCGTATGTGCTCAGTGATACACCTGCCTTGTGGGCCTCGTCAAGGATGAAGTCTTCTACGGCCTTGTGGATAGTAATGATGTAATGGGGCCGAATATCGCTCTTGTAAACACACAGATGCTGCAGACCTGCCACTTTACGGAGCTTTGCCAAATAACCGGGGGTGACCTTGTCTGCATCAATCACACCTATGGCAAACCTGTCAGCCAACCGTTTTTCCATCACCCCTGTCACCCGCGTACATCCTTTCTGATGGTTTACGCCAATGCCGCCAAGCAGGCAGGAAATAAGATTAGTATCCACATAACACTCGGGTATAACGCACAAATCTTTCTTCATCACCCGACAAAAGTTTCATAATTAAAGAACACGTCAACACCGTAGTCGTACATCTGCTGCAAGTCATCGTCACTCGCAGCCCTGATAACAGACATCCCCTTATCATCCACTGGTGCCGCAATAAAAAGTTTGTAGTCACGCTCAGGCCGCTCTAAGAAACAGTTGACCACATAGGGACTGTGTGTAGCAAGGAACAAGGAGTTCCTGCGGAATCGGTCTGTTGACATTTCAATCAGCCACTCTATAAGCTGTACCTGTGTGGGCGGAAAGAGGTTGTTTTCGGGTTCCTCAAGGAATATGTCGCTCCGCTTGGTATTGACAAAATTCCTGTAAGTTTGGGCGAGTTTTTGCATTTCTGCGCTTCCCACCACAGTTTTTCGCTTATCTCCATACTCCACAACATACTGCAACTGCGCAATCGACTCTATTACTTCTTTGTCCAGATTGCCTTGAACAAGTTTATCTATCAGCAAATGAAGAAGCCGCTCATTTTCCGCCTTGGAGGCATAACTGCTCTTTCGGTTTGTGTAATATTGACCGGAACGCAGATAACTAAGGTGAACATATAGCGGAACCAGCGACTGAAATCCGCTGGAGGTTTCTGAAAGAAGTAAGTTTTTTCCATTCTTCAGCCTCACGACATCCGAGTCGTTTTCTTTTTTATACGAGTACTGCACCCCCGTCGAAAGGATGTCAAGACCTTTCCTGCGTGATTTTCTGGCCTCGTCCCATCCGGAGAAATACTCAAGCAGAGAATCATTCACGTCCACTTTTGTCCAATTTGAAATGGTTGCGATAAGATTCCTTTCCGACGGGATATAGGAAATCCTGGACCGATGATAGTTCCAGCGGTCTTTTTTCCACTCTGTCGACATTGTCTGCGACTTGTATTCTATGACCATCAGCGTGGTTTCATACCTAATATAAGTATCCTTCTGGTCATAGTCATACAGGCCATAGTACTCAATGAAATGTGTCTTGTAGGCATTCTTTGTCACGCCCACTGGGTCTTGCGTCAATTCGATACGCTTCTCCAGCCACGAGAAAAAAGCGGCAATCTTCAAAACACAGCTCTTCCCTATGCTTTGCGGCCCCACAAGAACATTCATCCTTGCCATTTCGATTTCAGCCTCCCGTATTGGACCGAATTTCCGTATGGTAATCTTTTTCATTGTGTATGATAACTAAAACTCTTAACCCATTTTGACTAGTGCAGAAATAACGATTCTCAACCCAAAAACTGCAAACAATAACGATTATTACGCGACCTTAAAACACCAACCTGTGTTATCTGTTTGACTTACTCAGTCTTGAACAAAAAACCCGTTGCATACCACCACAACTGTTTCCACACACTGGTTTGGTATATCTCTTCATACTTCCAGCGATACTTCCAAAGGTTTCGTACGATGTGCCACCGGTTCTTCCACCCACCTTCACCACTGCTGAACACATAGTCTTGGTCGTACAGCGTGGAATGAAGCACTTTCTCCGTATATGGACTTGTAGTAGTTATCTGTGTTTTCTGTAATATCTGTGTGACATCAACACCCAAATAGCGCACCACCACATCCGTCATCACATCGGCAAACCGCCGCATATGGAAACGGTCGCAGAGGCGGTAAAACTCCCCCCAATCCACCTTGTCGGCATCGTGGTGCAGGAACATCGCCCAGTCCAGCACTTGCTTCATTTTCAGCCCCTCCTCCAGAAAATGGGTCATGGCGTGGTAGGTCAGGAAGAGTGCGTTGAACATCGGTGGTGGCAGAAGTGCTCCTCCCAGCGATTCGCCAATTTCAACGGCACTACCCGAGAGCGCATCCACCAGCACTTGATTAAGAGCCTTGCTCCTTTTCCCATCACGCGTATGCACAAAGTACTGGTGGTTCTCTATTATCTGCCCACCCACAGAGATCTGCGAATGCTTGTACCAACCCTCGTCCACCTTGTCGGCAAACGCCTTGGCCATTTCATTGCCCTTGGCGTAATCCTCGAAAAGGTAACAGTCGATATCCCCCGGACTGCGGTGCTTAGGATTGGGGTAGTACGTCCCCATTGCCTGGCCCTTCATCACCATCATCCGGATGCCGGCCTTGGCCCATTCCCGTTGCACCGAGTCAATCACCAATAGCTGCTGCATATTGCCAGCCTCGTAGTTCTGCAACACTTCGCCAATCCACTGCAACCGCAACTGCTTGGGCAAAACGTATGACTTTTGCGGCATCTGGTCTATCCCATCCAGCACAATACCCAGCACACCTTGAAAGCATGCTGTCTCCTTCAACTCCTCCCATTGCTGCTCACTAAACGTCAGCAGCGCAGAGATGTCTTCCTTCTCGACGGTGCCGGTGCCAAGCCCCAGCCGGAGTAACGTGAAAAGCTCTCTCTCTATCAACTCTCTATAAGCTCAAGCTCCCGCTGTGCGAGCACATTATAGTCGAACCGCCGTGCCACTTCGCGCACCCGCTCGCACATGGCGTCGTAGCTGGCTCGGGGCTGCTCGGCCACCTCTCGGATAGCCTCTACGAACTGTTCAGGTGTCGCCAAGTCGCACGATACTCCCAGGCGGTTGTCTTTGATTACATTGTCGTAAGCAATATTGATATTGCAAACGATGGGTTTGCCGGCTGCCAGGTACTGGAACATCTTGCCGCTGCTCACACCCCACTTACCAAAGTCCTTGTCGTAGTTCATCACATTCACGGTGGCCTGACTCACTACCCATGCGCATTCTTCCAGCGGGATGTGTTCCTCCTTGAAGACGACGTTGTTGATGCCCTGCGTCTTCACATATTCCATCAGCTCTTGACGATAGGCTCCGTTCCCGTAGATGAAAAAGCGATAGTTTGGCATATCCTGCATCTGTGCAGCCGCATCGATTAGAGTCTTCACATTGTTAGCCCTATTAATACTTCCCAAATACACTATCTTAACTAGCTTCGGGTCGTTCATATCCGCATCGGCACGTGGGTATGCCATCTTGTTCCTGTCGAACTCTTCCAAGTCAATACCATTGTTGATATAATGCAGGTGCGTGGGGTCAATCTTGCCACCTTGCTCCTTCATCCAACCTTGTCGCTTTAGATAATCGAAAGCCCCCAGAAAAGTAAAAATAATGTCATCTGCTGCATAATAATACCGTTTCTCTATGGCATAGGCCACCTTCATGGCGGGGTTCTTGGCCGACACCAGTCCGAAAGTAACGAAATCCTCAGGCCACAAATCCCAAGCCTCTGCAATATATTTGCATTTGAGTTTTTTAGCCAGATTAACTATCGGATAGTCAAATGGTGGATGAATATTCTGGAGAATAACATCTGGACGCACAAACTGCTTATGACCCATTCGAATGATCTGGGCAAACTTCCAAATGGAGAACATCCTCTTTACTCCGTTACCCTCGAAAGCAGGCACACGAACGTGTACAAAATGGAAACCATCATATTGACGAACAATAAAGTTCCCTCCTTCAAATTCACTATCATTTATCTTGGCTGTGCGTCCCGCATTGAAGGTAATAACTTCGTGACCGGCATCCATAAAATGTCGAGCCAACTTTAGATAACGAGGATTACCTGCTGTGTCGGGTGTGCCTGCGTAGTAGTTTATTATCCAGATGCGCATCAAACTGAAAATCTAATGTTGAAAAAGAAAATCACTTAAACTGATTGATGAGTCGAACCACTTCAGCCGTTTCCTCACGAGTGATAGCCGGGCCAATAGGCAGACTCAACTCATGGTCAGCAATGTATTCTGTGATAGGCAAACTCATACCATTCCACTCTCTATAACACTCCTGCTTGTGAGGCGCAATGGGATAGTGAATCACCGTTCCTACGCCATTCTTCTCTAAATAGTCGTGCAGGGCATCACGCTTGCCTTCGCCAACCAGAATCGGAAACAGATGAAAAGCGTTCTGCTCATCAGGGAGTAAGTCAGGCAGTGTTATCACCGGATTCTTGATACCTTCATAGTACTGATGTGCTACCTCTTTACGGTGTGCATTGTCCTGAACCAGATATTTCAGTTTCACATCCAGTACTGCGGCTTGTATCTCATCAAGACGAGAGTTGCGTCCAGTGTACTTGAACACATATTTCTTCTGAGAGCCATAGTTGGCCAAAGCACGAACAGCGGCTGCAAGTTCTGGGTCGTTGGTGGTCACTGCACCACCATCACCAAGGGCACCAAGATTCTTGCCAGGATAGAAACTATGGCCTGCTGCATCTCCGATTGAACCTGTGACACGTCCATCAGTATGCTTGCAACCATGAGCCTGAGCATTATCTTCAACAAGCTTCAGGTTATACTTCTTGCAAAGCGCGCCAATCTTATCTGTATAGGCATTGCGCCCATAGAGGTGAACGATGGCGATGGCTTTAGTGCGAGGTGTAATTACTTCCTCAATCTTGTCATCATCTATCTCCAGTGTATTGAGTTTTGGCTCCACAAGAACAGGCTTCAGTCCATTCTCTGTGATGGCCAGGATGGTAGCAATATAGGTATTTGCAGGGACAATCACCTCGTCACCCGGCTGCATCACACCCATCTCGATGTATGCACGGAAGATCCAGATGAGGGCATCCAGTCCGTTGGCACAACCGATGGTGTATTTGGTTCCTATAAACTTGGAGTATTTCTCTTCAAACCGCTCGTTCTCTTTACCCTGAAGGTACCAACCGCCATTCACTACGCGGCTTACGGCCTCGTTTATCTCTGCTCCATGAAGTGCAGTTACATCTTTTAAAGATAAAAAGGGTATCATATATTATTGCTTTCTTTAGAATTCTACTTTCTTGTAAAACCTTGCTGGATTACCCATCCAAAGCTCTCCGGCGGGCACATCCTTAGTCACAACACTGCCCGCTGCAATAAAGGCATTCTCTCCTATCGTTATTCCAGGTAATATGGTTGAACCTGCCCCAATAGTCGCTCCTTTACAAACCTTCGTTTTCAATAATGTCCAGTTCTTATTCTTCGAACGCGGGTACATATCGTTGGTAAACGTAACATTGGAACCAACCATAACATTATCCTCCAGTTCAATCCCATCCCATATCTGCACTCCACATTTCACAGTGACGTTATTACCTATCTTCACATCGTTCTCTATCAAACAATGTGAGCAGATATTGCAGTTCTCCCCTATTTGACACTCAGGGAAAATCACGCAGAACTGCCATATCTTCGTGCTTTCCGGCACGTTCGGGTTCATACAATCAGCTAATTTGTGAATCATCCTATATTCTATATTGAAACCTGAATTTTGAAACTTGAAAACAGTCTCTCAACTCTAAACTCTAAACTTTACAAACGCATGTAGAGTCCTTTGCAAACTCTGTTAATTTCTTCTTTCAAGTTTATCCATGCTGGCGAGTTCCACTGTCTCGGATGGGTCAACAACTCTATTACAGGCTCACCACGCTCGATGGCAGCAATTGCTTTGGGCGCAAAGTTTTCTCTCTCCACTTGATCAGCAATCCTACAAGTAATCCTCTTCATGTGTTCTGGGTCATACGCCTCGCGCTCTATGCCACACGCCTGTCTAACACGTTCGTCCATCAGTTCTTTGTTCTGATAATGAAACTTACTGTTCACATAGTCACCATGTGAGGCAATTGTCAGGCAAGGCTGTCCCGTCTCTTTCTTGAATTTGGCGAACTGCTCAATAAACAGGTCACGTATCTCCTCGATATGCTTCATCATCTCCTCCTTGCTCCTAATGCGATGCTTATAGCAGTAGGTCGCAATCTCTTCATAATGGTATGAAGCCTCACCACCAGTCTCTGCTATTTCTTCCATAACCTTCACATCCATTGTATTCCAACGGAAATAGCAGCTCGATCTTGCCCCATATTTCTTTTCCAAGGCAAGCAATGCACGCATACACTTCATATCCTTAGTATCCACATCGCGCCTAAGTATCAAAATCTTGCCCCCCCCAGTAGCCTTCTCGAAGGAGTGTACGGTATGAAACTCATACCCTGCCTCCTTTGCCGCACTCAACACACTATCATAACGAACGTATTGAGCAGGTCGGAAAAAATCTTCGTATAGTCTTTTCTTTATGTTCATTTGATTATTGCGTTAATATAGTTTTCTGCCACCTTGCGGTCTGTCAAGTTGGATGCCGTTACGACAGCTTTATCAGAAATCAATTTCAGTTCTTGTTGCGATAATGAAGTAATATTTGTAATTACCTCCGCCAGGCCATCTACATCGCGGGATTTGCAGAGGAATCCGTTTTCACCATGCTTCACAATACCGTCTATGCCTTGTCCTTCTGTGCCCACAACTATCAAGCCCTTTGCCATCGCCTCCACATACACTAGACCAAAGGCTTCGCGCGTGCTGACCATGATGAAACAGTCTGCATCGCGTACCACCTTTTGCGCTTCGTCGCGTTTCATTTGTCCGTGGAAAACAACGTTGTCTTTCATTCCCAGTTCATCCACCAGATGATGCAAATTCTCATTCTCTGCCCCACTGCCTACAATGTCAAATGTATAGACCTTTCCATTCATCGCCTTATGCAAAGCACGTAGGGTAATATCTACATTCTTCAACTCATACAGACTGCCTACAAACACAAAACGCTTAACACCACCTTCGAAGTCCTTGCTAACAGGTTCCAAATATTTCTCAGGAATGCCTGAATGACAAAGGAACATCGGTTTCTCATTACCATAATTCTGCGCAAAGTCCTGCTGGAAAGCCAGCGAACGGAATCCCCACACATCCACCGACTTCATCAGCTCCTGGTAGTCCTTCGGATAGAAATACAACAGTGCGCTACTGTTTCCGTGAAGCACCAGACACGTCCTCGCATCAGGATACTGCTGTTTGAACAGCGGCAGAAACTGAAGCTGTGGCAAGGCGAAATGAGCCGTGATGACATCAGGCGTGAAGCCTTCCTGTTTTAGCGTTTCCACAATGTATTTGAAAGCCTTGTCCGTTTGCTCCTGCGACGGTGCCTTGTGGGGAATATACTTTTTCAACGGCACAAACAGCACCGGCACATCATCCACCTTATATTGCTTCGGATGCCTTGGCGTATTGGTGTAAGCTACCGTTCCCGTCTTGGCTTGTATTCTTGAATTAAACAACTTTCCTATCCAATAATAGGGTCTCGGAAACAGCGAATCGAAATGAATCACTCGCACATCAAACCCCATCTTGACCCATTCTGTAGTAAAGGAATGGCATACCTTCGTTCCGCCATAGTTCGGGTCGTTGTTGGGATAGATGTTAGTGAGAAGCAATATTTTCTTCATATCAATCCCTTCTGTTTTAGATATGCTCCTCTACTCCACGGAAATGAACATTCAGCTCGTGGAGGTGCTCCAGCAGGGTGCCAAGGGGTGTACCCTCTGTCATCTTAGCAAAGGCATTGACATCCTTGGGGAAGCACTTACCACCATAACCGAACTTGCCATCAGGACCGGGAACGTAGGTGTGGGTGTCATTAATATAACCAGACAGAAGTACACCAGTATGTACCTTGCGCCAGTCGGCCCCCATCTGCTCACAATACTCGCGGCAGGCGTTGAAATAGGTGACCTTATAGGCACCAAAGACATTGTGCATATATTTGGTAAGCTCTGCCTCTAGTGGTGACATCACCGTGAATTTCTTGCCAACGAAAATCTTAGTGAGCAGTTCCTGAGCTCCCGTGAACACCATCGTCTGCTTGTTGAAGTCCTCAATAAACGTTCGCTCGGTCAGAAACTCAGGCATATAGCACACCTGATGACCGGTCTCTTTGGAGAGCCTTTCGCTGGTGCCAGGGAGGATGGTGGTGCGAACGAACACGGGCACGTCTGGCAGGTTGGTGATGAGTTTCTTCATCAGGGTGAGGTCCTGTGTACCGTCGTCCTCGGTGGGCACGTGAATCTGCACAAAAGCGATATCGACCTTGCTTAGGTCGTCATTCATTCCCTTTGGAGGATCGCTGACGAAAATCTCACAGTCGGGATTATTGTTCTCTAACCAGTTCTTCAAGGCTCCGCCTACGAAGCCACATCCGATAATTCCAACGGCAATCTTCTTGTTCTTTTCCATATCTCGATTACCGTTATGCAGCCAAGCGGCTACTGGTTAAACACTCACTTTCCTCGCGGGAAGCTTTTACTGCCCAGAAGTCAACTATTCTCGTCCGGGGGGGGGTAATTCTCTGATTCATAATTACTTGCATGTTATTTATTCTTTCTTTAACATCTTCTATATATAGCCTTGCAGCTTTCTCGTCTGTCAGTCGCTTAGCCGTCTCTATTGCTTTGTCGGAAATTGCCTGTCGTTCTTCAGCAGACATAGCGTTTATTCTATAAATGATTGTTGCCAGCTCCTCAGCGTCTCCAGCCTTACATAGGAAACCGTTCTCGCTATCCACAATCACTCCGTCAAAGCCCTCGTCACGTGAAGCTATAGTAATACAGCCCCGTGCCATCGCCTCAAGATACACCAGCCCATAGGCCTCTCCCCGGCTAATCATCACCATACAGTCAGCATTGTCATATTCTGCCACTATCTGGTCTCGTGGGATGCGCCCCAGGATTCTCACTTGCTCTTGCAAGCCGTTCCGTTCCACCTCGCTCTTGATAGCACTCAATTGCTGACCATCACCAACGTATGTCAAGGAAAAGTTCTTCTCAGGATATGCCATACAGCACGCCGTCAGCACTTTCTCCGGATATTTCCGTTCAATCATCTCACCCACATATACAAAGTTGCGGAGCGCTTTCTCGAAACGATGGACATTCTTTTCTGTGATATACTTTGGTGGAATGCCAGAATAGCAGATAAACGGATTCTCCACCCTCCCGAATAGCACTTCAAACTCCCGCACCACGCTGGTACTGCGGAATCCCCAAGCATCTATCTTAGGCATCAGTTCATCCATCCGCTTGCCGTACACCTTCTGCATAATCCCAGTATCGCCGTGCATCACAATGGCCGTACCAGCATTAGGATATATTTCCTTCAGCAGCCCCACCACTTCTATCTGTGGATTGGGGAAATGACCTACGATATAGCCAGGCTCGAAATCTCCTGCCGTATTCCATTCTGTTATCTTTTTGACTGCCTCGCGGATGGCTTTCTTGGAGTATCCACCATGCGGTATGGGCTTGAACAGTGGGATGCGGTTAATCTCCACACCCTCGCTTTCATAGACAGCCCCCTTGTCGCGTTCAGTATATACCACCGCCCCCGTCTTAGCCGCAATAAGCTTCCGATTCATCTTTGCCAGCCAGTAGAATGGAGCCGGGAATACCGCCTGGAAATGTATCACCCGCACCCGATATCCTATCCTTACCCATTCGCGAGCAAAGAAATGGCACACTGCAGTTCCGTGGTTGTCCTTGGAAGGCAGGGGGTAGATGGTGGTCAAAAGTAAAATATTCTTCATTTAGGCTTGTTTCTTTGTTTTAATGCTTCTCCTATCAAATAGGTTCATAAATTGATAAACTTCTATAGGGTGTTTGGGAAAAATCTTCAACAATATTCCCTCTAAATAATAGATAGTACGCCCAGAATGTAAAAGATGAGTGTAAAGATTTCTGTTGCCATACAGCGCCTCTGCAAATTCTCTTTGCTTTTCTTTGTCAAATTCGATTGCTTCATGCAGTGCTGCATTCATAGTCCCAGTTATTACATAGTTGAAGGCATTATCCGTGCCAGGGTCCTCTCGCTGCTGAAAATCATGCAGGCTATTCATTACAATTATATTGTCGAAAGCTTTCTTCGGATTAAACGAACGGGTGATAGAATTCGGATTCTGATATACGAAATAGAGCAAGTCATTCAATGCTCCCACACGTTCTGCCTTAAAAAATGCCCTGGGCGTGAACTCATTATCCTCGTGAAAGATACCTTCGTAAAACCATAGATTGTTATCTAACAAGAATTGTCTTCTGTATATTGAGAAAGGAGCACAAAAAACAATTCCTTGTTTCAAAATGTCTCTCCCTTTTTCTACAGCCACTTCTTCGGGATATGAAAAGCGTCGTACTGCCTTGTCGCCATACATATTCGCGGCACATATACGAAGCATATCTAAGTTATGCTGTTCACAGGTTTCGACAATCTTCTTTAGACAATTCTCCTTTATCCAGTCATCTGAGTCCACAAACCATACATAGTCGCCCTTAGCATGCTTCAATCCAGTATTCCTTGCCGCCGACAACCCTCCATTTTCACGATCTTTCACGATGATGTTGGTGTACTTCTTCGCCATTTCGCGAGCAATTACAGCTGAGTTGTCTGGGGAGCCATCATTAACGCATACTATCTCATAATCTTTCTCAGAAATATCCTGCTTAATACAACTCGTAAGACATTTTTCTATAAATGCCTCGACTTTGTACATTGGAATAATAATACTTATTTTCATAATCAGACTGATAATCAATGGAGAAAGAGTGCCAAGTATGTAGAATATATGAACTGATAACCTACACCTATTATTGTCGAGTAGAAAATGAACTTGAAAAGTCTATTCTCAATTCTATTTCTATGAACAGCTGCCAGGAAAACAGCATTTGCCGGAAATGCAAAGAATAAAGTTCTATATTGCAACACGCTCAAAGAATAGCCCAAATCCAGCGAGAATCCTAGAGACAACATAGTAATACAAAAAGCATAAGCAGATATAGTTCTTTCTGGAACAGTAAAAAGACTCGTCCTTCCAGACCACGCAGTGATTAAATACAATACTGCAACTAGATAACTTGGTCCTTGCTGAAGTATTGTCCCTATCAAAGCACCAATTCCTGTAGAGCCAGAAGAATCGGTCTCGAAATAAGTGGAACGCGCCCTATCGGTTATAAAAGTATCAGCATCCAATTCCATAATCGAAAAATAATTCAAGGCATTCTGAAGAGCTACTACCAATAAAGGAATAAGCAGTACAATAAATACAATTTTCTTCTTTGATGCATTTATTAAAAACAAAGACGCTAACGCCATTACAATCCCTATCGGCGCAGACTTATGAAATAATGCTGAGCACAAAATAAACCCACCGCCAAATACGATTGAAATGATTTTAGGTAATTTTCCCTTATTAACAATAAAAGTCAGACCTAATAGAATCAAGGACATAGCTAACGACACTCGAGCATACGAGAATGTCGGCAAGAAACATACTCCAAAAAAGAATAATGTTAAATCTATACTCTGACATGTTCTTTTATATGCCCAAAACAAAATTAATAGCGCTATCCCCCAAATGGAAAGACGCAAAAATGTATATGAATAACCAAATGTTCTAAATATCCAGTCATATATATCTTCTTGACCACTTAGGCCTGCACCTTTTTGAAAATCCAGAAATATCTCTTTATAATGAAAATAGTCACCTCCCCAAAAAGGATAAAGACAAAAAAGAAGTATCAGTACAAATCCCAACCTTCTTTTCGCAGGTTTTAATGTATATGGTGCCATGTATGCAGGTTTCAACACAACATATATAAATAGCCACAACACTATATTAAATAAAACCTGAAAAAAACTCGCAGACTCTTGCATCTTCTACCTTATATTAAGTCAAAAACAGCGTATTCAATCAAACGCCCGATAATTCTACAACCTTGTCAATCATTTCCGGCCATTCTCTGATAGCATTATACGACGATACCCAATGCCAGTTTGGGTCTGGCGTCATATAGTTAGGCCCGTACCTGAATTCACATATTTCCTCGGCATTCTCTGGTATATACACATTGATGCCTTCGAATAATTGTAGTTTTCTTGCCTTTGTTAAAGGTATCTCTATCCTTCGTGGCAGTCGTTTATGATTCTCTATTGATACGAAATCGCAACAATAAGGATACTTGTCTATAGCATGATATACATAGAATATATCAATATTAACTCCTTTATACATAAAGGTATCTTCTCTTCCGTATTCATCATTTTCTATCGTAATAGTTCTATCTAATGTAAAACCATATTGTTTCAATTGTTCTATCATTAACGGATTATAATCCTCATACCATATGAAAGTGTCTATGTCCAAATCATGCTTAATAAAACCATGTTCCCTCACCGCACCCAATATGGATCCAAATGCTAAAGTATACTTATAATTATTATCATCCATACATTTTACAAAAAGCCGAAGAGCTTCCTTCCCATATTTTTTATAAGCTCTTGAGCGTTTTCTATTATTCACATCGTTTACTACCCACAATAAGGGCTTATATAAAAAAGGAGTTTTCTTTATAATATCTTTTAATATCATAATTAATATAGTATGTTCGTTAATAATTATTTGTCAAATAATCTTGTAATTAGGTTCTATCTTTCATATTTTGAACTTTGTAATCGTAGCTATGCAGCCCTTCTGCACGAAAATCGTTGTAGTAACGTTCCAATACAGCGTGATAAACAGTATCGTACTGTGGGATAAACAAATCTTGCTTATTTTCCAAATGTTCTATGATTTGTAAAGCTAGTTCACTTGTTAAACCCAAGTCAGTTCGCCCTGCGTAGAAACCGGTTCCCTTAATACTGCCAGGGCTAACATTTAATATCTGATTTGTAGTTCCAGACTTCAGCAACTCAACATTCACACTCTCTATAAATATTTTCAATGCGGCTTTTGTTGCGCCATACACGGCAAAGAAAGGTGAAGACATCCAGCCTGCAATGCTATCCATCACACCACAATAAAAATCTTCCTTGCTCTCCAACTTCGAATAGAAACATTTTATCAGTCTTAAAACAGATATCGTATTCACATTGAACGAACTGATGATATGCTGTTCCGTTACGTCCTTAAATAATGCCAGTTTGCCAAAACCAGCTGTTATCATCAACGTATCAATGTCCGAAAAACGATTAAAGAAAGAATAGTCTTCATTAGTGAGGTCAAACTGGAAGCCTTCAAACTTCTTATTCTGAAACTCTGAAGCAACAGCAGCCTTATCTACGATATAAACCTTTTCCACTTCCTCACGTTTCGCCAGTTCTGTAGCAATGCTCAGACCAATTCCATTAGCTCCACCAATAACTAATACGCGTCTCATAATATCGTTACGTTTTCCTTGTTTCTGTATTTCTCAATAATCTCTGCTATAGCCACGCTCTCTCGTCTACGTAGTTTATAGCAGCTCCTGCGCTCATTTACTACCATCGAGAGCCATTCCTGTATCTCATAACGAAGTCCTTCACCATCGTAGCTATAAAAATACTTCTTGTTCTTAGTTTGGTCCTCATAACGCACTTCAAAGAAATCAGTCAGCCACCAAGGGGCAGGCACATAAATATAACCCTTTGTTCCGGATATTACAAGGTTTCCTTCCGTCTTGACACCAATCCCTAGTGTAAAGGATGCAGTTGAATGTGGATAATTCACGACCCCTTTGGTATAGATGTCAACTCCATTCTCGATACGACTATGAAAGTCCACATCCTTCCACTCAACACCCAGCAGTTTGATGATGGCTAACAAAGTTAATGGTGCGTGTTCTGTCATTGCTCCACCAGCTTGCATTGCATCTAGTTCACGCGTAGGCGGCGGCACCATCTTACTAAGAGAGGCTTTCACATCCACAACATCACCAATGATTCCGCTTTTTACAAGTGTTACAATATGACCAAATGCAGGACAATATGCGGTCTTGCTTGCCTCCATCAGAACCAAGTTCCTATCTTCTGCCAAGTGGTATAGTTCCAATGCCTGTTCTTTCGAAAGAACAAAGGGAATCTCGCAGAGCACATGCTTGTCAGCAAGTAGAGCCTGTTTCACATAATCATAATGAGTCAAATGAGGCGAGGCCACATACACCAAGTCCACGTTCTGCAAGAACTGGTCATAGCCCGTGTATGCTGTAAGTCCATGTATCTGAGCAAAAGCCTCTGCATTTTCTTTATCTGGGTTCATCACTCCAGTTACCTCCGCTCCGTTCACCACTTTGCTTTCTGGCACAAAGCGATGTGCGATGCGACCACTGCCAACAATACCAATCCGATAGGTAGTCTGGCTCTCTGCCCGTAGCATTGTTGAAGAGATACCTTCCGTACGAGGCAGATACACCACCTTGCAGTACTCGTTCAGATAGTCAAACTTTCCAACCCAGTCGCTTCCGATGGCGAAAATATCGACATCATATTTTTGGATGTCATCAATTTTCTGCCCAAGATAATCCTCAATGATTACCTCATCTGCATACCCAGTAGCTTTTACGGCCTCAACACGCTCCAATACATTGTTGCGTACGTTGAGTTTGCCTCGTCCACGGTCGAAACTATCACTGGTGACCCCAACAATAAGATAATCACCTAGTTCTTTAGCTCGGCGAAGGATGTTAATATGACCCTGATGTAAAAGATCATATGTTCCGTAGGTAATTACTTTTTTCATGTTTTATTTCTTATAGAGAAGACTTTCCTCAAAATTGAGTTAACCATTTCTTTTTCGCTTAGGTTAAAGCCGAAGAAATAGAATAAAGAACTCACTAAAATCAAATTAAAAATAGAAACAACAATCAACCGAAAGAAACCTTCGCACATAAAAGAATGTAAACACCATGTTAACCCTGAGGAGAGTATCATTATCATGAAAATTGGAATAACAACTTTCGAACAATAATCTCTAATTGACATCTCCACTAAACCCCTGACAACAAAAAGTCCTACAGCATGTGCTACCATCTGACACAGCAAAACTGATAATAGTGCCAATTCTGGAATCTTATAATACTTAAGAATTACAAATGCGATAGGAACAGAAAGCATCCTTATCAGACTACCCGAAACCTGGTAGTTACGCATAATACCCGTTGCGTGAACCACTCCAGATGTTGCCCAATTCAAATTTGTAATCAAAGATGTTAATAAAATAATTATAGTAAAGAATGCCGTATGTTCAGGAACATTATTACCCAACCAAAGCTGTAACAAAAAATTTATTTCTAGAGATGCCGGGATAGCTAATACCAATACTATTGCACATGTTATCTTACTAACACTATAAGTTAAACTCATTGTTCTATTAATGTCACCGATTGCATATGACTGTGTAACTTGGGGACGTACAGCCATACTTATATTAAGAACAAAAGCCTGAACCGCACCATTCACCTGATTGGCAACCCCACGTGCAGCATTAACAATAGGTCCAAAGAAGAAATTTAGAACAAGATCTATTCCTTGGTTAGCCATTACTCCAGAGAAAGAACCAAAAAGATTCCATCCCGAAAAGCCCAGCATTGATTTAAATAAATATTTATTAAGCCCTTTTTTGAGCCGTATTTCCTTAAAGTTTCTTTTGCAATAAATATAATAAACCACAATATTTACAACACTAATTAAGGCCATGAGTAAACCATAGACAATTAGCTTATCTTCCGCTACTACTGTAATCAGAAATGCTATTGCAAATTTTAACACTGCATCTAGTACACTAACAATAGCATAGAAGCCCATCCGTTCATGTGCTGTAACTGCAGCAGAAAAAGGAGCTTGCATTATGCCTACAACGAAAGAAAGAACAGAAAACTGAAATATCCATTGTGCAGCCACTAAACGATCTGGTGGTATTACCATTTTATGGTTTAGACACCACACACCAATAGGCTCTACAAGTAAGACAATAACAACCGTAAGCGCAAATTGTATATATAAAGAAGTACAATAAACCTTATTAGCCCCTTCCTCTCCATTCTTTCCGTACTCAAAGTTGAAAAACCTTTGTATTCCGTTGCTCATTGATGTGTTCAGGAAACCGAACATAGCAACAAAGCCACATACAACATTATAAACACCATAATCTACGACACCAAGTGCTTGTAGAACAATACGAGTAGTAAAAAGATTAATAATTAATACTATCACCATTCGTATGCTCAAGAATAATGTATTTTTGGCAAGACGATTATTTGACGATGAATTATCCGACATTATTTGAGTAATTTAAAAAAAGACAGAGCCTTTCTCAATATAATTAACTTCTGCTTGGTCTGTAGATTTAATGATTGGTCCTGAAGATTTGAGTATTCGACATTTAGATAGATTTACGTTTAAAAGGTTCCCTTTTCTTACATCAAATACAGTATTGGTTTTAAAACTGATATTAGTTTTATCCAAAACAATGGCATTAGTATAGTCTTTATCATAATTAATCAAAAACACACAATTAGTCTGCTTCCCATTAGACAATGAACTGTTCTTAATAGTAATTTCTTTTGCTGATATATATATTCCTTTATCACCACTACAATCATTGAATGTGCAATTATTCACTATTATTTCATCAACCATTCCACCACCAAAATTGGACTCATTAGTCTCCACGTGGTCGTAGGTAATTTCCCTAGCGCATACTCGATTCCCTGCTCCGGCATAGATAATGGAATTGCCGTCATAACCATAACCAAAATCACAATGGGTGATGCTAATTCTTCCTGCATTATACCCATGTCCTCTCAGGCTTTTGGTTTCGTCGTTCATGCAGAAACCATAAAACACAGAATGATTCCCCTCATCTCTAGTTACTTTTATATGGTCAAATATAATTTTTGCATCAGGTGTCTCTAATAGGGATAACATTGCAAGATAGCCATTGAAGTTATGAGCTGTAGTATTAGAGATACTAAAAAGTTGAAGACTGTCAGATGTTCTCACCTTAAACAATCCACTAGCATGAGTTACGTCTTTAATCGAACAATTATCAACCACAAACGATTCTGCCTTCATTGAACAATACACACCGTGGTCGGCCATATACCCTGTAAAAGTACAGTACTTCACAAAACAGTTCCGGGTTTGTGAAGATGCAACCCAGGAACTAGAGGTACTCCCACGGAAATCACAATTCTCAACTGTTAACTGGCCAACGACACCATTTCTTGAGAGAATTGCTATTGTGTTTCCTAACGTTGCGTTATTTTTTCCATATATGGAATCATTACTGGGGGCATAATCGTCTTCTACTATTAAATTGCGAAGTCTTATTTTGCAACCATATATCTTAATCCCAGAAACATTTGGATCGGTTGTATGGAATTTAATAATTGGCTTTTCTTTTCCGTCTGCTCCTATAAATTCTGCATCAATTGATTCTTCGCAAGCATTAATACTATAGTTTCTTTTTGAGGACAATCGAATATTAGGTGATAGGCAAGATAAATTCTTCAATAGCAACGTTGCATCTAAATCGTCATCAAACATAGAGGAATATGCACAATCAACATTCCAGTTGCCCTTTATCACACAATTATGGAAGGTGTTATTCCTTGTAGCCTTAACTTTTGTTCTATTACCCTCAAGAACGCCATTCTTAATACTCCCTCCCTTTTTAAATCGTAGAACAGATGATGATGGCAGTGTTATCGTATTTCCTTTCAGGTCAATCTCGTCATTTATTATATAAGTAGAATTAGGCATGTTCAGTTGTTCTTGTATTGGCATAGATGCAACAATGCGAACACTCTTTGCATAAGCTTCGTGTCCACTGAGCAAACATATAAGTAATACCAGTATTGTTACTATGTAGTTGCGCATATCTTTACTTAACTATGCCTTTAATCTACTATTGTGCGACTTTAGAATTGGGTTACCTATTCTATTTCTTAATATGAGTCTTTGCCGCATTTTCTTGGATACTGAAAATACGGTCAATTCTTGCTGAGTCAAAGCACATTACTTTCATTCGCAGAACAGGATGATTACTGTCTCTTTTTACAGATGACATTGTTCGCTCTATTGACACTTCTTTTCCATTACGGACAAATTTGAATTCTGCTTTACTCATTGCTTGCTTGTTTGTTTTGTATTTCTATTAAACGCTGCATGATGGCATATAAACCATCCGCAAGACCCATCGTCATTGGAATATCATAATGCTTTGCGTCAAATGAGCCCTTTTTGTCACTATCAACACAAAGGAATCCACCAAAGTATATATCTTCCAGCTTCTTGTAGCGTGACGGTATAATGGGAACCACCAATTCGCTCTTATAAGGTATCGTATTTCTACCGCTGGATGTAAGGTAATTTGGATTTGCCTGCACATCATTATCAAGATAAACGCGAGGTTTGCTTGATTCCTTGATAACCATTGATATTACATAAGAGTAAGCGGTATTACCCACAACATCATGATTAGCATTTTTATAATCCGTGGTATCCCTATCACTAATATGTTTTTGATCACGAGATACATTCTTTACTTGTATTGACTGCCACTCACCCTTGTCAGAATAATGCGAAATAGGGACTTTTATTGAAACACAACAGTCACTATTGGTTTTCTTGTCAAACAATGTCTTTACTCTTCCACAAAAGAAACTCAACACGTCCGCAATATCTTTTTCGGTCACCTCTTCCTTTCGCTCTATTTCGTGTATATAGGCATACACTTCCGCAAGGACTTTTACTATTTCGCCCCATACGGATTCAACGCGTAGGTCATGTATCCACCCGTATGCGTTCCGCAGAAAAAAGAAACAAAATACCAGAACACCAAAACCAACCAGCAAAGCCGCCAGCAAAAGCAGGTTCTCCCACCATTTGAAGGAAACAAATTCTTGAATATACGAACCAGCGGTAATCAGACCAGATACACCACCTATCCAAGTCCAGTTCTTCCTCTGAAATGTCTGTTGGAGTGATTTTGTAAAGATTGACATTCTACGATATTATTTTAGAAGTCAACAACCCGTTCTAAAAGAACACATAATAGCTCCACAAACATGCTGTTGTTATTGTATTCAGCACAAGCGCATTTGCCTTGAACCTTTTCACGGAAAGCGTCAATTCGTTTCACTTCACTCTCCATCGTATTCTTCTCATCGTGATGTATGCGGAAGTTTCTCATCAGAGTTGTAGATTGCTATGGTGTTATTGCTTGTCATATAGAGTTGTTTGCTTTATGGGTGAGGCTCAGACTCCGAAAAGATATATTTATTTGACATTGCGGCCTACTTCAACAAACCCACAAAGGTTGCAGTTACACTACTCTTCAGGCTACCTCTAGCCCCGTTACATTCAACAGTTATTGAGTGGTACTCCCCCTGGTAACCTTTTCTGTATTCAGAATTCTTAGGGGTATGATTTTCGCGTATCAAAGCAGCCTCAACAGTTTGAAGAATATCTTCATCAAATTCAGCTATAGCATATACCAGCTGCTTATCTTTTGCCAAAATCTTCTTCCATTCATCATGGTCTTTGTTTTTATGGTCGTTGATACGGCTCTTAAAGCCATCTGTTGTCATGCCAATATAAAGAGGTTCGCTATGTTGAAAATGGTTGTCAACCAGTTTTTTGTCGCAATAGAAACAACAATAAATACCATTTGTATCAGGCAGAAGATTAAGATGCTCTTCGCAATACCAGTCGTTCTGAAAAGTAATTGTTACGGTTCTACTCAACTTCTGAACTGTCTTTGGCGTTTTCTTATACACATAGACATGAATAGAATCATCTTGACCACTCATCACATCTTTATCCACGTCAAAGTCTGCATCTACGAGCGCCCACATCAAATCGCGAGCGCAATCCTTATCACTACACTTTGTTGTAGCTAACAGAGCGGTGGCTCCATGTTCCTTCTGCCGTCTTGCTGTATTATTTGTCATACTGCAGAAATAATCAGAGGCTTTGCCGCCGTATACTCCCACCGTCTTCTCTATGAACCATTTAACTGTTTCTTGTATTGTCATATTTGCAATAATTTAATATCTTGATAAAACTATTCCCTTCATATACGCTTACGTATAAACTCTCAGTCCCAACAATAACCATTACGAGAACAGGCAGAATCAGAGTGGAAGAATGATAATTGCTCACGATAGAACTTATGTCCGTTGGTGAAGGTGTCGGATTAGTTTCCGGATGAGTATGCCACTCTCCAATATAGACTCTTGTATGTTCTGATTGCTCATAATCCTGTGCAATAAAAGCGTTCCCTTTCTGGGCATCCCGTACACAGCCACAACGCGAATTACTTGCTATACATGGTGGTGATATCTTGGATATTCTAAACGTCTTCTCATCAATTTGTGAACCAGTAAGTACACCACATAGCTCGCAACCATCTTTCTGTATGTACTCCCTTAACTGCTCAAAGACTTCCTCTTTAATCTCAATTGAATAATCAGAGATTCCTATATCATTAGGCACTGGACGTTGTTTTTTGAAAGGCCTCCTGCATTTTCGTTTAAGTGCAGTCCTTTCTGTCTTGCTATTTCTACGTTGCCTACCCATCTGTATATCTGTGTTTCTTCTGGATTGCTTAATAAACGGTCAATATGTGGGAACATGGCTGAAAGAAAGAGGGTAACGTCATTGGCTGAATACAATGCATACTTGCCATTACATCCGGCATCACGTTTTGACAGGTTCTCTCCGTTTTGATACTCGTTCCTGTCAATCAGGCAGTAGTCAAGAAAACTGTCATTTACTTTATCAACCAGTGTCTTAAGTTTATCTGTCTGTGATGGATTCACGTAAACCATAATTCCCGAAACCCCATAAGGTTCAAGCCATAACAGAAAAGTAGGTATCTTCACTTCCCCTTCGGTCATTTTGTCTAGTATCCATTTTTCTGACATCACATCACCCGTACAGAGGAAAAGTGCAGACGCATGGATGAAGACTTCTGAAGGGGCATCTTCCAAATGATTCTCTTTGGCCTTTACATCTCTGTCAGGCCTGTATGAAACAAGATAGTCTTTGACCGCCTGTACTTTTTTTTGGTCCATATATCTGAAACCCAACAAATGGCGTCCGATATTATAAGTGTTTAGTTTGTCGGAGTCTATGAGTGTAAACTTTGCATTGTTATATCCATTCAAATAATAACACAGGTTGCTTCCCACACTGCCTAATCCAACCACAACAAAACTTTGTTCCTGCATCATCGCACCTGCAGATCGTTCTGCAATTCGTTTCTTCTCATAGACACTCGCCCTCATCCTTGCCAAATTCTTATTTCGATATTCATAATTGGTAAGGACATCAAGTGCCGTTACGGAGCCCTTTCTGAATCCTGCTCTAAAAACGCTCAGTTTCGGTATTGTTAAACCTCCGAGAAGATAGTCCAATCCAAGAGGAATTAACAAATGAGCTTCACGATGCTTGTTGATATACTTGGCAAAAAAGCGTTTGTCTTCTTTATCTGCAATTCTTTCAATAAATTGACGTCCTGTCAAAGAATAAGGAGGCTCCGTTGGTAATGAGAATGATTTGATGAACAAAACTGATAACCAATGAGACTTATACCTGCTATAGATGTTCTCAAGAAGTTTCTCGCTTTCTTCAGTAGTGCAAACTATTGTCCTGTCGAAATACTTATCTTTTTTACCAAGGTAATCAACCGGATATGTAACTGCCTTCAGTTCGCAAGTTTTGTCAGGAATAGCGCCTAATACAGTCCAATAAGGGTCAAGTTCTTTTTCGTAATCATATTGTTCTGCCCAATAACTGTCAATCTCTTCTGCGTACTCTGCTGTATTGTCCTGGTTTGAATATCTTTCTATCCATCTACGAGCACGTGTTATATTGTCTCTTACCAGACCAACAACATTGGAAGTATCATAAACAGTTCCATCCTCATACAAGCAAATCTTGCGGTTCTTGAATGATATATGAGGGAGAAAACGCAGTCTCTCGTCGATTACTATCACCCAAGGCATATCATAGGGGAATCCGTTGGGGAAAGCGACATAGACATCAACATCTTCTAGCTTCCCAAAAGCGTTGGCTTGAATAATCAAGTGCCAAACTGGGACAGATGCCTTTTTTCGTTTGTCACATACAGGGAGACTATCTACCTTTTCTATCTCATATTCTAAAGACAGTTGTTGGTAACACTCCTCAAGGATGCCATTAATAACCGGCATACTGGCTGTTCTTCTTTATGGAGCCTGAAAATTCTTTCTGCTGGGCATCTTCATCAACATCCTTAGCAGTTGCACAACTGAAGCGGTCTCCGAAATACTTCTGCCACTTCTCGCAACCCTCTTTCTGGTTCTTACTGTTAACAGCCCTTTCTGCATCTTCACGGAAAGATTTCAAACGGGAAAGGAAGGTGTTACGCTTTGTATCTGAATAATGTTCAAACAAGTCCTCGTTAGGCGACACCGGACGCTTGCATTTGAAATGCCCTTCTTTGCTCAGCTCATCCTGCATAGACACCAATGTGTCTTTCATAATGACATCAAAACGGGTGACATCATTCTCTGTATAATGATTGGCGGCAAGGATAGTGAGAATGAATCCACAAGGGAGTTCTACCCCCTTTTCACTTTTCATATAGTCACGCCATGCTTTAAGGAATCGAACTATCTCGCGAAAATATGCCTTTTGCTTGCATTGCTCCTCGAACCAATTGTTGAAATCCATTGCATCTTGTTGAACCCATGGCTTCTTTTTATGAGCAAGTTGGGGATGCTCATCGCCATCAACCTTGAAATAGATGGGGAGATCTATATGGTGACCGTCAGCATAGTTGACACGAACACAAGACTTCTTATCATTGGGCTTCTGGTCTGTGTGACCGTCAACCGCCGCAAACACCTTATCGTGATACCACTGTATTTCGTGTTTATCTTCTTCAGATTCACCAATGAAATACACGCCATCGTCAAGGTCGTAGGCCGCCAAACCTTCATTATCTACAATGGGATTCAGAATGGTTTCCATTGCAAACGAGCCCTGACTATAAAACTTTGGCTGGATTTCATCAGGAAGCTCATTCTTAAAATAATTCCTGATTCAATCTCGCAGGGCCTTGCGGTTGGTTTTCAACTTCCCAATGCGAGTGTCATTTGCCTTTATTGCATCGTGAAATGCAACAAACTGTTCGTGGTTATTTGCCATCTTCTTTTCCTTTCTTTATCTTTTCAAGTGTCCATTCGCCCGTACAGTTACGGTCGTTCCAATATGTACCGGCTATTTTTGTCAAATCCTCATAATCGATATCCAGTTTGGTTGTTCCATAATGGATATTCAAGCCTCCCTTTTCGCCCTTTTCAGCCTTATTCCTGTACTCCAATTTAGGGTCATTCTGATAGGAATAGACAAAGACTGTCTGATCTATCGTATCGTTGTGAACGAAGACTCCGTTGAATGAATGGCTCTGACTCTTCTCAAAATAACCATGGACGTGGGGTTCAAGGAAAGTCTGAGTGATTTTCAAAGTAAAGTCATATTCCGTATTATTGAAACTTGACTTGCCGTGTCCTTTCCAAGAACCGCTTAAGTTGGGTGTATGGAGTTTTCGTCCAATGAAAGGGATACGCCAGAGCAAGTGATTGAAAAGCAACGCCAACAGGCCAACGCCTGTCACAGTGTATCCTATATCTCCAGCCAGAGACTCCAACTCCCAGGGACTTCTGTTGGGGTATGAACGGATGGCAAAGTGGATAACCAAGAAAATGATTATCGAAGCCCATACTATCCAACCTAAAAAAGTTTTATAGTTCTTTTGCATTATATCCTCTTTTAACGACCCCAAAAAACATCACTCAACTGGAGAAGAAGAGATCTGCCATTAAATATGCTCCTCTACTCCACGGAAATGGACGTTCAACTCATGGAGGTGCTCCAGCAGGGTGCCAATGGGTGTCCCCTCGGTCATCTTGGCAAAGGCATTGACATCCTTGGGGAAGCACTTGCCACCATAACCGAACTTACCATCGGGACCAGGGACGTAAGTGTGTGTGTCGTTGATATATCCAGAGAGCAGCACACCTGTATGTACCTTGCGCCAGTCAGCACCCATCTGCTCGCAATACTCACGGCAGGCATTGAAGTAAGTGACCTTATAAGCACCAAAGACATTGTGCATATACTTGGTCAGCTCTGCCTCCAGTGGAGTCATCACGGTAAACTTCTTGCCCACGAAAATCTTGGTAAGCAGTTCGTGGGCACCGGTGAATACCATCGTCTGCTTCTTGAAGTCTTCGATATGCGTGCGTTCCGTAAGGAACTCCGGCATATAGCATACCTGATGACCGGTCTCCTTAGAGAGGCGGTCGCTGGTGCCAGGAAGAATGGTAGTGCGCACGAAAACGGGCACATCGGGGAGGTTAGTGATAAGTTCCTTCATCAGCGTGAGGTCCTGCGTGCCATCGTCCTCGGTGGGGGACGTGGATCTGCAAGAAGGCAATATCAATACCACTCAGGTCATCGTTATAGCCCTTGGGAGGGTCGCTGATGAACAGTTTGCACTCAGGGTTGTTATGCTCCAACCAATCTTTCAGGGCTCCACCTACGAAGCCACATCCAATAATTCCAACGTTAATCATTGCTTTATCCTTTAAATATTTACATAGACATTAATCGCGCTTGAAGATGTCGCGGGTGTAGACCTTGTCTTTTACATCGTCGAGGCAACTGTCGTAGCGGTTAGCGACGATGGCTTGGCTCCTTTTCTTGAACTCCGCTAGGTCATTGACGACGAGGCTGCCGAAGAAAGTGGTACCGTCGTCAAGGGTGGGCTCGTAGATGATGACCTGTGCACCTTTAGCTTTAATGCGCTTCATCACGCCCTGGATGGCACTCTGGCGGAAGTTGTCACTATTGCTCTTCATCGTCAACCTATATACTCCAATGGTCGGGGTCTGCTGCTCGGCACCGAACTGGTTATTGCTGCTGTATGCGTAGTAGCCAGCCATCTTGAGCACCTGGTCAGCGATGAAGTCCTTGCGGGTGCGGTTGCTCTCGACGATGGCGGACATCATGTTCTGCGGCACATCCTCGTAGTTGGCCAGCAATTGTTTGGTGTCCTTGGGAAGGCAGTAGCCGCCATAACCGAAACTGGGGTTGTTATAGTGGGTGCCGATGCGGGGGTCGAGACCGATGCCGTCGATGATGGCCTGGGTGTCAAGGCCCTTCATCTCGGCATAGGTGTCAAGTTCGTTGAAGTAGCTGACGCGAAGGGCCAAATAGGTGTTAGCGAAGAGCTTGACGGCCTCTGCCTCCTTCATTCCTACAAAAAGCGTCGGGACGTCCTCTTTGATAGCGGCTTCCTGCAAAAGCTTTGCGAAGATATGAGCACGCTCGGTGAGCCAGTCGATGTCGGTCAGGGCCTTGATGGCCTCGTTCTCTTCTTGATATTCAGCACCAGCCATCATCTTGGGAATGCCAACAATGATGCGGCTGGGATAGAGGTTGTCGTAGAGCGCCTTACTCTCGCGCAGGAACTCGGGAGAGAAGAGCAAATTGAACTTCTTCACCCCATTGGCACGGTATTTCACATACAGCGAGCGGGTGTAGCCCACGGGGATGGTGCTCTTGATGACCATCACCGCCTCGGGATTAACCTTCAGCACGGCCTCGATGACAGCCTCCACGGCGCTGGTATCGAAGAAGTTCTTTTGGCTATCGTAGTTTGTAGGGGCTGCAATAACGACGAACTCGGCGTCACGATACCCAGACTCCTGGTCGAGGGTAGCTTTCAGCGAGAGGGACTTATGGGCCAAATAATCCTCTATATAGTCGTCCTGAATGGGCGACTTCTTATTGTTCACCAAGTCGACACGCTCTTTGACGACGTCAACAGCGGTGACGTCATTGTGCTGTGCCAGCAAAGTGGCGATACTCAGACCGACATAGCCGGTTCCTGCAACGGATATTTTCATTTTTTCTGCATTTTTTAAAACAACACGACTCTTATTTACAGGACTTTACACGCACTCACACATAAGTCCAAAGCATGGCGAAGGCCACCCCTACCACATCATTTTAAAACGTTCTCTCCCGCGATTATTCGTCACCGACTTCACGTTTCTGAAGATGCCAGAGGCCCTTTTCAGGTTCCATTTTTTCGGGTGCAAAGGTACGATTTTTTTTTGAAACGGCAAAATTTAATTTATTCTCAGTCCATCAAAAACAGTTTACCACTCCTTCTTCATCCAATTATAATCCTATATATAAACAAATTACATTATTATTGCAATCATTCTAAAACCAAGTCTGTCGGCTCTATTCTCTGGCTCTAATTCAGACCTCTTATCTGCACTTTTAATAATAATTCACCCTTTATTGATACAAATGGACCGCGAGGGTTTCACTCCTTAATCAAACAACCAGCAGGGGCCATACCGCAGCATGGTCCCTGCCCTAGGTTTTCATTCTTTCTCAGTCGATTACTTCAGGAAATCCTCGTAGTACTGGAACATCTTCTGGTACAGGTGGAGGCGTTCGCGGCCACGGACGTTGTGTTCATGGTGGGGGTAGGCGAAGTAATCGACCTGCTTGAAGTTGTTGATGCAGCGCTCGATGAACTCGGTGCTGTGTTGCGGCACCACGGTGTTGTCTTCGGCACCCTGGATGACCAGCAGGCGGCCTTCGAGGTTCTTGGCCTTGCCGAGCAGCGAGGCAGCCTCGTAGCCCTCGGGGTTCTCCTGCGGGGTATCCATGTAGCGTTCGCCGTACATGATTTCGTACCACTTCCAGTCGATGACTGGGCCGCCGGCGCAGCCCACCTTGAACACCTCGGGGTGCGCCAGCTTCATGGTGATAGTCATGAAGCCTCCGAAGCTCCAGCCCTCCACGCCCATGCGGTCTTGGTCGACGTAGGGACGGTTCTTGAGGAACTTGACGCCCTCCATCTGGTCGGCCATCTCTATCTCGCCGAGGTGGCGGTGCGTACAGCTCTCGAACTCAAAGCCACGGTTGTCGGTGCCACGGTTGTCGAGGGTGAAGACCACATAGCCCTGCTGGGCCAGACGCAAGAAATAGAGGTTGCCGCCGCCAAGCCAGCTGTCGGTGACCAGCTGCGAGTGGGGGCCGCCATAGACGTAGACCAGCGTGGGGTACTTCTTTTTTGCATCAAGATAAGAGCTCGTGAGCACACCCGGAGGCGTGATGAGACGGTAGTAGAGGTCTGTCTTGCCGTCGGCAGCCTTGATGGTGCCGAGGGTGATGTCGGGCATGGCGTAGTCTTCCAAGGGATTCTTGGCCTCGTAGAAAGTCTTGACGGGGTTCTTGTGCTTCCAGTCGCGCAGGTCGGCGCGCAGGGGTACATTGACGCTGCTCCACACATCGACCCACGTAGTGCCTGCCTCGTTGACCACCACGCTATGGGTGCCGTGCAGGCCGTTCTCCTGCATTGTCATACACTCCATAGTGCCCTTCTTCAAGTTCACCCGGTAGGCGTCGCGGCCGGCGAGGTTGTCCTTGTTGGCGTAGATGAAGATATTCTCGCCCTTCTTGTCGAACTGGATGAAGCCCTCCACCTCGTACTCGCCCTTGGTCAGCTGCTTCACCAGCGAGCCGTCCTTGTTGTAGAGGTACAGGTGCTTATAGCCGTCGCGCATCGAGAACCAGAGGAACTGGTCGCCCTTGGGGGTGAAAATAATGGGCTCGCAGGGCTCCACGTAGCGGGGATTCTCCTCCTCGAAGAGCACCTTCACCATGGCGCCCGTGGCGACATCGTACTGCTCCAGCCACATGTGGTTCTGCTCACGGTTCACCTTGGCGATGTAGACCGACTGCTCGTCGGGGCTCCAGGCAATATTGGTGAGGTACATCTCGCGCTCGTGGACGGTGGTGTCGCGGGCGGTGTTGAGGTAGACGAGCTTCTCCGAGGCCACGTCGTAGACGCCCACGGTCACCTCGTGGCTCTTCATGCCGGCCATCGGGTACTTGATGGGCATCACCTCAGTCTCGCGGGCCTTGGTGTTGACCAAGGGGTAGTCTACCACCATGCTCTGATCCATGCGGTAGAAGGCCAGACGCGAGGCTTTGGGCGACCAAAAGAGGCCGCCGTTGATGCCGAACTCGTTGCGGTGGACGCTCTCGCCGAGGACGATGTTGTAGCCGTCGCCACGCACCACAAGCTTGCCGTCGACATAAAGGTTGCCCTCCTTCAACTCGACGCGCTCCTCCAGCTTGGGGTCGTGGTTCTGCGGCTTGCGCCAGTCCTGCTGGGCTTCGGTGAGTTTGAACTCCTTCTTACCGTCGAAGCCATAAAAGCCTTTGTCCTCACCACCTTTATAATAGGTGACGGTCTTGCCGTCGGGGGCGAAGATGAAGCTCATCATTTCGCGTTGCGGGTAGAGGTTGCGATCCATCAGCTGGTCCCACTGCAGGAGCTTCTCCTGCGCAAAAGCGGTGCCTGCCAGGAGCAACACCGCGACAAACATAAAAATCTTTCTCATCAAATCATTATTTTAACATGAATTACCACAAATGACCATGAATATTCGTGAATAACTTATGGTTATTCATGGTCATTCGTGTAAGAAAAAAACTTAGTAGTTCTTCCAGTTGCGGAACTTGAGGTCGAAGACGCCGAAGAAGGCTTCCTTGAAGATTTTCATACTCATCTTCGAGGTGCCTAGCACTCGGTCGGTGAAGATGATGGGCACCTCGTAGACCCTGAAGCCCAGGCGCGTGGCCGTGTACTTCATCTCTATCTGGAAAGCGTAGCCGACGAACTTCACCTTGTCGAACTTTATCTTCTCCAGCACACGGCGGCTCCAGCACACGAAGCCCGCCGTGGCGTCGCACACCCTCATGCCGGTGACACACTTGACATACTTCGAGGCGAAGTAGCTCATCAGCAGGCGCGTCATAGGCCAGTTGACCACCGAAATCTTGCCGTCGACATATCGGCTCCCCACCACCACGTCGCCCTTGCCGGTGGAGCAGGCGTCGTAGAGGCGTATGAGGTCGTCGGGGTTGTGGCTGAAGTCGGCGTCCATCTCTATCATGTAGTCGTAGCCATGCTCGTTGCCCCAGCGCATACCGTCCAGGTAGGCCGTGCCGAGGCCCAGCTTGCCCTTGCGCTCCACGATGTGCAGGCGTCCGGGGAACTCCTGCATCAGGCGCTTCACGATGTCGGCCGTTCCGTCGGGCGAATTGTCCTCAATGATAAGCATATCGAACTCCTTCGGGAGCGAAAAGACCTTGCGGATGATGGCCTCGATGTTCTCTTTCTCGTTGTATGTCGGGGTGATAACCAGTGTGTCTGACATGATTGATGACTTTTAAAACAAAATGCAAAATTACATATAAAAAGCGACACGTGCAAATTTTTTTCATCCGCCGCCCTCCCCCACGCCACAAACCGCCGGGAACCGGCCATCGGTTCGGAAGGGTCAAATAGTTAAAAAGCGTTAATATACCCCATATCATGCACTACCTAACTCCTACTGAACTAGGCGTTTAGTAGGCGAAGACAAGGGGATGAGTAGGAGTTGAGTAGGAGATGGTACCTTAAATCTCTGGTTTTCAGGGGGCATTTTTGTGATTATGTTAAATAGAAACCGAGGGGCCGGGGGCGGAAATAAGATTGTGAAATATTATTTGCCCAAGTTGAAAAAAAAGCATATATTTGCAGTCTTGTTTTACGAACTTATTTTACAACAATTAATTTAATATCAATATGGTTACAAAACTTGACGACCTGCTTGAACTGGTCAAATCGAAAGGTAAGAAACGTATGGTGGCCGCCTACGCCAACGACAGCCACACCATCAGCGCCGTGAGCGCCGCCATCGACCGCGGCATCGTGGAAGCCACCCTCGTGGGCGACATCGAGACCATCAAGAAGGTCTGCGCCGAAGAGGGCATCGACCCCAACAAGTTCGAACTCGTCCAGGAGGCCAACGACAACAAAGCCGGCGCCCTGGCGGTGAAGCTCATCAATGAGGGCAAAGGCGACTTCCTGATGAAAGGCCTGCTCTCGACCGACAAGTACATGCGCGCCATCCTCAACAAGGAGAGCGGCCTGATGCCCGGCAAGAAGAACGACATGCTGACCCACATGGCGGTCATGGAGGTGCCCGCCTACCACAAGCTGCTTATCTGCTCGGATATGGCCATCATCCCCGCCCCCGACTTCAAGCAGAAGCAGGCCATTATGAACTTCGAAATCAGCGTGGCCAAGAGCCTGGAGAACCCGAAACCCAAAGTGGCCGTGCTGGCCGCCACCGAGCAGGTGAGCGTCGGCATGAACGCCTGCGCCGAGGGTGCCTGGCTGGGCATGATGAGCCAGCGTGGCCAGATTCCCGGTGCCATCGTCGACGGTCCCCTGAGCCTCGACTGCGCCATCGACAAGGAGAGCGCCCAGACCAAGAAACTCACCAGCGAGGTCGCCGGCGATGCCGACTGCCTGCTCTTCCCCAACATCGAGGCCGGCAACATCTTCTACAAAGCCTGCACCAAGTTCGCCCATGCCGAGCTGGCATGCATGGTGATGGGTGCCCGTGTGCCCTGCGTCCTCACCAGCCGTGGCGACAGTGCCAAGACCAAGCTCTACAGCATCGCCCTGGCCGCCCTGCAGTGCAAATAACCGCGTCCCCGCGGCGGGGAATCATTTAGCCCCATTCGACAAACCGCTTGCGCAGGTCAATTGTGAATTGAACCTGCGCAAGCTGTTTATCCAAAATCGATTGGGACTTGTGACACTCATTTCGGCCATTGTAAATTCTGCTCGACGTTGTAATGGGCCGTTTCGGGCGTTGTAAATTATGCTTGGGAGCTAATTAGTCCATCCATATCTTTTCCCACCTATCTTTCGAATCTTCTTTGATGACGCTTTCATAGGCGTGGTAGTCTTTCGCGTTGGGATTGTGTCCGATGCCGCGTATCCAAGAAAGATACAAACCTATCTGTATGTCTTTGCCCGTGTCCTTTTTACGGTTCACATACCAATCGTTACTTGTGGTTATCAAGTCGATTACCTCTTGGCGAGTGAGAATGTAGAAATTGTATTCCGCTTTTGTTCCTTCTCCCCTGACATGCACAAACACCCATGGACAGACCACCTTTTCTTCAAGGTTCTTGATGTTGCCCTCATGGTCGGACACAAGTCCTGTCATTATGTTGGGGTTGTCGCTCAGACCTGGGCAGGTCTTGACTTGTATCATGCGAGTCTCACCGTCTTTGATGCAAATGAGGTCGGCTCCCTTGAAGTTGGGAATGGCATCATTGAGGTTGATGGCGTTCCAACCCATTTCCAGCAGTCTCAGCTTCACCGCTGTTTCCCCGATTAGTCCGATGTGCTTGTTGTCTTTCATGGGTGGTGTTTATTATTCGCTCTTGCGTTGCTTGCGCCATCCGTATTTTTCCCCAAACAAGCTCATCAGTTCGTATGCCTCGCCGTCTTGCATGAATGAGGGCGTGATTTGCGCTTTTGTCAGTACGCGTTTCATACGTGGGAGATTGAAATGCTCGCCGTAAGCCTCATACAAGAATTTCATATTGCGCTTCCGTACCGAAATGGGGTCGCTCCAGTCAAGGTCATAGAAAACCGTTCCCACACGAACCAAACTCTTGAACTCTTTGAGTGGATACGATGTCGCCTGTATAAATATCGTTGCCAAAGTCGTCCTTGAATTGTGTCTTCATACCAGCGAACAGCACACGGTGCACATAACCCACACGATTGGGCTGACCGTGGAAGAAATCATTGCATATATCCTCGTTGTGTTCTTCTTCCCAGCGAGGGTCTTTGTCGAATACATAGAATTCGTATTCCTCGGGAACAACACTCGTGACGAGGAATTGTCCGTAGGGCTTGTACCCAAAATGATTCTCACCAAGCACATAGCGGATAGTCTTGTCCCATTCGGCATGCGACCCAAGGGAGATTTTGAAGGAATCGCGATAGCAAAGGTCGTGCAGCAATGCTTCGTCGAGCACAGCACCTGTTCTATTAATGTCACTCATATTGTCATTCATTTATGGTTTTTATAAGAAAGGTGCAAATCCTTTCGTTTCTTTCAATTTTACACTGTAAAGAGACTAAAGAGACATCGCCTGCTCGGCAATCACCTGCTTCGCCGGAATGTGTTGTATTATTCCGTCGGAGTTCTGAACAATGACACACTCGTCGCGCAAAGCCTTCTCCCGAAGCATACGCTTTTGGGCCAACAGCAGCCCTTCGTCTATTTTGTCCTGCAATTCAAATATTTCCTTTTCCGACATGGCTGATTATCTGGTTGTATATTTCTTCGTTGTTTATTACCGTTCCGATGGTTCTGCCACCAACTGCTACCTTGCGGCGGAGCGTGGTACTATTGTCGTAGATGCTCCACGAATCCACCTCCTTGGCATATAGGTTGAACAAGTTCTTTATTCCGCTGGCATAACGGCGGCGAATGATGTCTTCGGGGATATCGTGTCCCCCCTTGCTGACGCGCTCGGCCACACGCTGGATGGCCAGCTCTGGGGAATTGAGCCAGAAGAAAAGCAATGTGACCCGATAGCCCTTGGCGTGGGCACGGCATACCAAGCTGATATACGAGCGGGTGGCAAGTGTGGTCTCGATGGAGAAAGACTCCTCGCGGGCAAGCAATTCCTCTATGCGCTGAAGCATCAGCCTGCCAGCTTCAATGGCCACATCCGTGGGGTTGAATGGCGACAATCCATGTGCTATCTCATCGGCGTTGACGAACTCCCGACAGTTGAGAATGTCCGGCAACACGGTGTAAGAGGCGGTGGTTTTTCCCGCCCCGTTGCAGCCTCCGATGATATACAGCATCTTGTCCATTTCAATTTGCAAAATTACAACTTTTATTTCAATTGGTGAAATTTATTTTTTGCCAGCCCCACTATCTTGGGAGATTGGAGTTGTATGGTTTCAAATATTTTTTGTAACTTTGCCATTCAAACAAGTATTGTGCTTTATAACCAACGTGCTGATTTTAAATAAAATAATTTATGGACGCCTATTTTGAAGGACTGAAGAATATTGCCATCACGGTGTGCGACGCCGAGGGCAATGTGCTGGATATGAACCAGCACTCGGCCGACGTGAACAGCCACGGCCACAAGATTATCGGCAACAACCTGATGGACTGCCACCCCGAGCCCGCCAAGACCAAGCTGAAGGGACTGCTGGAGCACCAGCAGCTGAATGCCTACACCATCGAAAAGACGCTGGCCGACGGCAGCAAGGTGAAGAAACTCATCTACCAGACCCCCTGGTACAAGGAAGACGGCCAGTTCGGCGGCCTCATCGAGTACTCGATAGAGATTCCCTTCGAGATGCCCCACTTCGTGCGCCAACCGAAGCCCCAGCAATGAAACGACTGATTGTATTGATGCTGCTCGCCCTGCCGATGATGGCATGGGCGCAGCAAGGGATGGTGCGCGGCCGCGTGGTGGATGCGCGCACCGGTGAGAACATAGAGTACGCCACCGTGGCGTTGCTCAACCCCAAGGACAGCACGCTGAAAGGCGGCACGGTGACCGAGGGCAACGGTTCGTTCCGGCTCGAAGCCCCCTACGGGCGCTACCTGCTGCGCATCACCTTCATCGGCTACGAACCGCAGTACTACAAGAGCGCCATCACCCTCAGTGCCGACCACAGCAATGTGAATCTGGGCAAGGTGGCCATCAACCCGCAGGCCACCCTGATGGAGGCCGTGGAGATTACCGCCGAGCGGAGCATGGTGGAATACCAGCTCGACAAGCGGGTGGTGAATGTAGACAAGAACATCGTGGCCGGCGGCGGTACGGCGACTGACGTGCTGGAGCAGGTGCCGAGCGTGGCCATCGACAACGATGGCAACGTCACCCTGCGCGGCTCGACCAACGTGAAGGTGCTCGTCAACGGGCGTCCCAGCGAGCTGCTGGCCTCCGACCTGAGCACCCTGCTGGAGCAGATACCCGCCTCGACGGTGGAGAACGTGGAGGTCATCACCAACCCCTCGGCCAAGTACGACCCCGAGGGCATGAGCGGCATCATCAACATCAAGCTCAAGGACCGCACCGCCGGCGCCCTAGGCCTGAACGGCGTGGTGAATGTCAACGTGGGAGCCCCGCTGCCCTTCCTGGTGCCCGACTCTCTCCCGTCGTTCATCCCCACCGCCATGGGCAACATCAGCCTCAACTACACCACAGAGAAGTACAACCTCTTTTTCAACGCCGATGCAGGCCTGCGCCAACGCGGCAACCGGTCGGAGTCTGATATCGAGTATCTCGACAACGCAGGCAACATCCTTTCGCACAACAGCATCGAGCAGTACAGCCTCAACCCCAACCGCATGGGGAGCCTGAAGGTGGGCGGCGAGTACTACTTCGACGACAAGAACAGCCTGCTGCTCAGCTATCAGCTGCGTGGCGGCAACCGGCAGCGCAACAGCGACATCTACGCCACCGACTTGCTCTATGCCGACTCGCTGCGCTACTATCAGGAGGCTCACAACGACAACCAAAATACAAACCACTCGTTCAACCTGCTCTACACCCGCAAGTTCGACCGCAAGGACGAGGAGCTGACCTTCGACGCCACCTACAGCACCCGTCAGGTGCAGGGCGACGGCAGCCAGGAGCAGACCTACTACGGCGATGCCCTGTGGGACCACTACTACCTGCGCGAGACCGCCACCGAGAACCACCACCAGGCCCTGAACCTGAAGCTCAACTACCTGCGCCCCTTCGAGAACGGATGGCGGCTGGAGACGGGCTACGAGGGACGTATGGACTGGCCCGACCAGCGGGCTGACTACTACCGCACCGAGTATTTCCCCGGCAGCGGCAGCTCCTTCGACCTGCGTCGCTACTACGACTCGCTGTCGTCGACCCATTTCAACTACCGCCAGCACGTGCATGCCGTCTACGCCACCCTGGGGGGCAACCTGACCAAGGACCTCTCGCTGCAGGCCGGCCTGCGCGGCGAATACGCCTCCATCTATGGCAAGGACCTCTACCATCCGGCGACACAAGCCATCGACAAGACCTACTGGCAGCTCTACCCCACCCTGCACCTCTCCTATAAAATCACCGACCTGCAGAGCGCCCAGGTGAGTTACAGCCGCCGCGTGCGCCGTCCCCACATGTGGGACCTCAACCCCTACATGGATATCCGCGAGGACAACCAGATGAGCTTCGGCAACCCCAACCTCGACCCCGAGTACACCAACGCCTTCGAGCTGAGCTACAACCTCGGCGTGGGCAAGGTGAACCTCTTCACCTCGGCCTACTACCGCCAGACCAACCGTATGATAACCCACTACGGCTTCACCTGGTGCGCCGACAGCGTGGCCCGCTACGCCTGGTGGGAGCCCTACAACCCGCAGTACGACGGCTACCGCGCCTCGACCAGCCTCAACCTCAGCACCGGCTACAACTACGGCATGGAGTTCATCTTCGACTGGCAGCTCTTCCCCTGGTGGAAAATCAACATCAGCCTCAACCTCTACCAGAGCCACATCGACGGCGACAGCCTGCTCCACAACCAGAGCGCCGAGTCGTTCCAAGCCAGCGGCAAGTTCAGTTCCTTTATGACCCTGCCCCGCGACTGGACCCTCCAACTCAGCGGCCAGTACTGGGCCCCGTGGCTCGACCTGCAGACCCGCATGGAGCCCAGCTACTGGGTCGACCTGGCGGTGAAGAAAGACGTCTTCAACAAGCGCGGCACCATCAACCTGCGCGTAAGCGACGTGCTCTGCACCGGCGGATGGGGGCACACCACCTACAGCCGCACCTTCAACCGCGTGATGAAAAGCCGACGCCTCTCGCCTGTCGTGACCGTGGGATTCTCGTGGAAAATCAACAACGGACTCAAGCAGCGTCCGCAGCAGATGGATGACGAAGGCGGCGACGAAGGCACCGTATATTGATTTTTTTCGTATCTTTGCACCGATGAAAAACATTCGGAACTTCTGCATAATAGCTCATATCGACCACGGAAAGAGCACTTTGGCCGACCGCTTGCTGGAGGTGACAAACACCGTCAGCCAGCGCGAAATGCAAGACCAGGTGCTTGACGACATGGAGTTGGAAAAGGAGCGCGGCATCACCATCAAGAGCCACGCCATCCAGATGAACTATCGCGTCCCCACGACGGGGGAGACCTATATTCTGAACCTAATCGACACCCCCGGCCACGTGGACTTCAGCTATGAGGTCTCGCGTGCCATCGCAGCCTGCGAAGGGGCCCTGCTGGTGGTCGACGCCACCCAGGGCATCCAGGCACAGACCATCTCCAACCTCTACCTCGCCCTCGAGAACGACCTGGAAATCATCCCCGTGATGAACAAGATTGACCTCGACAGCGCCATGCCCGAAGAGGTGGCCGACGAGATAGTGGACCTCCTGGGCTGCTCTCACGACGACATCCTGCGCTGCTCGGCCAAGACAGGCATGGGCGTGCCCGAGGTACTGAACGCCATTGTGGAGCGCATCCCCGCCCCCGAAGGCGACCCCGCGGCACCGCTGCAGGCGCTGGTCTTCGACTCGGTCTTCAACCCCTTCCGCGGCATCATCAGCTACTTCCGCATCATGAACGGAACCCTGCGCACGGGCGACCACGTGAAGTTTTTCTCCACGGGCAAGGAGTACGACGCCGACGAGGTGGGTGTGCTGCGACTCAACATGGAGCCCTGCAAGGAACTCTCGGCCGGCAACGTGGGCTATATTATCAGCGGCATCAAAACCTCGAAGGAGGTGCGTGTGGGCGACACCATCACCCACGTGCAGCAACCCTGCGAGAACCCCATCGAGGGCTTCGAGGCCGTCAAGCCGATGGTCTTCGCCGGCGTCTACCCTGTCGACACCGACGACTACGAGGAGCTCCGCGCCTCGCTCGAGAAGCTGCAACTCAACGACGCCTCGCTCACCTTCGAGCCCGAGAGCTCGCTGGCCCTGGGCTTCGGCTTCCGCTGCGGTTTCCTGGGGCTGCTCCACATGGAGATTGTGCAGGAACGCCTGACGCGCGAATTCAACATGGACGTCATCACCACGGTACCCAACGTGCAGTACAAGGTGAAACTCACCAACGGCGAGGAGAAAGACGTCTACAACCCCTCGGGCATGCCCGAGCCGAACAACATAGCCGAAGTCTACGAGCCCTACATCCACGCCCAGATTATCACCAAGGCCGACTTCATCGGGCCGGTCATCAAACTCTGCATGGATAAGCGTGGCCAGCTGAAGAACCAGAACTACCTCACCACCGACCGCATCGAAATCACCTTCGACCTGCCGCTGGGCGAGGTGGTGTTCGACTTCTACGACAAGCTGAAGTCCATCTCGAAAGGCTATGCCTCGTTCGACTACTACATCAACGGATACCAACCCTCCAAGCTCGTCAAGCTGGAGATACTCCTCAACGGCGACCCCGTCGACGCCCTCAGCACGCTGACCTATGTCGACAACGCCTACCCCATCGGGCGCAAGATGTGCGAGAAGCTGAAAGACCTCATCCCGCGCCAGCAGTTCGACGTGGCCATCCAGGCCGCCATCGGCAGCAAGATTATCGCTCGCGAGACGGTGCGCCAGGTGCGCAAGGACGTGACGGCCAAGTGCTATGGCGGCGACATCACCCGCAAGCGCAAGCTCCTCGAGAAGCAGAAGGAGGGCAAGAAGCGCATGCGCCAGGTGGGCAACGTCGAGGTGCCGCAGAGCGCCTTCCTCGCAGTGCTGAAATTAGATTAGACACACACATAAAAAAAACAACAATTATGAAAAACATCTTTAAGTATTTGGCCGCAGTGGCCATAGGGTTTGCCCTGACAGGTCTGGTGGCTTGCGGTGGCAAGGAGAAAACCGAAGACCTCTATGCCTTCCGGTACGACGGGCAGACCGTCGACGCCGATGCCACCGTCTACTTCACTCCCACAGCGGATCAGGTGAGAGCCAACTGGGCTATCGTCGAATTCCTGATGGAGAACAAAAGCGACGCCAACCAGGAGACCTATATGAAGGTGGAGCGCGTGTCCGGCCCCGAGGCGATGGACGACCTGACCATCTGCTTCGGAGAGACCTGCAATAGTGGCACCTGCCCCTGGACGTCAAAAGCCTTCACCCTCGTCCCCGGAGTCAACACTGAAATACCCGTGGATTTGGAATACGAGCCCCGCATCATTGACGGTCCGTCAGTCTACCGTATCACCATCGGAAAAGGCTCCGCTTTGGAAAACCCCCGCGTGATGTACATCGACATCACCGGAGAGTAATCTCGTAGCGACGCACTTGCCACAAGTACCACACCAGCAGGGACGCTGCCACCAGCGCCCCTGCTGCTGCATATAGGCGTATGCCCATCAGGAAGTCGCCCTGCGCGATGCCCACCGCGATGGCGGCCACACGCAACACCAGCAGCACCAGGTAGAAGAAGAACTCCGTGCGTTGGGTGCCGAAGACGTTGCTGATGAACATCAGCGATGTGGAGCTCAGCATCAGGTAGACCCACGGCAGCAACGCCCTCACGTAGACGCCGCAGCCGGCCCACCGTCCGCCGAAGCAGAAGCCGAACACCGGCTCGGCCACAAACCACGCCAGCACGAACAGCGGCAGGGCCACCGCATTCAGCACCAGCAGGAAACGGCCTATCATGTCTCCAATGCGCCGCCCCTCGCGCACCCGCTCGGCGGTGCGGGCATAGAGCACCTGCTCGAAAGCCACATTGAGGATATTGACCGGACGGAAAGTGAACGTCAGCGCCAGGGCGAAGAGGCCCACATCGGCACGGTCGAAGTAGAGGGCCAGCCACAGGAACGGCAGGTTGGACGAGAAACTGTTGACGAAGTCCTTGGTGGCCACATAGCGCGGGAAGTTGCGATGCTTGCGGGCGGCGGCGCGCTGCTCCTCGAGGGGGCAGGGGGCCAAGGGCGCCATCTTGAGCCTGTAGACGAGGTTGCCTATGGCGCGTCCCGCCACCGTACCCACCGGCATGCCGGCCTGCAGCACCCCCAGCAGTCCCAGCGCTATCTTGCTCAGCGCGCCGGCGGCGGCGTTCACCGTCTCCGACGCCGCCATGGTGCCGTAGCGGTGGCTGCGGTTGAAGAGGAAGCTGTACACCCGCGAGGTGCCGCAGAAGAACACCATCGGCGGTATCAGCAGCACCATCCAGCCCAGCTGGGCGAAGTTGCCCGGCAGGGCACCCGTGAGCCACAGCACTAGCGCCACGGTGAGCAGCGCCGCCGAGACGATGGCGTTGAGCCGCAGCGTGAACCGCGCCATCGCGTCGGCCTCACGGTCGCTGTCGGCAGAGACGAGGGCCAGCTCGTACTTGCAGGTGCTCACGATGATAAGCACCTCGATGTAGGAGTAGAAGATGGAATAAAGTCCGTAGTCCTCAGTCGGGAAGATGCGCGTCAGGGCGAAGTAGGCCGCCAGACTGATGACCTGCGCCAGCACGTTGCCGCTCAGCAGCGTGCCCATCTCACCCACTATCGACTGCCGCCACTTCATAGCTCGCCGTGGTATTTGCGCAGCACCCACTCGACCGCCAGCAGGAGCAGCAGGAGAGCCAGCACCAACGGCAGGCGCAGGAACTCGGCATAGCGCGTATGGGTGTAGATGGTGGGCTTGAGGGCGGAGAGCGCCTCGCGGAGGGCAGGGAGCTGCGTGGGGGCATACAACTCGCCACCCGAGAGGGCCGCCACGGTGGCCAGCAGGCTGTGGTCGGCACCGCGGTGCTGCTGCTCGAGGTTCAGCGCCTCGACGGCGAAGGAGCCCTCGGCCACCTGCCCGTCGGCTGCGGCCTTGTAGCGATACAGCCCCTCGGCCATCGACGGCAGGGTGAGGCTGTAGCCGCCGGCGTCGCGACGGAAGAGGTAGTCGGCCTCGACCGAATCGCCCTTCAGGTGGAGCGACACCTCGGCGTCGTTGGCCACCTCATAGTTCTCGTTGTAGAGCACCGCGCGGAGCACCACGGGCTCGCCCTCGGCATAGCTGCGCCGGGCCTCCACCTGCAGCCGGTTGCGGTCGCTCTGGAGGGCGGTGAACGACACCAGCTGGCTGACGAGGCGGTCCACGTGGGCATGGCTCTCGTGGAGCTGCCAGTCGGCCAGGCGCCAGCGCCAGAGGCCCTCGCCCCATATCCAGGCGCGGCGGTGTTCGCCCTGCGCCGTGGCGGCCACCAGCGGCTGGCGCGAGTCGATATTGCCCAGGCGGGCAGCGAAGAGGGTCTGCACATCGGGCGCGAGGCGTGCCTCGCCGAAGGGGGCCGTCAGGGGAGGCAGTGCCTCGAAGACGGCCGCGTCGCCCTCGTCAAGGGCGAAGAGGGCGAAGGCCGGACGGTGCAAGGCCGTCACCTCGTTGGCCTTCTGCACCTTGGACGATATCTCCAGGCCGCTGTGCAACGCGTTGAAGCGCGCCAGGTCGGTCTGCATGCCTATGACGAAGAGTTGCGGCAAGCCGTCGGCAAAGGCCACCGAAGGATGGCTGCGCGACGGCAGGTTGTGCAGCACCACGAGGCTGACATCCTTCTCAGCCTTCCATTTCCCGCTCTCCGCCTCCGCGGCCGTCACCACCGAGGCCTCGTAGTTGGGATTGTCCTCGATGGCACGTTTGAGGGCCGCCAGGTCGGGGTGCGGCGCGTTGGCCACGAGCACCACCTTGCGGCGCGAATCAATCACGTCGACATAGAACGAGAGGCTGTTGTTGGCCTCCGTCTGCTCGCCGTCGACCGGCGAGAGCACTGCCGTGTAGCGGCGCAGACCCTCGGCGTCGGCGGGGAGCGTGGCGTCGACCGTGCAGCCGAAGTCGTCGTCCGTGTAGGCCACCTCGCGGCTGAAGAGCTGGCGCCCGCCGTCGTCGCGGATGACCAGACGTGCCGCACGGCCACGCAGCAGCGAGGCCCCGACGGTGAGCTCCACGGGGAAGGAAGCCCCGCGCATGGCAATGCGGTTGCAGCGCAGGTTGGCCAGCCAGGCGTCGCGCCGGGGCGTGGTGTCGCCCATGGCGAGGCAATGTACGGGGAACTGAAGTCGCTCGGCAATGCTGGTGGGGTTGGTGCCGCGGTTGTGGAGGCCGTCGCTGGCCAGCACCAGGGCCGCCACGTCGTCACCGCGGTAGCGCTCCAGCACGGCTCCGATATCTGTCGAACTGGTATTGCCAAACTCCACATAGCTCACGCGGCAACGCTCCTCCAATCCGGGGACGAGGGCCTGAAGCGAGAAGGCCGAGTCGGTCCCTTGCCTCACCGAGCCCGACACGTCCTGCGCCAGCACCACGTGGGGTTTCTGCCGCTCGTCGACGTGCTGACGCGACATCGGGGCCAGCAGCAGGAAGGCGATGGCACTCACCGCCAGGCACCGCAGCGCCGCCAGCCCCCACCGCCAGCCGCGGCGGAACGGCCGCCGGCCGACGAAGTAGAGCACCGCGGCATAGGCCACGCCCGCCAGCAGGCAGAGCAACACGAAGTACCAGGGATAGTCGGTGAGGAGCATAGTTTCAGTTGTATTGCGGGTGCAAAAATACGAAAAAAATACAAACTACATGTAAAAACCTGAAATTATCCTCCCTTTCCTCCCCTTCGGCTCCCGTTCACCTCCGCCATTTTAACGGTAGTATTACGGTAGTATTACGGTAGTATTACGCTTTAAAAGCGTAATACTACCGTAATACTACCGTAATACTACCGTTAAAATGGCGGAGGATGTGGGGAGGCAGGAGGGGGTGGTTCGGGGGTAGGGAGAGGGGCGTGGGGGGAGGGGTCAGTTGCCGTAGACGAGGGTGGAGAGGCGGTCGGGCAGGAAGCGCTCGCTGGCGACGCGCTGCAGGTCGTCGGCGGTGACGTTCATTATGTCGGCGTTCATCTCCTCGAGGGTGTCGACGTGGTCGAAGTTGAGGCAGGCCTTGCCGATGCTCTGCATTTCGTTGAGGCCAAGGTCGTTGTTGATGGCCATCTGGCCTATGAACTGGCGCTGTGCCTGACGCAGCTGGCGCTCGGTGAGGGGGGTGTCGGCCATGTGCTGCAGCTCGCGGCGCACGAGGTCGACGACACGCTGCTGGGCGCCGAGGTCGACGCCGGCATAGAGGTAGAAGAGGCCGGTGTCGGAGAAGGGTACGTACTGCGACTCGATGGTGTAGCAGAAGCCGTAGCGTTCGCGGATGGCCACGTTGAGGCGCGAGTTCATGGCGGGGCCGCCGAGGATGTTGTTGAGGAGGGTGAAGGCGGTCTTGTCACGGTGGTAGACGTCGGGGGCCTCGCATCCGAGGAGGAGGTGCGCCTGGTGGGTGTGGCGGTTGAAGTGGCGGTCGAAGACGTGGAAGGAGGGCTTGGCGCTCCGGTCGACGGCGGCGGGCCGGTCGGCGACGGGGCCGAAGTAGCGCTCGCAGAGGCGCACGAGGCGGTCGAAGCGCACGTCGCCGGCCACGGTGACGATCATGCGCGAGGGCACGTAGCACTGCTGCAGGTGGCGCCGCAGGCGGTCGGGGGTGAAGTGGCGCACGTTGCGCTTGGTGCCCAGTATGTTGTGGGCCAGCGGGTGGCCTTCGTAGGCCAGTTCCTCGAACTGGTCGAAGATGAGCTCGGCGGGCGAGTCGGAGTAGGAGTTGATTTCCTCCAGCACCACGTCTTTCTCCTTCTCGATTTCGGCCTCGGGGAAGGTGGAGTGGAAGAGGATGTCGGCGAAGAGCTCGAGGCAGCGTGGCAGGTGCTCGGCGAGCGAGGTGGCGTAGAGGGCGGTCTCCTCCTTGGTGGTGAAGGCGTTGAGCTCGCCGCCGACGCCGTCGATGCGGTTCAGTATGTGGTGGGCCCGGCGGTGGGCGGTGCCTTTGAAGAGGGAATGCTCGATGAAGTGGGCCATGCCTTCGTCGGCACCCGCTTCATCGCGACTGCCTATATTGATATAGACGCCCGAATAGACCACCCGCGAGGGGGTGTGGGAGAGGATTATTCGGATTCCGTTGCTGAGGGTGTGGTATTGGTACATTGCGGTGTTCTAAATGCGAGGAAATAGGTACAGAAGAGGATGCCGGCGAGGGTGTCGAGGGTATCTTCGGTGAGGAAGCTGAGGAGGACGGTGAGGAGCCAGGCGAGGAGGAGCGGAGAACGGAGAGCGGAGAGCGGGGAACGTTGTGTTGCGGCGCGGAGGAAGAGGAACAGGAGGAGGAGTGTGCCGACGAGGCCGAAGGCGGCCAGGATGGCCAGGTACTGGTTGTGGGTGCTCTTGCCGCTGCCGGCCAGGCTGGAGTCGGTCGCGGCCAGACGGGCGTGGAGGGCGTCGTCGACGTCGCCGGTGCCCACACCGGTCCACAGGTGCTCGCCGATGACGCCGAGGGTGGCCTGCCACAGCTCGAGGCGCTGGAGCATGGTGAAGCCGCGCACGGCATGGGTGTGTACGTAGTATTCGCGCTCGAAGAGCATGACATAGACCATCTTGCGCACAGGGTTGCGGTCGAGGTAGACGGGGTTGGCCACGCCGTGCTCGATGTCGGCCACCTGGGCGTCGGTGAGGCTGCACACGCCCACGCTGTCCTTGGTGAGCCCCAGGGCGTTGAGGTAGCGCACGAGGGTGGGCTGGAGCGTATAGCCCTCGTCGCCGACGCTGTCGTAGGCCACGCCGCTGCGGCGCTGCCACTCGGTCCGCATCTCGTCGGGGCAGAGGTAGTTGTTGATGTAGTTGCCGTTCTCGATGATGCCGTCGCGCAGGTGGATGTAGGGGCGGCCGCCGGCGGTGAGGGCCGGCAGGGGCTCGGAGGCCTGCGGGACGAGGCGGTAGTAGGCCTTGGCTTCGCGCCACACGAGAAAGAGGGCGCCCACGGCCAGCAGCAGCCACAGCACGATGAACGGCCAGCGGCGGTAGCTGGTCAGCAGCAGCACCAGCGACACCACGGCAAGGATGCCGAAGGCGGTGTAGGAATGGATGAGGGCCAGGAAGACCAGCATCCACAGGACGAGGAGGAGCCGGAGAACGGGGAACGGAGAGTGGAGAGTGGAGAGTGGAGAACGGGTGGTGGCGGCGATGAAGATGACCATGCAGCAGTTGAGGGCGAAGCGTATGTGGGAGATGTAGGGCACGGCGTCGCGGTAGGGCAGGTCGGGGAGGGTGAGGAGCCGCACCGTGGCGATGATGCTGACGACGAGCACCGTGGCGGCATAGGCGGCGAGGACGAGCCGCCGGACGCGGCCACCCAAGGGACGGCTGGTGAGCACCACCACGGGCACCACCAGAAGGGGCAGCTTGACCTGCAGGATGCCGAGGCCGTGGGCGGTGTTGGAGGTCCAGAGCATGCCGACGACATAGCAGAGGTAGAGCGCCACGAAGGCGTGGAGCAGCGGGCTGCGGCGGGCGGTCTGCCAGCGGTCGAGCCAGCAGAAGCGGCGCCCGTCGGGACGCGACCATCCCTCGAAAAACCAGTTGGCGGCCAGCAGCACCCACACGAGGTTGGAGGCCCACACGGAGGTGACCATGCAGCCTCCCAGGAGGGTGAGCAGCACCACATAAATGTGTCTATGTACAGTAGCCCCCAACATTAATCTTTAAACCTTAAACCCTAAACCTTACCTCCCCAACTCTTCGAGGGCACGGCGCAGGACGGGGTCGCTCTTGAGCACACCCTCGATGCGGCCATGGTCGTAGTAGTAGCGCACGAGGATTTCGGCCTTGAGCATCTCGCTCACCTCGGCACGGTGATTCAGAACGTCGTCCTCCTTCACGCGCTTGAGGATGTCTTCCATCGCCTTCAACTGCTGCGCGATGGCGGAGTCGTACCGCTCCTGTTTGGCCACCTCGCGGAGGTCCTTGATGGCGCGCTCGGTATAGGTGTTGTAGGTCAGTCCTCGTTCGGTCAGGAAGCGGCAGAAGTCGTCGTAGAGGGAGTCGGACACCTCGAAGTCGGCGGCGGGGGCAATCGACTTGTGGGTGCGGTAATACTGCGTGGCGTAGTCGAAGATGAGGAACTTCTGCGTCAGGGCCATGGCGAGATTCGACATGTATTCCGGCTCGACTTCCACGTCGGGTTCGATGCCGAAGCCGTCGTAGACGGTGCGGCCGCCCTTGGTCTTGAAGGCGGTCTTGAGCGAGTCGGGCACCTTGAGGGCGCGGCCCTGGTCGTCGCGGTGGCTGTAGTCGATGGCCTGGATGCAGCGGCCGGAGGGGATGTAGTACTTGCTGACGGTGACCTTCATCTGGCTGTTGTAGGGCATGGGCAGTATGTTCTGCACCAGTCCCTTGCCATAGCTGCGCTGGCCCACCACCACGGCGCGGTCGAGGTCTTGCAGCGAGCCGCTGACGATTTCGCTGGCCGAGGCCGAGGCGCCGTCGATGAGCACCGCGAGGGGTATCTCCGTGTCCTCGGGGGCCAGGCGAGTGTAGCTCTTGAGGTTCTTCGAGGCCACCTTGCCCTTGGTCTCGACCACCAAGGTGCCGCGGGGCACCCAGATGTTGACGATGTCGACGGCTTCGTTCATCAGGCCGCCGCCGTTGCCGCGCAGGTCGAGGACGAGGCCCTTCATGGCGGGTTTTTCCTTCTTGAGGCTCACAAAGGCCTCGCGCACGTGCTTGGCGGCGTCGGTGGTGAACTCGTCGAGCTTGATGTAGCCGAAGTCGCGGTCGGGGCCGACGAAGCCGAAGTAAGGCACGTTGGGCAGGTGTATCTCGCGGCGGGTGAGGGTGCGGTCGAACTCGACGCCGGCCCGCTCCAGCCGGAGGGTGACCGTGGAGCCGGCCTGGCCGCGCATGGCTTCGCTGACGTCGGCGGTGGTCTTGCCGCAGGTGCTCTGCCCGTCGACCGCCACGATGCGGTCGCCGGCCTTGAGGCCTGCCTCGTCGGCGGGGAGGCCTTGGTAGGGTTCGCTGATATAGACCGAGTCGCCCCGCTGCACAATCAGGGAACCCACGCCGCCATACTGCCCCAGCAGCTGCAGCTTCACGTCCTCCATCTGACTCTCGGGGAAGTAGTTGGTGTAGGGGTCGAGGGAGGAGAGCATGGCGTCGATGGCCGTCTTGATGGCCTTGCCCGGGTCCACGTCGTCGACATAGTTCAGGTTAAGCTGCTTGTACACATTGGAGAAAATCTCCAGATTCTTGGCAATCTCGAAGCCGCGGTCGTCCTCCTGGGCCCGGACGCCGGGGGCAGCCAACACAGCTACGGCCAGCAGCCCTATAATAAGTGTTTTTTTCATCTTAGAATTGACAATTACTGCCCTAAATAACCCCAAATCGCCTTTTTTATTGTATGGCGGTCGAAGAGAAAAGTCGTTTATCTCTCCAATATCGCCATATATCAAAGGGCGACCAGGGAGAACGCCTCAGAAAACGGGATAGGGTCGGGCTGATGGAGATGGTTTTTCCAGGCAGGCTCGTTATGACTCATTTCAGAGATATCGTGAGCCGTTATGTTTTTCAATTTGTTGCAAACGGTATTGATAATGGCTATTTCCTGCTGGGAAAATTGGCTCAAATCCGACGTGTTTGAAGATGTAAGCGCGATGCCTTCCTGGTCCCGCACAAGACGGGGTTGTTGCTCAACCTCATCGAAAGCACTATAAACCCTATCCCAGCGCAACGGTACAGGGCCAAAATCCAATGCCTGGTATGCCAATCCGGAAATAGCCATTCCCCGTTCCCGATAGGAAAGAAAATCAATATAGAACAAAACCTTGTTCATTTTTGTCTGAAAGGTATCGCCAAGCTTTTCAAGAATGTAGAGTAGCAAATTCTTCATCCGCTTAGATGACCGGGGAGCAAAGCCGTTAACAGCCCCTCGTTCACGGCGATATATCAACTGATTCTCTACAAGTTCTTTATGGTAATCGAAAGCGGTGCCGATTATGTTCTGAATCCGGGAACAAATCTTATCATACTCTTTTTCGGCCAGTTGGTGTCGGGAGCCGTGTACCAGGTCGAGAAAAACCTTTGGATTGCTTGCAGAACGTATCATTTTCCCATTGCTTTCGCTCGGCACTTCGCCGTCTTCATACAAACGGTATTGATTGGCGCCAAACCCCAGAACAACGGACATCTTTGTGGCACTGAGTCCGTAGCGTTCCCGTAATGCAATGATTTCATCGACGTATGGTATTCCGTACTTTTCACGGTACTGATTCGTCACCTGATTATACCATACGGTATCACTTTCCGTGGTGGTAAACTCTTCCCCCGTTTCGTCGTCCCGAAACGAAATGCACACACACTCATACTCATCACCGCGATACTTCATTGTATCGGGAGTATAGACTACCCGCATGGGCTTGCCTGTGATTGGACTGTTCGGAACCTTCATGGAGATATTATTTTAATGGATACTTCAAAGGATATTCAGCAATATGAAATGATATGCAGATGGTTTGTCCGTTTTCATAACCCAGTGTAATCTTGATATACACTTCGTGACCTTTCACATCTTTACCAAAGACCCACATCTCCCCCTCTTTGTTAAGCACATCGATGACTGGACCTTCGACATAATCTTGCACTTGAAGGTTTTTCACAATCAGCTCACGCTGCAATGGTGAAATGTCCAACAACAGCAATGCCTCTCTGTTCTTTTTCCTATCATTTCTGAACTGAATTCCGAAGACTTGCGCCTTTATATTAATTTATATTAAACTGATCCAGAAATGCTTTTACGTCTTCAATGGTAATCATTCCCTTTTCTTTTCAACCGCAAAGATACAAAATAAAATCAAATTGTCAACATTTTTCAACTTTAAAGTTAAAAAACACCACTTGCGGATGATGCTATTGCGACACGACGGTCGAAGAGATGGAGCCGGTCAGGCGGTCTTTGTCGGAAGGCGTTTTTATGGTGCTTTTTGCCGCAATTATGCCTATCCACTTATCTATGCAAAAAGAGTATATCTTCTTGCACAAAAGATATACTCTTTTCGAGGGAAAGATATACTCTTTTCTCGGCCTCCGGCCAAACACGCACGTATACACACATATCTAATCCGACCACGCATGCATGTCTAGTCCGACCATTAGTGCATGCGTAGTCGGCTGCCTTGAGATACCTCTTGTTTTAGGGCTCGCTAGAACCAATAACAGATTCTCCAGTAATAGAGATCTTGACATTCTTACCCTTGTCGAGATAGAATACTTGCTGAATCCATCCAATAGTAGAACCACCATAAGAGCTGTACATAGGCTTATGGTAATAATAAACCTTCACTTTGGCAGCATGTGGGTCTGCTGTAAAAGTGTACTCTTTACCCTTCTCGATGGGCTCAATCTTGTTGTTTTTAATCTTGCTTCCTTCTTGGTCACACTCGAAAAGCATAACGTAGCTTGCTTCAGGAGTCACTCCTTCCATCGTTATCAATGAAACGTTTGATTGGAAAGTGTAAGCCATCTCATCCGAGCTTTCTTCTTTCGAGCAGCCGATGAGCAGAACTACACAGATTAATGAGGCGAGTACGCCCTTGCAAATTCTTTTTACCATGATTGTATTGTTTTATGTTAGTTAAAAATCATCATTTGTGTTTACCGCAACAAATAAAGAATTCATCAATGCAGAAAGACCTTGTTGCAAATGCGCCACTCTCTTTTGGTGGTTCTCAATAGTGATTTTCATATCGTATTTCTTACTTGCTATTCGCTTCTCCACTTCGGCAATAGCTTCCGCTCTCATCTTTTTCTCCTTACGGGAAAGGTTGTCTTCATCAACAGTATGTAATCCTGCAAGATACTGTTGCTGCTCTTCAAGTTCACGACTGATTTTTAGAGTATCGGCAGTTAAATTCAGGTAATCATCGCAGGAAAGGGTCTTGTCTGAAAGATTGGATTTGGATCCGAGAATTATCGAATTCCGAACCATATGTACACACATATCCTCAACTCGGACACGAAACCTATCGTCTTTGCTATCTATTGTCAGAGTAAAAGAAAGTGTATGCTTCGTTTCGATAATGAGACTGTTATTGCCCCCAGATTCATCGACTATGGTCGTATTCCCTTTTATAATAATTCTATGGTTCGCGTCGTCTTCAAACTGCAATACGGATTTATAATCGCCAAAATTCTTGGCTATCCATTGTTTTGCATTGAGTTGTTTTATATTGGCCGGTATAGTACTTTGGAACACATGTTCAAATGTATTGTTGCCTACCACAACATCTTCCTGTTTTACTTGTGCTGATGCGGATAAACCAAGTAAAAGCACGATAAACAAGGCTATCGTTCTTTTTAGTAAAGAATGGCCACCACCATAACGGACTTTTGAGTCCACCATTGAATAAACTGACATTTTCATTATAAATCAAATTATTAATTAGTAATCAATTCTTCTTATTGTTTAGCCCTATGGCTTTCGACATATTATACACAAAAAAGCCGTGAACTTATTTCTGTTCATATCTGAGGTTCGCCAAAACCCTATCTGCAAACAAGAAAGCTCACGGTGCCGTGAGCGTTTCTCCTTTCTTACGCAGATAGATTGAAATTTGGCGATTTCAGATATGCAAAGAAAAGCGAAAGCGCTTCAATATGTCATTATGTCTATACTATTCTTTTTGTTTATGCCATATATTTTGTTTTCGTTTCACAAATGCATTAATGAACAATCTCTATGCCTTGTTTTCAGCCAGCCATTCGTCGACCTTCTCCTTGACGGCGGCAACCAGTTCCTTTGCCTTGGGATATAGCTTGGCAGTAGATACCTCGTCGTGGTTGAAGAGGTCTTCATAGTCGCCCGTCTGGCGAGCCTCGAACAGATTGCTGTAATCCTTACCGTATGACGGCGGGAAGATGCCCGTGCGTATGAAGTGCAGGCCGAACATCTGCTTCACGCCGTCGTGCGACTTGGTGATGATGCCGTTCGCAATCAGCAATGCACTCACCGCATAATAGCAGGCATAATACATACGGTTGGCCGCGTTGTTGTAGTATTTGAACGCAAGGAGAGTGTCAATCTCGCCAAGCGTTTTCTCAGCACACTCAATACGGTATGCCACGATGTCATACCGCTCTTGTGGTGATAAATCCATGCGCTCTGTCATAACCGCCTCCCGTCGTTAAGTACATTCAGCCGGAACGGGGTCATGCGCGACTCCCATTGGCTTTTGGGGATAATAATCGGGTTTATGGCCACACCTGCGTCCCACTCGATGGGCATGGTAACGTCGTACACTCTGTCTCTGTCGTCGTCCTCGACGGTTGGCTTGTTGAAAAGCACCAGCAGGTCGATGTCGGAGTCTGGTCGTGCGTCGCCGCGGGCTTCGCTGCCATAGAGCCACACCTCTATGTCGAGGGGCTGGGCGTTGAGTCCTTTCTTAATGGCATCTGTTATGTTCGGGCGTTTCATTTTTTCCTATATTTCGGCTGCAAAAATACACAAAATAATCGGACTGGCAAAAATAAATTTTGCCAGTCAGAAAAATAGTTGAACTTTTGCAACAGGAAATCAATAGGGGAACAGTCCAGTTCAGACGTACACACTTTGGTGATGACCTTCCGAGCGAGCCAGCCTGTCGATTTCTCTTTTTATGTCATATATTCTTGTTTTCGTTTTACAAGTGCAAATACTACATACCTTTTGCTTCTTTTTTCAAGTCTGAATACAGTCTTGCGCGGTCCTGCCGGTTGCTCCAAATGCTGACAATGTATATTTCATCTTTGTAAATGGAGTACACCACGCTGTTCAGTCGACAAGGCAACTCGCGGAACTCTACACCTGTTTCCTCATCGGTAAAACTGGACTTCCCGATATTCGGGAACTGCGAGATGTTGGCAACGGCCTCGTTAATGCCATTCCGCATCTTGACAGCAGCCTGTCTACCAAACTCACGAGCGACGTAGGCTGCCGTTTCTGCAAATTCGGTGGCGGCACGTTCCGACCATCTCACTTTCATACCGCTTCGGCTATGGCGTTGTCGACAAGGTGCATCACATCGTCATGCGTAAGCGTCTGCTCCCGCCCGGAAATGATGTCGCGCATACGCTGCCTCGACACCTCCATCATCTCCTCACGGCTGTACATCCCCGGCATCTGCAGTGCTTCGTTTGCCTCTGCATCTTCCCGTTTGACACGCGCAAGGAATGCGTGGCGCACTTTCAGCGTCTGCTGACGATAGAGCGTCCAAAGGGCTTCCTCCGGAGAAGTTCTTTGGTATGTAGCATTCGTTTCCATATCTGTTTATCCTTGTTTTCGATTTGCAAAAATACGACAATTATTTCAATTGTCGAAATTTATTTTCTCCACACATAAAAAAACTCCCCAACAAACATTGGGGAGCGTCCGCTCAATATGTCTTTATGTCTATACTTTCAGAGGTACCCTCGCCTTATCCGCGAGTGAGGTTCTCGCGGGGCTCACGCTCGGAATGCCACAGGCATTTCTCATATGCCATTATTATTGTTTTCGTTTCGCAAATTCAGTTGTCAACCATTATCTATAGTTTGTCTATTTCTTCTGAGGTCAGGCTTGTGTACTTTGCAATCAGTTCTGTGGGCATCCCGTCAGCTTTCATCTTGCGGGCAAGTTTGAGCATCGTCTCGTCGGTGGTATCCTCGAAGTCGTCGGGCAGGGACTCCCATATCTCCCAGTCGGTGTCGGCAAGGTACTTCTCCACCTGCTGCCGCAACTCGGGGATGCCGTTGACGGCAGTGTTGTAGAGTTCTTTGTCGTCGATGGTGGCGTAGTCGTGCACCAGCACATGACGCATGCCTTGAACAATCTTCCAAGGTGTAGCAGGATTCGCCTTCTTGAATGCCTTGCTGAGCATATAGGCCGCCTCGCCCACTATCTCCACGTTTTTCATCACAGAGTAGTAGGTGCTCTTGTCGCCGACGAACGACCCGAAGGTGTGCCCTTCGATGAGCATCGTCACATTGTTGGAGTATTCGAGGATATCCTCCAGCCGACCTTTATCGCGTGCCCTCTCTCTCATAAATCAGAATTTTATCTTTTTCAGCAGTTTTGGCAGCGTATGGGCGAAGTGTGCCGTCCACCACCAAGTCGACATCGCGGCCCAGCAATTCCTGAAGGTCCATCAGCATACCGCCGTGGGTGAATAGCGTGAACGGTTTGCCGGAATAGTCGGGCACAAAAAGGATGTCGACATCGCTTCCCGGTGTCTCCTCGCCGCGGGCGAAGGAGCCGAAAAGCCACGCCTTCAGGACGGGCTGCGTCTTGAAATAGTCGGCTATTATCTTCGTCATTGCTTGCGTGCTCATAATCTCGTTGCGTATTGATTTCGATTTGCAAAAATACGACAATTATTTGGATTGGTGAAAACTATTTTCACCTAGATAAATTTATGCCATGTATTTTGTTCTCGTTTTACAGGGCAAAGATGCAACACTTTTCCTGGAGTAGCCAAATGTTTTGTAGAAAATTTGATTTTTTCCCTGATTCTACACCAGGGAGGGAAGTGGGCGGAGTGGGAAAGTTGGGTACTTTTTTGGGAAAGTTGGGTATGTTTGTGGGTCGATTTTGGGGTTTTCGGCAAAAAGGGCTTATTTTGGAGGCCGTCCGGTGGCGACATCAGACGAGAGTTCTTACATATTGAGTTGAGAGGAATACAGAGCGGCGCCGTTGGATATGCGCCGCCGAAGTAAGGTAAACAAAAAGAAGCGAGGCGTCGGGGCCACCGACGCCCAGACGGTCACACCTCGACCATCTTCTTCTCGAACCCGGAGAGGGTGAGTTCGTCGGGGCTGACGAACCAAAGGAGGTCGTCGTGCTGGAAGACGGTGTGGCGGTCGGGATTGACGATGCGGCGCCCGTTGCGCTCGATGGCAAGTACCATGGCATGGTGCTTGGTGGCGAGCGAGGAGGTGCCCACGGCGAGGCCACAGAGGGGTCCGCCGGCCTCGACATGGTAGCGGTACATGTGCATCTCGTGGTCGGAGTGGTCGTGGACGAGCATGTCGGCTTCCTTCTCGATGTCGGCGCGGATGGCGGCCACCTGCTCCTCGGTGCCGATGACGGTGAGGATGTCGGCAGGCATCATTATCTCGGTCTTGACCGGCATGTCGATGACCTTCTCGCCGCGCTCGATGGTGACGATGTTGGCGCCATAGCGTTCGCGGATTTCGGCTTGTGCGAGGGTCTTGCCCGCCAAGGGGGACGCCGGGGTCATGCGGAGGCGTTCCATGGCGAATTCGCCCTCCATGCCGGTGGGGATGCGGAACGAGACCTGGGCCTGGCGCGAGTTGAAGTTCTTGGTGAAGCGCTCCTCGATTTGTCCGTAGAAGCCGTCGGCCTTGCGGGTGAAGAGCACCACGGCCACCACGATGACGGCAATCACCATCAGGAAGCCCACAGTCATTGCCACGTAGCCCGCCACAATGGTGCCCACCGCGAAGAGCGCCACAAAGTAGCGCAGCAGGAGGATGGGGATGACCACGGCCAGCGAGAAGCGGTAGGTGTCTATCATCTCCCGTATCTTCTTGCGGCTGACGTCCTTGACGGCCACAGCCCACAGGAAGGGCGACATCAGCGCAAGCGTGCCCACCAGGCCTATCAGGCGACTCCAAATCTGTGGTATCTCCAGGTCGGCGAAGAGGCGGTCGAGGAAAGGCCGCAGCAGAGAGATGGAGAGCAGCGAGATGGCCGCCAGAATGGCGCCATAGAGGAGGATGTTGGTCAGCTGCTTGCGGATGAACTTACCGATGGTGGCGCGGCTGTCGTCATCGCCACCCGAATGACTGCTGTACTGCTCGAGGCGTCGCATCACGGGGGCCGGCACCTTCGGCTCCAGCCAGTTGTAGAACGGCAGGGCACCCTTAATCATGTAGGGGGTGACGAAGGTGGTGAGGATAGACACCGACACGATGATGGGATAGAGGTTGGCGTCGATGACACCGAAGCTGTTGCCCAATCCGGCGATGATGAAGGAGAACTCACCAATCTGGCAGAAGCAGAAGCCGCTCTGGATGGCCATTCTCAGCGGCTTGCCGCTGAGGAGCACTCCCGTGGAGGCTGCCATGCTCTTGAAGAGGATGATGCAGGCGGCGATGATGAGCACCTTCCACCAGTGTTCGCCCAGGACGGAAGGCTGGATGAGCATACCCACCGACACAAAGAATACGGCGCTGAAGAGATTCTTCAACGGCGTCACCAGCCGGTGGATGACGTCGGCCTCGATGGTCTCGGCCAGGATAGCACCCATGACGAAGGCACCCAAAGCGGTGGAGAAGCCTGCCTTGGCGGCCAGGACCACCATGCCGAAGCACAGTCCCACTGCCACCAGCAGGAGGGTCTCTTCGGTCATGTACTTACGCATCCACCGCAGGAAGGTGGGTATCAGGTAGATGCCAAACACAAACCACACGATGAGGAAGAACACCAGCTTCACCATGCTCATGGCCAGCGCGCCCCCGTTGAAAGTGCGGCTCACCGAGATGGTGGAAAGAACCACGAGGAGCAGCACCGCCACGATGTCCTCGACGACAAGCACCGCCGTCACCGTCGAGGTGAACTTCTGCTGCTTGAGTTTCAGGTCGTCGAAGCTTTTGACGATAATGGCCGTCGACGAGATGGAGAGCATGCATCCCAGGAAGATACAAGACATGTCGCTAAAGCCCAACAGGTGTCCCACCGTGTTGCCAATCAAGAACATGATGGCCAACTCGGTGAGGGCCGTGATGGCACCGGTGGCACCCACTTTCTTCAGCTTCTTGATGCTGAACTCCAGACCCAAGGCGAACATCAAGAACACGATGCCGATGTCGCTCCAGACGTGCACGCTGGTGGGGTCGGTGACAACGGGGAACCACTTGAAATAGGGGCCGATGAAGAAGCCCGCGAGGATATAGCCCAACACGAGGGGCTGCTTGAGCCATTTGAAGACGACGGTGATGACGCCTGCCGTGATGAGAATCAGGGCCAGGTCCATGAATAATGCGGGAAGACTTTCCATAGCTATTTCACTGGGTTAGGGATTACAAAATTGAGCATTTTCGGGAGCACGACAGCCTCGAAGCGGCGTCCGAAGAGGAGCTCTCCGTCGACGACGACGCAGAACTCGCGGTCGGACTCGACCACCATGCTGTGTGCACGCCGGTAATGGACCACGTCGTGCATGTCGACACGGTCCAGATGTTCGCCACGCTGGTAGTAGCCGATGGCCTTCAGAAAACGAGGGACGCTGAGGGCGTCGATGCATTGCGCCTCAAGCCATCCGTCGTCGACCACCGCACGGGGTGCGCACTGATAGCCACCACCCACAAAGCGGCCACATGCGGCCGAAGCGAGCAGCATGTCGCCGGAATGCCACGCCTCGCCATCGACCGTGAGGCGACAAGGATTATGGCGCTTGTGAAGCAGACAGTGTACGATGCCCGTAACGTAGGCCATACGTCCGCCCACCAGGGGCCACCGGCGTACATGCGCCATCGTGCGGCACACCTCGGCCTCGAAGCCGAAGTTCATCACGTTGATGCAATAGCGGTCGCCGATGTGCAGCACATCGACTGGTACGGCCGTTCCCGCGAAGAGAGCCGGCAGGTTGCCAAAGTCGACGTCAGGCCAGTTCTTGATATAGTCGTTGCCACTGCCACAAGGGAAGCAACCCACCTCGGCCAGGGTGCCGGAGGTGCCGCTTTCCATCACACCTGAGACGACTTCGTTCAGCGTGCCGTCGCCACCGCAGGCATAAAAGCGCAGAGGCTCGCCACCGGCCTCGGCACAACGGGCGGCCACAAAGCGCGTTGCATCACGCGGCCCCTTGGTGATGTACATCTCCGCAGGAGCCCCCAAAGCACTCACCTGTTCTGCAATATGACCACTACTATCACGTCCTCCAGCCTGAGGATTGACTACAAAATAATGCTTCATTCACGTCTCATCTTTGCCACCCCTAACGACAAGTAAGCCTTTTTATTGTGCACTGACGGTATTTTATTCTTTCGGACTGGATAAAAGCGGCCCGGCGTCTTCTTCGTGCAAAATATTTTTGCACACTTTATAAAAATATTCGTATATTTGCAAGTTAAAACCCATAGAAGATGCAGTTCAAAGATATTGTAGGACAGCGAGATGTAATAAACCGGCTGACAGAAATCATCGACAGCGGGCGCGTGAGCCATGCCCAGATGGTGCTGGGGCCGACGGCCGACGGCAGCTTTCAGCTGGCACTGGCCTACCTGCAATACCTGTGCTGCGAACACCGTGTACACCACACGGAAGGCGACCTGCGAGCCGACTCGTGCGGCGAGTGTCCGAGCTGCAAGAAGATTGGCTCGCTGATGCATCCCGACCTGCATTTGTTCTTTCCCACGGCCACAACGACACGCATCACGTCGAATCCGCGCTGCGAAGACTTTGCGGCCGACTTCCGCGAGTTTGTACTGGAGAAACAGGGGCTGGGCACGCTGGACGACTGGTACGCATTCCTCGGGATTGACAACAAGCAGGGCATGATACGCGAAGCCGATGCTTCGGCCATCGTGCAGTCGCTGTCACTGAAGGCCTACGAGGGTGGTTGGAAGATGGTGGTCGTATGGATGGCGGAGAAGATGAATGCCGCGGCGGCCAACGAACTGCTGAAGACCTTGGAGGAGCCATCGGAGGGGTCGGTCATACTGCTGGTGTGCGAAAGCGACGAGCGGATGCTGCCTACCATCCGGAGCCGCGTGCAGACCATCAAGTGGAAACCCACGAACGGAGAACGGAGGGCGGAGAACAATGCCGAGTATGCCCCACTGCTGGTAGAGTGGCTGAGGATGCTCTTCAAGCTAAAGATGAAAGAGTTGAGCACACAGGTCGACAAGATGGCCCAGATGGGGAGGGAACAGCAGAAACAATTCCTCAACTATGCACTTGGTGTGATGCGCGACTGCTTCCTGAAAACCGCCGCCGGGTTGCCGTGCGAGCTGGGGTCAGGTGACCAAAAGTTCGACGCCATGTTCCCCAGCATGGTCACAACGAACAACATAGAGATGATAAACGCTGCATTCAACGATGCCCTTTTCGCCATCGAACGCAACGCCTACGGCAAGATAGTGCTGATGGAGCTCTCGTTCCGAATCAGCAAAGCATTAAAGAAACGATAACAAGGAAAAATGGAAGAAATCAAAGATAACGAGCTGGAGAAAAAGCCTGTCGACCTCATCCCCGACGACGTGGAAGAGGTGGCCAGCAAAGAAGATATAGAGGCCTTTATGCGTGAGCGGCGCAAAGGCCGTACCGAGAAGAAGCCCGCCGCGGAACGGGAGAACCCCGAAGTGGAAGAATATATCAGCGAGGAGAACGCCCTAGACCCCTACCTGGACCCCGACCCGGAGATTCCCTGGGTGAAATACGAAGAGCCCGTGTACCTGAGCCGCGGATGCCACAAGTGTCCCAAATGCTACATACCGATAAGCGCCATCGAGCGGCAGAGCTGCTCGAAGGTGACGGCCACCAACTGGCTGAGCGGCATCCGCCAGCCGACCGAGCGCCCGTTCGACTGCGTGGAAGTGCGCTTCAAGAACAACCATAAGGACTTCTACCGCCTGCCCGACGGACTGGAAGTGACCGAGGGCGACGTGGTGGCCGTAGAGGGCCAGCCGGGACACGACGTGGGCATCGTCAACCTCACCGGCGAACTCTGCCGACTGCAGATGCACAAGCACCGTATCAACCCCGAATCGGAGAACATCAAGAAAGTGTTCCGCCGCGCCAAGGACAACGACATCGAACGGTGGGCGGGAGCCCTGCACGAGGAGCACGCAGCCTTGCTACGTACACGCCGCATTGTGCTCGACATGGGACTTGACATGAAGGTGAACGACGTGGAGTTCCAAGGCGACCATTCAAAGGCCATCTTCTACTACACCGCCGACGAGCGTGTCGACTTCCGTGAACTCATCAAGGTCCTGGCCGAGGAGTTCCACGTGCGCATCGAAATGAAGCAGATTGGCGTGCGGCAGGAGGCTGGCAAGGTGGGTGGATTGGGTACTTGTGGCCGTGAACTGTGCTGCTCGACCTGGCTCACCAATTTCAAGAGCGTCACCACCAGTGCCGCCAAGACACAACAGATAATGCCCAACCCGCAGAAGCTGGCCGGACAGTGCGGCAAACTGAAGTGTTGCCTCAACTTTGAATATGAAGTCTACGCCGACGCCCTGAAGAGTTTTCCGCCGGCAGGCCATGCCATCCGCTTCCAGAAGGGGCTGGCGCTATACAAGAAGACCGACGTCTTCCGCGGCATCATGTGGTATGCCTACGAAGGCGAGAACGACCTCATAGCCATCAAGGCCGAGGACGTGAAGAAGATAATGGAGATGAACCGCCAGCAGCAGTATCCCGAGCGGCTGGAGGACTATCAGGTGGAACTCATGTCTACCTCGGCCTTAGCCTCGGAGGCCAACAGCGAAGAGGTGGAACGCGAGATACAGCGCCTCTCCGAAGGCGGCAACGGCGTTGTAGGCCAAGAGGAAGCTCCTCAGAGGCGTCCGCAGCGGGAACCGCATGGCGACCGCCCGCAGCGTGGACGCAACGAGCGTTCCCAGCAAGGGAACCGCCCGTCGCAAGGCGAGCGTCCCAACCGCGACAGGCAACAACAGTCCCGTCGCCAGAACAACAGCAACAACAATAACAACAAACCCCGTCGCGAGGGCGGCGACCGTCGCAGCGGCGGCTCCAACCGCGACCGTAGAAACTGATGAAGAGACTGCACATATTCCTGGTCGCGGCACTGACACTAACCGCCTTGACGGCATGCAACCGCAATGTGTTCTACGACCGCCAGCATTCGGTCAACGAACATGGTTGGCTACCCACCGAGAGCGTCGTCTTCGACGTGGATGTAGCCGACACCACGACGGTGTACAACTTCCTCATGGAGGTGCGCAACACCGTCGACTATCCCTATGCCAACACCTTCCTCTTCCTCACCACCACCTTCCCTGACGGCAGCCTCTCACACGACACCCTGGAATTTCCCTTGGCCGACGTCTCGGGCCGTTGGCTCGGAAAGCGCACCGGACGCTTTGTCGACACCCGGTACTATTTCCGCCGCAACGCCCGTTTCCCCATGGAGGGCACCTACCGCTTTGCCGTCAGCAACGGCATGCGCGACAGCGCCATCTCGGGTCTCAAAGACATCGGCCTACGCATTGAATACAGCAATATGAATTAAACCAACCATGTCAAAGCAAGTCAAAGGAAAAACCAAATACCTCAAGACCCTGTGGCTCGTCTTCGGCGGCCTGTGGCTCTTCGTCATCCTCTTCTTCACCCTGCTCTCGATGGGGTGGCTGGGCTTCATGCCCTCGTTCGAGGAGCTGGAGAACCCACGCAGCCTGCAGGCGTCGGAAGTCATCAGCGACGACGGCGAAGTGCTTGGATTCATCGGGCTGGAGAACCGCAGCAACGTCACCTACGACCAGATATCCCCCAACCTCATCAACGCCCTCATAGCCACTGAGGACGTGCGTTTCTACAAACACTCGGGCATCGACTCGCGCAGCCTCTTCCGCGTGCTCTTCAAGACCGTCATCGGACGCCACGGCTCCTCCGGCGGCGGCAGCACCATCACCCAGCAGCTCGCCAAGAACCTCTTCCCCCGCGGCAAGCGCTCCAAGCTGGGCGTGGTGTTCGTCAAGTTCAAAGAATGGGTCGTGGCCGTCAAGCTGGAGCACAACTACTCCAAGCAAGAAATACTGGCCATGTACTTCAACACCGTCGACTTCGGCAGCAATGCCTACGGCATCAAGACGGCCAGCAAGACCTTCTTCGACAAGAGCCCTGCCGAGCTCGACGTCGACGAGGCCGCTCTGCTCGTCGGCCTCCTCAAGGCGCCCACCTACTACAGCCCCATTCTCAATCCCGAGCGGGCCCTCAACCGCCGCAACACCGTTCTCAAGCAGATGAGCAAGTACGACTACCTCAGCGACGAGGACTATGTCATCTACCACGACCGTCCCATTGACATGAGCCGTTACTCGCCCCAGAGCCACAACGACGGCCTGGCCACCTATCTGCGCGAGTACCTGCGCACCTACATGAAGGATTGGTGCAAGCACCACCGCAAGAAAAACGGCGAGTACTACGACGTGCACCGCGACGGACTGAAGATATACACCACCATCGACAGCCGCATGCAGCGCTATGCCGAGCAGGCCGTGCGCAAGCACTTCAGCGAGGAGATACAGCCCGCCTTCGAACGCGAACTCAAAGCCCGCAAGGGGAACCCCTTCTGCGACATCACCAAGGAGCAGCAGGAGAAGTTCCTCACCCAGGCCATGAAGAACAGCGACCGCTACCGCGCCCTCAAGGCCGAAGGCCTCAGCCAGAAGGAAATCCGAGAGCGTTTCAACGAGAAGGTATCCATGCGCGTCTTCAGCTGGAAAGGTACCCGCGACACCGTCCTCTCGCCGTGGGATTCGCTCATCTACTACAAGAAGTTCCTCAACGCCGGCCTGATGAGCGTCGAGCCCGGCACAGGCTACGTGCGCGCCTATGTCGGCGGCATCAACTACCGCTACTTCAAATACGACAACGTGCAGTCGCACCGCCAGGTGGGCTCCACCTTCAAACCTTTCGTCTACACCATGGCCCTGCAAGACCTCGGCATGTATCCCTGCACCGAGGTGCCCAACTCGCAAGTGTGCTTCGAGGTGTGGAACGCCCCCGACTGGTGCCCGAAGAACTCCTCGCACGAGCGTGAGGACGAGATGGTCACCCTCAAGTGGGCCCTCGCCCACTCCATCAACTGGGTGTCGGCCTACCTGATGAAGCAGGGCTCGCCCGAGCAGGTCATCAACATAGCCCGCAAGATGGGCGTGCGCAGCCCCATCGACGCCGTGCCCGCCATCGCCGTAGGCACGCCGGAGATTACCGTCTACGAGATGGCCGGCGCCATGGCCACCTTTGCCAACAAGGGCGAATACGTCGAGCCCATCTTCGTCACCCGCATCGAAGACAACAAGGGCATGGTGCTCGAACGCTTCACGCCGCAGCGGTCCGAAGCCCTCGACGAGCAGACGGCCTACATGATGCTCGAGATGATGAAAGGCGTGGTGCAGAGCGGCACCGGTGTGCGCCTCAACTACCGCTACCACCTCAACGACTATTCCACCGCCATCGCCGGCAAGACCGGCACCACGCAGAACAACTCCGACTGCTGGTTTGTCGGCATCACGCCACGCCTGGCCACGGCGGTATGGACCGGCGGCGAACTGCGCTCCATCCACTTCCGCAACATGTCGTTCGGACAGGGAGCCGCACAAGCCTTGCCCATCTTCGCCTACTTCATGCAGAAAGTCTATCAGGACCCCGCCATCAAGTTCTATCGCGGCGACTTCGAGCGGCCGTCCGTGCCCATCGAGATGGACTGCTCCAACTTCCAACAAGAAATCGAGAATGAAGGATTCGACTGGGACTTCTAACCTGCTTGGAATGACCCTCGGGCAGCTGCAGGAACTCTGCGCCGCCGAGGGTTTTCCGCGTTTCACCGCCAAGCAGCTCTGCGACTGGCTCTACAAAAAGCGTGTCGACAGCATCGACGCCATGACCAACCTCTCGCTCGCCCAGCGGGCACGACTCAACGAGGTGGCCTATATCGGCCGCGAACACCCGGTGAATTGTCAAGTGTCGCGCGACGGCACGAAGAAGTACCTCTTTGAGACGGAGAACGGAGAACGGAGAGTGGAGAGCGTGTTTATCCCCGAGGAGGAGCGTGCCACGCTGTGCGTCAGCTGCCAGGTGGGCTGCAAGATGGGGTGCCGCTTCTGCGTCACCGGCCAGCAGGGCTTCCACGGCCACCTCTCGGCCGGCGACATCCTCAACCAGCTCTTCTCCATCCCCGAATACGACCGGCTCACCAACATGGTCTTTATGGGCATGGGCGAGCCAATGGACAACCTCGACGCCGTGCTTGCCGCCACCGAGGTGATGACCGCCCCGTGGGGACTCGGATGGAGCCCCCGGCGCATCACCGTCAGCACCGTAGGCATCGTCCCCGGCCTCAAGCGCTTCCTCGACGAGAGCCAGTGCCACCTGGCCGTGAGCCTGCACAACCCCGTGCCGCAGGAACGCCTGCTGATGATGCCGGTACAGAAAGCCTATCCTCTGAGCGATGTGCTGGCACTGCTGCGGCAATACAACTGGAGCGGCCAGCGGCGCCTGTCGTTCGAGTACACCATGTTCCGCGGCCTGAACGACGATTTGGCGCACGCGCAGAAACTGGTGGAGGCCCTCAAGGGGCTCGAATGCCGCGTCAACTTGATACGTTTCCACGAGTCGCCCGAAGCGCCTTTCAAGACCTCCATGCCCACCACCATCCAGGCATTCCAGAACCACCTGAACAGAAACGGCGTCGTCTGCACCCTCCGCGCCTCGCGCGGACAGGACATTGACGCCGCCTGCGGCCTGCTGGCCGGAAAGGGAAACTAACCTTACCTCCCCTGTTTTTCAATTGTTTACCTTGAGTTCAACTTGAGTTCGACTTGAAATCAAGTCGAACTCAAGTTGAACTCAATATAAACTATTGAGAAACAAGGCACCTAGAACAGTCGTCGGGCTCCGTCACCAATGACGACGGGGATGGGCTGGCAGGCCACCCCGAAGCGGGCACGATAGGTGCGCTGCATCTCCTCCAGGAAGACGTCATACCGCTCGTTGCGCACCAGGTTGACGGTGCAGCCGCCGAAGCCGCCACCCATCAGGCGGGCGCCGCTGACACCCAGGCGGCGGGCCTCGTCGACGAGGAAGTCCAGCTCGGGGCAGCTCACCTCGTAGTCGCGACTGAGGCCCTCGTGGGTGAGGTACATCTGGCGGCCCACCTCCTCGTAGTCGCCCCTGCCGAGGGCGTCGCCGACGGCAATCACACGCTCCACCTCGCCCAGCACATAGCGGGCGCGGCGATAGTCCTGAGCGGAGAGTTTAGAGTGGAGGGAGGAGAGTTTTTCCAAGGTGCAGTCCCTCAAGGTATCGACGCCGGCCAGCGCAGCCACACGCTCGCACGAGGCACGCCGTTCGTTGTAGGGCGAACCCACCAGCTCGTGCTTCACACAGCTGTTGACGAGCACGAGGCGGTAGCCGTCGGGGTGCCAGGGGAAGTACTCGAACTGGCCGCTGCGGCAGTCGAGACGCATCAACGCCCCCTCGCGTGCGTGCATGGAGGCGAACTGGTCCATGATGCCACACTTGACGCCCACATACTTGTGCTCGGTGGCCTGCCCGATGCGTGCCAGCGTCATGCGGTCGAGGTGGCCGCCGAAGAGGTCACACAAAGCGTAGGCGAAGCAGCTCTCGAGGGCTGCCGACGAGCTCATGCCGGCACCCAGCGGCACGTCGCCGCCATAGACGGCGTCGAAGCCCTGCACCTCTACCCCTGCGGCCTTCAGCTCGCGCACCACACCGTAGACGTAGCGGAAGTGGGTGTCGGACGGGCCCTCGTCGTCGGTCGGCTCGAAGGAGCAGGCGCGCCCGAGGTCGGCGGCATAGAGGTTCACCGTCGGCTTCCCGTTGGGTCGGATGGCGGCCGAGATGCCCTGGGTGACGGCGCCGGGGAAAACGAAACCGCCGTTATAGTCGGTGTGCTCACCGATGAGGTTGATGCGGCCGGGAGCGAAAAAGACCGCTGCCTCGCCGCCGAAACGGCTGGCGAAGGACTGCTGCAGGAGATGGGTGTCTATCATATACTGAACTTGAAGACCGTGGTGCTATGGAAGGGATGGTCGGGCAAGAGGCGACCCGTGGACTCGGGCCAGCGCCGGTTGGGCGAGTCGGGGTACTGCTGCGTCTCGAGGCACACGGCGCTGCGCACGGGGTAGCACACGCCCCCTTTGCCACTGATGCCGCCGAGGTAGTTGCCGGTGTAGAGCTGCAGGCCCGGGGCGGTGGTACTGACCTCGAGAACGATGCCGCTCTGCGGGCAGGTGAGGCGCGCGCTGACATGGTCGAGCGAAGGCTGGCGCAGGACGTAGTTGTGGTCGTAGCCACGGCCTATGAGCAGCTGGGGGTCCTCGGCCTCGATGTCGCGGCCGATGGGCTTGGGCCGGCGGAAGTCGAAGGGGGTGCCCTCGACGGAGGCATGCTTGCCAAGGGGTATGGAATAGCGGTTGACGGGCGTGAAGCGCTCGGCGTCAATCAGCAGGAGATGGTCGTGGATGCTGGAGGAGAGGTCGCCGCTGAGGTTGAAGTAGCTGTGGTTGGTAATGTTGATGACCGTGGGCTGGTCGGTCTCGGCGTGGTAGTCGATGCGGAGGGCGCCGTCGGGGCTGAGGGAGTAGACGACCCTCACCTGCACCGTGCCGGGGAAGCCCTGGTCGCCGTCGGGGCTCACCATGGCCAGTTCCAGGCGCGTGTCGCTGGCCTCCACCACGTCATAGACGGCATACTGCCATCCGCGAGGGCCGCCGTGGAGGCAGTTGGGACCGTCGTTCTGCGGCAGCTGGATGACGTCCCAGTCGATGGCGATGCGGCCGCCGGCCAGGCGATTGGCATAGCGACCGATGACGGCGCCGAAATCGGACAGGTGGTTCTCGGGCAGGTAGTCCTCCGGACGGTCGAAGCCTTGCACCACGTCGACGCCGCCCACCATCAGTCGCATCACGCGGGCGCCCAGGTTGGTGATGTCGGCCTGCACGCGGCCGGCCTGCAGGGTATATACTTCAAGCTTTTTCATAGCACACTAGCGTTGACGCGGGAAGGCGGGATGGGCCTTGAGGAAGGCCTGATAGTCTTTCATCAGGGCGGTGTACATCTCCTGACGCGAGTAGACGTTGTAGTTGGGGTGGTACTGCTTGGCCACCACGACACCGGCCGAAGGCGAGAACCAGATGTGGTCGTTATACTGCTCGAGGTCGGTATAGACCTGCTCGGCGAGGAAGTGCACCATGACGCCCTGCCCGCCGATGCAGAGTATGATGTCGGCATCGTAGAGCTCGACTTGTTCCTTCAGCAGGTCGGCATAGTCGCGCAGATACTTCTGCAACACCATGTTGCTGGCCGCCTTGATGTCGGGTTGCTTCTTGCAGTTGACGCGGGCGATGGGGGCGTTCTCGTAGAAGCCCTGCAGGCGGGTGGCGTTGTCGGCACGGCTGAAGGGCACCACCTTGCGGTCGGGGATGTTCATCAGGCCGTAGACCCAAAGCTCGAGGTTGGGGAAGAACCGCTGGGCGGTGCGGCAGGTGAGGCGCGGCGACGGCACACGGCCGCTCTCACCACGGATGTCCCAGCCGTCGTCCTCGTTGAGTTCCTTGGTGAGCACCAGCAGGCGCAGGCTGGCGTCGGTCCACTGCTGCTCCTCGTTGCCGGGCTTGCTGACTTGGTTATAGCCGTCGAACCACATGTCGCCACGGTACAGAAGGCCGTCTTTGGTTATTTCATCGCCCTCGTGGAGCTTCCTTGCACGCTCGGCCCAACGGCTGAAAAGCTGTTCTTCTTTCTTGTGGTACTTCATGGTGGTAAACGGTGTTTGATTTGTCGATGCAAAATTACCAATAAAAAAGTATTTTTGCAACAGAAATATAATATTTAACTATTATTAAGAAGAACAGCACCACCTCTCCGGAGCACTTCCACTCCACATCCGCTCCACACCCGGTCCACATGTGGTCCACCTCCGGGGGTGGACGATGTGGTGCTATCAGCCTGCCATACAGAAGGTGGCGACGCTGAGCCTCAACCCCGGCACTTTACAACACGCTTCGGCACAGGCCGAGAGGGTGGCGCCGGTGGTGAGCACGTCGTCCACCAAGAGCACGTGGCGGCCGGCCAGCTGCCCGGGACGGCGCAGGCTGAAGGCTCCTTCGACGTTGGCCGCACGCTTGGCGCCCTGCTGGCGGCTCTGCTGGCGCGTGTAGCGATGACGCACCACGGCAGTAGTGTTCACCTCGCGCGGCATGACCGAGGCGATGCCGCGGCAGAGCAACTCGCTCTGGTTGTAGCCCCGACTCAAGCGGCGCCACCAGTGGAGAGGGACAGGAACGAGCAGGTCGACGTCGTCGAAGCGGCCGCTGCGGAGCAGCTCGAGACCCAGCTGGCGACCCATCATCAGACAGAGCTCGCTGTTGCCGTGGAACTTCATGGCATGAACCACCTGCTGCACCGTGTTGCCTTTGCGGAAACGGTAGAGGGAGAAGCCCGCCTTGAGGGGTACACGGCCCGCCAGCTGCCGTTCGACGGCATTGTCTTCGACCGCACTGTCGCCCACCTCGCTGAGCGATGCCAAGCAGTGGAGGCACAGCTGCCGCTCGCCGCTCATCAGCACCCGGCCGCAGGCGGCGCAGGTGGAGGGGAAAAGGATTTGGAAGATGGCTTTCAGGGGGCTCATGGCAGGAAGAGGCAGCTGTCCCCGTAGCTGAGAAAGCGGAACTGATGGTCGAGGGCATAGCGGTAGCAGTCGCGCCAGCGGTCGCCGATAAGGGCTGAAACCAACAGCAGGAGGGTGCTCTTGGGCTGGTGGAAGTTGGTCACCAGGCCTGAGACGACACGGTAGCGGTAGCCCGGGGCAATCAGCAGCTGCGTCTCACCGTCGAGACGCTCCATGCCACGCCGCTCCATCCATGCAAGGATGTGGCTGAAGGCCTCGACGGCTGGCAAGGCACCCCGTGTACCTTCGTCGGCGTAGGGCTCCCACTGGTTGACGTGCATCATCGGCTGGTCAGGGCGGCTGTGCAGCTGCACACCGAACCAGTAGAGGCTCTCCAGCGTGCGGACCGATGTGGTGCCGACGGCAATCAGCGGCTTGCCTTCGTGAGCGATGAGGTGCCGCAGGTTGTCGGCCGTCACCTGCACCTTCTCGACGTGCATCTCGTGCTCGCCGATGGTGGGGGTGCTGACGGGTTTGAAGGTGCCGGCGCCGACGTGCAGGGTGAGGTATTCGGTGCCGATGCCGCGCTCACGCAGGGCGTCGAGCACCCGGGGGGTGAAATGCAGCCCCGCCGTGGGAGCCGCCACCGACCCATCGTGGTGGGCATAGACTGTCTGATAGCGCTCGGCGTCGCTCGCCTCGGCCTCACGGCCCAGGTAGGGCGGCAGGGGGATGACACCGGCGGCCTCGATGACCTCGGAGAAGGAGAGGCCTCCCGTCCACTCGAAGTCCACCACCCAGGCGTTGCCCACGGCCTCACAGCGTGTGGCCTGTATCGTGTATCGTGTATCGTGTATCGTGAATTGAAGTGCCAGGAGGCCTTCTTTCCACTTTTTGTTGTTGCCGATAAAGCAGGTCCATGTGCAGCGCTCGCGCTGGGCGAAGGCTTCGGTGACGTCCATGGAGTGAGGCTCCAGACAGAAGACCTCTATCACCGCCCCGGTCTCCTTGCGGAAAAGCAGGCGCGCATGGATGACGCGGGTGTCGTTGAAGACAAGCACCGCATCGGCGGGCAAGAGCGACGGCAGGTTGCAGAAACGGTGCTCGCTGAGGCTGTCTCCCTTCAGGCATAGCAGCTTCGATTGGTCGCGCTCGGCCAGCGGATAACGGGCTATGCGCTCGTCGGGCAGGGGGTAGTCATAGTCCTCGATGCGGAGGGCTTGCAGGTCACTCAGCATTTTTCTCTCGGCGTTGCGTGATGAGCGACAGAAGGATATACCAAAGGATAATCAGCGAGAGGGCATACCACTGGCGGCTGACGGCGATGAGGACGGCACAACCGATAAGGAACAGGTAGGGGATGGCATTGGTGTGCCACGACATGTCTTTGAAGTTGAACTTCAACGAGAACATAGGCATCTCGCTTACCATCAGGATGTCGGTCGCCAAGGCCACGGCGGCCATGACGATGCCGACGGCGGGGCTTCCCACCACAAACCCTGTCAGCGCAAGCCCGACCCATATCAGCGCGTTGGAGGGTACCGGAAGGCCGAGGAAGGAGTGGCTCTGACGGGTGTCGATATTGAACTTTGCCAGCCGGAAGGCGGCGAAGGCGGGCATCAGCACGAAGGGGAGCATGATGAGGCCTACCGCCCACAGGGGAAGCATCTCACGCAGGGGCTCCTCGACCAGCTTGACCATGAGGAAAGCGGGGGCTACGCCCGAGGTGACCACGTCGGCCAGCGAGTCGAGCTGTTTGCCCATCTCGGAGGGTACCTTGAGAAGGCGTGCCGTCAAGCCGTCGAAGAAGTCGAGAAAGATGCCGGCGCATATCCATACCGCAGCGAGCCTGACGTCACCCGTTGCCAGCGAGGCAAAGACCGACTCCACCCCACACATCAGGTTGCACAGGGTGATGAGGTTGGGAATCTGTCGCTTAATCATTGTACAGCTTCACGATGAGCTTGAAATCGGGGTCGTCCCAGTACTCGCGGAACTCGGTGTCGACGATGGCCTTGCGCTTGTACTCATAGTCGTCGTCGATGGAGGCCTTGAGGTTCTTCAGGCAGTTGGTCTTGTCGCCCAGTCGTGCATAGCAGACGGCACGCAGGTAGTTGACATCCTTGTTCTGGTCCAGGCAGCAGTCGAGCGTGCGGATGGCGGTGCCGGTCTCGTCGCTCATCAACTGGGCAAATGCCAGGTTGTAGGTGCAGGGATTGGCCTTGAGGGTCTTCTGGGCATCGCTGTAGTTGCCTCGCTTGAGGTTAAGGATGGGGATATTGGCATCGGCGTCATTGCTGCCCTGCCGCTTGGCTTCCTCGAAGTAGTGCTTGGCAAGGGTATAGTCCTTGCGGCCCAGGTAGAGCAGACCAGTGTTGTTGAGCACGTCGGGGTTGTGCGGGTTCAGGTCGCGGGCCACCTTCAGGTAGCGGTCGGCCTCGTCGTAGTCCTCCAGATAGAAGGCAATGGCACCGGCGTTGTTCCAGGCGGCCCACTCTTGCGGGTGGTTCTCCGTGGCCCACTTGTAGTACTTCATCTTGGTGTCGTAGTTGTAGTTGATGTAGGCGGTGTACATCAGCTCGTCGAAGCTCAGCTTGGCGGGGTTGATTTGCGCCTGACGGGCCAGCTCGGCATCGGTCTTGCGGGCCTCGCTGTAGTACAGCGCTATCTGGGCACGGCGCAGGTTGGGGAATATCTCGTCGTTCAACTCGCTGTAGACCTCGGCCATGTTGCGTATCATCTGCTCGCGCTTCACAAGGTTCTGCTGCGTCTCCACGATGTTGACGATGGCATGGCGGTCCTGTATCTCCGACCCCTCAACCATCACCACGAAATGCACCCAGTCCTCGCCCGAAGCACGGGTGGTGATAATCATCTGCTTGCGCTGCTCAAACTTGTAGTACTCCACATCCTTGGCCTTGGCGCGGCGGGCCATGACGGTGAGCACCTCGTCCAGTATGCGGTTGAGCTGGGCCGTGGCCACATCGGCACGGTTCTTCGACACGCCCACGTTGGCAGTCTCCTCGCCCTCGGGCGATGCCCAGCCGGTGATGCTTATCTGCTTCGGCAGGCCCTGCTCAAGCATCACACGCTTGAGGTGCTGCAGCTGCCCCTGAGCGTCGAACTTCTGGTTCATGTCGAAGTTCCAGTCTAGCTCCGACGTGCCACCGTTGAAGTAGATGTCGGCCGTCTCCACGATGCCCTGCGTCTTGTTGTAGTTGATGGGCGAGATGGAGATATTGCCCTTGATGTCGACCCACGACGAGGTGTTGTTCACTCCGTCGGAGAGCATCACCGTGTTGAACTCGGTGCCCTTGCTGTCGCGAATCACATCCTCGGCCACCCGGGCATCCTCGTTCGTGCGGGCCGACTTGTAGCCCACCGGCGTCAGGGTGACGCGGCCGGTCTCCATGCCAGGCTTGAAATCGAACATGTCACTGTAGGTGAAGCGGCCTCCGTTCTGGTAGTTGATGGTGGTGCCGTCGCCGTCCACATTCTCACCCTTCAGGGTCAGCGGCTCCAGCGGTATCGAGCCTCCCTCCCAGTAGAATACCGGCTGGATGAAGACGGCGCAGTTCTTGTCGAAATACTTCTCCGGTACCGAGCCCGTGAACTTCACCACGACCTTCTCGTCCATGGTTTCCACGGGGTTGGGGGTGGCGGCATAGCGCACGCGCGAACTCGTGGACTTCATTTTTTTCAGCCCGTTGCAGCCCGTAAGGAGCACTCCGACGAGCAGAAATACCCAAAGTGACTTTCTCATTTTATATCTTTTTACTTCGTTTATATACATCAATATCAACCACTTGCAAACCCCTCGAGGGCATTGCGGCGGTCTTCTTTCAATCTGCAAATATACGCTTTTTTTTTGATTTGGCAAGTTTTTTGTTCCATTCCTCCAAGGCGACCGCATCAAATCCTGCAGAAATGGCTGCGGCATAAGCCTTTTCCACGGCTGTTTTTCTACTGTTCTTTTACTGTTCTTTTACAAAAGTAAAAGAACAGCCAAGGAACATACTGAGAATAAGAATAATAGAAGTAGCCTTTTTCTCTCCGGGACGCACATCCGCCGGAGCGGAAGCAGCCACTATTTCAAGCGAATGGTGACGGCTATGGGATAATGGATGGCGTGGCTGGTGCTGTCGGTCAGGCTGCGGAAGATGGTGTCGTCGATGGTGGTGTTCATGTCGCCAGCACTGCCGCAAGCATCAATATTCTTACTGCTTTCATAGATTCAACCAGCCTATTCGGCGTTGCAGGCGGGCAGGTCGACGATATCGGCGACAGGGGTGACAGTGCCGATACGGATGCGGTGTCCGTTGGCCAGCAGGACATCCAGTTCGGTGCTGTAATCCACGTCGGTGAGTTGCGTGTAGAAGCTTCCCTCGCTGATGGCGGAAGCGTCCTCGTAGATGGTGCCCGAAAGGACACTGTACACCTGTCCGTCGAACAACTCGCAGGAGAAAGTGGTCTCCGCGCCCCAGATGACGTCAATGGAGTAGATTCCGTCGGTGGAGGTGACAAGGTTGAAGCGTTCTCCGATATAGTCGTCTTCCACCTTCAACTCGATGCGATAGTCACCGCTGGTGTCGGCCGGAGTGATGACCACCTGGTAGTATCCGTCAATCCCCACCCCTGTCTCTTTGACAAAATCGTAGGACTTGCCGTCGCAAATCAGGTATTCCGTGTGCGGTTCCGGCTCCGCTACGGGATTTTCTGTGGAGGGTTCTCTGTCAGTGTCCTTGCCGCAGGCAGCCAGTAAAAGCGTGGCGGCAAACACAAACATCATAATCCTGTATGCTTTCATAATATAATGTTTTTAAAAGGGCTGCGGACTAGGCTTTCAGTTTCTTGTAACGGATGCGGTGGGGGGTATCGTCGCCGAGGCGCTTCTTGCGGTTCTCCTCGTACTCGGTGTAGCCGCCCTCGAAGAAGTAGACCTGCGAGTCGCCCTCGAAGGCCAGGATGTGGGTACAGATGCGGTCGAGGAACCAGCGGTCGTGGCTGATGACCACGGCGCAGCCGGCGAAGTTCTCGAGGCCTTCCTCGAGCGCACGCATGGTGTTGACGTCGATGTCGTTGGTGGGCTCGTCGAGGAGCAGGACGTTGGCCTCGCTCTTGAGCGTCAGGGCCAGGTGCAGGCGGTTTCGCTCGCCGCCGCTGAGCACGCCCACTTTCTTCTGCTGGTCGGTGCCGGTGAAGTTGAACCGGGAGATGTAGGCGCGGCTGTTGACCAATCGGCCACCCACCTGCAGGTTCTCGTTGCCGCCGGAAATCATCTCGTAGACACTCTTCTCGGGGTCTATCTCGGCGTGCTGCTGGTCGATGTAGCCTAACTTGACGGTCTCGCCCACCTCGAAGGTGCCCGTGTCGGGCTGTTCCAGCCCCATGATGAGGCGGAAGAGGGTGGTCTTGCCACAGCCGTTGGGGCCGATGATACCCACAATGCCTGCGGGTGGCAGGCTGAAGGTGAGGTTCTCGTAGAGGAGCTTGTCGCCGTAGGCCTTGCTCACGCCGTTGACCTCCAGCACCTTGTTGCCCAGGCGGGGCCCGTTGGGGATGAATATCTCGAGGTTCTGTTCCTTCTCCTTCACGTCCTCGTTGAGCAGTCGGTCGTAGGCGGCCAGACGGGCCTTGCCCTTGGCATGGCGGGCCTTGGGGGCCATGCGCACCCATTCCAGCTCGCGCTGCAGGGTCTTGCGGCGCTTGCTCTCCTGCTTCTCCTCCATGGCCAGGCGGGCGGTCTTCTGCTCCAGCCACGAGCTGTAGTTGCCCTTCCACGGGATGCCCTCTCCCCTATCCAGCTCGAGTATCCATCCGGCCACATGGTCGAGGAAGTAGCGGTCGTGGGTCACCGCAATGACGGTGCCCTTGTACTGCTGTAGGTGCTGCTCAAGCCAGTCGATGCTCTCGGCGTCGAGGTGGTTGGTGGGCTCGTCGAGGAGCAGGATGTCGGGTTCTTGGAGGAGCAGGCGGCAGAGTGCCACGCGGCGGCGTTCGCCGCCGCTGAGGTTGGCCACCAGCTGGTCCTCGTCGGGGCAGCGCAGGGCGTCCATGGCGCGCTCCAACCGCTGGTCCAGGTTCCAGGCGTCGTGGGCCTCGAGCAGCTCGGTGAGCTCACCCTGACGGGCAATGAGCTTGTCGAAGTCGGCATCGGGCTCGGCAAAGGCGTTGTTCACCTCGTCGTACTCGCGCAGCAGGTCCACGGTCTCCTGCACGGCCTCCTGCACCACCTCTTTGACGGTCTTGGTGTCGTCCAGCTTGGGCTCCTGCTCCAGGTAGCCCACCGAGTAGCCCGGCGAGAAGACCACCTCGCCCTGGTAGTCCTTGTCCACTCCGGCGATAATCTTCATCAGCGACGACTTGCCGCTGCCGTTGAGGCCTATGATGCCTATCTTGGCGCCATAGAAGAAACTCAGGTATATATCCTTCAGTATCTGACGGCTGGGCGGGATAAGCTTTCCCACTCCCACCATCGAGAAGATAATCTTTTTGTCGTCTGCCATAATCAATCTACAAATTTGATGTCCTTGACGTTGAGTTGTATCTCGGTGCGGCCACGCCAGTAGTTCTCCTCGAGCTGATAGCAGAGGTCGAAGCGGTCGCCCTTGCGCATGCGTCCCAGGGCCTCGCCCTGCTGGAAAGCGATGGCGGGATAGGGCGAGGTGCGCTCCATTATGGGGATAGCACTGAACTTGAGGTGGTTGGAGCCCACAATGCGGACACCGCCGGTGTCGACCAGTTCACGGGTGACGAAGACGGGCACGTTATTGTCCGGTCCGAAGGGGGCGAACTGCTTGAGGATGCGGAGGAACTTGGGGGTGATTTGCGAGAAGCCTATCTCGGCGTCGACCTCCACCTCGGGCACCACCTCCTCGTCGCCCATGCCCTCGCGCACCAGCTGCTCGAAGCGGTCGAGGAAGGCGCGCATGTTCTCCTGACGCAGGCTCACGCCGGCGGCACTCTTGTGGCCGCCGAAGTGTTCCAGCAGGTCGGCGCACTTCTCCAAGGCCTCGTGCACGTCGAACTCCTTGAGCGACCGGGCCGAGCCGGTGATGAGGTCGTCGCTGCCGCGGGTGAAGACAATGGTGGGTTTGTTGTAGGCCTCGACGATGCGGCTGGCCACGATACCCACCACCCCGCGGTGCCACGAGGGGTCGTAGAGCACCAGCGACTGGCGGCCGCGGTAGAAGGGGTCGTTGTCGATGCGGCGCTTGGCCTCCTCGGTGGCGCTGGTGTCGAGGTCCTTGCGCTCCATGTTGTAGGCGTTGATGTCCTCGGCCAGCTGGCGAGCGATGGCGGGGTCTTCAGTAAGCATCAGGCGCACGCTGTCGAAGGCCGAGCGGATGCGGCCGGCGGCATTGATGCGGGGCCCCACAAGGAACACCAGGTCGCTGATGGTGAGCTCTTTCTCGAAGTAGCCGGTCTTGGTCTTGTCCGACGGCTCGGCGGGGTCGGCCGCGTCGGCCGTGTCGGCCTTCCGCCGGTCGACATGGCCGTACTTGAGGATGGCCTCGATGCCGGGGCGCGGCTTGGTGTTGAGCACCCGCAGGCCGAAGTAGGCCAGCACGCGGTTCTCGCCCATGATGGGCACAATGTCGCTCGCTATCGAGACTGCCACCAGGTCGAGATACTTCAGCAACCGCAGTTTGAGGTCCTCCTGCCGGCGCTGCCGGTTGGCGTCGAGCTGCTCCGGCAACTCGCACAGGCGCACTCCCAGGCGCTGCTCCAGGTGGGCCTCGACAATCTTGAAGCCAATGCCACAGCCGCTGAGCTCCTTGTAGGGATAGGGGCAGTCGGCCTGCTTGGGGTCGAGCACGGCCACCGCCTGCGGCACCACATCGCCCGGCAGGTGATGGTCACCGATGATGAAGTCGATGCCGTACTGGGCGGCATAGTCCACCTGCTCCATGGCCTTGATGCCGCAGTCGAGCGCGATAATCAGCTTCACGCCCGTGTCGCGGGCATAGTCGATGCCCTGGTAGGAGATGCCGTACCCCTCCCGTTCGCGGTCGGGGATGTAAAAATCGATATTGTCGTCCAGCTCCTTCAGGTAGGAGTAGACCAAGGCCACTGCCGACGTGCCGTCGACGTCGTAGTCGCCGTAGACCATGATGCGCTGTCTAGAAGCTATCGCCTGATTGATGCGGTCTATCGCCTGTCGCATGCCCTTCATGACGAAGGGGTCGTGAATCTGGTCCAGTCCGGGACGGAAGAAGCGACGCGCCTCTTCAAACGTCCCAACCCCTCGCTCTACGAGCAAAGTGGCAATGATTCGGTCAACGCCCAGCGATGCAGCAAGATTTTCAACAGTCTCTAAATCATAGTCTTGTCTTAAATTCCAACGTTTTTCTTTCATATTTTTCTGGGTGTAAAATTACGACTTTTTTCCGACATGGAGAAAAAAAAGTTGCCCCGAAACCAAAACCCCGTTTTAACCCTCTATTTTACAACATTTTATTTTCAGCTCTTTACGAGTTCTTTACAAATCCGTGAAGAACTCGTAAAGAACGGCTGAAGAACGGCGAAAGAAAACCCAGACTATCACCTACTTGGCATAAGACACAGAAAGAGGCGCCTCTCGTGGTGCCTCTTTCTGGAGGTCGCTTCCGGATTTGAACCGGAGTAGCAGGTTTTGCAGACCTGTGCCTAGCCCCTCGGCCAAACGACCCTACGTTATTAACTTAAAACTCGACTGCAAAAGTACAAACTTTTTCCCAATTGGCCAAACTTATTTTCAAAGCCGACCTCGATTTTTTTATTATAGTTTGATTGACAACCTCTTGGGAATTCATTTTTTTCTTTCCGACACTGTCTTTCCGGGTCCCGCAGCGACGGTTTTCGTTCCTCCGGCGCCGTTTTTTATCCACTTCTCCCGGCATTTCTCCGGTTTTCGATGGCACAACAGTCATAAACAGTTGAAACACAAACAAACAAGACCATAGGAAAATAATTATCAACAATGGCCGATATATGAGATAAAAGTCGTAATTTTGCAGTGTGATTTAACTCCTGACAATATGCCTCAATTCACTCACCTCCACGTGCATTCGCACTACTCGATGCTCGACGGCATGTCGAAGATTCCCGATTTGGTCAACAAGGCCCGTCGCGACGGCATGTATGCCATGGCGCTGACCGACCATGGCAACATGTTCGGCATCAAGGACTTCCTCGACACCGTAGCCTCGGTAAACAAGAATCGCGCCGAGGGGGAGCCCGAATTCAAGCCCATCGTGGGCACCGAGGCCTATTGCGCACGGCGTTCGCTGCACGACAAGGACAAGAACCTCAAGGAGGTGAACCCCGAGAACGGCCGCGACCGCATCGTCGACAGCAGCGGCTACCACCTCATCCTGCTGGCCAAGAACCTGCGGGGGTACCACTCGCTGTGCAAGCTGGCCTCGATTGCCTACACGGAGGGTTTCTACAACCGGCCGCGCATCGACCACGAGGTGCTGAAGCAGTACCGCGAGGGGCTCATCTGCTGCTCGGCCTGCCTGGGCGGCGAGATACCGCAGCTCATTATGAAAGGCGACCTCGAGGGTGCCGAGCGGGCGGTGCTGTGGTTCAAGGAGGTGTTCGGCGACGACTACTACATCGAGCTCATGCGGCACAAGACCGACAAGCCCAACGCCAACTACCAAACCTACGAGTTGCAGCAGCGTGTGAATCCCGTCCTGATTGAGCTGGCGCGCAAGCACGGCATCAAGATAATAGCCACCAACGACGCCCATTTCGTGCTGGAGGAACACGGCGAGGCCCACGACCACCTCATCTGCCTGGCCACACAGAAGGACTACGACGACCCCAACCGCATGCACTACTCCAAGCAGGAGTGGCTGAAGAGCCCGGACGAGATGGCCGCCATCTTTGCCGACCTGCCCGAGGCGTTGGAGAACACCATGGAGATTGCCGCCAAGGTGGAGACCTACAGCATCGACAGCGACCCCCTGATGCCGGTGTTCCCCATTCCCGAGAGTTTCGGCACCGAAGAGGAGTGGCACGCCAAGTTCACCGACGAGCAACTCTTCAACGAGTTCACCCGCAATGAGCGGGGCGAGGTGGTGATGAGCCAGGAGGCGGCGGAGAAGAAGATAAAGAAGCTGGGAGGCTACGGCAGGCTGAGGCGCATCAAGTTCGAGGCCGACTACCTGGAGCATCTGGTGTGGCGAGGCGCACAGAAAAGGTACGGCCACAGCCCCGACACCCCTCCGAGTGGAGAGGCGACTGAATACCGGGGTGAGGACCTGCCCGAGGAGGTCAGGGAGAGAATCATCTTCGAGCTGCACACCATCAAGACGATGGGCTTCCCGGGCTACTTCCTCATTGTGAGCGACTACATACGTGCGGCGCGCGAGGAGCTGGGTGTCAGCGTGGGACCCGGCCGCGGCTCGGCGGCAGGCAGTGTGGTGGCCTACTGCCTCTGGATTACCGACCTCGACCCGCTGCGCTACAACCTGCTGTTCGAGCGCTTCCTCAACCCCGACCGCATCTCGCTGCCCGATATCGACGTGGACTTCGACGACGCAGGACGCGGTCGCGTGCTCGAATGGGTGACACAGAAGTACGGCAAGGAACGCGTGGCACACATCATCACCTATGGCACCATGGCCACCAAAAGCTCCATCGCCGATGTGGGGCGCGTGGAGAAGATACCGCTCGAGACCGTCAACAGCCTCAAGAAGCTCATCCCCGACCGCGGCTTCCCCGACAACATCAAGGACGAGAAAGGCAAGTCCCCGAAGGTGAACCTGAAGAACTGCTACAAGTATGTGCCCGAGCTGCGCCGCATCATGGAGGGCGAGGACTCAAAGACGAAGCAGATGCTCACCTATGCCGAGGAGCTGGAGGACACCAACCGCCAGATAGGCATCCACGCCTGCGGCGTCATCATCGGGTCGCAGGACATCACCAACGTAGCCCCCGTGTGCGTCATCAACGACAAGGAGAGCGGCGAGGACGTGCTGGTGACCCAGTACGACGGCCATGTGGTGGAGAACGTGGGCCTCATCAAGATGGACTTCCTCGGGCTGAAGAACCTGACGATTATAAAGAACTGTGTGGCCATGGTGAAGAAGACCCGCGGCGTGGATGTCGACGTGGACCACCTGCCGCTCGACGACGAGCTCACCTACAAGCTCTTCTGCGACGGCAACACGGTGGGCGTGTTCCAGTTCGAGTCGTCAGGCATGCAGAAGTATCTGCGCGAGCTGCAGCCGCATGTCATCGACGACCTCATCGCCATGAACGCACTCTACCGTCCGGGGCCCATGGACAACATACCCGAGTTCATCGACCGCAAGCAAGGGCGCAAGCCCATCACCTACGACATTCCGGTGATGGAGACGTACCTCAAGGACACCTACGGCATCACCGTCTACCAGGAGCAGGTCATGCTCTTGAGCCGCCTGCTGGCCGGCTTCACCCGTGGCCAGAGCGACACCCTGCGCAAGGCCATGGGCAAGAAGCAGATTGAGAAGATGAACGAGCTGGAGGTGCTCTTCTATGAGGGCGGCGTGAAGAAGGGCCACCCCAAAGAAACCCTCTCCAAGATATGGGAAGAATGGAAGAAGTTCGCCTCCTACGCCTTCAACAAGAGCCACGCCGCCTGCTACTCGTGGGTGGCCTACCAGACGGCCTACCTCAAGGCGCACTATCCAGCCGAATACATGGCCGCTGTGATGACCAGCGCCCAAACCGACATCAGCCGTGTGCGCGAACTGATGGACGACTGCCGCAAGCAAGGGGTCGAGGTGGCTGCCCCGAGCGTCAACGCATCGGACATGGACTTCAGCGTCGACAGCGAAGGACGCATCCGCTTCGGACTGCAAGCCATCAGCGGCATGGGAGAAGCGGCGTCGCGGGTCATCATTGCCGAGCGCGAGAAGAACGGCCCCTATCAGGACATCTTCGACTTCCTGAAACGGGTAGACCTGCATTCGGTCAACCGGAAGAATATCGAGGTGCTCGTCAAGGCAGGCGCCTTCGACGGGGTGGGCAGCATGCACCGCGCCCAATACTTCTACAAAGAGAACTCGCTTGACGCCACTCCCACCTACCTGGATCAACTCGTGCGATGGGGCATACGTCAGCAGGACAGCGCCAACTCGGCACAGATGAGCATCTTCGACATGAGCGGCGAGCTGGCCGGGGAAGACCACCCGCCCATTCCCTTCGCCGAGCCGTGGAACAGCATCGAATTGTGCAAGTACGAGAAGGAGGTCATCAGCACCTACCTCAGCGGACATCCCCTCGACGACTACCGCTACGAGATGCGCTACTACACCAACACGAAGACCTCCGACCTGGCCAATCTTGAGACTCTTAACGGTCGGGAGGTGCGCTTTGCCGGCATGGTGTCCGACGCACGCGAAGGGACCAACCGGCAGGGGGAGCCGTATGGCAGCATGGTCATCAACGACTACTCGGGGAGCTACGAACTGCGCCTCAAGGGCGATGAGTTCAGCGACTTCAGGGGATTCTTCAAGGACGACACCTTCGTGTTCATCAAAGGGACCGTCATCGTGCGCCCCTACGTGGATAAAAGCGGTATCAGCAAGGTGTTCACCCGCATACGCATCGGCGCCATGATGAACCTCGGCAGCGTGATGGAGCGCTACACCTCACGGCTCAACTTCAAGGTGAACCTGTCCGACATCGACGAGTCCTTCTGCAAGAGCATCGAGAAGGTGGCCAAGAAGCACAAGGGGAAGATACCGCTGCAAGCCACCGTGCTCGACGTGACACACAACCTCACACTCACCCTTGGCGGCGAGAGCCTGCGCGTCAACGCACGGGCCATCATCCCCGAGTTGGAACACATACACGGAATATACGAAATTAAACCCAACGTGAAGTCATGATGCCCAATCTCACCACCCCGGTAATAGCCAAGCAGACACCTTTCAAGCTCGACTTCGCCAGCGGAGTCGTCAGCATGGGCTCCTGCTTTGCCGACGAGATGGGACAGAGAATGCAGGAATGCGACTTCCACATAGAATGCAACCCCTTCGGCGCCCTCTACAATCCGGCCTCCCTGGCCTCGGCACTGCACCGGCTCATCGACGACAACCCCATCGGGAAAGAAGACCTGGTGAAGCATGAGGGCCTGTGGCACTCGTGGCATCACCATGGCAGTTTCTCGCACTCCACCCCGGGAGCCACCCTCACCGTCTGCAACAGCCGCATCCATCGCGCACACGAGGTACTCAAAGAGGCTACGCTGCTGATGGTCACCTTCGGGACGGCATGGGTGTTCGAGCACGAAGGAGCCGTGGTGGCCAACTGCCACAAGCTGCCGCCCCAACAGTTCACCCGCCGCCGGATGTCGGTGGAGGAGATTGTGGCACTCTGGCAGCCCCTGCTGCAGGAACTCATCGCCTACTACCCCCGGCTGCATATCATCCTTTCCGTGTCACCCATACGCCACATGGCCGACGGTGCACACGGCAACCAACTCAGCAAGAGCACCCTCCTGCTGGCTGTCGACCAACTTGTCACACAAGCGGAGCGGCTGTCGAACGGGCAGGCGGTCGTTTACTTCCCCTCCTACGAAATAGTCCTCGACGAACTGCGCGACTATCGTTATTTCGACGAAAAGATGACCCACCCTACCCCACTGGCCGTAGACATCGTCTGGGAACGCTTCCAACGCGCCACAATGTCCGCTGCCATACGCCAACAGGCACAATACAATATGAAGCAACACAAGCGTGAACACCACATACCGCTGCACCCCGACAGACAAATTATTTCCCCCGACAGACAATAAACAAAAAAAGACGTCGTTAATTGAATTCAGACAACTATATCATACGATAATGAAACGTTACGAGATCAAGCAACTGCTGAAAGAAGATGTGAGCGCCCTGCTGGGCACCACTATATGTGTCAAAGGATGGGTCCGCACCAAGCGCGGCAACAAGAACGTAGCCTTCCTGGCCTTGAACGACGGCTCGATTATTCACAACATGCAGGTGGTGACCGACCCGGCGAAGTTCGAGGAAGAGCTGCGTCGCATCACCACCGGCGCCTGCATCGGCGTGGAGGGCAAGCTGGTGGAGAGCCAGGGTAGCGGCCAGGCCGTCGAGGTGCAGGCCGAGAAGATCGTCGTCTATGGCGAGGCCGACCCCGAGACCTACCCGCTGCAGAAGAAAGGCCACTCGATGGAGTTCCTGCGCGAGATAGGCCACCTGCGCCTGCGCACCAACACCTTCGGCGCCGTCATGCGTCTGCGCCACAACATGGCCATGGCTATCCACACCTTCTTCCACGAGCGCGGCTTCTTCTACTTCCACACGCCCCTCATCACCGCCAGCGACTGCGAGGGCGCCGGCGAGATGTTCCACGTCTCGACCCTCGACCCCGAGAACCCGCCGCGCACCGCCGACGGCAAGATTGACTGGGAGCAGGACTTCTTCGGCAAGTTCACCGCCCTCACCGTCAGTGGTCAGCTGGAGGGCGAGCTCGGTGCCACCTCGCTGGGCAAGATATACACCTTCGGCCCCACCTTCCGCGCCGAGAACAGCAACACCCCGCGCCACCTGGCCGAGTTCTGGATGATTGAGCCGGAGATGGCTTTCTACCAGCTCGACGAGCTCACCGCCCTCGAGGAGGAGTTCATCAAATACTGCGTCAAGTGGGCTCTCGACCATTGCATGGACGACCTGGAGTTCCTCAACAAGATGATTGACAACGGCCTCATCGAGCGCCTGAAGAGCGTCATCGACACCAACTTCGTCCGCCTGCCCTACACCGAGGGTATCAAGATACTGGAAGAGGCGGTCAAGAACGGCGTCAAGTTCGAGTTCCCTGTGAGCTGGGGTGTCGACCTCGCCTCCGAGCACGAGCGTTACCTGGTGGAGAAACACTTCAAGAAGCCCGTCATCATGATTGACTACCCGAAGGAGATCAAGGCCTTCTACATGAAACAGAACGATGATGGTAAGACTGTACAGGGCACCGACGTGCTCTTCCCGCAGATTGGCGAGATAATCGGCGGCTCCGTGCGTGAGGAGAACTACGACAAGCTGATGAAGCGCATCGAGGAACTGAACATCCCGATGAAAGACATGTGGTGGTACCTCGACACGCGCCGCTACGGCAGCTGCCCGCACGCCGGCTTCGGCCTCGGCTTCGAGCGCCTGATGCTCTTCGTCACAGGCATGGCCAACATCCGCGACGTCATCCCCTTCCCCCGCACCCCCAAGACCGCCGAGTTCTAAGAACAAAGACTGCATCTGGGAGAGAAGCAGACAATAGAACCGGAGCCTCGACGTTATAGAACATATCAATAATCTAAACAACCAGCACAGACAGCCGATGAAGAAACAATACTCACCGAAATAGACTTGTTTATTAACATTAAAACGTATCTATTATGAAAGTATTGTTTCCGGGAATCTTTCCGTTCATCGGACTCCTCGCCTTGCTGGTGGCGGGGTTCTTCTATTGCTACACTCCCGTGCCGCCCGAGAAGCTAGCCACCTTCTACGACAAGCACCAAGCGGGGCTTGAGGAGTTGGTGAACTATGCCAACGCAGCCATCGACGACAGCTCCTATTTCTCTATCCACCTGTATCCCAACGGCGACATAGGGTTGCAAGGGATGGCATGTGACGACACCTCCATAATCTTCGACGGCATCCAGGGCCGCAACTCGTTGATGCAGCGTGTGGGCCTGACGGAGCAGGAGCACGAGGGCCTCTGCCAGCGCCTCCGCAATCTGGGCTGCATCGAAGTCAATGTGGAGAAAGACCGGCGGACGAACTACGTTGTTTATAAATACGGCAGTTGGTTCGACGAAAGCCCATTCGGATTGCTTCTGTACAGTTCGCCCATGACCGTGGCGGAACGTGCCGAAAACATGGCCAACGAGCACCGCATCCCCTACAGCGACCGCATGGTATTTTCTGGGCAGTTCTGGAAAAAAAAGAAGACCCGCTGGTTGCGCAAGCACCCGTGGTAACGGTCAAACAGTATTAACCCTTTATATACAATGGAAAAAATGAAGAAAGCGTCAATCATACTGGCATGGGTTGGAGTTATCCTCCTCGTTGGGCTGTTCCTCTGCGGCGTGGATGTGCTCGACGAGCAGGCTTTCCGCTGGCGGCTGGAGTACTGGGCGTTTGCCGGAGCATTCGCCTGCTTTGCTGCGGCGATGATTCTGTGCGCCATACGCACCAAGAAGCTTGCCGCTCGGATTGTATGGGCCGTGCTGTCGCTGCTTCTGCTGTATGCCGTTGTCGACACGGTGCGCTGTTGGCCACGGCTGGTCTATTCCGACAGCCACTATCAGATGTGGGCCAACAGAGGCTCTGACAGGGAGTACTGGAAACTGTATTATGGCACGGGCCTTGTGATGACCGACGTCGGCGGCACACCGCAGCCCTATTGGGGAAAGCTGGACAGCTGCCGCGTCGTGCTTTACGACTCGCTCGGCGCGATATGGGTAGAGACATGGTCGAGCCACCAAGGCAAACCGTTCGAGCATGAAGGCTGTCTGGTGCCCATCGACAGCCGTTTCAGCAAAGGCAACTATGAGTTGCACACCGCCGAGCTCGACTCGTTGTTGGCCGTGCTTATCAACGATTCCGTGGCGCCCGGAACATGGTATAAGACACGGAGCGTTGTTTCACCTTAAGGTTTGCTGAAATCACTCTTCCTTTTTGCCGGGAATGGGGCAGAAGGCCGACAGCGTCTCGAAGCGCTGCCAGAGGTCGACGAGCACCTGCTCGCGGTCGTCGGCACGGTAGGAGCGCGCCAGCAGGTCGTCCTGTAGGATGTTGGTGATGCGGGCGAAGGTGGAGACCATCGCGATGCCATCGCGGAAGTCCTTGATGCTGCCTATCTCGGCCAGCATCATGCGCAGGTGGCTGTCGTCGAGGTAGAATATCAGCGAGCTGAAAATCTCGGTGCGCAGGGCTAGGAAGTCGTCGCACGACACCTGGTCGTCCTCCAGCAGCTTGTACATCTTGGTCACGAAGCGCGAGTAGACCGCCACCTTGCTCTCGTAGATTTTGATGCTCTTCTCCTTGGCCTCCTCGGTAGCGCGCTGGCCGTGCATCAGCACCATGGTGACCACCGCCACCACGATGGCGCCCGTGCAGGCCGCGAAGATCTGCGACCACAGCTCCGGAATGCGCCAAATCCCGATGGCGTTGGTCAGCGCCAAGAACCCCAGCACAAGTACCAGTACGATGCCTACCACCAGCGGCCAGAACAGATTGCCTTGTTTCATAATCCAGTGTCTATTTGTTTGCCAACAATAACGGCAAGCACAGTGATTTATTGCAGCGTAGCAGAAGAAAATGTTGTCGGCGAGGGCAATAAAACCCAGCGAGTAGCGTTCTTTCTATGCGACAGGGGCAAGAAGCAGGACGGCGACGAGCCCGCGCAGGACGACACCATCCCCGCCGAATGATGCAACGCGCCGCGCATATATGCGGAATGGCGCAACAGCCGTGTAAACCCTTCGCGCGTCGATGCGAGGTCGATTTGCAGCCGTGCAACGCTCCCCGCATATAAGCGCGGTCGGTTTGCAGCCGTGTAATGCGCTCCGCATATATGCGCGCCCGTTTTGCAGCCCTGCACCGCCGAATTGCAGGTATGCGCGGTGAAAATGCAGGAATGAAACAACAGATTGAACAGAAACAATTAACACAGACAGACAATGAAAAAGATATTGCTCCTATGCGCCGCGATGATGACGCTACTATGCGTAGGGTGTTCAAGCCACGAGCCCGTTGTCTATCCCTTCGGCAAGACCTACACATACAGCGTGACAATCGCTGATGGATGTGTGTTGCCCGACACCACATTCGAGATAAGGATGACGACATCCAAGAAGAAATATTACGGCCAGTTCGGTCTAAAATACGAATACTTTACCCTTGACGGCACACCGATATACGTCGAGCAGACGGGATACAGTGAGGACAAAGACCGCGTGGAACTGCATCCGCCGCGCATGGGCATGATGGCCTTCACCGAGGTGGCGCCATTCCCTACATACACGTTGCCTGCGGGGTGCTATGTTTCGGCAAAAGGGAGCATTGTGGTTAAGAAGTCCACGTTCCCTGCCGCTAACGGCAAGACCATTGAATATGCTTACGACCAAGGCGGTACAGATACAATCAACCATTACGGCGAGGAGATTGAATGTTTCACCATCACTGGCGAGAATACGAACCACCTTGACGACATCGGACATTACCGAGTCACCTATTGGTTCCATCCGCGATATGGTTTCGTATTGTGGAAATACGAGTTGCCCGATGGTAAATGCGTTTGGATGACATTACAGAAATAACACAATGAACATAGCAGTCTTCTGCGGCTGCGATGCGAAAACGGCTGCCATCCTTGCGGACGGCAGCCGTTGCTGTTTTGTGTATGAGGGTTCTTTATTTCTGCTTCACCCAAATAAGCTTCGAGGTGTCGTAGCCGCGGCGCCGGGCTTCGGCGAGGATGGTGTCGAGGGTATCCTTGGGCAGCTCCGGCGTGCGGGAGGGAATATAAAGATGCAAAAACTACGCCTGTAGCCACTTGTATTTCACCACGCTGTAGAGCGGGATGAGGGGAAGCAGGATGGGGGTCTTTTTGATGTAGGCCAGGTATTCGGGGTCGGAGCCGTAGACTTCGTTCTGGCGCAGCTCCAGGCGGCGGGCGCCGCTGAACATGACGTAGACGATGCCGATATAGCCCACGGCAGCGAATATCCACTGCCACACGACCATTCCGGCGCCGATGCCGCTGAGCAGCACACCGGTCCAGATGACCAGCTCGCCCAGGTAGTTGGGGCAGCGGACGATGCGGTAGAGCCCCGTATCGACAAAACGCTTGGCGTTGCGCTTCTTGGCGGCGCTCTTCTGTGCGTCGCTGAGGGCCTCGAGTAGTATGCCGCAGAGGATGACGGCGGCGCCGACCCATGCCCAGAGGTTGCTCACCTCAACGCCCTTGGACATATTCTGCAGGCGGAAGAAGACGGGGCTGACCTGCAACACATAAAGGATGGCGCAGAAGAGCCACACGGTGACAACGACGCCCACGGGTTTCTTCTTTTGCAGCGAGGGGTCGTAGAGTATCTTGCGGTAGGCCGCCGCTTTGCGCTCTCGCAGGAAGAGGTAGGTGCCCAGTCGGCAACCGAAAACAATCAGCAGCGCACACAGCACCGCAGCGGGCCACGAGAGCGAGGCGCCGAACATGACGAGCATCGTCACGGCCAGGGCCGCCACGCCGTAGCCATAGCCAAGACTGAAGAAATAGATGAAGTACTTCCAACCCACGGCCGAGACGGCGAGGGAGACTGCGAAGAGGATAAGCAATTGTGTCATATCAGTATGTTTTGATAGAACAACGGCAATATGCATTTTTTATTGTGCGGCAGGAGAGGGAACGCAAATTGCCACGAATTATTCATAAATGTATTTATGGTAAATTCGTGACAATAAAACAAGATGATTTGCGTTCTTTATGCAAAAGAATAACATGGCATACGTAAAGTTTCGGTTTGCGCAGAAGGAGAGGTCGTTGGAGAGTCGACAGGAGGCCAAGGAGCTGGGCGCCACAGGCGAGCAGATGGCCACACGGTACCTGGTTGACAACGGATTTGTGATTCTCGAAAACAACTATCATAACCGACACAAGGAGGTCGACATCATCGCCCTCGACCAGGGAGAGTTGGTGTTTGTTGAGGTGAAGACGCGCTCAACCGACTATTTCATGCAGCCGGAGGAGGCCGTCAACCACCAGAAGCGCCAGAATCTTATCCGTGTAGCCAACCAATACATCCGCTACCACAAACGCCATGAAGCCGCCCGCTTCGACGTCATCGCCATCGTCAAAAACGACAAAGAGACCCGCATCAAGCACATCAAAAATGCTTTCAATGTGTTTAACTACTGATTAGTCAGTTTAAGTTTCCTGAGGCGTGATGAAATGCTCTTGAAACTGCGGCCGAAGATAGCCATTAATTCGGGGATTGTGGTGCCGTTTTGGTAAAGTTCGGTGAGGCGTTGGTCGTCTTCTTTATGCCAAGGAGCACCGTGATTCGGGTAGGTGTCCCTTAATGTTTTTCTAGTTAATTCTGGAATCTGAGTGATGATAGCCTTCAACAGGTTATTGGGATGGACAATGCTCTTGCTTATAGTTTCTATTGTCAGTTCTTTCGTTAGTGGTGCCAGCAGAAGAAGGTCGGGGTCGCTGGGGAGTCCTCCGATGCCCAGAAGAAGATAAACAGGTGTTCTGGTCTTTGAGAAATACTGTATGAAGGTTGCCATCCGGTCGGCTGGCAGGAGTTCCTTTTCTAAGTCATGGGGCATGTGGCTACGCCATTTGCATTCAATGGCGAAGGCTTTTCCTTTATAGTCAAACACGAGGTCGGGTGCGCTGTTGTTTTCGGGATAAACGCCAGGGAGTATCTTGTCGCCACGCCAGTCTTTCAAGGTTAATCCTTCCTGGTTCGGGATGTCAAGCAACGACACAATGTAGTCTTCGAATTCGCGGCCTTTTATGGCTTCATCGCTCATGGTGAGCGACTTGATACGGAGGTAGATGGTGCTGTAGGGGCGGTCGATGGCCTTGTGGATGGCATGGATGCCCATGTCTTCGTAGAACATGCGCAGCAGACGCTTGTCCTCGGCCACCGTCCAGCGGTAGGGTTTCTCCTGTTGCTCGGCGACCAGACGGAGGTCTTCCTTTTGCAGCAGCCACGTTACATTGTTCAGGCCAGCCAACAGGCCGCAGATGCTGCCGTTGGGGTTGATATATCCGCAGACGATATGCTGCACCTGACTGATGACGTATTGGTTGCGTAGCCGCGCGGGAAAGCCCTTGCCGTCGCTCTCCTCGGGTTGCAGCACAAGGATCTGCAGGCGGTTCTCTTTCAGCGCCCGCTCTATCTGCACGTTGTAGGTGTCGTTGAATTTGCCGAGCACCACCAGCGTGGTTGGCACGTTGCACACCAGCAACGCCTTCAGCACCTCCTCCTCAAATTCCGACGTATTGAAACACACCGCGCATCCCCACTTGTCAAACTCCTCCACCCACCGGAACACATTCTCGTAGCAATAGAACGGCGCGTGTTTCGACGTGAGAAACAGTGTCTTCTCCCGTTTCCACAATTCCCTGTTCCCGATAGCCTGCTTGATGCGCATAAAAGGGTATTTAATGAAGTAAGTTCAGCTGACGAAATGCTTGTCGAACATTGTCTTCGAAAGTTCGGAACGAGTCAAGTCGCCTTAATGAATCTAAGCGGATGCTATTGCCAATAGTCTCATATAAATCATCAATTGTTATTTGGTTTCTTCTTCTCTTGGTCTGAGAGGAGAATGCAATTCTAATGGCATCATTAATTATTCCTTTTGGGTCAGCATAAGACTCTGGATTTTTATCAATTCCCAGCATGTTATCTGAACAATTCTCTGCATTGATGAAATGTTTTAGTAGTTGAGTGTCTGCTAGCATCCAGGCTTCCATCATTCTGACCGGAATAGTCGGCACAATAATCTTGCATAGCTTGTCATCCTCAGATTCTTGAACAGCCTCAATCAATGGGTTGAACTTCCACTGCATAACATTTTCGATAGATCGCGCATCAGCATCTGTATGAATACAGAGTGCATGCGTTCTGGCGAAAGACTTGCGAAGAGCATCCATCATCTTAGATACGAATGTATCTCCATTTGCAGAGATTATTTGGATGTCGTAAATATCAAATTCACCGTCACATTCCCACGAGAGGTCGGAGATGGTGCGATGAATTACATTCCGAAGAAATTTTATATCGGTTGTACCTTCTGCAATTAGTCCGAAAATAATTTGCTGACTCATTTATATTATGCAGTTATATTGTCGTAGTTTAGGTAATTGATAGCATCTGCAATTGTCAATTCCCGTTCTTGCTCAGTAATTGATGTCTGAAATGTTTTTTTTAAGGGTGTAAGTTTACTTATTCTAATCATTTGTCTCGAACCGGCATCAACAACCTTATGGGTTACAAGCCGCGAAAACCAAATGCCTACGTTATCAGGGGTTTCGAGTTCCTTGTTCGTAAGGTTTTTAAGCAAAATGGGCGAGTGAGTATTGACAATAACCTGACGCAGGGTGTCATTTCGGTCAGAGAAATCAAGTGCCAACTGCTGTAGCAATTCTGCCATTGCTTTCATTCGATGGGGATGAATCCCATTTTCAGGTTCTTCAAAGCATAATAGTCCATTAAACTGGTCGTCATATAATAATACGCATAGGACAAGAAGACGTAGTGTTCCTTCGGAAAGTACTCGCGATGTAAATGTCTTCCCTTCTGCATTGCATAATTCAAATACAAATTGTTTGTTGGCTTTGTCATCTTTGACAGAAAGTTTCGTGTACTCCGGCAGGAATGATGAAAGTTTCAAGATGATTTGCTGCAGCAAGAAATCGTCAGTTGTTTTAAGTCGATACAAGGCTGCGGAAAGGTTCTCTCCTGCATGCCCAATAATGTTTCCTGTGTATCCGATATCGTATCTGGTAGGCTCCCTCAATAGTTCAGGATTCAGCTGCATGAAGTTCCATCCAGCAATCTCTCTTTGTGCAGCGTAAATATGAGGGAACTCCACTGAGTTTATGCTTCCAAGCACTGTCTGGTTTGCGGTGTTGGCAATTATCGACCTTCCCCCCTGTCGCCCATCTTGACGTATCTTAATTGTTGGGAGTCCTTTGTCGATAATCGTATTAATATATGGAGTGCTACTGCCGCCACTTCGTGAACTCTTCCATAGTCCAGTCTCCTTTTTGAGGAATTTCTTCGCCCACACGTCCTCGTCTGTTGCAATACGGAGAAGCCTCTCATGTGCTACCATTAATTCCTCGTATCCCATATTGCTTTTTTGCTTTTCAACACACAGTTCGTAGCGAAGGCGAGGAGTCTTTAGTTCGGCCACACCTCCCCAGTTGTCCTTGATTATTCGGGGAACAAGCAGTTCAACCGCAAAAGACATTTTTGATACAGAATGTGTGTCATCTATTTTTGTGAAAAGTTCTGAAATGCTACCACGCAGTTGTTTACTGGCAAAAGCAGAGCGCAAGTCGGATGACGCCAGATTCGACAAAAGGTGCAACGCATCGAAAAGATTGCTTTTGCCAGATGCGTTGGTTCCTGCAATTACAGTCAGTGGAGAGAATTCCATACTGAAATTGTTGAATGTCTTGAATCCGTCTATCTCTATCTTAGTTATCATAATGAGTTATATTTGACTATATAACGTGATTATTCTGTTTTTCGTATGTGCGCTTGTAATTTAGGAATTGTTGGAGGCATTGGGAGTATTTGAGGTCGATGGCTACCTCCATTGCTTTCTTTGCATCTTCCGGGAACCCCATAAACAATATCTTTGCTTTGTTCTTGGCTTGAGCCTTCTCGCATTCCACTCCGCGATGAATGTCCTCGTCGGAAATCGGATAGTACTGACCGCAACGCATAGCACTCACAAAGTTGCACAAACGAGAATAGCTATCGGATGTACTCCCTGCGATGAAGCCGTTCTGGAATAGTTCGAATATGTCTTTGTTGTTCATTTCTGCCTAATTCTTTGTACTTTATCCACGAAAAATAACTATTTGCTTTAATAACGACAAGGGCGGGAAATTATTGCATCGTGGGCAATAAAATCGGAGCGGCTGCGTTTATATGGGCGTGATTTGGTTTGATATGAATCGTAATAGAATACATAACTCGCTGATTTTTACCCCCCCCCACGAATTGCACAGGTAATCGTCGGGAGTCTTTCCTTTTTGTCTTTAATTCATTTGCCTCTCTCTGCCGCAAGCTTGCGGCGGGGCGGGATGGTTTTGTAATTGTAAATTCACAATCAATATGAAGAGAGTCTTTCTACTTGGAGTTTTAATTTGTTTGCTTGGAACTATGACTGCGAACGCCCAAGTAAATTCCACGGCAAAAAGTACATCAGATGGCAAACCCGTTGTTACCACATTGATGTCAAAGAAACTAGCCTACGCATGTAGACGAAACCCCAATACATGGGGAATGGCTCTTGGATATTGTACAGGTGCCGAAACGGTTGGCGATTTAAAGTGGAAACTTGCATTAATGGACGAAGGTGACCCCGATTTGTGTGAAAAGTTTTTGGTGCATTTGTTTAATAACAATGGGGTTCGTACTCCTGGATACCTTACAAGTACTGCTGGATTTACAGAAGAGGAGGTGCAATTGGCGATTAGAATAATCCAATATTTGGAAGATGAGGAAGAAAAGAAGGAGGCTATTCAACAGGAATCATTGTTTGCAGAATGGACAAAAAGTGGTGTTCCTCAAAGAATTTCACCTAATATACATGCAAAAATTATGTGCAACGACACTATCTCTTGCACCGTATGTAGATAGTCTTAATCTTGACGAGATTAATTATTCGTTGAATGTAGAAATTGATGAGCATGGCGAAATACAGAGATTTGGATTATTGGGAACGAAGAATTCCAACCCTGAGTATTTACCAGAAGTATTTAATCGTTTACAGCTGTATACTAAACCTGCCAAATATTATTTCGATGCAATCTCAAAAAGCATTGATATGGCCACAAGTGAAGTCGTTGATATTTTTGAAGAAAGGGATAAAATATCTGGGAATAGATTCTATTATGATCCGAGCGCAATTCACATTGTTGTAAAATACGATAGAAAAAAAAGGCAATGCAAGATTATTGATCATTATGACAATAACAACTTAAAAGATAAATTCTATGAAATGATAGGTAAATATGGCTTGGACGAAGCCTCTATTTTAGAGGAACTAACATCGCATCTTGAGAAAACATCCTATAAAGGGAGGCTTCTCATTAGATTTTACATTTATCGTCGAAAATTGGTTGTAAAGCAAAGAGAACGAGATGTGATAGCCAGCTTCAAACTAACCCCCAAAGCCATTGTTAAAGATGTTGAGGATGTAGGCATACTAGGTTTGGATTACGAATGGAGATAGCAAAATGTGGCGGTTAAAACACTTCTTTTCTATTGGAATAATTATGCTAATGTGTAATTGTAGCATGCAAAAAAAAGTTATGAATAAAGTAACAACAAGCAACGAACAAACCGTCTATATGTCGAAGCTACTGATGGAGCGTTACCCAGAGACCTGCAAGAACCTAATCAAGATTCTCGAAAAACACAATATCAAGTACTCATTCATAAAAGGGACAAAAGATATTTGGTGCCGTGATTATATGCCTATTCAAACAGAATCGGGCAAGCTTATTCAGTTCAAATATGACCCAAGCTATTTGAAAGGCAAAAAGGAGTGGGAAGAGTCCCGTTCTGATGTGAAAGATATATGCAAGCAGAACAATATTATCACAACATTCTCGGACATAAATTTGGATGGAGGGAATGTAATTATCTGCGATGGAAGGGCGATAATATCAGACAGAATTTATTCGGAAAATCCAGATAAGACGAGAGAAGAATTGAGGAAAGAACTGGCTATGCTGTTGGAATGTGAGATTATTGTAATTCCATCGCTAAACAAAACTGCAGATTTTACAGGTCACGCTGATGGAATGGTTAGGTTTGTGGATAGAAATACCGTTCTTGGGATAAAATACGATGACAGATATAAAAAGGATTGGTGGAAAAATACTCAAAAGGTGTTGGATGCATACAACATAAGTTTTATTGAAGTACCATTCTTTGAAGATGAACCAGATAGAGAACACCCAGAGAGCGCAATTGGCGTTTATGTGAATTATTTAGAGGTTAATGATTTGATAGTAGTGCCTGTATTTGGAAGAGAGGAAGATGCACGAGCAATTGAAATAATCCAAAAAGCATTCCCCAACAAGCAAATCGAAACAATCAATTACAACGATGTGGCAAAAGAAGGTGGCTTGTTGAATTGCACAACATGGGTCGTAAAAAAATCATGAAACGGTATAAAATGAGTCATTACACCCCCAATTGATTTTTAAAACGGCTAAAATGGATCATTACAGCCCCAAATGATTTTGAAAATGCCTAAAATGAATCATTACAACGCCAATTGATTTTGAAAACGGCCAAAATGGATCATTACAACGCCAATCGATTTTGAAAATGGCCAAAATGAATCATTACAATGCCAATTGATTTTGAAAACGCCTGAAATGGGTCATTACGGGCGGAAAAAATTTTGAAACAGCAAATAATCATTAAAAACAATAAGAACTATGGATGCAACGAAATTCAATGAAAAGGCTTTGAGCAATTATCCCGTGGCGTTTTATTTCAGCGCGGTGAAATCGTTTGAGGAGAGAATCGGCGCGGCGGAGTGCGCGTTGGACCGTTTCCGCGAGATGCGCGACGAGTACGACCGGCTGTTCAAGGCGTTCGACGAGGCCTACAAGCGGACGCAGAAGAGCGAATTGACGGCGAAGATTGCCTCCCTGGACAAGGAGCGCGACGGCTACGCCTACGTGATACAGAAGGTGGCCGAGGCGTGGGCGGCGAAGATTGAGGACGAGAGCCTGGCGGTGCACGGCGTCAGGGTGTCGCAGGTGTTCCGCGACTACGGCTTCCGCACGTCGGAGGCGCTGGTGGCGGAGAACGCGAAGATTCACAATATGGAGCAGAAGCTGGCGGAGCGCGACTTGGTGAGCGACTTGCAGATGATGGGCCTCACGGAGCTGAACCGCCGCCTGCTGAACCGCACGGAGCAGATCGAGCAGCTGATGGGCAAGCGCAACGAGGAGAAGAGCGACGTGGTGGTGGGCGAGCTGAAGGCGGCGCGCGAGAAGCTGGACGGCCACTATCGCGCGTTCGTGACCTACCTCAACGCGGTGCAGGAGCTGCAGCCGGAGGAGAGCCTCTCGAAGGCGGCGCAGTACTACAACGCCGACCTGGCGAAAATCGACCTGCAATACCAGCAGAGCCGCAAGAAGGGCGGCAAAGAGGATGAGCCTGCAACCACGACACCTGCCAATGTCGAGGACGAGGGCTGATGCCGACCACAAAGCACAACAACAAGCGAGGCCCCGCCGAACGGCGGAGCCTCGCTGCGTTTAGAGTGTCGATGCAGGATTACATCTCGCTCAGTTTCTTGTAGCCCTCGTAGCGCAGCTTGGCGTTGCGCTCGGTGGCGACGAAGAGTTCCTCGGCCTCCTGGGGGAAGGTCTTGGTCAGGGAGTTGTAGCGGACCTCGCCCATAATGAAGTCGCGGTGCTGTGGCTGCGAACACCTTATTCCAAAATTAAATGCAGTGAGCAACTTGCTCCAGTCGGGTTCCTTCGAGTCGAGGTGGAAGCCGTTCTTGCCTTCATCCTCCTCGGCGGGGTTGAAGTGCCAGAGGTGCCAGTAGCCGCACTCGACGGCCAGCTTCTCCTCGTTCTGCGTGCGACCCATGCCGATCTTGATGCCGTGGTTGCTCACTTCGTTTGATTTCGATTTCAGCGGTGTTCGCGGCCTTACGGCTGATTGCAGGGGCGTAGCATACGAGCAGGTCCAGTGGACCTGTGAGCCGAGCCCCGTGAAATCCCCATTTCTCGGATTAAGGCGAAGGGAGAGCGACGGGCCGTGGTAGGCCTCGGCCTCCTTGATGACCTTGAAGTACTGCGCCTGGCTGGCTCCCATGGCTACCTGCGCCACATAGACGTAGCCGTAGCTCTTGGCAATCATTCCGAGGTCTTTCTTGCGAATCTTCTTGCCGCTGGTGGCGTGCTGCGGCTGCCGACCTTGTGGAGGCAACTTGGCGACAGCGCCGGCCGGCGTGGCCTTGCTGCTCTGTCCGCCGGTGTTGCTGTACACCTCGGTGTCCACCACGACGACGTTCACATCCTCGCCGCTGGCCAGCACGTGGTCCAGACCGCCGAAGCCGATGTTTCTGTTCTCCGCTTCGCTATCGAAACATCCACTGGATGTTTCTTCACACCAGCCGTCGCCGCCGAAGATCCACTGGCTCTTCTTGACGATGTAGCTCTTCAGGGCGAGGAGCTGCTTGCAGATGTCGCAGCCGCAGGCCTCCATCAGCGGGACGAGCTTGTCGGCAATCTGCTGGGTGCGGAGGGTGTTCTCGCGGTTGTCAATCCACTCCTGGAAGAGGGCCTTGATTACGGCGGAGCAGCAGCAGTCGCAGGCGGTTGCTTAATCGAAGTTCATCATCTTCTGTGGCAACAATCCTATTTTGGATAATTGTCTTGATTCACTGGACCCTTTCAGTATTTTCACTCTACCAGTAGCAATCCAATAGAATGCGGGGTGACTCTTAGGCTTTAATTCCTTAATGAGTGGAGCTTTAATGTGCAGCCAAGCCTTTAACCATTTTAGTTTTTCTGTCATTTCCGATACATTTCCTGTATCGGCAGGATGAAACTCTACGAAATATGTTTCATTATCGTATTCGATAGCATAATCCCAACGATTTGCATCGGGATATGCGGATTTTGTTGCCTCATCCAGATTAATGCTTCCTGTCAATGCGCGTGGATTTTTGCATATTATCTTGGAACGGTATTCTCCTTTGACCGAATGAAGTCCTTCCATGAAATACCCTGCTACATCAGGTGTTTGTTCGACAGCCATCTCTAATGGCGTTTTTTCAGTCTTCATCGTTCAAGTATTTTGCAACTACCTCAGATGATTTGGATGCGAAAGCAGATAGTCCGCCCCATTCGGAAACGATAGAGTCTGTATCGCCAGCGTCTAATGATGATATATCAACTGAATCCACCCTCCCATTTCTAGTACGCTTGAAATAATAGGTTTTGATGTTTTTTTCAAATAAACCGACAAGCATATCGCGAACAGGCGAACCAACAGGGACATCAAATAATTCATACAATCCATCGTATTTATTCAACGATTCTTTCAACAAATTGAATGCCCATGCAAACTCGAGAAAAACAGGAGAATGTGTTGAAATGATAACTTTATATCCTCCGACTTGCATCAGTTCAATTATCTGAAGGATAACGCTGATGATAGCACGGGGATGTAATCCCATTTCTGGCTCCTCAATAACGACGTATTTGTATTTCTCTTTACGAATCACTTTTGAGGGAGGTCCCGAGAGACAGTAAAAAGCCATAAGTAATGGCATGAACTCTTTCTGACCTGCACTCCAAGACATAAACTGAATATTAACATCGTCTACTTGAAGCAACATTTTCTTTTGATTATCGCGTTCTTCCATTACAACCTTTGCCCCATGGAAGATGCTGTCATCAAATGATTTCTTCAAATGTCCTTTTAGTCTATTGCTTAGTGGGAATATCGTATCAGATTTACCCAACCCATTCTGCATAAACAAGCGAAGTGTCTCGCTAAAGATACGATGAATATATGGTGCCGAATTGTCAAATTCCATGAAAAATTTAGGTCGACCATCAGATATACTTAATATCCTTTGGGCTGGCACATAAAACATAGTTTCAATATCGGTTTTTGGCTTAAGGGGTATTTGTCCTTTTGCGAAATTACGGCCATCATACATTATTTTTGTGTTCTCTTTCCACATTGAGGCCATACCTGATCCATAATAAACATTGAGTATTTTATCGACATTATGTCCAATAATAAAATTATAGCGATCTAAATTTTCAATGATACTATCCCTATCAATAGCAAGCTTCAACGTTTCAAGCGCAATACTTTTGCCACTTGCCTGTGGTCCGACAAGTATCGTCAAATCGCCAAAATCAATGTCGATTTTACCTAAAGGCCCAAGGTTCGAAATTTTGAAATTGTCCATTGTTTTTTTTAAAATAACGCGATTTTTCTGGTTTTCGTATGTGTGTTTGTGATATTAATTCATAGTAATTTGTTGCCTCTATTCATAAATACCCGTTAGGACACTTTCCCACCATTGGCAGATGTTCTTTCTTATATCAATGTCTCCTTTATTGCATTCTACAATCACGTCTTTATTGTTAATCGTATGGCTTGATTCAATCCATACATCGTTTTTGAATGGAACATACATTCTCTTGACGGTAAGATTTGCAAATGCTGCAGGGCATCCGTATCTAAAAGCATGCGAAATTGTTATGGAATTTAAGTTACAGCCATCAAAGGCTGAACCATAAATCGCAGTGCAATCTTCGTGAAGGATGATGTCTGTCCTATTGATTGACCGAGGACAACAGATTAACAATAGACCTTCCTTAATCCGAACATTTACCTCTTTTTTGTAATCAAAATAACCGAGATTATAACCAAAGTTCTTTTTGTTAAAGGTTTCTTCGTTCAATCTCAAATATAGAAGTCCATCGTGTACCTCATAACAAGAGTTCTTAATTCCAATTTTAATCTCTTTCAGATTGGGATACTCAGCAAAATGTGGTGCAACGTCATCGTCAAAACCAAAATCGGATTTAATGATGATTCTTTCTATTTCTTCATCATAAATCTTATTGTCGAAAAGATCCGTATCATAAAATGATGCCTTTATGTTTTCTCGACGGATAATGATATTTCTTCCACGTTTCTTGAGCATTCTGTAATAAATTACGTGATTCCATTGGATTCAAACATTAGAAAGGCAAGTCCCTTAATTGTCCATATTTTCGTTTATAAAGAGGAGTGTCTTTTTCAAATGTATAATCATCATAAAGACCTGTAGTTGTAGGACCACCTAAATCAACTGTCTTGTTTGGATCCGTATACCCATATTTTTCAACATTTGCCTTCCATATTTTATAGCGACAATAGCTCATATACATAGTAACATATCTTGAGGGATCAATGTTCTTGGGTTCTTCCTTTTTATTTATTTTTAGATAGGGGACAGAGTGTGAAAATGTTTGTTGACAAGGAGCATACTCGGATTCATACAATTTATCAAAAAGAGATTCAAATGTGGGTCTTTCATCTTCTTTCCAAGAGCCGTGAAAGCCATTGAATGTAAATAATAATAGCCTTGTTTCCTCTTTTTTATAGTGCAAATTCACATCACAATACAATTTCTCACGGTAGAGTTCTGGGTATTCTTTCTCCAAGAAAGATTCCATCCAATTGAAATCAATTGCTTTTATCTTTATTCTTGTATTTGTACCAAAAATAGTGAGTAAAATATAATCCGTAACATTATCATCTATTAACTCAGGAATTTCATAATAATAATGGTATTCGGCAAATGCAAAATATTCCGTTTCCTTTCTTCCTTCGTATGTAAAATGTCGTTCTTCCATAATATGAACCATTCCGCACCATTCTGTTGGTGACGAAGGTTTTGTTGGGTATTCAATTTCTTCTATTATTTTTACTGGCTTTGATTGCTGCCAAGCAATTTCAATAATGGTGTCAGCAAGAGATTTGTTACAGTTTGCAGTTATTTCAGACTGACACTTTTCATAACTTACTAATACTCTATCTGATTGCCGAATAATGATAAACGCAGAATTTGGATGGTTAAAAAAAACAATACCATTTTGCATGCAGAAGTTCTCCAATGCAGAATGGTTCTTAATACCATCGCAAACAATCTCGGATGGATTTAAGTCTTTTATTATTAAGAAGACTTTATCCCAATTAACATAACCATATGTAAAGACAGACAATCTCATGCTTTCTATAATATAGAAGCTGGGTAGCCCTCTCGGGCTGCCCAGCTTGATTTGAGATATTACATCTCCGAGAGTTTCTTGTAGCCTTCGTAGCGCAGCTTGGCGTTGCGCTCGGTGGCGACGAAGAGTTCTTCGGCCTCCTGCGGGAAGGTCTTGGTCAGGGAGTTGTAGCGGACCTCGCCCATGATGAAGTCGCGGAACTTGCTCCAGTCGGGCTCCTTCGAGTCGAGGTGGAAGCCGTTCTTTCCTTCTTCCTCCTCGGCGGGGTTGAAGTGCCAGAGGTGCCAGTAGCCGCACTCGACGGCCAGCTTCTCCTCGTTCTGCGTGCGACCCATACCAATCTTGATGCCGTGGTTGATGCAGGGTGCGTAGCAGATGATGAGCGACGGGCCGTGGTAGGCCTCGGCCTCCTTGATGACCTTGAAGTACTGCGCCTGGCTGGCTCCCATGGCGACCTGCGCCACATATACGTAGCCGTAACTCTTGGCAATCATACCGAGGTCTTTCTTGCGAATCTTCTTGCCGCTGGTGGCGAACTTGGCGACGGCGCCGGCCGGCGTGGCCTTGCTGCTCTGTCCACCGGTGTTGGAGTACACCTCGGTGTCCACCACGACGACGTTCACGTCCTCGCCGCTGGCCAGCACGTGGTCCAGACCGCCGAAGCCGATGTCGTAGCCCCAGCCGTCACCGCCGAAGATCCACTGGCTCTTCTTGACGATGTAGCTCTTCAGGCCGAGGAGCTGCTTGCAGATGTCGCAGCCGCAGGCTTCCATCAACGGGACGAGCTTGTCGGCAATCTGCTGGGTGCGGAGGGTGTTCTCGCGGTTGTCGATCCACTCCTGGAAGAGGGCCTTGATTTCGGCGGAGCAGCAGTCGCACTGCAGGCCTTCACGCATGATGCGCTCGATGCGGTCGCGCATCTGGCGCGTGGCGGTGGCCATACCGAGGCCGAACTCGGCGTTGTCCTCGAAGAGCGAGTTGGCCCAGGCGGGGCCGCGGCCGCTGCGGTAGTTGCGGCAGTAGGGCGTGGCGGGGGCCGAGCCGCCGTAGATGCTGGAGCATCCCGTGGCGTTGGCCACCATCATCTGCTCGCCGAAGAGCTGGGTGATGCACTTGAGGTAGGGCGTCTCGCCGCAGCCGGCGCAGGCGCCGCTGAACTCGAACAGCGGCTGTGCGAACTGGCTGTTCTTCACGCTGGCGGTCTTGTCGATGAGGTTGTCCTTGTAGGTGACCATCTTCTGGGCGTAGTCCCAGTTGGCGGCCTCGCCGAGCTGGCTCTCGAAGGGCTTCATCACGAGGGCCTTCTCCTTGGCGGGGCAGAGGTCGGCGCAGTTGCCGCAGCCCGTGCAGTCCATCACGCTGACCTGCATGCGGAAGTGCATACCGGCCAGCTCCTTGGGCATCTTCACGTCGATGGCCTTCATCGTGGCGGGGGCGTTCTTCATCTCCTCGTCGGTCATCACGCAGGGGCGGATGGCGGCGTGGGGGCAGATGAGCGAGCACTGGTTGCACTGGATGCAGTTCTCGGCCTTCCACTCGGGGACGACGGTGGCCACGCCGCGCTTCTCATACTCGGTGGTGCCGGCGGGGAAGGTGCCGTCCTCATAGCCAGCGAAGGCGGAGACGGGCAGGTCGTTGCCGCACTGTGCCACCATCGGGCGCATCACCTTGGCGATGAACTCGGGGTCGCCCTCGTGCTTCTCGACGGCGAAGTCGGTCGTACAGGGCAGGTTGGCCCACTCGGCGGGAATCTCGACCTTCACGATGTCGCCTCCGCGGTCCACGGCGGCGTAGTTCTTGTTGACCACGTCCTCGCCCTTGCGGCCGTAGCTCTTGACGATGAATTTCTTCATCTGCTCCACGGCGAGGTCGTAAGGTATCACCTCGCTGATCTTGAAGAAGGCGCTCTGGAGGATGGTGTTGGTGCGGTTGCCCAGGCCAATCTCGGCGGCAATCTTGGTGGCGTCGATGATGTACATCGTGATGTGGTGCAGGGCCAGGTACTTCTTCACGAAGTCGGGCAGCTGGGCCTTGGTCTCCTCGACGGTCCAGGGGCTGTTGTAGAGGAAGGTGCCGTTGTCCTTCAGGCCGCGCAGACAGTCGTACTTGCGCAGGTAGCTGGGCACGTGGACGGCCACGAAGTCGGGCGTGCCGACCAGGTAGGGTGCGGGCAGGGGGTTGTCGCCGAAGCGCAGGTGCGAGCAGGTGTAGCCGCCGCTCTTCTTCGAGTCGTAGTCGAAGTAGGCCTGGCTGTACTTGTTCGTGTTGTCGCCGATAATCTTGATGCTGTTCTTGTTGGCACCCACCGTGCCGTCGGCGCCGAGGCCGTAGAAGCGGGCTTCGAAGGTGCCCTTGGGCAGGATGCTGATTTCCGGCAGGATGGGCAGCGAGCGGAAGGTCACGTCATCGACGATGCCGATGGTAAACTGGTTCTTCTTCTCGCCTTCCATATTGTTGAAGACACTGATGATCTGTGCGGGGGTGGTGTCCTTGCTCGACAGGCCGTAGCGGCCGCCGAGGATGACGGGCTTGTAGGGGCAGGTGGAGAAGGCCTCGACGACGTCCATATACAGCGGGTCGCCGTTGGCGCCGGGCTCCTTGGTGCGGTCCAGCACGGTGATGCACTTCACGTGCTCCATCAGGCTCTTGGGCATAGCCTCCATCAGGTGCTTCACGCTGAAGGGGCGGTAGAGATGCACCGTCACGCAGCCGGTCTTCTTGCCCTGGGCGTTGAGGTAATCGACCACGGTCTTGATGGTCTCGGTCGCCGAACCCATAGCCACGATGACGTTCTCAGCGTCGGCGGCGCCGTAGTAGGTGAAGGGGGCGTACTTGCGGCCCGTCAGCTTGCTGATCTCGGCCATATACTCAGCCACGATGTCGGGCAGGGCGTCGTAGTACTTGTTCTGCAGCTCGCGGGTCTGGAAGTAGACGTCGCTGTTCTGCGCCGTGCCGCGGGTCACGCTGTGCTCGGGGTTGAGGGCGTTCTCGCGGAAGCGCTTCAGGGCCTCCTGGTCCACCAGCGGACGCAGCTCTTCCATATCCCAGGCCTCGATCTTCTGGATCTCGTGGCTGGTGCGGAAGCCGTCGAAGAAGTTCAGGAACGGCACGCGGCCCTTCAGGGCTGCGAGGTGTGCCACGGGGGCGAGGTCCATCACCTCCTGCACCGAGCTCTCGGCCAGCAGGGCGAAGCCCGTCTGGCGGGCGGCCATCACGTCGGCGTGGTCGCCGAAGATGGAGAGGGCCTGGGCGGCCAGGGCGCGGGCGCTCACGTGGAACACGCCGGGCAGCAGCTCGCCGGCGATCTTGTACATGTTGGGGATCATCAGCAGCAGACCCTGCGAGGCGGTGTAGGTGGTGGTCAGCGCACCTGCCTGGAGAGAGCCGTGCACGGCGCCTGCGGCGCCTGCCTCGCTCTGCATCTCCACGACCTTCACGGTCTCGCCGAAGAGGTTCTTACGCCCGCCGGCGGCCCACTCGTCGATGTACTCCGCCATCGGGCTACTCGGGGTGATGGGGTAGATAGCTGCTACCTCACTGAACATGTAGGCCACATGCGCTGCCGCGCAGTTGCCGTCACAAGTCATGAATTTTTTTTCTTTTGCCATAATTGCTTAAACGTTTAAGGATTAATTATTTTGTATATTGTTTTTTTTAAGTATTGGTCGGAGGAATAGCTGTTGCTAAAATATAATTGCCACCAATGTTATTTTCAACAATCTTATCTAGATTCGTCTTGTCAGCAAGAATCATACAGCAATGGTGTATGCCCAAAACCAAATCTTGTATATCTTGCCTACTTTCAAGGTCTTCTACTGCGAGTCCTACTTTACGGCATTCTTCTCTATCAATATGGCGATTATGGGCTTTTGTATCGTCGTTTTTTGCGAATTTCTTTTTAATATCTTTTACTTTTGCAGCTGATAACCCTTTGCCGGATAGTATTTTGTCGGTCAACTTATCCACAAGCTCATCTGCTTGCTGGCAACGTGTTAGGAATGTGGGTGTAAGTTTTGAGAACATAACTTGCCACAATCCAAGGCATGCAGGATTATTGGTGACTTCTTTAACTGCGTATTTGTATTCTCTCAGCATAGACTGACAGGCAACTCCTCCCAATTGAGGATCAAAGGGTCCAATACAGGACTGTCTTCCCATAAGAATTGATTTACAGGAAACAGCAATCATTGAACCTGCAGACATGGCCATCTGAGGAACTATAGCCCTTATGTCATCACCATAGTAAGATTTAAGATAGGAGATGATTTGTTCTGTTGCACCAATCTCGCCTCCTGGTGTGTGAAGGATAAGATCAAGACCTTTCTTTTTATCCGTTCCTTTAACAGTCTCCATTAGAGCATTTACATCCTTGTCATTGATGTCAGTATTGATAGAATTTTTCCCATGATTGAGAAATGCTGAGAAATAGAGAATTGTGTTTCTTCCTGTTAAGGTGGATAAGTCATGAATCATCTGGCTTTTTCTTTGTAAGATATGATTATATCCCGATTTCTCACTTCCACCAGTGATGACTGCTTGATTGTATTCGTTATTTAATTCACTCCAACTGTTCATAATCTTGCAGAAAAGGTTTCGTTAGTTTCAGCAATACTCCGTTTTTGATCTTGATATAAGGAGAATTGCACATAATGTCCATCACGCATTTCCCAAGAGACATCTTGAAATGCTTGTGAAGAGTTCTCATCAAAACCCCTCATGAATTTTTTGAAAGATTCGCCAATGTTCATTGGCTCATTAATGATTCGGGTATTCATATGTATAAAGTATAAAATTTGTTATAATAACGATACTACTTTGTTTTTATTTCAATAGAGAGTGATATTGGTTTTTACATACCATAAACTATAATTCTTGTGCCGTAATTGCTTAAACGTTTAATGATTAATTATTTTGGTGAATTATTCAAGATAAGAATCATATCTTTCCAAAAAATATTTGTATGTTTTTTTTGAAGACTCTATCAAAAAGTTATAATTCTCACATAATTGTATTAAATATTCTTCGTAGTCGCCTTCGTATATCTTCCATCTATCTACATTTATAAATTGCTCGAGTGCTCGGCTAAAAATCATATTCTTATAGTGTGTATTTTCACATCTTTCAATCACATCAGATTTATAGTCCCATATCATTCTTTCGGTAAGGAATCTACGATGTTCATTTTTGTTATATTTTTCTTTTGCGCACCTCTTTAATTCATTTTCTTCATCAATATATGGTCTTTTAGGAGGATTTATACTCATTGAATGGGCTTCACAAAAGCCGGAGTCTTTATATATATTCTCGGAATGATGAGGGAATAATCTGTTAATAAATGGTTCGCCAATTTCTTTATATACTTTGTCTACATAGTAATAGTCATCTTTGCCTGGTTTGCAAATAAACGTTTCTTCGTTTTCTATTGTAAAAGAATCAATAATTCTATCTATGTCTAATTCGTTCAAATATTGATCGATGGCACATAATTTCTGGTTTATGTCAAAGGTGTCTTTAAGATACAATTTGTTTTTAAAGAAAGCATTGATTATTGTTTGCTCTTGATTGGAATAGTTCCATCCAGCATAGGTGGTTCCTTCATTTTGATAATAAACAATATATTGATATCCAAAGCCATTATTCACGATAAAGCGTTTGCTTTTCTTAAGTGTTTCTTTGGGAATACATAATCCACCATTATCATTGTATAATGTATAATCATAATCATCCCCTGCATTACATCGGATATTCTCAAAATAATCAAATTCATTTAAAAGAACAACAAAATCACTTTTGTCGTTCTTCTTTGGGACAAAAAAAACATAATCATCGGGTTTAACCTTTGGTAAAATCGCATTCTCCATTAGCTGGAAATAACCACTATCGTGAAGGATTACTTTAAAATCCTCTCGACCTAAAACAACTCCAAATGACAATGGCTGAACTTTCATCTGATTAGTATTACTTATTATTTCAGCAGTTTCCTATTCTTTACTTTGTTTATACCCAATCTTTTTCCGTGGTTTGGCGGGTTGCTCGCGCAGTTGGTCGAAGGCGTTATGGGCACGGTCATTTCTTGTTGTCTTTCTTCACTCGTTTGACGGTATGTGTGATTTTGCCAATAATAAAGTTTATCTCCAACGATGATTCCGTCTCGGTGGTCTCGAGGTCGGGCATCACGATGTCGGTCAGCACCTCTCCGAAGTGTTGCATCTTGCTCTGTTGTACCTCCTTGTCAGTCTCCTTGTGCAGTTCTACAAGTTCGCGCTTCAGGCTGCGGACTTTTGCGAAGGTCTCGATGATGGCGAAGGTCACTGCCGTGGCCCGTTCGCTGTGCAAGATGGTGGCAAGCATATAAAGCCCCTTCTCGGTGAACACCTTGGTGGTCGAGCGACTCTTGACCGACACCTTTGTGGTCGATATTTTCGACCGCAAACTCTGCAACTCACTCTTACTGAGCTCGAACATATAATCCTTCGGGAACTTGTCCCGATTGTTCCGCACCGCCTCATTTACGCGTCGCGTCTCCACGCCGTACAACTCCGCCACATCAGCATCGGCAATCACTTGCTGCTTGCGTATGGTAGCAATCTTGTTTTCTACCTCAATGTAGGGAATCAATGCATTTAATTTGCTCATATTTTCTTTTTCGTTTTACCTATTCTGAACGCCCAACATTTGTGTTTTGCGGTCGAAAATTTTGATTGCAAATCATATAACCTGTTATTTGTCAAAGAGATTAGTCATTATTTTGTGGTCACTCTTTATCTTGTTTATACCCTATCCTCACCCTCGGATTGGCGGGTTGTTCGCGCTGTTGGTTGAGGGCGGTGTTTGATGGCATCGATGTCGGCGGGCTCTTTTATATTCGTTTCGTCGTGCATTTCGTTATTGCATAATCAATTAAGTATTAGCACCATATCGGCATTCCCCTATTAATTATGAGGGTACAAATATAATAAACTTTGCCGACACGGCAAAAAATATTTCACGCGGGAGGCTTGGGAAACGGGGGTGGCGTCGGACGGCACCAGGTGACTGTCCGATAGGTGGGAAAAGTGTGAATTATATCGTGCGCGATTTATCTTACAGACTCCCCGGAAGGACACCAGGATGGGGTGCCGACAGGTCGATGTCCCCTCCGTGTCATCTCCGACACAACTCCGATACAACTCCGACACAAGTCCGACAAATGTCGGAGAAATCACGGAGTTGATTCGGTTAAGATACAGATTATCAACAGACTTAGGGTATCTGCGAATAGTCCTAATATGTGTCTGCTCTGATTTTCAGCGAGTTGCATTTTAGGCCTGGATTTTCCGGATATCGGGATTCTGGCCGGTGGAGGGGGCTTGTGATGGAGGCTTGGGAAGTTAAAGAAGCATAATTATATCGTGCACGACCTATTTTTTCGACCAGATAAAAGCAGCGGCGGCAATGCGTGTTTCCGATCCTGCCGCATAATGGTAGCACTATATGTTTAATTGGTTTGTATCCGTCATAATGAGGAGCGGCGGATTACGTTGTCCCCCAGCCCATTCACTGGCGCCACCCCTTGACCAGCCGCACCGAGCGGCCGTAGCCGCGGTCGTGGTCGTAGGTGCTGACGGCAGTGGCGTTGACAAGGCCGTTGATGAACAGCAGGGCATAGGCCTGACGGTCGGCATTGCAGGTCGAGGCCCAGTAGCTGCCACCCTCGCCGATGGTCGAGAGCCAGGTGCCACCCCTGAAACCGGCGGCAGGGAGGAACACGGCTCCGGCCGTTTCCATCAGCGTCCACTCGTCGGCGGTGTAGACGTTGTCGGAATAGCTGATGGTGAAACTGTTGCCGTTGATGCCCACGATGGGGGCGATGGAGGAGGGCCGGCTGAAGTTGTCGGGGAAGAGGACGAGCCCCGCCGTGCCGCACACCGTGGCTTCGGCATAGCGGGCGCTGTCGGTGCCGTCCACGGTCGAAGCGCTGCGACGGTTGACCAGGTAGTCCCACTCGTCGTGCGTCAGCGTGCGCCACTGTCCGGGTTGGTCGCCGCCGTTGGAGATGGCGTTGTACACGCCCCAATCGGCATACGCCTCGCCGCCACAGAGGCTCTCGATGTCGTAGTCGCCGTCCACCACCGAGCCCGGCGTCACATGCCACCCGCTACTGCCCCAGGTCAGGAGGTCTATCCATCCCGTGTTGGAGTCGGACACGGCGGCATTGGCCGTGCCGAGATAGTCGTACTGATGCTCGGCAAAGCGGAAAGTGCCGCCGGACGACCCATCGGCGGTGGCGTGGCTATCGACGGCGCAGAACTGCAGGTTGCCCTGCGAGAACTGCACCAGTTGCCCGGCGCCCACGCTGAACAGAAACGGCATCGGCTCGGCCCCTTCATGGTCGAACCCTTCACATCCGCATCCGACGGCCAGCAGGCACGCCAGAGCTACGCATAGCGGAAATATCTTTTTCTTCATTGTCATGTCTTGTTTCATTGGTATTGGTTCAAGTGGCGGTGCTCCGCGCCGAGGGCCAGCAATTGTCCGAAGCGCTCCTTGCGGTCGGCGGACAGGGAGCCTGCGTTGAGCAGCTTCTTCTGTTGTTTCCACCAGTTGTGCATGTGGAGTTCCTCGGTGCGATGCTTGGAAGGCCGGCGACGGTTGGCCGCCATGAAGTCCATGATTTCCTGCCAGTGGGCAGTCCAGATATCGTCTTGTGTCATTGTCGGCGATTGAGTATTTGTCATTGTTTTTCGCGATGCAAAAGTACACTTTTTTCCACACACAGCAAAAAAAAGTTTGCCGGAATGGATAAATATTCGTACCTTTGCAGCCGATTATCAACCTCAAAAAAACACATTGAAGGATGACAAGCATCATCATAGCGGCTGCGGTGGCAGCCGTCATAGGAGTGGCCGTCGGATGGCTGGTGGGCAACCGCGGCAAGGTGCGCCAGCAGACCGAGAACGAGCTGCTGGGCAAGCAACTGGACCAGCAGCGCGTCGAGGCCGAGCAGGCGCTGGTGCAGGAGCGCACCGAGGGCGCGGCGCGGCGGCAGGAGGCCCTCGACATGCAGCGCCGCCACTACGAGCAGCTGCTCGACGAGCAGGAGCGCCGCCACAGCAGCGACACCGCCGCCCTGGAGGAGCGCTTCAACAACACCATCAAGATGGTCAAAGAGCAAATGGAGAACGCCACGAGCGAGATGCTCAAGCGGAGGCAGGAGGAATTCGCCACAGCCAGCAACGCCAACCTCACGGGCATTGTGAACCCGCTGAAGGAGACCATGGAGAAGATGAAGGAGGAGATGGCCAAGAACTCGACCGTCCAGACCACCATGAGCGCCGAGATAAAGACCAACATGGAGCACATGATACGCCAGAGCATCGAGGCACAGCGGAGCGCCGAGGAGCTGACGCGGGCCTTCAAGCACGAGAGCAAGACACAGGGCGACTGGGGCGAGGTGATACTGAGCAACCTGCTGTCGCAACAGGGCTTCACCGAGGGGAAGGACTTCGAGACACAGGCCGTCATGCGCGACATGGACGGCAACACCATACAACCCACCGAGGGCGACAACCTGCGGCCCGACGTGCTGCTGCACCTCGACGAGCAGCGCGACGTCATCATCGACTCGAAGGTGTCGATGACGGCCTACATCAACTATGCCAACGCGCAGGAGGAACCCCTCAGACGGCAGTACCTGCGCGAGCACATCGCCAGCCTGAAGAGCCACGTCGACGAGCTGTCGGCCAAGAACTACCCGCAGTACCAGGTGAACCCTCACCTGGACTTCGTCATCATGTTTGTGCCGCACCCGCCGGCGCTGTGGGAGGCCACCCAGGAGGAGCCGTCGCTGTGGCAGGACGCCATGCAGAAGAAAGTCTTCATCGCCGACGAGCACACCCTCTACGCCGCCCTGCGCATCATCCGCATCACGTGGACCCACATCGACCAAGAGAAGAACCACCAGCGGCTGTACGACCTGGCGCAGGAGATGATTGAGCGCACGGGCAACTTCCTGAAAGACTACAACAGCGTGGGCAAGAACCTGCAGGACGCCCTGGAAGCCTACGAGAGCGGCAAAAAGCGGCTGATGCCCGACGGGCGCAGCATCACCACCACGGCCAACCAGATACTGGCCCTGGGACTGGACAACACCAAGACCAGCAAGAAGCGTAAAAGCCAGGTCACCATCATACCGACAGAGTACCTGGAGCCCACGGCACAGGCCTCACAACCAGAAGAGTCACAGAATGTTCCGTCGGCAGAATGAAAAAGATTTGGAGAATTGCAGTTTTTTTAGTACCTTTGCACCACGAAAGCGTTCCCGCACCAATCGGATAACAGAAAGAAAACAAGACCTATGCTAGGATTCGGCCCCCGACCCAACAAGACCTCGCCCACCTCACCGACAGGATGGGAGACGGCAGCAGACATAGCCATCATCTACCGCAGCGAGCTGGATTACATCTCGCGTTGCGTGCTGGACTATCCCGACATCGAGACGGGAGGCAACTTGTTCGGCTACTGGAACAACGCAGGCCAACCCGTGGTGCTCTACGCCATCGGTCCTGGCGACAACGCCACCCACCAGCCTGCATTCTTCATTCAGGACATGGGCTACTTCGGGAAGATATACACCGAGTTGAACCACCGCTTCCTCCTGTCGCATATCGGCGAGTGGCACTCGCATCACCAGTTGGGTTTGGCGCGTCCAAGCGGTCACGATGCCTCGACGGCCTACCGCACCGTGCAGGCCACCCACCGAAGAAGCCTGCTGCTGTGCATCGCCAACTGGCGTGATGGGCGCACCACGGTAAACCCATACAACTTCCACCTGCACATGCCCACGGGTTATGTCGATGCCCAGTGGCACATCGTGGAGCAGGAGAGCCCGTTCAGGCCTGTGGCCGACGCCGCGCTGGACGGCCTGCTGCGGCATCCACTGACCGCCGAGGCGGCACACGGTCCACTGCGTACCCTCGGACAGCCCGAGAAGCGAGCGCCCGGCTTGGCTTTGGCCGACAACCACTGGCTGCGTCAGGAGGGAGGCATCGGAATGATGCGCAAGATGGTGGCCACAGTGGAGCAGCTGGCCGGAGGACGGAAGGCCACCTTCCAGGCCGACCCGGCAGAGGGGCTCATACGTATCCTGCCGGAGGGTGCTGACTGGAGCATCGAGTTAGCGGCCGACTTCCCACAATCGGCTCCACAGCTGCTGTTTTCGGGGCAGCCCTTCGCCACGCAGCCCGCATGGCAGGCACCTCGCGGATTCGACGACACCCTGGCCGCCTTCAACCGCTGGATTACCGAAGCATTGACAAGTCAAATCAATACACAACAACCATGATATCACAAGACCGTTACCAAGCCGAGGATACCGTATTGGCTCACTACATTCCGCGCACATCCTACCGGTTTGAGAACATCTACTCCAACCGGCCTGTACTGAAAATCACCTATGTGACACGCAACAGAGCCAGTTACGTGCTCTACTTCGACCTTGCCGGCTTCCCGAACAACAAGCCGAAGGTCTACGTCATGAAGATGCTGCACGACAAATGGGGTAATCCCATGAGCGGCGCGTCGGGAGCCAACCACACCCTGCCGTCATGGAACGGATGGACCCAGCTGTGCCACTACTCTGACGAACACTGGAGACCCAACGTCACCCTGATGCACGTGTATATCAAGTGTGCAGCTTGGCTGGAGATATACCAGGCTCACCTGCGCACTGGTCGCAATATCGGGGACATACTGGCACACCAACAGAGTCATGTGTCAGAATACTAAGTCTAACAATCTTAAAAAATAAACAAAATGGGAAACGAGAACTTTGCGGGCTTGGATGAACTCGAACAAGCCCTTCAGAACGGTGGAACGAAAGGCGACATCTATTGGCAGGACGGGCAACTGACCACCCAGAAGAACCCCTTCGAAGAGTCGCTGACTGCAACCGAGCCTCTGAAACACGGCTGGGCAAACCGCTAGAGACATGGAACGCATCTACTACATTGACGGAAGCGAAGTAAATACGTTTCTGTCGGGGGCGACTGTTGCTGCCCCGGGAGTGGCTTATGAATGGGAAGGCGAAGGCGTGGTGCACCTGCACCTCCAGCCACTGAAGCATGCCTATGGCCGGTGCCATAGCGTGCTTTTCACTCGCGCCCCCCGTCCGGCAAGCGACGCCGACACAGACTACACAGTGTGTGTAGCCGAGGACGGCAGTTGCACCGTGTGGACGGCTGGTGCCGCCGACGGCGTGCAAGCCATGACCATACCCACGAAAGAGAACCTCTACTCACGCAACCACGGCATACTGGAACTGGGCATACTAGAGAATAAGCGCGTGATGATAGTAGGCCTCGGCAGCTTTGGCTCACAGATTGCCATCGAGCTGGCCAAGGCCGGCGTCGGCAGCTTTGCCCTGATGGATTTCGACCGCATTGAGTTGCACAACCTGGCCCGCCACACGGCTACCACGCGCGACCTTGGACGTCTCAAGACCGACGTCATCCGCGAAGCGCTAGAGGGCAAGAATCCTTACGCCAACGTTGACCTCTTCCCCATCGACATCAACCAGCACCTTGAGACGCTGCTGGTCGAATGCCGCAAGGCCGACCTGGTCATCTGCGCCACCGACAACAACCTTTCGCGCATCAACATCAGCCAAGCACTCATCGGCACACAGACTCCAGGCATCTTCGGCAGCGCCCTAACGCGTGCCGAGGGTGGCTGTGTGTTCCACTATCAGCCCGGCGGGCCGTGCTACAACTGCTTTCTTGGCAACGGACTCATCTCCGGTGCCCGTGAGGAGGTGAGCAGTGTGGAAGCCGGCCGACGCAGCGGCCAGATAGCCGCCTACACCTCGCCCGAGGATGCCAACGCCGTGGTGCAGGTGGGCTTGAGCGCCGACATAGAGCCCATCTGCAACATGGTGGTGAAGCTGGCCTTGGTCGAGCTTTCGCGCGGTGCCGAGTCGGGCATCAGCTCACTGGAGAAAGAGTTGGTGTTTCCGGCCTACCTATGGGTGAACCGACGCGAACGGCACTTCCTCCGCTTTGCCTCGTTTGCCAATCCTGGCAACCGTCCCACCATCATGCGCTGGTACGGCATCAGTATGCAGAAGGATGAGAACTGCGTACTGTGTGGCAAAAAACACAAATTCACGGTGGAACAAGACCTGCTGGACGACATGGGGGTAACCATGGAAGACCTTCAGGCACAGAACGCCGACCTTGACCAAACCCTTGCCGAGCTATGACCATCCGCCATGTCTAATACCCTATCGCTCAACGAAGACAGCAGGCACTTGATGGAGTGCGCCACGGCCATCTGCCGTCGCTTCCGCTTGGTCTGTATTGAACCCGCAGTATTGTTCATGGCCATCCAACAATGCCATGGCAACGAGTTGTCACATCTGCTCAGCGGGCTGGGCATCAGCCCCGACCCATTTTACTCGCGCGTGGCCCAAAGCATGAACCGTCTGGAGCGAAGTAACACGCCTGAGGGTGCCATAAAAGTATCCCCTGCAGTGCTCAAAGCGCTCCAGCTGGCTCCTCAAGTAGGCCGGCAACTGCACGACGCCACACATCCGCACGCGGGACTGGCAGTGGCGTTGCTCACTATTCCGAGTCCGATCCAGCAACTGGCCAGCCAAGAAGGCTTCTCACTCGACCGGCTACGACAAGAAGAGACGCCGGAGCCCTCCCCCAGCCCGTCACGTCAATCCCCCAGCCGTACAAGCCGGCGGTGCCCGACCATCGAGCGTCACTGCGTGGACCTGATTGAGCAGGCACGACAGGGGAAGATACACCCCGCCATCGGACGTGACAAGGAGATACTCAACGTGCTCCAGATACTCTCGCTAATGACCAAGAACAACGCAGTGCTGGTCGGCGAGCCAGGCACTGGCAAGACGGCCGTCGCCGAGGGGCTGGCTTTCCGGATGCTGAACAACCAGGTACCGGAAGGAATGGAGGACATGCGGCTTTTCCAACTCGACAGCGAGGCCATCAAGAGCGAAGAGGTCATGCGCCATATTATTGAAGAGGCCAAGAGCGACCCGAAGATAGTGCTCTTCATCGACGAAATACACACTCTCATAGGCAACTGCTCGTGTGCCAATAACGAAGTGGCCAACCTACTCAAACCAGAGATGGCACGCGGAGCCATCAAGATTCTCGGCGCAACCACCCTCGACGAATACACCAAGCACATCGAGAAAGACAAAGCCCTTGAGCGACGATTCCAAAAGGTGCTGGTCGATGAGCCCGACATAGAGACCTCTATCAAGATACTCGCCGGAATCAAACGCCGCTTTGAACAACACCACCAAGTGACCATCCCCGAGGATGTGGTAAGTTCTGCTGTGAAGCTGAGCCACCGCTACATCACCGACCGCCGTCTGCCCGACAAAGCCATCGACCTGATGGACGAGGCCGCCTCGAACGCACGCATGCGACACCACGACAGCGTGACGGAGAACGACATCTTGACTGCTGTCACACGCCGCACGGGGGTGCCACTGCAGAACCTTAGCAGTGACGAGACCGAGCGTCTGCTACACATCGAGGAGCACCTCCACCACTCCATCATAGGGCAGAGCAAGGCCGTCAGCGCCGTAGCGGCAGCCATCCGACGCAGCCGCATGGGGTTGGGCAACCCTAACCGGCCCGTGGGCTCGTTCCTCTTCCTAGGCACCTCTGGTGTCGGCAAGACAGAGCTCTGCAAGGCCTTGGCTGAATTCCTCTTCGACTCGCGCGACAGGATAGTCCGCATCGACATGAGCGAATACCAGCAGGAGCACTCCGTGGCCCGACTCTTCGGCGCACCGCCGGGCTATGTCGGCTACGATCAAGGAGGGCAGCTCACTGAAGCCGTCCGCCGCAAACCCTACAGCATCGTGCTCTTCGACGAGATGGAGAAAGCCCACCCCAAGGTCTATGAAACCCTCCTCCAGATGCTCGACGACGGCCGTATGACCGACGGGCAAGGTCGCACTGTCGACTTCCGCAACACCATCATCGTGATGACCTCCAACATGGGCCAGGACATCATCGCCCGCAACCTCATCGGTCACACCGACGACGCCACCGTGCAACGCACCTCTGAGGCCGTCGTAGGCCTGCTGAAACAACGCGTGGCCCCCGAGTTCATCAACCGCATCGACAATATCGTCATGTTCCTCCCTCTCACACAAGAAGAGGTCCGTCAGATAGCCCGTCTGCAACTGGATGGCACCGTGAGCCAGTTCCAGACACAAGGAATCACCCTCACCTACACTCCTCAGGTAGTCGAATACATCGCAGCACACGGCTACGTGCCCGAATACGGGGCACGACCTATCGGACGGACCATCAACAAGCATCTCGTCGACCCCTTGACCGAGGCCATCTACGCTTCGCACATCAACCGCAGCATGCCTATCCAAGCCGATGTGGCAGACGGGAACATCTTCTTCCACAACTCTAATAACCAGCAAGCATGAAAATCGGCGGCTACGACTTCAACCCACGCGACTTGACGCTGAACCTACAGCAGAACACGGGCAGAGGCATGCCTCCTCCCATCAGACCTCGCACCACCTCCTCTTCCAGCCCCACTTATTCCAGTCCTACCTATTATTCCTACTCCCTTTGGGAAAGGATTAACGACGGGGTGGAAAGCATCGGGGAATGGCTACAGGATACCGGCGCATGGCTGATACCCCTCATCGTCGCGGGCATCCCCGCCGTGGGCGGTATCATCTGGGCCATTGTGGCGGTGATATCGGAATTTGCCAAACATGGATTCTGGAATGGATTGGTGGCTTTGATTGTTGCTGCTTTTCTCGGTACTATTGCATACTTCGTACTGGCTTTTGCAGCCTATATAGTGTCTAAAGTGGTCTACCTGCTGGGATACATCTTCACCAACGCCTGGACGCTACTCATCACCCTAGCCCTGGCGGGCGGCATCTGGCTCTATGCAGCATTGAAGAACACCGACCATACCCCCAAGCACAAATACCAACCCCGCACCGAGCAGACCACCCCCGCGGTCACCTACTACCGCTGCACCGCCAACGTCCTCAACGTGCGTGCCGCGGCCACGACGCGCTCTCAGGTGATTGGCACCATCCAGAAAGGCGAAGTCGTCGGTGTCATCGGCATCGAAGGCAACTTCGCCAAAATCAACTGGCACTCGCAGACGGGCTACGTAAGCCGCGACTACATAGCGCGGACGGGGCAATAGGGTTATTGAAGCACGGCGTCGCGCTCGGCGCTGTCCCAGTAGGTCATGTTGCGGAAGGGGTTCTCGTCGTCCTTGCGGCGGCTGGCCACCTTCTGCTTCTCGATATCGGCCTGGATGTCGGCATAGCGCTGGCGGTAGTGCTGCCAGAGAGCATCGGTCAGAGCGTCCACACCGGCCAGGCGGCAGAGCACCCCGTAGGCATGGGCGGCCCGTTGGGCGGGATAGGCCTGCCAGAGGGCGTCCATCCGTTCATGCACCTGGGCCCAGCTGCCGATGACGCCACTCTCCACGTCGGCTATCAGCCGTTCCATGTCGGGCCCAGCCACCAGCTGGCCTCCGATGTTGACCCACTCTCTGCACTCTCCACGCTCCACTTTGCTCTCTCCGCCTTCCAGGGTCTTCATGGCGTAGAAGACGAGCATCTCCTCGTAGGCCTTCAGTCCTTCCGCGGCCTTGAGCACCACGGTCGGACGCTTGCTCTTCTCCATGCCTTCGGCAAAGACGGTGCCGCCCTTGCCCATCCACTGCCTCAGCAGCTCCATGCCCCCGAGAATCTCCTCGGCGGTGTCGGGGGCCAGGTTGTCGAACTCGATGTGCTGAGCCTTCACCACACGCTTGTCGCGTTTGGCGAACTTCTTGCTGTTGCGGTCCATGGCGTACATGTTGTACATCCACCAGTAGGCCGGCATCACCTCCAGCTGGTCCTTGCTCACGTTGTTGTTCACCAGCGCGAAGGGCAGCTTGATGTCGAGTTCGGCCGGATAGTCGCCCTTGGCCAGCAGGCAGTAGGAGGCAAAGCGGCTCGAGTGCTTGAACGAGCAGCAGAGGCCCGGCCAGAAACCACGGCCGGCGGCCAACTCGTTGTCGGCGGTGCGCGAGTTGTGGTTGCTCCCGATGGTGCCGCCGGCGGCAATATTGCTCTGACCCATGATGAGGCCGGCGATGAGGAACGAGTTGTTATGATGCTGCTCGTGGGCAGGGAAGATGACGCTGTTGCCCACCTCGCAACGCGCCAGGGTCGAGTTGTCGCCCACCACGGTGTCGTTCAGCCGCAGGCCGAACTCGAGGTGCACATGCTCGCCCAGCAGGAAACGCTCGGCGATGACACCGTGTTCGAGCGTGCAGCCGTAACCCACCACGCCGTCAATCAGCGTGATGCAGCTGTCGACCACCGTGCGGTCGGCCTCGGTCGACTGGATGGTCACATTGCGGATGCAAGTGGTGTTCTTGACCGTGCAGCAGTCGCCCACACGGCTCTCGTCGGTCAGCTTGTCGGTGAACTCCTCCAGCCTCTGCATGAACACCTTGCGGCCGCGATAGCGGGCCCACATGTAGGCGTCGCCTATGGTCATGCCGGCAAAGGGGACAATGGCGCGGCCCCCGTTCTCGTTCATCACCTCGAGGGCATGGGGCCGGCCGCCGCCGGTCATCTCGCCGATGTTGAACAGCGTCACGCGGTCGCCCAAAACATAGTCGGACAGCAAGCGCACGTCGCGTATATCGGCATCGGCACCCACCGAGCAATTGCGGAGAGTCGAATTGACAACGGTGGACTGCTCGCCGAGAGTTACATATCCTTCTAAGATGTTGTTGCGCAGACATTTCGGGCAGAACGAGTCGGCCACACGGACGGCCGACCAGTCGTCTGCATAGTTGCCCGCCCGTTCAAGTTGTTCTATCTCACCCGGAGTGAGGCTGCGATAGCGGTGATTCATTGTTCAAATAGTATTAGCGGTGCAAAGGTACACAATTTTTCAAATATACAAGAAAAAAATTTGCCGACGGGAGGGGCCGGGAGTTAATTAGGTCGTGCACGACCTATTTCCGGATGCCCCGATTGAACACCGAAAAAAGACCGGTTTTTGTCCGACTGCAGTCGGACCATCCTCGGAGTTGAGTCGGAGTTGTTACGGAGATGTTACGGAGATGTCCGTTCCGAAACCCGTCATTGTGCTCTGTTTCACTGTGTTTTAGGTTCGTTTTAGGGGCTAATACGCCCAGTGGGCACCCTTTTGGTACCTTGAGGAGGGGGTGCGGCGAAGGGGTGTCGACAGGCAGTTAGGTCGTGCACGATGTAATTTTTATATGTTAAAAATTTGGTGGTTCCGGTTTTTCTTCGTATCTTTGCACCGAAATTGACAACAGAAAAACCTACGCCAATGAAAACTATCGCTTTACATTTACCAAAGGTGCTTTTTGCGCTGGTATTGCTCGCTCTGGCGGCACCGGCCGGGGGTCAGAACAGCCTCGTGAGGCAGTATCCCGTGCTGTCGGGCGACACGGTGCTCGTCCGCACGGACAACTCCACGTTTGTCACCTGCTGCAACACGACCGGCTGGCGCAGCTGCTTCGTGGTGGACGACGGCACCACCTGCCGCCGGTTCTTCACCACCCTGGCGCCCTCGGGCATCCATATCACCGACTCGGGCTACGTGGTGTATGACATGCAGCTGGTGAATGGTGTGTGCTGGTTTGCGGGCTACAAGTGGTTCGATACGGGGTTGCCTTTTTACACCCTTGACGGCCAAGCCTACAACCTCGTCACCTACAAGGCCGTTATCGGCCGTTTCAATACGGCCGACGTGCTGAACGGCAGCGGGAACTACGGCATCATTGAGGTTTCGGGTCTGCACCACATCGAGCGCCTGGCCGTCATCGGAAGCAACGTCACCGCCATCGGGGTTAAGCCCAATGGGACGCGCCAGCTGGTGGAACTCTACAAGATTCCTTTTTTCAACAAATACATAATGACGACAGAAGAATCATCCCTGCCGCAGGAAGTATTTATGGATGTCGTCGCAGCGGGGAATAAAATGGTCTTGTTGTCGCGCTTTTCAACACCTGGCAGCACAGAACTAACCAATTACTTTGGGCTACGCTATGGCACGGCAGGATTATTGTTCGGAAATACAACCCTTCATCGCCACGATGTAAGCCCGGCCTATAACTCATACCTCACGTTTCCATCGGTACACCCTATGCGACTTGCTGCCACCAATAATGGCAACGGGGTAGTGGTGGCTTATGTTGCCCAGAATGATGGACTACCCTCTGGCAATCCATGGCTCTACAAGTTCGTTCTCTTCCACATTGCCGCCGAGAACGATACTTACACTGACGTAATTATTAACACCGATGGAGAGAAATACACAGATATCGCGGACTTGCGATTCAACAAACCTATAACCACAAACACCCACATGTCACTACTCCTGCAAGCTGGACCCTCTGACGTCTATCTTAGATTCCCTCCGCTTAATTTCTCTGGTTCAACTACCGATGTTATTCTTTACACCACATCTCCATATATCCAATCGGTCGCGCCCTACCAGACAGCAGCGACAGGTTTGGAACTTGCCGCTGCCGGTCACCACGTCCTGACAAACACACCATACACAGAGGAGATTCTGGAGGAAGATATCCTAAGCCTCACTGGTACTTCCTACTCAAACAATTGCCTACAAACAAGTGAAGGAATGTTGTCGCGGACGTCTGTTAACAGCAGAATCGGCGATTTAACCTGTTCGCTTGACACGATATCTGTCAAACGCTCTGTCCAATTTGTAAATCACTCATATACATCATCCATCATTTCCAAGACAACGACTTGCATAGATGGAATCCACTAAACGGATTAGTTATGAAGAAACGGATTATCATATCATTATGGTGTGTACTGGCCTCATGTGGCACACAGGCACAGTTGGTGTACACTCCTGGCGATACGCTGGAGGGTCGCTGCAACTATTATTATTACAATCCCCTAGATGAGTTGTGCCCTTGGTTCCACCAATACAGTTACGCTACCTATCATGCGTCGGGGCATGAAGACGACGCTTTTACCAAGCTTGTTCGTATCGAACACACCGACCGGCAAATGGCAGTGAAAGGTATTGCCGCGATGGTGACCCGTATCGAAGACTATTTGGCCGATAATTCATGGATATATTTCAATAGCCCATCACCAGGAAAGAAGGCCGAGTATGTGTACCTTTGTTCCGATGACTCCCTCAGACTTACCATGATAGATTCCGCCCGTTGGGACACATTGACTCCACGACTATTGAAACTCCCAAAATCTCCAGACACCCTGACAGACAGCAATACTGACAACTTCCTCTACTGCCATTTGTTTGAGGCATATTTCGAGGAGTCGCATTTGGTCGACTCTAGGTTTCTTATGGCAGGCTCATACTATAGCAATTCCGATGCAAACCCGAAGACCTACATACCAACCAAGTACTTCGTTGTTGCAGAAGACTACGACATCTGCAACGAAGGTTGCCATGGGGACACCACAGGCTATCTGTACTCCTATCTGGATTCGGAATACCTACAACGACTCATTGACGAGGCCTATGCCTACTACGACTCCCTTGGAGAACTGGACCGCTACAAAGACTCTATCGACTATGCTATTTCCTTAATCTGGCGCAGCAGGCTTGACAGAGCCAAAACAGGTCACCTCGGCCCCTTCTTCGCCATTGTGGACTTCTACCAGCTCGATGCGACGGTGGCCGACAGCTGCACCGGGATGGGATGGGCACTGGGCAGCGGCCGATACCCCGACCGCTCGCTCGACACCATCATGGCCCGTCCCCGGCCGGGCTATTGCTTCGTGCAGTGGGACGACGGCAACACCGACAACCCCCGCATCGTCGACCTTACCCAGGACACACTCTTCACCGCTATCTTCGGCACCTGCCCGGCAGAGGGTATCCCGTCCCCCACAGAGTCTTCACTGCCCTTCAGCGTACAGCCCAACCCGACCACCGGAACTGTCGCCGTCGGCACTCCGTCGGACGGCAGCTACCAGCTGACACTCTACGACATGGCCGGACGGCTGCTGATGCAGACCTCGTTCACGGGCACGGCCACCACCCTCGACCTCAGCCACATGGCTGCCGGCAGCTACCAGTTGATGCTCCGCTCGGCTACCGTCTCGGGCATCAAAGTCATCGTCAAACAATAACAAATGGAAGCCATGAGAAAGATACTGTCACTATTGCTGCTCGTCCTGCCGCTGTCGGCCGCCTTCGCTCAGCCGGCATACAGCAACCACGACACCGTCACCGGGACGCCCTCGCATTACTACGTCCCGTTCTGGTACACCAATTGTCCCTCGTTCCGAGCCGATAGTGTCAACTTCTTCGATAGCGAATTAACCAATGTCAACTATCTTTTTTGGGGGGATAGCTTGCGTCTGAATCATGTCACTTTACGCGAATTCAATACCAACACACCCATGGAGATTTTCGGCATAGTAGCGTTGGTGGATATCACTCCCCACTTTCCAAGTCCGATGGCAAACCCTACGGCCGGACGGGCCCCGGAATATCTCAAGCTCCTGCAAGGCACCGACTCTATCACCGATGGCTACTTTGACAGCGATTCCACACAACCCATCCCGCCAAGCATGTTACCCCTCCACATGACGATGCTCGACTCGCTCCGATGGGACACCGTCACACCCCACATTCTACGGCTGCCCAAGAAGCATAACGCTGTCGACGACACCGACTTCTTCTACTGCTACGCCTACGAGTGCTGGTTTCCGCAACCCGTCACCGTCGATTCGGTGTTCTACGTGCTCGGAACTTACCGAAGCAACTGTGTCCCGCTTTCCGGGAGATTGTCCAATTACCCCACTTCCTACTTCTATATTGGGGAAGACTTTGACATCAACTGCGACAAGTGTATCCAACGTGATTATTCGCGTGTTTTTTCATGTCCGTTTTTTCCAAATGAACATGCTTCTTTTTGGCATTGGGATAATCTGAACAAGAGCATCTTTGGCCTCTTCTACCCGATTATTGGCTTTCCAAATGCCTGGAAAAAAGAATAGGCGGGGGGGGGGGGGCGGCGACGGGCAGTTAGGTCGTGCGCGATGTAATTTTTATATGTTAAAAATTTGGTGGTTCCGGTTTTTCTTCGTATCTTTGCACTGAAATTGACGACAAAACAACCTATGCCTATGAAAACTATCGCTTTACATTTACCAAAGGTGCTTTTTGCGCTGGCCCTGCTCGCACTGGCAGCACCGGCCGCGGGCCAGAACAGCCTCGTGAGGCAGTATCCCGTGCTGTCGGGCGACACGGTGCTCGTCCGCACGGACAACTCCACGTTTGTCACCTGCTGCAACACGACCGGCTGGCGCAGCTGTTTCGTGGTGGACGACGGCACCACCTGCCGCCGGTTCTTCACCACCCAGGCGCCCTCGGGTATCCACATCACCGACTCGGGCTACGTGGTGTATGACATGCAGCTGGTGAATGGTGTGTGCTGGTTTGCGGGCTACAAGTGGTTTGATACGGGGTTGCCTTTTTACACCCTTGACGGCCAGGCCTACAACCTAGTCACCTACAAGGCCGTCATCGGCCGTTTCAATACGGCCGACGTGCTGAACGGGAGCGGGAACTACGGCATCATTGAGGTTTCGGGGCTGCACCACATCGAGCGCCTGGCCGTCATCGGCAGCAATGCCACCGCCATCGGGGTTAGGCCCAACGGGACGCGGCAGCTGGTGGAACTTGCCTTGGATACTTCCGGCTACAGCTATCTTCTCAGTATTGAGAATTCTTCCATGTCGCAGGAAGTGTTTATGGATGTTGTCGCAGCGGGGAATAAAGCGGTTGTGTTGTCGCGCTTCAACGCCTCCGGTAACCCATGGTACCATAGGGATTACTTTGGCTTGCGCTATGGTAGTGCGGGCAACCTATATGGCACCAGCAACAACATACGCTGCTATGATGTGTACACTGCAATGCTCTGGTGCACCTCATTCACGGCAGTACACCCCATACGTCTTGCCGCCACCAACAACGGCGACGGGGTAGTGGTGGCATATATCGCGCTGAATGACGAGGAGACAAATCCATTACTGAACAAGTTTGTGCTGTTCCATGTTGCCTCCGAGAACGCCAGTACTACAGATGTGATTTTCAACTTGAATGACGAGTATCAATACACAGAGATTGCTGACATACGCTTCAATAAACCAGTCTTCAACAACACCAATATGGCCCTGCTTTTGAGGGACGGCTCGGGGAATTCCGTACTGAGATTTCCCAAATTGACCTTTCCTCTATCCAACACCTTGTACGAGGATGTACTTTTTATCAATAATCTCCGCATTAATTCTGTAGCTCCCTATCAAACGGGACTCACCAACCTGCATTTGTCCGCCGCCGGACATTACAATGGAACCACACCCTATTTGGCAGGGATAGTTGAGAAAAACATTTACTCTCTTGACTTCACTCAGAATTGTTTCTCATTCGGCAACGGGAATCTGACTCTTTATAAGAATATTCCCAGTAAGGCGGAAAATTTTGATTATCCTCTGGTTGTGAGCACTGTTTCCGCGGCTGTCACTTTCAAAAACCACTCCTATAGTTCTGCTTCACTATCCAAAACAAACACCTGTATAAACGGAAATTAATAAAAAACACAATGGCTATGAAAAGATTGATAATCCTGCTGGTTGAGGTTGTTCTCGCGGTAACAGTCACACAGGCGCAGATACATATTCCTGTCAGCGACACGGTGGAAGGGCGGTGCGACAATTACTATTACAATCCAAAGGACGAAACATGTCCTTGGTTCCTTGACAATAGTCCTGCAGTCTATAATAAGTCGCATTTCCATGGGCAACGGTTCACCAAACTTGCCCTTGTTGAACATACCGACCGACGAATGGCAGTGAAAGGCATAGCTGCCATGGTGCAAAGGCTTGCGGACTTTCGTGAAGACTGGGGAGGACCCATTTATTTCTACAGTCCCAATCCGGGGAAAAAAGCAGAGTACACCTATCTGTGCACAGGCGACACAAACGAGCTTGTTATATTGGATTCTGCCCGCTGGGATACCGTGATTCCACGCCTATGGAAATTTCAGAAGCACCCAGAGGCCCTTAATGACAATACAACCGACAGCTTCTATTATTGCCATCTGTATGAAACATATTTCGACGAGCCTGTACTGGTAGACTCGAATTTTACTATGGCGGGGTCATTTAATTGTAATTCCGATGCAACTATCTGGACCTATCTACCCACCAGTTATTTTCTCGTAGCAGAGACATACAACGTCTGCCTTGAGGGGTGCCACAAAGACTCGTCTGGGTATCTGTATTCCTGTTGGAATGCCAACTATCTGAATAGTTATAGAGAAGAGCTCTATAACTACTACGACTCCCTTGGAGAACTGGACCGCTACAAAGACTCTATCGACCATGCTATTTCCTTAATCTGGCGCCGCAGGCTTGACAGGGCCAAAACAGGTCACCTGGGCCCCTTCTTCGCCATTGTGGATTTCTACCAGCTCCATGTGACGGTGGCCGACAGCTGCGCCGGGATGGGATGGGCGCTGGGCAGCGGCCGATACCCCAACCGCTCACTCGACACCATCGAGGCCCGTCCCCGGCCGGGCTTCTGTTTCGTGCAGTGGGACGACGGCAGTACCGACAACCCCCGCATCGTCGACCTCACCCAGGACACCCTCTTCACCGCCCTCTTCGGCACCTGCCCGACACATGATATCCAGTCCCCCACAGAGTCTACCCTGTCCTTCAGCGTACAGCCCAACCCGACCACCGGCACTGTCACCGTCGGCACCCCGTCGGACGGCAGCTACCAGCTGACGCTCCACGACATGGCCGGACGGCAGTTGATGCAGACCTCGTTCACAGGCACGGCCGCCACCCTCGACCTCAGCCACCTGGCCGCCGGCAGCTACCAGCTGATGCTCCGCTCGGCCACCGCCTCGGGCATCAAAGTCATCGTCAAACAATAACAAATGGAAGCCATGAGAAAGATACTGTCCCTATTGCTGCTCGTCCTGCCGCTGTCGGCCGCCTTCGCACAGCCGACCTACAGCAACCTCGACACCGTCAGCGAAATACCCTCGCACTACTACGTCCCGTCCTGGTACACCCGCTGCCACTCGTTCCGGGCCGACACCGCCGGCTTTTACGACACGGGAGTGTCTTGCCACGACCACAACGGCTTGTTGCAGAACATCATCACCGCCCGCGAGTTCCGCACCGACACCCTCAGGCCTGTTTACGGCATGGTGGCGCTGGTGGAGATAGACCCCTTGGCACACCACCAGACCATCCCCGTGCAGAACTCCTCTGCCGGGCGGGCTCCGGAATATCTCAAGCTGTTGCAAGGCACCGACCCCATCGTCTACTATCCCGGGGGCGACACGATTCAAACGCCACTGGAGGATGTCTTCCCCCGACAAATGACAGTGCTCGACTCGCTCCGTTGGGACACCGTCACGCCCCGCATCCTGCGTCTGCCCAAGAACATTTTCGCCGTCGACGACACCGACTTCTTCTACTGCTACGCCTACGAGTGCTGGTTCCCGCAACCCGTCAACGTCGACTCGGTGTTCTACGTGCTCGGCACCTACCGGAGCAACCTCACCACCCTCGAAGGCTACCTCCACTACCCCACCTCCTACTTCTATATTCGTGAGAAAAGCGATATCCAATGCAATAGATGCACCGAAGAGATTGCATCGAAGGTATTCACGACCGACAATTTCCCCAACCAATTCCCCTTCCAGTGGCATCAGGACGACATGAGCGGCGCCTTCTTCGGGCTGTTCTACCCCTTCTTCGAGTTGCCCGAAGCTAAATAAAGAAGAGGCATACACCCGCCACGCTGATGACGGCGCCGACGACCTCGCGCAGGGCTACCCGCTGGTGGAAAAGCCATGCGGCGGGGGCTATGATGAGCACCGGCGTGAGGGCAAAGAGGGTCTGGGCGATGCCGGTGGAGGTGTACTGCGTGGCCAGAAGCGAGGCGCTGACGCCAATGAAGGGTCCGAAGACGGTGGCCCCCAGCACGCACCACATGGCACGCCGGTCGTGGACGGCATGGCTCAGCTTCTGCCGCCAGTCCTTGTTGAACAGCCTCAACAGCAGGAAGAAGCCCATCAGGCCTATGGTGGCACGTATCATAGTGGCGGCGAAGGGCACGCTGAGGTAGAGCGGCAGGGGGAGCACGGCACCGTCGGGCACCGCCTGGGTGGCGACGCCGGCCGCGGCGATGGCCGCATCGTAGTGCTGAAGGCCTGTCTTGCTCAGCACAAGTCCAAATCCTTGACAGATACCGGCCACGGCGGCGTAGAAGACACCGCGGCGCGGCAACCGCAGCTGTAGCGGCGCGGAGTGCCGCGGCTGTCCGTCTCCAGCGCTCCTCTTCCCCAGTATCGAAAGGGCGATGCCTCCAAGGGTGACGACCATGCCCACGAGGGCCAACGGACGCATCCGCTCGCCCAGCAGCAGAAAGCCCGTCAGGGCCGCCGTCGGAGCCGAGAGGGTCATAAAAAGCTGGCCGAACCGCGAGCCGATATAGATATAGCCCTGCATCAGGCAGTAGTCGCCAATCACATAGCCCACCACACCGCTCAGGAGGAGCCAGAGCCACGTGGAGCCGTCGGCATAGCGGGGCCACGGCATGCCCATGGTGAGCCACAAGGTGAGCACCAGCAGGGTGAGCGACATGGTCATGCGCACCACATTGAGCGGCAGCGAGCCCATACGCTTCGACGCCACCTCGGCAAAAAGGGCCGTCACCGTCCACGAGACGGCGACGCCCAAAGATATCAATTCACCAACGAACATGGAATCTTCCAACTACCCACTACACACTACCCACTGCACACTAAAAGCCCATGCCGAACATCTGCCAGTAGGTGGCCTCGAGCTGACGCCAGGCGGCGGTGGTGTTGTCGTAAATCTGGCGGGTGTAGGCGTTGAGCAGCTTGGTCACCTGCTTGCCCTTGCTGGTAGCCATCACGTCGTCCTCCAACGCCTTCAGCCCACTGAAGGCGGTACCCTCATGGTGCATCACGGCGTTCATGTGCTGCTTCTTGGTGCGCTGCCAGGCGACGGTGGCCAGCTTGTTGGCCCGACGGTACTGCCAGAGGAGGGCGTCGGGGTCGTACTGGCGCTGGCCGCAGGTGTTGAACGCCTCCGGCAGCTCGGTGGTGCCGCAGAAGATGGGGATGCGGGGCGACTGGCCGGGGTTGTCGACAGCCATCCAGCAGATGCCGCCCACGGCGTCGGGCAGCCAGCCGCGCAACTGGGCCACGAAGGAGTAGGAGCACCAGGCCACGCTGACCGTGCGCCGGAAGTCGATGGTGCCGGGGGCTATCATGTTGAGGGTCTGCTGCATGGTCGAGGTGAGCCACGGATTGGCCACAGGGCTGACGACAGTGTCCTTGTAGGTGCTGCCGTCGTCGCGCTTGCGGTCGACCACCACCCTCAGGTTGCGGCACATATCCATGTCGGTACCCTCGTAGGTGGAGCGGAGGAGGCGCATCACGTCGGTGACGTCCACCGGCGAGTCGGGCTTGATGCTGAAGGGGAGCTCGGGCATGTCGCGCGTGAACCCTTGCGAGGGAGCCAGGGCATTGAAGATGAACCACTCGCGCTCGCGGTAGTTCTTGCCGTGGGCCCACGAGGTGTTGTAGGCCTTCCAGAAGACAAAGTCGCCCTCGCCGTCCCAGAGGCCGTACTTGCGGGCCACCGCCTCCACGTTGTCTGAGCAGAGGAAGTAGTCGGGGTTGTTGCGCTGAAGGCGTCCGATGCGGGGTATGTTGCAGCTCACGGCCACGTGGTCGTCGGGCACCCGCTGGGCCACCCACACGCCACCCACCTGGTCGCGCCCGCAGCCGATAATCTCCATCTGCCACACCTCGCGGCGGTCGGCGATGGTGATGCATTCACCCCCGTCGGCATAGCCATACTTGGCCACCAGCTTGCCGATGAGCTGGATGGCCTCGCGGGCCGTCGTGCAGCGCTGCAGGGCCACCCGCTCCAGCTCCTCGATGAGGAACATCGCGTCGGGGTTCACCAGCGTGTCGGGCCCTCCAAAGGTGCTCTCGCCCATGGCCAGCTGATGCTCGTTCAGGCAGGGGTAGGCCGTGTTCAGGTAGGCATAGGTGTGCGACGCCTCGGGAATCGTGCCGGCCACCTTGATACCCACCGTGTCGTCCTTCCCCATCGTGTGCATAGTCCCCTTGCGCACAAGGTGCTTGGTGCCCTTGTCATGGTCGGCGGCCGGTTCGACAGTCATCCACGTGCGGTAGCGGCCGTCGCAGGTGTGCGACGTGATGACGCTCCCGTCGGTCGAGGCCCGCCGCCCCACCATGATGGAGGTGCAGCTCTCTTTCGTGTTCACCTGTGCCGCCGCCACAAGGGGCAGCACCCAAAGGACCAGTGTAAATATGCGTTTCATCTGTTGCTTTTCTATAATTGACAATGGTAACGGGGACGAGGGGGCTTTTATTGTGTCGCACCCGCACAATAATACATCGCGCACGACCTAATTATGATTTCCAGCATGCTTTTCGCAGGGCAGTCCAGATTGCCACCCCCTCGGCACGGCAAACTGCCCCAAAACAACCTTCGCCTGATTTCCAACCACTTAACATCAAACACGACTCAACAACATGATTAATACGACATTAGTCCGACTGCAGTCGGACCATCCTCGGAGTTGTGTCGGAGTTGTTACGGAGATGTTACGGAGTTGACCCGAAGGCATCCTCCCGATAGGTCGCGCGCGACCTAATTCACATGCCGACGGGTGCACGGCCGGCCTCCCGCCCGCCTCAGTCCCTCGGGCAAGGCGTCGCCGAAAAAATATATTTTGGACTGTCGGGGTTGACGAGCTCCCGGTCCGCCGGCAGCCATTCCACCCCCCGCAACTCGTCGGGAGCCAGCCAGCGTGCCGCCTCGTGCTCCTTCAGCGTCAGGCTGCCGCTCTCCACGCGGCACCAGTAGCAGTGCATCGTCAGGTGGAACTGCGGGTAGTCCCACTCCACGGTGTCCGCCAGCCGTCCGACGGCGATGCGCGTCTCCAGCTCCTCCCATATCTCGCGCCGCAGGGCCTCCTCAGGCGTCTCGCCGGGCTCCATCTTCCCGCCGGGAAACTCCCACCAGCCGCGCCACTCGCCGTAGCCCCGCTGGGTGGCGAAGATGCGCCCCGCCCCGTCGTGGATGATGGCCGCTACGACCTCGATGCGTTTCATGTTCATTGCCGTTTCAGTTGTTCCAGGGCGCGGCAGAGCTGGTCGGGGCAGGAGGTGGGCTTGCCGCCGCAGCGGATGCCGTCGAGGCGGGCTATCACGTCGTCGATCTTCTGGCCCGTCACCAGCCGGCAGATGCCCTGCAGGTTGCCGTCGCAGCCGCCTAGGAACTGCACGCTGCGGATGGTGCCGTCCTCGTCTGCCGCCACGTCGATCATCACCGAGCAGGTGCCCTGCGTTGGGTATTGTATGTGTTTCATTTGGGGTGTAATATGCAATTATTATTGCGATGGGAAATGTATTATATCTCCTCTATTCCGATGGATTTCAAATACTCGTATGTGCCGTCATAGAACTCGGGTAGGCGTGTGTGGTCGTTGGCATTGCCTTCGGGCACGCAGATTATCATGCCTTGCCGGGCACGGGTCATCAATACACGATAGGCATTCAACTGATACATTTGCGCGTCGCGCTGGCGGATTTTGTTCCACTTACTGCCCTTGAACGCATTATGATCCCAGCCAGAAGGAGTGTACCTGAAATCGCCGTCCCAGACGAGGCATGTCCAATCGAGCTCGAGACCTTGAATGTCAAATTCGGTAGCGGCATCCTCAAGGAAAAGCGATGAGCGGACATCCGTCTTGTCGGCCAGGAACCAATGTTCTACGTCGGGCTGCAAGCGGACATCAATGGCCAGCGGTTTAAGTCGATACGCTTGTGACGACACGACAATACCGTATCGCTCGGAGCCACGGGCTTTTTGTTCGAGCCACTGTTTTGCTCTGTCGAGGTCTCTTGTTAGGTATAGTGGATATCTATCTTTGAATTCCTGATAAAATGCTCGAGCCTGTTCAACATTCCTATCCAAAACGTGATGTACAAAGTTGGATAGTTTTTCGGCGCGGAATGACCTCATGGAGACGGCCAAGTGTAGTTGCTCTACTTGCTGTACATTCTTGTTGTTAGCAACCAGCTCGGCAACAATTCCCTCCGCATATTCCTTATCAGTTAGGTGCTTGGATATATATACTTTCCAATCGGGGAATGTCTCGTTCATCGCACGAATCCACTCGCCAATGCCAGCCTCGCCGGTATTGATTTCCTGGCCGCCTCCGACAAGGCAGACAATAACCGCCCAGTCTTTGCGTAAATCGAGAGACCATATCAGGAACTCGGCTTCGGACATCGGGAAGTCCGGCACTTTTTTCATCCCTCCACGACTGCCACCCTTGGCCAGCCACCCAGCCAGGTGTTCCAAATCCCAGCTTCGCTGCGCTTCGTCAAAGATAGCCACATGCTCCACCTCACCATGACCAGCAGTCTTGTGTGCTACCGATTTAGTCTCATCGATCTCTAGGCGACCGTTCTCTATTGGAAGCTTGATCTTTGCCAGCATGTTAGAACGGTAGCGATGGATGATTTGGATGAACTGCGATACCTCGCGTTTTGCATCCGTGATATTGCATTTATTGCCTCTCTCACGTTCTTTGCGTTGTTTGTCTTTTGCCAATGTTGCTGTGAGAACCTTAACAAGAGGACCATTACCAGAGAGGTAAACGGCAAGATTCCGCTCTTCTTCGGGCGCATTCTCTTCTTTCAGCGATTGTTGAATGGCGACATTCAATCCCACAAGAGTCTTACCAGCCCCGGGGACACCCGTAACGAAACAAATGCTCTTTTCTCCATTCTGTTTGCTCTTCTGGATTACATCCAGCACAAATTGGGTCGTTTCTTCCAACGCAGCGCCAGCAGCCTCATGGCGTGTGATATCCTCTACCGAATGTGATTGATAGAGTGCGCTGGCTGCCTCGATGATGGTTGGTGTCGGTGAGTATCTGCTGATGACCCACTGTGCAAAATCACTTTCTTTTGACGGTTGGGCGTTCTCATTCTCAATCACTCGGTCGATGAGTTCCTGCAGAGTGTCGGCATTTGACAGGAGCGGATTGTATATTTTGTCGTCGTAAACTGAGAATGCCAGTTTATGACTAACCGTTTTTGCCTCTGTCGCCACAAGAATGGGGACAATAACGCAATGATGGCTTGCTTGATGAAAATTCTTCAAATCAAGCGCATAATCCATCACTTGCTCCATATCGGACTGAAGATAATCCCTTTGGCCGGCTTTAAATTCTATGACAAACACAATACCCCTAAGCAGCAACACCGTGTCGATACGCTTACCAAGTCGGGGGATGGAATATTCAAAAATGATTTCGGCATACTCTTCCTTCCATGGTGCCAAGACCTGCTTCAATACATCTATTTCCTCACTCCAAGCATACTTCTGTTCTGCCACACTGTCTCCTTCATCCCTCAATGCAATCTGACCGAATATTTCATCTTTCGTCGCATTGATGAATTCCTGAATGGTGGCTTTGTAAAAGTATCTATTTGTCATATTTCACCAGATTGTTAATGGTTGTGACAACGTGCCTGTAATCAGGTATTATTGTCCAATTCGCTTACATACACGCATTTTGCCCTACAGATTCATTGTTTGGAACCCATCAGTGCCCGCAAAAAAATCTATGAATGCGTATTTATTCTTCGGAATAATTGGAACTTCACAATATGGTTTTTATTTTACAATAGTATAGCCCACATTTTTTAGGCCAAATTTATCACCCAACTCATCAACTAACGACTCTAGCAATTCTTCATTGATTCCTTTGATTGTTGCAAATGGGTTAATTTTTTTTATCTTTATTTATATCTGGCAATTACCGCCTCATTCCATCTCTTTATTTCTTCCATTATTCCATTATCTATTTGTTTGGGGAGCCAATTCATCAATCTACACCTATCAAAAATAAATCCCTTTGACTGAATCGACAGTTTGTCCCATTTCTGCGATGGAATAGTATCACTCAACATGTAAATGGAAATCGGAGTAAAAATAAACCTTGGAATTAAATATAAATCAAATGTTTCCGGGCACATCATGCCTAATACCGAAGACCAAGACGTGCCTGTCTTACATTGGCCAAATCCAATAAATTGGCCTTTTTTTCCATCTTTAAAAGGAATAAAAGCATACAAGTCAATGCCGCCATCTTTTTGAGTGGGTTCTATTGCATCTTCCCTGAGAGAATAACCTTTTTCCCCGATATCAGAAAGCAGCCTTTTTAATTTGTCCTTAAATGATTCGGAGAGACCGCTTCCAGTTCCAAACACAGAAACATGAGAATCCTCTCCAAAATAGTTCTTTAAAATACAAGCAGACAATCTTTCAAACAGCAAAGTTCCGTCTATTCCATCTGCAATACGTTGTGTATTCATTTTTTCTCTCGTGGCCAACAAAAGGAATGTGTAGACTGATGAGATATCCCCATTTGATGTTTGGAACTGAATCGTGTTTGCATTAGCAAAAAACGGATAATTTCCTGCGCACCAGCTGCTTCTTAAGTCAATTATTCCTAAAGATTCTGACAGTGCATTATTGTTAATTTCATCTACATCTTCTTCGTTTTCATCAGCGATTCCCATTTCTTGTGCGATAGAAACGATGGAACATGAATGGGTAGGGCTAAACAGGCATTCCAACTCCAAATTGTCTGCCATTTCATCGCGCTGCATGTTGACATTGTAATCAAGGAATAGTGGATTGTCCATCACTCAATCTATTGTGCGTTTGTCAGACTTATTTGGGTTCTTTATGGCCTCGTATTTTACCTTCATACTATCAAACAGAACTTCTGCTGAATCGGCCACATCTTTTGCTAATTGCAGGTCGTCCCTATTTCCATCGTAGAAAGACATTTTTGCCAAGGCGTTTTCTATTTTCATTTTAGCTTCTGCCATGGCACGTCGCAACAGTTCTTTCCCATCTTCACTAGTGTCATAGGCTACAGCTAAATCTCGTGTGGATTTTAGTAACTCGATTGCTTCTGCATCCTGCAAAACCTGATTTAACTGTATTAAATCAGGGTTTTGTGTTGTAATAACAGGCGCTATATTCTGGCTTCTGCTTCCGAAGAGCCACAGCATCACATTCTCAAGCTGTTTCAAGTGTGTAGAAGGAACTAATGGCAATTCATCACTACCATCCATTCCCAAATATTTCATGAAGCCGGTATATGGGAGTGCCGTATAAAGATGTGAAAAATAAATCCTTTTATTGTAAATGTCGTCTATTTTGAATTCTGTCTCCTGGTCGGCTTGTTCAAGAACCATCAACCCTCTAAATAGCCTACGTACTGTATTCTTTGAGTCACCAATCTGGTTCGCGATTTCATCCAAAGTCGCATGGTATTCATTGTGAACCAGTGCTATATATTGAGCTTTTGCATAAGAATTCCATTTTACCGCACCCTTTACGTGCTTGAATCCAATATAACGCCATGCCTCTTCTCTGTTTTCCACAATGACAATTGGAATATTGTTCTCCAAGTCGGTCCGGAGAGAATCGCTAATTCTCTCAACATATTGGCCCATACCTTTAATACCTTCAGGATGAAGAATTGATTTTACTGCGGCCAACCTTCTATTTCCCTCAATTACTATTTTCTGGCCTCTCTCTTCTACAACATATAAAGGTTCGCTTTCAAAAAAACCATTAGCAAGAATAGACATGACCAATTCATCAATAGCCATATCTGCCCATAGTAACTTCAATATTTCAGACTCTGAGGTCCGACTGGAATATTCGGCCAAACGAGGGTTCTGAGGGTCGAAGTGTAGCTCGCTTGCTTTGGATGTTTGCATTCTTGCCATATATTGCATTATTTATTTAAAGCTCATTTTTTTAGGAAAACTCAAACTGTTTGAGTGCAAAAGTAACTCTCTCCCTTTCCGATGTGTTCTGACTGAATAGTTTAAATCAAACTCATATAGTGGGAAATCCTTATAAAGTTGGCGGATTTCATAAACATTATCATAAGAAAGGATCCAATCAAAATGAGCTTTTTGGCTTAAAAAAAATGCCAAATCCCTATGATTATCTTGCGTATAATAATCCATATAAAGAGATTTCCCTTGTTGGAAATAGGGTGGGTCTAAATAGACAAACAAATTATCCCGCACATTATTTAACTGTAAAAAATCAAGCGCATCTAAATTGAATACCTCTATACGGTCTGCCAAAGTTCCAATTTTTTTTACCTTTTGTGCAAGGTTTTGCCTGTTATAGCGACAATCAATTTTATATTTTGCCTTCTCTTGCTGAATGGCGGAAACGCCACCTATAGGACCTGCATTCAGAACTCCAGATCTATTCGTCCTTGTTAAAAAGAAAGTTGCAAAACCCAACTCGAAAGATGATTTGGTTGCTGTTTTGAATACATCCTTCCACCTATGCCATTCTCTTAATGATACCTCACACCCTTGAATCATGTCAACAAAACGTGAATTTTCTTTAATGACATAATACCAGAACGAGAAAATACCGATATTGGCATCGTTTATCAAAATCTTATTCACAGAATTTTTCAACAGCAAGTTTATGGCAGCACCTGCTCCCCCGGCATACGGCTCCGCATAGACAATATCTGTTAGGTTATTCTTTTTGAATAACTCAACGATAAAGTTTGTCATTATCGCTTTCCCGCCCGGATACCTAAGTGGACTACCGTTCATATATTATTGTTCGCAAACAACTTATTATATAATTCAAATTGCAAAAATACAAATAATATTTTATCTGGCAAAATAATTTGTATAAAGATTTTAAAGTGACTATGTATCAACTTATTGCAACTGAGATTTCCTGCGAAGGAAAAACGATGGAAATGATGGATTTGTTTGGACCCGATCCCGGCATGGCCGACTTTATGGAACTCCGCTTTTAAATCGATGTATGTCGTGAGAATCGGAGGTGATGACATCCTTCTTGTATAATCAATCGGCCATTTTGACAGGTAGATTATCAAGGTTGCTCCCTGTGGCCAGTTTTATTGGAGTCGTGGCGGAGGATGAGGCTTTAGAATTTGAGAGTTTGGAGGCGGCGCTTGACGGTGGCTTCGGAGATGCTGGGATGATGGGCGTAGCCGGTGTAGGGGAGATGGGGCGATGGGGTGATTTTGCCGAGACATCGTAGAAGGATCACCGAAGGAACGCCGAAGGGACGGGCTTGAGGAAGGTGGGGGGTGGGGCATGCAAAAAAGGAAAACGAGAGGCTGTGGTGGTCTCTCGTTTTTTTGTACTCCCGCAGGGAATCGAACCCTGATCAAAGGTTTAGGAAACCTCTATTCTATCCATTGAACTACAGGAGCAGAGTATTGTCTCTCTTTTCTGCCGCCCCTACGGGGCTTGGGGTGTCGGGTGGGCCGTTGTCCGTGGGCTTGCGCCCACGCCTAAGTTCTTGCGCCCCTACGGGGCTTTGCTGTCAACTAACAACTAACCACTACCAGCTTACAGTTTTCTCTTTATCTCTATCACCTCGTAGGCTTCGACGATGTCGCCGACTTTGATGTCGTTGTAGTTTTCGATGTTCAGGCCGCAGTCCTGGCCGCTGACGACCTCCTTGACGTCGTCCTTGAAGCGCTTGAGGGAGGCCAGCTTGCCGGTGTAGACCACGATGCCGTCGCGGATGATGCGGATGTTGCTCTGGCGGTTGATCTTGCCGTCGAGGCACATACAGCCGGCGATGGTGCCCACCTTGCTGATCTTGAAGGTCTCGCGGATCTCGAGGTTGGCCACGATCTTCTCCTGCGTCTCGGGGGCGAGCATGCCCTCGATGGCGTCCTTGAGCTCGTTGATGGCGTCGTAGATGATGCTGTAGAGGCGGATGTCGATGTGCTCGGTCTCGGCCATCTTGCGGGCGCCGACGGAGGGACGCACCTGGAAGCCGATGATGATGGCGTCGGCCGTCATGGCCAGCATGACGTCGTTCTCCGAAATCTGTCCCACGGCCTTGTGGATGACGTTGACCTGCACCTCCTCGTTGCTGAGCTTGATGAGGGAGTCGCTGAGGGCCTCGACGGAGCCGTCCACGTCGGCTTTGACGATGATGTTGAGCTCCTTGAAGTTGCCGAGGGCGCGGCGACGGCCGATCTCCTCGAGGGTGAGGTGTGTCTGTGTGCGGATGCCCTGCTCGCGCTGCAGCTGGGTGCGCTTGGCGGCGATATCCTTGGCCTCCTTCTCGTTCTCCATGACGTTGAAGGTGTCGCCAGCCTGGCAGGCGCCGGTGAGGCCCAGCAGGAGGACGGGCTGCGAGGGGCCGGCCTCCATCACCTCCTGGTTGCGCTCGTTGTACATGGCGCGGACTCTTCCGGCCACGGCACCGGCCACGATGGGGTCGCCCTTGCGGATGGTGCCGTCCTCGACGAGAATCTTGGCTACATAGCCGCGACCCTTGTCGAGCGTGCTCTCGATGACGGTGCCCTTGGCGCGCTTGTTGGGGTTGCCCTTGAGCTCCATGATGTCGGCTTGGAGGATGACTTTCTCAAGCAGCTCCTCGACGTTGATGCCCTTCTTGGCGCTGATGTCCTGGCTCTGGTACTTGCCGCCCCACTCCTCGACCAGCAGGTTCATGTTGGCCAGCTCGGTCTTGATGCGGTCGGGGTCGGCGCCGGGCTTGTCGATCTTGTTGATGGCGAAGACGATAGGCACACCGGCCGACTGGGCGTGGTTGATGGCCTCGACCGTCTGCGGCATAATCTTGTCGTCGGCGGCGATGACGATGATGGCGATGTCCGTCATCTTGGCACCGCGGGCACGCATGGCGGTGAAGGCCTCGTGGCCGGGGGTGTCGAGGAAGGTGATCTTGCGGCCCTCGGCGGTAGTCACTTCGTAGGCACCGATGTGCTGCGTGATGCCGCCCGCCTCGCCGGCGATGACGTTGGTCTTGCGAATGTAGTCGAGCAGCGACGTCTTGCCGTGGTCGACGTGACCCATGACGGTGACGATGGGGTTGCGGGTGACGAGGTCCTCGGGACGGTCCTCTTCCTCAATCTGATGCAGCGTGTTGACCACATCCTCAGAGGCGAAGTTGACCTCGAAGCCGAACTCGTCGGCGATGAGCTTGATGGTCTCGGCGTCGAGGCGCTGGTTGATGCTGACGAAGATGCCGACACTCATGCAGGTGGCGATAATCTTGGTCACCGGCACGTTCATCATGGTGGCCAGCTCGTTGGCGGTGACGAACTCGGTCACCTGCAGCACCTTCTGGTTCTCCATCTCGTGCATCATCTCTTCCTCCATCTGGGCGTGCACCTTCTGGCGCTTCTCGCGGTTGTGCTTGGAGGTCTTACTCTTGCCCATGGGCGAGAGGCGGGCGAGGGTGTCGCGAATCTGCTTCTCGATTTCGTTGTCGTCAATCTCGACGGGCTTCTTCTCCTCCTTCTTTTTCTTCTTCTTGCCGCTGCCCTGCTGTTGCTGCATGGCGGCGTTCTTCTGGCTCTCCTTCTTGGCTTTCTCCTTCTCCTTGCTTTCCTTCTTGGCCACCTCGGCGCCAATCTTCTTCACCTCCTGGGCGCTGACGGCCTCCTTCTTGGTGTGCTTGCGCTTGCGCTTGCTGCCCGGAGTGTCGGCACCGTCCTTGGAGAACTGGCTGAGATCGATCTTGTCGAGCACCTTGGGGCCTTCGAGCTTGGTGTATTGTGTCTGTATGAACTCGGGCTCGGGCTTGGCGGGTTCGGGTTTGACGGGCTCTGGTGCCACCGGGGGCTCAGGCTTCACGACAGGAGCGGGAGCAGGCTCCTCGGCCTTCTGCGGTTTGCTCTTAGGTTTGGCGGCCACAGCGGGCGACACAGCGGGTTCTTTCTTCTTCTTTTTCTTGTCGGGCCGCGTGCGCTGGTTGATGGCGCTGAGGTCTATCTTGCCCACCACGTTGAAAGGACTGTTGGGGTCATTGGGGACAGGCGTCGGCTCCACCACCGGGGCCACGGGGGCCGCCTCGGCCACCGGCTCGGCCACGGGAACGTCCTTCTCTGCCTCCTCGGGGACCACCGGGGCCTCTTCGACCGCCTTCGCCGGATTCTGTTTCACCTCGGGCGACTTATAGGTCTTGATGACCACCTCTTCCGGTTCGGACTCGGGTTCCGGCCTGCTGCTGGCTTCCACCACACGGTTGGCGCCGCTGGTCATAAGCTCTATCTTGTCGGCTTCTTCCTTCACCTTGCGTTCACCCTGGAACGCCGTGGCCAACAGCTCATACTGTTCATCGCTAATCTTCGTGTTGGGGCTAGGCTCCACCTGGTGCCCCTTCTTGGCCAGGTACTCCACGAGGGTCTGCACACCCACGTTCAGGTCCTTGGCCACCTTGTTCAGTCTGAAACTTGCCATATTGTCGAGTCCTTTCTTTTTAAATTGAAAATTGAAAATTGAAAATTGAAATTCGGCGGGATTTCAATTATTCAAACTCCGAGCGGAGCACCTCGAGCACGTGGTCGATTGTCTCTTCCTCGAGGTCGGTGCGGGTCATCAGTTCCTCCTTGGGCAGCGCCAGCACGCTCTTGGCGGTGTCGCAGCCAATCTTGATAAGCTCGTCGATAACCCACTGCTCTATCTCGTCGTTGAACTCCTGCAGGGCCACGTCGTCGTAGTCCTCGTCCGTGTCGCGGTACACCTCAATCTCGTAGCCCACCAGCTTGGAGGCCAGCTTGATGTTGTAGCCGCCCTTGCCGATGGCCAGGCTCACCTGGTCGGGCTGCATGAACACCTCGGCCTTCTTCTCCTCCTCGTTGATTTTGATACTGCTCACCTTGGCGGGCGAAAGCGCACGCTGAATCATCAAGTCCACACGCGGCGTGTAGTTGAGCACGTCGATGTTCTCGTTACGCAACTCGCGCACGATGCCATGGATACGGCCACCCTTCACACCCACGCAGCTTCCCACCGGGTCGATGCGGTCGTCGTAGCTCTCCACGGCCACCTTGGCGCGTTCGCCGGGCTGACGCACGATGTTGCGAATGGCGATGAGACCGTCGTAGATTTCCGGCACCTCGGCCTCGAGCAGGCGCTCCAGGAAGATGGGCGACGTGCGGCTGAGCACGATGATGGGGTTGTTGTTCTTCATCTCCACCTTCAGCACCACGGCTCTCACCGTGTCGCCTTTGCGGTAGTGGTCGCTCGGTATCTGCTCGCTCTTGGGCAGCACGAGCTCTATCTTCTCCTCGTCGAGCACCAGGATTTCCTTGTTCCACGGCTGATACACCTCGCCAACGATAATCTCGCCCACCTTCTCCTTGTACTTCTGGAATACCAGGCTCTTCTCGTAGTCCTGTATCTTACCCACCAGGTTCTGACGGATGCTCAGAATCTCGCGGCGGCCGAACTCGCTCATCAGGATGGGTTCCGAGAGCTCCTCGCCCACCTCGAAGTCGTCCTCAATCTTCAGCGCGTCGCTCAGCGCTATCTCGCGCGTCGGGTCCTTCACCTCGCCGTCGTCGACAATCATGCGGTTGCGGAAAATCTCCAAGTCACCTTTGTCGATGTTCACGATGATGTCGAAGTTGTCCTCCGAGCCATAGTGCTTGGCCAGCGCGGCACGGAACACCTCCTCCAGGATGCGCATCAGCGTCTCGCGGTCAATGTTCTTAAACTCCTTGAATTCCTGAAAGGAACTGCTCAAGTCTTGGTTCTTTGCCATATTGTTGTGTGTTTGTTCTATGCGTTAAAACTTAATCACCACCTTGACGCTCTTCACGTCGCGGCGTTGCAGCACCACCTCCTGCGGGGCCTGCTTCTTGGTGCCCGGCGTGCGCAGGGTGACTGTAGCCTCGTCGGCCGCCGTGAGCTCGCCCACGGTCTTCTGCCCGTCGAAGGTGACGGCCTCCACCTCGCGCCCGATGTTCTTCACCAGCTGTCGCGTGAGTTTCAGCGGCTGGTCGGCCCCGGCCGAACTCACGTCGAGGGCGAAATCTTCCTCGTCACGGTCCAGCTGGCCCTCGATGGCGCGGCTCAACTCGATGCAGTCGTCAATAGTGACACCGTTGTCGCCGTCGATGTCGACATAAATGCGGTTGTCAGGCGTGATTTTCAGGTTCACAAGGAACTTATCACTCCCTTCCAACGCCTGGTTCACCAGTTCTAATATCTTGATTTTCTCTATCATAATCAACAAAAAGAGAGGCTTTCGACCTCTCCTATTCCGCTGCAAAGATACAGCTTTTTTTGAAACTGGCAAAATTTATTTCTTCCGCTCTCCATAAAACTGGGGGAACTTCTCCAGCATCGAGTAGTCCTTCTGCATCGCCGCCAAGTTAGAGTCGGTGATGGTGATGTAGAACTCGCTGACGTAGTCGGCCTTCGGGATCAGGTCTGTCGTGTCCTGCATCCACACATGCTCCACAAACGGCATCCCCTCTTCATAAACGGAGAATGAATACATGGTTGTGTCACGTAAGTTATACAATGTCACATCTCCATAACACGAATTCTCCTGCCAGACGTCCACACCTCCGTAGACGATATGGAATATATCCGTGCAAAGCCCCCCCGAATCGACAACAGCCTTTGCTCTGCGTACCATTGTCATATGATTACCACACCATAAATCCTCATCTTCCAGAGGACATAAATAAGGGTACCACTCATTCCATAAAGCAGTGTCATTTATACTGCGCCACCCTGTCGTTCGGTAAAACTCAATGTATATTGGCATCGCTGCCATATTCTCCACCTTAAAACATAGCCGGATATTATTGGTAGGATACCACGGGTCACATGCTGTAAACACAAACGAGGACAATGCCAATAACATTGGGAAAAAAAATCTTCTCATAATCATTCACCAATTAATGGTTCAAACAATTCATCTATTCTTTCATGGTATGTATCATTCACCCTGTTTTTAATTTATTTTCACAGGCGGCAGCATCAACCCGCGGGGAGGGTCTTATGGTAGTGGCAGTTGATGACCTCGCGGCAGTCGCCGTGCCAGTTGTGCATACCGCCCCCGAGGCAGTCGCGGAACTTGCGGCAGTCCTTGCACATGCCACGGCGGGCCCAGCGGCGGTCGCGGAAGGGCTGGAAGCGCGTCTGCCACACCTCCCACAGGCTGTCCTGGTAGATATTGCCCTGGGCGAACGCCTGCCGGTCTACGTTGGGACAGGCACAGATGGTGCCGTCGATGAGCACGGAGGCAATGTTGATGCCGGCGTGGCAGAAGAAGGGGTTCTGCCGCACCCGCCGTTCGTATCGCCCGAGGTAGCCCTCGCAGCTGAAGGTGACATTCATAAATGCACGATTGCGCGCTTGCGAGGTTACGTGCGCGTTGCTGGTCCGCTTCTCCTCAATGAAGTCCATCAGCTGGCAGAACTGGCCGTCGGAGAGGTGCAGCTCGGGCTGACCCACGGCACGGCCGATGGGGATGATGGTGAAGAGGCGCCATTGCGGCACCCCCAGGGCGGCCAGCCGGTCGTGGATGGCCTGCAGCTGCGGCAGGTTGCGCTGGTTGACGCAGGTGACCACGTCGAAGTTCAGCCGTGGCTCGCGGGCAGCGATGGCGATGGCCTCCAGGGTGCGGGTGAAGCTGCCCTCGCGGCCCCGCATCCAGTCGTGCTCAGCCTCCAACCCGTCGAGGCTGATGGTGAGGGCGCCCATGCCGGCCCCCATCAGGCGACGGTGCATCTCGTGGTCATAGAGCCATCCGTTGCTGACGATACCCCAGCCCACGTGCCGCTTCTTCAGCGCCACCCCCAGGTCGCAGAGGTCGGGCCGCAACAGCGGCTCGCCACCGGTCACCACCACGGTGAAACCCGGCACGCGGGCCTGCTCGGGTATGGTGTCGAACGCCCGCAGGAAGTCCTCCAACGGCATATCAGGCTCACTGCCCGGCGCCGTACAATCGCTGCCGCAATGACGGCAATGCAGGTTGCAGCGCGTGGTGCACTCCCAGAAGAGGTAGTTCAACTCGTGAACCCGCGCCTCCATGTCGTGGAAGCGACGGTGCAGGAAGTCGCGTATGGGCGTCCCACTCATTGCACGCGGCGAAGGACGATATCGATGGTGTCGGTCAGGCCGGTATTGAACACCGTATCCAGCATCTCGTACTGCGACTGCTCGTCCTCGAAACGGAAATTGACGTTCGTATCCTGACAAATATAATTCGTCACCCCGATATCGGCAATTCCCGCCGAGTCGGTATATCCTCCCAACACCCAGTCGTATTCATAATCTTGGTTCGACTGCCACTGCGACGACACCTTGATGTCGGGCAGCGGCTCGTGGTCTTTGTCAGACACCACACGGAAGGTCATCCTGTCATAGCAATAGTCGGGCTCAATGCCATAGCAGGCCTGGAAGACAAACATGGCGGCTGTCAGCGAAACGCCTTTCAGTATTTTTCTCAGCAGTCTCATGGCGGAAATGTATTTGAGGTTTTTCGGTGCAAAAATACAAAATAATTTTGATACGGGAGAAAAAATATTCTGCTCCCCACATCCTCAGGGTTTTCGACTACAGTTCAACTTGAGTTTTACGGTAGTATTACGCTTTTCCCCGAAGAACAGCCGAAGAACAACCGTAATACTACCGTAGAAATGGCGGCGGGGGTGGTCAGGCGGGGTGGGGCTGGTATTTCTTGGCCAGCTCGTCGAGGAGGGCGGCGCGTTCCTGCCGTTGCTCGTCGGGGGTGTACTGCGGGTCGTCGAAGGAGAAGACCTTGCCCTCCGGCACCTCGCCGAGGTCGTCGGGGTCCAGCTCGCGGCCGAGGCCGGCCTGCATCCAGGCCATCTCGCGGATGGAGAAGAGGCAGCGGGCGCACCACACTTCGCGCTCGTTGCCCAGGGGGAAGTCGCCGTCGAGGTCTTTGGCCGCCCGGTGGAAGGGTGCTTCGTCGGCCACCCGCTGGGCATAGGCGGTGTCGTCGGGCATGCCTCCGAGGTTTGCCAATCCCCCATACAGACTGTAGGCCAGGTGGATGCGCTCGACGAGCCGGTCGACCGTCGGGGCCAGTTCGGGGTGTTTGCGGCCTATCGCCCCGTAGGCGTCAAGCCACTGCTGCAGACAGTCGTCGGGGCTGTCCCAGTAGCTGCGGTTCAGTGCATAGATGGGTTCCATATTGCGCTAGTATTCGATTATCAATGTGCCGCTGACGGCCCAGTGGCTGAACATGCCCTCGACGGGCTTGCCCTGCGGGATGGCGACGGTGAGGGTGTGCTCGCGGCCGTCGGCCCAGGGCGTGAGGTCGAAGTAGACGGGCTGCGTGGCGGTGCCGGGGCACCATCCGGAGCGCGAGAGGTCGCTGCTGCTGAGCCCGTTCCAGAAATTGCCGCTGACGGGGTTAAGGTCGCGGTAGCAGCCGCAGTCCTCGCGCCAGGGGGTGTGCGTGAAGGCTACCTTGCCGTCGATGAGGAGGGTGTTCTGCTTGGGCACGAACTCGTCGCCCTCGCCCCAGCCGCCGTGGCCGGTGCTGATGTAGCGCAGGCGGGCGCGGCTCACGGGGTTGTTGTTGAGGCCACGGGTGTCGATGCGGAAGGTGACGGTGAGCGAGTCGGTGGCGAAGAGCTTGCCGTAGTTCTGGCCAGCCATCTCGAGCACGTTGCAGGTGTTGAAGAGCACCTGTATCTCTTGCGACTCTTCGTTGAACCACTCGCGTTGGTCGCCGGGGTACGACTTGACGTCCATCGTCAGCAGGTGGCCCCCGCCGTCGTAGTTGCCTATCCATGCGCCGACAAGCATGTCGCCGCCGATATACACGTCGGTTATCTCCTGCTTGTAGTAGGTCTCGGGGCGCCAATCGATGCCGTAGCCCTGCATGCGGTCGTTGAAGCGGCCCACACCGAAGGGGGTGAAGAAGCGCACCCACTCCAGCGCCGGCGCATAACCGTCGGTACACATGATGCCTTGGTAGCGCTCGCCGTCGCGGCCGGTGAAGAGGGGCAGCGAGTCGGGGTGGTTGTTGATGCCGTCGAAGAAGGTGGAGCGCCCGCCGTAGGGGATGATGAATATCGACCCCGTGCGGTCGTAGGCGTCGCCGTTGCTGCGCTGGTGCAGCTCGACGAAGTGCTGGTAGTGGTCGGGGAGGATGGGCAGGTGCACCCGTTTCAGTATCAACGTGCCGCCGGCGAAGTGCAGCACCGTATCCATCGGCATCTGCCTCTGGTCGCCGTCCACATGGGCGTTCTGCGCGCCCCAGTGCAGCTGCTCATGGTCGAAGATGCGGGTGGTGACGACGAGGCGCTGCTTCATGATGCGGTCCAGCTCGCGGGGGGACACACGTTTAGTGGGTAGTGGGTAGTGGGTAGTGGATAGCACTTGTCCACGACTGCTACCCACTGACCACTGACCACTACCCACTTTCTCGGCTTTGGCCAGCACCAACCGCTTCTGCCCGTTGCGGGTGAACGAGCGCAGCACTCCCTTGTTCAACCCATAGTAAGGCAGCGGGTTGACGCTGACGGGCGCCCGCTCGTCCATCTCGAACTCCAAGGTGTTGCTGTTGATGGAAGTTTTCCACTTTCCACTTTCCACTTTCCACTCCAAATCGCTCCGCGAGAAGCCTGTGCGATAGTAATACACGCTGTCGTCGTAGGCGGCGGTGACGGTGATGCTGTCGGCGTCGTAGTCCACCCCGGTGACGGTCTGGCAGTAGCCGCGTATCAGCTCGCCCTCGGGCTGCGGCGTGTGGATGTAGAGGGTGTTGCCGTAGCGGTAGACGGTGATTTCCGACGTGTCGTTCTGCTCACCGTACTCGATTTGCCAGTAGGTGAAGCGGTTGGCACCCTTGGGAATCTTCACTTGGGCGGCCGCCAGCAGGGGCAGCATCAGGGCCAGGAGGAGTGTCTTTTTCATGTATGCGGTGTATGTGTATGTTCATTTCGATTTCAGTTCCACTTCGTCGACCATCAGCCAAGCCTTCTCGCCGGCATAGGGGTGCCAGGGCGGCAGGGTGGGACGGCAGAGGAAGCGCAGCTTCACATAGCGCACCCCCTTGGCCTTGCGGGGCACGAGGTGGTAGCGCAGGCGGCGGCTGTCGCCGTAGAGATTGGCGGGGGGATGCGGCAGGTCGAGGCTCTGCCAGGGGCTCCACTTCACGCCGTCGGCGCTCCAGGAGGCCTGCACGTCGAGGGGTTTCATCACCCAGTCGGCGGGGCTGTGGCTCACGCCGGCACTGACCTCGCCCACCGTGGCGGCTTCCTTGAGGGTGAGGGTCAGGGTGACGGTGTCGGCGCCGCTATAGCCCACCCACCCGTGCCGCCAGTCGCCGGGGACGGCGCGGCGGAAGTCGGTGAGCACCGTCGGGAACCCGTCGTCATAAGGGGCGGTCGCGGGGCACGAGGCAGCCACGTCGGTCACCACCAGGTGCAGCCCGTCGTCCTCGTCGGCATACAGCTGCTGCTCTATATCGGGGTGCGGGCCAAACCCTTCGTAGGGGTTCTCCGAGAAGGAGAAGACGGGGTCGAAGATAAAGCGGTAGCGGTAGGTGCTGTCGCCGCTGATGGTGTAGCGCCCGGCCACGCCGGGGCCGCAGGTGGCGGTACCCAGAGGTGCCACCCGGTGGGCTACGGTGACTGTATAATAGCCATCCTCCTGCACATCCTTCCATCGTCGTGCGGCGGTGAGCACCGTGTCGTTCCAACGGCGCACGCTGAAGTTGAGCGGCCCGCCTGCCAGATGTTGCTCTTCCGACCACCTGGGGCCGATGACCGTGAGGGGGCAGGCGCCGCCCATGAAGCGCACCCAGTCCACCTCGCGGTTGCCCTGTTCCTGCGGCACCACGTACTGCGGCGCCGAGAGGTCGTACAGGCTCTTGTACCAACGACTGTAGCGCCGTGCGGCACGCCGGTCGGGATAGGTCTCGTGGATATTGCCGCTGAAGAGGCAGCCCGTGTAGCTGGTGTCGAGGCCGAACTGCACACCCAGCATGGGCAGGGTGCGGAAGTGGCCGTCGGGCGAGACCAGGTAGCTCAGCTGCATGCGCCCGTCGGCGGCCACCTGTATTATCTGCTTCACGCGCAGCCGCTGCCCGTCGGGGGTGGTCAGGTGCATCAGCATCTGCACCTCGGCGGTGTCCTTGCCCTTCGAGAGGGAGTTTTCTATGTCGAGCACACGTGTGTCAAGGTTGTCGAGTCCCTGCCACGCACGGGCACCGAGCGGGTCGACCAAGTCGTTCTCGGTCGGCGGCCGCCAGAAGTGGCACCGCAGCGGGGCCGCCAGCAGCTCGTGGCCTTCGACGCGATAGCTGGTGATGCTGCCGTCGGCGGGATTCAGCGTCAGCCTGAAATGGGCGTTCTGCACCACAAGACCCCGCTTGGTGGTGCTGATGCGGATAGCGCCTTTGACAGGCTCGATGCCATACTGCACCAGACTCTGCGGCACGGTGACGTTGTAGCGGCCCCGGGTGTAAACGGCCTGCACCTCCCAGGCGTGGGGATGCGGCATGCGGTCGGCGGCCAGGAGGCCGTTGGCGCAGAAAGCGTCGTCGTCCTTCAGCCCTGGCAACTCGCCCAGGTCGCCACCGGCGGCCCACCAAAGAGTGGATAGTGGGTAGTGGGTAGTGGGTAGTATCTGACCCCGTGTGCTACCCACTACCCACTGCCCACTATCCACTAAGAATGCTTGGTCTATCCAGTCCCAGATGAAGCCACCCTGCAGCTGGGGGTACTTGTCGATGGTGTCCCAGTAGTCCTGCAGGCCACCCATCGAGTTGCCCATGGCATGGCAGTATTCGGCGATGATGTAGGGGCGCTTGTTCTGCGGGTTGCGGGCATAGTCGGAGAGGAACTGCACCGAGGGATACATGATGCTGACGATATCGGTGTTGCGGGCCAGCTCGGCACGCTCGTAGACCACCGGGCGCGAGGGGTCGTACTCCTTCAGCAGGCGGTAGGCCTCCTCGAAGCAGACGCCGTTGCCGCATTCGTTGCCCAGGCTCCAGGCGATGACGGAGGGGTGGTTGCGGTCGCGGCGGTACATATTGTAGATGCGGTCCAGAATGGGCTCCTTCCACTCCACCTTCTTGGCCAGCGAGTGCTCGCCATAGCCCTGGGCGTGGCTCTCCACGTTGGCCTCGTCCCAGAGGTAGATGCCGGCCGAGTCGCAGAGGTCGTACCACAGCTCGTCGTCGGGGTAGTGCGAGGTGCGGACGGCGTTGATGCCGAGTTCCTTCATCAGGGCGATGTCCTGCCGCATCTCGGCAGGGGTGACATAGTGGCCTCCGTACATCGAGTGCTCATGCCGGTTCACGCCGCGAATTTCCATCGGCCGCCCGTTGAGGCACAGCAGGCCGTCCTTGATTTCGACGTGGCGGAAGCCGATGCGCTTGGTGATACGCTCGGTCTCGCGGCCGGAGCCGTCATAGAGCACCACAGTGAGGTCATAGAGGTTTGGAGTGCTGTCACTCCAAGGCACAACATCTTCCACCCGCCGCTGCGGGAAGATGGCGAACCAGTCGCCCGGCTCGCACCGATGCCGTGTACCTATGCCGTTGAACAGAAGGTCGACATGGCCCCCCTGCACCTTGCGGTTGAGGTCCACCATCACATCAAGCACTCCTGTGCTCCAGTCATTGGTGTCGAGGTCGGCGAGTATTTTTATGTCGCTGATATAGGTCTGCGGGACGGAATAGAGCTCCACGTCGCGCGTGATGCCGCTCATGCGCCACATGTCCTGGCACTCGAGGTAGCTGCCGTCGCACCACCGCAGCACCTTCACCGTCATCCGGTTGCGCCCGGCGTGCAGGTACTTGGTGATGTCCAATTCGGCCGGCGTCTTCGAGTCCTCGCTGTAGCCCACCTCGCGCCCGTTGACGTAGAGGTACATGGCCGACTTGACGGCGCCGAACTTCACTATGGTGCGGCGTCCATGCCAGCCGGCCGGCACGGCGAAGTCGCAGGCATAGACTCCCGTCGGGTTGTAGTCGGAGGGAGCATAGGGCGGATTCGAAGGGAACTCGTTCTTCATGTTCACATAGACCGGCACGCCGAAGCCTTGCAACTCTATGTTGCCCGGCACACGGATGCTGTCCCATCGCGAGGGCGTCAGCTCGGCCTGCGCGGGGTTGTCATAGTAGCGGAACGCCCACGTGCCGTTGAGGCTCATGCGCCACGGACCCTCGGGCACCACCCGGTCGTGGGGCAGCAGCTTGCCCGTGCGGTACACCTTCAGGTTGTTCCAGTGCGGCTGGCCACACAGCACCCCCGCCAGGGGCACACACAGCAGTATCAGGAGCAGTATCTTCTTCATAAAAACGGGTGCAAAAATACACAAAAAAGTTTAAAGTTTAAGGTTTATGGCTTAAAGTTCAGAAAAAATATGTATTTTTGCAGCCCGAAAGACATGCAAGAAGGACTCGTCATACGAACCACCGGCAGCTGGTACCGCGTGCTGCTTTCCGCCCCCGACGGAGACGGGAAGCAGCTGGACTGCCGCCTGCGCGGAAACTACCGCCTGCGGGGCAACAAACAGACCAATCCTGTCGCCGTGGGCGACCACGTGCAGTTCGAGCTGCAGGACGACGGCACCGGCGTCATCCACGACGTGCAGGACCGCCGCAACTACATCGTGCGCCGCGCCACCAAACTCAGCAAGCAGACCCACGTCATCGCCGCCAACATCGACCTGCTCTGCATCGTCGCCACCCTCGGCCTGCCCCGCACCTCCACCGGCTTCATCGATCGCCTCCTCGTCACCGCCGAAGCCTACCACATACCCGCCGCCATCCTCTTCAACAAGTGCGACCTGCTGGTGGACGACGAACTGCGCGGGATGCAGCAAGAGCTCTCCGACATGTACCGTTCCGTCGGCTACCCCGTGCTTGAAATATCCGCCCTCAACGGACAAGGCCTCGACGAGGTGCGCAGCCTCATCGCCGGCCGCACCGTTCTCTTCAGCGGCCACAGCGGCGTCGGCAAAAGCGCACTCCTCAACGCCCTCTGCCCGGGCCTCGGCCTCAAGGTGGGGCAACTCTCCGAATGGAGCCTCAAAGGGAAGCACACCACCACCTTCGCCGAAATATTCCCCATCAGCCTCACCCCCGACGGGGGTGAGGCCACCTACCTCATCGACACCCCCGGCATCAAGGAGTTCGGCATGGTCGACTTCAACGCGCAGGAGCTGTCCCATTTCTTCCCCGAGATGCGGGCCGTGCTCCACGACTGCCACTTCGCCAACTGCACCCACCGCCACGAGCCCGGCTGCGCCGTGAAGCAGGCCATCGACGACGGCCGCATACCCGCCGAGCGCTACCGCAACTACCTCAACATCCTCGACAACATCGACACCCCATAAATCCAAAAACCCTTACCACCCATGGTCAACCTCGTAGAAATCTTCAGCACCTTCCTCGTCATGTTCGCCATCATCGACATCACAGGCTCCATCCCCATCTTCGTCTCCATGCGCGACAAGGGGTCGAAAATCAAACCCTTCCAGGCCACCGGCGCCGCCCTCGTCCTCTTCATCGGGTTCTACTTCCTCGGCGACGCCCTCCTGCGCCTCTTCGGCATCGACATGCCCTCCTTCGCCGTCGCCGGCTCGCTGGTGCTCCTCATCCTGGCCCTCGAGATGATTCTCGGACGCGACATCATCAAGAACGAACCCGCCTCCTCGGGCGCCAGCATCGTCCCCATCGCCTTCCCACTCATCGCCGGCCCCGGCGCCATCACCGCCTTCATATCGCTCCACGCCGAATACCAGACCGTGAACATTATGATAGGCCTGGCCCTCAACATCGTCATCGACTACTTCGTGCTGCGCTACCTCGACAAAATCACCCACTGGCTGGGGGCCGACATCATCTACGTGCTGCGCAAGTTCTTCGGCGTCATCCTCCTGGCCATGGCCGTCAAACTCTTCGCCGGCAACGTCACAGCCATCTTCACCCCCTGACGCCACCCTTAATTCGAGTAATTCGCTTATAATTGACCTGCGTAGCTTAGAATAATTCGAGTAATTCGCTTACAATTAGAGTAATTCGCTTATAATTGACCTGCGTAGCTTAGAATAATTCGAGTAATTCGCCGTTAAATAAAAAAGAAGACCGCCGTTCACGACAGTCTTCCTTGTGGAGTAGATGGGACTCGAACCCACTACCTTTTGATTGCGAACCAAATGCTCTACCAGATGAGCTACTACCCCTTCTTACCAAAAAAAGGGCCGTCGCAGCGACCCTCTCTTCTGTGGAGTATATCGGAGTCGAACCGATGACCTCTTGCATGCCATGCAAGCGCTCTAGCCTACTGAGCTAATACCCCGTTTTATCTAGGCCTTCTTCTGTCGAAAGCGGGTGCAAAAGTACAACCTTTTTCCGAACTGACAAAATTTTTTTGCCACCAACCGCTCGATTTTCTTTTATATCACTTGACAATCATCCATTTAGAACAAATATTTTTTTCATCCTCCACCGCCGGAATCCCCTGCAAACGGTCCCTCGTCGGGCCACCGGAACGCCGTTTTCGCCCCTCGGCGGCCACCTCCCCCACCCTCCCCGCCGACACCCGCCGACACGGCCGCGACCCCGCCGCCAAGGGGCCTGCCCATCGGAGCCCTGCGACGGCGAGAGCGAGCGGATTAGGTCGCGCACGACCTATCTCCCGACCACCGCCGGGTCCCCTCCGTAACAACTCCGTAACAACTCCGACACAACTCCGAGGATGGTCCGACTGCAGTCGGACCTAACACGTTGATAACACGTATTTAAACCGGCATTAAGACGGTTTTGAGGCGGTTTCCGCTGAAAATCAACCACATCCGCTTTTTCGCATTTCTGTACACCACGCCTCCCCGTCGGCACATCGGTCACCGTCGGAAAAGCTAATAATTCTTAAATAAATCGTGCGCGACCTTTTCGCCGGCCTATTCTGCAGGCGCGAGAAGGGATGGGTGGTCGGAGAAGCCGGCGGGCACCTTGTCCCACATGTAGGAGAACCCGTAGGCATCCTTGTAGACCAGGTTCTCGTCGTCGGCAAAAGTCACCAGGTACTGCCTCGGCACCACGGCGCCGAGGGCAAGGTGGAACATCAGGTTGAGGCGGTTGCTGTCCATCGTCCACCGGAATTGCTGCGCCTCCTCGCGGTACACATCCTCGGCATCGTCCCAGCGGGTGCCCGTGCCGTCGGCCATATAGAGCTCGTGTTCAGTGCCATTCGTCCACTCGCCGACGAGCAGTTTGGGGTCGTAGATTACCTTCTGCCTGGGAGCGAAGAGCCGCCAGTCGGTGGGCGGCAAGGTGTCCTGGCTCAGCTGGAAGCCCCGGGGCGGCCGGCCGGAGGAGTCGGGCAGGACCGAGGGGGTGCTGTCGACCGTTGCCGGAGGGGCGACGGTGTCGGACGGCGCAGGGAGGGCCGGCTGCTCCTTACGGGCATGGCGGCAGCCCGCCAGGAGCAGCACGGTGGCCAACAGCAGCGTCACGGCGCGGCCGGCGGAGGGTAGACGGACGTTATTTCCCAATTTTCACCAGTTTAGCCGAGACATCCTGATACATGGGCATCGTCTCTCCGATGCCGGCGCCGATATAGGTGGGGTCGCAGATGGTGTAACGCTGGCCGTCGACGGTATAGTAGTCGCCCTCCACCTCCTCGGGGAAGTGCACCGCCGTGGCCAGATGGCCGGGCCAGTGGACCAGCATCACGTCGAGCCCCAGCAGGTCGCGCACCAGGATACTGTAGAAGATGGAGCGGTCCTCGCAGTCGTTGTAGGGGTAGAAGATACTCTCGTCGGCAAAGAGGGGTCGCTCGTAGCCGAACTGTTCTTCGTCGGTCTGGTACTCGAAGGCCGTCTGCACAAAGTCAAGCAGCATGGTGGCGGCTTTCCTGGCGCTCTTGCCCTCGAGCTGGCTACGCAGGACGGGGTAGAGCGACTTCTTGACACCGGCGCTCAGGCCGGCCCGTGCATAGTCCTCCCACTCGAAGCGGGGGTAGTCGTCCAGATAGTCGATAAGCCCCTGCTCCACCTCGACGGTGGCTTTCATCGTGCCGAAGGATTCGGCCTGCAGCGTCCGCCGGCGAACCGTTCCCTTCAAGTCAGGCAAGTTACCCATCAGCAGGTTGGCCACCTGCTCGCGAGGGAACTTCACATTGCACACATCAAGGCTCTGCACCTTCTCCTGGGTGAGCAGGTAGTGGCGGATGCCGTCGATGACAGTGAAACTATAGTTGTAGACATTACAGTTGAAAGGCACGAGAAGCACCAGGTGCCCGCCGACACGTGCAATACGCACGCGGTAGCCCGACTGGGCCATGAGGTACATCTGCAGCAGGACCGCCTCGTCGCTGCCGTCGCCCAGGAGGCGCTGGCTGGCGTCGCCCAGCAGGCGCAGGTAGCCCCAGTCGGAGAGCTGCAAGGTCTCGCGCTGCGCGATGCAGTCGTGCAGGATGCCGTCGTACTTCTCCAGCGAGAGTTTCTGCCATGTCTCGGAGAGCGTTCTCTCGTCAATCGAGGGCAGCTTGAACCGCAGGTCGGCAGGCTCGGCATGCATGCTGCATGCGGTGCCGTAGAACTGGAGTTGCAGGGCCGGAGCCGAGGGCTCGGGCTCGGGGATGGGCGGCATGGGCACAGGGGCCACCGGCGAAGGAGGCAGCACCACCTCGGACTGCGGCAGGGGGATGGACTGCGGCATCCGGTCGGGCACCGCCTTGGGCGGCTGTGGAGGCTTGGGCTCCGACGGTCGCGTCTCGGCGGGGCTGACGGTCATCTTCTCCCATGCCTGCCGCATGGCAGCGGCATAGTCTTCGTTGGCCTTGCGGCGGAAGGCGGCGTATTCCTCTTCGGCCTTGCGGCGCTCGTCGGCATACTGCCGCCGCGCCTGGTTGCGCTGCTGCACAAACTGTTCGCGCATCTGCTGCTGGCGCTCCCTGAAGGCATTGCGATCCACCTGCGCCATCGCGCTGCCAGCCAGCAACAGGGCGAGGGCGCAGGTCACTGCTTTGGTCCTCATAGGTCAGAGTTTTTTCATGGTCAGGCTGATGTTGACCGTCTCGCCAGCAGGGGCGGTGACGGTCTTACGGTTGGACTCGTAGCCGGTCTTCTGTACGGTGACGGTGTATTGCTTGGCTTCGAGTTCGGTGAAGTCGAAGTGACCGTCGCTGCCGGTGTAGGTGTTCAGGCCGCTGGGCGAGAGGGTCACCGTGGCTTGGGCGACAGGCTCGCCATTATCCACATCGACCACCGTGCCAGAGATGGTGGAATAGATGTCGTATTCGGTCGGGGTGCACGAGACGGCCATCGCGAGCAGCGAGAGACCCAACACCAATGTTGCAAGTATTTTCTTCATGGTTTCTGTTGTTTAAAAATCAATATTCAATGCCAGTCCTGCGGATTGCGGGGTGGCGTACGGCACCATAGCCAACGTGGCGCCGTCGACTTTCACGTAGCGGGCGCCCTTGGCGGTGACGGCGTCGATAATGTTCCACACGTAGACCGCCGCTGCCGCCGCGATAAATCCGTTGCGTATGTTACCCCAGGTGTTGGCGCTGGAGGTATAGGAGGCGCGTTGCCGGGCGTTGTGTGTGGAGGGGATAAGGTTCACGTAGTTGGCCCGCAGGCTCTCGGCCGCGATGATGCCCCCCACACAGGCCACCTCGGTGGCGATGAAGGCGATGCCCATCCCCTTGCGCCCTTGATGCAGCTGCTCCATGCCGGGCACGAAAGCACGTGCACTGAACGGGTAGCGGTCGGTGACGGTGACATTCTCGAAGTCGTACTGCGGATGCTTGAGGGTCTGCACCAGCAGGTACACACGCCAACGACCGGCGGCCAGCTCCTCGGCATACTCGTCGAGGATGCGAGCGGCAACGATAATCTTGCTGTCGCCACAGGTGGTGATGGCCCCGTTCTGCACGTGGACCTTCACTTCGGCCCCGACGGCCAGGTTACGGCGCGAGACGATGGTCTGGGCGGCTTTGTCGCGGGCGTCGTCGACGGAACCTGCGTCGGCCGACACCACTTCGACGTAGGACGATTCGAGGTCGGTCAGGCCGCTGGTAATCCACTTGGGCTGCATCGACTGGGCGTTTGCCCTGTTGCCCGGCAGGCAAAGCACAGCGATCAACAGGACAACGATTCTAGCAGGTGTTTTTGCCATGGCCCCTGTTATCTGTTGTTTTGATAATCCTGCTGTTTGGCCATATACTCGTCGGCAAACTTGCGGAACTGGTCGCGGTCGAACTCTGCCTTCAGCTGGTCGTTCTGCGTGATGGCGTTGGCCATTTTCTCCGTCAGGTCTCTCTTGCTGATTTCAATCACGTAGTAGACGTGATAGTTGCCCGAGCGGTCTTGCGACCAGCGCTCGCAGGGGTTGTCGGCGTCGTTGAGCGAGGCGTCCACCACACTCATAAACTCGCCTTCCATCAGCTGCTCCATGTCAGAGTTCTTGCCACTCTTGTTCATTAGCTTGGTATAGTCGGTGCTGAGTCCTTTCACAGAGTGAGCGAGGCGCTCGCGCATCATCGACTGGGCCATCTTGACGGCTGTCAGGCGGGCCACGTTGCGCTGGGTGTCGGTACCCTCGCCCAACTCACGGTAGAAATCCTTGTCGCTGCGGCTCTCGGCATAGCAGGGGATGTCGCGCTGGAACACCTCGTCCTTGGGCTGTTGCAGGGCGGCGAGGGAGTCGAGCGTGCGCTGGCGCTCCATCTCTTTCACCTTCTGCTGGAATTCCCACTCCGCTTTCTTGGCGGCTTTCTTCTCTTTGCGCGACTGCGCATCGGCCGGCATGGCCATCATCATCAGGCCCATGAATATCACTGAGCCAATAAGCACGATTCTCTTCATAATAGTGTGTGTTTAATTGGTTATTATTAAATGATTAATTGCTTTCAAAGCTATAGAGTGCCGCGACGGCCGCATTGCCCAGGGCACGGTCGTAGAAGCGCACCTCGTCGAGCTTGAGGCTGCTCTTGTAGGGGTAGCCGCCGTCCTTGTCGCCGCCGAAGACCACCTTCGAGCAGTCGTCGTCCCAGTCCTGATTGTAATTAAAGTTGATTTGGTCGCGCATGGAGCCGTCGACATACAGCCTGGCCATACCCTTATACTCTTTGTAGGAATTGGGCACCTTGCTCTCCTTCAGGGCGACGACCACGTGGTGCCAGCTGCCGTCGGCCTGGACCGAAGTATAGCTGTAGGAGAAGGGATGCCCGTCGCCGTTGTATGGCTCGCCCGGGGCGTTCTTCAGTATCAGCCGACCCTCATCCCCGGCCCAGAGCAGGGGGTAGTCGGTGTAGATGGCATCCAGATACTCATTGGGATTGGTGTTCTGTGCGGCGAAGATATTGCCCACGCCGAAGTCCTTTATCCAGAAGCTGACCGTCCACTCGTGCCGGTCCTTGAACAGCGCATACGGGATGTTCATGTACTCCTCCCTCATCGCGTTGAGGAAGACGCCGCTGCCGCGCTGTCCTTGGATGAAGTTGGGCTCGCCATAGAACGAGGCCACCCGTCCGTTGCCCGAAGCATCGCTGCCGTCGGCGTTGTCGAAGGTGTACCGCGCGAGCTGCCCCGAAAGGTAGTCGCCGCTCTCGTCGTCAAACCCGATGGTCACGTCGTTGTTGTACTCAAAATCGCAAGAGGTGCATAACAGCAACGACGCTGCAAAACTCAAGGCCAGAAGTGCTTTCCCAATGGTTTTCATAATTCATTGTTATAAATGGTTTGTACTTCGGTATTGGAGACTGCGCGGTTGTAGATGCGTATATTGTCGAGCTTCATGCTGCTGCTGAAGGGATAGAGGCCGTCCTTGCTGCCGCCGAAGGCTACTTTGGAGCATTCGTTGATGGTGTTTTGGCGGTAGGAGCAGGTGACCTGGTCGCGCAGCTGCCCGTCGACATAGAGCTTGGCGGCTCCACCGGTGCTCATGGTGACCACCACGTGGTGCCAGTTGCCATCGGACTGTATGTTGGTGTAGTTGTAGGAGAACGAGGTGCCACCGTAGCCATTGCTTTGCGGCATGCCGTTGTTGTCGCACTTCACCCGCAACTTGTTGTCCTGCATAGCCCACAGCAGGGGCGCGTCGTAGTAGTTGTAGGGGTTGGTGCTGCTGTTCTGCGCGGCGAAAAGACTGCCGGCGCCGAAGTCCTTTATCCAGAAGCTCACCGTCCAGTTGCTCAGTCCCTGGAAGAGGTTGTAGGGGATGAGCAGATAGTCGTCGGACATCTGGGTGAGCTTGAGGTAATAGCCGCTGCCGGTGCCGACGGTGACGGCCGAGTTCATCAGCTGGGCATCCACCCCGTTGTCGGTCATGTCGTTGGCCGTGCCGTCGTCGAAGGTGTAGTAGCACTGCAAGCCACCCGGCACCACGATGGTGCCGCCACCGCCGCCTCCGTCATTTGTGGCCGTCACGCTGACGTTGACCACACTGCCGTCGGCCACATTGCGAACCTGCAAGATGGTCTGCGCCGCGCCGTTGAAGGCGCTACGGTCAATCGAAAGGGCGATGGTCGTGCTTCCGCCACCGGACACCGTGCCGTTCACCGGAGTCACCGTCAGCCACACGCAGTTGTAGTTGACCTCATAGCTGAGCGTCGACGAGCCTGTGTTATGGATGGTCATCTGGCGGGAACTGGCCGAGGTGCCGAAATCGACGGGATTGGGCGTCACCTGTATGGCTCCGCTGTTGTAGCTCACGCTGACCGGCAGCGTGATGCTGTTGCCACTGGTGTTGTTGGTCACGCGCAGGGTCACCGTCTGGCTGGTGGTCACCTGCGAACGGTCCACCGTCAGCGTCACCGGGCTTTGCTGTCCTGCTCCGCAACTGCCGCTGGTCGGGCTCACCGTCAGCCAGTCGGCCGTGCTCTCCTTCGTCACACTCCACTGGAAGCTTCCGTTAGCCGCATTGTTGTGTATCTGGAAGGTCGCCACGGTCTGGCCGGTGCCGAAGTCGATATAGGTCACGCTGAGGCTCATCTCGGCCGAGCTGGGCGTCAGCATGATGTCGCCCGACCCCACGCCACCGTCGGGCACCACCACGGTCTTGGTGTTGGTGATGTAGCCGCTCTTGGATACCTGCACCGTGTAGGTGCCGGCTTCCAAATCAAGATATTCATAGCGCCCGTCGGAGCCCGACACCGACGACACGCCGCCGGGGCTAAGCGTGATGTTGGCGGTGCGCACCGGCTCGCCAGTGTTGGCATCGACCACGAAGCCCGCTATCGAGCCCGTCACCACCTCGTCCTTGCAGCCCACGGTCAGCAGCATGGCGGTTACAGCCAACAAGGTGATGATAATTCTTCCTGTGTGTTTCATGTTATCTAGTCTTTTTTATTGTGTTCCTTCATCCAGTGTTTCATCCGTTTCAGCTCTTTCTTGCTGAAAGAGGTGTTGCCATAGAGGTCTATCAGGCCATCCAAGGTGTATATCTTATCGCTGTCAGCATCGGTGTTGGAATAGGAGACCACACTGTAGATACCCTCGCAGAGCCGCCCAATATTCGCATAGGGGCCTGACACAATGATGGTCCCCGTGGAGTCGACAATGGCGCTGCGCCCGTCGTCGAGCAATGCGAGGAAATGGTCTCCGTCCAGCTGTTCCAGATGCTTGTAGCGCAGCGGGATGACTACACGCCAGTTGTCGTCCACCAGACCCCAGCGACCGTCCCTGCCCACTATGGTACCGTTGCCGCTGAAGCCAGTCTCTTCCCACACCTCCTCCATATCATACTGCTCCAGAAAACGCCCGGAGGTGTCGAAGACATAGAGACGGTCATCGCGGCTCATCACTATCCTGTCGCGCGAGTCGGCGTAACAGAAGCTGTAGTCGTGCGGGATTATCTCTCGCCCGTCAAGGGTCAGCACACCACACTTGTCTCCAACATAGTGGGAGAGCAGGCGTGGTGAGATAATCCCGGCGTCGGAGCCACCATAAAGGCTCTCGGCAAAGGGCACCACCTCGCGGCCCGCCGTGTCGATGATGCCAATCCTGCCGTCTTTCCTCGCGACGGCCATACCGTAGATGAAGTAGATATAACCCTCGTACTCGGCAGGTATCACCACACGGCCAGACAGGTCGTAGAAACCATGCTTTTCGCCAATACCCACCTCCAGCAGACCGGTGGAGGTCATCGAGATGTAAGAGAACGGACCCATCACCGTGTCGCCGTTGAACCGCAGCATGTATTCGATGCCGCTGTCATCGTCGCGGAGATACATCATCCCCGGTACGGCGGAGAGCGCCAGCCGCGATGCGTAGACGAACGGCGCCACGATGCGGCCCGCCGTGTCGATGATGCCGTAGTTCCCGAGGGTGTCAATGCAGCACATCATACCGTTGGAGAAGTAGTCCAGCCCCACCATGACGCCCTCGTTGTAGTATATCGGCGGGATAACCATCCGCCCCTTGAGGTCGGCGAAGCCTATCCGCCCCTCGTCGGTCAGCAGCAGGAACAAATCCTCCGGACTCTCGTAGAGTATCCATTGGTATTGGAACGGCACCACCACGCTCCCATCCAACGCCACGACGCCATAGGCGTAGCCCTCATCCTCACCGGCGCGACTGGCGACCGCAAGGCCCGGCCCATCGAGATAGTTCTCGACGATATTCTTCTGCCGCAGTTTCGCCAGGGCCTCCAGTTTCGCCCGGCTCTGCGCCTTGGTCAGCGGCTGTATCTGGGCCGTGACAAGCAACGCAATGGCCAGCATCGGGAATAAGAGGAGTTGCTTCTTCATGGGTCGTTGTTTTTTGTATCCTGTTTACGTCGAGTAAGTAACTGAAACTTCTTTGATAAAAAAAGACAAGCGGCAACTCTCATCGCAAAAAGAGAGTGCCGCATGACACAACCAAAATAACGGAGGCTATCCCTTCCTCCTGACTGGCATCTATCCTAACAAGGGAATGCGCCCGCGGGTGGGGGGGGGCAAAATGCTGATATTCAATATATTCTGCACGTATTTCATTCTACTATGCATAATCTTTCTGTTTGCAAAGATACAAATTTTTTAATACACAGCAAAAAAAAGAGAGATTTTTAAGCAGGGCAGGCTCCTCCATTTCTACGGTAGTATTACGGTACTTCGACTACAGTTCAACTTGAAAAAAGCGTAATACTACCGTAAAACTCAAGTTGAACTGCCGTTGAAAACCCTAAGAATGTAGGATGGCGACGACGAGGGTAGCGAGAGGAGGATTGCTTCAATCGGCTGTTTTCTTCTTGCGGAAGGCGGATTCGGCCTTTTTGAAACATTCGGCGAGGGCGGCAAAGTCGGTGAAGTCGGGCTTGAAGGAGGCGGTGCCGTCTTCCACCACGTTGTATATTCCCGGGATGCGCTGCATTATTTCTACAATTTCGGAGGTCAGCGGCGACTTGGCAAAGCCTATCCTCACGGTGTTCTCCTTCTTCTTGGGCACCAGACATACAAAGTTGCGAGGCTTGCCATTCTTCAGCAGTCCCACATACCCTGCGTTGTAGTTGATTTCGTAGCTGCCGCCGGTGGCGTCGTTCACAGCCTTGACCCAAAGGTCGGCCTGCTGCGCAATCTCGCTGCCGAACGAGTCGGTATAGGTCTTACGGCTGTAGCTCTTGCTGTGGTTGGGTGAGTCGAAGGCTTTCAGGTTGGTCACGGCCGACATCTCGATGGTGGCAGCCACGATGTTGCCCAGCTTGTCGTCGCTATCGACAATCTCGGCTATCTTGTTGAGCAGCCCCGACACCTGGAAAGCACGGTTGCTAAGGTAGGTCTCCTTCTGGCACATGCGGAATACCACGCGTTCCCAATTCTCGTCGAATTCTTCGGTTGCTTCGAGGCTGGCACGTTCCTCGTTGTTCATGGGGCGTAGCTTGAGGCGCGAGGCGGTGGCGTCGTCCCACTTCTTGAAGTCTGGCTCCTCCGTCACCTGGTTGTAGATGTAAGGATAGGCAATCTGCATACAGACCAGCGCGAAGTTGAGCAACTTGTTGTGGCCAGCGAAGGTCTCGGAGTTGCCCGCCGCCAGCCGTCGGTTAATGATAGAAATGAGCGACAGGGTGTTGGTGAGCCTCTTCAGCGAGCGCGGATTGCAACCCACCGAGAGACGTGCTATCTCTGAGAGATTGGTGGCGGTGTCGAGGTCTTTCAGTTCTTCGTCGGTGAAGAATTCTATCTTCTTCAGGGCATCGACCAGGAATGTGTCGATATTATATGACGCCACGGGCATCGAGAAGGGCAACTGGATGATTTTGTCGAAGAAGGAGCGGAATTCGCGCTCGTTCTTGTCGGTCAGTTCGCCGAATTTGGGCTTGAGGCCTTTGATGACCACGTCGTAGTCGATGGCGAGGATGAAGACACAGTGCTTGAGGTCGAAGATGTTTTTCAGCAACTCGAGGATTTCCACAGCCACGGGCGGGTCGATGCGGTCGAGGTCGTCGATGTAGAAGGTGAAACCCACCTTGCCGGGGTTATGGCTCAACGCATCGTCTATCAGGTCGACGATTTCGGCTTTGAGCTGGCTGATGTCCGACTGGCTCGACTCCTCGTTGCCGAACATATCGTCAACATCGCTGCCATCCACACTTATCTGACTGGCCGCCACCTTCACGCCTACCTTAGCCATCTTCTTGAAGAGGGTGCCAATCTTCTTTTTGCTCCTGGCCCACTTCTGCCCATCTGGGTTCAGCGCACCAATCTGGTTGATGATGCCCTCCAGAATGCTGACGACCGCCTCGTTGGGCGTCTTCATCAGCGAATACTGCCATGTGTTTATCCACACAGGGTAGTAGGGGGCCTGCCCATAGGTGCCGGTTGCCTCACCAGACTCGGCCTCCTCTGCGTCGCAGAGGTTCCAGCGCAGCTGGTTCATCAGTGAGGTCTTGCCACTACCCCACTCGCCCTGCAACGCGATGGTGATAGGCGTGTCGGTATGCTTTACAAAGTCAATCAGCGCATCCTGGTAAACGTTGATGCCGAAAAGGTCGCTCTGGTCGTGTTGACGCGGCACGTCGATGATGCTTGAAATCATATCTCTTTTAGTTTTTATTGCTTTTATTGTAGGGCTATAAGTTATTACCGTGACGACGGTTTCTATCCATTCTAGGCAAAAAGTGGAATAACATTATTTTGTCATTTTGTGAAAATATTGTATATTTGCATCTTGGATACTGGAACGAGAGTTACTGTAACACACGTTACATTAAATAATTAAACTCTTTACATTATGAAATTCTACGACCGAGAAACCGAAACCGACAAGCTACGGAAGGTAGAAAAACAGTCGGCTATTGTAGCGCAAATGACCGTCATAACAGGTCGCCGCCGCATTGGCAAAACCGCTCTCATAAAACATTCATTCACGCAGATTCCATTCGTCTATTTCTTTGTGGTCCGAAAGAGCGAGGCTATGCTCTGCCGCGAGCTGGTAGACATCGTCCGCGAGACTACCGGCGAAGACCTCGGCGATTTCACGTCCTTTGCGAGACTGTTCCGTGCAGTGATGAATCTTTCCAAGCGGATGAATTTCACCCTCGTCCTTGACGAGTTTCAAAACCTAAGTTATGCCAGTGCATCTCTCTTTTCAGAAATTCAGAATGTTTGGGACACCCTCAAAGATGAGAGTCACATTAACCTCGTGCTCTGTGGCTCGGTCTATTCAATGATGACCCGTATATTCGACGATGCACACGAACCCCTCTACGGACGCGCCACTCATCGCATCAACCTCCGTCCATTCAGCATAGCCACAATTAAAGATATCCTTGCCGAGCACAACCCTGAATACAAGCCTGACGACTTGCTGACGCTCTATATGCTCACCGGCGGCGTGGCCAAATATGTGGAGCTGCTTATCGACGATGGAGCATACACCAAAGACGCAATGATAGAGGAGGTACTCTCCTATGGCAGCTACTTCATTACCGAAGGCTACGATATGCTTCGCGAAGAGTTTGGCAAGGAGTATGCCAACTACTTCTCTATCCTTCAGGCCATCGCCGAAGGGAATACCGACCGTGGCAAAATAAAGAACGCTGCCGGTATCGAGCCTGGCGGCTACCTCGACAAACTGGAAAAAACCTATAGCCTCGTGGCTCGTCAGCGCCCTTGGATGCAGCCCGAAGGTGCAAGGGATGTGCGATATTACCTGCTCGACAACTTCCTCACGTTTTGGTTCCGCTTTGTGCACAAGTACCGCAGCGCCATAGAGATAGACAATATGGACTATGTGCGAGCCAAAGTCCAGGCCGATTACAACACTTTTTCGGGATTCATCCTCGAACGGTACTTCCGCCAGCAATATGCCGAAACCGGACTTTACAACATTGTCAGCAACTACTGGCATCGCGACGCAGACGAGATTGACCTTATCGCCGTCGATGAGGCCGACAAACGCCTTGTCATAGCCGAATGCAAGCGTCAAGCCAAACGCATCGACCTTGACCTGCTTCGAGAGAAAGCCCGTGCCATCGTTGCCAAGCATCGTCGCTGGCAAGTGGAATATCGCGCCCTGTCGCTTGAGGACTTATAACTTGCTTTTGCCTAGTTTATCAAAGAACTCTCCTATCCACACCCTTTATTCAGGCTTTTTATCGCCCGGGGCGGACTTCTAGCTACTGTGTCCTAGAAGGACGCACTGGTCGTGCTGACGCGGCACGTCGATGATGCTTGAAATCATAAGAGTATTGTAGCTGTTTGGGGGATTTTATTTTAAATTGCTATGATATGCGAAGGCGTTCCCGAAAGGATTCCACCCTTTGTCATTGACATTAAAACAGGGTTCACCGTCAATATCCTTCCTCAATTCGTCGACATAGTTGGTTAATTCCCTGGCATAGAAACATACTTTCTTGTCACGTACTTCAAACTTGATGTCTTCTTTTTTAAACACATACTCGATGAATCCAGTTCCTCCGACAAAGACCAACCACTCCACCTCGTTGGCCAAGCGCCTTTGGTTAAACCGCCACGCTCCTATGTAGCCATCGTCATGAATGCCTGGGCGATTGAGAACATAAAGTATTTCTTTCGCTTTCAGCTTGTCGGCAATCTGCTGACTGTTGAGGAATATCTTGTTGGCATACATCCGGTTGATTTGCTTGACCGTCTTCGGCTTGACGAACATGGTTCCACTATCCGCATCGACAGCGGACTTGGCGTTATGTGTTGCCGCGATATTGGTCAGATTGTTCTCGAAAACTATTTCATCCTCCTTGATTGAGAACAACAACGCACCGTAGTCAGCCAACTGTCTATAGATATTCTCCATCGTATCCAACTGGTCGCCGGGTATTTTATGTGCCAGAATAATTATCTCGTAGTTCCCGTTGGATGCGAAATAGTTAATCATTTCCACCTTCCTGACATTGGAGGTGCCCCTTCCCATCAGGTATTTCTTTGCTTCTTCAGCATGCTGGAAACACCTTTCTACATTACCCAGACTGGCCTGTCCGACATATTTAACAATATATGTCGAGCCATAGACGGGGATGGCCAATCCATAGACATAATTGCCAATCTCAGCCGTGTCGGTTTTTTTATCCCACATGACAATCATTATTTACAACCGGATACCTGCGGCGGACACCTCTTTCTTGGCATCGTCGCGGTCGAGATACTTCAACTCGAAAGTAGCATTGTAGGTCTTGTTGTCCCAGAAGTCACTGCTGGTCTCCGTTTTGTCTTTGAGTACTGCCGTGGGGCCATACAGCTTGAGGCATTTCCGGAGCACTTCCTTGTCTTTGTCAAGGATGGCAGCTGCCACAATATTGTCAAGGATGGCGTTGTACTGCCGCATTTCCTCGTTGTACTCCACATTGCACTGGGCCACCTTGCCCTTGTACTTCTTTTTGGACTTTTCTACCAAGACTTCCATTTTGGTAGAGAACTCGTCATCGCGGACACTCAGGGCCTCCTTGTTGAAGGTGTACTCAAAAGGCCAGGCAGTAAGTATCTCGATGGCCTCGTCGTACTTCTTCTGCTTAATCAGGCTGGGCATACCTTCGGCCAGAACAGCCTTGTATAATTTCTGTGCGCCCAATTCAGTGGCCAATGACTCGACCTTGGCAGCTTCGCCATGCGACATAAGGAAAGCCGCCTCGGCACGGAACAGCGTTTCGGCATTTTCCCGGCTCTTGTTCTTCGAGTAATACTGGTGAGCAGCATCGAAGTCCTGGCTAGCAATAGCCTTTTCAAACTTGCTGTTACCATCTTCAAAAAGACTGCACGATGTGACCGTCAATGCCATGGTGGCAGCGAATAAAAAATATGATATTTTTTTCATAAGATAGTATTCTTTCTCGTTGTTTTTAGCAATTCTTATCTTTTGAATATCCGTCGAAGGGGTCGTGGTCGCCGAGGTAGAAGACTTTACGGATCCACGGCAGGCGGCTGTAGGCGGCGTCTTTCTTGTACTTGTCGAGGAGACACTGCTGGCCTTCCATTTCCATGCGGGCACGCAACTGAGCCTCCTGGGCGTTGAGCAACTCGATTTGGTTCTCGTTGTCGGCCTTCTTCTCTCTCATCCTGAGTTCTGCTTCCCACTCCTTCTGTTCACGCTCCCACTTGGCTTTCTGCTGTGCATCGAGGCTTTTGACATAATTGTTATACAGTTGGTCGGCCTCCTTGCGGGCGGAGGTGCCGGCAGGAATCATCTGGTAATAGTTCATGGCTTCGGTGTTGAAACCATCGGTTTGCATACCCAGAGCGGCCTTCATCATTGAAAGGGTTGTCTCAGAGTTATACTTGAGGAACTCGCCGAACACAGTCATCGACTTCTTGACAGATTCGCTGTAGTGCGGTTCTGCCTCGGCGGGGATGGAAGCGAGGATGGCCATGGCCTGCTCGTACTTGTGCTGCGAGGCTAGCATATCGGCTTCCTGGATGAACTTGGCGCCATTGGTTTTGTAGTAGTTGATGATTTTTTCCTGGCCGTCCTTGACAAACTGCTGTATCTCGGCGCTCTTGGGGTTGAGACCGCTGAAGGCGGCCGTGAATGCGCGCTGGTCGCTCTCTCCTACGCCGAGGGTATGCATGTTGTAGGTGCTGAAGACTGTGCCGGTGATAATGTCGGCGATGTAGAAGGTGATGTCGTACTTAATCATGCGCTTGGCAGGAGCCGTACTGGTCACATCCTTCTGCAGCACGTTAACCATCGGGGCGATGACATAGCGGGGATTACCGCCCATGCCGCCAACGCCGTTCATGGCCACTATCTGCATCATCTTCGACTCAATCTGCTTGTACATTTCGTTCGACATACCTTCCTCTTCGGGGATGAGGACGGTCAGTTTGATTTGTCCCTCGAAGTTGAGAGTAGCCTGAAGGGCGTCGTCGGCTTGCGAGGCGTTGTAGGCAGCGCGTTTTTCGGCGAGCAACTGTTCACGCTCGGCATCGCTGATGGTGTTCTCGGTACTTTTCTGGCCAGGGTTGAAAGCAACGCCCTTCTCGCTGTTGCCACCACCACAAGCCACAAAGGCTGTGGCGGTAGCAGCGAGTATCATTAAATGAAGAAAGTTCTTTTTCATATTTTTACATTCCTTTGATTGAGATTAATGCATCACCCAAGCCTTGGGTACGGTTCTGCGACTTGACGCCACAACCCTTGTTGAGGTCCTTGCTCAGTTCGCGGGCAAAGTCGTAGGCGCTGTACTGCGTGCCATTGTCGTTGAGGGCCTTGATACGGACATCGGTGAAGTAGAGTTCGGTGTCGGTGTTGCGAGCCATGTTGTAGGCGCCCTTGAGGGTGTTCTCCTTCATCCAGTCGATGATGAAGTCGGTGTAGCTGTCGCCATTCAAGCACTCGTCAGACATTGAAAGGGATACGTTGCCATTGATGGTGATGCGCACGGTGATGTCGCGGCCGTTGGTCACAACGCTGTTGAAGTAGTCGTTTATCTGGGCAGTGTATTTCTTGGTGTCCTTAGCCAACGCATCACGCATCAACACGGCAGGGCTGTTCTCACCGGTTTTCTTGAAGCCGGCCTGCTGGATGGTGGCCACCACCTTGTTGCTAAAGGCGTCGATGGCGCGGAGGGTGTAGGTGAGGTTCTTGTCGAGATTGCGGCTATTCTCATCATTGGCGAGGCTGTAGTCAAGCTCGAGGATGATGTCGGGCTTGGCGGTGGTGAGCAGCATGGTCTTGGCGTCTTTGCGGATGCCGTCCACTTCGTCGACCATTTCCTGGTCGTTCAGCGACTTCAAGGTCTGTTCCAGGTCGTTCAGCGGATAGCCAAAAGCGATGAAGGCGTCCTGGATGGAGGCGATGATGAACTTGGAGTCCTTGTCAGCCAACAGATATCCGGTGTAGTCGCGGCTATAGACCGTCTTGCCTTGCGCATTCTCGGCTTTCAGCATACCAAAACGTTCCAAAAGCTGGTCGCTGGGGATGACCAGCATACGGGGTTTCTGCTGCTGGGTCACGTCGACAGTAGCCGACTCGGCGTAACTCTGTTTTTCTTTGTTTCCGCCACATGCGGCGAACATCATTGCGGCAACCGTTGTTGCCAAAAGAATAAATCTTGCGTTCATATTATTATTTTTTTTAGTTTAACCGTACAAAAAAGCCGTGAACTTACTTCTGTTCTGACGGAGGCTCTGGTAAACCCTTACTGCAACAAGAAAGCTCACGGTGTCGTGAGCGTTTCTCCTTTCTTTAGCAGTAAGTTTTTTGAAAGAAATTTACCAGATTTCCATCAGCAAAAGAAAAGCGAATACGCTTCAATATGTCTGTATGTCTATACTATTACTTTGTTTTTATGCCATAGATTGTTGTTTTTGTTCGACGGTGCAAAATTACAAAAAATATTTGACATGACAATTTTTTTTAACAAAGGGCCGTACAAGACAAGCGCATGACAGGTGCCGGAGGTACTGCCGGGGACTGTGAAAAAAGCCGAAATGGGGTGTTTCGGGGAAGTGGGCGCAGTGGGAAAGTTGGGTACAAATGTGGGAAAGTTGGGTATGTTTGTGGGTCGATTTTGGGGTTTTCGGCAAAATGCCCTTATATTGGTCGGCGACTACTGGTCCGGGCCAGTCAGGCTAGATTGGCTTGCGGTACCAGTGAGTTCTTTGACATATTGAGTTGATTGGTTATACAGAGCGGTGCCGTTTCAGGTGTGTGCACCGCCGAAGTAAGGAAAAAGAAAGAGCGAGCGGGTATGAGTGCGGCCGGTGCAGGGTAATGGAAAAGCCCCGCATCGACAGGACGCGGGGCTTCGTTAAGCTTGATGTCAAGAGTGTGTTACTCGGCCTTGGGAGCTTCGGCCTCGGCGGCGGGAGCTTCTTCAGCCTTGGGGGCCTCGGCGACGGGGGCCTCGGCCTTCTTGGTGCGCGAACGGCGGGTGCTCTTGGCAGCCTTCTTGGTGGCGTCTTTGAGCATGTTCTCGTTGTAGTCGACGAGCTCGATGATGGCCATCTCGGAGTTGTCACCGTGGCGGATGCCGGTCTTCAGGATACGGGTGTAGCCACCGGGACGGTTGGCGACCTTCTGTGCCACCTCGCGGAAGAGTTCGTTGACGGCCTCTTTGCTGTGGAGGTAGCTGAAGACGATGCGGCGGTTGTGGGTGGTGTCGTCTTTCGAGCGGTTGATGATGGGCTCGACATATACGCGGAGGGCCTTGGCTTTGGCAACGGTGGTCTCGATGCGCTTATGCATGATAAGCGAGGTGGCCATGTTGGAGAGCATAGCTACGCGATGGGCGTGGGTTCTTGACAGATGATTTACTTTGCAACCGTGTCTCATATTCTTTGTTATTCTTTATCGAGTTTATACTTTGAAACATTCATGCCGAACTCCAGGTTTTTCGAGGCGACGAGGTTCTCGAGCTCGGTGAGGGATTTTTTGCCGAAGTTGCGGAACTTCAGCAGGTCGCTCTTGTTGAACGACACGAGGTCGCCCAGAGTCTCCACCTCGGCGGCTTTGAGGCAGTTGAGTGCGCGCACGGAGAGGTCGAGGTCGATGAGCTTGGTCTTGAGGAGCTGGCGCACGTGTGCCGTGGTCTCGTCGAAGTCTTCCTGCACGGGTTTGGGCTCGGCGTCGAGCGTGATGCGCTCGTCGGAGAAGAGCATGAAGTGCTGGATGAGGATGGTGGCGGCCTCCTTGAGTGCTTCCTTCGGGTGGATGGACCCGTCGGTCTCGATGTCGAAGGTGAGCTTCTCATAGTCGGTGCGCTGTTCGACGCGGTAGTCGTCGACGGCATACATGACCTTCTTGATGGGGGTATGGATGGAGTCGATGGCGATGACACCGATGGGGTCGGTGGGGCGCTTGTTCTCGTCGGCGGGCACATAGCCACGGCCCTTGTCGATGCTGAGGGTGATGTGCAGCTCGGTGGAGGGTTCCATGTGGCAGAGCTCGAGGTCGGGGTTGAGGACCTGGAAGCCGTTGAGGTGGCTGTTGAGGTCGCCGGCCTTGAGGACGGTCTGTCCCTTGACGGTGAGTGATATCTTCTCGTGTTCGGTGTCCTCAAGCTGACGGCGGAAGCGTATCTGTTTGAGGCGAAGGATGATGTCGGTCATGTCCTCTACCACGCCGGGGAGCGAGGAGAACTCGTGGTCGACACCGTCGACTTGCACCGAAGTGATGGCATAGCCTTCGAGCGAAGAGAGAAGGACGCGACGCAGAGCGTTGCCGATGGTTGTGCCGTAGCCAGGCTCCAGCGGACGGAATTCGAACGTGCCACGGAAGTCGTCAGCTTCGAGCATGACCACTTTGTCGGGTTTCTGGAATGATAAAATTGCCATTTGTTATCCTTTCTTTCTTTTTGGTTATTTGCCTCGGCCGCGGGCCGTGGCTGTTACCTCGCTGTGAGGCTATTACTTCGAGTAGAGGTCAACGATGAGCTGCTCGTTGATGGTCTCGGGGATGTCGGAGCGCTGGGGGTAGTTGACAAACTTGCCACACATGTTGGCGCCATCCCACTCGAGCCAGGGGTAGTTGTTGGCGCGCGAAGCGAGCGAGTCGGTGATGATTTCGAGCGACTTGCTGCGTTCACGGACGGCGACGACATCGCCCTCGCGAAGGCTGTAGGAGGGGATGTTGACGACTTCACCGTTGACGGCGATATGACGATGGGAAACCAGCTGACGGGCCTGGGCACGGCTGCGGGCGATGCCGAGGCGGTAGACGACGTTGTCGAGACGAGCCTCGATGAGTTTCATGAGTTCCTCACCAGTGATGCCGCCACGACGGGAGGCTTCGGCATAGAGTTTGCGGAACTGACGCTCGAGGATGCCATAGGTGTACTTGGCTTTCTGCTTCTCCTGAAGCTGGACGCCGTACTCCGAGAGTTTGCCGCGGCGACGGTTCTGGCCGTGCATGCCGGGGGCGTAGGGTTTCTTCTCGTAGCTCTTGTCCGGGCCATAGATAGGCTCGTGGAACTTTCTTGCGATTTTGGTCTTCGGACCTGTGTATCTTGCCATTTGTTTTCTTGCTTTTCGTTTAAAGATTAATAATTACACGCGACGACGCTTCGGGGGACGGCAACCATTGTGGGGCAGCGGGGTGATGTCGGTGATTTCGGTCACTTCGATGCCACAGGTGTTGATTGCGCGGATTGCAGATTCACGTCCTTGACCGGGTCCTTTCACAAAGACCTTGACTTTTCTTAGGCCCAAATCATAAGCAACTTTGCCGCAATCTTCCGCAGCCATCTGGGCGGCATACGGAGTGTTTTTCTTCGATCCGCGGAAGCCCATTTTTCCAGCAGACGACCAAGAAATCACTTGTCCGGCATTGTTCGTCAACGAGACGATGACGTTGTTGAAGGATGCAAAGATGCATGCTCTTCCCTGAGGTTCAACTTTTACGACTCTCTTTTTGGTCGGTTTTGAAGTTTTTGCCATTTCTTTTTGCTTGATTTACTTTGTTTCTTTACTACCAACCGCTCCTGGGTTCACATTCTAATCCGCGATTGGGGCGCTACGACCATTACTTACTTGGTAGCTTTCTTCTTGTTAGCGATTGTTTTCTTCTTACCCTTGCGAGTGCGGGCGTTGTTCTTGGTGCTCTGTCCGCGGAGGGGGAGACCAAGACGGTGACGGATACCACGGTAGCAACCGATATCCATCAGTCGCTTGATGTTCATCTGCACCTCGGAGCGAAGGGCGCCTTCCACCTTGTACTCATCATTGATGATGTTGCGGAGGGTGTTCTGCTCGTCATCGGTCCAGTCCTGCACTTTCTTGCCTTCGTCGATGCCGGCCTTGGCCAGGATTTCCTTGGCAGTGCTACGTCCGATACCGTAGATATAGGTCAAGCCTATCTCTCCTCTTTTGTTCTTGGGTAAGTCAATACCTGCAATACGTGCCATAGATTCTTTTTATTCTTGTTTTTTGGGTTTTTAATTATCCTTGTCTCTGTTTGAACTTAGGATTCTTCTTGTTGATTACATAGACCACCCCGTGGCGACGCACCACTTTGCATTCGGGCGATCTTTTCTTGACTGAAACTCTTACTTTCATTGTGTGTAATTATTAATCTTTTTGTTGTGTTTCTTCTTTTTAGCGGCTGAGGGCTGCTACTTGTGACGGTAAGTGATGCGTCCTTTCGAGAGGTCGTAGGGCGACATTTCAATCTGCACCTTGTCGCCGGGCAGTATCTTGATGTAATGCATGCGCATCTTGCCGGAGATGTGGGCGATGATTTGATGTCCGTTTTCCAATTCGACACGGAACATGGCGTTGCCGAGGGATTCGGTGACGGTTCCGTCCAGTTGTATGGATGCCTGTTTTGCCATTCGTTTTGCTTACCGTTTTATTTGTTTTCTATAAAGTCGAAAGACGAGAGTATGTCCGGTCCGTTGGCTGTGATGGCCACGGTGTGCTCAAAGTGTGCCGCCGGCTTGCCGTCGCGCGTGCGACAGGTCCATCCGTCTTCCTTGGAGAACTTGACGTTCTTAGAGCCCATGCACACCATCGGCTCGACGGCAATGACCATGCCCTCTTTGAGGAGGGGGCCTGTACCTTTGACGCCATAGTTGGGCACATTGGGCGACTCGTGCATGTCGAAGCCTACTCCGTGTCCGCAAAGTTCACGAACGACGTTGTAGCCGTTCTTTTCACAGTGCATCTGCACGGCATGACCTATATCCCCTACCCTGTTCCCTGGACGGCAGAGGTCAAGGCCGATGTAGAGCGCCTCACGGGTCACCTTCATCAGACGTTGCATCTCGGGGCTTACTTCACCGACGGCAAAGGTGTAGGCCGAGTCGCCCACATAGCCGTTGAGCTTGATGACGATGTCAACTGAAACATTGTCACCTTCCTTGATGAAAAGGTCGCCGGGGATGCCATGGACCACCACGTCATTGACCGAGATGCAAAGCGCCGAGGGGAATCCCTCGAATCCTTTGCACATCGGTATGCCTCCATTGTCGCGGATGAACTGCTCACCGATTTGGTCGAGGTATGCCGTGGTGACCCCAGGGCGAATATGACGGCCCACCTCGGCGAGAGTTTTCCCGACGAGGAGGGCGGCATCACGTATGAGCTCGATTTCTTCTTTTGTCTTGAGCAGTATCATTCTTTCACAATAGGGTTAGGCCTGGATAGACATGGAGGTACGTCCTTTGATGCGGCCGGTCTTGGTCAGGCCGTCGTAGTGGCGCATTAGCAGGTGGCTCTCGATCTGCTGCAGGGTGTCGAGGATGACGCCCACGAGGATGAGCAGCGAGGTGCCGCCATAGAATTGGGCAAACTGGGTATTGACACCGAAGAGGCGGATGACAGCGGGCAGAATGGCCACGATGGCGAGAAAGATGGAACCCGGGAGGGTAATCTTGGAGAGGATGCCCTCAAGGTATTCGGCTGTCTTCTTGCCAGGTTTCACTCCAGGGATGAATCCACCGTTCTTTTTCATGTCGTCAGCCATCTGGTTGGGGTTGATGGCGATGGCAGTGTAGAAGTAGGTGAAAACAACGACTAGGATAGCAAACACCAGGTTGTACCAAAAACTGTTATAATCGGCGAAAGCCATAGCGAACTTGGAACTGCTGTTGCCCGAGAAGCCCATGAAGGTGATGGGCAGGAACATGATGGCCTGAGCAAAGATGATGGGCATGACACCAGCTGCATTTACCTTGATGGGGATGTACTGGCGGACGCCACCATACTGCTTGTTGCCGACAATACGCTTGGCATACTGCACGGGGATACGGCGGGTACCCTGAACGAGCAGGATGACGAGCAGGATGACGGCCAGCAGGACGACAAGCTCGAAGAGGAACATCACCAGACCGCCGCCTTCGGACAGACGCGAGGCAAACTCGGCCGCGAGGGCGAAGGGCAGACGGGCGATGATACCAATCATAATGAGGAGCGAAATACCGTTGCCGACACCCTTGTCGGTGATGCGCTCACCGAGCCACATCACGAAGAGCGTGCCCGCAATCAGGATGATGATGCTGCTCACCCAGAAGAAAGGCGAGGGGGCGCTGCCATCGAACGGGTAGATGGCGGTGGATGAAGCACCAAGCTGATACATCATATTGGTGATGTAGGCAGGGGCCTGCATTCCCGTCACTATCACGGTGAGCCAACGGGTGATTTGATTCATCTTTCTACGGCCACTTTCACCATCGCGTTGCATTTTCTGGAAGTAAGGCACCACCATCACCAACAGCTGGATGACAATCGAGGCTGTGATGTAGGGCATGATACCGAGAGCAAAAATAGAGGCATTGGAGAAAGCTCCGCCCGAGAACATGTTGAGTAGGCCCATCAAGCCCTCGGAGCCCTGTTTTTGCAGTCCCTGCAATTGCGAGGGGTCAACACCCGGAAGAACGACATAAGAACCAATGCGGTAGATAAGCACTAACCCGAGGGTATAGAGAATACGTTTCCGCAGGTCTTCTATCGACCAGATGTTTTTAAGTGTCTGTATTAATCGCTTCATTGTAACAGTTTGTTTTATTCAATAACGGTAGCGACGCCACCTTTATCCTCGATAGCCTTCTTGGCAGCAGCCGAGAAAGCATGGGCGGTGACGTTGAGGGGTTTTGCCAATTCGCCACGGCCGAGGATTTTGATACGATCCTTACCCGAGACAAGTCCGTTCTGCTTCAGCACGTCGACGTTAAAGTCGGTGATATTCTTGGACTCGGCAAGTGCGTTGAGGGTATCAAGGTTGATACCGACATATTCAACACGGTTGATATTCTTGAAGCCGAACTTGGGCACACGGCGATAGAGGGGCATCTGACCACCTTCGAAGCCCACCTTCTGGTGGTAACCCGAACGGGCTTTGGCACCTTTGTTACCGCGTGTGGAGGTACCACCCTTTCCGGAACCGGCACCACGACCGACACGTTTCGAATGCTTGATAGAACCTTCAGCGGGTTTGAGATTACTTAAGTTCATTATCTTTTTTCCTTTCTTGCTTTACTTGATTAAATTTCTTCAACGGTGATGAGGTGCTTGACGCTCTCAATCATGCCCAGAATCTGGGGAGTGGCCACAACCTCACGGGTGTGGTTGATGCGACGCAAACCAAGGGCCTGCATGGTGCGTTTCTGGCGCGCAGGACGGCCGATGATGCTTCTCACCTGTTTGATTCTAAGTTTCTCTGCCATATTACTGACCTCCTATTTTTAACCGTTAAACACTTTGTCAAGGGATACACCGCGCAACTGGGCAACCATGTAAGGATCCTTCATCTGAAGAAGGGCGTTGATGGTGGCCTTCACTACGCTGTGGGGGTTCGAGGAGCCCTTGCACTTGGCCAGAACGTCCTTCACACCCACGCTTTCCAGTACAGCACGCATGGCACCACCAGCGATAACACCGGTACCGGGAGCGGCGGGTTTCAGGAAGACTTTGGCTCCACTGTATTTACCCATCTGCTCGTGAGGGATAGTGCCCTTCAGCACAGGGACACGGATGAGATTCTTCTTAGCATCATCGACACCTTTCTGAACGGCAGCCTGTACTTCCTTGGCTTTGCCAAGGCCATAACCCACAACGCCGTTCTCGTTTCCGATGACCACAATGGCTGCGAAGGTGAAGGTTCTACCACCCTTGGTGACTTTGGTGACTCGATTGATAGCGACGAGACGATCCTTGAATTCAATCTCGCTCGATTTGACTCTATTAATGTTTACTTCTGCCATGACTTTTTTAGAATTTTAAACCACCTTCTCTGGCACCATCAGCCAAGCTTTTCACACGGCCATGATAGAGGTAACCATTACGGTCAAATACAACGGTGTTTATACCAGCTGCAATGGCGCGCTCGGCAAGAGTCTTGCCGACCTTGGCGGCCACTTCGCTCTTTGTGCCACTCTTTTCAAAGCCCTTTTCGCGGGAAGAGGCTGCGGATAGTGTCACACCTTTTACATCGTCAATCACCTGGGCATAAATGTCCTTATTGCTTCTAAACACCGACAGGCGAGGCATGTCAGCAGTGCCGCTGACCTTGTGACGAATGCGGAATTTAATCTTTGTTCTTCTTATGTCTTTCTTTGTTGCCATAATTGTTTTTTCTTTAGGCTATTGGCAAATTATCTTTTACCTTCTTATTTATTTGGCTGCAGCTTTACCTGCTTTCTTACGGATTTCCTCACCCTGGAAACGGATACCCTTGCCCTTGTAAGGCTCAGGTTTGCGGAGTGAACGAATCTTGGCGGCAGCTTGACCCAGAATCTGCTTGTCGCAGCAGGTCATGGTAATGATGGGATTCTTACCCTTCTCAGTGACTGTCTCGACCTTGATTTCGGGAGCCAGTTCGAAGAAAATCTTATGCGAGTAGCCAAGATCCATCTCCATCACATTGCCATTTGCCTGAACTTTATAACCGACACCGATAACTTCCTGGACGGTCTTGAAACCTTCGCTGACACCCTTCACCATATTGGCGGCGAGGGCACGGAAGAGACCGTGTTGTGCTTTGGTTTCGCGCTCGTCATTGGGGCGAGAGAAGTGAAGCACACCGTCTTCGACCTTCATCTCAATCATGGGGTTGACTTTTTGGCTGAGTTCGCCGAGGGGTCCCTTGACGGTCAGCATGTTGTCATCAGAAATCTTTACTTCGACACCTTTGGGAAGGTGGATGGGCATTTTACCTATTCTTGACATTTCTTGATTCTCCTCTCTTGATTAACTGATGTAACACAAAACTTCGCCACCGACATTGAGGGTGCGAGCCTCCTTGTCAGTCATAAGACCCTTGGAGGTGGAGACGATAGCGATACCGAGACCATTGAGTACACGGGGCATTTCGTCAACCGACACGTATTTACGCAAGCCGGGAGTAGAGACACGCTTCAACTCGGCAATGGCCGACTGCTTGGTGACGGGATGATACTTAAGAGCAATTTTGATGCTCTGGTTGTGAGCTCCCTCGTTTTCGAACTTATAGTTCAAGATATAACCCTTCTCGAAGAGAATTTTGGTCATCTCTTTCTTGAGTTTGGAGCCCGGGATTTCGACCACGCGATGTTTGGCGGCAATGGCATTGCGCATGCGGGTCAAGTAATCTGCAATAGGATCTGTTACCATTTTTAATTTTTGATTTTAAGTTTTGTAGTATTGGTGTTATGCCAACTTGCAAAGCTACCAATAAATTACTATTCTTCTTTTTCTTTATGGTTTACCAACTGGCTTTCTTCACACCGGGGATAAGACCGGAAACGGCCATCTCGCGGAAGTTGATACGCGAGATACCAAACTGACGCATATATCCCTTAGGGCGTCCAGTGAGTTGGCAACGATTGTGCTGACGGATGGGACAAGCGTTCTTCGGAAGCTTTTGTAAGGCAATGATGGCCTTCTCCACATCCTCAGGTTCACCAGTGCGGACGATTTCCTTCAGGGCAGCGCGCTTGGCGGCGTACTTAGCAACCATTTTAGCTCTTTTGCGCTCTCTTGCTTTAATTGATTCTTTTGCCATTATGCTTATTTTTGCTGATTCTTGAACGGTAAACCAAACTGTTTGAGCAACGACATGGCCTCCTTGTCGGTCTTGGCCGAAGTCACGAAGGTGATGTCCATACCCTGAATGCGGTCAATCTTATCGATGTCGATCTCGGGGAAAATAATCTGCTCGGCAATGCCGAAAGTGTAATTACCCTTGCCATCGAAACCCTTGTCGTTGATGCCGCGGAAGTCACGGATACGGGGGATTGAAGCGGTAACGAGACGCTCCAAGAACTCATACATACGCTCACCACGAAGGGTAACACGGACGCCGATGGGCATACCGCGACGCAGCTTGAAATTCGAGATATCTTTGCGCGACTTGGTGGCGACGGCCTTCTGTCCAGTGATGGCGGTCATCTCCTCGATACCCTTGTCAATAACTTTCTTATCGGCGATAGCAGCCTTGCCTAATCCCTGGTTAAGAGTTATCTTAAGCAAACGGGGACACTGCATGACAGTTTTGTAGCTGTACTCTTTCATCAGAGCATCAACTATCTCCTCTTTATACTTGGTTTTTAATGTCGGAATGTATGCCATTACTTAATCTCCTCCCCTGTTTTTTTAGAATAACGGACTAATTTACCGGTCTTCTCGTCCATGCGACGGCCGACCTTAGTGGGGGTCTTGCCAACCATAACCATTAGGTTGGAGATGTGAATTGGAGCTTCCTGCTCGACGATACCACCCTGTGTGTTTTTGGCATTGGGTTTGGTATGCTTCTTATTCACGTTGACACCCTCAACGATGGCGCGATTCTTTTCGGGAATGACCTTCAGTACCTTGGCGACCTTACCTTTGTCGTCACCAGCGATTACCTGGACCATATCCCCTTTTTTAACGTGCAATTTCATTGTTCTCTTCTTTTCTTTTGTTGTTTACAATACTTCGGGAGCAAGAGAAACAATCTTCATAAACTGTTTCTCGCGCAGTTCGCGACCCACCGGGCCAAAGATACGGGTGCCTCGAAGCTCATCGGAAGCGGTGAGCAGAACACAAGCATTGTCGTCGAAGCGGATGTAGGAACCATCATTACGGCGAATCTCTTTCTTGGTGCGCACGACGACTGCTTTCGACACGCTACCCTTTTTCACGTTGCCAGAAGGAATGGCATCCTTGATAGCCACCACGATGGTGTCACCAATAGATGCATAGCGCTTCTTGGTACCACCGAGGACACGGATGCACAGGGCGCTCTTTGCACCGCTGTTATCGGCAACTGTCATTCTGGTTTCTTGTTGTATCATTTCTTTTTGTTTTTCTAGTAGGTGTGAGGTTTTTTACTTGGCCTTCTCAACTATCTCAACGAGACGCCAGCATTTGTTTTTGCTCAGCGGGCGAGTCTCCATGATACGAACGGTGTCGCCGATACCGGCTTCGTTCTTCTCGTCGTGGGCCATGAATTTGGTGGATTTCTTGACGAACTTGCCATACTTCGGGTGTTTCACCTTGCGTTCGACAAGCACGACGATGGACTTCTCCATCTTATCGCTCACCACAACACCGATTCTTTCTTTTCTTAAATTTCTTTCCATCTTAGAATTGGATTTTACAGGTTGCCATGCTTACTTTTGTTCGGCGATTTCTCGCGCGCGGAGCTCAGTAAGGCAGCGGGCAATGTTTTTTCTACTTTCTTTGATTTTGTTGGGATTCTCGAGGGGTGAGACAGCGTGGCTCATAACCATCTTCTGATAGTTGGCGCGCTCGGTTTCGAGTTTCTCCTTCAGTTCGGCAGTCGAGAGCTCCTTTAATACGATTTCGTTCTTCATGACTATGGGAATGCTTCTTTTTTATTCTTCGATATAGTCTCTTTTCACCACAAACTTGGTCGAGATGGGGAGTTTCTGGGCAGCAAGGCGGAGAGCCTCCTTGGCGACATCCATCGGTACGCCTTCGCACTCGAACAGCATCGTACCAGGCATCACGCGAGCCACAAAATACTCGGGAGCACCTTTACCCTTACCCATACGCACCTCGTTAGGCTTCTTCGTGATGGGCTTGTCCGGGAAAATGCGAATCCAAATCTGACCTTCACGTTTCATGTGACGCGTTACAGCTTGACGAGCAGCTTCTATCTGACGGCCCGTGATAAAGCATGTCTCCAGCGACTTGATGCCGAAGGTACCAAATGCAAGTTCGTGACCGCGGAAGGCATTGCCCTTTATCTTGCCTTTCTGCTGCTTTCTGTATCTTGTTTTCTTAGGTTGTAACATCTCTTCTTATTGTTTAGGATCTAGTGTTTAGCTGCTTGTTGCTAATTACTAAACCTCAATTATTATTTATTGTTGTTTCTGGCACCCTGACGACGACGGGGAGCACCTTCCGGACGGCGGGCACCGCCGATACCGGCACGATGTTCACGCTGCTGACCACCGATGGTGGAGGACACGAGCTCCGGACGGCCATAGATGACACCGCGGCAAATCCAGACCTTAATACCGATACGGCCATAAGTAGTGTGGGCTTCTGCGTTGGCATAATCAATGTCTGCACGGAGGGTGTGCAACGGAGTACGACCCTCTTTAAAGTGCTCGCGACGGGCAATCTCGGCGCCTCCAATACGGCCACTGATCGACACCTTGATACCCTCGGCACCGGTACGCATGGTGGTGGTGATAGCATTCTTGATGGCACGACGATACTGGATACGCCCTTCAATCTGCTTGGCGATATTCTGAGCAACCAGAACGGCATCCATCTCGGGATGCTTCACCTCGCTGATATTGATTTGCACATCCTTACCCGTGAGTTTCTTTATCTCTTCGCGCAGTTTGTCAACCTCCGAGCCGGCACGTCCGATAATCAGACCCGGACGGGCTGCGTTGATGGTGACGGTGAGCATCTTAAGCGTGCGCTCAATGTAAATCTTCGAGATACCGGCCTTGGCCAGACGGGCATTGAGGTACTTGCGAATCTTATCGTCCTCAACGAGTTTCTGTTCGAACCTTCTACCGCCGAACCAGTTGGAATCCCATCCGCGGATGATACCTAATCTGTTTCCAATAGGGTTAGTCTTTTGTCCCATTGTTGAGTTTTCTTCTTTTTATTACTTTATTTTGTTTCTTCTGTTTCAGCCTTGGCAACAGGGGCATCCTCAAGACGGCTGCCCAAAATCATGGTGATGTGGTTGCTGCGCTTGCGGATACGGTAGCCACGACCCTGGGGGGCGGTACGCATGCGTTTCATCGTGCGCCCCTCGTCGACCATAATCTGCTTGACATAGAGCTGGGCGTCTTCCATACGCACACCCTCGTTCTTGGCCTGCCAGTTGGCAATGGCCGAAAGGAGGAGCTTGCGCATCTTGGGAGCGGACTCTCTCGGATTATACTGAAGGATACCCAAGGCTTTCTCAACATCGACCCCACGAACCAAGTCGGCGACGAGACGGGTCTTCTGAGGCGAAGTAGGATTATTCATCAACTTGGCCACATAGAGGGTCTTGTTGGCCTCTTTGCGTGCTTCTGCACTGTTATGTTTTCTACGTCCCATTTCTTTTCTAGTGTTTACTTTTTACCTTTATCTTTAGATCCAGCATGGCCGCGGAAGATGCGGGTGGGGGCGAACTCGCCAAGTTTGTGTCCCACCATGTTCTCGGTGACGTACACAGGGATGAACTTATTGCCGTTATGCACGGCGATAGTCTGACCCACAAAGTCGGGCGATATCATCGAAGCCCTCGACCATGTCTTGATGGTAACCTTCTTGTTGGATTGCTGTGCCTCGATTACTCTTTTTTCCAGTTTGTGGAAAATATAAGGACCTTTCTTTAATGAACGACTCATTGTTTCTTCTTTTTACTGAGTTACTTCTTTCTTCTTTCGACGATGTACTTGCTCGACTGCTTCTTGGGAGCGCGGGTCTTGTAGCCCTTGGCTGGAATACCCTTACGCGAACGGGGATGTCCGCCAGTCTGACGGCCTTCACCACCACCCATCGGGTGATCGACAGGATTCATAACCACACCGCGGTTGCGCGGACGACGACCCAAATGACGGTTACGGCCAGCCTTACCACCGACCTCAAGGTTATGCTCGGGATTGCTCACAATGCCGATAGTGGCACGGCAGGCCTGGAGCACCATACGCATCTCGCCGCTGGGCATCTTGATGATGGCATACTTGTCGTCACGCGACATCAGCTGGGCATAAGCACCGGCAGAACGCACCATCTTGGCACCCTGGCCTGGACGCAACTCAATGTTGTGAATCAGCGTACCGAAGGGAATCTCCGAGAGAAGCAGCGTGTTGCCAATCTCCGGAGCCACACCGGCACCCGACATAACCGTCTGACCCACCTTCAAGCCCTGCGGGCAGAGGATGTAGCTCTTCTCGCCATGGGAGTACTGGATAAGGGCGATACGCGAACTACGGTTGGGGTCGTACTCGATAGACTTGACAACGGCGGGGTCGTTGTCCTTGTTGCGCTTGAAGTCGACGAAGCGATACAATTGCTTGTGGCCACCGCCGATGTAGCGCATGGTCATCTTACCCTGATTGTTACGGCCACCGCTCTTGCGCATGCCGTAGACAAGGCTCTTCTCCGGACGTGTTGCGGTGATGTCGTCGTTGGTGACAACGATTTTGTGGCGCTGACCGGGGGTTGTGGGTTTAATTTTCTTTAAAGCCATTTCTTTGTTTTCTTATTGGTCTCTTATCAGTGGACCTTAACTATTATTAATTACCTTTTTCTGTTGTTACTTAGATGCTGGCATAGAAGTCGATGCTGTCGCCCTCGGCCAGGGTCACGATAGCCTTCTTATAGGCATTCGTGCGACCCGTGAGGAATCCGGCTTTCGTGTAGCGCGACTTCACCTTTCCCGAGTAGTTCATCGTGTTCACATCAACAACCTTCACATTATAGAACTGCTCCACGGCAGTCTTAATCTGAATCTTGTTAGCGCGTTTGTCGACGACAAAACCGTAGCGGTTGCGGGCAGGAGCGGCAGCTATGCCTTTATTGCGCTGAATGCGCGTCTGCACAGGGTTGGCTGCAACCTCGGTCAGACGGGTCATCTTTTCACTAATCAGCGGTTTTACTATAATGTTCATCATTTGTTAAACTTTCTTAAATCGTTATACTCTCTTGCCTTATTTAGTCGCCAAAACGCGGTTAATCTCGTTCAAAGAACCCTCACAAACGACAATATTTGAGGCATTAACAATGTCGTAAGTATTTAATTGCGACACGTTTACCACCTTTACGTTCTTCAGGTTTCTAGCGGACAAAGATACGAAATTATTTTGATTCTCGAGGACAAAAAGTGACTTTTTATCGTTCAACTTCAAATTGTTGAGCACCTCGATCATCTTCTTGGTCTTGGGACCCTCGAAGGCGAAGTTCTCCACCACCGTCATGGCGTTCTCGCTGGCCTTGTAGGACAGGGCGCTGCGACGGGCGAGGCGTTTCACCTTGATGTTCAGTTTGAAGCGGTAGTCGCGGGGCTTAGGTCCGAAAATGGTGCCGCCACCGACGAACACGGGGCTCTTCAAATCGCCCGAGCGGGCGCCGCCCGTACCCTTCTGGCGTTTCAGCTTGCGGGTGCTGTGGGCATTCTCGCTGCGCTCCTTGGCCTTGCTGGTACCCTGACGGTTGTCGGCCAAATACTGTTTGACATCGAGGTAGATGGCGTGATCGTTGGGCTCGATGGCGAAGATAGAATCGTCAAGCGTGATGGTTCTACCGGTTTCGCTGCCGTTGATATTATAAACTTTAATCTCCATGTCTTATTAACTCCATCTTTCAAGTTTGACAATAGACCCCTTCGGACCGGGCACAGAGCCCTTGACCAGCATGAGGTTCTTCTCGGCGATAATCTTCACCACCTGCAAGTTCTGCACCTTCACGCGGTGGTTACCCATCTGACCGGCCATGCGCATACCCTTGAAGATACGCGAAGGATAGGACGAAGCGCCTATCGAACCGGGGGCGCGCAGACGGTCGTGCTGACCGTGCGTGACATCACCGACACCGCCGAAGCCGTGACGCGTCACCACACCCTGGAAGCCTTTACCCTTCGAGGTACCGACCACGTCGACGAACTCGCCTTCCTGGAACACCTCCACGGTGAGCACCTCACCGTATTTTTTCTTATGACCTTCCTCAAAACGGCTGAACTCGGCCAGATACTGCTTGGGCGTCGTGCCTGCCTTGGCAAAATGGCCGCGCATGGGCTTGTTCGTACGGCTTTCCTTCTTCTCGCCGAAGGCCAACTGGATGGCCTCGTAGCCGTCCTTCTCAATTGTTCTCACTTGTGTAACCACACAAGGACCAGCTTCAATCACTGTGCACGGAATCTGCTTTCCGTCGGCATCAAAAAGACTGGTCATTCCGATTTTCTTTCCGATTAATCCTGACATTTCTTTAGTTGGATTCTTTTTTTGTTAGACAATTCAGCTTATCTGTCGTGACATAGGCTGATTAAAATCACACTTTAATCTCCACTTCCACACCGCTGGGCAGCTCGAGCTTCATCAGGGCATCGATGGTCTTTGCGCGATCGTTGATCTCGATGTCCATCAGACGCTTGTAGGTGTTCAGTTCAAACTGCTCGCGCGACTTCTTGTTGACGAAGGTCGAGCGGTTGACAGTGAAAATCTTCTTGTTGGTAGGCAGGGGTATGGGGCCATTGACCACTGCACCAGTCATCTTTACGGTCTTCACAATCTTCTCGGCCGACTTGTCGACGAGGTTGTGGTCGTAAGACTTGAGCTTGATTCTGATTCTTTGACTCATTTGTTATTTATTTTTAATACATTTTATTCTTTAGTATAGCCTCCTGCTGCTCGCGACTCACCTCGGCGTAGTGCGAGAACTCCATCGTGGAGTTGGCGCGGCCCGACGTGATGGTACGCAGCGAGGTGACGTAGCCGAACATCTGCTCCAGGGGCACCTTGGCATGGATAGCCTGCACGCCCACCTTGGCAGCGATATTCTCCAGCACGCCGCGACGGCGGTTCAGGTCGCCCGTCACGTCGCCCACATAGGCGTCGGGCGTCAGCACCTCCAGCTTCATAATGGGCTCCAGCAGCACGGGGTTGGCCTTGCGGCAGGCAGCCTTGAAGCCTATCTTGGCACAGAGCTCGAAGCTCAGCTGGTCCGAATCCACCGGATGGAACGAGCCGTCAATAATGCGCACCTTCATCGAGTCCATCGGGTATCCGGCCAGCACACCGTTCTGCATAGCCTCCTTGAAACCCTTCTCGATGGCAGGGATATATTCCTTCGGTATGTTGCCGCCTTTCACCTCATTGACGAACTGCAGACCCACAAAACCCTCGTCGGCGGGACCGATTTCAAACAGCACATCGGCGAACTTACCCTTGCCGCCGGTCTGCTTCTTGTACACCTCGTGGTGCTGCACGGTCGTCGTGATGGCCTCTTTGTAGGCCACCTCGGGACGACCCTGGTTCACCTCCACGCCGAACTCGCGGCGCATACGGTCCACGATGATGTCGAGGTGCAGCTCGCCCATGCCGCTGATAACGGTCTGGCCGCTCACCTCGTCGGTCTTCACACGGAATGTGGGGTCCTCCTCCACAAGCTTCTGCAGGGCATTGGTCATCTTGTCCATGTCGGCCTGCAACTTGGGCTCCACGGCGATGCTAATCACCGGCTCGGGGAACTTCATCGACTCCAGCACTATCGGGTGCTGCTCCTCACAGAGCGTGTGGCCCGTCTTGATGTCCTTGAAGCCCACGGCTGCGCCGATGTCGCCGGCCTCGATACGCTCCAGCGGGTTCTGCTTGTTCGAGTGCATCTGCATGATGCGCGAGATACGCTCTTTCTTTCCCGTATTGGCGTTGTACACATACGAGCCGCTCTCCAGCGAGCCGCTGTACACGCGGAAGAAACACAGGCGTCCCACATAGGGGTCGGTGGCAATCTTGAACGCCAAGGCCGAGAACGGGGCCTTCACGTCGACCTTGCGCGTCTCCTCCTTGTCGTTCTTGGGGTTCACACCCGTCACCTCGGGCTTGTCGAGCGGACTGGGCAGGAAGGCTGCCACCGCGTCGAGCAGCGTCTGCACTCCCTTGTTCTTGAATGCCGACCCGCACATCACGGGCACAATCTTGCGGCTGAGCGTAGCCTTGCGTATCTCGGCGATAATCTCGTCGGCGGTAATCGAGTCGGGGTCGTCGAAGAACTTCATCATCAGTTCCTCGTTCTCCTCGGCCACTCCCTCGATGAGCTTCTGGCGGTATTCGGCCACGATATCCTTCAGGTCGTCGGGCATGGGGATTTCCTCGAAACGCTGGCCGTTTGAGCTCTCGTCCCACACCAGGGCCTTGTTGGAAATCAGGTCCACGACGCCCTTGTACAGGTCTTCCTGGCCGATAGGAATCTCGATGGGGATGGGGTTGGCGCCCAAGCGCTCCTTAATCTGCCCCACTACCGAGAAGAAGTCGGCCCCCGCACGGTCCATCTTGTTGATGAACGCGATGCGCGGCACCTCGTACTTGTCGGCCTGGCGCCACACCGTCTCGCTCTGGGGCTCCACGCCGCCCACGGCGCAGAAGATGGCTATCGCGCCGTCCAGCACGCGCAGCGAGCGCTCCACCTCGACGGTGAAGTCCACGTGGCCCGGAGTGTCGATGATATTGTATTTGTAGCGCTTGTCATGCCACTCCCAGAAAACCGTGGTGGCAGCCGACGTGATGGTGATACCACGCTCCTGCTCCTGCACCATCCAGTCCATCGTGGCCGACCCCTCGTGCGTCTCTCCCAGCTTGTAGTTCTTGCCGGTGTAGAACAAAATACGCTCCGTCGTCGTCGTCTTGCCGGCGTCGATGTGGGCCATAATGCCGATGTTCCTTGTGTAGTGCAGGTCTGACATGTGCTGTTTTCTCTTCTCTTAATATTATATATGTTACGCGCGGAAATGCGAGAAAGCCTTGTTGGCCTCGGCCATGCGGTGGATATCCTCCTTGCGCTTGAAGGCGGCACCCTCTTCCTTGTAGGCAGCCTGTATCTCGGCGGCCAGCTTCAGGGCCATCGTCTTCTCACTGCGCTTGCGCGAGAAACCAATCAGATTCTTCATGCCGATGCTCTGCTTGCGCTCGGCACGGATTTCGGTCGGAATCTGGAACGTGGCACCGCCGATGCGCTTGCTGCGCACCTCGACGCTGGGCGTCACATTGGCCAGGGCCTTCTTCCACACCTCGAGACCGTCCTCTTTCGTACGCTCGCTCACCACGTCGATGGCATCATAGAATATGCGGTAGGCGATGGTCTTCTTGCCACCCATCATCAGGTTGTTGACGAACTTCGTCACCTGCACATCGTTGTATTTCGGATCCGGGAGGATGATTCTTTTCTTGGGTTTAGCTTTTCTCATTTTGCTAAAAAAACTTTAAACTTTAAACTCTAAACTTTAAACTTTTACTTACTTGCCGGCCTGTTTCGGACGCTTGGCACCGTATTTGGAACGACGCTGACGGCGACCATCCACTCCGCTGGTATCCAGAGCTCCGCGAATGATATGATAACGCACACCCGGAAGGTCCTTCACACGGCCTCCGCGGATCATCACAATCGAGTGCTCCTGCAGGTTGTGACCCTCACCCGGGATATAGGCGTTCACCTCCTTGCCGTTGGTCAAACGCACACGGGCCACCTTGCGCATGGCCGAGTTAGGTTTCTTGGGGGTGGTGGTGTACACACGCGTGCAGACGCCGCGACGCTGCGGGCAGCTATCGAGGGCAGGAGACTTGCTCTTATACTCCATCTGCTGACGTCCTTTGCGAACTAATTGCTGAATTGTTGGCATTTCTTTGTTTGTTATTTTTATTTATTTACTTGTTTTTCAATTATATCCTTGGGCACTCTCCACCCAAAGCGGAATTGCAAAAATACACCATTTTTTCCATCCCACCAAACATCCAGAGAAACATTTACTGTTAAATAAAGTTAAAAAATCTCGGCACAACTGACAACCAAACTATTACAAAATCAATTTAACACTTTATTCCACCCCTCCAGACCCTACTTATCAACAGCTATTAACAACCTCTGCCCCACTCCCGCGGCGCGGGGGCGGGGACAACGGGCGGCACGCCGGATTAGGTCGCGCACGACCTAACCGCCGGGCACCACCGCCTCCCCTCCGTAACAACTCCGACTCAACTCCGACACAACTCCGAGGATGGTCCGACTGCAGTCGGACCTAACCCGTTGATAACACGTTTTTAAACCGCATTTGAGACAGCCCAAAGCCAGTCTTCGCTGGAAATCAACCACATCCGTTTTTCGCCCCCATCCGGCGGCGCCCCGCGCCGCCACCCCGTCGCAGGGCGCCGTAAATGCTAAAAAAACTTAATTACATCGCGCACGACCTATCTCCATCCGCGCTATTCACACCGACCATACAACATATTGTTTTTTTTACACGAATGGCCGTGAATGTCCATGAATTTGGCATAAATTCATTTCTGAACATTCACGGCCAATGGTGGTCATTCGTGTTGTACGAATCCTCCTGCGGACAGTGCGCCCGCTCGCCGGGCGAGCGAAATCCTGTAAATCCTGTAGATTGCCCCGCTGCGCGGCAGTACACACATATCCATAGTAGCATGGATTTACAGGATTTACGGATTACGCCCGCAGGGCGGGAAACCAGCTAGCGGCGCTGGACGATGAGTTTCTTGGTGACGGTGCCGGCGGGGGTGGCGATGCGGACGAGGTAGGGTCCCGCGGGGAGGGCGCTGACGTCGAGCGTGGCGCTGTGGCCCGCAGCCTTCTGCTCATGCACGCGGACGCCGGCGGCGTTGTAGAGTTCTATGCGTCCGAGGCCGAAGCTGGAGAGCACCTGCACCCGTTCCGTGGCCGGGTTGGGCAGCAGCGCGGTGTATCGATTGGCCATCCTGAGGTCGGCTATTCCGACTGTGTCGCCCCCCTGCGTCGTGTCTACGGGTGTGGGTCTCGGAGTCAGTATCGGGAAAAGGAATGTTCTGCCCTGATTGTACAAATGACGCCATCCGCTATAGGGGGAGTATTTCTGAATGTGGTCTCCTGTTATGGTTTGCACCATTCCGCTGTCCATATGGCGAAAGATATAACCAACCGGTCCGATGGGGAAGGCAGAATAATGATAGCGTGTGTTGGTGTCGTAGGGAGCCTCGACATTGTCGAAGACATACCATGAGTCCCTGGTCATGCCCACGTAGAAAGAATCGACCACCTTGACGGGGGTGTCAAAGAAGACCTCATGGACTCCATAGACTATATCCTCCCATTGATATCGGGTGGCGTTGAACAGGTGGGCGCCCAGGTAGTAGGCCGGCACAGAATCCCTGTAATGGATTTTTTTCTGCTCACTCAACAGGATGAGGGAGTCGGGGCCGGCGTCGTAGATAGCCACCGATTCCATGGCGCTGTCGAGTGACGTGTCGGCAATGAC
>JAFURZ010000014.1 GCA_017480785.1 Bacteroidales bacterium
CTTGTCCGTATGTCAAACAGTTTACTTTGGGTGACTATAGAGACGGTGTCCACCTCTTCCCATTCCGAACAGAGAAGTTAAGCCCGCCATCGCTGATGATACTGCACTCGTTTGTGGAAAAGTAAGTCGTCGCCCATCTTTTTTAAAGAGCATCTCTTTCGGGATGCTCTTTTTTTGTATGGTATGGGTGCAACTTGTAATCCGTTGTGGCAAACCATAAATCCGCTGCAACGGGAGAAAGACTGGCTATTTCTTTATGTACTCCGTCACTCCGTCATGCCCTCCGTGTCCGAAGATTACTTCATCTCCTTTGTCAATTTTCAGGGTGTCGCCAGAAATCTCGAATGTGAACTCGTATTCTCTTTCCGGTTCACCGCTCATATCCGGCTCGTTGTAGCTAAACTCACTGTCCTCGGAGTCGAGTACTCCGTTATGATAGAGCTTGAGTTTGAGATTGGTTCCATCAATGGTGTACGGTCCGGTGAGACTGATGCCATAGTGCCATGTGCTATTGTCTTCGTAAGTATCGTAGCAGGTGAACTGCACCGACATGGTCCCGTCGGACTTGAATGACATAGTTTCTGTGTACTGGCGGACAATGTTTGGCTGTGTCTCGTGATACTCCCATGTTCCGACAATGGCTGGCACTTGGTCGTTTTCGTCCTTGTCGCATGAGGCGAACATTATCGCAGCCGTGGCTACGAACATCATCAAATACTTTGTTGTTTTCATATCAAATTATGTTAAAGGGTTAATAATTGTTCTTCCTTTTACAGGTGCAAAAGTATAACATTTATTTGGAATGGCAAAATTTTTTTTGTTATTTAGGTTCTTTACGGGAAAGATGGGGAAAATGGAATTAGGTCGCGTGCGATATAATTAAGAATTTTTAGTATTTTGGGAGTCACTGGAATTCCGGCAACTTTGGGAATGGCCAAGAAGTGGCGAAAAAGAAAGTTTTGCTGAAACTCAGTCAGTTAGGTGTAAAAACCGATAAAAATACGTGTTATCAGCGTGTTAGGTCCGACTGCAGTCGGACTATCCTCGGAGTTGTGTCGGAGTTGTTACGGAGTTGTCACGGAGTTGAGGGGGAGGGGGGCTGGCGTTAGGTCGTGTGCGACCTAATGTTGATTAGTTCGGCGAAGTCGTCAATCAGATGGTCGGCTCCGGCGGCCCACAGGTCGGCGGCCGACTGGTTGCCGTAGGTGACGCCACAGGTGCGGCATCCGGCGGCGCGACCCATGAGGATGTCGTAGCTGGCGTCGCCTACCATGAGTGCCTCGTGGGGGGCGACAGCGAGGTGCTTCAGGATGTGCTGCACGGGCTCGGGGTGGGGTTTATGGTGCTGCACGTCGTCGGCTCCGACGATAAGGCTGAAATAGTTTTCGAGGTGGAACGAGCGCACGAAGCTGTCAAGCGTGGGACGCCCACGGCTGCTGCAGATGGCCAACAGCAGGCCTTGGTCGTGCAATGCTTTCAGGGTATCCAGGACATGGGGGAAGAGGGTGACTATGCCGGGGTGGTTGTCTTCGTCGAAGACACGGCGGTAGACTTCGGCGCATCGGTCGGCCATGGCGTCGTCGACCCCAAGGAGAGTGGTGAAGCACTGAGCTAGGGGCAGCCCGATGACGGTTTTGCACTCGTCGTCGGTGCGTGAAGGAAGATGCAGCGCACTGATGGTGCGCTGCATACTGCTGATGATTAGCGGTTGGGTGTCGGCCAGTGTGCCGTCGAAGTCGAGGATGACCAGACGTGTCACTTCTGGGCGGAGAGGTATTGTTCCAGCAGGCGCTGGACGTATTTGCCGAAGACGTCGAACTCGATGTTGACCACTGTGCCGGGGCGGAAGTTGTGGAAGTTGGTCACCTTGTAGGTGTAGGGGATGATGGCTACGGAGAACATGCCGGGTTCGGAGTCGACCACCGTGAGGCTCACGCCGTTGATGGAGATGGAGCCTTTGGGAACGGTGATGCTGGGGGCGTTCTTGGCGTCGTATTCGAAGTAGAAGCGCCAGGAGCCGTTGTCGTCGACCACGCGGGTGCATGTGGCTGTCTGGTCGACATGCCCTTGTACGATGTGGCCGTCGAAGCGTCCGTCCATGCGCATGGAACGTTCCACATTGACCTCGGAGCCCACCTGCCAAGTGGAGAGGTTGGTCTTGAGCATGGTCTCGTCCATGGCGGTGACTACGTATTGTTTCTTCTCGCGGTCGACTTTCACGACCGTGAGGCAGCATCCGTCGTGGGCCATGCTCTGGTCGATGGCCAGCTCGTCGCCGAAAGGCACTTCGAGGGTGAAGTGGTAGTTTGTGTTCTCTTTCTCTATGTTGACCACGCGTGCGGTGGTTTCGATAATTCCTGTAAACATGGCGGTTATTGGTTGGTATTGGTTTATTCCACGGTGACGCTCTTGGCCAGGTTGCGTGGCTGGTCTACATTGCGGCCTTTGGCGGTGGCGATGTAGTAGGCCAGCAGCTGCAGCGGGATGACCGCCAGCAGGGGCACGAAGCAGTCGCGCGTGTCGGGGATGACGAAGCAGTAGTCGCTCATGTTCTTCACCGTGGTGTCGCCCTCGGTGACGACGCTGATAATCTTTCCCTTGCGGCTCTTGATTTCCTGGATGTTTGAGACAATCTTGTCGTACATGCCGCGCTTGGGTGCGATGAAGACCACGGGCATCTCCTCGTCGACGAGGGCGATGGGGCCGTGCTTCATTTCGGCAGCGGGGTAGCCTTCGGCATGGAGGTAGGATATCTCCTTCAGCTTCAGGGCACCTTCGAGGGCTACGGGGTAATTGTAGCCGCGGCCGAGGAAGATGAAGTTGTGGCAGTAGGTGAACATCTGGGCGAACTGGTCGATGTTCTTGTTGTTCTCAAGGGTCCACTGCATCTTGTCGGGAATCTGGTAGAGTTCGTCGACCAGCATGTGGAACATCTCGTCGCTGAGGGTGTGCTTCTCCTTGGCGATGGCCAGTCCGAGGAGGCAGAGGGTGATGACCTGTCCGGTGAAGGCTTTGGTGGAGGCCACGCCGATTTCGGGTCCCACGTGGAGGTAGGTGCCGCTGTGGGTAGCGCGGGCGATGGAGGAGCCGATGACGTTGCAGATGCCGTAGAGGAAGGCCCCTTTCTGCTCGGCCAGCTGGATGGCGGCCAGGGTGTCGGCCGTCTCGCCGCTCTGGCTGACGGCAATGACCACATCGTCGGGATAGATGACGGGGTTACGGTAGCGGAACTCGGAGGCGTACTCCACCTCGACGGGTATCTGGGCTGCCTCTTCGATGAAGTACTTGCCGATGAGGGCCGAGTGCCAGCTGGTGCCGCAGGCGCAGATGATGATGCGGCGGGCGTTGATGAACTTGTCCTTGTGGTCGATGATGCCGCTGAGGACGACGTCCCTGTTCTTCTTGTGCAGACGGCCTTTGATGCAGGTGCGCAGGGCGTTGGGCTGCTCCCAGATTTCCTTCAGCATGAAGTGGGGGAAGCCTCCCTTCTCCAGTTCGTCGAGCGAGAGGCTGAGGGTGTGCATTTCGGGGGTCTGGTGCACGTTGGCCAGGTTGACAATGTCTATCTTGCCCGAGCGGTCCATGTAGGCAATCTCCTCGTCTTTGAGGTAGACCACCTGCTTGGTGTATTCCACGATGGGTGTGGCGTCACTGCCGAGGTAGAACTCCTTTTGGCCGCGGGCGTCGGTGCCCACACCGATGACCAGAGGCGACCCCTTGCGGGCGCAGACCAGCTGGTCGGGGTGGTCTTTCTGCAGGATGGCGATGGCGTAGGCGCCGATGACGTTCTTCAGGGCGCGCTGCACGGCGGTGAAGAGGTCGCACTTGCCCTTCTTCTGGGTGAACTCGATGAGTTGCACCAGCACCTCGGTGTCGGTCTCGGAGCAGAAGGTGTAGCCCTCCTTCTCCAGCATGGCGCGGAGGGTCTTGTAGTTCTCGATGATGCCGTTGTGCACCAGTGAGAGGTTGCCGCTCTGGCTGAGGTGCGGGTGGGCATTGACGGTGTTGGGCTCGCCGTGGGTGGCCCAGCGGGTGTGGGCGATGCCGATGCTGCCGGTGGTGTCCTCGCTGGCGCACTTCTCCTCCAAGGCCGCCACTTTGCCGGTGGCCTTGTAAATATTCAGGTCGTCCTTGGCGTTAATCATTGAGACGCCGGCCGAGTCGTAGCCGCGATATTCCAGTCGATGAAGACCCTTTATCAGAATGGGGTAAGCCTCTTGCTCACCGATATATCCTACAATTCCACACATAATATACCAGTATTGTGTTAATAATTATTGGACTGCAAAAATACAAATATTTTACAAACTGACAAAATAAAAAATAACAAAGCCTCCCGATTGGGAGGCTTTGGCGTTGCTATTGTTCCGATAGCATTACAGCGTCTGGACGGCTTCGATGAGGCCCTTGCCGATTTCGATGGCTTCCTCGTTCTGGGGAATGAGGTTCCAGTGGCGCTGGGGTAGGGAGTGCTCGAGGCCTTCGTGGATGTACTGCTTGTCGACGATGGGCTTCAGCTTCAGGAAGCCACCGAGGACCACCATGTTGAACACCTTGCTGATGCCGAGCTCCTGGGCTTTGGCCGTGGCGGCAATCTTGTAGATGTTGATGTCCTTGCGGGTGGGCTCGTGGGTGATGCCGTTGGGGTCGTAGATGAGCAGACCGCCGGGCTTCACGCTGTTCTCAAACTTATCCAGCGACTGCTGGTTGAGGATGATGGCCGTGTCGAACTGGTTGATGATGGGCGAGCTGATGCGCTCGTCGCTGATGATGACGGAGACGTTGGCCGTGCCGCCGCGCATCTCGGGGCCATAGCTGGGCATCCAGCTGACCTCTTTGTCCTGCATGACGCCGGAGTAGGCAAGAATCTTACCCATCGAGAGGACACCCTGTCCACCAAAGCCGGCTATGATGATTTCTTCAGTCATTTCTTTTTGTTTTTGGGAGTAAAGGAGTAAAGGAGAAGAGGAGTAAAGAAGGCTGCCGCGCAGCGCGTCCTTTTAAGCTAATATTCCAATCTACTTTACTACTTTACTGCTGTTACTACTTTACTACTATTATTGCATTACCGTTAAGGCATGGTCGAGGACCAGGCGGTTGGCGTCGATGCCATCGACAATCTTGCCGTCGACCTTGATGTCGCCGATAGGGTAGTTGGGCATCATGTTGTCTTCCATCCACTTGTTGGCGGCCACGGGGGTCATCTTCCAGCCGCTGTTGCAGTTGGAGAGAATCTCGACGAAGCTGAGGCCTTTCTTCAGTTTCTGGTTCTCGAAAGCCTTGCGGATGGCGGCTTTGGCCTTGCGCACGGCGGCGGGGTTCTGCACGCTCTGGCGGGTCACGTAGTAGGTGCCGGGCAGGGTGGAGAGGAGTTCCGTCATGCGGAGGGGGTAGCCGTTGAGCTCGACGCGGCGGCCGTAGGGGGTGGTGGCGCTCTTCATGCCGACCAACGTGGTGGGGGCCATCTGGCCACCGGTCATGCCGTAGATGCCGTTGTTGACGAATATCATCGTCATGTTCTCACCGCGGTTGGCAGCGTGGATGGTCTCGGCGGTGCCGATAGCGGCCAGGTCGCCGTCGCCCTGGTAGGTGAACACGTAGGTGTCGGGGTTGAGGCGCTTGATGGCGGTGGCGACAGCGGGAGCGCGGCCGTGGGCGGCCTCCTGGAAGTCGACATCGAAATAGTTGTAGGCCAGAACCGAGCATCCCACGGGGCTCACGCCGACGACGTTGTCCTGGATGCCCATCTCGTCGATGACCTCGGCGATGAGGCGGTGGGTGGTGCCGTGGCCGCAGCCGGGGCAGTAGTGCATGACGGCGTCGGTCAGCACCTTGGTGCGGGTGTACACCTCTTCGTAACCCTGATTAAGCAGCTCTTGTCTGCGTGCTTCCATATCTTTATTCATTGTTGTTCCTTTCTTTATTTGATAATCTTGTTTTCAAGAGCCTCCAGGACCTCACCGGGGGTGGGGATGATACCGCCGAAGCGGCCGAAGTGCTCGGTCTTCACGCCGCACTCGGTGGCCAGGCGCACGTCCTCAATCATCTGGCCGGCGCTCATCTCGACGCAGAGGATACCCTTTACGCGTTTGGCTACCTCGGCCAGCTGTTTGGTCGGGAAGGGGAAGAGGGTGATGAGGCGGAACAGACCCACCTTGATGCCTTTCTCGCGGGCCATCTGCATGGCCTTCATGGCGATGCGGCTGGAGGAGCCGTAGGCCACGATGATGTACTCGGCATCGTCGCAGTTGAGAGCCTCGAAACGGACCTCTTTCTCTTTCATCTCGGCATACTTCTTCTGGAGCTTCAGGTTGAAGACTTCCTGACGGGCCGAGTCGAGTTCAAGGCTGGTGATGATGTTGTGCGGACGGGTGGCGGGCTTGCCCCAGGTGCCCCAAGGGGCGTTGGCGCGGCGCTCCTCCTCGGTCCAGCGAGGCACATAGTCGCGGGTGTAGAGCTTCTCCATGCACTGGCCGATGGCACCGTCGGAGAGAATCAGGACGGGGTTGCGATACTTGAAGGCGATGTCCCATGCGTCGAACACGAAGTCGTACATCTCCTGCACGCTGGCGGGGGCCAGGGTGTAGAGCTGGTAGTCGCCGTGACCGCCGCCCTTGGTGCTCTGGAAGTAGTCGCTCTGCGAGGGCTGGATGGTGCCCAGACCGGGACCGCCACGCATCACGTTGACCACCAGGCAGGGGATTTCGGCGCCGGCCAGGTAGGTCAGGCCTTCCTGCATCAGCGAGATTCCGGGGCTGGAGCTCGAAGTGGCCACTTTCTTGCCGGTGGCGGCGCCGCCGTAGACCATGTTGATGGAGGCAACCTCCGACTCGGCTTGCAGCACAGTCATGCCGGTGGTCTCCCACGGTTTCTCGGTCATCAGGGTTTCCATTACTTCGCTCTGCGGGGTGATGGGGTATCCGAAGTAACCGTCACATCCGCTGGCAATCATTGCGCGGGCAATAGCTTCATTGCCCTTCATCAGTTGAAGTTCTCTTGCCATAGTATTCCTTTCTTTCTTTAAATCTTTTTCTTGTAAACGGAAATCACGCCGTCGGGGCACACCATGGCGCAGCTGGCGCAGCCGATGCAACTGTCGTTGACGGTATGGGTGAAGTTGTAACCCTTGCCGTTTACTTCTTTCGACAACTCGATGCATTTCATCGGGCACACGGGTACGCACACTCCGCAGCCCTTGCAATGCTCGGTATCGATAATGATTTGTCCTTTAAATGCCATAATTTTAATGTTATAAGATTAATATTGTTTGATTCTGTACTTATAGTAAGTGCCTGCAAAGATACAAAATAAATTCCATATAATCACCAATAATGGTGAGAAATATTTTCTCTCCCGCTATATTATTTTGTTTATCAATGTTTTGCATTGTTGTTCTTTTAGAAAAGTAAAAGAACAGTAAAAGAACATCAATACATCATGCAATGAAGAAGGGAGTTTGGGGGCTGCCTTTTCATGGCCGTTTCTCTGGCTGTTCTTCGGTTGTTCTTCGGGAAAAACCGAAGAACAGGCTATCAAGGGGCAATAAAAGAGGCAGTTCGACGTTATCACCAGCAAAACAACACTGCACCATGGGTATAAACATACGCAACCTCGGGAAGAGCCTGAAGCGCTATTTTAACCTTGTGAGCGACAAGGAGGACGAGCGTCAGGTGGTGGAGCAGGTGAGTGCCGGAGTGGAGTTCCGCGGCACGAACCTGTGGATTTTGATGTGTGCCATTATGATTGCGTCGCTGGGGCTGAACGTCAATTCGACGGCGGTCATCATCGGCGCCATGCTCATCTCTCCCCTGATGGGACCCATCATCGGCATGGGGCTGGGCGTGGGCATCGGCGACTACGACCTGCTGAAGCGGGCGCTGAAGAACTACGGCGTGGCGACACTCATCTCGGTGGTGACGGCGACGGTCTATTTCCTCATCTCGCCCCTGAGCGAGGCGCGGAGCGAGCTGCTGGCGCGCACGTCGCCGAGCCTCTACGATGTGCTGATAGCCTTCTTCGGCGGTGCGGCGGGGGTGCTGGCGCTGACCACCAAGAGCAAGGGGCAGGTCATCCCCGGTGTGGCCATCGCCACGGCCCTTATGCCGCCCCTCTGCACGGCCGGCTACGGCCTGGCCACAGCGCAGTGGAGCTATTTCTTCGGCGCATTCTACCTCTTTTTCATCAACACGGTGTTTATTGCCGTGGCCACTTTCCTGGGGGTCAAGCTGCTGCGCTTCCATTCGCAGAGTACCCTGGCACCCGAACGGTTGCAGTATGGCCGGCGGGTCATCACCGTCATCCTGGTGGCCACGCTCATCCCCGCCGCCGTGATGACGGTCAGCATCGTGCGCAAGGATATCTTCGAGCGGAATGTGGCGTCGTTTGTCGAGCGCGAGCTGCACCAGACCGGCACCCAGATAATAGGACGCGAGGTGGTGCACGACACGCTGCGCGTGGTGGCCGTGGGGCGCAACATCACCGAGACGGAGATGGCCGCTGCCCGCAGCCGCATGGGCTACTACAGCCTGGGCGCCTATGCGCTGGATGTCATCCAAGGAGCCGACAACAGCCAGTACCTCTCGCTGGTCAACCAGCAGTCGAGCCTCAACGGGCAGCTCGCCTCGCTCAGTGCGCAGCTGTCGTCCTACACGCAGTACGACACCCTCTCGGCCCGTCTGGCCGACGAGGTGGCGCCGCTCTTCCCCGCTGTCGAATCGGTGGCGGTGGGGCGTGTGGGTGACGGCATCGTGGCGCTGGTGGCGCTTGCCGACGAGCTCGAGGCGGAGCAGCAGGAGCGTCTTGTCGAATGGCTCCGTGCCCGCACCCGGCAGCCCGGGCTCGACGTGGTCATACGTCGTTAGTGATTTTCTCAGCAAGTCCTATTTCCTCAAGCCCCAGATGTCCCAGCTCAGCTCGGCCTGGCGGCGCAGCATCGCCGTGCCGTCGCAGGTGGCGGCTCCCGCGGCGGCGGCCTGCCTCAGCAGCAGGGTGGGCGAGGGGTTGTAGACCAGGTCGTAGAGAAATTGAAAATTGAAAGTTGAAAGTTGAAAATTGGAGGGCAGTGGGCTGGCATCGATGTCGGGGTAGGTGCCCACGGGAGTGGCGTTGACGAGGAGAGTGGGGAGTGGGGAGAGGAGAGAGGAGAGTTGGGGGTAGCCGATGGCGTCGGGGTGTTTCCTGGGGGTGCGGCTGACGAAGGTGTAAGGGATGCCCATCTGCGTCAATGCGTAGGCCACGGCATGCGCCGCCCCGCCAGTGCCCAGAATATAGGCAGCGTGGAGAGTGGAGAGAGGAGAGAGGAAAGAGGAAAGCGTGTCGCGGAAGGCGGGGGCGTCGGTGTTGTATCCCGTGAGGCGTCCCCCGTCCACGCTGACGCAGTTCACGGCTCCGATGGCACGGGCCTCGGGGCTCATCTCGTCGAGCAGGGGGATGACCGCCTGCTTGTAGGGGTTGGTGACGTTGAAGCCGTCGATGCCCTCGGCCGCCACCCATTCGCGCAGCCTTTCGAGCGAGGGCATGGGATGCAGCCGGTAGTCGGCGTCGGAAAACCCCTGTGCGTCGAACAACCGCTTTGAGTGCGAGTGTGTTAGTGTGCGTCCTATCAGTGCGTAATGTTTCATCTTCGGAGTGCAAAGATACGTTTTTTTTAGTATTGTACAATAAAAAGTTTTCCGAGGCGTTATGGTTTGGATTTAAAGTATAGCAAAGCAGGCATGGGCATCATAGCACGGCAGAGCATCAAGGGGGCGTTGGCCAACTACCTGGGGGTGGCGATAGGATTCGTCATCACCTTCTTCGTGCTGACGCGCTACCTGACCGAGGAGGAGGTGGGCCTGACGCGCGTGATGGTCGACGCGGCGATGCTCTTCAGCTGCCTGGCGCAGCTGGGCACCAATGCCTCGACGGTGCGTTTCTTCCCCCACTACGGCCACCGCGTGTTCGGCCTCTCGCTGCTGCTGCCGCTGGCGGGCTTCCTGCTGGTGGGGACGCTGCTGCTGGCCTTCCACGGGCCCTTGGTGGAGCTCTACAGCGAGAAGTCGCCCCTGATAGCCGACTACTTCTACCTGCTGCCGATGCTGACCTTCTTCGCACTGTACATGACGGTGTTCGAGACCAACGCGTCGGTGCTAATGCGCATCACGGTGCCCAAGATGGTGCGCGAGGTGGGCATCAGGCTGTTCAACCTGGCCGCCTATCTGCTCTACGGCTACCGCCTCATCTCGCTCGACCTCTTCGTGTGGCTCTTCTGCGGAAGCTACGGCCTGGCTATGCTGCTCAACCTGTTCTATCTGCTGCGCATCGTGAAGTTCGACTTCGGGGTGTTCCGCTTCGACTGGCGTTTCTTCACCCGTGAGCGGCGCCGCGAGACGGGCCGCTACACCCTCTTTATGACGGCCACCGTGCTGGCGGGCAACATACCGCTCATCAACTCGCTTTTCCTCGGTGCCAAGGCCGGCGCCGCCCTGACAGGAGTCTACGCCATCGCCAGCTACATCGCCAACGTGGTCGAGGTGCCCTACCGCTCGCTGGGGGCCATCTCGCGGCCGGTGGTGGCCACGGCGGTGAAGGAGGACAACTGGGCCGAGGTGAACCGCCTCACGCGCCAGGTGAGCCTCCATCAGCTGCTGGTGAGCCTCACCATCTTCTACCTCATCTGGATTAACCTCGACACGCTCTACGCCTTCATCCCCAACGGCGCCAGCTATGCCGGCGGCGTAGGCGTGGTGCTCATACTGAGTCTGGCCAAGGTGGTCAACTCTTCGTTCTCCATCGGCACCGACGTGCTCAACTACTCGCGCTACTACACGCGGGCGCTGCTCTTCATCGCACTGCTGACCCTCAGCGCCATCGGGCTCAACACGTGGCTCATCTCGCTGTGGGGCATCGACGGGTCGGCGGCGGCCACGCTGCTCTCCTACCTGCTCTACTTCGCCACCCTGCTGGGCTACCTGTGGCTGCGGCTGCGGGTGAGTCTCTTCTCGGCGGCACAGCTGAAGGTGGTGGCCGTCATGGCGGCTGCCTTCGCCCTCAACCTGGCGTGGACGCGCTGGCTGACGCCCCTGCTTGTTCCGACCGCCTCCCCGCTCGCCCTGCTGACCGACGCCGTGCTCAAGACCCTCGTGCTGGGAACCGCCCTGCTGGCCACCGTCTACGCCTGGCGTGTGAGCCCCACGCTCAACGACATGGTGGACCGGTGCATCAAAAAGAAAACCGACTGATAACAAATAACAACCAAGATAATGCTAGACAAACTGAAAGCCATCTACGACCGCTACTGCGAGATAGAGCAGCAGATGAACGACCCGCAGGTCACTGCCGACATGAAGCGCTATGTCAAACTCTCCAAGGACTACAAGGACCTGCAGCCCGTGGTGAAGGCCTACCACGAATATAACGCCCTGCTCGACACCATTGCCGAGTGCCGCGAGCTGCTCGAGAGCGAGAAGGACCCCGAGCTGCGCGACATGGCCAAGGAGGAGCTCGCCGAGAGCCAGGGCCGCCGCGAGCGGATGGAGGACGAAATACGCCTGCTGCTCATCCCCGCCGACCCGCAGGACTCGAAGAACGCCGTCGTCGAGATACGCGGCGGCACGGGCGGCGACGAGGCCTGCCTCTTCGCCGGCGACCTCTTCCGCATGTACACCCGCTTCTGTGAGAAGAAGCGCTGGAAAATCGAGGTCAACGACTTCAACGAGGGCACCTCGGGCGGCTACAAGGACATCTCGTTCACGGTGAGTGGCGACGGGGTCTACGGCCTGCTGAAGTACGAGAGCGGCGTGCACCGCGTGCAGCGCGTGCCCGCCACCGAGACGCAGGGCCGCATCCACACCTCGGCCGCCGGCGTGGTGGTGCTGCCCGAGGCCGAGGAGTTCGACGTGGAGCTCAACCCCGCCGACATCAAGAAGGAGATATTCTGCGCCAGCGGCCCCGGTGGCCAGAGCGTCAACACCACCTACTCAGCCGTGCGCCTCACCCACGTCCCCACCGGCATCGTGGTGTCGATGCAGGACCAGAAGTCGCAAATCAAGAACATGGAGAAGGCCATGGCCCTGCTGCGCACCCGACTCTACGAGCGCGAGTACAACAAGTACATGGAGGAAATGAGCAGCAAGCGCAAGACCATGGTGGCCACCGGCGACCGCAGCGAGAAGGTGCGCACCTACAACTACCCCCAGAGCCGCGTCACCGACCACCGCATTGGCTGGAGCATGCACAACCTGCCGGCCTTCATGGACGGCGACATCGAGGAATGCATCGAAGCCCTCCAGCTGGCCGAGAACGCCGAAAAACTGAAAGCCTCCGTCGGATGAACCCTCCATACATCACCGGCCAACACTTGAAACCACTTGATATTCCTTGCCGTGGAACCCTGGTTTTTGACTGCCGTTTTGCTTCAGTTTAACTTGATTTCAACTTGATTTCAAGTCGAACTCAAGTTGAATTGAAACCAAACAACAGCAAAACAGGTTGTTCCAAAGTAGAAAAACAATACACAGAATGATGAAGAAACTGCTCTTGACACTGCTGGCAACCCTGACCGTCCTCCCCTTGATGGCACAGAAGCCCAAGGTGACTGCCGATTTTGCCGCCGAGACGATGCCGGCCGACCTGCTGGAGTACCTCAACAAGAACACCGCCGACAAGGGGGTGCAGAAGGAGAACGCCAAGGCCGTCGAGGCCTTCGCTGCCGCCTATGCCGCCATGGGGGCGCCGATGCAGCAGCGCGTCACCAACCTCTACCTCTATGCCGTAGGGGTGAAAATCAAGGCTGTGCCCGAATTGGTCGACTTCACGCGGGTGCTGACGGCCTATGCCTCCACGCCGCAGGGGTCACAGAACTTCGAGGGGTGGGTGGCCGCCATGGAGACCTACCGCAAGAAGAATTCCAAGGTGAAGTACATCAACGACTTTGTGGCCTGGAGCAACTTGCTGCTGACCGACCGCGTGCTCTACCGGTCGAACAGCAGCGAGTGGAGCTTCAACGCCCAGACCCCCTTCCGCCTGACGGTGGAGGAGGGGGCTATCGTGGTGCGCATCGACGCGCCGGCCGACCTCAACTATGCTTCGAGCAAGGACTGGAACACGCTGCATGGCACCACCGGATGGTATGACTACCGCGAGGGGGTGTGGCACGGACAGGGCGGACGCATCGACTGGTCGCGCACAGGGCTCGGCGTCGAGGCCTGCTATGCCGACCTGCGTTTCTACAAGGCCGAGACCAAGCTGCCCAAGTTCACTGCCGACAGTGTCAGCTTTGTCAACACGCACTACTTCAGCCAGCCCATCACGGGACGCGTCGAGGAGGCCCTGCAGGGCACCATGGAGCCGGAGAAATACACCTATCCACGCTTCCGCTCCTACCAGCGCGACTTCGTCATCCGCAACATCATGCCCGACGTTGACTATAACGGCAGCTTTATGATGAACGGCTCCAAGTTCATCACCGCCTCGAGCAAGCACCCCGCCCAGCTGGTGTTCCACCACGACGGGCGTCCCCAGTTGACGGTGTCGTCGCTCAAGTTCACCATCACCCCCGAGCACCTGCTGGCCGAGAACGCGCAGGTGGCCTTCTACCTGGGCGAGGAGGACTCTATCAGTAATGCCGGCATCACGGTGCGATACCTCCCGTCGGAGAAGAAGGTGACCCTCGTCAACGACCAGCAACGCAAGTTCTATTCGCCCTATATCGACAGTTACCACCAGCTCGACATCTACAGCGAGAGCATCGTGTGGCTCAAGGACCAGAACAGGCTGGAGTTCTCCAACCTGGCGTCGGCGGGCGGCGTGAGCACGGCCCAGTTCGAGAGCTCGAACTGCTACACCTTCCGCAAGTACCGTGAGATACAGGGCATCGACGAGGTGAGCCCCGTGCGCCGTGTCTACGACTACGCCGAGAGCAATTCGTGGTACTTCGGCGTCAAGGGTTTCTCCAACTACATAGGCCTCGACATGAGTCAGACGCTGCTGATGATTCACACCCTCTGCCGCCACGGACTGGTCACCTACAACGAAATCACCAACCGTGTGCGCGTCAAAGAGAAACTGGAGGACTACGTGAAGGCCAACTCGCATGCCAAAGGCTTCGACTATGATGCCCTGACCCTCGAGAGCACCACCCGTGGCGTGAATGCCCGCCTAAACCTGGCCGATAACGACCTGGTCATCCGTGGCGTGGAGCAGTTTGTGGTCAGCGACAGCCACCAGGTGGTGGTGCACCCCGACTCGGCCAGCGGCTATGTGGTGCATGTGGGGCGCAACCGGTCCATGCACTTCAGCGGAAAGGTGGAGTGCAACAAGTTCATTATGCAGGTGACCGATGCCGACTTTGACTATGAGAAGTACACCCTTGAGATGCCCCGCATCAACCGGCTGGAGTTCTACGTGCCCGACTTCGCCAACCCCGAATACGAACAGCTGGTGCGTACCCCGCTGACCGACCTGGTGGGTACCCTGCGCATCGACCGCCCCGACAACCATAGCGGCCTCACCAAGAACAAGGAGTATCCTATCCTCGACAGCCGCGAGAACTGCTACGTCTATTACAACCGCAAGGCCATACAGGAGGGCCAGTACAAGCGCGAGAGTTTCTACTACACCATCGAGCCCTTCGCGCTGCAGAGCCTGGCCGACTTCAATGTCGACAGCCTGGAGTTTGGCGGTGTGCTCACGTCGGCGGGTATCTTCCCCGACATCCGCGAGCCGCTGAAGGTGCAGCGCGACTACTACCTGGGTTTTGTCACCCATACGCCCGTGGGCGGTCTGCCGGCCTACGGGGGCAAGGGAGTGTACCACAACGAGCTGCGACTCGACGCCGGCGGTCTGCATGGCCCCGGACACGTGGACTACCTCACCTCGCACAGCACCTCGTCCAACTTCCTTTTCCTGCCCGACTCGGCACTGGCCCTGACCGACACCGTCGTGGTGCGTGAGGAGCAGGGCTTCCCCGCCGTCCATGGCGACCGCACATCGCTGCACTGGCTCCCTTACCGCGACTCGCTCGACCTGGCCACCCTGGCCAAAGGCAATCCCTTGGTGATGTATCGCGACGAGGCCCAGCTGCGCGGCCACTTGGCCCTGATGCCCCACGGCGCCTCGGCCGACGGCACGGCTACCGTGCACGAAGCCACCCTCTCGAGCCGCCACTTCGAGCTGTTGTCGCGCGAGATGAACGCCCAGGTGAGCACCTTCTCGCTCCGCAGCAACACCTTCGCCATGACCGCCTTCGAGGCGCACAATGTCAAGTCGCGTGTCGACTATGACGGGCGCAAGGCCGAGCTCACTATGCCCGACGGTCCGGCACGGACCGAGCTTCCGATGATGGAATACGAGGCCTGGGCCGACCGCTTCTACTGGGACATGGACGGCCACCTGCTCGACATCGCCAACTCGCAGCGTGCCACCACCGAGGGCCTCGACGCCATGGACATCCATCTGCGTCTGCCCAAGATTGACGACCTGCCCGGTGCCCGCTTCGTCAGCACCGACCCCAAGCGGCGCGGGCTCACCTACCACTCGCTCATCTCCTCCTACCGCTACGAGCGGGCCGACCTCAGCTCGCGCGGCGTGTACCTTATCGCCGTGGCCGATGCCGCCATCGCGCCATCCGGCGACTCGGTGCATATCGACAAAGGAGGCGAGATGCGGGTGCTCAACAACGCCACGCTCGTATGTAACCGAGCCGACGCGTGGCACACCGTCAGCGATGCCTACCTGCTCGTCAAGGGGTCGGACAACTACACAGGCAAGGGCTACATAGCCTATCCCGAGGATGCCGAACGACCCGAAGATGCGCAACGCATCTATCTGAACGATATCAGCGTCAACAACTCGGGTACCACCGTGGGTACGGGTACCGTCAACGAGAACACGCAGTTCACCCTCAGTCCCGCCTTCGGCTATGCCGGCAAGGTGCGTCTTGAGGGCAATCGCAAGCTGCTCTTCTTCGACGGTGGCGTCCGGCTGCTGCACCACTGTGTGCCCCAGGAGCAGATGGGACTGCTGGCTTATGCCGACTACACCGACCCCGACTCCATTCATGTCGTGGTGCCCGAGCTTCCCACCGACTGGAAAGGCAAGCGCATCAGTGCCGCCATCCTTATCGACAAGACCACCCTCGAGCCACGGCCCGCTTTCCTCACCAACGAGCGGTCGACCGACAACGAGCTGCTTTCGGCCCACGGCGTGCTGACCCACTTCGGCGGCCGTCAGGAATACATGATAGCCTCCGAGGCCAAGGTGGCCAATCCGGAGGCCGTCGTCGAGCCCTTCCTCAGCCTGAGCACCACCGACTGCAAGGTGGATGGCGAGGGCTTGATGGACTTCACCCTTAAACGCACCCAGGCGCAGTTCTATGCTTACGGCACCGCCACCGTCGGCATCAGGGACAACAAGGAGGACCATCTCACCACCGTCTTCGGTGTCGGCTTCCCGCTGGCACCCGATGTGGTCAGCGCCATGAGTGCCGCCATCAAGGACGACTTGCGCCTGGTGCCCACAGCACCGGCTTCCAACGGCGAGATGCGCCATGCCCTGATGTATCACCTCGGAGCCGAACGGGGTGCCAAGGCCTATGCCTCATACAGCGACGAGGGCAAGCTCACCACCATCCCCGAACCCATGCGCACCATGCTGCTCTTCGACCGCGTGAGGTGGCAGTACATGCCCGGAGTGGGCTACTACTGCGACAGCAAGGTGGGCCTGGCCGCCATCGACGGCAAGCCGGTAGGCCTCGAGGTAAGGCTGAAAGGACAGATAAACAAGCGTGGCAACGCGCAGTACATGACGCTCTATGTCGAGGCCGCGCGCGACCACTGGTACTTCTTCCGCTACGACCTAATGTCGCAGGAGCTCGTCATCTATTCCTCCATGGGGACTGTGGAGGATGCCGTCAAGGCCCTGCCCGCCGACAAGCGGCGTGTGGAGAAGGACGGCCTCGGAACCTTCCGCTACCTGATAGGCAACAACCGGAGCGAGGTGAATTCCTGGCTCACCAACTTCTCAAAGACGGTCTATTCGTCCGACGACGACTTTTAGCCGTTCGCTGACCAGTAGCCTGTTCATCCGGTCCCACCAGCGGACCGGAAGCAGGCTGTGCAGGAAGACAATGGCCGACGCCCCACTTCCCTCACGGTAGCGGGTGCGTGGACGGCGGCTGTCGACGGCGCGGCAGATGGCATGGGTGACCACCGAGGGCTTCGACAACAGGTTTGACTCGTACCCCTTGTGCATGATGGTGGCCTCGCAGAGCCCCTCTTTCTCGTAGGCACTGCCTCGCGAAGTCTCTGATAGGTGGTCGGCGGCAATGAGGCCCCAGTCTGTCTTGATGGGGCCGGGCTCGATGAGCACTACGTCGATGCCGAAGGGGCGCATCTCCATGCGCAGGGCATCGCTGAAAGCCTCGACGGCATACTTCGACACGTTATACCACCCTCCGAAGTACATCGTGGCCTTGCCCGCCACCGACGAGGTGTTGACGATGCGGCCGCTCCCCTGGCGCCGCATTGTGGGCAGTACCAGCTGGCAGAGGCGTGCCAAGCCGAAGATGTTCACCTCCAGTTGGCGGCGGGCCTCCTCCATGGGCACGGTCTCGATAGGGCCGAAGAAGCCATAGCCGGCGTTGTTCACCAGCACGTCGATGCGTCCCTCGGCGTCGAGCACGGCCTGCACTCCGGCGGCCATCGATGTCTCGTCGGTGACATCCATGCGCAGCGGCACAATGCCCGAGGCCTTCAGCGGCTCCATCTTCTCCACGCGCCGTGCGGCGGCATACACCTTGTGTCCTTTGGCGGCCAGAGCCATGGCTGTGTCGTAGCCGATGCCGCTGCTGGCTCCGGTAATCAAAATCACTTGTTTCTTCATAGTCGTGTCGTCGTTCTGAAAACAGGTGCAAAAGTACAAAAATATTTTCATTCTACCGGAATTATAATTTTTTTGTATCTTTGCACCGTGAAACACACCGTATTTTACTCCCTGTTGGTTGCCCTGCTGCTGGTCGCGTGCCGGCAGCCGGCCCCGGTCGACCCCTTGAAGCGGGCGCGGGCCGACGGCCTCAACAAGGAGGCCTTCGTCAACCGCTACCGCCAGCCCGACAGCTGTCTCGCCTACTCGCAGGCCGCCCTGCGCTTCATCGACGACTCGCTGCCCGACTATGTCGACGGTCAGCTGCGCGCCTACAACAACATGGCGTTCGCCTACTACCAGAAGAGCGACCGCGAGAATGCCCAGCTCATGCTCGACCGGCTGGACAAGACCCTCGGATTGCGGAAGGAGGGCATGCGCAACGGCGACATCGAGTGGGTCATCCACGACCTCATTCAGGCACGGCTCCTCCAGCGCGACTGCCGCATCGCCGACTCCTATCGCCTCCTCTACGACATCGGCCGCCAGCGCCTCCTGGAGCGGAACCGCGACAACCTGCTCTACAACTACGCCCAGAGCGAATACTACATCACCATGCTCGTGCTCAACTACCACTACCGCAACGAGCAGGAGGCCGACGTGTGCACCCTCGTCGAAGAGGTGGAGCGGAACCGCTCGCGCCTGAAAGTGGACTTCGCACAGGACATGGCGCTCAACTATGCCCTCGCCTACGGATGGCAGAGCGCCGGCGAAAGCACCCTCGCCCTCGACTACTGCGACGAGAATTTCCGCCTGCTGGGCCTCGGCGAGGCCGTCTTCTGCCCGTTCCACTATGCCAACACGCTCCAGATGACCGCATGGGCACTGCGCAGCCAGCCCGGCGGCGTCCCGCCCGACAGTATCCTCGCCCTCTACGACGAAGCCCGCGAGGAGTTCTTCGACTATGGCGACCCCTACCAGATGCTCGGCGGCACCACCTCCACGGCGCGCTATGCACTACTCATCGGCGACACCGCCAAGGCCCATCAGGTACTCGCCCAGTGGCGTTCCCTGCGGGGCACATGGCAACCCTTTGCGGCGCCCAAGATGGAGCTCGGCTACTTCGACCTCCTGCTTCGTAGCCGCATCGCCGACAATGCCGACCAGGCTCGCACATGGTACGAGCACTATGCCGAGCTGCAGGACCACATCAGGCAGAGCGAGCAGGAGGACTTCGTGCTGCAACAGACCCTCGCCAATGCCACACGCCGCAGCCGCTGGATGACGCACACGGCCCAGGTGGTCAGCCTGCTGCTGCTGGTACTCCTCGTGCTGACGCTCCTCCTCTGGCGCAACGCCAGCAAGTTGCGCCGCGAAAAGCGCGAGCTGGAAGCCTCGCGGCGCCGCGACGTGGAACGCATCGCCAACGTGGAGACCTGTCTCAGCGTCATGCGCCACGACGTGAGCCCCTTCATAGGCTACCTCCGCAGCCCCAACCTCTCGCCCGAGCTACGCTCCGAGGTGCTCGAGCAACTGCTCCGCACCTTCGACAACATCAAGAACTGGACGCGCCTCTCCATCCCCAGCGGACTGGTCTTCAACGCCTCCTCCTTCGCCTTGCAGGAGGTGTTCGACGAGGTGCGCACCCAGGTGGTCTGCCCCTCCGCCGGCGTCGAACTGCGCTTCCTCCCCACCGGCAGGATGCTCTGGGCCGACCGCCTGCTGGTCGTCATCCTGCTCCGCAACCTGGTGACCAACGCCCTGCAGCACACCGCGCAGGGGTCGGTGACCATCGGCGCCGCCGAAGCCGACGGACAGATGGTCGACATCACCGTCGCCGACACCGGCTGCGGCATGACTCCCGAGCAGTGCGAGTCCCTCTTCCGGGCCGACCGTCCGCTGCCCGCCGACGCCGACCACGGCTTCGGCCTCATCCTCTGCCGCTACATCATCAAGAAGCACGACGACCTCACCCGCCGCGGCTGCAAGCTCTGGGTCGAGAGCACCCCCGGCCACGGCACCGTCATGCACGTACGGCTGGCTTCCCCCAACGACCCTTAAACCTTAAACCCTAAACCTTAAACCCCAACCCCTTGAACATCCGAGTAATGATGGTCGACGACGAACCCCTCATCCGCAAAGTCGTCAAAATGGAAATGAATAGTCGCCAGCTTGTTGTCGAGAGCGGCGATGTCGACGGCAGCGTCATGCGGCCGGTCGAGATGATCGACACCTTCGCCGACGGGCCGGCGCTCCTCGCCGCCCTCGAGACCCTCGCCCCCCCCGACTACCTGTTGGTCGACATGGAGTTCCAAGGCGAACCCACCGGCGGGCTGATGATTACACGTCGCGTCCACGAGCGGTTCCCCGACGTGAAGATTATCATCTTCTCCGGCCGCTTCGACAACCCCGCCGAAGAGGGGCCGCGACCAGAGGGGGCTCCCCTCACCTCGGGGGGGCGCATGCAGCGCGTCCACGACATAGGCCGCGTGGTGATGGAGGCACTCTCGCTCGGCGCCAGCGCCTTCGTGAGCAAGAACGCCGCCGGCGGCTTCTCGGTCGAGAACATCCTGCGCGCCGTCGAGTGCCTCGAACGCGGCGAGAAGTGCTACTTCAACTACCCCGTGATGCTTACCCTCAAGGAAGCCGCCGAGCACTACTTCCGCATGGTCGAGAGCCACGACCTCGATTTCAACCTCAGCCCCACCGAGCACCGTCTGCTTCTCCTCGAAGCCGCCGGCTGCACCGCCGCCGAGATATCGCACCAGCTCGACGAGAGCGACAAGGCCATCCAGGAACGCCAGAAGGACCTCTCGCGCCGCCTGGGCATCGTCAACAAGAGTGCCGCCCGCGTAGCCAAAGCCATCTCGCTGGGTCTCATCGCTCCCCGCGACGTACACTTCCTCCCACGCCAGTAGGCTGCGAACCCCTTCGCCTGCTGAGCCTCTCTTTTTTCCTTTACTTCGGCGGCGCATATCCAACGGCGCCGCTCTGTATTCCTCTCAACTCAATATGTAAGAACTCTCGTCCGATGTCGCCACCGGACGGCCCCAATATAAGGCCCTTTTGCCGAAAACCCCAAAATCGACCCACGAAAGTACCCAACTTTCCCAAAGAAGTACCCAACTTGCCCACTCCGCCCACTTCCCTCCACGACGGCGAAAAACATTTTTTTTAACGGCGAATTACTCGAATTACGCGAATGGCTACGCAGGTCGATAGAATGGCGAATTACTCGAATGGTAGGAATGAACCACCTCAGAGAGGTGGAACTCTCAGTAACACCACATAAGCCGAAGGCGCAATGTGGTGACAGTCGGCAGGCAGAGCCTCTGCGTCTCGAAGAGACGCGACCTCTTTCCCGCCCTGCGGGCGTAATCCATAAATCCAGTAAATACATACACCGATGAATATGTGTACTTCTACGCTGCGGGACAATCTACAGGATTTGCAGAATTTCACTCGCGCAGCGAGCGGGAGCACCGTCAGCAGGCGGAGAATCTGGTGATTAGTGATTGGCCTCCGGCGGGTACATATAGGGGGCTTTGACACCCCTGAAGAGTTAAATAATGTTAAATCCATACCTTCCCATGTCACATTTCGGCTCATTTTGCGTCTAATTATAGCAAAAGGGGAAAATGCGACCCGATGACAAACGACGAAAAAGAAAACAACCACACTCTCACCTCGCACAACCAGGCGCTTGACGTAGCCGCCAAAAGCATCAACAACGACAGGAGAAGTTAAATAATGTTAAATCCACACTATCTATGTCAGAAATCGACCAAAAAACGTGTATAATATAGTAGGGGGGGGTGCTATCTGCACAGACGTGATGCTTCCGATACATAGAAAAGATAAATGATATAAAATCCGACCCGATTGTGTTACATTCAGCCCCGGAATTGGCTCTAATGATATATACCATTTGAGCGCCCCAGAGGCCTTGAAATATTAAATAATGTTAAATCTACCCCTGCCAGGCTAAAAACGGAAAAAAAGTGAGTATTATATAGGCGAGAAATGCGCTAACTATGCACTTCGAAGTGAACGACGAACAGGAACAGATATACGGATTCTACACCGCCTTGGTGCGCCGCAACGCATCCCTTATCAAGTGGCTCTGCATGCGGCAGTCCGACGGCGACAGTGCCCTCTGCGACGACTTGGTGCAGGAGGTCCTGCTGGGGCTGTGGCTCCACATCGACAGTTACCGTCGTTCCGTGCCCGAGAAGGTATGGGTCGGATGGCAGGTGCGCACCATACTCCACGACTGGCGCCGCCACCGGCTCCCGCCGCCCGCGCAGCTCGCCTTCGAGGTGGCCGACAGCCTGGCCGAGGAAGCCATCCACACCCGGGAACAGCTCGAGGAACTCACCTCCTACCTGACCGACAGCGAGCGCGACCTAGTGCAGCGCCACCTCGACGGCTACAAGACCAAGGAAATAGCCGAACAGCTGGACCTCTCGTCCAACGCTGTCTACAAGCGCATGAAGAAAGTGATGGAAAAACTGCGGATTATCAACGAACAAATCAATAAACGATGAACAAAGAAGAAACCCGATTGGACGAATTGATTGCCGTGGCACGGCGGCAGCGTCACCTGCGCGACGAGCTCCTTGCGCGGCAGCACACCCTCGCACGCGAGGTCTCGGCAGCCGACACGCAGGGGCTGGGCCGTGTCGCCCGTCTCGCCCGCCTCGCTGTCACCTTGCTGTGGCTGGTCGGCCCCTCGATGCTGATGATGGCATGCGTCAGCCAACCCGACGGACGCAACACGCGTACCGACATCAGCCGCACCGTGCTGCTGGCCGACGCCAACCAAGCAATTGACGAACTATGAAACGGAGGAAAATCTACTGGTTGGTAGTGGTGCTGACAGGCCTCGCGGCGGCGCTGGTGACCCTGGTGGTCATCCGTGCACCCCACACCGTGCCCCTTTCTCAGTGCAGCGACCTCTACCGCCGTTACCATGACGTACCGGGCATACAGGCCTCTTTCATCAAAAAAAAGCAAATCAACGACACAATCACTGCCGACATGACTCTCCTCAAAGCCTGTGACAGCACCACATACAAATGGTTGCTCAAAGACCTTGGTTATAGTGACGATTTAGTTGAATATCTTATGTCCGTAGACTTTGTAAGTGGGGATAATCGATTGACAGGCAAATATAATAATAGCATCATTGCTGATTTCCCCCAGCGAAAAACAGTTGTCTTATTCGATACCGACAATGAATCCGACAAGACAGCCATACTTAGAGGGAATTTCAAAGAACCCCTAAAAATATAAAAAAATGAGAAAAGTAATCAGAACCGTTGCACTCGCTGCAACAATTGGATTGGTGGCGACAGCCTGCCAAAAAGAACCGTCATTCACACAGGAGACGATAACACAAGCCCCCCAACTCGTAATGTACTACAGTGTGGATGGTGCAGTCTATGATGAATCACTGAATGACGAAAAAGATATCTATGCATTCTGGCAGCACATTTTCGCATTGGTCCGAGAGGGACACGAGGTTGATGTCTTTGCGGGCTCTACGACAAATAACGTATCATCCGCCAAGGACGTTGTTACATATACTACCAAAAGCGAGGAAGATGCATTGAAATGGGCAGAGAAAATGACAGATAATGATTATCATGTGCATATCTCATTCAAAGATGGTGTCTACACATGCACTGCTGTTAAATAAAGTTAAATCCATTCTACCCGTGTTACCTTTAGCCCCGGAATAGGCTCTAATAATGTATAATGAAAAAACAGGGAATAGTCCCACAAAACCATCGAACACCATGAGAAAATTCATATAACAAGGTCCCCGTGTGCCTGTGATCTTGTCCGAGATTGTTGCACCACACGGGGATGGAAAAAAGCACAAGGAATCTTGTCCCGATGCTGAACACAACAACGCAGCAGGAGACAATATATTGCATAATAATCAAAAAGGCAAAAACCATGAAAAAACACGTTTTGATTGCGGCCGCGTTGCTGCTTTCCACGCTGGGCGCCAAAGCTCAGGACACCGTTTGGGGACTTTCGATGAACCCGGATTACTATCAGGACACGAACTCCTGGGAGGTCTTTGACACATGCTACATCGGTGCCGGCGGGTCGCCAACCTACCGGCTCCTCGGTAAATTTTTCCAGACGGGGAAGGACCCGATGACAATCTATGGCATCGCCGCCATGCTCGACATGCTGGAATTCACGCCCGAAGAGCTCGCTGTCATTGCCGACACGTCACTCGACAGCGCCATGGAATCGGTGGCTATCTACGACGCCGGCCCCGACTCCCTCATCCTGTTGAGTGAGCAGAAAAAAATCCATTACAGGGATTCTGTGCCGGCCTACTACCTGGGCGCCCAC
>JAFURZ010000015.1 GCA_017480785.1 Bacteroidales bacterium
GGCGACCATCCGTCCCGAAAGCCAGTGGATGATTCCCAAACGATTTCATCCTCATGCCAAGGTACTCACTTCCCACAACAAGAAATGGAGCATCATTTTTCATTTGGATAACGGCTATGCCATTGTCGACCGACTGATACCATCGTGCATGATAACCTATTGAAAATATAAACGAAAACAAAAATATATGGCATAAACAAAAAGAATAGTATAAACATAAAGACATATTGAGCGGACGCTCTTGTTCTCCTTGGATAAACGGTCTGGAAAACTTTTATCACGTAAACGAGAATAGGATTGCGAAAGTTCACGCTTGGGCGTGAATCCATTTCGAACCCTTATTGTTTACGAGGTATTCCAGACCACCCTTCCAAGAATAAGCGGCTACCAAATGAAAGGATTTACGCCTTTCTTATTGCCCTTAAACATCGGCTTCCGGCTCAATGCTGGGAGCCGATAATCATTTAAAATACACATAATATGGAGTTAATCATTATCAGAGGTCGTCAGAACGACGGCAAAACAACGACAGCGACAATGCTGCACAATGAATTGGTCGCACACAGCAATGCGGTACGACTGCTAAAAACCAACGGAGATTACTTACCCGTCGGCAATGAGGTGAGAGATTTCCGTTCGGTAATCGACATCAAAGAGAAACGCATTGCAATTATCTCGGCAGGCGACGTGGACGATGTTCTCAATGAAGAAATGAAAGAACTAATCTATGAGTATCGCCCTGACATCTTGATTGTATGTGCAAGAGCACAGGACAGAGAAGGCTCTGCCTATCGGATGCTGAAAGAAAACTACGCTGACCTCATCAAAGAGGAAAACGAGTTTTGGACAGAGTGGACTGATAATCCAAACGATGCAATGACCACGAAACAGAAAGTGGTTGATAGAATTGTAACCAGAATTATGACCATAAAATAATAACAGCGATGAATACAATCCTTAAAGAAGCATTGCTGCTTGCAGCAGCAACAATGGCCACCATTTCCGTATCGGCGCAGACGGAAGAACTATGGCTTGACAAGTACGAAACCAAATCTATTATCGACACAGTAGCAGCCGATTCTCTCGATGCTGTAAAAAATGCAGCTTACAATGCCAAGCAAAGGGATTACCATTTCCAAGCATACGCAGGGCGTTATCTTGCAGAAATAGCGCTGTTAGACCAGCTAATCACAGCAGAAGAAAATGAGCAATCACTCGAACCAATATCCAGTGAAAACAGAATACTATATGCCAAGCTGAGGGAATTCGACAATAAGGATGGTGTGACTAAAAAAGACCTTAAAACCATACAAAAGTACAAGGTTCCCAAAGGTTTTAGCGAAAAAATATTAAAACCAGCCAAAGCAGCCCTGCAGGAAAAGATAGACCAGTTTGAACCACCAACAGAAGAAATAAGATATAATTGGAGAAAACACATGAGAGGAGGAAATCCTCCCCAAAAAGAAATACAGATACACACTCGCGTTCCAAACCCCGAATGTCGCGACAATTACTTCAATGGAAATCTTAGCCCAAAGGATGCGTACAAAGAGAATCGTTGGGACGAAGCCCAGCAGTCAAAAGGTTGGGAATGGGTAAACAGGGATGAAATGAAGAACAAGGAAGTGTTTTTCCCTCAAAAGATATCCTATATGGTTCATCCGTCACATCCCGAATACCGCTTCACCTACTATCATCCTGGTTTTTGTCCTCGTCTCAACGCATATAATGAAAACGGCAAACTGGTAAGGGCAGACAATGTCGTCGGAAAACAAGACTATAGAGATATAGAGAAGAAGGTGATGGAGGCCATCTGCAAACGCGATTTCCTGGCCAACAAATACGACATCAACAAGGCAGAAAAGAAAACCCTCGATGCTCTGCGCATCCGATTCGGAATAGTGGATGGTGTGGATGAACGCTTCAAGAAATACAAGGAAATGTACATTGCAAGTCGGTACGCGATGGTGAATGCATTAACGCCAGAAGAGTACGGTCAAGCACTGGCGATGCACGATGCATCGTTGAAAGTGATGAAAGAATACGCGCTAAAGCAATTCGACAACCAAGCCGACAACTATGTCAAACAGCTGGAAGCTGACCATAACGGAGAACTCGCATATATCTACAAGATAGAACGAGTCGACAACGTCACTTTCAAGATATACTATGTGAACGATAATATGGAATGCAGTTGTATAGCATTGATGAAATGGAGCAATAGTGATGAGCCATATCAATGCGAATATGAGATTGAACTGCTTCCGTGCGAGACGATAACGATTAGACGATAATATGGCTTTTTGTACTATGTTAAGGCGGGCATTTTGTCCGCCTTTTCATTTTTATTTTGCCGTGTCGAAAAGATTGCGTACCTTTGCAGCCGAAATCAACTCACGTATCATCAATCAAAAAAAACAAAATTATGGCAATCTTTTTCAACAAAGTGCAGCGGGTCAACCCACGCGACCCGCGCAGCGGCGAACGCAAATGGTACCCCGTGCTGAAGAGCATCGGGAAGGTGAACGAGCACGACCTCGCGGTGATGATTGCCGACGAGACGACGCTCAACCCCAAGGAGGCGGAAATGGCCATCTACCAGCTGGAGAAAGTGGCCACGCGGCTGCTGCTCGACGGCCACACGGTGCAGCTCGGCGACCTCGGCACGTTCAACCTCACCATCAAGGCCACGCCCGAGGCCGAGAGCGATAAGGTGACGGCGGACAACATCAAGAAGGTCAACCTGCGCTTCCGCATCTCGAAAACGATGCGCGACGCGCTCGACAAGGCCCTCTTCAAGCCCGTGGAGAGCCTCGCCGCCCGCAGAAGATAGGCACAAGGTGCAAGGAAGTTGAGCAACTCGTTCCGTCGAGTTGCTCAACTTGTGTTATATGAGTTGCTCAACTCGCGAAAGCGAGTTGAGCAACTTCCGAAAGCGGGATGGGCATAAGAATTCGCGGCGGTGGTTTAAGGAGAAAAAACACTGTAAATCGACCGCCGACACACCGCCGAAGGGTCGCTGAGTGATGGTGCTGGAAATCAGCGCTTTGGTTGGTTTATATGGCAATTTATGGATTGTGCTGGTTTTCAATACTTTCGTAAGGGAATCGAAGAAGGATCGAAGAACCTACGAAGAACCCACGCCGAAGGCAGATGATGTGTGTGCATCAATCCTGACGGACAATTTCTTTCCAACATTGCGGGTCGGGGGCGAGCCAGGAGCGGTGGTAGCCATAGGCCACGGCGGGGCAGCCCCGGCAGAAACGCAGCAACTCGCAGCGCGAGCATTTCTCCATCCGCTCTTGCTGGCGGTAGAAGTCCATCTTCGGGCCTGTCCACACGTCGTACATGGGTTCTTCGACGCTGCCCACACGGCTTTCCATCCTGCGGCAGGCCATCAGTCGGCCTTCGGCCGAGATGGTGAAGTGGCAGTGGGCGCAGTTGCATCCGTCGTAGATGGTGTCTTCGGCAAGTCCTTCGGGTATCTTGAAGAGGCCGCGCTCGTGGAGGTAGAGCGTCCAGAGGTGGTCTTTCAGGTTGAAATAGGTGCCGCTGTCCTTGTACTGTTCATATTTCCGCCAGCAGCGGTCAAGCAGGTCGCGGTATCGCAGCGGCTCGATGTGCCAGCCACGGTCTGCCTTTGCCTTGTCCTCGCTGGTGGGGCAGTAGCGACCGAAAGCGAAGATGTCGGCGCGGTGTTCCACCACTATGTCTATCAGGTCGGGTATCTCGTCGATGTTTACGCCGCTGACGGTGGTCATCACCGCGCTGTCGATACCCGCCCGGCGCAGCGTGGCCAATGCCTTCAGCGTGGCATCGAACGAACCCGGCTTGCGGAAGGCGTCGTGCGTCTCGCGCAGGCCGTCCAGCGAAAGCTGATACTTGCGGCAGCCCAAGGCTTTGAGCTTTGCACACACCTCGTCGGTGAGGTGGAACGGGTTGCCCATCAAGCAAAACGCAATATTGCGTCGGTGCACTTCCTCCATCAGGTCCCAGAAGCGACTGTGCAGGATAGGGTCGCCGCCGGTGATGTAGAGGTACGGCAGTCGCCCGATGCGGCGGGCCATATCCTCGATGTTGTCAAGCACACGCAGACATCTCCCGAAGGGCATCTCAACCAGTTGAGGATGCCCTTCTGAAAAGATGTAACAATGCTTGCAACGTTGGTCGCAAGCATCGGTGATGTGCCACTGGAATGCGAAGTAGTCCACGGGCTCACTTCTTGTCGCCAGCACCACAGGCACTGCCGCAGGCGGCAGGCTTTTCCTCTTTGGGCTTGTCGCCAGCACCACAAGCACTACCGCAGGCGGCAGGCTTTTCCTCTTTGGGCTTGTCGCCAGCGCCACAAGCGCTACCGCAAGCGGCGGGTTTCTCGGCGGGCTTCTCGCCAGCGCCACAAGCAGTGCCACAAGGGGTGGCAACTGTGCGAATCATTCCCTGGGCCGTGTGGGCCATGTTCCAATCTGTACGTTTCATCTTGTTGTGTTTTAAATGGGTTTGTGATTTCGAGTGCAAAGATACATGTTTTTCTGCAACTAATAACCAACTAACCTTTTGGAAAGTAGTGTTTTCAAGGCTAGGTGACGGAAACAGATTGCATTCAAAAAAAAACTTTAACAATAATTAACAACCAGGTTGCGCTTTGTCATACAGGTTGTTCGTTGGGTCAGAGGTGCCCCAGGTAGGTGCTGGGCGAGCAGTGGCCATCTACGTCCTGCACCCAGCCGTAGAGCTGCATGGCGGCGTCGGCCCAGAGGCGCGGCTTGGCCAGCGTCACGCGGTCGGCATGACGGTAGACCGGCGGCGCCAGCACGCCCTGCCTAGCCTCGGGGCAGTAGGCGTAGAGGTGCACCGTGTCGTAGCACGAGGCGGGCCCCTCGGCTGAGCTGGCGGCGAAAGGGACGCTCACCGTGCCGGGCGCCGTGGTTTCCACCGACCCGAACAGCACCGGCGCCACCGGTCCCTCGGCCACCGTCAAGCTGCCGTAGTCCACCGTCAGCGTCCCGTCCTGCCAGCCGAAGTGCTGCCGGTTGAGACGGATGAAGTAGTTTCCCTCGGTCATGTGCTGCGCCAACGAGCTGTGGTGCAGCCCCTGCCGCAGGGCGGCCTTCATGTGCGACGCCAGCCGCACCGCCGCCGTGAACCATCCGCGTGCAGCTGTCTGCTTTTCTGTGTGCGGGTCGTTTGTACAACGGGGTCTCGCCCGCGTACACCACTGCCCCCGCCAGTTGTAACCCACGACGGTGCCGACTGTTCCCTGATAGCCTCCGTTGATTCCATTGTTCTGCTTTGCCATAATCTTTTCCTTTCTTTTTAATTGGATTAAACATTCATTCCTGCCTCCGATGCCAAAGACATGTATATATATTAATAAAATAAGCGTTAAAATCGTTTTAACACTTTTTTTAACTATAATTTAACTTTTCCCCTCGTGGTACCGTGGGGTGCCAATCCGCGACAAATCGTAGTTAATCTACTGAAAACCAAACTCGAACATGTTATTCAAGGTTGGTTGACACATGCTATGACTCTAAATGATTGAAATATAGCCAACAATAAAACTTTTCGACTACCACCATGGTAGTCGGTGGTAAGTCCTTGGTAAGTCGATGGTAAGTCGATGATAAGTCGATGGTCGTCCGGGAGGGTGGGGTGGAGTATCATTATATGTTTTATGGCGGCTGCAATGATGCGTCTTTTTTTTGCGGAATGGATACAATAATCTGCCGGCGACGGCGTTTTTGTCAAAGCATGGGTAAGGAAAACGTACATAGTCCGCGACGCGGCATGACGTCGATGTTCGTGCGCAGCGGCACGGGCTTGGTGGTGCTTTGGCTCTGCATGGTGGTGGCCGAGTGGCTGACGGGGAACCCGTTCTTCGGCGCGCTGGTCTATCTGGCAGCCAATGTTGTGGTCACGGCCCTGAGGCTGGGTGGCACGAGCGACGGCGGTTTTATGGAGGTGAGCTCCTACCGTATGTTTTCACGCATGCGGCTCCACGCCACGGTGGCAGTGGAGCTGGGCATGATGATGATGTTCTGCCATGTGGTCATCACCCAGGCCACCATGCCGATGATGCACAAGTACCTCTTGATGCTGGGCTGGGTGGTGGTGCTCTACACTTTCGGCATCCTCTACTCGCGCTTTGCCGTCAAGCGGTGGAAGGGTAGGGCGCTGGTCGAGTTTGTCGCCGGTGCCGTCATCTGGGTGCTGGGCGATGTCTTCATGCTTGGCGCCACGTCGACCCTGACGAGTCTGGTGTGGACTGCCGTGTGGGCTTCCGGCATCGTGTTGATATTCTTGTCGCTGGATGATTTCTCGAGCGATTTTGCCGCTCTTGGTTCCATCGCCGGCGAGGGGTACGACGAGCGCGCCCTTGCCGGCAGCAACCGCCGCCAGCAGCAGCTGGCGTCGCTGGTGTCGGCGGGCGTGACGCTGCTGGTGATGGTGCTGTGGACCTTCCGCGGCAGTGCCGTGCTGGCCACACAGAGCACCCCCAGGGTGCTGCACGTCACCATGATGCAGCTGCCGGTGCTGTTCATGCTGGTGGCGATGTTCTATGCCGTCAAGCAGCCTTTCGACAGCCGCAACCGCGAGAAGCTGATGCTCTATATCGACTCGAAGACCGACAACGAGCGTGTGCGCGCCAGCCTGCGCCACCAGCTGGTGCAGGGTCAGCGGGTGAACTTCTGGGCACGGCTGCTCTGCTGGGTGGCGATGCCTTTCTTCCGCCACAAGGTCAGCGGCCGTGAAAACCTTCGCAAGGGCGAGTATCCTTCGGTGCTGGTGTGCAACCATGGGTTCCTGTACGGTCCTATAGTGGCGACGCTGTTCCTGCCTACCTACTTTCGTCCGTGGATACACGACCGCATGTTGCGCGAAGACCTGGCCGAGCGCGAGATATCGATGTCGTTCCCGTGGGTGAAGAAACTGCTGGGCAAGCGCATGGGGACGGCATTGACATCGCTGGCCGCGAGGCTTACGTGCCGGATGCTGCTCACCTTCCGTCCCATAGCGGTGGTGCGCGGTGCCTCGCGCGACACCATGACGACCTTCGACGAGAGTCTTGCTGCCCTTGCCGACGGCGACAATCTGCTTATCTTTGCCGAGAAGCCCAAGCGGCTCAACACGGGCGACAACCCCGACCTGCGCAACCTCTATACCGGTTTCGCCCACCTGGGCAAGCTGTACCACGACGCCACGGGGCGGCGGTTGCTGTTCTATCCCGTCTATGCCCGTCACGACAGGCGCACCATCAGCATCGGCGAGCCCGTGCAGTACGACCCCTCGCTGGCGCCGCGCGATGCCAAGCAGGCTGTGGCCGAGGAGCTGCAGCGCCGCATGGAGGCGCTAGCCCACTAACTGGCTGATGAAGATGACGGCAATGGCCAGGGGTGCGATGTAGCGGATGATGAAGTAGATGGCCTTGCGGATGCCGGCCTTGAGCGTGCCGCTGTTGGTGAGCTCGTCCATGGCGTCGGCACGCTTCATGCGCCAGCCGACGAAGAGGACGATGAACAGGCCGCCGAGGGGCATGAAGTAGAGGGCGGTGATGTGGTCGAGCAGGTCGAAGAACGAGCGGCCGGCGATGTGCAGGGGGCTTCCGGTGCGGAAACTGAGGGTGGCCAGCACCCCGATGACGGCGGTGCCGAGTGCGCCGACGATGGCGGCCTTGGTCCGCGAGAGGTGCATCTCCTCGGTCAGCGCGGCCACGATGACCTCGAGCAGCGAGATGGTGGAGGTGAGGGTGGCGATGACGAGCAGGAGGAAGAAGATGAGGCAGAAGAAGTAGCCGCCGGTCATCTGCTGGAACACCATGGGGAGGGTGGTGAAGGCGAGCGAGGCGCCGGCTTCGGGCTGTATGCCGAAGCTGAAGGCGGCGGGGAAGATGATGACGCCGGCCAGCACGGCCACCAGGGTGTCGGCCAGTACCACGCCTATGGCGCTGGAGGTCATGTTGTCCTGCTTGCTGATGTAGGAGCCGTAGGTGATGAGCGCGCCCATGCCGATGGAGAGCGAGAAGAAGCTCTGCCCGAGGGCGCTGATGAGCACGCGGCCGTTGATTTTGCTGAAGTCGGGGCTGAAGAAGAACTTCAGGCCCTCGGAGGCACCGCTGAGGGTGAGCGACTTGACGCAGAGCACCACCATGATGACCAGCAGCAGGGGCATGAGTATCTTGGAGTATTTCTCGATGCCGTTCTTCACTCCGCGGGCCACCACGAAGGCCGTGAGGGCGAGGAATGCCAGCTGGCACACCAGCGGCCACCAGGGATGGCTGGTGAAGGAGGAGAACTGGACCTGTATCTGCGCGAGGTCTTGCCCGTTGAAGTGGCCGGCGATGCTTTTGCCCAGGTAGCCGAGGGTCCATCCGGCGACGGTGGTGTAGAAGGCGAGGATGAGGAAAGCGCATCCGACGCCGAGGTAGCCGACGATGGGCCAGGCGCTGCCTTGCCTGGTGAGGATGCGGAAGGCGCCGATGGGGTTGCTGCGGGAACGGCGTCCGATGATGAATTCGGATATCATCAGCGGGGTGCCGATGGCGAGGGCTATGACGAGGTAGACGATGAGGAATGCCCCACCGCCGTTGGCGCCCGCCTCGCAGGGGAAGCGGTAGATGTTGCCCAGCCCCAGTGCCGAGCCTGCCGTGGCCATGATGATGCCCAGTTTCGAGCCGAAGTTTTCGCGTTGTTTCATATTTCTTGTTTCATTTTTTCCTGTTCGAGTTGTGCGATGCGTGCGGTGAGCTGTGCCACCTGCATCTGCAGAAAATCGTCGCTGTATTTGCGGTCGCAGAAGCCGTTGCCGCGGGCCACAAAGGCGTCGTCGTCCTCTTGGTCGACGGCGAGGTCGAGGTAGCTGTTGAGCAGGCGCTGGGCCTCTTCGAGTTGTTGTTCCAGGGTGGTGTTCATGCGTGGAATATTTGGTTGACGGCGTGTTCGATGCCTTCGTCGTCGACGGTGGTGGTGACGAGGTCGGCGGCCTCTTTGACTATCTGTTCGGCGTTGCCCATAGCCACCCCGATGCCGGCCCAGCGGAGCATCTCGAGGTCGTTGGCGCCGTCGCCGAAAGCGAGGGTTTCCTCCTGACGGATGCCGAAGTGGCTGCAGAGTGCTTCCATGCCGGCGGCTTTGCTGTTGCCGGCGGCCACGATGTCGGTGAAGGCGGGATGCCAGCGCGGCAGGCGGCAGTGGGGCAGGAGCGAGGCCACCTGGCTGTCGAGGGCGGCGGGCATGAGGGCGATGATTTGGTAGGCTTCGTGGCGGCGCATGTCGTCGATGTCGACCACCGGCGGCATGGTGAACTCCAGCTGGTCGCGCAGCTTGAGGCCCGTCTCGTTGGGTTGGGCCAGCATCATCCCGTCGGCGGTGAATATCATGGTGCAGAGGTTACGCTGCTTGGCAAAGTCGAGCCAGGCTTCAAGGTCGGCGGACGGGATGGGGTTGGAGAGGAGCACCTTGTCGGGCGTGAACACATAGCCACCGTTCATGGTGATGTGGGCCTCGAAGCCGACAGGCATAGGGGGGATGAGCACCATCGGGCGGCCGCTGGAGATGAAGGTGTGGACGCCGTGGCGATGCAGGGTGTCGAACGCGCGCACTGTGCCCTCCGAGACGCGATGGGTCTGGAAGCTCAGCAGGGTGCCGTCGATATCGAAAAAGGCTGCTTTAATCATTAAGGTGATAGACTATTTTTGCTTTTTATTCTGTCTGGCCATCTGCCAGGCGTTGAAGAGGTTCTGGTAGACGCTGTAGAAGGCGAGGAATACGGCCGCCAGCGGGTTGAGGAAGGTGTTGGCCATCCAGATGCCCATAGCGGAGTTCTTCTGTCCGAGGAGCTGGCCGCCGCCGATGCGGTTGCCGTAGCGGCGTCCTATGAGGCGTCCGGTGGCGAACTGCACGACGCAGAAGAGGAGCGAGAGGCCGCCCAGCCAGGCGATGACGTACCAATGGCCTTCGCCGTGGAGGAAGATGAAGTCGATGGTTTGTCCCAGGGTGAGCAGCAGCGCGACGGCCCAGAGATAGAAGCCTAGGATGTTGAAGCGTGCAATGGCGGCATTGGCTTTCGGCCACCAGAGTTGCAGCGCAAGGGCAAGGAAGAAAGGTAGGGCAAGGGTGGAGCCAATCTTGGTGAACATGAGCAGGAAGCTCTTCCAGAGACCTATTTCAGGATGGTGCCCTATGAGTGTGAATACGATGGGTGCCACGAGGGCCACCATCAGGTTACCCACGATGGTGTAGGTGGTCACCGTGGCGCGGTTGGCTCCGAGGAGGCACGAGATGACGGCCACCGAGGAGGCTACCGGGCAGAGGACGCCGATGAGGACGCCTTCGGCGATGGTGTTGTCGCCGTCGAAGAGGCGTATGAGGAGGTAGCAGCCGATGCTGACCACCACCTGGAAGAGCATCAGCCATACGTCGAGCATGGTCAGCTTCAGGCGCCGCAGGTCGACGGCGGTGAAGGTGAGCAGCAGGATGGCGAATATAATGAATGGCACCAGTACCGACAGGCGGGCGCAAAAGCTGTGCAGCAACAGCCCAAGCACTATGGCAACCGGAAGAACATAAGGACGGAATCGCTGCATACTTTACCCCCTGGACCTTAGACTGTCTATCTTGGCTTGTATCTCGGCGGCACGCTCGTAGTTCTCCTCCGCCTCGCATCGCCGCAGTTCCTCCTCCAGCCGTTGCAACTCATCCTCTCCGCTCTTCGCTCTCCGCTCTCCACTCTCCACTCTCACCCCGCAGTCCTCAATCACCTGCTCGTCGGCATAGATGGGGGCGCCTGTGAGCAATGCCAGGGTGACGGCGTCGGTGGTGCGGCTGTCGAGTGTCTGGAGGTTGAATCCGTCGGAGATATGCAGGGTGGCGTAGAATACACCCTCCACCACCCGGTCGATGGTTACCTTCTTGAGGGTCAATCCGTATGAGTGCATCATCTGGACTATCAGTTGATGGGTCATCGGGCGCTTTATCTTCTCGTTCTCCTCCGGGTTCTGGGCTAGCAGGATGCTCTGTGCCTCGCCTCGACCGATGACTATCGGAATCTGACGGCCCTCTTCCGGCTCGTGCAGCATCAGCAGGTAGCTGCCCGTCTGCGACATGCCGCTCTGGATGGTTACAGGGTAGACCTTTTTCATCGTTTCAGGTATTCGGTTAGTTTCCTGACCGCGATACCGCGGTGGCTGATAGTGTTTTTCACCTCGAGGGGCATCTCGGCGAAACTTAGGGCAAAACGGTCGGGCATAAAGACCGGGTCGTAGCCGAAGCCCTCGCCGTTGGAGTGCCGTTCGGTGAGTATCTGTCCGTCCACCCGGCCTTCGAAATACTTCGGCATTCCCTCCTCGATGAGGCAGATGACCGTACGGAAGCACGCCTTGCGGTTGGTCTGTCCCTCAAGGGCTTGCAGTAGTTTATTAATGTTGTCGTCGAAGGAGCAGTGTTCGCCGGCATAGCGTGCCGAATAGACTCCCGGGGCGCCGCCGAGGGCCTCGACCTCCAGACCGGTGTCGTCGGCAAAGACCCCGTCATAATCAGTGGGTAGTGGGTAGTGGGTAGTGGGTAGCATTTGTCCTCGTGTGCTATCCACTACACACTGTCCACTACACACTCTATCCCACACCCATTGTGCCTTCTGCAAGGCATTGCCCTGCAGGGTGTCGGCGGTTTCGGGTATCTCGCCCTCGAGGCCAGCCTCGGCCAGGGTCACCACCTCGGCCACACCGTCGAGCGCGGCCCTCACTTCCTCCACCTTGTGCTTGTTGTTGGTGGCAAATATCAGTCTTTTCATGCTTTCACAGGTTTCTTGATTAGTACCGACAGAGCTACGCTCACCACCAGGATGCCCAGTATGATGGCCAGCGACACCAGTGTCTCGATGTGCCAATGGAAGAATTCGCCGCCAATCATCTTCGCTCCAATGAAGAGAAGCAGGGCGCCGAGGCCGTAGTGCAGCAGCCAGAAGCGGTCGGCGATGTCGCTCAGCAGGAAGAACAGGCTCCGCAAGCCCATGATGGCGAAGATGTTGGAGGTATATACAATCACCGGGTCGGTGGTGACCGAGAAGACCGCCGGAATGGAGTCTACGGCGAAGATGATGTCCGAGAACTCGATGACCAGCAGCACTAGGAATAGCGGTGTCATCATCACCACCGCCTTCCCATCCCCCCCCGCCGCGGGGACTCGGTGAAAAAAGTCGTGCCCGTAGCTCTCCTTGGTGACGGGGAAGTGCTTCGAGGCGAAGCGCACCACGGGGTGGTTGGCTGTGTCCACCTGTTCGTCCCCCTTCGGACGGAACATCTTCACGCCGCTGTAGATGAGTATCACGCCGAAGACGGCCAGCAGCCAGGAGAATTTGGTCACCAGCGCCCCCAAGGCGAAGATGAAGATGAACCTCAGCACGATGGCGCCGAAGATGCCCCAGAAGAGCACCCGGTGGTAGTATTCCTTCTTGATGCCGAAGCTCACGAATATCATTATCATCACAAAGATGTTGTCAATCGAGAGACTCTCCTCGAGGAAGTAGCCTGAGAGGAACTGCATTGCCGTCTCGTGGCGGTAGGCGTTCAGCTTCGCCACCGTGGCGAAGTCGCCCAGCGGGCGTCCGTGCACCCATTCGGCGTGGAAGTAGAGCAACACGGCGAACCCCATCGCCAAGGCCACCCACATCAGCGTCTGCAACGCCGCCTCCTTCACGCTCACCACATGGTCCTTCTTGTGGAAGACTGTCAGGTCCAGCGTCAGCATCACCACCACGAAGACCATGAAGATGATAAAGAAAAGATTGTTCATTTGTGCAATATATTAGTCATTTATTAGTTATCACAACACATGATAACGTATCTTATGGCAAAATATTGTGACATATTCTGGAGTTTTTTCAAGGTGGGCACTTTCACCATCGGCGGGGGCTACGCCATGCTGCCGCTCATGCAGCGCGAGCTCGTCGACCGGCACGGGTGGCTGAGCGAGGAGGAGTTCCTCGACCAAGTGGCCCTCGCGCAGGCCATGCCGGGTGTCTTCGCCGTCAACATGGCCTCCCTCACAGGCTTCCGCCTGCGGCGCGGGTGGGGGAGCGTGGCCGCCATCGTGGGCAACGTGATGATGCCCATTGTCTTCATCCTCCTGCTGGCCATGTTCTTCCGCGCTTTCCGCGAGAATGTCTATGTCGAGCGCATCTTCCTCGGCCTGCGCCCCGCCGTGGTGGCCCTCATCGCCGCCCCCGTCTTCACCATCGCCCGCAGCGCCAAGGTCACCTGGTCCAATGTGTGGATACCCGTCGTGTGCGCACTGCTCATCTGGCTCCTCGGTGTCAACCCCGCCATCGTTGTCCTCGCCGCCGCCCTCCTCGGCCTGCTCTATTCAAAAATTAGAAATTAGCAATTAGAAATTAGAAATCAGAAATGATTTTCCTCGAGCTGTTCTACACCTTCCTGCTCATCGGCCTCCTCACCTTCGGCGGCGGCTACTCCATGGTGGCCCTGATACAGGGTGAAGTCGTTACGCACCATGGTTGGATGAGTGCCGCCGAGTTCACCGACCTGCTGGCCGTCAGCCAGATGACACCCGGCCCCGTGGGCATCAACACCGCCACCTATGCCGGCTACACCGCTGTCCTCAACGCCGGCTATCCTCAGTGGGCCGCCGTCGGGGGCTCCCTGCTCGCCTCCTTGGCTGTCATCATCCTGCCCGTAGCGCTGACCATGCTGGTGGGCGGCTGGCTGCTGCGCCACAAGGAGCACCCCACCGTTGCCACCGTGATGCGCATGCTCCGCCTCGCCATCGTCGGCCTCATCGCCGCCGCCGCGCTGGGCCTCGTCTCGGCCGAGAGCTTCGGCATGCCGGGACTCAACCGCCGGTTCATCACCTCAGTGCTCATCTTCGCCGCCGTTTTCCTCCTCTCGTGGCGCAAAAAAGCGAGTCCGATAGCCCTGATTTTGGCCTCCGGAGTGGCTGGACTCGTAATTTATTCATTTTAAGAGTAGATAGACACCTTATGTCTTACCACCGTGGTAAGACTTGATAAGGCGTTGGTAAGGCCTTGGTAAGGCGATGGTAAGTCGATGACCCCGCCGCAGCCGCTTCTCATGGTCTTGTCGGGCCCGGCCGCTTCGTTATTTTCTCTTGAACAGTTTAATCATCCGCAGGGAGAGGCAGGCGGTGGCGAAGTAGGCCGCTGCCTGAATCCACAGGGCCAGGTATTCGCCGCGCACCTCGGCCAGCGTGGCGCCCATGGAGGAGATGCGCACAAAGCCCTGGATGCCCGGGGTGGAGGGGAAGAGGTAGCTCAGGGCCAACCAGAAGCGGGGCATGTTGCTCTGTGGCCATACGAGGCCGCTGAGGAAGAAGAGGATGACAGAGAAGAAGAGTCCGCAGAGGAGGGTGCTCATGCGCTGACGTGAGAAGAGGTTGCCGAAGGTCATGGCGAAGCAGGCGGTGGCGACGATGAAGGGCAGCAGGAAGAGGAGAATGTCGGCTATGCTGCCCAGCTGCGGGAGTCCGAAGAGGCGGGGCATAATCCAGAGGTCGAAGAGGGCAATGGGGAAGTAAATGAGGAGGAAGCAGAGGAGGCGTCCGAGGGTGACGCGGTGGATGGAGCGTCTGCGCAGGTGTGGGGGTATGAGGCGCAGGGCGCGGCGGTTCTCGTTGGCGTCGCCGCAGAGCACGCAGATGCCGAAGAAGAGGGTTTGGTGCACGACGAGCAGCAGGAGCGCCGGGATGAAGTAGCTGGCATAGCCTCCCGTGGGATTGAAGAGTTTGACATCGTCGTAGGCGATGGGTTGTACCTGCACCTCGGCCTGCTCGCCGGTGACGCCCTCGGTGGACTGGTGCTGCAGTTCGATACAATGCATCTCGTCGAGCATCACGTCGCTGCCGCCCATGAGGGCGTTCTTGTAGTAGATGAAGGAGCTGATGTCGCAGAAGCAGGTGACGTGGGCGGTCTTGTCCTGCGCCAGGCAGGCGCCGTAGTCGCGCGGCAGGAGGAAGACGGCTTTCACATTGTGGTCGGAGAGGAGCCGACCCGCCTCGGCCATCGAGGCACAGCGGTATGCCACCGTCAGTTCCGGGGTGGCGTCCAGCTTGTGCACGAAGCGCTTCGAGGCGTCGCTGTGCGAGAGGTCCACCACCGCCACCGGCATCTCGTGCAGCGCCTCGAGGTGATATATATAGTAGTATAGGGGAGGGTAGACTACCGTCGCCAGGAAGAAGATGACGATGGTGGTCTTGTCGCTGAACACACGTCGCACCTCGGCCGCCAGCACATCCCAGATGTCTCTCAGGATGACAGTCACCCGTTTCAGCATGCCGTCCCCCTTTCGTATTGCCGGTTGAACATCCATGCCCCGACCAGCAGCAGCAGTCCGAAGGCCACCAAGGTGGCCACCTGCGGCCAGCAGACCCCCAGCCCGTTGCCGAAGAGGGTGACGTCGCGCATCGCCAGGAAGTAGTGCCGCAGCGGGAACATGAGGCTGAAGGCCTGCATCGCCAGCGGCATCGCGTCCACCGGGAACGAGAAGCCGCACATGGTGAACGCCAGGGTGCCGTAGGCCGACGTGAGGCTCATCGCCACCGACGGGTCGGGAATGCAGCCCATGAGGAAACAGCCCGCACACTGTGCCGCCACCACCAGCAGCAGCGAAAGCAGAGCAAGCAGCAGCCAGCTCCCTCCCATCGGGAAGTGCATGGGACCGTACATGATAATCTCAGCCACCACCAGCAGCCCTGTGTAGTGGAACGTGTAGGGCGCCATCTTGCCCAGGAAGGCCTTCAGGGCGTCGCCGCCAGCCTTGCGCATCCAGTTGCGCACCGTCCGCTCCTGCCGCTCGCGTCCGATGACGTAGGCCGTGTGCAGCATCGCCATCAGCGCGATGATGCCCGGAATGAGGGTCGTCATCAGGTACACCTGGTAGTTGCCCGTCGCGTTGCCCACCGGGTGGGTCTCCAGCGCAATGGGTTGAATCAGGCCCATAATCTTCGCCTCGTCGACACCCTTCTTGCGCAGCACCTCGCGTTGCACCGCGCCGGCGGCCAGCTTGCCCATCGTCGCCAGCTGGCGATAGGAGAGGGAGCCCGCCAGCAGGTACGACTGGTTCGTGTAGAGGACAAAGTGGGGCGAGCGGAACTGCAGCACCTCGTTGTAGGTGCCCGCCGGTATCTCGTAGAAAGCGAACACCTCGCCCCGCTGCATCGCCTGCCGCGCCTCCGTGTGGTTCTGGAAGACCGCCTTCACATGCACCGCCGGCGTCGCGTCGAGCTCGTGGCACAGCCGCCGCGACAGGTAGGTGCCGTCCAGGTCCACCACCCCCACAGGCAGCTCCTGCGGCTGCCCCTCCTCCGTCATCGTGGCGAAGAAGATGAACGAGAAGGCCACCCCCAATGTCAGGATAATCGGGTAGCGCGGCTTCATCAACATGCGGCGCAACTCCCTATAGGCAACCCTAATCATTTAACCTTAAACCTTTCAAACCTCTCAAACCTCTTAAACCTTATAACAGTATCGCCGTCATGCCGGGCTTCAGCCCCTCGATGGGCCCCTGGGGCACCACCTTCACGTCGAACGACTTCACGTCGTACTGACCGTTCACCTTCGTCGAACGCCAGGTGGCATAGCTCGCCATTGCCTGTATGCGGCGCACCGTGCAGGGGTATGTCTCCTCGCCCAGCGCCGGAATGCGCACCTGCACCGTCGCCCCCGTCGTCAGCTCGCCCAGCCGGTCCTCCCTCACGGCGAAGTAGAACCACGTGTCGCCCATATCCAGCACGCTCGCCACCGGGCTGCCCGTGCCAATCAGGTCGCCCACCTTCGCGAACAGCTCCACCACCTCCCCGTCGCACGGCGCCGTCAGGTAGCTCGCGTCCAGGTAGCTCTGCACCTCGGCCACCGCCCCGCCGGCCTGCCCCACCAGCGCGGCCGCCGCCGCAATGTCCTCGCTCTGCGCCCCCTCGCGGGCCATCAGGTACTGCTGCTCCGCCGCCGCGCAGTCCGCCTGCGCCACCTTGTACTGTGCCTCCACCTCGTCCAGCTTCTGCTGCGCCACCACTCCCTTCTCCTTCAGGGCCTTCACGCGCTCGTAGCTCTTGCCGTACACCTCCTCGGCCGCCTTCGCCTTCTCCCACACCTGTCGGGCCATCTCCACCTGCTGCCGTCGTGCGCCACCCTGCGCCTTGCGGCTCTGCGCGCTCGCCGCGCTGCGGGCCGACTCCGCCTGCTGCATCTTCGCCGCCACCTGTGCGCTCGCTATGTGGGCCAGCGTGTCGCCCTTGCGCACACGCGTCCCTTCCTGCACGTAGATGGAGTCGATGTGACCCGGCACCATGTTGCTCACGCGGTACTCCGAGGCGTCGGCCTCGCCCGCGACAATCTCTTTCTGCGGATGGATGGCCATCAGGCCCACCAATCCCACCAGCACCACCGTGGCGATAACCACCGCCAGACCTGCCAGTAACGATTTGTTTGTCTCTTTCATTATTTATTCCTTATTTCTAATTTTTGATTTCTAATTTCTAAGTGGTTTGCGCAGGCAGCGGCAGCCCACTTAGAATTTAGATTTCTAATTTTTGATTTCTAATTTCTAAGTGGTTTGCGCAGGCAGCGGCAGCCCACTTAGAATTTAGAATTTAGAAATCATAATTCATTTTAAACTGTAAACCTTAAACCTATAACCCTATTCCCATCGCCTGTTTCAGGTACACCCTGCCCATCTCAATCTCAATGCGCGCGTCGATCACCTCGCTCTCCGCCTTCATCCAGCCCGTCTGGGCCGCCATCAGGTCGCTGCTGCTGCACGCCCCCGCGCCGAAGCTCTCCTGCGCCAGCTCCAGGTTGTCCTCCGCCGACTCCAGGTTGCTCTCCGCCTCCGCCAGGTGCTTGTAGGCCAGCTCCAGCTCGCACTGCAGCTTGCTCACCTGCAACGCTATCAGGCGCTCCGCCTCCTCCATCTGGTAGGCCACCTCCTGCCGCTTCGCCTTCGCCGCCCGCAGGGCATAGATGCCTGCCGGATGCACCAGTGGCACATTCACCACCACGCCGGCCGTCCACGTGCCGCCCCACTCATTCTTGAAACCGTCGAATACATTGGGGTTGGTCATCAGGTAGCCTCCCGTGACCACCACGTTGGGCTTCAGCACGCTGGCAGCCACACGCACCCCTTGTTGTGCCACACTGTCGGCAATGCGCAGCATCTGCAGCTCGTTCCTTCGGCTATAGATAGTGGAAAGTGGATAGTGGGTAGTGGGTAGCATTTGCCGACTGCTATCCACTCCCCACTCCCCACTCCCCACTACCCACTCTCCACTCCCCACTTCAAAGTCAGCCTCCAGCGGCATGCCGCACCGCTCCGCAAGCAGCATCTTCGCCAGCCGCTGGCCGTTGCGCGCCTTCGTCAGCTGCATCTCCGCCTCGTTGTGCTTCACGCGCACCTGCGCCAGGTCGCCCTTGGTGGCCATCTCGGCCTCCAGCAGCAACTCCACGTGGTGCTCCAAGGTGTCAAGCAGCGCCGCGTACTGCTCCGCCAGCGCCTTTTTGTAGCCCACGCTGACCACCTGCCAGTAGGCCTCGTCCACCGCCAGCAGGGTCTCCTGCTGCTTCTGGCTCAGCTCCACGCCCGCCAGGCGGTGTGTCAGCATTGCCGTGCGGTGCATTGCCAACAGCTTGCCGCCCATGTACACCGGCTGCGTCAGCGTCACCATGCCGCCGCCCATCCGCCGCGTGTCCGTCTCAAGGTCGGTCACCAACTGCTGGCCGACACTGTTGATGTCCGATGTCAACTGGCTGCCGGACAAGGCATTGCTCAGCGCGTCGGCCACCGTCGGACCGAAGCCCGCCAGCGGGTCCAGCTGCTCATGCAACGACTGGCTCACATTGGCGCTCACGTTGTCACCCAAATGAGCCAGCCGCTCCTTCTGCTCTTCGCTCAGCAGGTTCACGCTCTTCTCCATCCACAGGTAGCCGCCGTTGGCGCTCACCTTGGGGAGCATCTGCCACAGGGCGGCGTGCTCCAAGGCCTCTGTCTCCACCACCTTCATCTCCGCCTGCTTCAATCCAGCGTTGGCTCGCAGGGCCCGTGCACGGCAGCTGTCAAGTGTCACCAGCTCCTGTGCCGTGAGTGGCAGTTGCGTGGCCATAAGCGTCAGCAGCAGTGCGAGAATTGTTTTTTGTACACGCATATTAGCTTGATATAGAACGGTTAGACGTTTTCTTTTTAACATTTCAATACCGGATTACAAGCAAAAAGTGTGCCAATGTTCACTTTTTCTCGAAATACTTTCTATCTCGCTTGTTTTCAGTATGTACCATAGCTGTTCTTTTACTTTTCTAAAAGAACAGTAAAAGAACAGCAGAAGAAATACAGAAAAAATTGTTGCGGCAGGGCAATATTATCTCCCCCTATGCGTTGTAGACATATAAAGAATAATTAATAAATACCTGTTCTATGAAAAGCATCGCAATACTGACGGGCGGCGGTCCCGCTCCCGGAATGAACACTGTGGTGGCCTCAGTGGCCAAAACCTTCCTGCGCGACGGTTATCGCGTCATCGGCCTGCACGGCGGCTACAGCGCCCTGTTCACCGAGTCGCCCCGCATGCAGGACCTTGACTTCCTGACGGCCGACGAGATATTCAACAAAGGCGGTTCCATCCTCAAGATGAGCCGTTTCAAACCGACGCCCGAAGACTTCGAGCAGCGTTTCAACCTGAAGCTTTTCACCGACAACGAAATCAAGTTGCTGGTCACCGTGGGAGGCGACGACACCGCCTCGACGGCCAACCGCATTGCCAAATTCCTGGCCGACAAGCACTATCCCATTGCCAACATCCATGTGCCCAAGACCATCGACAACGACCTGCCGCTGCCCAACAGCAGTCCCACCTTCGGCTACAACAGCGCGAAGGCGCAGGGTTGCGTGCTGGCCACCGCGGTGATGGAGGATGCCCGCACGAGCGAGAACTGGTTCGTGGTGAGCGCCATGGGCCGCTCAGCCGGCCACCTGGCCCTCGGCATCGCCGGTGCCTGCCACTATCCGATGGTCATCATCCCCGAGTTCTTCAACAAGAGCGAGATTACGGTTGACAAGATTATCAACATGGTCATCTCGTGCATCGTGAAGCGCAAGCTGATGGGCATCAACTACGGCGCCGCCATGATTTCGGAGGGTGTGTTCCACTCGCTGAGCGATGAGGAAATCAAGAACTCGGGCATCCACTTCAGCTACGACGAGCACGGCCACCCCGAGCTGGGCAAGGTGTCGAAGGCGCACATCTTCAACGACCTGCTGGAGCGCAAGGTGAAGGAGCTGGGGCTGAAGGTGAAGAGCCGTCCGGTGGAGATAGGCTACGAGATACGCTGCCACACGCCCATTGCGTTCGACCTCACCTACTGCTCGCTGATGGGCATGGGAGTGCACACGCTGTTCAACCAGGGTTGCACGGGCTGCATGGTGTATGTGGACCATCAAGGCAACGCCTCGCCGCTGTACCTGAAGGACCTGCAGGACCCCGTGACGGGCAAGATACCGCCGCGCTTGGTCAACGTCAACTCGAACAAGGTGATGTCGTATGTGAACGACATCATGGACTACATCACCCCCGCCGACTACGAGGCGGCCAAGAAGTACTTGCCCAACCCCGAGGAGTATGACTTCAAACGTATTCTGGGCTGGTAAAGATAGGTATGGAATTGAAAATTGAAAATTGAAAGAATGAAGATAAGTTATATAAGAGCTCTTGTGTGCGTCAGCATATTTTTCAATTTTCAATTTTCAATTTTCAATTCTGCGCAGGCACAGTCGAAGCAGCAGCTGGAGAAGGACCGCGCACAGGTGGAGCAGGAAATCAAGAAGCTCAATGCCGACCTGGGCAAGGCCAAGAAGAACAGCAAAAACAGCCAGCGCCAGCTGCAGCTGCTCGAGGAGAAAATCAAGCAGCGCACGCGGCTCATCAACAACATCAACGGGCAGCTGAACATGCTCGACATCCAGATGTCGCAGACGCAGGACAGCATCACGCTGATGCGCTCGCAGGTGGACTCGATGAAGCGGGAGTATGCCCACGTGGTGCGCGTGCTCTACGGCGAGCGCGATGCGCTGGACAAGCTGGTGCTGCTGCTCGACACAAAGAGCTACAACACGGCCTACCTGCGTACCAAGTATTTCCGCGACTACTCGCGCTATCGCCGTCGGCAGGCCGCCTTCATCCGCCAGAAGGAAGAGGAGTTGAACGAGGTGGGAGTGCAGCTGGCGCGTCAGCAGCAGGAGACCACGTCCCTGTTGGCCCAGGAGCGTCGACAGAAAGACCAACTCTCGCAGGAACGCAAGGAGCACCAGCAGAGCCTCGACAAGAGCAAGCAGAAGGAAAAACTGCTACAGCAACAGATTGACAAGAAGGAGAAGCAAAAGCGACAGCTGCAGCAGCAGATACAGAAGATAATCAACGAAGAGATAGCCAAGGCCCAGAAGGAGAAGAAAGCGGCCGCCGGCGCCGGTGCGGGCAAGAGCAGCTCGGCCTCGACGGCCGACGTGGCCCTCTCGAACGATTTCGCCTCGAACAAGGGACGCCTCCCGTGGCCTGTCTTCTACACCAAGGTGCTGCGCGAATACGGCAAGTACACGCACGCCAGCGGCGGACAGAACATGAACAGCGGCATCGACCTGCAGTGCAAGAGCGGCACGTCGGTACAGGCGGTGTTCGGCGGCACGGTGAGTCGTGTGTTCACCTGCCCCAACGGCACCAAAGGCATCATCGTGCGACACGGCGACTACATGACCGTCTATGCCAACATGGGCACTGTGGCCGTCAAGGAGGGCGCCAAGGTGGGCACGAAGCAGAACCTCGGCACGGTGTACACCAACGACGAGGGAGTGGGCGAGTTCTCGTTCCAGCTGTGGAAAGGCACCACCTCGCAGAACCCGCGCTCCTGGCTGAGGTAAAGGTTATAGGTTATGGAAAAAGCTGTCTACTTCATCTCCGATGCACACCTGGGAAGCGGCAAGGACTCCCGCCAACGCGAAGTGGAGCTCTGCCGCTTCCTGGACGGCATCAAGGACCGCTGCAAAGCTCTCTTCCTCCTAGGCGATATTTTCGACTTCTGGTTTTCCTATCGCCACCTTGTGCCCCGCGGGCATACCCGCCTGCTCGGCAAGTTGGCGGCTCTGGGCGACCTGGGCGTGCAGATACACTTCTTCATTGGCAACCACGACATGTGGCTGTTCGACTATCTGGAGCAGGAATGCGGCGCCGTGATGCACAACGACCCCGAGGTGATGGAGATGGATGGACGTCGTTTCCTCATCGGGCACGGCGACGGACAGGGACACCTGGATAGGAACTACAACACCCTGCGCCGCATCTTCCGCTCGCGTCTCAACCAGCGCCTCTTCGCCCTGCTGCCCTCCGGCTGGACGTTTCCCATCGCCCGCCGCTGGAGCGACAGCAACAAGGCTAGGCATGCACGGCAGGACACTGCCCATTATTTGGGTGACGAGCGCGAGGGTATCGTGCTCTACTGCAAAGAACGGCTGCAAAAAGAGCACCTGGACTACTGCGTCTTTGGGCATCGGCACACCCCGCTGGTGATGTCACTCGCGGATGGATGCACCTATGTCAACACAGGCGACTGGCTCACCCACCGAAACTATGCCGTCTATTCGCCCGACGACCACACGCTGCGGCTGTTCGACCTTCGGGAAGGCGAGATTACGAAGTGATGCCTTCCTCGCGCCGGAGGGTGCTGAGTGTGGCTACGGCGGCGCTTATGGCAGCAATGGCGAGCGCCGTCGCCGCAGGAAGCATCCGCTGCAACCACAGCGCCATGCGTGGCAGGTTGGGTGTGGGTTGCGGTATGATGGGGTGCAGCAGGGTGTAGACAACCGCCGCGGCACCGAGCACCGCACCCACCGTGAAGGCCACCACCAGACGGTGCCGGTTGAGGCGTTGCCGCTCTTCGGCGTAGCGCTTCACCGCCTCGGCGGCTTTCATACGGGCCTGCAAGTGTTCCATGAAGGCGTCGCCGTCGCCCAGCGCGGGACGGTAGGCGGCAAACAGCTCGTGCAAAGGGTCTTCTTGTTTCATCTCTTCATCAGTTTTTTCAGGTGGTCGCGGCCGCGCTTCAACTGCTGTTTAACGGCAATGGGGTTGCTTCCGGTGGCAATTGCAATCTCGCGCAGGCTCTGTTCTTCGAGGTAGTAGAGGCACACGGCGGTGCGCTCCTTGAGGGGCAGGAGGGCCAGGGCCTGGTGCAGCTCCTCGTAGCGGAAGGCGCTGTCGGCCTGTTCGTCGGCCGGCAGCGTGAGGTCGTCGTCGATGGGCAGGGGTGGGGGAGTCTGTCGCCGCAGGTGGTCGACATAGGCGCGGTAGGCTATCTTGCAGAGCCATGTGCTGAAACGGTAACGTTCCACATATTCTCCGCAGGCAAGCCATGCCTTCATCAGCACCTCTTGCGCAAGGTCCTCGGCCAGCTCGCGCCGCCCGCACAGGGCCAGCAGGAAGCGCCGCAGCACCTCCTGCTCCTCTCTGACCAGCTGCACGAAGCGTTCTTCAGTCATCGGGCCCTGCACACTTATTAATCATCGTCTTTCAGTGTGCTTTTCCCTACGAAGTAGGAAATCAGAAAGCCAATGCCGACACCGAGGGGCAGTGCACCGATGAAGGAAAGGGGACCTACTTCGGTCAACACGTCGTCCCAGTCGTACATCTCGTCTGCGGTGACGAGCACCCCGTAGACAAAGGGCATGACAGTCAGCAGCAGACCTGCGATGCTGAGGCACCAGCCCCAGGTGAGGCGGGCGAGGAGGCGTTTGCGTGCGCTCTTGCGTGGCTTCTGCATGTTGCGGAGCACTTCCTCCGTGTTTTCGCTCTTCTCCAGGGCCCGCATCATGATTTCCGACTCGTGTTCTTCCGCCCGCACTTTGTAGCGATAGAACAGCCATGCAATAAATCCGATGGCGGCCATCCAGCCTAGGGTCTCGAGCAATCCCTTCAAGGGGTAGATGATGTATTCCATAATTGTTGTTTTTAAAAGGTTTCTTTACCCTATTAAACGCAACAGCCCCCCGAAAGGTGACATCGGGGGGCTGTTTTTTTTTTTACTGTCTTGACAATGCTGACCGCAGATGCTCGGTGGTGTTCTTGAAGTGGAGCGTGTGGGGATTGTCAGGGTAGCGCTCCTGAAGCCCCTCCAGCACCAGGTCGTACCACTCGATGCTGTTCGGGTCGCGTGTGTCTATCAGCAATCGGTTGTTGAAAGGTTTGTAGAGCGCTATCAGCGTGGCCAGCGAGCCGCGGTTCTCCTCTAGGAAGCGGCAGATGTAGTCCTGCTGGTCCAGGAAGGTGGCGGTGTAGATGCTGTCGGTCTCGCTCTTCTTGTCGATTACCTGCTGCTCGGTAATCTGCTTGTCGAAGTACAGCTGGGCATAGCGGTTGGTGGTATCCACCAGTGCTTGCAACACCTTGTTGCCGTCGTTCGAGAACTGCTGCAGCAGCCACAGCAACCCGCTCTCGGGCGACCCCTCCACGGTATAGCTCACCGAAAAGTTGTCCCACGAGCCCTCCACCTTCAGGTGCTCGCCGTAGTCGGGCAGGGTGACGATATAGTTGTCCGCCGTCGTGTGCAGGTTGTACAGCGAGCGATAGGGCATCTTGTATGTGTACTTGAAATGTCCTTTGGCGTCCACCGCAATGCTGTCGATGAACAGCGGCCCGTCGGGGGCAATCTCTTCGAGCCACAGGGTCTTGCCCGCGCCACCGTCGAGGGTACCGCTGATGGTGAAGGTGTCGCGCTTGCAGCCCGCAAACAAAACAACAAATGCAAGGCCGATAAACAATATACTTCTCTTCATTTCTAGCTATAATTGATTAATCAAACACAGCGCCGCCATCGCCTCGACCACCACCGCCGCACGGGCGATATGGTAGCGGTCGTGCCGTCCGCCCACCGTCAACGTCTCAAGGTGCCCGTCCTTATGCAGGCACTCTACCGGCTGCGGAAGGGAAACCACCGGATGGAAAGCCACACGGAACTCCACAGGCATGCCGTTGCTGATGCCACCCTGTATTCCGCCACAGTGGTTCGTCAAGGTAACGTTCTCCGTTCCCACTCCTCCACTCCACCTGTCGATATACTCGCTCCCCTTCATCGTGGCGGCCCCGAAGCCGGCACCCATCTCGAAGCCTATCGCCGAGGGGATGCTCATCATCGCCGCGGCCAGTTGTGCGTTGAGCTTGCCGAAAAGGGGTTCGCCGAGACCTGCCGGCACTCCCTCGATGAGACAAGACACCGTGCCGCCCACCGTGTCGTCGGCCGGCAGCTCGCCCGCAGAGCTGTATTGCGTGCTGATGGTCACCTCGGACATCAACTGCTGCGCCACCGCTCCCGCCACCACGCGGCACACCGTCTCCCGAGCCGAGGAACGGCCGCCGCCCCGATGGTCACGATAGCCATACTTTATATAATATGTATAGTCGGCATGTCCCGGCCGGAAGAAGTGCTCCAGCCGGGCATAGTCGTCGGGACGGGCGTCCTCGTTGCGTACCAGGAAAGCCAACGGCGTACCCAGCGTGACTCCGTCCTTCAGACCCGAAAGCCACTCCACCTCGTCGCCCTCCTGCCGCGGAGCACCGTAGCGCCGCCGCTCCAGCTGTCGGCGGATGGCGTCCATATCCAGCGCCACCCCCGCAGGGCAGCCGTCGATAACAGCACCTACGGCGGGTCCGTGGGACTCGCCGTAGGTGGTTACTCTGAACTTATTGCCGTAAGTGTTGCTCATTATTTCGGATTGATTTCCAGCAGTTCCACCTCGAAGACAAGCGTCGAGCCCGGCGGTATGCTCCCCATCGCCTGCTCGCCGTAGCCCAGGTTGTAGGGGATATAGAGCATATACTTCGACCCTTCATCCATCAGCTGCAGGCCCTCGGTCCAGCCGGGAATCACCTGGTTCAGCGGGAAGGTGATGGGCTCGCCACGGTCCACACTGCTGTCGAACTTCGTGCCGTCAATCAGCGTGCCCGTGTAGTGCACCTTCACGCGGTCGGTCATCTTGGGCTTCTTGCCGTTGCCGTCCTTCAGCTTGCGGTACTTCAAGCCGCTCGGAGTCGTGTAGACCGACTTGTTGTTGCTAATCTGCTGCAGGTACTTGGCCCCAGCGTCGATATTCTCCTGGATGCCGGCGCGCTGCTTGCGTTCAAACTCCATCTGGAAGCGTTGCAGCAGGGGGTTGGCCTGGGCGTCGGAGAGCTGGCTGTAGCCGTTGGCGTCGTCCAGCATGGCCTGGGCCGCCATCTTCGCGTCGATGCCCAGCTGGCGCTGGGTCCAGTTCGTGTACATGTCGCGTCCGATGGCATAGGAAGCCGAGTCTGTGAAGGTCTTCATCGTCGGGCGCGCCAGTTTCTTCTCCAGCTCCGCAATGCGGGCCTTCGCGGCATCCAGCTCGGCAATACTGGCCTTCATCGAGTTGTAATACTCCTCCGACATCGTCACCTTCCCCTTCTTAATCTTCACCTGCTGTTGCTGCGCACCCGCCGCCGTCACAAGGAGGCAGGCCGCCAGCATGAAAACTATCTTCTTCATTTCTCCTTTATTACTTTACTCCTTTATTACTTTTCTACTCTACTACTTATACTCCTTCACCTGCACGCCGTCCAGCACCTCCTTGCCACAGATGGCGAGGGCCAGCATCTCGTTCTCACCCTTGTAAATCTTCACGGGAGCAATCCAGCCCACGCGCTGCTCAATCATAGCCATCCAGGGCTTGCTGTAGGCGATGCCGCCGGTGAGGATGATGGCGTCCACCTTGCCGCAGGTGACGGCGGCCAGACGGCTGATTTCCATCGACACCTGATAGGTGAAGGCGTCGACCAGCAGCTGGCACTTCGCGTCGCCGGCCAGTGCACGCTTCTCCACCTCGTAGGCGTCGTTCGTGCCCAGATAGGCCACAAAGCCGCCTTCGGCGGTAACCATCTTCTTCAGCTGAGCCTCGCTGTATTTGCCGCTCGTGGCCACCTCGATGAGCTTCGAGGCATTGATGCTGCCGCAGCGGGTGGGGGAGAAGGCGCCGAGGCCGCACAGGGCGCGGTTCACCTCGGTGACGCGGCCGTGCTCGTGGATGCCCACGCTCACACCGCCACCCATGTGGGCGATGATGAGGTTCAGCTCCTCGTAGCGCTTGCCCACCTCGCGGGCATACAGCTTCGCGGTCATCTTCTGGTTCAGGCAGTGCCAGATGGGGCCTTCCTTGCTGGGGTCGAGGTCGAACACGGGGTGGCCGCTGATGCGGGCAAACTCAGGACGCTCGTCCACAATGCCGGGGTCGGCGATGTAGGCGCACTCCAGGCCGATTTCGGTGGCGATAGAGTCGCTGATGAGGGCGCCCAGGTTGCAGGCATGCTTGCCCTGGATGCCGGCGTGGCACTCTTCCTTCATCAGCTCGTTCACACGGTAGCAGCCGCTCTCGCAGGGGCGGGTGAGGCCGCCGCGACCCATGACGACGGCAATCTCGTCGGTGCCGATGCCGTGACGTTTCACCATGTCGAGGATGGCACCCTTGCGGTACTCGAACTGGTCCGCCACCTCGGCATATTTCTGTATCTCCTCGATGGGGTGCGACAAGTTCTCGGTAAACACTTCGTTTTCACCATCATAAATGGCTGCTTTCGTCGACGTGGCACCCGGGTTGATTACCAACGTGTATTTTCTTTTGCTCATGTTGATGTATTGTTTTAGTTATTATTTTCCGAGTGCAAAGATAGTAAATAAAAATGAATTCCGTACAATATTTTCTAATATTTTATCAACACACCACCCCCAAAGGCCCTCTCCGGCCCCCTACATCCTCCGCCATTTTTACGGTAGTATTACGCTAGTATTACGGTAGTATTACGCTTTTAAACCGTAATACTACCGTAATACTAGCGTAATACTACCGTAAAAATGGCGGAGGAAACCCTGGGAGATAAGGGGTTGGAACGGGACGGGGAGGGGAGGGTGCATCTTTTTTTTCGAGAGACATAATAATAATTGAAGTTATGCGTTACAGAGGACATGAAAAGAAAGTTTATCGGGCTGGTCGTGCTGCTGTGCGCGATGCTGTATGTCCTCCCGGCCACAGGGCAGGAGAGCGATGCAGAGCTGATGACGCGTCGCTACAGCGAGTCGTACGACAGCCTGCTGAATAGCTACTATATGCGTCGTTTCGCGCATTGCAACCTGCGGAGCAGCAGCTCCTTCTCGGTGGAGGCCTTCGACGCGCTGCCCGATTCGGTGCTCGAGGCGCGGATGCGTGCGCTGCACACGGTGGTGCCCATGGCCTTGAACAGCGAAGTGCGGGCACACATACGGCTATACCTGCGCATCATGTCGCACCGGCTGGACCTGACGCTGATGCAGAAGGAACGCTATTTCCCGTTGTTCGAGGAGGCCCTGGACCGCTACTGGGTGCCCGACGAGGTGAAGTACCTGGCCATCGTGGAGAGCGCGCTGAACGCCGAGGCCACGTCGCGCGTGGGTGCCGCAGGCCTGTGGCAGTTCATGTACAACACCGGCAAGGTGTATGACCTGGAGGTGAACTCGGTGCTCGACGAGCGGCGCGACCCCGTCAAGTCGTCCTATGCCGCGGCGCGCTACCTGAGCGACCTGCACCGCGTCTTCGGCGACTGGACGCTGGCCATTGCGGCCTACAACTGCGGCCCGGGCAACATCAACAAGGCCATTGCCCGCAGCGGCGGCAAGCGCGACTTCTGGGAGATATACTACAACCTGCCCCGCGAGACCCGCGGGTATATCCCGTCGCTGATAGCGGTGATATACGTGATGAACTACTACGAGGCCCACGGGCTGCGTCCCCAGCGGCTGGAGATGCCGGTGAGGACCGACACGGTGATGGTGCACCGCGATGTGCTGCTGGACTATGTGGCGCGCGCCACCGGGCTGGAGATGGAGGCCCTGCGGGCCCTGAACCCGCAGTACCGTGTGGGACTGGTGCCCGCCTCGTCGGGACGGCTGGCCCTCACGCTGCCCACCGCCAAGGTGGAGCCGTTCCTGCGGATGCAGGACAGCATCTATGCCTGGACGGCCGACAGCCTGCTGCGGCGGCCGCTGAAGGTGAGCCCCTCGGGCAGCAAGAGCGGCGCCAAGGGCGGCAGCGGCCACTACTACACGGTGAAGAAAGGCGACACCCTGTCGAGCATCGCCCGCCGGCACGGCATCAGTGTGGCCACCCTGAAGAAGCGCAACGGGCTGAAAGGCGACAATATCCGTGTGGGGCAGAGGTTGAAGGTTTAAGGTTTAAAGTTGACTGCTGAATGAAAAAGGTACTGAAGATTATCACCAACAAGTATGTAATCGCCACGCTACTGTTCGTGGTGCTGATATTCTTCCTCGACGAGTACAACCTGATGGTTACCCACCGGGTGAAGAACGAGGTGCAGGCGCTGCATGCCGAGGAGCAGGCGCTGAAGAAAGCCATCGCCGCCGACAGCGTGCACAACGCCTCCCTGCGCGACAACCTGGACGCCATCGAACACTACGGCCGCGAGAACTATTACATGAAACGCTCGAACGAGGATATCTACGTCATCAAATGAAACGCCTTCCTCACATATTGCTCCTCTCCGCCGCACTCTTCACCCTCACGGGCTGCGAGATGCTGCGCAACTTCATGGCCCGGGACCTGGAGGACGAGGACTTCATCATCGGGCAACTCTATGCCGACGAGCGCGTCGACGAGGTACCGGTGATAGCCACCCCCGTGCAGGCCGAGCCGCGGCGCAAGGCCGACGGGAGCGAGTGCAACAACGCGCTGGGTCTGCGTTGCGAGGACGGCGACAACGCGGTGCTGTACGAGACGGTGAATTCGTGGCTCGGAGTGCCCTACCTCTATGGCGGCACCGACCGTAACGGCATTGACTGCTCGGCCTTCGTGGGCACCGTCTACAGCCATGTGTACGGCATCACCCTGCACCGCACAGCCAACGACATGCTGCGCGACGTGACGCTGATTGGCAAAGGCGACCTGCGCGAGGGCGACCTGTTGTTCTTCACCAACAGCAAAGGGAAGGTGTCGCATGTGGGCATCTACCTTAAAGACAACCTTTTCGCCCATGCGTCGACCAGCAACGGCGTCAGCGTGAGCCGGCTGGACAATACTTACTGGACCAACCATTTCTACAAGGGCGGCCGGGTGAAATAATAGCTACATGAGTTCGTCGAGCTCCAGCCATCGAAGCTCTTTCTCGTCCAAGAGAGCCATCAGTTCGCCGATGCGGGAGCTGACACGGGTGATTTCGGCGGGGTCGGTCATGGTGCCTTCGGAGAGCTTTTGTTCCAGGGTGGCTTTCTCTGCCGTGAGGGCTTCAATCTCGGCGGTGAGCGCTTCGTATTCCTTCTGCTCCTTGTAGGTGGGCTTGCGCTTCTCGCTCTTACTGCGCTCATACTTGGGCTTCTCTGTACGCTGCTGCAGGGTGGTCTCGCGCTGTTGCTGCGCTTTCTGCATACGGTAGGCCGTGTAGTTGCTGTGGTAGTCCTTTATCTTACCCTTGCCCTCGAAGACAAAGATGTGGTCGACGATGTGGTCCATGAAGGAGCGGTCGTGGGAGACGATGACGAGGCACCCCTTGTAGGTCTGGAGGAACTGCTCGAGTATCTGCAAGGTGTAGATGTCGAGGTCGTTGGTGGGCTCGTCGAGGATGAGGAAATTGGGGTTGGCCATCAGCACCTGCAGCAGGTAGAGCCGGCGCTTCTCGCCGCCGCTGAGGTTGCCGAAGTAGTTGTACTGTGTGGTGCCGTCGAAGCCGAAGTAGGTGAGGAACTGGTGGGCCGACATGCTTTTGCCGTTGTCGAGTTCTATCTCCTCGGCGATGTCTTTCACCAGGTCGATGACGCGGCGGTCGGCGGGTGCCGACATGCCGGCCTGGGTGTAGTAGCCGAACTGGATGGTCTGGCCCACTATCACTCGGCCCGAGGTGGGCTTCAGCCGCTCGGTGATGATGTTGAGGAAGGTACTCTTGCCCACACCGTTGGGTCCCACGATGCCTATCTTCTCGCCGCGCTTGAAGACGTAGGAGAAGTCGTCGATTAAAGCCTCACCCCCAGCCCCTCTCCGATTGGAGAGGGGAGTGGATACCCCTTGCATACTACCCCCCTCTCCAATCGGAGAGGGGCTGGGGGTGAGGCTGATGTTGTAGAGTTCGAGGATTTTTCCGCCGATGCGCTCGGTCTTGACGGTGAGTTGGGGGCGACTGTCGTCGAAGCGGGTATGGGCCTTGGCTTCGAGTTCGTAGAAGGCGTCGATGCGGGCCTGTGCCTTGGTGCCGCGGGCCTGTGGCATGCGGCGCATCCACTCCAGCTCGGTGCGGTAGAGGCTGCGGGCCTTCTCCACCTCGGCGCGCTCGTTGGCTTCGCGCTCGGCCTTCTTCTCGAGGTAATAGTCGTAGTGACCGCGGTAATGATAGAGGCGGGCGTTGTCGAGCTCGTAGATATTGTCGCAGACGTTGTCGAGGAAGTAGCGGTCGTGGGTGACCATGAGGATGGCCAGCCGCTGGCGCGAGAGGAAGTCCTCGAGCCACTCAATCATGTCGATGTCGAGGTGGTTGGTGGGCTCGTCGAGAATGAGCAGATTGCAGTCGTCGATGAGCAGACGGCAGAGGGCCACCTTCTTCTGCTCGCCGCCGCTGAGGGTATCCATCGGCCGGTCGAGCAGGTGGTCCACCTTCATTCGCGAGAGTATCTCCTCCATGCGCTGCTCGAAGGTCCACTCGTCCTCGGTCTCGGGGCGCTGGACGCTGTAGACTAGGTCTCTGACCAGCCACACCCCCGCCCCTCTCCGATTGGAGAGGGGAGTGGATACCCCATGCATGCTACTCCCCTCTCCAATCGGAGAGGGGTTGGGGGTGAGGCCGCCTTGCGGCAGATAGGCCAGCTTCAGGTCGCCGCGGAAGGTTATCTTGCCGCTGTCCTGCAGGGTGTTGTAGCCGCGCTCGCCGTAGGCGGTCATCAGGATATTGAGCAAGGTGGACTTGCCGTAGCCGTTGCGGGCGATGAGGGCCGACTTCTGTCCGGCGTTGATGCCGAAAGATATGTTTTCAAAGAGGAGCTTGTCGCCAAAACTCTTGGTGAGGTTTTCTACGGTGAGGAGTGCGTCGGCCATGGTCAATCGTTATGCTGTGGAAATACGCCTTGTTCCAGGGCCCCTTTGTCGGACAACACACGGGCGGGGATGCCGCCGATGGTGCAATTGTCGCCAACCGAACTGTTCACCACGGCGTTGGCACCAATGGCCACGTTGTTGCCGATGGTGATGGGTCCGAAGAGTTTGGCTCCCGGACCGATGTAGACATTGTCGCCTAGGGTGGGGGCGCCGTTGTAGTCGCCGATAGAGGTGGAGGGATGGATGCGGCAGTTGGCACCCACCTTGGCCAATGGGCTCACCACCACCGTGCCACGGTGCACCAGGCAGAGGCCGGGACCGAAGACGTTCTTGGGGACAGTGACGCCGAGCCTCACCGCCAGACCGTGGTTCATCACCTCGAGCACGGCACGCGACAGGAGGCGCCAGCGGCGGCAGTTGGTCAGGTATTCCAGCCGGCGCAGCCTCAGCTGGAAGCGCAGCTGGTCGATGCGCAGCCAGTTGTAGAGGCTCACCCGCTGCAGCCCGTAGGCGGCGATGTCGGCCGCCACATAGCGACGGTATTCCTTGCGCGAAGTAATCATGGTTTAATCAGTTTGTCGGTCTGTTCCTTGGCCTGACGGTTGATGTCGGGGGTGAGGTGTGTGTTGACTGCCCTCAGGGCAACCATCAAGGCCGTGAGGTCGTCGGTGAAACCGAGGGCGGGAATAAAGTCGGGGATAAGGTCGGCAGGCAGGATGAGGTAGCCCAGGGCGCCGAGGATGAGGGTCTTGGTCTTGACGGGGACCTCCTTCGATTGGAGCACGAAGTAGAGCTGCAGGGCAGGGTAGAGCACCTTGGCACCCACCTGGGCGGCGATGCGGCGCACCTTCTTCCAGAAGCCGTCCTCGTTGTAGTGTTGCTCATACTGCGGCGCCGTTTGCAGAGAGAATTTCTCCATCTTCTGTCTTCCTCTTTTACAGTTGTTCTATTAGTGTTCTTTTACTGTTCTTTTAGAAAAGTAAAAGAACAGCGGTTAATCAGTTGATTTTAAGCAGGGTTTCCCAGTGCCTCCATGATGGCCTTTGCGGCCTTGCGGCCGGCACCCATGGCGAGGATGACCGTGGCGGCGCCGCTGACGGCGTCGCCGCCGGCGAAGATGAGTTTGCGGCTGGTCTGGCCGTTCTCGTCGGCTTTGATGCCGCCCCAGGGCTCGCACTCCAGGCCCGGCGTGGTGGTGCGGATGAGGGGGTTGGGACTGGTGCCGAGGGCGGCGACGATGGTGTCGGCTTCCACGTCCACCTCGCTGCCTTCGATGGCCTTGAAGCTGCGGCGGCCCTTCTCGTCGGGGGCGCCCATCTCCATCTTCACGCAGCGCAGGGCGCGGGCGGTGCCGTCCTCGTTGCCGAGGATCTCGACCGGCGCGGTCTGGAACATGAACTGCACGCCCTCCTCCATGGCGTGGTGCACCTCTTCGCGGCGGGCGGGCATGTCCATCTCGCCACGGCGGTAGACCACCGTCACCTCGCTGCCCAGTCGCAGGGCCGTGCGGGCGGCGTCCATGGCCACGTTGCCGCCACCGACGACGATGACCTTCTTACCGAGGTAGATGGGAGTGTCGTACTGCTCGTCGTAGCCGTGCATGAGGTTGGTGCGCGTCAGCAGCTCGTTGGCACTGATGACGCCGATGAGGGTCTCGCCCTTGACGCCCATGAACTTGGGCAGGCCGGCGCCGCTGGCGATATAGACGGCGTCGTATTCCATCTCGCTGAAGAGCTGGTCGATGGTGATGCTCTTGCCGATGATGACGTTGGTGCGTATCTCGACGCCCAGACGGCGCAGGTTCTCGATTTCGGGCTCCACTACGCGCTGCTTGGGCAGGCGGAATTCGGGGATGCCGTAGACGAGCACGCCGCCGGCATGGTGCAGGGCCTCGAAGACGGTGACTTGGAAGCCGTGTTTGGCTAGGTCTCCGGCGCAGGTGAGGCCGCTGGGGCCGCTGCCCACCACCGCCACCTTGCGGCCGGCGGGGTAGCACTGGCTCTGCGGCTTCGACTGGGCGCGGTGGTTGTCGGCCACGAAGCGCTCCAGGGCGCCGATGGCTATGGGCTCGTTCTTGACGCCCATCACGCAGCTGCCCTCGCACTGCGTCTCCTGCGGGCAGACGCGGCCGCAGACGGCTGGCAGCGCCGAGTCGTGGCTGATGGTGATATAGGCCTGGTTGAAGTTCTCTTCCTTGATATTCTGGATGAAGCGCGGGATGTTGATACCCACGGGACAGGCCTCGACGCAGCGCGGCTTCTTGCACTGCAGGCAGCGGCCCGCCTCGACGATGGCCTGGTGCTCGGTGAGGCCGAAGGAGACCTCGTCGAAGTTATGGGCTCTTACAGAAGGCTCTTGCTCTCTTGGTTTCTGTCTTTTTTTGTTGCAATCAGAACCATCAGAATTTTCTTTTTGTACTTTTAGTTCTGATTGAGATTTGATTTGCGCATCCACGGCAGGTGCCAGATTGCACGTGTGCCCGCTCTCGGCGGTGGCAATGCGGTAGCGCCGCGCGTCCGGGGTCTTCAGCTTGCGGGCGGCCTCGTCGAAGTCCACCAGGTGGCCGTCGAACTCAGGTCCGTCGACGCAGCAGAACTTCACCTCGTCGCCGACCCTTACTCGGCAGGCGCCGCACATGCCCGTGCCGTCCACCATCATGCAGTTGAGGCTCACGATGGTCGGCAGGTTGTATTTCTTGGTGGTCAGCGAGACGAACTTCATCATCGGCAGGGGCCCGATGGCCACGCAGTGGCTGTACTCTACGCCCTTGGAGCAGAGCTCGTCCACCTTGGCGGTGACGAGGCCTTGCTCGCCGTAGGTGCCGTCGTCGGTCATGATATGCAGGTTGTTGCAAACGGCCCGCAGCTCGTCCTCGTAGAAGAGGAGGTCCTTCGAGCGGGCTCCGATGACCACGTCGGTCGGTATGCCGTTGCGGAAAGCCCACTTCACCTGCGGGAACACCGGCGCGATGCCCACGCCGCCAGCCACGAATAGCAAGCGTTTAATTTTTATGCAATCAGAACTATCAGAACCATCAGAATTTTCTTTTCGTTCTTTTAGTTCTGATTGAGATTGAATATTCAGCAATTCGCTGGGCTTGCCCAAGGGTCCCACGATGGTGTAGAGGTCGTCGCCCACCTCCATCGCTGCCAGCTGCCGCGTGGTCTCGCCCACCACCTGGAACACCAGCACAATCGACTGCCGCTGGTAGACGATGTCGCTGATGGTGAGCGGTATGCGCTCGCCGTTAGGGTGGGGGATGACGATGACGAACTGGCCCGGCTTGCCGCTGAGCGATATCCACGGCGCATGGACCTCCATCTGGTAAATCTCGTGGCTGTTGAGCAGCCGCTTGCTGATAATCTCGTACATATTGTTGTGTTTTGTTTTTCCCTGATGGTCTCTTTTTTTTCAGAATATTCTGAGTACTCTGATTATTCCGATTACTCCGATTATTCTGATTATTCTGATTATTCTGATTATTCTGAATCCTCCGATCATTCTGATTATTCTGATATTCTTTGCCCATTTTATACTAAATGGGCATCTTTATAACGCCAATCCTCATGAAATATTGTGCCCTGTCCCTTTTTTGAATCCAATTATTATAAACACACTAAGACCGTTTATAGATTTTACTCCCCCTTTACTCAAACTCTAATCAAATACTATGTCGCTCCCAGATAAAAAGCATGTACCATTGTGATTCCGTATAAGTCTTCTATTGACCATAAAAAAATAAAATTTGGCCACTTGAAAAATAATGTGTATTTTTGCACCGTAAAACAAATAACAACATATATGAGATAAAAACGACAGAGTAGTATAGACATTAAGACATATTGAAGCGCGTTCGCTTTTCTTTTGCATGGCTCGGAACCTAGGAAATTTCGATTGCAACATCCCAAGAAAGGAGAAACGCTCGCGGAAAACCGTGAGCTTTCTTGTTGATGTTGCAGGTGATTCCTAGGACCTCGAGCTTGAACAAAAAGTTCGCGGTTTTTTTTTATCACATAAAATCAACAAAAAATGAAAAATGTAATTCAGTGTTTTGGAAAGACCGTTATGTCATTTTCCAAGAAAGAAGCCATACATGATTCCGAATATCAGAAATTCACGGATTCACAATATTGTATAAAACGCGATACGTATTGGGATACGCTGAAATTCCTGCTCATCTTCCTTGTGGTGCTGGGCCATTTCCCTGGACCTTTCCGCGTTGAGTCGGCAAACACTATCCTTGTCAACTTTGTCTACTTGTTCCACATGCCATTGTTTATCTTTATTTCGGGCCGTTTTTCAGTATTGCGAGACCGTACCAAGTACCGTCGCGCGATAGCCCGTATATTGGAGACTTTCCTTGTTTTCCATACAATTAAATACATTGGCGGGCATTGGGGTGCGATGTCGTTCACATCCTATCTTCACCCTACATGGACTATGTGGTATCTGCTTTCGCTTGCCTTCTGGCGCATTATGGTATACGTGGTTCCCGAACGGATAATGAGGCGTAAAGACATTCTCTTGCCGATGTCCATCGCAATCAGTTTGCTGGCAGGCTTTGCCCCCTTGTCCACACATCTGAGCTTCCAGCGTACAATGGCTTTTCTGCCGTTCTTTCTCCTCGGCTATTATTCCAACGATTTTGACCTTCGTGCCCGCTTGCGAAAGATTCCACTTTGGGTTGCTGTCGGCACGCTGCTGTCTGCTTTTGCCATGGTTTGCATTTTCTTCAGCCATACGAACTTGACCACCGACGTGTTGCATGCCAGCATCCCGTATAGGAATAATCATGCAGCTTTCTTGTGCTTTGCACGTGCACTGTTCCTTGTGTCGGGAACGGTGCTGAGTGTAGCTGTGATGCGTTTGGTGTCTGGCAATGAAATCGTTGCCCTTTGGGGAAGACGAACGATGTTTGTCTATGTAGCCCATTCTTTTGCTATAACGTTCATCAGGCCATTTATGGCCAATGGCTTGCTTCCAACTGACACACTTGCCATTGCCGTATATTCCGTGCTACTTACAACACTCCTAACTTACCTGGGCCGTTTCAAAGTTAGCCAATGGATTCTCAACCCGGTGAGCGGTTTGATCCAAGTACTAAATGTCGGCAAGTCCGACGTTACACCGCGATGAGCATTTAATATTGGCACATTCGCAATGTCGGTAGTAGATAAACTACTCCTCATCATCCTTGTCTCTCGGTCCACGGCCGAACCACAGGCACACCGCCGCGATGGCGGCAAGGAGGAGCAGGTATATGGGGTGCATTGTCATATTGTTATATCGGTATTATGCCATATTGTTGTTCAGAATCTTGTCGAGTTGGCCGACATAATAGAACGGCACGTTGATAAGGCGATAGGCTTTGCTGTATGGTGCTGGAGTATCGATGTCTTGCACGCCGAACTCTCCGCTCCACACCCTGATGGCGGTGACATGACTTTCGCAATGGTTGACAAAGCTGTGCAGCGAACGAAAGTGCGAGTTGGTGCCAGCCTTGACTTCTATGGGAACAAGATGCGTTCCTTGCTGCCACACGTAGTCGACTTCTGCCGTTGTACCTTTCTTGTCCCGTAGCCAGAAATATTGGCCTTCGCGGTAGTGGTTGTCAAGCAATACACGCAACTCTTGTGCCACGATTTGCTCTGCCGCACGACCACGCCAGGTGTCGAGCAGGTCTTTGCTTTGCATGTATTCAGTCTGTATTCCTGCCGCGAAGTTTGTGATGCCAAGGTCTACGGTTATCAACTTGGGCGAACGTCTTTTGGCAGGAAGTGCTGGAACAGACGAGGTGGTGACAGGGTAGTCGAGCGAGAGAAGATAGGCTTTTTCGAGGCAGTTCATTGCATCGTGTATTTGAGTACTTGTGTAACTGCTCCCCCCGAAGCCAGAGAAGGTGACGGTCTCGCCCGCAGAGAACCATGCCGTTTCAAGAATATGGCGGATGATGCGCACCTGCTCCTCGTTCTTTGCATATCGCTCAACGTCTTCGTTGTAGCCTTTCAAGAGGGAGTTGAAGATGGGCGACAGGCTTACGATGTCGCGGGTATCGGCATAGGTGGCGACGGCTTCGGGCATACCCCCGACAAGCGCATAGCGGTTAAAGTGTCTCATTAATGCTTCGTGCATCAACGGCGTCACCTGTAGGCTGTTGACGGCATTGGCCCAAGTATCACCCTCCATGGCCGCAAGGTACTCGCAGAAAGTGAACGGTCGGAGGTTGAGGTATTCGACTCGTGAAACAGGGAATGACACTCTTTTCTTCATAAGGCTATGCAATCGGCTGCCGGCCGTGATGACATACAGCCACGGCATCTTCTCATAGAAATATCTTAAGTGTCCTACTGCCAGAGGTTCTTCCTGTATTTCGTCTATGAACAGCAGCATACACTTGTCGGGATTGGACATGGCATGGTTTCTCAGGCACAGGTAGCGCCATATCTCTTCCACATCATCGGTGCGACGGAAGATTTCGGCATCGGCAGATACCTCCAGATTGACCTCGATAAAAACATCGAACTCTTTTCCAAATTCGCGCACTAATGTGCTTTTCCCCACCTGTCGCGCTCCACGAATCACCAATGGCTTGTGCGTTTTCTTATTCTTCCAATTATGTAATTGGTTAATTAATAGCCTACTATACATTGTGTATCGTTGTGTTTCTCATTGCAAAGATAAAAATATTTTCTAAAACATAGGCAACTTTATTAAAAAATCTTTCTAAAACATAGTTAAGGGTGAAGTGTTTTTTTCTAAAACATAGGCACTGCTATTGAAAAGTACACAATGTTGTGGACCACAAAATTGTGAACCGACACTCTTGCGTATAGGTAAGAGTGTCGGTTCGTATTGATTGCTAAAGTATTACTCGGCGAAATACTTGTAGAACAGCGGGATGGTCTCGATGCCTTTGAAGAACTGCTGGAGGGGGTAGTTCTCGTTGGGGGCGTGGATGTCGTCGCTGGCGAGGCCGAAGCCCATGAGGATGCTCTTCAGGCCGAGGATCTTCTCGAAGCCGGCCACGATGGGGATCGATCCGCCGCTGCGGGTGGGGATGGGGCGACGACCGAAGGTATCGGTCATGGCTTTCTCTGCAGCCTTGTAGGCCTTCAGCTCCAACGGGGCCACATAGGCGGCACCGCCGTGGCAGGGCGTGACCTTGACGGTGACATAGTCGGGAGCCACGCTCTCGAAGTATTCCTGGAACAGGCGGCTGATTTTCTCGAAGTCCTGGTTGGCCACCAGACGGGTGCTGATTTTGGCATAGGCCTTGCTGGGGAGGACGGTCTTGGTGCCCTCGCCGGTGTGGCCGCCCCAGATGCCGCAGACATCGAGGCAGGGACGTATGCCCGTGCGCTCCTTGGTGGTGTAGCCCTTCTCGCCCTTGAGGGCGCGGACACCGAGCTCGCGCTTGTACGCTTCCTCGTCGAAGGGGGCCTGGGCCATGAGGGCGCGCTCCTCGTCGCTGAGAACGAGCACGTCGTCGTAGAAACCGGGGATAGTGATGTGGCCGTCCTCGTCGTGCAGGTCGGCAATCATCTTGCAGAGCACATTGATGGGATTGGCCACAGCGCCGCCGAAGATGCCGCTGTGCAGGTCGTGGTTGGCGCCGGTCACCTCCACCTCCCAGTAGCACAGGCCGCGCAGGCCGCTGGTGATGCTGGGCACGTCGGGGGCGATCATCGAGGTGTCGGAGACGAGGATGATGTCGGCCTTGAGCAGTTCCTTGTTCTTCTCGCAGAAACCGTAGAGGCTGCCGCTGCCGATCTCCTCTTCGCCCTCGAGCATGAACTTCACGTTGCAGGGCAGGTTGCCCGTGCGGACCATGTACTCGAACGCCTTGGCATGCATGAAACTCTGACCCTTGTCGTCGTCGGCACCACGTGCCCAGATGTAGCCATCCTTCACCACGGGCTCGAAAGGCTGTGTGCGCCAGAGCTCGAGCGGTGCCACGGGCATCACGTCGTAGTGGCCATACACCAGCACGGTGGGCTTCGTGGGGTCGATGGTCTTCTCGCCGTAGACGACGGGGTTGCCCTCGGTGGGCATCACCTCAGCCTTGTCGGCTCCAGCCTCAAGCAGCAGTTCTTTCCAGCGTTCGGCGCAGCGCACCATGTCGGGCTTGTGCTCCTGCTCGCTGCTGATACTGGGGATACGGATAAGAGAGAAAAGCTCCTCGAGGAAGCGGTCCTTGTTTTGTTCGATATATTGTTTCATGGTAGTTATTTTAAAATGCAAATATACAACTAAATTGCCAAAGAACAAAAAATATTTTTCATTCACTTTATTTATAGACGGTTAAATGGATGGTGCCAAGTGGATGGAAGGTGTTCTGGAAAGACAATGGCTGTGTTTGTAGTATTTCAACGCTTTCGGGCATGTATTGTCCCATGCTTAATCCGCTTATATCAACAGGCGTTTTATAGCAGTTCTTCAGGAGTTCTTTACGAATTTGTAAAGAACTCCAAAAGAACTGCACTTAAACGAATGAAACAGAGGGCAGGGTGATGTGGGTCGGGAGATTTTTGGCATGCATGTGTTTATATGTCCGGATTTTTATGTATTTTTGCATTTAGAAAAACAACAGACATGAATATAGTAGCAACACTTACACAGACAATTAGCCAGGCTTTGAGGTCTCTTTACGACATCGAGGCCGACGAAAAAACGATTGTTCTGCAGGACACCCGCAAGGAATTCAAGGGCGACTACACCTTGGTGGTGTTCCCCTATGTGAAGCAGGCCCGCAAGGCGCCGGAGGCTGTAGCACAGGAGATTGGCTCCTATGTGAAGGACAACCTGACGCTCGTCAGTGGATATAATGTCATCAAAGGCTTCCTGAACTTTGAGGTGAGCGACTCCTACTGGCTGCAGTTTGTGGCCAAGAAGGGTGCCGATACCTCCTTTGGCTTGCAGCAAGTCGACTCCAATGCGGCTCCAGTGGTGGTTGAATACTCGTCGCCTAATACAAACAAACCGTTACATTTAGGTCACATCAGAAACAACCTCCTCGGGTGGTCGGTGAGCCAGTTGCTGGCCGCCGCCGGGGCCAATGTCAAGAAGGTGAACCTGGTGAACGACCGCGGCATCCACATCTGCAAAAGCATGCTGGCATGGCTGCGCTACGGCAATGGGGAGACGCCCGAATCGTCGGGCATGAAGGGCGACCACTTGGTAGGAAAGTACTACGTGGAGTTCGACAAGCACTATAAGGAAGAGGTCAAGCAGCTGATGGAGAGTGGGGTAGAGGAGGAGCAGGCCAAGAAGGACGCCCCCCTGATGGTCGAGGCGCAGCAGATGCTGAAAAAGTGGGAAGAGGGCGACCCGGAAGTGCGTTCGCTGTGGGAGAAGATGAATGGCTGGGTGTATGCCGGTTTCGACGAGACCTACCGCCGGCTGGGGGTATGCTTCGACAAGGTGTACTATGAAAGCCAGACCTACCTGCTCGGCAAGGAGCTGGTGCAGAAAGGATTGGATATGGGTGTGCTATTCCGCAAAGACGACGGTTCGGTGTGGTGCGACCTGACGGGCGACGGGTTGGACCAGAAGCTGCTGCTGCGACGCGACGGCACGAGCGTCTACATGACGCAAGACCTCGGCACGGCACTGCTGCGCCACAACGAATTCGGTGCCGGGCATCTCATCTATGTGGTCGGCAATGAGCAGGACTATCACTTTAAGGTACTCAAGTTAATCCTCGGTAAACTAGGATTTTCGTGGGCCGAGAAAGTCTACCACCTCAGCTATGGTATGGTGGAGCTGCCCAACGGCAAGATGAAGTCGCGCGAAGGTACGGTGGTCGATGCCGACGACCTGATTACCGAGATGGAACAGACCGCCGCCGAGATGAGCCGCGAGCACGGCAAGAATGACGAGCTCTCGGAGGAGGAGCAGCGTCACCTGCACCATATTCTGGCATTGGGAGCACTCAAGTACTTCATCCTCAAGGTCGACCCCACGAAGAACATGCTCTTCAATCCGGCCGAAAGCATCGACTTCAACGGCAACACGGGCCCCTTCATCCAATACACCCATGCACGTATCCGCAGCATCGTGCGCAAGGCGGGCGAAAACGGAGAATGGAGTGCGGGGAATGGAGAACGGAAAGTGAAATTGAACGACAAGGAGCGTCAGGTTATCAATACCTTACATGCTCTGCCCGAAACCATCGCTGCAGCTGCCACGGCCTACAGTCCGGCCATGGTGGCCAACTACGCCTACGAGCTGGCCAAGGCGTTCAACAGCTTCTATCAGGATACACCCATCCTGCGTGAGGAGGACGCCCAGGTGCGCGCATTCCGCGTGAGCCTATGCGCCATGGTGGCCAACGCATTGAAAAACACGATGAACATACTTGGCATCGAGGTGCCCGAACGCATGTAATCCAAGTCCTATGATATTTTCGCAACACATTGAGATACCGTCGTATCTGTGCGACATCGACGACCGGCTGCATACCTGGGCGGCGGTGCGCGTGTGCCAGGAGGTGACCGAACACCACGGGAACGCCACAGGGATAGGCTTCTACAAGTTGCTCGAACGCAACCATGCCTGGGTCATCACGCGTTCGCTGTATAACATCTACCGGATGCCTAACGCCTTCGAGGCTATCGACCTGAATACCTGGTCGAGAGGCAACAACGGACTCATAGCCATGCGCGACTACCGCATGACGGGCGCCCACGACGAGCAGCTGCTCACCGGCACCTCGTATTGGGCCATGATTGACATGACAAGCCGTCGCGTGGTGCGATTGACCGACGAGATTGTGGGCTACGAGAACCACGACATTCTGGCCACCGAACATGCGACGCTCGACAAAATCAAGCTGCCCGACATGTCGGCCGACGCGCCGGCACTGCAGACACCAGCGTCGTTTGCCATGCTTGACCACACGCGTCACGTGAATAATTCGGAATACATAAAGCTGATATTCGACGTGTTGCACGAGAAAGGCTTAGATACGCACCAGCCGTTCACACTGGAGCTGAACTTCAATCTGGAGTCGCGTCTCGGCGAAATGTTGACCATTCATCACCGTCAAGTGGACGATGTGCATTATCTGCAAGTCGACAATCCACGCGCCCTGAGTGTCTCGGCACGCGTCACTCCACTTAAATAACACAAACAAATAATGCAACTCATTTATAGACCGTCCGCTACGGTCTATTTTTTTTATAATTATATATCGCCTGATACCGTGATTATGTTAAATAGAATTATTCTTATTCCCTATTTTTTATGTTCAATTCGCACATCATTTGAGTCAGAATGACGTTCAAATAGAATCGATGAAAGCAAGGAAACTGTTGGTGAAACGACGGTCGGACGAGACGTCGGGGCCGAACCAATCCGGCGGAACGAACGCGTCGGCGACGGCAGTCGACGGGAATTCCACTTCGACAAGGCGTAGCCCTTCGTGCTGCATGTGGAAAATGTCGAGTTCGGCGGTCAAAGTTCCTATGGGAATTCTGTAGCGGGTCTTGCGCACCATTTGTCCGTCGCATTTGGATTTCAAACGGTTGTAATTCTCTTCGGTGAGGCGGAATTCCTCTTCCCTGTTGTGGATGGCTGTCGACTGGACGGCGGCTTTCTCTTTGACTGTGAGCCAAAAGACGTCGCCCGCCTTGCGGATGCGCACGGTGGGCGACGTACAAAGGTAGCCTTGCTCTATCTCGGTGTGAGGATATTGGTCGAGGTTTTCCGGAAGCCTGTCGACCAAGTATTTCCTTTCGATTTCCATCAAAGCGAAGCCAGACAGTCGGTGACGTTCTTCTCGATGCGTGCTTCCACGTCGGCACAGTCGTCGGCTTTCTGGAAGCGTTCGCCGGTGATGTGCTCGTACAGCTCAATGTAACGGTCCGAGATGGAGTTCACTATCTCGTCGGTCATCTCGGGCACCTGCTGCCCTTCCTTGCCCTGGAATCCGTTGGCCATGAGCCATTCGCGCACGAACTCCTTGCTGAGCTGCCGCTGGTGCTCCCCTTTCGCCAGACGCTCCTCGTAGCCGTCGGCATAGAAATAGCGGCTGCTGTCGGGGGTGTGAATTTCGTCGATGAGGTATATCTTGCCGTCACGTTTGCCGAACTCGTACTTGGTATCGACCAGGATGAGACCTTTGGCGGCGGCAATCTCGGTGCCGCGCTGGAAGAGCTGCAGGGCGTAGCGCTCCAGCTGGTCGTAGTCTTCCTTGCTGACGAGGCCGGTGCGGATAATCTCCTCGCGGCTGATGTTCTCGTCGTGCCCCTCGTCGGCCTTGGTGGTAGGCGTCACGATGGGCGTGGGGAATTTCTGGTTCTCGACCATCCCCTCGGGCAGCGGCACGCCGCAGAGCGTGCGGGCGCCGGCCTTGTATTCGCGCCAGGCGCTGCCGGCCAGGTAGCCGCGCACAATCATCTCCACGCGGAAACCCTCGCACTTGAGGCCCACGGTCACCATGGGGTCGGGCGTGGCGAGCTTCCAGTTGGGCAGGATGTCGGCGGTGGCGTCGAGGAACTTGGCTGCTATCTGGTTCAGGACCTGCCCCTTGTAAGGGATACCCTTGGGCAGCACCACATCGAAGGCCGAGATGCGGTCGCTGACCACCATGGCCATATAGCGGTCGTCGATGTTGTACACGTCGCGCACCTTGCCGACGTACAGGCTTTTCTGTTTCGGGAATTTGAAGTTGGTTTTTACAACTGCTTTCATATCATTCATCTAATTTATTAGCGAAAAAAGTGAAATTGACCTTGCCATAGGCACGGTGTTGCCAGAAGTGCGGATGCTCCTCGAAGCTGTACTCGCGCGGGTGCTCGAGGATGAAGATACCGTCGTCGGTGAGCACTCCCCTACCGAACACCATGTCGGGCAGCGAGGCCAGGGCCTCGAGGGCGTAGGGCGGGTCGGCAAAGACGATGTCGAAACGGCGGTTGGCCCGTTTGAGCAGGTCGAAGACGTCGGCACGCACCACATGCAGGTTGCCCACGCCGAAGCGGGTGGCGGTGTGCTTGATGAAGTCGGTGCACTGCGCGTTGATGTCGATGGCGGTCACGTCGCGGGCGCCGCGCGAGACGAACTCGAGCGACACGGCCCCGGTGCCGGCGAAGAGGTCCATCACCGAGCAGTCCTCATAGTCCACATAGTTGTTGAGGATGTTGAACAGGCTCTCGCGCGCCATGTCGGTGGTGGGGCGTACGGGCAGGTTCTGTGGTGGGTCGAGGCGGCGGCCTCGCAGTGTTCCGGCGATGATACGCATGGCGGCTCCTACATCATTATCAAAGCATGCCGGTAGGCATGCAGACTATGCAGTTCGGATGAGCGGTCACGGCTGAGGGTGCCGTTGAAGAGGGTCGTCACGGGGAAGTAGGGACGCAGTAGCGCGTAGCGCTCGCGGTCCACGTCGCCGCACAGCAGCAGCTCGGTGCCGTCCTCCTCGATGCCGTAGGTCTTCATCACCTCAACCAGGTGGTAGACGGCCTCGTTCTCGTTGGCGAAGCAGAGCGTGTTGCCGTACAGGTAGCGGCCGTCGCGGAAAGCGGCCACGTCCACCCTACCCTTGCGCCAGTGGGCCATCAGCACGGGGTGGTCGGTGCAGCGGGGTGCCAGCTGGGCCATCTTGGCATGCTGGTGCATCACGGCGATGCCGGGCAGGGCCACCTTGAAGGCGGTCACCACCTGCTCGTTGGCGGCGAAGACCGCCGTCGAAGCCAGCGCACGGCTGTGGCAGGTCATCACCATGTCGGGCGTGCTGCCCACCAGCCGCAGGTAGTTGCGGTTGGACAGCGACGAATAGAGCTCGTCGGGGACCCAGGTGCTCTCGTCGCTCAGCACGATGAGCTCCATGGCGCGGTAGCCCAGCGGGCGTATGCCGGCCTCGGCGAAGAAGGCCTTCACGTCGGCCATCACGCCGGTCATCGTGGCGGCATGGCGCCCCTCGGCCTCACCGAAGGTGAGCAACTCGTCGGCAAGCGTCGCTTCGGTAAAAGAAAATCCATCGGCCCCGAGGCAAATGGATAATCTTTTTTCGCGCGAAGCAAGCTCGTTACTGGTGTTTATCAGAGTCTTGCAAGCGTACATAACAGGTTTGGTGTTACTCAAAGTTACCGTCGGTGATGGCCTGGTTCATGTCGCCCACCTTCCAACCGGCATAGCGACCCACAACCTCTTTCACGCTGGCAATCTTGTTCACCACCAGCTGGTGGTCCATGTCGCCCAACAGCACCTCCAGGGGCACCTTGCACTCGAACACGGGCACCTGCAGGCCGCTCTTGTCAAGCATGCCGCTCTGCAGCTCGAATTCGTTCTTCTCGCCTCTGGGATAAGGCACATAGCGCAGGTTGAGGATTTCCTCGTCGGTCAGCTGGCGCTTGTGGCCGTTGGCGTCGATAATGGGCAGCTTGCCGTCCTCGCGGAGCTTAGCAATGGGGTTGACGAAGACCTCCACGCGGGAGATGTAGCCCTTCTTCACAGCCTCGAGCTCGGGCACCTCGTTGATGTCCACGTCGGCCGGAATCACGCTGTGGTTAATCACCTTGCTGACCACGCGCATGCTGTCCTCGTTCATCAGGCGGCCGAACAGCGTGTCGAAGCTGCCGCAATAGGTGCCGTAGGTCAGCTTGTAGGCATCCTCCAGCGTACGGATGGCTTTCAGTTTCTCGGCGCAGGCATCGCGGCGCTTCGTGTACTCGTTGTCGAAACGCATGGGTTTCTGGATGCTGTTGTACAGCACCACGGCGAGGGCCACAATCACGAGACCCAGCACGATTTGAATGATAGTTCTACCTTTCATTGTACTATTGTATTTTCTGTTTTATTCTGTTTATACGTTTGTCTTTCAACGGCTAGCGCCAATTGTCGCCGCCAGCCGTCACTCCTGCAAACGACTGCAAAGATACGAATAAATTCTTAATCTGTAAATATTTTTTTTCTACTATTCTACACGAGTCCGACTTGAGTTCAACTTGATTTCAAGTCGAACTCAAGTTGAACTGTAGATAAGAGCCTGGGATACAACGGTTGTTCTTTTATTGTTCTTTTACTGTTCTTTTACAAAAAGCGTAAAACTACCGAAGAACAACCGAAGAACACCCAGAGGATGTGGCGGGTGGAGGAGAGCCCAAGGGGGCGGCGGGGCGTCAGCGTTGGAGGATGACGGTGGCGCGGTAGGCGCGGTGGTCGTCGGCGACGAGGACGAGGATGTATGTACCGTCGGGGCGCGCGGAGAGGTCGGCGGCATAGCGCCCGCCGCCCAGCGGGGTGACC
>JAFURZ010000002.1 GCA_017480785.1 Bacteroidales bacterium
CCAACGGAAAACTCGAAGGCATCAACAACAAAATCAAGACAATGAAACGTCAGGCCTATGGCTACAGGGACTTGGACTTCTTCAAACTCAAACTGCTATCGCTACACGATGCCACCTACCCATTTAGCGGATGAACCCAAACTTATGGATTGCTTTGGAATAACAGAAAAACAAGCAAAGTATGTCGTCAATATTCCAATCGATAAGGTTTCGATTGTTTTTAACCCGCAGAATGTTGATGAATATATTGATTGGTTGTTTAAACTGAAGCAACTATTGCTTGCAAGACCCCAGAAATGGATTTTTTAAACATATAAACAGAATAAGATATGAAAAGGAACATTAGCATTACTCCGAAAGAGCCGTCGTGGAAGTTGGCTCTGATGAATTCACCCGTGTTGTCGGCCAAGGCCGAGGAGAAAGGATACTTGCCGAATTATTTGGACGGCATTTTCCCCGGAGGGCGGGATGCTATGATGCCCAATGGGAAATTCTATCGGATGTTCGATGCCGGAAAGGGGAGTGAACTGAAACCCTCAAAGGTGGCGGGGAAAGACATTCCCCCTAAAGCCTGTGCCGTGCATTCGTCCTCGATGTTGGCCTACAACTTCTTCCATTGGATTAGTAAGGAGCATCCGTTCCGTTTCTCTGATGGAAAGACATACGACAAGGTATATTTTGAGGTCAAGATGCCCGTTCTTAAATCGCACCCCCAATCACCTGCCAATATGGATGTGATGCTGGTGAGTGACGACTGCCATAGTGTGTTATGCTTCGAATCGAAACTGTCGGAATATACCAAGCATGGCGACGCAGACTTCAAGTCAGCCTATCTTGAGAGAAAGAATTACTACAATAATCATTTTGTGGATGACTTTGTCAAGTATGTAAAAGGGTTCGAGAATAAGGCTCATTCATACAATGACGGGATGACTCAGATGGTGAGGCATCTTATTGCCATCACCAACCTGCACCAGAGCAACTATGCTATGGCGGACATGCTTGCTCAGAATGACTTCATTGAGCCGGATGTTGCAAAGAAAATGCTGGAGGCTCCTCTGATAATCAAGTTTGCCAATATTCTATATGTGCTTGGTACTGACCGGGGACTTGTGCCTTACAGCGAGACGTTGAACTATATCAAATTGCTGGCAAACTTCCGCTCAACAGCTTGTTTTGATGATATGATTTGGCAGTATTTTGTGCTGCCGAACTATGCTTACAATTACAATGATATGTTGGCCATTATGCGTAGTCAAATGCCTGACGGACTTCCCGAATACCTTGAGGCACGTTATCCTGCGCTAATCAATGCAGAAGAACATTCCTATCCTATCTTTAGAGTATAGAGTAGATACGTTATTCGGGTAGGGGAAACCCAAGAAGAATATATCTTTCGTATGCGGAGATGTACTCTTGTGGAGAAATTGTTTGGGTCGAGGGCAATAAAAGAGGGGGGCGGACGTTAGAAAAATATTAGGTTATAGGTTATAGTTTAGAGGTTACAGTTAAAGGTTTAAAGAATAAACAATTAAAATAAACAAGAGATATATGAAGACGAGGATGGTGTTGTTGGTGGGTTTGGGGCTGCTGGTGGCGGGCTGCGGTCGTAAGGCCGAGGTGCGCGAGCTGTCGATAGTGCCCGAGCCTGTGTTCCAGGTGCAGAAGGAGGGGACGTACACGCTGCACGGGAGCCCGAAGCTGAGCGTGGTGGGATTGGGTCAGAACTCGGCCACGGTGAAGTATATTATGAAGACGCTGCGGCAGGCGCGTATGCGGCCGAAGCTGGTGGCGACGTCGCAGAACAGCGATGTGGAGCTGGTGTTGTATGACACGGTCAACCCGGAGCTGGGCGACGAGGGCTACCTGCTGGAGGTGCGGAGTACGGGCATCACGCTGAGTGCCAACAGCGAGCACGGCATCTTCTATGCTTTCCAGACGTTGCTGCAGATGCTCCCGCCCGATGTGATGGGGACGGTGTACAGCGCTGTCACGCTGCCCGAGTGCACAGTGCTCGACTATCCGCGTTTCGAGTGGCGCGGGGTGCATCTGGACGTGAGCCGCCATTTCTTCCCAGTGAAGTTTGTGAAGAAGTATCTGGACGTGATGGCGAGGTACAAGATGAACAAGTTCCACTTCCACCTGACCGACGACCACGGGTGGCGGCTGCCGAGCGAGCGCTATCCGCTGCTGAACACGGTGGGTTCGTGGCGGGTGGACCGCGACAGCTCTCCGTGGGGGCAGGCCGACCCGCCGCGCGAGGGGGAGCGCACCTCCTATGGCGGTTTCTACAGCCGCGAGGAGTTGGGGGAGATTATCCGCTATGCCGAGGAACGCGGTATCGAGGTGATTCCCGAGGTGGAGCTGCCGGGTCACTGTGCGGCGCTGCTGGCGGCCTATCCGCAGCTGTCGTGCGACGGCAAGGGGAGCGAGGTGGCGACGGGCCCGTGCTGGCCCTCGCCGGTGGTGTGTGCCGGCAACGACTCGACGGTGGAGGTGCTGAAACGGATATTGGACGAGGTGTGCGACATATTTCCCTCGCGCTACATCCACATCGGAGGCGACGAGGCGTTCAAGGATGCGTGGCGGCAGTGTCCGCGCTGCCAGCAGCGCATCAGGCAGGAGCACCTGGCCGACGAGGAGCAGCTGCAGAGCTGGCTGATAGCGCAGGTGCAGGCGCACCTGGCGGAGCGTGGCAAGACGATTATCGGATGGGACGAGATTATGGGTCTGAAGGGGACGTCGTGGGGTATGGATGCGACGGTGAATGCGCGGAACGAGCTGCTGGGTGATGACGCGGTGATTATGTCGTGGAGGGGCCTGAAGCCCGGGATGGAGGCCGCGCGGGCGGGTCGCAAGGTGATTATGTGTCCCACGGAGTATTGCTACCTGGACTACTACCAGGCCGACAAGCGGTGGCAGCCGGCGTCGATAGGAGGGTTGATTACGTTGCGGAAAGCCTACGAGTTCAACCCGGCGCCGATGGGTACGAACCTGCATGTGGAGGCGAATATCCTTGGTGGGCAGTGCAACCTGTGGACGGAGTATATCAACACGCCGCAGCACGCGGAGTACATGCTGCTGCCGCGCATGCTGGCCATCAGCGAGTCGCTGTGGAGCCCGCGGGAGCGGAAGGACTGGGCCCGGTTCCGCCGCAAGGTGGAGGAGCAGAAGGAGCGCCTGAGGGATGCGGGCTACAACTACTGCGAGGGGTCGTTCACGCCGCAGTTCGAGGCGCGGAGGGTGGACGAGAAGACAATGAACATCGCAATCAGCACGGAGGTGCCGAACACCTATATTTTCTACACTACCGACATGAGCGAGCCGACAAGGGAGAGCGCTATCTACCTGGGGCCAATCAACCTGAGCCGGGGGACTCATATCAAGATATTGCCATTGTATAAGGATATTGAACGCGATTCAGTGTATGAATTTGTCATCAAGTGAGATTAGGCGTCTGCTGACGACGAGCGACCCGACGGCTTTCGACGAGCTGGCGGCCGAGGCGCGGCGGCTGCGCGACGCGGTGTATGGGCGGCGCGTGTTTATGCGTGGGTTGATAGAGGTGAGCAACCACTGCCGCAACAACTGCCTGTATTGTGGCATCAGGAGGGATGCTCGGTGCCGTCGCTACAGGCTGAGTGTGGAGCAGATTATGGAGTGCTGCCGCGTGGGTTACGGGTTGGGCTTCCGCACGTTCGTGCTGCAGGGAGGCGAGGACGGCTGGTTCAGCGACGAGGTGGTGTGTGGCTTGGTGAGGGAGATGAAGGTGCAGTATCCGGACTGTGCGGTCACGCTGTCGCTGGGTGAGCGCGGTCGCGAGAGCTTCGCGCGGCTGCGGGAGGCTGGAGCGGACCGCTACCTGTTGCGCCACGAGACGGCGGACGCGAGGCATTATGCCATGCTGCATCCGGCCGAGATGAGTTTCACGCACCGGATGGAGTGTCTGCACGACCTACGGGAGCTGGGCTACCAGGTGGGAGCCGGCTTCATGGTGGGGTCGCCGGGGCAGACGGTGGAGACGTTGCTGGAGGACCTGGCTTTCATTGCCGATTTCCGCCCCGAGATGGTGGGTATCGGTCCATTCATCCCCGCCGACGGTACGCCGTTTGAACACGAGCCTGCCGGCAGTGTGGAGGCTACGCTGCGCCTGCTGGCTATTATCCGCATCCTGCATCCGCAGGTGCTGCTGCCGGCGACAACGGCCTTGGGTACGCTGCATCCGACGGGGCGCGAGCGTGCGGTGGAGGCGGGAGCGAATGTGGTGATGCCGAACCTGTCGCCGCAAGATACTCGCGCGCTGTATTCCATCTATAACAACAAGCTGGCCACGGGGAGCGAGGCGGCCGAGAGTGTGGCAGACCTGCGCCTGCGCATGCAGGCGATTGGCTACGAGGTGCCGGTGGACCGGGGCGATTTCAAAACTTAGTTTGCCAGCGCGCGCATCTGGGTGAGGGCGTCGGAGATGGAGGGGATGTCGTCGATGGTGACGCTGAGGCGTTCGGTGCTTTCCTTGAGGTGCACGCGACGGGGATTATCCTGGGCGTAGTGGATGAGTTTGGCGAAGCCGGCGCTGCTGTAGAAGGGGCTCTCGGGGTTGCTGACGAGGTGGCACACCATCCGTCCCTGCCGCAGGATGAGTTTCTCGATGCCGAACTCCTTGGCCAGCCGGCGGAGGGTGATGGTGCTGATGAGCTCGTCGACACAGTGCGGGACGGGACCGAAGCGGTCTTGCAACCGGTTGCGGTAGGCCGCCAGCTCTTCTTCGGTGGTCAGTTCATTCAGCTCCTTGTAGAGTACGAGGCGTTCGGTGCCTGAGGTGACGTAGTCGTCGGGCAGCAGCACTTCGAGGTCGGTCTCGATGGTGCACTCGCGGACATATTCTTTCTTCTCCTCGGCCTCGGCGGCGAAGAGGTCGCGGAAGTCGGACTCTTTCAGTTCCTCGATGGCCTCGTTGAGGATTTTATGGTACATGTCGTAGCCTACTTCGGAGATGAATCCGCTCTGCTCGGCGCCGAGGATGTTGCCGGCGCCTCGGATGTCGAGGTCGCGCATGGCGATGTTGAATCCGCTGCCGATGGAGGAGAATTCCTCGATGGCGCGCAGGCGGCGCTGCGCGTCGTCGGTGAGGGTGAGGTAGGAGGGAATGAGGAGGTAGCAGAAGGCTTTGCGGTTGGAGCGCCCGACGCGGCCGCGCATTTGGTGCAGGTCGGAGAGCCCGAACTGGTGGGCGTTGTTGATAATCATTGTGTTGGCGTTCGGTATGTCGAGACCGTTCTCGACGATAGAGGTGGCCACCAGCACGTCCAGGTCGCCTTCGAGGAACCGCATCAGTGTCTCTTCGGCCTCTTTGCCGTCCATGCGTCCATGGGCCATGGCCACGCGGGCGTCGGGTACGAGTCGTTGGACGAGTCCGGCCATCTCGGGTAGGTTCTCGACGCGGTTGCTGATGAAGAAGGTCTGTCCGCCGCGGCTCATCTCATAGCTGATGGCGTCGCGTATGAGTTCTTCGTTGAAGTCGGAGAGTTCGGTCTCGATGGGTTGCCGATTGGGCGGGGGTGTCTGTATGATGCTCAGGTCGCGGGCTCCCATGAGGGAGAACTGCAGGGTGCGCGGGATAGGGGTGGCGGTGAGGGTCAGGCAGTCGACGCCTACCTTCATCTGCTTCAACTTCTCTTTCACGCTCACGCCGAACTTCTGCTCCTCGTCGATGATGAGCAGCCCCAGGTCTTTGAACTTGAGGTCTTTGTTGGTGATGGCGTGGGTGCCGATGAGTATGTCGATTTTGCCGCTCTCGACATCCTTGTATATCTGGTTCTTCTCCTTGGTGGAGCGGAAACGGTTGAGGTAGTCGATGCGGACGGGCATGTCCTTGAGTCTTTCGCGGAAGGTGTTGTAGTGCTGGAAAGCCAGTACTGTGCTGGGAACGAGCACGGCCACTTGCTTGGAGTCGCAGCAGGCCTTGAAGGCGGCGCGGATGGCCACCTCGGTCTTGCCGAAGCCTACGTCGCCGCACACGAGCCGGTCCATTGGCGCCTGTTCCTCCATGTCGTGTTTCACCGCCACGGTGGCTTTCAGCTGGTCGGGGGTGTCCTCGTATTGGAAGGAGGCCTCGAGCTGCTGTTGCAGTTCGCCGTCGCCGCTGAAGGCGAAGCCGCGCGAGGCTTTGCGCTTGGCGTAGAGGGCTATCAGGTCGCGAGCGATGTCCTTCACCTGCCGCTTGGTCTTCTGCTTCAGCACCTGCCAGGTGTTGCTGCCCAGTCGGTTCAAGGTCGGCGCCTCGCCTTCGCGGCCCACGTAGCGGCTTATCTTGTGCAATCCGTGGATGCTGATGTAGAGTACGTCGTTGTTCTTGTAGATGAGTCGGATGAGTTCCTGGCTCTTGCCGTCCTTGGTCACTTTCTCCAGACCGCTGAAGCGCCCCACGCCGTAGTCGATGTGGGTTACATAGTCGCCCGGCTTCAGCTCGAAGAGCTCCTTCAGGGTCATCGCCTCGTGGGTGGCCCGCAGGTCGCGCACGGTGTATTTGTGGTAGCGGTCGAATATCTCGTGGTCGGTGTAGCAGAGCAGCTTGGCCTGATGGTCGATGAAACCGTGGCTGAGGTTGATGGTCGACAGCTGGAAGTCGAGCCCCACCGGCTCCAGTATTTTCTTCAGCCGCTTTTCCTGACTCTCGTTGCTCACGGTCACCACCAGCCGGTAGCCTTTGTCGGCATACTGCCGAAGGTTGGCTTCAAGCAGGTTGAACTGCTTGTTGAACACCGGCTGCGGTTCGCTCTCGGCCTTGATGCTTGTCTCTGAGCCCGAGGTGAAGTAGTGGCTGTTGCCGTGTTCCACGATGTTCAGCTCCAGCAGGTGTTGTAGGAATTCGTTGTGTGTGCAGTGCAGCTCCTCGGGCTTCGGGAGTGTGCCGGCGATGGGGTGCGCCGTGTCGTCGAGCCGTTCGTTGTAGGCCTTCCGCACCTCGTCCATCAAGGTGCTGATGCGGCCGGTGATGAGCATGAGGCTGGGAGTCCAGGCCACATCGTTGCCGCCGAAGTATTCCAACAGTGTCACCCGCCTGTCATGCTCCGACTCCTCTCCTCTGCCGGAAGAAGGGTCGGAGGAGAGACTCATGCGTGGAATGATATCCACGCGGTCCAGCTGTTTGATACTCAGTTGGCTCACCGCGTCGTAGGTGCGAAGCGAATCGACCGTGTCGTCGAAAAACTCCAGTCGGAAGGGCAGTTCGGACCCGAAGGAGAAGACGTCCACGATGCCGCCCCTGACCGCATATTGGCCTGGTTCCACTACGAAGTCCTCGCGTTCGAAGCCCAGTTCCTGCAGCCGTTCCACCAGTTCCCACATGTCGCGTTTCTCGCCGCGAACGACGCGTACGGTGTTTCTTCGTAGTGTCGCTCCGGCCACTACCTTCTCGCTCAGGGCTTCGGGGTAGGTCACCACCACCAGTGGTTCGCCGGCGGCCAGTGCTTTCACCGTCTCGGTGCGTTGCAGCACATTGGCGTTCTCTGTTGCCTCTTCGTCGTTGTAGCGGTAGGCTTTGCGGTAGCTTGTGGGAAATACCATGACTGGGAAGGGAGTACCATTTTCCGGTTCCTGTTCCCCGTGTTCGGTTTTCAGCAGGCTTTCCAGGTCGTTGGCCAGGTAGTAGGCCTCTTCTTTGGTGGGCATGATGGCCAGGTGGCTCACCGTGGGGCGTCGCCTGGCGCAGGCGGCCATCACCACGGCAGTCAGGCTTCCTGTCAAGCCGTCGACGTGCACGCGCCCTGCACGGCCGTCCAGTGCCTCGTGCAGTTGTGCCACCACGGCACTCTGCTCATAGAAGGCTGTCAGTGTTTCTTTGTCGTCCAGTTGTCTAGTAGTCACGTTCTGATTTGAAGTCTCATTTCCTTGGCGTCAGCGTCACCCAGGGCACCAGCGTCTCTTCCATCGACACGCCGCCGTGCTGGAAGGTGCCTGTGTAGAGCTGCACGTACCGGTTGTAGTTGTTGGGATAGGCGAAGAAGTCGCCTGCGCGGGCGAAGATGTAGGGCGAGGTGACGTGTCGGCGCGGAAGGAACAGCAGCGCCGGGTCTTTCACCTCGAAGACCTCCTTGGGGTTGTAGTCGAGCAGGCGTCCCTGTTTGTAGCGCAGGTTGACGCTCACCTCGCGGTCGCCCTTTACCCGCACGGGACGTTCCACGCGTGAGGAGCCGTGGTCGGTGGTGAGGACCACCTGCACGTTACGTTCCGCCAGTGCGCGTAGCATCTCCATCAGTGGCGAGTGTTCCATCCAGGACCGTGTCAGCGAGCGGTAGGCGCGGTCGCTGTCGGCCAGTTCGCGCACCACATTGCTGTCGGTGCTGGCGTGAGAAAGCATATCCACGAAGTTGTATATCACTACGTTCAGGTCGTTGTGCATCAGCTCGTCGACACGGTCTACGAGGCGCCGTCCGTACTGGGCGTTGAGCACCTTGTTGTACGACATCTTGACGTTCAGCCCGTGGCGCCGCAGGTTTTCCTCCAGCAGACGGTCTTCGTACTGGTTCTTGTAGCCTTCCTCGTCTTCGTTCACCCACCATTGCGGGTATTTGCGTTCAATCTCGCTGGGCATGAGACCGGCGAACATGGCGTTGCGTGCAAACTGGGTTGTGGTGGGCAGGATGGTCCAGCACAGCTCGTCGCGGTCTACGCGGAGCAGGGGTTCCACCAGCGGCTGTACGTACTTCCACTGGTCGTAGCGGAAGTTGTCGATTACGATGAGGAAGGTGGAGGATGGAGGGTTGCCTGTCTTGAGCAAGGGCATGAGGCGCTCTTTGAGGACGGTGTGGCTCATCAGGGGTTTCTCCTCGCGGCCGGCGAGCCAGTCGAGGTAGTGGCTCTCGTAGAAGCGGCAGAACTGGGCTCCGGCCTCGTGCCGCTGGGCGAGGAAGATGTCGTGGATGTTCGTGTCGTCGGTAGCGGCGAGTTCGAGGTCCCAGAACACCAGCCGGCGGTACATCGTTTCCCAGTCGGCGGTCGAGCGGCAGTCGGCCAGTTCCATTCCTATCTCGCGGAATTGCTGCTGGTAGCTCAGGGTGCTGTGCTCGCTCTGGAGGCGCCTCCTCTCGGTGTGTTTCTTCACGGTCAGCAGCAGCTGGCTGGGGCTGACGGGTTTGATGAGGTAGTCGCTTATCTTGCCGCCGAGGGCGTCGTCCATGATGTGCTCCTCTTCGCTTTTGGTAATCATCACGGCCGGCAGCTGTGGCCAGCGTTGTTTGATGGCTTTCAGGGTGTCGATGCCGCTGAGTCCGGGCATCTGCTCGTCGAGGAACACCATGTCGGGCATCTCTTCGCCGATGGCGTCCAGGGCGTCGCGGCCCGATGTGACGGCCACCACGCGGTAGCCTTTTTCTTCCAGGTACATGATGTGCGGACGCAGGAGGTCTATCTCGTCGTCCGCCCAGAGGATGGTTGCGTTTGCCATAGGGTTTTATTCAATCATTATGCCCACGCCGAGCATCACCGAGAGGTCGCTGGAGAAGGGGGCGGTGACGCGGGTGCTGTAGGCGTCGGCGTCCCAGTTGAAGAGACCGTCGAAAGAGGCGTTGTTGAGGCCGTAGGTGTAGCGGGCCGAGAGGCTGATGAAATAGTCGTTTCTGAAGGACACCTTGAAGCCGAGGAGGCCATAGGCGCCGAGGAGTGTGGAGGCCAGGGCCTCGTCCGCGTCGGCATGTGCGTCTTCGTCGGTGCGTGAGGTCGAGGAGGCGTTGCCGCCGTAGGCCCAGTAGTGCAGTGCCGAGAAGCCGAGGCTGCCGTAGAACTCGAAGAAGGTGCCGAGGTGCAGCGAGCCGTAGGCGCCGGCCTCGCCCCACAGCCCCAACAGCGGGATGTCGAGCGTCCAGTCCTCGTCGGGTGTGAGGCCTGAGTTGCCCACGTTGGGCGTCGAGGCGGGGATGGTGGCGTTCCAGCCGGTGTGGCTCACGCCGGCGCCGAGGCTCCAGCCCCAGGCCAGCAGGTCGGAGGCGATGATTTCGCGCTCACAGCGCACGCCAAGGGACATGGGCAGCATGGTAGCCGAGTCGCTCAGGGCGATGGACTGGCCGTTCAGGTCGTTGAAAGAGGCCTGCGGCACGGTCATCGTGCCAGCATTGATACTCCACTGGAAGTTGTCGAAACGTGACTGTGCCTGGGTGGCTCCAAGGACGAGCAGCAACGAGGCTGCGAATAAAATGGCTCTTTTCATATCTCGAAAAATAATAAATCCGGATGCAAAAATAATAAAAAAAAACGACATGGAGACATTTTACAGTCATTTTTTCAGACACTTCTCTGGTTGTTCCTCGGCTTTTACCGAAGAACAACCGAAGAACAACCGAAGAACAACCGTCCTTCACGCCCTGTATTTTATTCCTTAACCATGCGGTTTATGGCCATTCCATGGTCGGTCAATGCACGGAGGATGTACACGCCGCTGCTGAGATGGGCTGTCGGGACAGTGTGCCGGCACGAAGGGGCCAGGCTGCCGCTGTCGTAGACCATGCGACCCGTCATGTCATGTATGGAGATATGTCGAATGGCCGTTTCCGCCGAGACCGTCAGGTGCGTGCCCACAGGGTTGGGATAGAGGAGGATACCGGAGCCCTGTTGCGCAATGAACTGGATTGCCAGGGGAAAGCAAGGGTTGTCAATAATGAAACTATTCTCGCTTAGGTAGGCATTCTCGACGTGCAGCAGTTCGTTGCCTGCGGGACCTTTGATGGTGTAGTTTGCAAAGCGGTCGGTTCCGCCACCGCTATGCCAAACGACGTGCAGGGGCAGAGGCGACACGGGTATCACCACCGAGTCGAGCGCCCCTCCTGCGAGTTGAGCCGTGCCGAACACGAGACCGCCTTCCGACTCCAGGGTCAGCCTGGCGTTGCCAAGCCATCCGTTGTTGCGTCGGCTTTCCATGATGACTGTCAGGGGGCAGTAGTCGTCCAAGGCGTAGTTGTCCTGTACCACGCGAAGGAGCACTTGTTCGTTGTGCTGTGTGAATGTGACTGTTGCCACCCGTTGTGCCCCGCTGTTGTTTTCCGAGGCGCTCAGGTGAATCCAACCTGTGCGAGAGAACCCGTTGTGGGAGACGTCAAGCCACGGGGCGTCGCAGCTGACGGTCCAGGAGGTGTCGTCGAGGGATGTGTTGATGGAGAAGAGCAGCGAGTCCACGCCCCCTTCGCGGACGAAAGCCTTCACGGAGTCGCTAAGCCGCATGGCGTAGACGGGCACGGCACCCAGGAGGGCTTGGTTGTTCGAGCTGAAGTTGTAGTCACCAAGCGACCCGTCGGGGCCGATGCCGGGCGTTATGGCGCCGATGGCGTAGTAGCCGTTGCCTTCGCCGCTCCAGCCAAAGTTGAAGTGCATCAGTCCCAGGCTGTCGTAGCCGTCGCACACAAAACCGTGGCCACCCTGCGAGGAGTTGCCGGTGTAGAGGATGGGGTGCTTTCTGTCGAGTTCGGCCATCAGCGTGTCGCGCCAGCTTTCGTTGGAGAAGCCATGGTTTTTGGAGATGACGCGCATGGAGGTGCTGTAGTGGAAGTAGTCTTTCAGCGAGTTGTCCATGCTGGCGTAGCCGGGTGTGCCGGCGAGGCCTGCTGCCGCGCTGCCGCCGTTCTGGGGGGAGGCATACTGCATGTTGAGGCTGACGCCCACATGATACATGAGTGTGGCGACGGCATCGAGTTGGCGAGGTGTGTCGTTGAAGGCATCGGCGCTGTCGGGCATGTGGTCCCAGTCGTACATTGTGTGTGCGAAGTCGGCGCCCAGAGTGCCGAATTGGTTGTGGACGTAGCTGTGCTCCCCTTTTCCGAAGGCGGGGTGGTTCCAGTATTTCATCAGCTGAGCCTGGGCGGTGGCGGCGCATCCGGTGACGGTGCCAGCAGGGCAGAGGCGGTTGTAGGGTTGGTACTGGTCCCACAGTGTGCTAAGGAGTGGTTCCACGTAGGAGCCCAGGCTTTTGGTGGTGGAGGATGAGTCCTTGGTGCCTTTCCATTGCCTGCAAGAGACGATTTCTTGCTGATATGCCGACAGCCACGCTTCCAGCTGCACGGGCAGGTGAGCGGGGTCAATGGTGTTGTCGGTGGAGTAGGCCAGGATGGTCTTTGCGTTGTCGTCGGCCGCGACCATCACGAAGCCACGGTCTTTTGCCGTGAAGAGGTAGATGGCCGAGTAGTCCCATTCGCTGCTTCGGTCAGAGAGTGTGATGTCGGCGGGTTTTCCAAGGGTCTGGTGCCAGAAGAGGTGTGCCGCTTTGGCTGCCTGTTCTTTTGACACGGGGGCTGCCCAGGCCGACAGGGCGAGGAGGATGCCTGCAAGGGTCAATAATAGGCGTCTCATTGTTGTCGGGGTGTTTTATTTTATAATAAGCTGTCTAGATGTGCTGCCGTTGTCGGTTGTGACGGTGAGGGTGTAGATGCCAGCCGGCCATTCGCGAGTATCCAGCGTGTGGCCAATGCCGGTATGCACCTGACGTCCTGCGATGTTGTGCACGGAGAGTTGCCGGATGGGTTCTTCGCATAGGATTTCCACAAAACCATGTGCGGGGTTTGGGCGTATCAGGATGCTTGGCTCGGGGCGTTGGATTTGGGGGGTGGCGACGGAGGAGCAGGGGTGTTCCAGCAAGACTTCGCCGCCGTTGTAGTAGGCGTTGTTCACTTTAATCAGTGTGTCGCCTTCGGGGTTGACAACGGCATAGTTGTAGTAGCGGTCCAGCGGTCCGCCGGCCACCCATTTTACGACGACGTTGCGAGGGGCGACGCTGACGGATGCTGTCGAGGTGCTGCCGTTGGCGGTGTGTGCTGTGGTGGCGTAGACTAGCCCTTCCGGCGACTGGAAGGAGAGGTGGGCCCCGTTGCTCCAAGCCTGGTTGCGTGAGCTTTCCATGAGCACTGTCAGGTTGCAATAGTCCTCGGGGTCGAAGGCTGCCTGTTTCACGAGGAAGGAGGTGGAGAGGTTGCCCTGCTGCAGGGTGACGGTGCCGGTGCGTTCGCTGCCGGAGTTGTTCTCTGCCAGGGTTACGGTGATGGCCCCCAGGTGGTCGAAGTCGATGCCGGAGAGGCTAATCCAGCTCTCGCTGGTGGTGGCCGACCAGGGGAGGGAGGTGGTGTCGCAGGTCATTACCCATATCACGTTGTCGCCACCGTTGCGGTGGTAGGTGAGCACCGAGTCGCTCACGTAGAGGCCGTATTCGGGGTGGATGCCGGTGATGGCCGAGTTGTTGCCGTTGAGGTTGTATTGTTGGTAGACGATGCCACCAATGGAGTAGAAGCCGTCGCCCTCGCCGAACTCGCCGAGGTTGAAGTGCATCATGCCCAGACTGTCGTAGCCGTCGCAGATGAAGGAGTGTCCACCGAAGGCTCCGGCGGTGCCGTCATACATGATGGGGCGCAGCAGACGCAGTTCCGTGCGGAGGAATTCGGCCCACGCGTCGTCGGAGGTGTTGCCTTTGCTGCGGTAGTTGATGTCCGAGCGGTTGTAGTGGAAGTATCTTTTCAGGGCTTCGAGGGCGCAGTTGTCGCCGCTGCCGGTGGTGGCGCCGCTTTGGTTGTAGTTGTAGTCCATGTTGACGCTCACGCCCACGTGGAAGGTGAGGGTGGCCAGAGCGGTGCGTTCTTCGTTGCTGCTGCCGCCAGTTTCGGGCATGTGAGCCCAGTCGTAGCGAGTGTGTGCGAAGTCGGCGGCGAGGTTGCCGAAGGTGGCGCAGTTGTAGGAGTGGCTGCCCTGTCCGAAGGCGGGATAGTTCCAGTAGCGCATCACCTGGCTGGTGGCGGTGGCCACGCAGCCCGACGGGACGCCGCCGGGGCACATGCCGTTGTAGGGGCTGTATTGTCCCCACTGTGTGGTCACCAGCGGTCCGACGGCGGCGGGCACCTCTTTGACTCCTTTCAGCAGGCTCTCGTTGGCGAGCAGGGTGCCCCATGCGGGGTCGGAGGGCAGGTCGTCGCGCCGGGCAAGGTCTATCTCGCCTTCGTAGATGTCGAGCCACCCCTGCAGGGTGGGTGAGATGCGCGAGGGGTCGAATTGGCCGTTTAGCGAGTAGGCCAGGACGGGACGAGCCACGTCGTCGGCAGGCACTATGATGAATCCCTGGCCGAAGCCGAAGAGGTACATGTTGCTGTAGTCCCATTCGAGGGGAAGCAGCGCCACATCGCCTTTCAGTTGCAGGGTGTTTGCCAGGAAGCTTCTGGCGGCACGTTCGGCGGTGCCCTTGCCGACGGGGGCCGCCGCTGCGCACAGTGCCAGCAGGCATGCGGCCAGGGTGATGATGCTCTTTCTCATAATTGTAGTTCTTTATTAATGAAAACGGTGATTGATTATCGACAAAGGGACCCTCCAGGCTGGGGGTCCCTTTGCATCCCAGAGGGGATTGAATCAATTGTATTCGAGGAAATACATTTTCTCGATGTCGACAGAGAGGTGACGGAACTCCTGCGAGAGACCCTGTCCTTCGCGCTCCATGTTGAGCAGGTCGGCTTCGATGGTGCAGGTGATGTAGCCGTTGTCGACGCTATACTCGATTACGTTGATGGTGAAGTTGGTCACAGCGAGCCAACGAGGATACTGCTGTCCGTTCACCGACACGAGGTCGTCGAAACCATGTTCCATGTAGTAGAGCGAGTGGACGTTGGAGGGGTTGCCGCTGTAGGTGCCGGGTTGACCGGGGAAGATGAAGGTCAGGGTGGGACCCGATGCGTTCTCGTCGGCCACGAGCGAGAGCTGGTGGAAGCCGGAGCCGCTCTGTTTGACGATGGAGAGGCCGGTCCAGGTGGTGTCGCCGAAGGTGACGTAGGCGTGGGTGTTGGTGTCGTAGGGGATGGTGTCGTTGCCGGGGCCGGGGGTCGGGTCGTCGCCGCTGCCGTTGATGTCCTCGAAGAAGGCCATGTAGGCGGCGTCGGTGGTCACCTTGATGGTGCGGGGATTTTCGGTGTTGTCGTCGTTCCAGCGGACGAACTTGTAGCCGGCAGCCGGGGAGGCGGCAATCTGGATTTCGGTGTCGGCCTCGTATTTGCCGCTGCCGTAGACGGTGCCCCAGTCTGCGTTGTTGGCCGAGACGATGATGGTGTAGAGGTCCTTGTCCGAGCACGAGGCGAAGGTCAAGGTGGCTGCGAAGAGCAGCGCAAAGGTTTTCAGGACGTGTTTCATAAAGACTGTTTTATAATTATTAATTGTTTCTTTTTTCTTTGATGTTATCTGACCCTGTAGAGCGTTGTTACGCCGCCCAGGATGGTTTGCTGGCCCTCCTCGCCCAGTCCCACGGGCATCTGGATGTCGATGGTGAGGGTCTGGTTCACGGGGTCGACGGTGAAAGGCTCGGCGTCGTTGCCGGTGTAGATGTAGCCCGCTGTGCTGCCGTCGAAGCTATAGGAGAAGTCGAAGTCGTTGTATTCCGTCTGCGAGAAAGGGCTTGAAACCTCGACGAGCAGGGCGCCGGTGGTGTCGGTCAGGAAGTCCATCGTCCACACCAGCTTCATGTTGATGGTGTTGCCCTGGTATTCGACAGGCGAGACGAAGGAGCCCTCCCATTCGGTGCCGACGAGCGATTCCAGAGAGGGCAAAACGGGCAGAGGCGACGGCTCTTGCTTGTCCTTGCCGCAGGAGAGCAGCAGGAGAGGGAAGGCGAGAAGGAGCAATAGCTTTTTCATCGGGATACTCTTTTGCACTGACAAATCCTTACTTCTGCACCTTGTAGAGCGTGGTGCGACCCCCGAAGAGGGTGGGCTCGGAGGCGTCTTCGGAGAGCCAGAAGTGCATCCAGAGGTTCACGTCGAGCGAGCGGTTCATGGGGTCCACCAGGAATTCGCTCGTGTATTCGTTGTCTTCGCCGGTGTAGGTAATCTGGCCTTTCCCGGAGCCGTCGTAGGAGTAGGTCATATGGAATTCGGACACGATTTCCTCGATGACGGGGGAGGTGACTTCCATCATCACCATACCCTGGCCGTCGTTGTTGAAGTCCAGCGTCCAGGTGAAGAGCATCTGATGGGTTCCGTTGTGGTTGAGCACGTCCGAGTAGTGCCCAATCCACGAGGTCCCGGCGAGTTCGGGGATGGAGAAGTCGGGGATGTCGTTGGTCGTGGCTTCTTCGTTTTTTCCGCACGCTGTGGCCAGCGTGAGTCCCAGCAGCGCCACTGCCGCCAGTTTAAAAAAGCTGCGTAAATGTTTCTTCATCTTTAATAAGTATTTGACTATAAATAAGAACGTAAAAAAAAAAAAAAAACTACACCCTGTTGAAAATTTTTTATAAAAAATTGTTTTTGATATAGTTTCATCGTTGTTTTGTCGAGCCCGAGGGGTGCTTATGCCCGAGGTCCGGTGGCGGTGCGAAAAGAGAACAAGCGATAAATGCTCCGGGCAATGCGAGCGGGGGGCTGCCATTTCTACGCTAGTATTACGGTAGTTCGACTTGAGTTCGACTTGAAAAAGCGTAATACTGCAGAGGAAGTCAAGTTGAAGTGTGGTTGAAGGCCCTGAGGATGTGGTGCTTGAATTATTTTTTGTGCGGGTGTGTTTTTTTTGGTAATTTTGCAATTCCAATACACAGTAAAAATTTTAAAAGGATAGCCTTATGAAAAGAGTAGTTTTGACGATGTTGCTGGTGATGCTGGTGTGGAGTGCGGAGTCGCAGCCGGCGCTGATGAAGGGGCAGGAGAGCAAGCGGCTGAGCTCGGAGGAGCTGCTGGCGGCCCGCTATATCGGGGAGCAGAACCGCCTGGATGCGTGGATAATGGAGGGGAGGCGTCATGTGAAGCAGGTGGTGCTGACAGATGCGAACCTGGAGCCTGTGTCGGTGTCACCCATCGAGGGGAGCGGCAAGTGGGAGGTGCTGTCGGCTACGCCGACGGCGTATCGCACGGGTGTGTTGCTGGCTGAGCGGGGCACGAAGAGGACGGTGGTGCTGCGGTGCGAGGTGGACGCGGACAGCCGGGCTGTGGTGGAGCGGCCGGACACGGTGGCAGTGTTCGACTACGGGAGGAAGGATGAGTGCCTGGTGTGGGGAGCGACGTCGCCGAGCGGGCGCTATTCGGCGCTGGTGGTGGTGGTACGGATGGCTCAGGACCAGCGCTACACGACCTATACGGCGCTGTTCGACAGCCGAATGCAGCGGGTGTGGGAGCGTGAGTACGGACTGGGGTCGCTGCACGAGGTGGTGGTGACTGACGACGGGAGAGTGGTGACGCTGGGGGTGGAGAGTGGAGAGCGGAGAGTGGAGAGCGGGGAGGAGGAGGTGCATTTTATTTATAATGTGCTGGACAGTGTGCATGCGACGACGTACGACGCGGTGGTGAAGTGCGCGCCGGTGGGTGAGATGCACCTGGTGAATGTAGTGGGGCCGTATGCTGTGGCTGCCGGCACGTACCGGCCGACGACGGGGCGGAACGCGGGTGAGCTGACGGCTGGGGTGCTGACGCTGACGTTCAGGCTGGACGCTGGGGAGCTGACGGGCATCACGATGCGGCCGTTGCAGAACGAGGATGTGAATGTGTTGCTGAACGAGAAGACGAAGAAGCTGCAGAAGCAGCAGACGCTGGACCACGTGGCGACGGTGGGTAGCGTGGCGACGGGCTACGGTGCGGTGTTGGCGTTGAGCCGCGAGGTGGAGGTGGAGCGGACGTCGGACGGCGGAGCTGCGGTGCGCGAGGGATACGGCACGGGTTTGAGCCTGGTGGCAGTGGACACGACGGGTCGGGTGCGCTGGGTGCGGAATGTGAGGCGGAACGACGTGAGGCGGGACGGGGGGCTGCCGACGCTGGGGCTGGCGGCCGGCGGCGAGCGGGTGTGTGTGGTGAAGAGCGAGCACGGGAAGACGCCTGCGATATATGACATCAGCGCAGAGGCGAGGGAGCTGAAGGAGGGGGAGAAGGGGCAGGTGGTGCTGTATGCGGTGAGCGCGGAGGGTGAGGTGGAGAAGCTGGTGCTGGAGGCGAAGTCGAAGCTGACGGTGCTGCGGGCGGTGACGCGGAAGGACGGTACGCTGGTGTACGTGGGTGAGCAGGGGAAGCGGACGCGGCTGGCTAGTTTGAGTTTTAATTTCTAAGTTCTAAATTCTAAGTTCTAATTTCTAATTTCTAATTTCTCATTTCTCAGTTTAAGTTTTTTAGTTTATGTTTTGAAGTATATTGAAATCAAGGGTGCGCGGGCGAACAACCTGAAGGGAGTGGATGTGCGGCTGCCGCAGGGGCGGCTGACGGTGGTAACGGGGCTGAGCGGGAGCGGGAAGTCGAGTCTGGCGTTCGACACGTTGTTTGCCGAGGGTCAGCGGCGCTATGTGGAGAGTCTGAGTTCGTATGCGCGCCAGTTTCTGGGGCGGATGACGAAGCCTGAGGTGGATTATATCCACGGGTTGTCGCCGGCGGTGGCGATAGGGCAGCGTGTGAACGGGACGAATCCGCGGAGCACGGTGGGTACGCAGACGGAGGTGTATGAGTATCTGAAGCTGCTGTATGCGCGGGTGGGTCGCACGTTTTCGCCTGTGAGCGGGGCGGAGGTGAAGCGACACACGGTGAGCGATGTGGTGGACTATGTTTTAAGCCTCACCCCCGGCCCCTCTCCGAATGGAGAGGGGAGTGGGGAGAGTGTAGTGGGTAGTGGGGAGTGTGTAGTGGGTAGCAGCCGAGGTCAGGAACTACCCACTACCCACTACCCACTACCCACTAAAATCTTTATACTGGCGCCGCTGGAGGGGACGCGGGAGCGGCCGCTGAGAGGGCAGCTGGAGGTGTTGCGGCAGGAGGGTTACCAGCGAGTGATGGTGAAGGGGACTGTGGTGAGGATAGATAGCCTCACCCCCGGCCCCTCTCCGAATGGAGAGGGGGAGCGGGTGTTTCTGGTGGTGGACCGAGTGGAGGTGAAGGGGAGCCTCACCCTTGGCCCCTCTCCGAATGGAGAGGGGGGGATGGAGTTGGCGGCGCGGGTGTCGGAGAGTGTGCAGAGTGCGTTTTTCGAGGGGAGAGGGGAGTGTGTGATAGGGAGCCTCACCCCCGACCCCTCTCCGAATGGAGAGGGGGGGATGGTGTTTGCGACGTTCAGCAACCGGTTTGAGGCGGACGGGATTGTGTTTGAGAAGCCGAATGTGAATTTTTTTTCGTTCAACAATCCGTACGGGGCGTGTCCGACGTGCCAGGGATACGGACACGTGATAGGGATAGACGAGCACCTGGTGGTGCCGAATCCGAGCCGGTCGGTGTATGAGAACGCGGTGGTGTGCTGGAACGGGGAGCGGATGCAGGAGGTGAAGCGGGAGTTTGTGAAGCAGGCGTCGAGGGTGGGATTCCCGATACACAAGCCGTACTATGAGTTGAGCGAGGAGGAGAAGGCTTTCCTGTGGCATGGCGACGGGGTGTGGGAGGGGATAGACGGTTTTTTCCGGTGGGTGGAGAGCCAGTCGTACAAGATACAGTACCGGGTGATGCTGAGCCGCTACAGGGGGAGGACGGTGTGTCCTGACTGCGGGGGCAGCCGTCTGCGCAAGGATGCGGAGTATGTGAAGGTGGGAGGCAGGAGCATCAGCGAGGTGACGGCGATGCCTGTGGGGGAGGCGCTGGAGTGGGTGCAGGGGCTGGAGGGGGAGCTGACGGAGTGGGAATTGAAGACGACGGAGCGCATCCGCACGGAGCTGCGCAACCGGCTGGGTTACCTGGTGGACGTGGGGCTGTCGTACCTGACGCTCAGCCGGCGGAGCAACACGCTGAGCGGTGGGGAGAGCCAACGCATTGTGCTGGCGACGTCGCTTGGGAGCGCGCTGGTTGGGTCGATGTATATACTGGACGAGCCCTCGATAGGGCTTCACAGCCGGGACACGGAGCGGCTGATAGGTGTGCTGAAGCGGTTGCGTGACTTGGGGAACACGGTGGTTGTGGTGGAGCACGACGAGGATATCATACGGTCGGCGGACTGGCTGGTGGATATGGGGCCGGGGGCGGGCCGTCTGGGAGGCGAGGTGGTGTTCAGCGGGCCGCCGAGCGAGTTGGAGGATGCGCAGGGGAGCCTGACGGCTGACTACCTGCTGGGGCGACGGGAGATAGAGGTGCCGCGGGAGCGTCGCCGATGGCGAGACCGCATCAGCATACGCGGGGCGTATGCGAACAACCTGAAGGGTGTGGACGTGGAGGTGCCGCTGGGTGTGCTGACGGTGGTGACGGGTGTGAGCGGGAGCGGTAAGAGCAGCCTGGTGAGGGGTGTGCTGTACGACGTGTTGCGGCGGCGTCTGGAGGGGAACGCTGACTATGTTGGGTCGTGTGTGTCGCTGGAGGGCGATGTGGGGCGGCTGGCGGGAGTGGAGCTGGTGGACCAGAACCCCATAGGCCGGTCGACGCGTAGCAACCCGGCGACGTACATGAAGGTGTTTGACGAGGTGCGGGCGCTGTATGCGCGTCAGCCGCTGGCGAAGGCGAGGGGCTACAAGAGCGGCTTTTTCTCGTTCAACGTGGAGGGCGGCCGGTGCGAGGCCTGCGAGGGCGAGGGGTATGTGACGGTGAGCATGCAGTTTATGAGCGACGTGCACCTGCTGTGCGAAGAGTGCCACGGGAGCCGGTACAAGGAGGAGGCCCTGGAGGTGCTCTACAAGGGGAAGAGTATCAGCGAGGTGCTGGAGATGACGGTGGACCAGGCGTGTGAGTTTTTCGACGCGGAGGAGACGCGTTCGATATATGTGCGGCTGAAGCCGTTGCAGGATGTCGGGTTGGGGTACCTGAAGCTTGGGCAGTCGTCGTCGTCGCTGAGCGGGGGAGAGGCGCAGCGCATCAAGCTGGCTTCGTACCTGGTGCAGGGAGAGGGAGCGGAGCGGCCGATGCTGTTTATCTTCGACGAGCCTTCGACGGGCCTGCACTTCCACGACATACAGAAGCTGCTGGCGGCGTTCAGCCGGCTGATTGAGCGAGGTCACAGTGTGGTGGTGATAGAGCATCACCACGATATTATCAAGACGGCGGACTGGGTGATAGACCTTGGGCCGGAGGGCGGCGAGGGCGGCGGGCGAGTGGTTTTTGCCGGCACGCCGGAGGGGCTGGTGCGGTGCAAGGAGTCCTACACGGCAAGGTATTTGAAGGTTTGAGTTTGAGTTTTAATTTCTAATTTCTAAATTCTAAATTCTAAGTTCTAAATTCTAAGTTTTAAGTTTAAGTTTTAAGTTTAAGTTTGATGAATAAGAAAGAAGTGAAGACGATACGGCGTTCGTCGCGGCTGGGGCTGTGGGGGTCGGTGGGAGTGGTAATGCTGACGGTGCTGTTTATGTATGTGTCGCCTTGGCGGTTCTACCCGACGTCGCACACGTCGCGGTGGATGCTTGTGGCTGGTAGCGTGCTGGCGGTGCTGTCGGTGAGCATGGTGCTGCTCAGGGTGCGCCGTGACATTCCGCGGCTGCGGCAGGCGGAGGGGGTGGAGAGGAAGCTGTCGGGGTATGCGACACATGTCCGTTCGCTCTACGTGACGATGCTGGCGGTGGTGGTGTTGCTGTGTGCGTTCACCCTGATGTCGGCCCGCAACGAGCTGCTGATGCTGGCTTTGGTGAGTGTGCTGGTGCTTTTCCTGAACTATCCCAACATCTACCGCCTCAAGTCCGACCTCGGGCTCACGGACGGGGAGATGGAGAGCCTCTTCGGCGACCGATATATTCCCGATAGCGACAAATGACCGGTATGCCCACCACAACACCACATCCAGACCACACCCCCTCCACATGTGCTCCACCCCGGGGGGTGGACGGTGCGCGCCAGCGCAACGGGCGGGGCGACACCATTGTGGCGATATCGACTCCGCCGGGGGTGGGAGGCATTGCGGTGGTGCGCCTCAGCGGTCCGGCGGCGCTGGAGCTGGCGCTGCAGCACCTGGCTGTCGACCGCCTGGCGCCCCGGAGTGCGGTCCACTGCCACTTCGGAGAGATAGACGACGGCATTGCGGTCTACTACCCCAAAGGTTACACGGGGGAGCCCACGGTGGAGTTCTCGTGCCACGGTTCGCAATATGTGCAGGAGGCCATCGTGCAGGCGCTTGTCGACGGCGGCGCGCGCCTGGCCGAGGCTGGCGAGTTCACGCTGCGAGCATTCCTGAACGGGCGAATCAACCTGTCGCAGGCGGAAGCAGTGGCCGACCTCATCGACGCCGTCACGCCGGCACAGCACCGGCTGGCTGTGAGCCAGCTGCGCGGCGGCTACGCGCAGGAACTGAAGGCCTTGCGACAGCAGTTGCTCGACCTCACCTCACTCCTCGAACTGGAGCTGGATTTCAGCCAGGAGGATGTGGAATTCGCTGACCGCACGGAGCTGCATCAGCTCCTCTCCCGTCTCATATCCCACATTTCACGTCTCATAGACTCCTTCCGGATGGGTAATGCACTGAAACGAGGCATCCCCACGGCCATCATCGGACGTCCCAACGCTGGCAAGTCGTCGCTGCTGAACGCCCTGCTGCACGAGGAGCGCGCCATAGTGAGCCCTGTTGCCGGCACGACACGCGACACCGTGGAAGAGACGTTCAACATGGGAGGCCTCACTTTCCGCCTGATCGATACAGCCGGTCTCCATCACACCGACGACCCGCTGGAGAACATGGGCATTAGACGCACCATCGCCGCCGCCGTGCAGGCCGATGTTATCCTTTATGTCCACGACGCCACGCGGCCGTGGACCGACGCGGTAGAGGACCTGCAGGCCCTGCGCGACGACGCCGGAGTCGACATTGAAGGAAGCAAGCATCTCTGGATTGTAGTCAACAAGATTGACCTGCCCGAAGCCGTCGAGTCCAACAGGAAACTCGGCGTCGCCATATCTGCCACACAAGGCATTGGGTTGGAGGAGCTCCGCAGCACTATTATCAAGGCCGTCAGCGCCGACATGGCCTCCTCGGACCAGGTGCTGCTCACCAATGCCCGCCATTATGATGCCCTCGGACGCACCAAAGCGGCGCTGTGGCGGGTGGCGCACGGCCTCGCCGACGGCCTGTCTGCCGACCTGGTGGCCGTCGACCTGCGCGACGCGCTCTACCACTTGGGCACCATCACTGGCGAGGTGACCAACGACGAGGTGCTTGGCAACATCTTCTCACGGTTCTGCATCGGAAAATAGTTAAACTATGTTAACCCGTGAGCCAAAAAGGCAAGGCAGTGCGTCTATAGACGTTATACAATAAAAAGAAACGACTCCGCGTTACAATAAGACAAAAAACAGCAAGAAGATGAAACGAAAGGTACTCATACTACTGACACTGCTGGTGCCGCTGGTGGCGACGGCCAAGCCGACGGGATACAAGTTCACGCTTCAGATTGACGGATGCACGGACACCATGCTGCTGGTGTGCTACTACCATGCGCAGACCGAGCGGATACTTGACACGGCCTACAACAACGGGCATGGGAAGTTTGTCTTCGAGGGATCGCGCGACCTTTTCCCCGGCCTGTACTACTTCACCAACCAGAAGGACCGTACGGTCGACTTTATCGTGTACCATGAGAAGCCTTTTTTCAAGTTCCACACCGACCAGCGGGACTGGAAGCGCAATATGACTGTCAATGGCTCGCGCGAGAACACGCTGCTATTCAACTTCGACCGCTCGACGGACCACATCTACGATGCCATCCGTTCGGCGCGTGACGAGATGGACTCGGCCTCGTTCCTCGAATACCGCCGCCAGCAGTTCCTCAAGATAGACACCCTCCGCCTCGATTTCATCAAGAAGCACCCCGGAGCCATGCTGGCCAAGATGATGCAAGCCACCAAGGACCCCGTGGCGCCGCCCGACAGCCTCGCCGGCAACGACCGCTACTTCTTCATCATGCACCACTACTTCGACAACATGCCCCTCGACGACGACTTCATCATCCGCACGCCCCGGATGGTCTTCTACAACCGGGTGAACGACTATGTAGACAAGTATATGCGAGGTCTCCCTCCCGAGTTGATGATGCCGCTGCTCGACACCCTCATCGACCGTTCCGAGCCGGCTCCCGAGGTGTTCAACTGGCTGGTGCTCACCTTGACGGAGAAGTATTTGCAGAGCAACATCATGGTCTACGACGAGGTGTATGTGCATCTGGTCCAGCGCTATTTCGCTACCGGTAAGGTCACCTTCCTCTCGCCGACGACGATAGACGAGCAGGTGGAGCGTGCCACCAAGTGGGAGCGCCTCCTCGTGGGACGTGAGGCCCCCGAACTCATCCTCTTCGACACCACCCGGCGGGTGTGGTCGCTCCACCACATGCCGGGACGCTATACGCTGCTCCTCTTCTGGAGTCCCACCTGCGGCCACTGCCGCACCATCATCCCTGCCGTCTATGAAGTCTTCGACCGCGTGGCCGACTCGCTCGACCTGAGCGCCTTCGCCGTCCTCTCGGAGCCTGAGGAGCACACCATCGAAAAGTGGAAAGGGTTCCTCGCCGAGCACCACATGACCAACCCCCGGTGGGTGAACCTCAACGGTGGCGAGGCCAACATCGACTGGCGCGAAGTGTACGACATACAGACTACGCCGCAGATATACCTCATCGACAACAAGACGAAGAAGTTTCTCGCCAAGAAACTGGACGCCACCCTCTTTGAAACAATATGCAAACAGCTATAGTCACCATGAAACGAACAATCACCATTGCCGCCGCAGCCTTGCTGCTGCTCGCCGGCTGTAAAGAAAAAAAGAACATGGATAACCCCTTCTTCAGCGAGTGGAACACTCCTTATGAAATTCCCGACTTCGGACGCATCCACACCGAACACTACATGCCTGCCTTCGAGGAGGGCATGCGCCGGCAGAAAGCCGAAATCGACGCGATTGTCGACAATGCCGAGGCGCCTACCTTTGAGAACACCGTCCTGGCTTACGAGTACAGCGGCCAGTTGCTCAAGGATGTCAGCAGCGTCTTCTTCAACCTTGCGGAGTGCGAGAACAGTCCGGAGATGGAAGCCATCGAAGAGAAAGTGACGCCGCTGCTGTCGGCCCACGAGGACGACATAGCCCTCAACGCGGCCCTCTTTGCCCGTATCAAGACCGTCTACGACCAGCGTGAGACGCTTGGCCTCAATCCCGAGCAGATGCGCCTCCTCAGCGAGACCTACAAAGGATTTGTGCGTGGCGGCGCCAACGTGCCGGAGGAGCAGCAGGCGCGCTTCCGCGAGCTCAACGAGCAGATTGCCTCGCTCACCATGCGCTTTGCACAGAATGTGCTCAAGGCCACCAACGCCTACGCCAAGGAACTGCCCGACGGTGGCAAGGTGACCCTCGACATCCCCACCTGGGAGCCTTTCATGCAGACCTGTCCCGACCGTGCGCTCCGCGAGGAGGTGTGGCATGCCTACGCCGACAGGTGCAAGGGAGGTGAGTTTGACAACACCAGTATCATCGACAGCATCGTCAACCTGCGCCGCGAGCGCGCCAATATCCTCGGCTTCGCCACCCATGCCGACTATGTGCTCGACAACACCCTGGCCAAGACCCCGGCCAACGTCTACAAGTGCCTGCTCGACATCTGGACTCCTGCGCTCAAGGTGGCCAAGCAGGAACGCGACATCTACCAGCGCATGCTCTCCGCCGACGAACCGGGTGCCAAGCTGCAGCCCTGGGACTGGCGCTACTATGCGGAGAAGTACCGCGTGGAGAAGTATGCCATCGACGACGCCGAGGTGCGCCCCTACTTCAGCCTCGACAGCGTGCGTGAAGGTGCCTTCGCGGTGGCCAACAAGTTGTATGGCCTGACGTTCAAAGAGCGTACTGACTTGCCCACCTACGACCAGGAGGCCCGCACCTTCGAGGTCCTTCAGGGCGACAGCACCGTGGGCATCCTCTACATGGACTTCCATCCCCGTGCCAGCAAGCGCAGCGGCGCCTGGATGACCGAGTTCCGCGGCCAGCACCGCACCCTCGACGGCAAGAACGTCATGCCCATCATCCAGGTGGTCTGCAACTTCACCAAACCCACCGCCGACAAGCCGGCCCTTCTGAACTTCGACGAGAGCGAGACCCTCTTCCACGAGTTCGGCCACGCCCTCCACGGCCTCCTCTCCAACTGCACCTACCCCTCGATTGCCGGCACCAACGTGCCACGCGACTTCGTCGAGCTGCCCTCGCAGGTGATGGAGAACTGGTGCCGCCACCCGCAGGTGATGAAGATGTACGCCCGCCACTACCAGACCGGCGAGGCCATCCCCGACGCCCTCATCCAGAAGATTGCCGCCGCCCAGACCTATGGTCAGGGCTTTATGACCACCGAGCTCCTCGCCGCCTCGCTGCTCGACATGGACTACTACACGCTGACGGAGCAGCAACACGTGGACCCCGTGGCCTTCGAGGAACAGTCCATGCAGAAGATAGGCCTCATCCCCGAGATTATCAGCCGTTACCGTAGCCCCTACTTCCAGCACATCTTCACCACGGGCTATGATGCGGGCTACTACAGCTACACCTGGACCGCCATCCTCGATGCCGACGCCTTCGAGGCCTTCGCCGAGAGCGGCGACCTCTTCAACCCCGAGCTTGCCAAGAAGTTCCGCCACCTCCTGGAGAGCGGCAACACCGTCGAGCCCATGGAACTCTACCGTGCCTTCCGCGGCAAAGACCCCAGCCCCAAGGCACTGCTGAAGCGCAAAGGAATGTTATAATTAGAGTAATTCGCCGTAAAAAATATTAGCAAGATGGAAAACAACAATAATTATCGTCGCTTGACCCGAAGCACCAGCGACCGCCGCATCGCCGGCGTCTGCGGTGGATTGGCCAAGTACCTCAACATCGACCCCACCGTGGTCCGTATCCTGTTCCTCGTCGCCCTCTTTTGTGGCAGTATCGGCTTCTGGGCCTACCTCATCGTCTGGATTGCCGCCCCCGAGGACAATCGGATAAACCAGTAAAAGAATGAGGCCCCGCCGAATGGCGGGGCCTCATCGTTTCATATCTGCTGCATCACCTGCCGGGCCAGCTCGTTGGCTCGCGCCTCGGTGGCTGCTTCGCTGTAGATGCGGATGATGGGCTCGGTGTTGCTCTTGCGCAGGTGCACCCAGCCGTCGGCGAAGTCAATCTTCACGCCGTCGATGGTGGTCACCTTCTCCACACCGGCCATGCCGTTGTAGCGCTTGGCTACCTTCGCCAGCAGGGCGTCGACGTCCATGTCGGGCGTGAGGTCCTTGCGATTCTTGGAGATGATGTATTCGGGATAGCTCTTGCGCAGCTCGCTCACCTTCTTGCCGCTCTTGGCCAGGAGGGTGAGGAAGAGGGCCACGCCCACGAGGGCGTCGCGACCGTAGTGCAGGGCGGGGTAGATGACGCCTCCGTTGCCCTCGCCGCCGATGACGGCGCCGGTCTCGCGCATGAGGGTGGTGACGTTCACCTCGCCCACGGCGGCGGCGTTGTACTGGCAGCCGGCATAGCGGCGCGTCACGTCGCGCAGGGCGCGGCTGCTCGAGAGGTTGCTCACCGTGTTGCCCGGCGTGTGGCTGAGCACGTAGTCGGCCACGCTGACCAGCGTGTATTCCTCGCCGAACATCTCGCCGGTCTCGCACACCAGTGCCAGACGGTCCACATCGGGGTCGACCACGATGCCGAGGTCGCAACGGTTCTCGCGCACACAGTCGCTGATTTGCGTCAGGTTCTGCGGTATGGGCTCGGGGTTGTGGGCGAAGTGGCCGGTGGGCTCGCAGTTGAGCTCCACCACCTGTTCCACCCCCAGGCGGCGCAGCAGGCGCGGGATGGCCAGGCCGCCGGTGCTGTTCACGGCGTCGACAGCCACCCTGAAGCCCGCCTTGCGGATGCCCTCCACGTCGACCAGCTCCAGCCCCAGCACGCGCTCGATGTGGCGGTCAATCCAGTCCTCCTCGACGGTCACCTGACCCAGGTCGTCGACTTCGGCATAGTTCACCTCGCCGCTTTCTGCAAGACGGAGAACTTCTTTTCCTTCAGCATCGGAGATGAACTCGCCCTTGGCGTTGAGCAGCTTGAGGGCGTTCCAGTGCTTGGGGTTGTGGCTGGCGGTGATGATGATGCCGCCGTCGCAATGGCCGTCGATGACGGTCATCTCGGTGGTCGGCGTGGTGCTCAGTCCGGTCTCCAGCACGTCGACCCCCATGCCCTGCAGGGTGCCCACCACCAGGCGGTCGACCATGGCGCCGCTCAGGCGTGCGTCGCGCCCCACGGCCAGTCGCAGCCGGCGGCCGGGGTTGGCGGTTTTCAGGAAGGTGGCAAATGCCGAGGTGAACTTAACTACGTCGAGGGGGGTCAGCCCTTCGCCTGCCGGGCCGCCGATGGTGCCGCGGATGCCGGAAATGGATTTGATGAGACTCATATTTTATCTTGTTTAGTTTCAGTTTATTTTGGTAACGCCGATTTCCAGAAAAAAGTATGTCAAAATGAAAAAAATATAATGCGCTTGTTTTGAGGCTGATGTCATACTTTTGTACTACCACCGTGGTAGTCGGTGGTAAGTCCTTGGTAAGTCGATGGTAAGTCGATGGTAAGTCGGATGCCCTTCCTCGGGTGCTTCCGGAGGCAGGGTGACGGGCGGAAGAAAATGATGCAATGAGAGAAAAATATTTTGCCAGTTTGGAAAAAGGTTGTATCTTTGCAGTCTGGATTTTTAACCAAAAGTAGTAATAAACATTTAAAAAACAAACAATTATGCCAGCAAGAATTAGACTTCAACGTCATGGTAAGAAGAATCAACCCTTCTATCACATCGTTGTTGCGGATGGTCGTGCACCTCGCGATGGAAAATTTATCGAGAAGCTGGGCACCTACAATCCGCTGACCAACCCCGCCACTATTGACCTCAACTTCGACCGCGCTGTCGAATGGGTGAAGAATGGCGCCCAACCGAGCGACACTGTTCGCCGCATACTGTCCTACAAAGGCGTTCTGCTCCGCCGCCACCTCCAGATTGGCGTCGAGAAGGGTGCCATCAGCCAGGAAGTGGCCGATGTGCGCTTCAACGAGTGGCTGCAGGCCAAAGAGGCCAAGATAAACAGCAAGAAGAGCGACGTGGAGAACGACGCCCGCAACACCCGCAAGAGCCGCCTCGAGGCTGAGAAGAAGGCCAACGAGACCAAGGCTGCCGCCGTCGCCGCCAAGCGTCAGGCTGCCGCCGAGGCCGCCGCTGCCGCCAAGGCCGAAGCCGAGGCTGCCGAGAACGCCGAGCCCGCTGCCGAGACTGAGGCTCCCGCCGAGGCTTAAATGTCAAGACAGTACAACAACCCACTGCAAGGCCGAAGGCGTGAGCCTTCGGCCTTGTTTTGCCTAGGCTTGCAGAATGGTCTAGGGGAAAACAACAACAACCAATGACAATAGAAGACTGTTTTTATCTTGGACGGGTCACCAAGCCCTGGGGCGTGAAGGGTCAGCTGCAGCTGTTCCTCGACGTGGACTCGCCGGAAGAGTACTCGGGCCTCGACTCGGCCTTTGTGGAACTGAAGGGGCAGCTGGTGCCCCACTTCTTCCATATCGACCAGCTCAACGGCAACCGCGCGGTGGTCACCTTCGAGGAGCTGACGGCCGACCAGGCGCAGGCCCTCGTGGGGCACGACCTGTACCTGCCGCTCGACTTGCTGCCTAAGCTCGAAGGCAACCGCTTCTACTTCCACGAGGTGGTGGGTTTCAGGGTGGTAGACAGCCGCTACGGCGACATCGGAGTGCTGCAGCAGGTCATCGAATATCCGGCGCAGCCGCTCTTCCAAATAGACAAAAACGGCACCGAGGTGCTCGTTCCGGTCATCGACCAGGTGATTGACAAGGTGGACCGAAAGTTAAAAACCCTCTTTATTACTGCTCCTAACGGGCTGATAGAGCTGTATTTGTGTGATATTAACAAAGAGTGTTGAAATAATTTTCACCACGATATCGGAAAAACTTTCTAATTTTGCACCAAAGAAAGGACCCGATATGGAAAAGAAAGTTGCCCCCAAGAAAACAACCAAGCCCGCCGCCAAGGCTGCCAAGCCCGCGACCAAAGTGGCCGCCAAGCCTGTGAAGACCGCCCCGAAGGAGGTGCCCTCGGTTGAGAAGAACAAGTATTCGCCCGAAGAGCTGCAGGAGTTCAAGGAGTTGATACTTGCCAAGATAGCTAAGGCCGAGAAGGACTTGGAGATGCTTCAGCAGGCTGTGGCCGGCAGCGAGAACGACGTCAGCGACACCGCACCCACCTTCAAGACCCTCGAGGAGGGCAGCAACGTGCTGCTGAAAGAGGAGAACCAGAAGCTTGCCGCCCGCCAGCAGAAGTTCATCCGCGACCTGCGCGCCGCCCTTATCCGTATCGAGAACGGCACCTACGGCATCTGCCAGGCTACGGGGAAACTCATCCCCAAAGAGCGCCTGCGCATCGTGCCCCACGCCACCATGACCGTGGAGGCTAAGGAGGCCAGCAAGAAGCGCCGCTAGATGCGGGGAATGGCGTCAATCAGTGTCCTTGTATAGTCCGTCTGCGGACGGTTGAAGATATCGTCGGGAGTACCGCTCTCGACGATTTTTCCTTTCTGCATCACCATGATGCGGTCGGCCATGTAGTGCACCACCGAGAGGTCGTGGGTGATGAAGAGGTAGGTGTAGTGGTAGCGCTCCTTGAGGTCGTTGAGCAGGTTGAGCACTTGGGCCTGCACGCTGACGTCGAGGGCCGACACGCTTTCGTCGCAGATGACCAGTTCGGGTTGCAGGATGAGGGCGCGGGCGATGCACACGCGCTGGCGCTGACCGCCGCTGAGTTGGTGCGGGTAGCGGCTGTACCAGTCGGGGTCGAGGCCCACCTGCTGCATGAGGTCGATGACAGCCTCTCTCCCGACCCCTCTCCGGCCATGCACCCGCAGGGGCTCGGCTATTGCTTCGCCGATGGTGATGCGGGGGTTGAGCGAAGAGTAGGGGTCTTGGAAGATGATTTGGAGGCGAGGCCGCAGGGAGCGCATCTGGTGGGAGGAGAGGTGGTCGAGTGGGGTGCCGCGGTAGCTGATGCTGCCGTCGCTGTGGTCTATCAGGCGCAGCAGGGCTCGTCCGAGGGTGGTCTTGCCGCAGCCGCTCTCGCCGACAAGGCCGAGGGTTTCGCCCTCGCGGATGTCGAAGCTGACGCCGTCGACACCTTTCAGCGTCTGCAACGGCCGCCCGAAGAGGCTCTTCTTCAGGGTGTAGGTGACCGAGAGGTCGCGGACCGAGATGAGAACGGCCTCACCTCCGGCCCCTCTCCGATTGGAGAGGGGAGTGGGTACCTCTTGCATTCTGCTCCCCTCTCCAATCGGAGAGGGGCCGGGGGTGAGGCTATTTAGATAATCCTCCACTGTCGGCAGCCTTCGAGGACGGCTGTCGAGCGGGGGACGGCAGGCCAGCAGGCCCTGGGTGTAGGGCTGCTGCGGATGGTGCAGTATCTCGTCGGCGGGTCCTTGCTCCACCATCTTGCCACGGTACATCACCAGTATGTCGTCGGCCACGTGACTGATGACTCCCAAGTCATGGGTGATAAAGATGATGGCGGTGCCGTATTTCTGTTGTAATTGCTTCAGAAGCACGAGGATGGTCTTCTGCACAGTGACGTCGAGCGCCGTGGTGGGTTCGTCAGCAATGAGGATGTCTGGGTGGTTGATGAGCGCCATGGCTATCATCACGCGTTGCTTCTGTCCGCCGCTGATTTCGTGAGGGTAGCTATCGAATATCTTCTCCGGCCTCGGTAGCATCACCTCCTTGAACAGCTCGATGACGGCCTCCTTCCCAGCCTCACCCCCAGCCCCTCTCCGATTGGCGAGGGGGGTGGATACCTCTTGCTTTCTGCTCCCCTCTCCAATCGGAGAGGGGCTGGGGGTGAGGCTGCCCATCATCTCCATCACCTGCTCCCCGCACTTCTGCACGGGGTTTAGTGAGGTCATGGGCTCCTGGAATATCATACTGATGCGCTTGCCCCGGATGGCCCGGAAGCCAGCCTCGTCGAGGGTGAGAAGGTCTGACTTGCCTGACGGGTCCGACACGTCTGACACGTTTGGCTTGTCCGACAGCCATGCGTGGCCGCTCACCGTGGCGCTCTTCGGCAGCAGCCCCATCAGCGCCATCGTGCTTACGCTCTTGCCGCTCCCGCTTTCGCCCACGATGCCCAGTGTCTCGCCCCGCCGCAGCGTGTAGTGCAGGTTCTCCACCACCTTACGGTCGCCGAAGGCCACCGAAAGGTCCTTCACTTCAAGTATGGTTCTCTCTCTGTTCACGCAACCATAACGCAGGAGAGTGGAAAAAATTTTATCGCCCGAAGAAAACTTCTTTTCGCGGCGTGTATGAAATGGGAACAGGAGGCACCCGTTTTGTTGACGTTGCTGCCGCGGGAAGGAATTGTAGGTTGCCGCCGATGGTGATATTGGTGCCGTACACTGTTGTGCTGTAATCCAAGGAGAGGGTTTCCGTGGAGGGGTCGTAGGTGAAGGGATAGGTGGTGCCGTTAATCTTGATATGTCCGGAGTGCGATGTGCTGTCGTACTGCCAAAGGAACGAGGTGCCGGCACCGGTGCCATTTGCACAATAGTTCACCTGGCCGCCCCAACCGTACTCCCAGAAGTCCAATCCCCATTCGACGGGCATCAGCGTGTCGCCCGAGGGCAGCTGCTGCTCGGTTTTCCACGAAGTGTTGACGGAAAGATGTCATGGCGTTCTCCTTGCGGATAGAATGTCGTGACGCCACTAAGGAAGGTGTTGCCGTCGCCTACTTTCAGTTCCCAAGTGATAGTGTGGTGGGTAGAGATATACGTGAAATACGCTGGTCCTCCTGACATGTTGTTTGGGTGGACGGTTTCATTTCAGCGTGTTTATTGATGTTACATGATTGAGTATCTGTTCCTTCTCGGCCGGTGTGCTGTAGAAGAAAAGCCAGAGGGTGAGCTCGTCGCTGTCGTCGCGGATGATGTAACCGCTGTCGCCATGCTGCCGGGCGGTCTGCAACAGGCCGTTGTCCAGTATATCAGATGTAATGCCGGTGATTGTGGATGAGTCCACCAATGAGCCGTGGTCGTAGTGTTCACGGCGGACATAGGAGTAGGCTGTGTCAATGACGACCTTGCCCGACATCCTTCCGGAACGCATGGCCTCCCTCATCACACTGTCGATAATCCGTTGCAACAGCGCATCGCTCTCGTCGAAAATGCTGTCGACATTGCGGATTGTACCACTGGAATGCGACACTGTTGTGAGGCTTGATACCCTGGTGCTGTCAAGCCGGGCGGCATCCACATGTTTCCCCACGCCGAACTCCTCGCAGAGCCGCAACCAGTCCTCCTTGGTCTGCGCTTGCAGCATCACGGCGTTGTAGCCCTGATAGTCGCCGATGAGGGCCACCGTCAGCTCCTTGCGGTTGGCGTATTGCAGATAAACATCCTTGGCAGCCGAGGTGGTCTCGGGCATGACCTCATCGCGTTGGCAGCCGACGGCCAACAGAAGCAAAAGCAAAGGTACAATTCTTTTCATCGCAGGAGGGTTTTGAAGGTTTCTATTGTAGAGCTGGCCGAGCAGCCGTTGTTGCAGGCGAAATAGGCGTGCTCGCCGTCGATGGTAACGCTTTCAACGCCGTCGTTGTTGTTAGCCCGCAGCCCCCAAGGGAGCAATACTGCCAGCAGACAGGCGGCAGCGGCAGTCGTTGGCCATAGAAACCGTTTCACTGAGGCCTTTGTGTCTTTGGAAGTACACGGGGATGCGCCCCTGCGGTTGTTCCAAATTGCCCGCCGAATTTCCTTGTCCAATTCCGCCTCGCTGTATGGGCAACGGGCCTTCTTCCGCTCGTCGCCGTATTGTTTCAGTTGTTGTTTGAAATCTCTCATAGGTATTATTGGATATATTGTTTGCGTAGTTTGCGCAGGGCGCGTGTCAGCCGCATGCTCACCGCCGCCACCGAGAGGCCTGTGATTTTGGCAATCTCGGCATAGCTGAAGCCCTGCGCGTGTGCCTTGACGATGGTGCGGTCGGGATCCGCCGTGGCCTCAATCAACTCCACCAGGTCGCGATAGTCGTCGTCGCGGTAGCCCGGGTCATGCCGTTCGGGAGGCGGAGCCGTCGGCCGGTTCGAGGTCTTTCTGGTCAGGGAGACCATCGTATTGGTTGCCACGCGGAATATCCAGGTGCGCTCCGAACTGCGTCGGTCGAAGTCCCCGAGCCCCCGCCACAGGTCGCACAGCACCTCGTGGAAGGCATCCTCGGTGGTCCACGCCGCACTCAGCCGGTAGCTGCTGCAGACGCTCCAAATCAGGTCGCGGTGGCGGTGTATGATGTCCCTGAATAACTTTTCGTCCGGTTCCATGATAGTTCTAAAACGATTGTTCCGATGCTTTTATTACGCATTATTAGACGCAGTGGGGAGGCCAATCACAACATCCCGGTGCAAAAAAAAAGTACAACCCCCACATCCTCTGGGTTTTCCTTAGCTGTTCTTTTACCGTTTTACGGTAGTATTACGCTTTTTCCCCGAAGAACAGCCGAAGAACTACCGTAATACTACCGTAAAAATGGCGGAGGGTGCGGGGCGCGGAAGGCGAGGGGATTGAAACAAAGCCTCTTCGAGGCTTGTGCCGCAGCAATATCAGTTGATTATGATGCCTTTGTCCGAGGCTGTTAAAAAATAATTTGGACGCATTAAAAAATAATGTGTATATTTGCACCCCGATAACGATACAATTCATCAAACAAAAAATACATTGCAACTATGACAAAATCAGAACAATTCATGGAGATGGAAGCCCGTTACGGTGCTCATAACTATCATCCGCTGCCCGTCGTTCTCGCCAAGGGTGAGGGCGCTTTCGTGTGGGACTGCGAGGGTAAGAAGTATTTCGACTTCCTCTCGGCCTACAGTGCTGTGAACCAGGGTCACTGTCACCCGAAGATTGTCAAGGCCATGTGCGACCAGGCCCACGAGCTGACCCTCAGCAGCCGTGCCTTCTACAACAACTGCCTGGGCGAGTGGGAGAAGTATGTCACCGAGTACTTCGGCTACGACAAGGTGCTGCCCATGAACACGGGTGCCGAGGCCGACGAGACCGCCCTGAAGCTGGCCCGCCGCTGGGGTGTGGTGAAGAAAGGCATTCCCAACGACGAGGTGATGATTGTCTGCTGCGAAGGCAACTTCCACGGCCGCACCATCACCATCATCACCATGAGCAACGACCCCGAGAGCTACGCCAACTACGGTCCCATGACTCCCGGTTTCCTGCGCATCCCCTACAACGATCCCGACGCGCTGGAGCGTTGCCTGGCCGAGCACGGCAAGAAGGTGGCCGGCTTCCTGGTGGAGCCCATCCAGGGCGAGGCCGGCGTCTATGTGCCCGACGAGGGTTACCTGAAGAAATGCTATGACATCTGCAAGAAGTACAACGTGCTGTTCATGGCCGACGAGGTGCAGTGCGGCATTGCCCGTACGGGCAAGATGCTGGCCTGCGACCACGAAGGCGTGCGTCCCGACCTGCTCATCCTCGGCAAGGCCCTCGGTGGCGGCGTGATGCCCGTCAGCGCTGTGTTGGCCGACGACGACATCATGCTCAACATCAAGCCCGGCGAGCACGGCTCCACCTTCGGTGGCAACCCCATCGCCGCCAAGGTCTCCATCGCCGCCCTGCAGGTCATCAAGGACGAGCACCTGATGGAGAACGCCGACCGTCTGGGTAAGATATTCCGCGAGGAGATGTCGAACTTCAAGAGCCCCATGATTGAGAAGGTGCGCGGCAAGGGTCTGCTGAACGCCATCATCATCAAGCCCCACAACGGCAAGGAGGCTTGGGACGTGTGCCTGAAGATGCGCGACCTGGGCGTGCTGGCCAAACCCACCCACCAGCACATCATCCGCTTCGCCCCCCCGCTGGTCATCACCGAGGCGCAGCTGCGCGAGGCCATGGAGCTCATCAAGGAGGCCATCAAGTCGTTTGAATAATCCCTTCGTGCCATGGATAACATTGAAAACAACACCTCTGCCGTCGTCATGCCGCGCAACAAGGAGATACGCCAAGCGGCGCGTGCTGCGCTGAAGGGCAACTGGACGCAGGCCGTGTTGGCTACGCTGGTCTTCACCCTCATCGCCGGGGCCGCCGGCTCCATTCCCTTTGCGGGACTGCTGGTGGTGTGCCCGCTGGAGTTCGGCTTCATGCTGTGCTTCCTGCGCCTGGTGCGTGGCGAGGACAGCAGCGAGATGGTGGGTGACCAGTTCAGTGTCTTCAACAAGTATGGCCGCTACCTCGGCGGCTCGCTGCTGGTAGCTCTCTACACGCTGCTTTGGTGCCTGCTGCTTGTCATCCCGGGCATCGTCAAGAGCTATGCCTACGCCATGACGCCCTACATTATGAACGACCGTCCCGACCTGGATGCCGACGAATGCATCCATGAGAGCCGCATGATGATGAAAGGCTACAAGTGGAAACTCTTCTGCCTCGACCTGAGCTTCATCGGTTGGGCGATACTCTGCCTCTTCACGGCGGGCATCGGCTATCTCTGGCTGCAACCCTACATCGAGGCTTCGCACGCCAAGTTCTATGAGGAGCTGAAGGCTGTCCGTGCGCAGTCCGTCGAGTGATAGTCGGTAACGCTAAATGAATGAGGCCCCGCCACAAGTGTGGCGGGGCCTCTGTCCTATCGGGTCAGTACCCAAGTGAGGTCCTTGACATTGCCGGCGCCGTCGGTGACCACGGTACGTAGGTTGTTGGGGCCTGCCTTCAGCTTGCCACGGGCGTCGATGACGAGGGTGGCCGTCTTGCCGTCGTATTCAGCCAGTATCCACTGCCCGTTGAGGTAGCAGTGGTAGGTGTCGATACCGGCCAGGTTGTCGCCTATCCTCACCTTGAGGGTGGTGGTCTTGAGGGGTTTGCCTTCGCTGAAGTTGACCGGACGCACGACGGGAGCCGTGGTGTCGGCGGCCAGGGTGAACTCGCCCCAGTCGCGCACCAGGGCCGTGTGGAGGCCGTCGGCATGGGTTGTCTTGTAGGCCGACAGCTTGGTGCTTCCGGGCTTCCGAGTCACGTGAACCACCACCGTCTTGTCGGCCGGCACGCCGGGCAGCGAGCCCTTGATGCTGAGGGTGTAGCTGAGGTGTGGCGGTATCATGTTCAGGCTCGGATTGACCGTCACCGTCATGCCGTTGCCCGTGCAGACCATCCGGTCGTCGGCATAGAGGGTATGGGCCGGCAGCTGGAGGCTGAACATGGATTGTTGAAAGGAGAACGGTTGGTCGTATTTGACGGCGACCCCGTCTGTCACAGGCTCTGTCTTCCGGTTCCCGATTTCCGTCACCTTCACCGTCAGGGTGCGCTCGGCGACGTTGTCCTTTATATCGTAGACGCGGATGCCTATGCTGTGTGTGCTGCCGGCCTTGAGCCGGAAGATGCCGTCACCCATCCGCAGCGGCACCCATGGCCCTTCGGCCCCCGGCAGGCCTCGGGTGAGGAGGTAGGCTTGCCGCGTGTGCGCCATGTGGGGGTAGTCGACGAGGGCGTTGACCATGCGGCTGCTGTCGACGGGGATGGACTCGGTGGTGTACAGGAAGAAGGGGGTGCCGTCGAGCAACACCTCCATGCGGTCCACGCCGTTCTTGGCCGTCGAGCCCTCGGCGGCGTCGGTGGCATAGACGCCCAGGTGGAAGGGGCCGCTGACGGTGACGTTGCCGTCGGCGGGCACCTCGTAGGGCTCGCCGTTCTCGGGGTAGAGGCGCACGCCGCGGATGGTGGGATTGATGTTGTCCTTGTAGGGCAGGCCGCAGTGCAGCGGGTTAAAGATGGTGGCGTGGGTGTGGAGGTCGGCAGCGCCGCCGCGACGCACCTCGAAGTGCAGGTGAGGGCCGCCGCTGCCGCCCGTGTTGCCGCTGCGGGCCACCAGCTGCCCCTGCTTCACGGGCAGCTCGTCGGGGGCGAACAGCTTGCTGATGCTGTAGCTCCGTTGGGCGTACTGCTCCTTCAGGACGGCCTTGCCGATGGCGCCGGCATAGCTGTCGAGGTGCATGTAGACGGTGGTGTAGCCGTTGGGATGCTTGATATAGAGTATCTTGCCGCCGCCCCAAGGCGAGATGCTCACCTTGGCCACATAGCCGTCGGCCGCGGCGTAGACGGGTTTGCCCGTGGCGCCGCCGGTGCGCATGTCGAGACCCGCATGGAAATGGCCCGTGCGGAGCTCGGCGAAGGTGGCCGAGAGGCCTATCTCATGGTCCATCGGGTTACGGAAGTAGCCCTGCGGCAACGGCTGGGCCGTTAAGTGGAAAGTGGAAAGTGGAAAGTGGAAAGCGAGGCTTGCGCAGAGCAGCAGGCGAAGTGTGTGTTTCATTGTGCTTTGGAATTATAGAGTGCTATGCGATTGATGACGGGTGGGGCCATGCCTTCAAACTGAAACACCAGCTGGCGCCAGCGCACCGGGTGGTCGAGCCTAATGATGCGCTTGTAGCCGACGGTGGTGCAGAGAGGCTCGTCGCCGAGGGAGTAGGAGTAGAGGCCACCGTCGCGGTCCAGAAGCAGGTTGACGCTGGTGATGCGCTGCCCCAGCGGGATGTACTCCTGGAGGACGATGATGTCGAACTCGGTGGCACTGTCGAGCTCAAGGGTGAGTTCGGCATTCCTGCTGGTAGCGGCCCAATAGGTGTGGTAGGCGGTGTCGAGCACCTGCTTGGCGCCATGGCCTCGACGATGCAAGGCATGGGCTTTGGCCCCTTGCGCCAGGTCGTGGGCGAAGATGCGGTCGCGTTCGGTGCGGAAGGCCACCAGCACGGCGCTGTCCTCGGCGCTGATGCGGCCGTTGGTGTCGGGCGGCACGTTGAGCAGTAGCAACCCGTTGCGGCCCACGGAGTTGAAGTATATCTCCATCAGCTGGTCGACCGACTTGGGGTGCTCCTGCGGATGCCAGAACCACCCGGGGCGGATACTCACGTCCACCTCGGCGGGTACCCAGCTTGCACCGCCTTTGTGCCCTGTCTCCAGTTCCGTGGGGGCTGGCTTGTTGTCGGATGGTGTTGCACCTTCTGTATTCAATGTACTCCAGCATGGGTCGCCGCAATGGCCCTCCTCGTTGCCCACCCAACGGCAGCCGGGTCCGATGTCGCTGAAGACGACGCACTGCGGGTTCAACTCATTCACGGTCTGCATGAAACGGGGCCAGTCGTAGTGCTGCTTCTTCCCGTTGGGACCTTCGCCGCAGGCCCCGTCGAACCACTGCTCGAACAGAGGACCGTAGGTCCCGTGCACCTCGCGCAGGGTGTTGTCGAACACGTCGTTGTACTCGTCGGTGCCATAGGAGGGATGGTTGCGGTCCCAGGGCGAGATGTACACCCCGGGCTTGACGCCACCCGCGCGGCAGGCGTCGACGAAGGCGCGCAGCACGTCGAGCGTGTCGGCCACGGTGTGTGTGCTGAAAGCACTGGGCCACAGACAGAAGCCGTCATGGTGCTTGGCGGTGAGGATGATGCCGCCCATGCCGGCCTGCCGCGCCACGTCGACCCACTGGCGGCAGTCGAGCCCGGTCGGGTGGAAAACATCTTCAGCTTCCATTCCCGAGCCCCATTCAGCTCCGGTGAAGGTGTTGGGCCCGAAGTGGCAGAACATGTTGATTTCCATGCGCTGCCAAGCCAGCTGCGCCTCGGTGGGCACTGGCCCGAAAGGCTCCGGCTCCCGCAGGGTGCAGGCCGACAGCATCGCCATGGCTGCCAGTGAGATAAGCGATATTCTGTTCATTCCGTTGCGCTGTTTTTCAGACCGCAAAGTTACACAAAAAAACCGAATTGCAGCCCTCCTGCAGCCAAAATATTTGCCCCGCCCCTCCGCATACCCTGTTCCGGCAGGTAAAATCCAAGGGGTTTCCTCTACCATTTTAACGGTAGTATTACGGTAGTATTACGGTAGTATTACGCTTTTAAAGCGTAATACTACCGTAATACTACCGTAATACTACCGTAAAAGTGGCGGAGGATGTGGGGGGCGGACCGGGGGGTGGGGGAGGGGAAAACGGGAGGGCTGAGGAGAGGCGCCGGAAGCGGAAAAACGCTAAAAAACGATTCCGGATGGCCGATTTTGCGGGCTTGGAGCGGTGTCGGGACGCAAAAAAATGGTGTTGATACAGTGTGTGTTATAAAATAATTTTCAGAAAAAAGTCGCTTATTCAAAAAATATTCGTAATATTGCGCCTTGATAATTGGCCAATAATATGTTAAAAATACAGTTGAAAAAGGGACTGAAAAGGGTGTTGCTGGGCGTCGTGCTGCTCGGTGCCGCCGGTGTCCATGCGCAGGACATCCCGTACTCCCAGTTCTATGCCAACCCGCTTTACCTCAACCCCGCTTTCGCCGGTTCGGTGGTGGCTCCCCGCATCGCCTTGGGCTACAGGGCCCAGTGGCCTGGCCTGGTGAGTGCCTTCACCACCGTGTCGGCCTCGTACGACCAGTACTTCGACGACCTCCATGGTGGTATCGGTGCCATCATCTTGACCGACCGTCAGGGTGACCACGGCATGCTGAGCACCAACATGTTGGGTGCCATGTATGCCTTCCACTTCCAGCTGACGCGCGATATCCGCATGAGCGCCGCCCTGCAGGTGTCGCTGGTGCAGAACGCCCTCAACGTGAGCACGGCCATGCGCTTCCCCAGCCAGATTGACCCCGAGCTGGGTTTCGTCTATGGCCCCGACGGGGTGCAGCTTCCCGACAAGACGAGCCGCATCAGCCTCGACTTCAACACCGGTGTGTTGGTGAGCGGGTCGAAGTGGTATGCCGGTCTGGCCGTGGCGCACCTGACGCAGCCTAACCAGGCCTTCTACTCGGAAGACCGGGTGCCGATGAAGATTACGGTCCACGGCGGTGGATTCATCAATGTGGCCGAGGAGGCGCGCCGCCAGTCGTCGCTGGGTCTCGGCACGCCGATTATCTCGCCCAACCTCGTCTACCAGTACCAGGGCGGTCTGCATTACTTCAACTACGGTGTCTACCTTGACTGGGTGCCCTTCATGGTGGGCGTGTGGTTCCGCCACGGCACGCACAATATCGACGCCTTCATCTTCCAGGTGGGCGTGCAGCAGGACTACTTCAAGGTGGGCTACAGCTACGACGTGACGGTGTCGAAGCTGGCCAACAGCACGGCCGGTTCGCACGAGTTGACCTTCGGGCTGATGCTGCCGGTGCCGGAGCACAAGAAGAAAGTGAAGGCCATACGTTGCCCGTCGTTCTAGGAAACAAAAGTGAAACAAAAAACGCATTGCTGCGTTATATAATAGTAAACAGGAATAACACAAAAGTAAATAATATGAAGATTTACAAGTTTTCATTCATGCTGCTGGCAGCGGGCCTGCTGCTGGCCGGATGCTCCAACAACGCTGGCCAGTCGGCCACAACGGGTTGGAACTACAACGACCCCAACTGGGGCGGCTTCGATGTGTCGGGCTACCCCGAGCAGTATCCTGCCCCCGGGCTGGTCTTCATCGAGGGCGGTTCGTTTGTGATGGGCCATGTCAGCGAAGACCCGCGCTACAGCTGGAACAACACGCCGCACACGGTCACCGTGTCGTCGTTCTATATGGACGAGTGCGAGGTGAGCAACTTGGATTATTGTGAGTTCATTTACTGGATGGAGCGCGCCTACGGCGAGGAGTATCCCGAGAAGGTGGCGGCCATTATGCCCGACACGGCCTGCTGGCGCGACAAGCTGGCCTGGCGCGAGGGCTTCGTCGACTTCTACCTCCGCAGCCCCAACTATGCCGACTATCCCGTGGTGGGTGTCACCTGGGAGCAGGCTCAGGCCTACTGCACCTGGCGTACCGACCGCGTCAATGAGAAGATTCTCGTCGACGAGGGCATCATCATGCTCGACCAGGAGAACCTGGGCACCAACGCCTTCCAGACCGACGTCTACCTGGCTGGCCGCTATGAGGGCGAGACCCGCAAGGGCCTGACCGACTACAACCCCGCCGCCGGTGGCGAGGAGCGTCAGGTGCGTCGCGCCGACGGTATCCTCTATCCCTACTACCGCCTGCCGACCGAGGCCGAGTGGGAGTTTGCCGCCCTCGGCATGATTGGCAACACCTACGACGAGCGCGTCACCGAGCACAAGACCTATCCTTGGGCCGGCCAGAGCCTCCGCTCCGCCAACAAGAAATACTACGGTCAGTTCCTGGCCAACTTCAAGCGCACGCGTGGCGACGCCATGGGCGTGGCCGGCAACCTGAACGACGGTTGGGACTACACCTGCCCCGTGAACTGGTATTTCCCCAACGACTACGGCCTGTACAACATGGCCGGCAACGTCAGCGAGTGGTGCATGGATGTCTATCGTAAGACCGTCCAGCCCGTCGGCGCCGACGACATGGACCCCTTCCGCGGCAACATCTACCGCACCCCCGAGCTGGATGAGGACAACGAGGTCTTCATTGGCGACGACGGCATGATTAAGTACAAAGAGGTCGACTTCCAGGCCAACCGCCGCAACTACCGCCAGGCCAACAATGTCAACTACCTCGACGGCGACCGCGCCTCGAACCTTGACAACTGGCAGGACGAGGTCGACGAGGAAGAGGAAGAGTACGGCTCGGACGAGGAGGAAGTGGCCGAGGAAAGCGAAGTGGACGAGGACGGCATGTCTGCCGACGACGAGTCGACCAACCGCATGTACCGCCGCATCACCGACAACCAGAAGGAGAACCCCACTTCGAGCCTGGTGAACAACCGTGTGCGTGTGGTGAAGGGTGGCAGCTGGAAGGACCGCGCCTACTACCTGCAGGCCGGCACCCGCCGCTACTATGACCAGAACCGCTCGACGTCGTGGATCGGCTTCCGCTGCGCCATGGACCGTCTGGGCTCACGCGTGGAATAGTCTGTTTTGAAGAAGATACTGAACATATTGATTTTTCTGAGCCTCGGCCTTACTGCCGGGGCTCAGAAGTTGATAGAATACACCTCGGGCATGGGCGCGCGTGACCCGGAGAACAGCGACATCTGGATTCTCTACCGCCATGTGCGAGCCGTGCACGAAGGGATGGTGCTGGACGCCGACTCGGCCCACTACAACACCCGCGAGAATAGCTTCATGGCTTTCCGCGATGTGACCATCCAGCTGAGCGACACCACCTTCATCTACGGCCAACGGCTGCACTACGACGGCAACACGCGTGTGGTGGATATATGGGACGACACGGTGGTGTTCCTCGACGGGGGCACCCAGCTGCTGGCCAACCACCTCACCTACGAACGCAACAGGGCCACGGCCTACTACACCGAGTGGGGCTACGGCTCGAGCCAGGACCGCAACCTCTTCAGCCGGCAAGGGGAGTACAACTCCGACCTCAAGCAGTTCTATATCTATAATGATGTGGAACTGACCGACAGCACCATGCGCCTCGTGACCGACACGCTGCTGTACAACACCGAGACGTCGGTGGCGCACTTCGAGAGTCCGACCTACATCTACAGCGACTCGTCGACCATCTACAGCGAATTGGGCGACTATAACACCGACACCCGCTTCGCTATCTCTTACCGTGCCTCGCATGTCGACAACCAAGGCCGCACCATCGACAGCGACACGCTCTTCTACGACGAGACGCGCGAGTATGGTCGGGCGCGGGGGCATGTGGTCATCGTGGACTCGACCAACGAGTTGACCTGCACCGGCCGTTACGGCGAGACTTCGCAGGCCGACGGGTTCTCCTTTGTCACCGACAGCGCCCATGTGCTCTTCATCGACAACGGCGACTCGCTTTTCCTCCATGCCGATACGGTCTATGTCACCTCCGACAGTGCCAACCAACTGGAGACCGTGCGGGCCAACTACCACGTCAAGGTGTACCGCCGCGATGCGCAGGCCATGTGCGACTCGGCCTTCTACCGTGCGCCCGACTCCACGCTTCTGCTCTACAAGTCGCCCGTGCTCTGGTATGAGCATTACCAGTGTGTGGCCGACACCATTGAACTGCTGCACGACAGCAGCGGCATGCGGCAGGCCTGGTTGCGGAACGATTGCTTCGCGCTGCAGCAGGTGGACCGCGACAAGTTCAACCAGCTCAAAGGTCACCAGGGGGCCGTCTATTTCCGCGAGGGCGAGCCCGACTATGCCGACGTGGAGGGCAACGCCCAGATGGTGTTTTACATCACCGAGGAAGACACCGCCGGACGTACCGTGCTGGTGGGTGTCAATGCCGGCGTGGGCACCTCGATGCGCATATACTTCGACTCCACGCGTGCTCCCGTGCGCGTGGTTACCTATGACAACCCCGACATGCAGACCTACCCCGTGGGGATGCTTCCCGCCGAATTGAAGCGGCTGCCCGACTTCAGGTGGCTGCCCGAACGACGGCCCCGCAAGCCGGAGGATGTCTTCGTGTGGTGACAAAATGTCAGTGTGACTGCCATTGGCAGTCTTTTTGTTGTATATAGAATACTGACCAAAACTACTAGGACATGAGTAAAAAAGAATATACCAACCCTGAGACGGAAGAGACCGTCAATCAGCAGCCTGAGGCCGAAGCGGCGGCCGAGCAGCCCGCTGCCGACACCCAAGAGGCCGCTGCCGACGAAGCCCCCGAGACTGACAAAGTGCAGGAACTGGGCGAGAAACTGGCAGCATTGAACGACAAATACCTCCGCCTCTATTCGGAGTATGAGAACTACCGTAAGCGCACCAACCTTGAGAAGGCCGACCTGCTGCTCAACGGCAGCCGTGAGATGATGAAAGCCATACTGCCCGTGGTCGACGACCTAGAGCGGGCCCTGGCCGCTACAAGCGACGACGAGGGAGTGAAGCTCATCTACAACAAGATGATGAAGATTCTCGAGCAAAAGGGACTCAAGGCGATGGATTCGAAGGGCGAGAAGTTCGACGAATCCATGCACGAGGCCGTCACCCAGATTCCCGCGACCGAGGATGGCCAGAAAGGTCTGGTAGTCGACGTCTTGGAGAAGGGGTATTACCTCAACGACAAGGTGCTGCGCTATGCCAAGGTAGTTGTGGCCTGCTGAAAGGAGAGATAAACTATGGCAAAAAGAGATTACTACGAAGTGCTAGGGGTGGACAAGAGCGCCACCCCCGAGGAGTTGAAGAAGGCTTACCGCAAGCTGGCCTTGCAGTATCACCCCGACCGTAATCCGGGCGACAAGGAGGCCGAGGAGAAGTTCAAGGAGGCCGCCGAGGCCTACGATGTGCTTAGCAACCCCGACAAGAAGGCCCGCTACGACCAGTTCGGCCATGCCGGCGTCGACGGTGCCTATGGGCAGGGCGGCATGAACATGGACGACATCTTCTCCCAGTTCGGCAGCATCTTCGGCGACCTGTTCGGCGGCGGCTTCCGCACGGGCTTCACCGGTTTCGGTGGCGGCGGTGGCGCCGCACGGCGTGTGCTGCGCGGCACCAACCTGCGCATCAAGGTTAAACTCACCCTCGAGGAAATCGACCGCGGCTGCGAGAAGAAGATTAAGGTCAGCAAGTATGTCCCCTGCAAGACCTGCAACGGCAGCGGTGCCCGCGACGGCAAGACGGACACCTGCCCCCATTGCCACGGCGCCGGTGTGGTCACTGAGACCAAGCGCACCATTCTCGGCATGATGCAGACGCAGAGCGCCTGCCCGCACTGCGGCGGCGAAGGACGCGTCATCAAGGACAAGTGCCATGACTGCCATGGCGACGGCATCGTCAAGAGCGACGAGATAATCACCATCACCATCCCTGCCGGTGTGCAGGACGGTATGCAGCTGGCCATGCAGGGTCAGGGCAACGCCGCGCCACACAACGGCATCGCCGGCGACCTCATAGTCCTCATCGAGGAGCAGGAACACGACATCTTCGAGCGTCAGGATGCCAACCTCTACTACAATGCCTTCATCACCTTCAGCGAAGCGGCTCTCGGCGCCTCGGTCGAGATTCCTACCCTCAGCGGCAAGGTGAAGATAAAGATTGACCCCGGCACTCCGTCGGGGCGTGTGGTGCGCCTGCGGGGCAAGGGATTACCCATCGTCAATGGTTATGGCCGCGGCGACCTCCTCGTGTGCCTCAACGTGTGGGTGCCCAAAAACCTAAGCAAGGACGAGAAGAAGACACTCGAGGAACTGCAGAAACACGACAACTTCAAGCCCAACCCCACCAAGCAGGAACGCGGCTTCTTCGACAAGATGAAAGAAATGTTCAACTGATGACCGAGGCTTTCCTGCACTACGTTTGGCAGCATCAGATGCTCGACCGCGGGCTGACCACTACCGATGGCCAGCCTGTCGTCGTATTGCGCGCCGGCGAGCCAAACCACGATGCAGGACCCGATTTTTTCAATGCCCGTGTGCGTATTGGTGAGGTGGAATGGGCTGGTAATGTGGAGATACACATCCACTCCTCCGACTGGAACGCCCACCGCCACCAGCACGATGCAGCCTACAACAGTATCGTCCTCCATGTGGTGTACGAACACGATGCCGACATTGTGCTGCAGAACGGAAAGAAGCCTTTTACCCTGGAGCTCAAAAGCTACCTTCACCCTTCGTTGGTGGCAAACTACGAGTCGCTCATGGCCCCTGCCACTGCCAAGGCAATCCCCTGTGCCGACAGGGTGGGGGAGGTGCCGCCGTTTCTCCTCAACGCCTTCCTCGAGCGGCTTACCGTCGAACGTATCGAGGCCAAGGCTGCCGTGGTGCGCCGCCTGCTCGACGAGAGCCATGGCGGCTGGGAGCAGACCTGCTACTGGCTGCTGGCCCGCTATTTCGGAGGCAAGGTCAATGCGCTGCCTTTCGAGTTGCTCGCCAAGGCCACCGACCCACGTCTCCTGGCCCGCTGGGCCGACAATCGACAACGGGTGGAGGCCCTGCTCATGGGGCAGGCAGGGCTGCTGGACCGCTATTTCGAGGACGACTATCCCCGGGCCCTGCAAGCCGACTACGAGGCCTTGCGCAGCGGCGCCGGCCTATCGCCCATTGGCGACTACCTATGGAAGTTCTACTGCCTACGCCCCTCCAGCTTCCCCACCATCCGCATCAGCCAGTTGGCCGACCTCATGTCGCAGACCAAGAACCTCTTTGCCACCCTCCTCCCCATGACCGAGGTGAGTGACCTCGAGCGCCTCTTCAACCGTCAGGCGGCCTCCTACTGGGACAATCACTATCAGTTCGACCAACCCACGGCCAAGTCCGCCCCCAAGCACCTCGGCCGCATGCAGGCCGACCTGCTGATAATCAACGCATGGGTGCCGCTGCTCTTCATCTACGGCGTCGACCACGGACAGCAGCACTACAAGGACCAGGCCCTGCACCTGCTCTCGCAGCTTGCCGCCGAGAACAATGCCGTCATCCGCCGCTGGCAGTCGGTGGGGGTCAACCCCGCCAATGCCGCCGAGAGCCAGGCCTTGCTACAGCTCGAGGGCAGTTATTGTTCCCAGCGCCGATGCCTCGAATGCCGCATCGGCTACCAACTATTGAAGCATATATGAAAGCGTCAGACATAACCGGAATTATCCAACCTTCGCACGCGCGCGTGCCCGTGTGCGATGCCGAAGTGCTGCACCTGCTCACCGACAGCCGCAGCCTTACCGACCCGCGCGGCACCCTCTTCTTTGCTATTCCCACCAAACGCAACAGCGGCACCCGCTATGTCGACGACCTCTACCGTGCCGGCGTGCGCCAGTTTGTGGTGCCCGACGGCAGCGTTTTCGACTACCCCGACGCCAATATCTGGCAGGTGTCCGACGTGGTCACTGCCCTGCAACAGGTGGCGGCGGACCACCGAAGGCAATTCGACATCCCCGTGGTCGGCATCACCGGCAGTAACGGCAAGACCGTCGTCAAAGACTGGCTCGTCCAGCTCCTCTCGCCCGACCGCCGTGTCGTGGCCAGCCCCAAGAGCTACAACTCGCAGATAGGAGTCCCCCTGTCGGTGTGGCAGATGTCAGGTGAGCACGAGATAGCGCTCTTCGAGGCCGGCATCTCGCAACCCGGCGAGATGGAAGCCCTCGAGCGAGTCATACAGCCCACCATCGGCATCCTCACCAATATCGGCTCGGCCCACGATGAGAACTTCGCCAGCCGCGAGCAGAAACTGCAGGAGAAGATGAAGCTCTTCTCCTCCTGCAGCGTGGTGATATCTGCCTCCGACTGTGTTCCGGAGGCGGGCAATGTGCCGCTGCAGCTGCGCTCGGTCGCCGCCACCGACCAATCCTCCACCTTGTCCCTCCGTTACCGCGACACCGACTTCTCGGTCACCATTCCCTTCACCGACCGTGCCTCGCAGGAGAATGTCCTCGCCTGCATCGCCCTGATGCTCTATCTGGGCTACAGCCCCGCCGTGATTGCCGACCGCTGCGCGCAACTTACACCTGTCGAGATGCGCATGGAACTCGGCGAGGGGGCCGGCAACAGCCTCCTCATCAACGACAGCTACTCGCTCGACCTCAATTCGCTCACCATCGCCCTCGACTATCTGGCCCATCAGCAGCACCACTTCCGCCGCACGCTCATTATGAGCGATATTCCGCAGGCCGGCCTCGACGACCGCACGCTTTACTCACAGGTGGCGCGCCTCCTGCACCAGCGCGGCGTGGGCCGCTTTATCGGCATCGGACCGGCCGTCTCACGCTGTGCCGACCTCTTCTCCGACATGGAGAGCTCCTTCTACGCGTCGACCGACGACTTCCTGGGCCGACACGACCGCAATTCGTTCCACAACGAGACCATCCTCCTCAAGGGTGCCCGCAGCTTCGGCTTCGAGCGCATCGCCAAGGTGCTGCAACGCAAGAGCCACGAGACCGTGATGGAGGTCAACCTGGACGCCTTGGTGCACAACCTCAACTACTACCGCTCGCAGCTGCAACCCTCCACCCGCCTCATGGCCATGGTCAAGGCCTCCAGCTACGGCGCCGGCACCGTCGAGGTGGCCAGCACCCTCCAGTTCAACCACGTCGACTACCTGACGGTGGCCTATGTCGACGAGGGGGTCGAGCTGCGTCGCAACGGCATCACCCTGCCCATCATGGTGATGAACCCCGAGCCCGCCGGATTCGACGACATCGTCCGCTACCGCCTCGAGCCCGACATCTACTCTTTCCGCATCCTCGACCTCTTCGCCGCTCACCTCCGCGCGGGTGGTCATGCTGACTTCCCCATCCACATCGAGTTCGACACCGGCATGCACCGCCTGGGCTTCACCGGTGCCGACGTGGAGGCCCTGCTCCGTCGCCTGGAAGAATTGAAAGGCGTGCTCAGGGTTCAGAGCGTCTTCTCCCATCTGGCCTGCAGCGAAGACCCTGCCATGGACGCCTTCACGCGGCGCCAGATAGCCCGTCTGCGCGAGTGGAGCGCCGCCCTGCCAGGCATCAAGCACATCCTCAACTCCAGCGGCATCAGCCGTTTCCCCGAGGCCCAGATGGATATGGTGCGCCTCGGCATCGGCCTCTACGGCGTGGCGCCCGAACCCGACGTGCAGCGGCAGCTGCGCCAGGTGAGCCGCCTCGTCACCCGCATCTCGCAAATCAAGGACATCCCCGCCGGAGACACCGTGGGCTACAACTGCCGCTGGCAGGCCTCCCGTCCCTCGCGCATCGCCATCCTCACCATAGGCTATGCCGACGGCCTCCACCGCGGCCTCGGCAACGGCAACGGCCGCGTCGCCATCGGTGGCCGCGAAGCACCCATCATCGGCTCCATCTGCATGGATATGTGCTTCGTCGACGTCACCGACCTGCCCTGCCGCGAAGGCGACCGCGCCGTCATCTTCGGCGAAGGCGATTTGCTCCAACGCAACGCCACAGCTGCCGGCACCATCCCCTACGAACTGCTCACCGCCGTATCGCCCCGCGTAAAACGCGTATATTACCATGAAGAATAGCTATATTTTTGTGTATCTGGAACCGCTTGTTCCCCAACCGTTTGCGTTGAGTTCAACTTGAGTTCGACTCGAAATCAAGTCGAACTCAAGTTGAACTCAACGCAAACACTAGTGGAAAAGAGCGTGTTACAGGAAAAGAAAAATGAAACAAAACCGGCGTTGCGTGCGTTAATATATATTGCTTTTGCGAACGAGACACTGAACTGAATAGAACAACGACATGAAAATGAACCTCGAAGAACTCGGCGAGATGATAGCCAAAGGCATGAATGTCAAGGCAAACATCATCCCCATGGTCGACACCGACAGCGAGGAGATACTGCTCAACACCGACGGCATCGAGAACGAGATGCCGGTGTTGCCCCTGATGGACCAGGTACTGCTCCCGGGGGTCATCATCCCCATCGTTGCCCAGCGCGACAAGTCGCGCCGACTGCTGAGCGACATGAAGACCCCCAACCAGCACGTCCTTGTCTTCCCCCAACGCGACAACAGCGACGACCCCGACGAGCACTGTCTCTACCCCGTGGGCGTCGTGGCCAAGGTGCTCAAGACGTTTGAATTCCACAACGAGTTCACCGTGGCCATCCTTCAGGGCGTGGTGCGCTGCCATTCCCTCATGGTGCACCGCTACACCCCCTACATGATGGGCACCGTCAGCATCGCCCCCGAGACGGACGAAGGCATGGACACCGCCCCCTTCCGCCGCCGCATGAAGCTGCTCCGCAAGCAGTATGGCGAGATTATGCGCTCGCGCCTGCAGGACGACGAGCTGGGCAGCATGCTCAGCGGCATCGGCAGCGACAAGATATTCATCAACTTCGCCTCCACACATATCGACGCCGAGAGCGACCAGAAGTACGAGCTGCTGGCCTGCGACAGCTACCTCACCCGCACCGACAAGCTGCTCGAGCTGCTGGGTACCCTCAAGGGACTCGACGAGCTCCGCCGCGAAATCGACAACAAGACCCAGGAGGTCATCGGCAAGCAGCAGCGCGAATACTACCTCCGCCACCAGATGGATGTCATCCAGGAGGAGTTGGGCGAGAACGGCAGCAACCCCCTCACCGACGGTGACGTGGCCGACCTGCGCGCCCGGGCCGCCAAGAAGCAGCTGCCCAAGGAGGCGGCCGAGGTGTTCGAGAAGGAGGTTACCAAGCTCTCCCGCATCCATCCCATGTCGCCCGACTACTCGGTTCAGCAGGCCTACCTCGACACCCTGCTCGAAATCCCTTGGAGCGAAGCCGCGCAGGAGCACTACGACCTGGCCGAGGCACGCCGCGTCCTCGAACGCGACCACTACGGCATCAAGAAGGTCAAGGAACGCGTCATCGAATACCTGGCGGTCCTCCATCGGCAGCAGAGCCGCTCGTTGCGGGCCAAGGCCCAGGTGCTCTGCCTCGTCGGCCCTCCGGGCACCGGCAAGACCTCCATCTGCCGCTCCGTGGCCGAAGCCCTCGGCCGCCCCTATCGCCGCGTGGCCCTCGGCGGCCTGCACGACGAAGCCGAGATACGCGGCCACCGCCGCACCTACGTCGGCGCCATGTGTGGCCGCATTATGCAGGAGGTTATCAAGGCCGGCGTCAATAACCCCGTCTTCGTCCTCGACGAAATCGACAAGGTGCAGACCAACACTTTCCACGGCGACCCCTCGTCGGCCCTCCTTGAGGTGCTCGACCCCGAGCAGAACAGCCGCTTCCACGACAACTTCGTCGGCGTCGACTACGACCTCTCCCACGTCCTCTTCATCGCCACCGCCAACAGCGTGGCCGACATACAGCCTGCCCTGCTCGACCGCATGGAGGTCATCGACTTCAGCGGCTACGTCCTTGAGGAGAAGCTTCAGATAGCCTCGCGCCACCTCCTGCCGCGCATCATGCACGACAACGTGGTCGACCGCCGCACCCTCAGGTTCCCGCCCGAGGTGATATGCAAGGTCATCAACGAATACACCCGCGAGGGTGGCGTGCGACAGTTGGAGAAACAGCTCTCCAAGCTGGTGCGCCACCGTGTGGTGATGCTCGAGAGCGGCGTGAAGGGCACCTCCAAGGTGAGCCCCGAGGAGGTGAAGGAGGTGCTGGGACTGCCCATCCACACCGGCGAGCATGCCGGCAAGGAAGCCCGCGAGGGAGTGGTCACGGGTCTGGCCTGGACGCCCGTCGGCGGCGAGATTCTCTTCATCGAGGCATCCCTCTCGCACGGCAAAGGTACCATCACCATGACTGGCAACCTGGGCGACGTGATGAAAGAGTCGGCCACCCTGGCCTTCGAGTACCTCAAGAGCAATGCCGACAGCGTCGGCGTGAGCCAGAAGACGCTCGAGGGGAGCAATATCCATATCCACGTGCCCGAAGGGGCCACGCCCAAGGACGGCCCGTCGGCAGGCATCACCATGTTTGTCGCCATGGTGTCGGTCTTCTCCCATCGCAAGGTGCGCCCCGAGGTGGCTATGACCGGCGAAATCACCCTGCGGGGCGATGTGACGCCCGTGGGAGGTATCAAAGAGAAGGTGCTGGCGGCCAAGCGGGCCGGCATCACCGACCTCATCCTCTGCCGCGAGAACCGCCGCGACATTGAGGAGATAGATGCCACTTACCTCGAAGGGCTCTCCTTCCACTACATAGACCACATGAGCGAGGCCCTGCCGCTGGCCTTGGCACCGGTAAAAAAAGCAAGGAAATGACCACGAAACGACATATCCTGTGGCTCCTGCTGCTCCTGCCGTGCTGCCGTGTGGCGGCACAGGGGGTGGCCTTCGCCTCGCACGAACACCCCATGGCGGTCTTCGCCAGCCAGCCCCGGAGCCTGTCGCTCGTCGACAGCCACCTCTATGCCTACTCCTCCGGCGTGCTCCTGAAGACCCTCCGCATGGACTCCGACGTCGTGGGCTTCCTTCCCGACACCGACTTCGTCAAGCTCGACGAGGATGCGAACTACGTCGTCCGCCATCCCGTCAGCGGCGACCTCTACTTCACCCGTCTCGACCGCAAGGGCCGCTCCTGCCTCTATTTCAGCCACCGCGACGGCAAGCGCACCAAGACCAAGCGCGTCAAACTGGACGACATCGGGGTGGTGCACCCCACCTTCTCGGCCGACGGCCAGGTGATGGTCTTCTCCTCCGACGAGCGGAAGCACGGCTACGGTGGCTTCGACCTCTGGTACTCCCTCCTCCGCGACGGCGAATGGAGCCGGCCGGTCAACATGGGCAACCGTGTCAACAGCCCGGGCGACGACGTGACGCCCTGCATCGTGGACGACTATCTCTTCTTCTCCTCCAACGGTCGCGACGAGAACCGCAAGCACCTCAACGTCTACGCCACCCGCCTCATCGCCACGCAGGTCACCGGCGACACCGTCGGCATGCTGCAGATAGGCCGCAGCCGGGTGCAGCAGCTGCCCCAGGGCATCAACAGCGCCGTCAGCGACTGCCACGACTTCGTGGTCGACACGCTCCGCTCCTGCGCCTACTGGGTCAACAGCGCCTCGGGCCTCCGAAGCTACAGCGGTCCTCTCTCCGCCATGACCCTCTGGGGACACATCTACAACAGCCGCAACAAAGCCCTCGCTGGCGTCAAGGTGGTGGCCTACGACGGCGAGCAGGCCGTGGCCATGGCCTCCAGCGGGGCCGATGGGTTCTACCGCATCACCCTGCCGGTCGGCTCCGGCTACCGCATCCGCTTCAGCCTCCCCCTGAGCTTCTCGCACGAATACCAGATGCTATCCACTACCCACTACCCACTACCCACTCATAACCTCATCGGCGAAGAGCAGCACGACGTGGTGCTCGACAGCCTGCCCGTCGGACGTCCCTTCCAGCTCGTCGACCTCTTCGGTCCCGATGCCGTCGTCGACCTCAGCCCCCACGGCATCGAGGTGCTACAGCCCCTTGTGGACTTCCTGGCCGACAACCCCACGCTCCAGGCCGACCTGACCCTCAGCTGCGACCTCACCGACAACGCCGAATTCAACGCCCTCCTTGCCGAACAGCGCCTCCAGCGCCTCCAGGAGCACCTGCACAGCGTGCTGCCCCCGGGACCGACGCTGAGGTTCCACAGCGGCGCCTCGCGCGACGAAGCCTCGGGCGACACCCGCCTCACCGTCATCCTGCGCTGACCATTTCTCCCCGCCTTTCGGCGGAAATCCTGGAAATCCAGAGAAAGAATTTATGGATTACGCGAAGCGGGAGATAAAGAAACCCGTGGGTATATAATAAAATTGTCGGGGTGAAAAGACTCGAACTTTCGACCCCTTGCACCCCATGCAAGTGCGCTAGCCAACTGCGCCACACCCCGAACAATTATGATTGAACGCGACCTTGTGGAGCGAACGATTTATCGTTCCCGGAGCGGTCAATCCGGTGCTTTCTCCTCTCGAAAGCGGGTGCAAAAGTACTACTTTTTCCCGACATGGCCAAATTTTTTTTCAAAAAAATGTCATCTCATTCTGCTAATGAATGATGGTCAGTCGATTGTGTGTGGACGGGATGATATGTTCCGAGGCCGAAGGAGGGGTGAAAAATCCCGCCGTCGGCCTCGGAAAAATACAAAATTGGGGGTGCTCAGTCTTTCAGTATCACGTTGGTGTCGCCATGCACTTCGGCGGCGTTGCCGCCGCCATAGACGTTTCCGCTCACCGTGGCGGTACCGCTGAGGGTGACTTGTGGATTGCCAGTGACGATGGCTGTCGCACCCCGGCCGCCGCCGAACACGTTGCCTGCATTGCCGCCGGTCATGTTGACCACGGGGTGGTTGCTCGAGGGGCTGTAGGCCGCTGCATCGCCGCCGCCATAGACACCGTCGGTGACCGTGCCGCCGTTCATGGTGACGGTAATCTTGCCGTGCACGTTGGCTCCCTCGCCGAGGGCGCCGCCGAAGAGGTTGCCGTTGATGGTGCCGCGGTTGAGGGTGACGGTGGTGGTGTTGCTGCCGCTGGTGTTCACGGTGCCCAGGGCCGAGCCGCCGTAGACGTTGCCGTAGACGGTGGCGCCACCGCTATTGGCGGGTGTGTCGCCAACGGTGACAGTGACGTCGCCATTGACTGCGGTCGAGGCACCGTAGCCGCCACCATGCACGTTGGCATCGCCAGAGGAGGTGCCTACCTGTCCGCCGTTGATATGCAATGTGGTGTTGTAATGCATGGTGCCGGAAGTGTTGCTGCCGCCATAGATGCCGCCCTTGACAAGGCCGCCTGTCATGGTGATGGTGGCGTTCGTACCTTTCGAGTTGTTGCCGCCACCGAAGACATTCTGTTCCACGGTACCGCCCAGGATGTAGATGTTGGCAGCCGTGTTGGCATCTGTCACTGATGACGAGCTGCTATAACCCGTATAACCGTAATCGCCGCCACCATAGACATTGCGGAGCACCGTGGCTTCATCGGCCACGGCGATGAATGCGTCTTTCATGGAGGCGGGTTCACCATCCGTGCCATGGTTCGACATTCCGCGACCGGCACCAAAAATATTGCCGGCAGGGGTGCCGTCAATGTCACCTCGTGTCGAGGTCCCTATGACAGCGTCGCCCCCAACGTATATATACGAACTGCCAATTGTCGCACCACCGCCGTTGCTGGTGCCGTCGCAGCCACCGGCAATCCATCCTTCCACCGTGCCTCCGGTGATTAGCATGCGTCGCCCACCGAAACTCGGATTGGCCGAGGCTGCCCCGTAGATGGAGCCATGGATAGTGCCGTCCTTCATGCGCAGGGAGAATACGATGTCGGTCTCCTCTGCCACATTTTCCCGGTAATTGCCACGACCACCGTTGATGCTGGCAAACTCGCCACCCTCTATCGTGAGATAAGTAATTCCTGGATAATATCCTGCTGTCTGAAGCGTCGAACGGCAGTAAAAAGAGTAAGAATATGTAGCTGAGTTTTGTTCCCAATAGTCAGCTTGTATTTTACCGCTCTTCACCAGAATGTCAAGATGCTGGAAACTGAGCCAACTGCTGCCTGTAGCCGTATGTGACCCGTGTTGGATTGTACCGCTCTGGGATATCGAGAGGTTGTCGTTATTCCCGGTGGCCCTGTCGTAGTCGCTACCAAAAATCAAATCAAGGTGCACCAGATTGTTGCCTACACTTGGTGTGCCGTAGAGGCTCGTAGTGCCACCGTAGGAACCACTCTCGATGCGAAGACGTGCATCAGCTGCTGCACTGAATGTGCCGGAAAGAGGAGTGATAGTTGGATTGCTGGACGATGTCACGCCGCGGCCGATGGTCACTTTGTGGCCTCCTGTGTTCAGGGTGCCTCCATTGAAAATGTAATATTCCACCCTCTTGTCGGCTCCCGCCGTCCCTGTCTGTATCGTCGAGCGGTTGCCCAGCGTGGCGGCCGTGGTGCCGTTGGTGGTGCCGTTGGGGTAGAACGAGGAACAGGTGCAGGGATTGGTCCCTGTGAACACATTGGATGTGCCGACATAGAAGTTACGTTCCACACTGTTGTAACCGCTGCTGAAACTACCGGAGGTGCTGACCTCGGCTGCCGCCCAGAGGGCTTCCAGCTCGACAGTCATTCCGTACTCGGCGGAGGGAACGAAGCTGACGGTCGACTCGGCATGGATGGTGTCGCCCGCCGCCTTGCCGCTGATGGCGCCGCCGCTGACGCTCTTGATGCGCCAGGCGTAGAAGCCGCGCCAGCGCGTGTCGCCGCTGCCGTAGGTGGGACGGACGCTGAAGGGGTTGGGAATGGTGGTGTAGTCGTAGCCGGCGCTGCCGTAGGCAGACCCGGAGGTGCGCTCCAAGGTCTTGTAATAGACGAAGGTGTGTTCTGGCTCACCGATGCCCACTTGCACCGAGGTGCTGGCAGCCGTGAAGGTGCTCAGGGCGGGAGCGGCTGCGGTGCTGGTGCTCACGTTGTTGCCGTTGCCGTAGTAGGTGATTTTCACATTGGCGGGGTCGAGGCTGCGCATGCGGGCGGGCAGCGTGGCGTCGCTGTAGTAGCTCCACGTGTGGTCCTCGTAGTCGTTCAGGGTCACCACGCCGCCGCTGCGTCCTTGCTCGCCGCCGACGATGTTCTCGAGCACCGCCTCCGAGGCATAGATGGTCACCGGCAGCGAGGCCTCGACCACGGTGCCGCTGGCGGTGTGGGTGGCGGTGTAGCCGACGGTGGTGGTGGCATAGGTGGCCGGCAGGGTGCTGCGGACGGTCAGCACGCCCGAGGCATTGATGGTGGCGTAGGTGTCGTCGCTCAGGTGCCACTCCACCGTCCAGCCGCTAGCGAGATTGACGTCGGTTGGGGGGGGGTATTATTCCCGTACTCTCACTGCCCAGTGTGCCGCCGCTGTAGGAGTAGGTGGCAATGGTTAGGTTGTAGGCAGCGGTATGTGTGACCGTGGGGGTATAGGTGGCGGTGGCACCGGCAGTGAAGAAAGCGGTGGCGCCGCTCAGGCTGCCGTTGTAGCTCTCCGGCACATTGGCCACATCGGTGCTCTTCGTGACGGCATAGAGGAAAGCCTGAGCGGAGTTGGTTGTGCTTACCTGGAAAACTGAAGAGGAACCTGACCAACGCAAATAACGATTGGTACTATATGTGGGGTGCCCCCCGTCGGTAAGGCCGCTGGTCCACCCGTTGTAGTTGGTCGAGGCGTTGGTGTTGAGACTGTATGTGCTGTTTCCGCTTCTGGGGCGGAGATACAAGTTGCCCAGCACGGTGCTGCCGTCGCTGCCGACGGGGCGGATGGTGGTCGTCGTCGGAACCGACCACAGGCAGGTGGCGGGGTCGAACGTGGTAGTGCCGGCGGTCACCACGGCACCCGTCGAGGCATTGTGCGACAGGAAATGTCCGCTGTAGTAGATGATATATCCGTTAGCCGTCTGCCCATGTGTGGGAGAGGTGAGAGCGATTGGCAGCAGCAGGAGGGGGAGGTGGATGAAAGAAATCACTCCGTTTTGTCGGTTGAAGCATCGAAAAAGAAAACTGCTTTTCTTATTCATTTTATGATTTTTAAGTTAAATGTATATACGTAGTATTTCACTGCAAATATACATATTTAATCGTATCCCGTATATATTGGTAAAATACAATTATGATTATTTAACATCGTTTAACATTGTTTAACACAGCACCTGCTGTGCATGAAAGTGCTTCTATCCAAGTAAAAATGGGAGGAACGGCGAATTACTCGAATTACGCGAATGGGCTACGCAGGACAGGAGAGCGAATTACTCGAATTACGCGAATGGGCTACGCAGGACAGGAAGGCGAATTACTCGAATTACGCGTTCATGCCGGAGGCATGCGATTGGGTGGGGCCGCGTCTTTTCTGTGTGGTTTGACCGGTTTTTCGCCCGCTGCAAGCGCCTTGTTTCCAGGCTTTCAGCCAGACCATCTCCTACTCAACGCCTACTCCTCCTTTTGTCCCCGCCTGAAGAAAATTTACTCGAGTAGGCAATAAGTAGGCGAATGTTACGTTATGGTAGGTGGAATATTAATCTAAAATCTTGTCTTATGGCTAAGCAAAGTGGTGGTTATCTGGGCGGTTACAGCGGCAAGCTGGGGCCCGTGGTGGGTTATTTGTGGAACGGGAAGTGGTGTGTGCGGAGTTGTCCGACGATGGTGCGCAATCCGCGCACCGTCAAGCAGATGGAGCGGCGGGCGCTGTTTCGTGAGCAGGTGCGCCTGGCGGCGTCGATGCGCGACGGTGTGATGCGAGGCTTGACGGAGCCGGCGCGCGAGGCGGGCATGACGGCCTACAACCTGTTTGTGAGCCTCAACCAGCCGGCCTTCGGGTCGGCCGAGGGGGCGTTGCAGGTGGCGTGGGAGGAGCTCACGCTGAGCGTGGGGCCGGTGGCGCCGGTGGTCTTTGAAGAGGCCTCGGTCGACGAGCGCAACGTGCTGAGTGTGAAGTTCCGCGATGGAGCCCTCTCGTCGGGTCGCCGCTCGAAGCAGGACGAGGTGCGCGTCTATGTCTACTGCCCCGACCTGGAGAAGGGGGTGCTCTCGGCCACGGCCTACCGCCACGAGCGGAGCCTGCGCCTGCTGCTGCCGACGTTCTTCGCCGGTCACGAGCTGCGGGTGTACGGCTTTGTGCAGAACGCCGAGGGCGAGTCGTCGCCGACGGTGTATGTGCCTGTGGACGGGGGGACGGAGCCTGCGACGGTGGCTGCCGGGCAGGCCGGCGGGGTGAAAAAAGATTTGGCCGTAAGCGGGAAAAAGCGTAAATTTGCATCATCCGTCGGCGCCGATGCCGCGGAGGAAAAAGCAGATTTACAGCAGGATGGCTAAAGCGAAGACCTATTATTTCTGCCGCGAGTGCGGCTACCAGAGCGCCTCGTGGCTCGGACGGTGTCCGGAGTGCGGCAAGTTTGGCACCTTCGACGAGGAGGTGTTGAAAGCGGAAAGCGGGAAACGGAAGGCGGAAAAAGGCGACATGCAGTCCGCTCCCCGGCGGTTGCAGGAGGTGACCTACAGCCAGACGCCGCGTCTGGCCACCGGCTGCGGCGAGCTGGACCGTGTGCTGGGCGGCGGCATCGTGCCGGGCAGCCTGCTGCTGCTGGGCGGCGAGCCCGGCATCGGCAAGAGCACCCTCCTGCTGCAGACCGCCATGAGCCTCACCTCCGGCCCCTCTCCGATGGGAGAGGGGAGAGCGGAGAACGGAAGGTTGCGGCTGCTCTATGTCAGCGGCGAGGAGAGCGAGGAGCAGATAAAGATGCGGGCCGACCGGCTAGTGGGTAGTGGGGAGTGTGTAGTGGGTAGCAGCCGAGGTCAAGAACTACCCACTACCCACTACCCACTACCCACTCAAGATTTGTATGTGGTCACCGAGACGGTCATGGGGCGCATCTTCGAGCATGTCGACGCTGTGCGGCCCGAGCTGCTCATCGTCGACTCTATCCAGACCGTTTCGACCGACGAGCTCGACTCGCCGGCGGGCAGCGTGAGCCAGATACGCCAGTGCACCTCCGAGCTGCAGCACTATGCCAAGACGACCGGCGTGCCGGTGCTGCTCATAGGCCACATCACCAAGGACGGCACCCTGGCGGGTCCCAAGGTGATGGAGCACATCGTGGACGCGGTGCTCCAGTTCGAGGGCGACCGCAACTACGGCTACCGCATCCTGCGGTCGCTGAAGAACCGCTTCGGCTCGACGGCGGAGATAGGCATCTTCGAGATGCGCGAAGGGGGTCTGCGCGAGGTGGAGAACCCCAGCGAGTTCCTCCTCTCGCGGCGCGACGAGACGCTGAGCGGGTCGGCCGTGAGCGCCACCCTCGAGGGGGTGCGGCCCCTGTTTGTCGAGGTGCAGAGCCTCGTGAGCTCGGCCGTCTACGGTACCCCCCAGCGCAACGCCGGCGGCTTCGACCTGCGGCGCATGAACATGCTGCTGGCCGTGCTGGAGAAGCGGTGCGGCTTCAAGCTGGGCGTGAAGGACGTCTTCCTCAACCTGGCCGGCGGCCTGCGGGTGACCGACCCCGCCATGGACCTCGCCGTGGCCTGCGCCATCCTCTCGTCGAATGTCGACATCGCCATCCCGCCGCGCTACTGCTTCGCCGCCGAGATGGGGCTGAACGGCGAGCTGCGCCCCGTGAGCCGCGTGGAGCAGCGCATCGCCGAGGCCGGCCGGCTGGGCTTCGAGCGCATCTATGTCAGCAAGCACAGCAGCCGCGAGGTGGACGGCCGGCGCCATGGCATCGAGGTGGTGGGCCTCGGCGTCATCGAGGAGGTCTTCCGGTCGCTCTTCGCCTGACCGAATATCTCTAACAGAATCACCGGAATGGCCGGGATTATTCCTCCGGCAGACGTCATGCTCCGTAGGAGCGACAGAATATAGCCGTGGGTGCGAACCCACGGTGTGGTGTATCCGCTAGTAGACAGGAGCCCCGTAGGGGCGATGGATGGGGGTAAAATGTTCCGTCGCCCCTACGGGGCAATCCATTTGTTTGTTGGGCTGTTGATAAAAAGTTTTGCCGTGTGCGGATTTTTTCGTATATTTGCATTTTCACAATGTTGTGTCCCGACGGGGCAAGGCATTGTGTGTGAATGTATAATATAATATATGAGTGACAGAAATATCATCCCGTGCAAAGTGAATGTGGCCTCGGAGACAGGCCGACTGCGGGCTGTGCTGCTGCACCGCCCGGGGGTGGAAATCGAGCGCATGACGCCGCTCAACGCCGCCCACGCCCTCTATAGCGACATACTGAACAAACCCATCGTCGACACCGAATACCACTACTTCAGCGGCGTGCTGGAGAAGTGGACCCAGGTGTACTATGTGGAAGACATACTGGAAGAGCTGCTGAAAGACGACGCCGTGCGGCGCCACCTGGTCGAGGAGAGTTGCGACATGGATAACTGCGACGACGACCTGGCGGAGCAGCTGATGGACCTGCCGGCCGACGCGCTGGCCAAGGCCCTGATTGAGGGCTTTGAAGACCCGGACTGGGACGGTACCGACGACGACCGTTACCTGCTGAAGCCCCTGTACAACCTCTTCTTCACCCGCGACGCATCGAGCACAGTCTACAACCGCGTGCTTATCAACTCGATGAGCTTCGAGGTGAGGGAGCGCGAGACGCTGATATATGAGGCTATCTTCAAGCACTTCTTCAAGGTGGATACCCTCAACGCCATGCAGTGGGACCGCGACGCGCGGACCGAAGGCGGCGACGTGCACATTGCGGCGCCCGACCTGCTCTGCATCGGTCAGGGCATACGCACCAACACGAAGGGCATCAAGTATCTGGCCCAGGAGGCCGCTGCCGGCAGGATGCCGAAGGACCCGTTCCACATCCTGGTGCAGGAGCTGCCGAAGAGCCCGGAGAGCTTCATCCACCTCGACATGGTGTTCACCTTCCTGGGCAAGCACCAGTGCATGGCTTTCGAGCCGATGCTGAAGAAGATGGGCCTCTTTGCCGGCAAGGACACCACCCTCATCACCATCGAGGGAGGCAAGGTGAGCTACACCAAGTTCCCCAACATCATCAAGGGGTTGGAGCACCTGGGGTGGGAGATAGAGCCTGTCATCGGCGGCGGGAGCGACCCGTGGGTGCAGCTGCGCGAGCAGTGGCATAGCGGGGCCAACTTCTTCTCGCTGGGCGACGGTAAGGTGATGGGCTACCGCCGTAACACCCACACCATCGATGCGCTGGCCAAGGCGGGCTTTGCCGTGCTGAAGGCGGAGGACATCGTGGAGGGGCGTGTGCGGATGGAGGACTACGACAAGTTCGTGGCCGCCTTCCCCGGCAGCGAGCTGCCGCGCGCCGGTGGCGGCGCAAGGTGCATGACGATGCCCATCTTGCGCGACTAGGCTCCCCGCCTGCGGCGGAAATCTTGCAAATCCAGGATTTTGCAAAGCGGGGAAAAGAAAAACGGATACAGAAACTAATTTAACAATCATAATGAAACAGTATCACATTGCAAACAACATCATCGGGTGGGTCATCTGCTTGATTGCCTGCGCGGTGTACATTATGACTGCCGAGGCTACGGCGTCGTGGTGGGACTGCGGTGAGTACATCTCCACTGCCTTCAAACTGCAAGTGGGTCACCCCCCGGGAGCCCCTACGTTCCAGCTCATCGGACGCTTGTTCTCGATGTTCTCCTCGCCCGAGGATGCCGCCCATGCGGTGAACATCATGTCGGCCGTGTGCAGCGGCTTCACCATCCTCTTCCTCTACTGGGGCATCACCCTGCTGGGCAAGCACATGCTGCCCGACCCGAAGGCTCCGAGCCTGAAGGACTGGAAGACATGGGCTGTCTTTGGCGCCGGCATAGTCGGTGCCTTGGCCTACACCTTCAGCGACACCTTCTGGTTCTCGGCTGTCGAGGGTGAGGTCTACGCCATGTCGAGCTTCTTCACGGCACTGGTGTTCTGGGCCATCCTGAAGTGGGAGGAACAGAGCGACGACCCGCGGAGCCTGCGCTGGCTGATACTCATCTCGCTGCTGGTGGGCGTGGCCATCGGTGTGCACCTGCTCAACCTGCTGACGGTGCCGGCCATCTTCTATGTGGTGTACTTCAAGAAGTGGCCCAAGACGACCTGGAAGGGCTTCCTGCTGACGGGTGTGCTGAGCGTGGTGACGCTGGCCGTCATCCTGTGGGGCATCATCCCGGGCATCGTGAATGTGGACTCGGCCGTCGATGTGTTCTTCGTGAACACGCTGGGTCTGGCGTTCAACAGCGGCACCATCGTCTTCTTCACGCTGCTGGCTGCCGCCATCGTGTGGGGCCTGTGGTACACCCACAAGAAGGACAAGCCGGTGTGGAATGCCGCGGTGCTGAGCTTCGCCATGCTGGTCATCGGATACTCGACCTTCTTCGTGCTGGTTATCCGGGCCAATACCAACACGCCTTTGAACGAGAACGCCCCGAAGGATGCCGTGGCCATGCGTGCCTACCTGGGTCGCGAGCAGTACGGCGACACACCGCTCTTCAGCGGCCAGTACTACACCGCCGGGCGCCCGATTAGCGTCAAGCAAGGCTACACCAAGTATGTGCGTGGCAAGAACGAGGAGGGCAAGGACCGCTACATTGTGGCCGCCCATGCCCAGAAGTACGTCTACCGCGAGCAGCACACGGGTGTTTTCCCCCGCATGTGGAGCGACGACAAGGACCGCCACCATCCGCAGTTCTATGAGCTGTGGGCCGGCAAGGTCTATGGCGACCAGAAGCCTACCAGTGCGCAGAACCTGACGTTCTTCAACCGCTACCAGTTGGGTTGGATGTACTGGCGCTACTTCATGTGGAACTTTGCCGGACGGCAGAACGACGAGCAGGGTCACTACTTCAACGATGACGGCTCGCGCGACTACCTGAAGGGCAACTGGATAAGTGGCATCAAGGCTATCGACGAGGCCCGCCTGGGTCCGCAGGACAACCTGCCCGAGCACATGGCCAACAACAAGGCACGCAACAAGTACTACATGCTGCCGCTGCTGCTGGGCATCATCGGCCTCGTCTATCACGTCCGCAAGCACCCGAAGGATGCCTTCATCGTCTTCATCATGTTCTTTATGACGGGTCTGGCCATCGCTATATACCTGAACATGCCGCCGCGGCAGCCACGTGAGCGTGACTACGCCTTCGTGGGGTCGTTCAGCTTCTTCGCCATCTGGATTGGCTTTGCCGTGATGGCGCTGGCGGAATGGGTGAGCAAGCTCTTCAAGAAGAACAGCGAGGGAGCCTACAAGGTGGTGCTGCCGGTGGTCTTCGTGGCCTGCATGGCCGCGGCCCCCTGCCTGATGGCCGCCGAGAACTGGGACGACCACGACCGCTCGCAGAAGTATGCCGCGCGCGACTTCGCCCAGAACTACCTCAAGAGTGTCAACAAGCAAGGTATCCTCATCACCTTCGGCGATAACGACACCTTCCCGCTGTGGTATGCCCAGGAGGTGGAGGGCACACGTACCGACGTGCGCATCCTCAACTTCACCCTGAGCGGCATGTACTGGTATGTGGAGCAGCTGTACAACAAGCTCTATGAGAGTGAGGCGCTGCCCTTCACGTTGCCGAAGGAGTTCTACGGCCTGGGCAAGGATGCCACCTACATCATGGACCGCAGCAACGAGTACATGGAGGTAACCGACGTGCTGGCGCTGCTGCGCGACCACCCCGACCGCTTCACCATGGGCACGGGCGAAGACAAGGTGATGTACATCCCCACCAAGCGCTTCAAGATAACCCTCGACATACCCGCCCTGGTCGAGAAGGGTGTCATCCCTGCCGAGCTGGCCGAACGGGTGGATCCCGTCATCCGTTGGGAAATCAACAAACCGGTGCTCTATCGCCATGAGCTGATGCTGCTCGACATCATCGGCACGAACAAGTTCATGCGCGATATCAACATTATGAACCCCAACACGCAGCGCATACCCGACATCTTCCCGCCGGTGCGCACCCATACGGTGCAGGACGGCATGAACTACAAGTTCCTGCCTTATCCGCGCCAGCAGCGCTTCACCGACCGCACGGCCGACTACTTCATCAACGGAGTGGACGGCGAGCCGCTGAAGTGGGGCAACCTGGGTGCCGACATCTATGTCGACCCCATCAGCCAGAACATGGGTATAGTGCAGCGCCAGACGATGACGCTGTTGGCCGCTGACGAGGCCGACAAGGGCCGACTGGACAACGCCCGTGAGTTGCTCGACATTGCCTGGAAGGCATTCCCCGCCAAGAACTTCCCCTGCGACGTCTATGCGGTGTATATCTACTCTGGCGGCAACAGCCATGTGGATGGTGTGGACCTCTTCCGCAGGGTCTATGGCGGCGAGGCTGCCGTGCAGCTATGGAAGGACGTCTTTGAACACTACCGCCAGGAGGTGGCTTACCTGCAACGCTTCCGCGGCGATAAGACACAAGGCGTGCGGAGCCTCCTGCAGTCTGACCTGCAGATTGTGGGACTGCTGTCCGACATTGCCAAGCTCACCCTTGGCAACGACGAGTTGATGCAGCAGGCTGAGAATCTGCTGAACCAGTTCGGCCCCTATTACAGCAACAACTGACGAGGTGATGAACAAGTCGAAGAAACCGAGACAGAAAAAGTACACGCTGACGCTCTCCGAGCCCGAGGTGAGGCGTCTGACGGCATACGCAGAAGACTACGGCGTGGAGCGCCCCGTGGCGCTCCACCGCATCGTCAGCCAGATGCTCCGCCAGTACAGCCTGGCCCCGGCAACCAAGCACGACAAACGTCAGCTGGGTCTCTTCGACTCGGTGCAGATTGACTTGTTCAACAATACCTCGAAGGTGGAGGGAGTAAGTGAGCGAATGATTAACGAATAAAACAGTACGATTATATTATGAATAGATTGTTCCGTACATTGTTGGTGGCTTTCCTGATGGCGATGCCTGCCATGGTCCATGCCGAAGAGGAGGGCGCATCCTTCGACCCCGGCTCGATGATTATCGGTCACGTCACCGATGCCCATTCGTGGCACATGTTCGACTACTACAAAGATGGCGAGGAGCACGCCGTGGCCATCCCGTTGCCCGTCATCCTGATTAACGACGGGCATCTCGATGTCTTCAGTTCGGCGAAGTTCCACCATGGCCACGCGACCTACAAGGGCTATGCCTTGGTGGGTGGCGGTGCCGAGAAGGAGGAGATTGTGTGTGTCGATGCCGAGGGCAATCCGACCGGAGTGAAGCCTGTCGACCTGAGCATCACCAAGACCTCGGCGGCCATAATGATTGCCACCCTGCTGTTGCTGGTCCTCATCTTTGCCGCCCGCGCAGGCTATAAAAAACGTCCCAACCAGGCCCCCAAAGGAGTGCAGAGCCTGGTGGAGATGCTGGTGGTCTTTGTGCGCGACAGCATAGTGAAGCCCATGATAGGGGAGAAGCACTACCAGCGCTACCTGCCCTACCTGCTCACCCTCTTCTTCTTCATCTTCTTCTGCAACATTCTGGGACTAATACCCTTCTTCCCGGCAGGTGCCAATATCACGGGCAACATCGCTGTGACGGCCACCTTGGCGGTTATCACCTTCCTCATTACCAACATCAGCGGCAACAAGCACTACTGGGTCGACATCTTCAACACCCCCGGCGTGCCGGCGTGGCTCAAAGTGTTCCCTCTGATGCCTCTCGTCGAGTTGGTGGGTGTCTTCACCAAGCCCATCGTGCTGATGATTCGTCTATTTGCCAACATGACGGCAGGTCATATCGTCATCCTTGGCTTCATGGTCATCATCTTTATTATGAGTAACCTCTTCGGGCCTGCCGTGGGCGGTGGCGTAAGCGTGGTGAGTATCTTCTTCAGCGTCTTCATCTCGCTGCTGGAGTGCCTGGTTGCTTACATCCAGGCCTTCGTCTTCACCATGCTCTCGGCCCTCTACATCGGCATGGCCGTCAGCGAGCCGCACCATGAGAACGCTTGATTGCTTTGCATATTATGAAAACGGCGAATTATACGAATTTAGCGAATTGGCTGACTCGAACTGAATTGCAGGCGAATTACTCAAATTGTGCTTGCGCATCTTGCGTAGCATTCGAGTAATTCGTTGGTAATTGACCTGCGTAGCTTCGAATAATTAGCTTAATTCGCCGTTATAAAGAGTTAACCCAATAAACCCCAATACCCATGAAATCAATCAAAGATATCAACTTTGCAGGCAAGAAGGTCCTGCTGCGCGTGGACTTCAACGTCCCCATGAATGAACAGAAACAAATCACCGACGACACCCGCATGCGCGAGTCGATGCCCACCATCGAGAAGCTGCTGCGCGACGGTGCCGCCGTCATCATCATGGCCCACTTCGGCCGTCCGAAGAAAGGCGGCTTCGAGCCCGAGCTGACCCTCGAGCCTGTGGCCAAGTACCTGGAGACCCTCGTGGGTCGCCCTGTGAAGTTCACCCAGGAGTTGCTGGGCAGCGGTAAGCCTGAGGCTATGGCCAAGGAACTCAAGGGTGGCGAGGTGATGCTGCTCGAGAACATCCGCTTCTACCCCGAAGAGACCAAGGGTGGGGAAGACCTTGCCCGCCAGCTGGCCGCCCTCGGCGACTGCTACATCAACGACGCTTTCGGTGCCGCCCACCGCGAGCACTCGTCGACGGCTGTGATAGCCAAGTTCTTCCCGAACGACAAGTACTTCGGCTTCCTCATGGAGAACGAGGTGCGCAACCTCGAGAAGCTCATGCAGAATCCGCCGCGCCCCTTCACCGCCATCATCGGTGGCAGCAAGGTCAGCAGCAAGATTGGCATCCTCGAGAACCTGCTCGACAAGGTCGACAACATGATTATTATCGGCGGCATGCGCTACACCTTCACCAAGGCCCTTGGCGGCAAGATTGGCAACTCCATCTGCGAGGACGACAAGCTCGACCTGGCCAAGGAACTCATGCGCCGCATGGACGAGAAGGGCGTGCGCTACTACCTGCCCGTCGACAGTGTCATTGGCGACAAGTTCGGCAACGACGCCAACACGCAGATTGTCGCCAGCGGCGAGGTACCCGATGGCTGGGAGAGCATGGACTGCGGCCCCGAGAGCTGCAAGGCCATCCGCGACATCATCATGGGTAGCAAGACCATCCTCTGGAACGGACCTGCTGGCGTCTTCGAGCTCGATACCTTCGCCAAAGGCACGCGCGACATCGCACAGAGCGTCGCCGACGCCTGCAAGCAGGGCTGCTTCGCCGCCGTGGGCGGTGGCGACTCGGTGGCTGCCGTCAAGCAGATGCATCTCGCCGACCAGATGAGCTACGTCTCCACCGGTGGCGGCGCCATGCTCGAATACCTCGAAGGCAAAGTCCTCCCCGGCATCAAAGCCATCCAGGACTGAGCAGTTGATATTTTGGATAATATAGGGACTAAACAAATCTTCAGTCCCTATATTTCAAATTAGGTATTTGTATGGATACTAATGTTTTTTAATTAGTTTATATCATAAAAATATGGAAACAAATGAAATTGAAATAAACGGGAAAATGTGGAAGTATATTGGCGCCATAAATAAATATGGATGGCTGATGGGTATCGTATTCTTGGTATTATGCCTGCTTTTTCCGATGCATGCCGACCATCAGTACGGTTGGTTTATGGGTATAGTGCATGGCTTGGTGTGGCTACCTAATTGGATACTATCATGGTTCAGTTCATCTTACTTTGTGAAGGCTCCATTACACACTGGGGCTTATAACTTTTTCTGGTGGCTGAACTTCATTCTATCGCTGATTGGGTGGGTCGAGGCGTTCATACCGATTATTCTCAGCCTCTTCCGCAAGGTGAAGTAACATGAGACTAGCAGAGGTCCGAATTTTCATTTCATCGACGTTCCAAGATATGAACGCCGAGAGAGGTTATTTGGTGAACAATATCTTTCCCCGACTCAAGAAGGAATACGATAAACTAGGCCTTACCATTATCCCCGTTGACCTACGCTGGGGTATCACTGAGGAAGAGCAACGTCAGGGACGCGTGATTGCTACCTGCCTAGAGCAAGTGGACGCTGCACGTCCTTTTTTCATTGGAATCCTTGGCAATCGCTATGGTTCAGTATTCACGGAGGCCGACCTTGGTAGCATGCGCGAGACGTTAACCCGTCAGTATCCATGGCTCAAACAGGCCATTGCTGAGGGACGAAGTGTGACTGAGATAGAAATTCTCTATTCGTCGATGATGAACGAATCCTCCGAATCGGCTTTCTATCTTCGTTCTCCCAAGATGCAAGTCCCACCATCGTTTTGTGAGTTACCAGGAAGCGAGGGACAACAAAAACTGGAGGCTCTTCGCGCCAAAATCAAAACCCAGAACAAACACCGTGTAGGTGAGTACACGAGTCTGGAGCAGTTGGGTGAGATGGTCTACGATGATATTAAATCATTTATCGCCAAAGAGTACCCTGAACTGAAAAACAAAGACTCTTTAGATTATAAATACTACCGTAGTCTCACCACATTACAGCACCATATTGAATGGAAAGATATTCACTCCAGCGATGCCTTTTTCACATGGTGGGAAAGCAAATGTAGGAGTCTCCTAGTCACAGGCCTCAAGGGAGTAGGCAAGTCGCACTCCGTGGCCCATTGGGTCGAAGAAACAGCCCGGTTTACTAAATCTGTCTATGGCCGGATTAGTATTACGAAGGTAAACTATGCCTATGTCGATGTGGCAACATTACTGAGTGAGGAAACCACTGCCACGGGAGAAATGGATTTGGCACTATGTGAAGAGGTAATAAACGGAGTTGAATACCGTCTCTGTCAGCTGGGATACAAAAATGAGGGGGATAACCTAGGGGCAATGGGGCTCGACTTTTTGTCCGAGATAGGTCTTTCTTCGCGCAGAATGATGATGGCGTCGGTCAAGAATATCTTTCAACACGGCGCCACCAACGACTTTATAGAGGGTATTACGGGTCTACCAGCCTCATTGAGGGCGTCAAAACGTCGCGATGCACAAGAGCAGGAAAAAATCATGAGTAAGAACAGTATTCGGATTGTTTTAGTTATTGATAATCTCGACCTCCTTACACTTGAATCGCGCAACAGGTTCTATGACTTTCTTGACATCTATAACGACTCGCTACGGCCAGTATTTGTGGCCGACAGTGACTCTCCGATGGCTGCAGGCGAGTTGACCACCCGATTTCACCCCGAGGTGATCAGCCTTGCTATGCCAGAAGAGGACAAGTTACGTGACTTTATAAACTACTATCTTGGTCGTCACCGTAAGCACCTTGATCCGCAGCAGATCGACCTGCTCTGTCAAGGGTTCTACATGCAGGACATGAACCTGCTGACTAAACTGCTCGACCATTTGATTGCTTTCGGGTCGTATGAACGGCTAACCGACGAGATACGTACTTTCGCTTCCATCAAGCAGTGCGAGTTGAGCCGCCATTTATTTGCTGAAAAGCTTATTTCCAGTGCGCTTAACGACCTTTCTGAGGTGAAGGCCGACTCTCTGCTGGGCAGCGCTCTAATGGCTCTTTCCAATACCTCTATCGGACTTAATGAGGATGAAATAATTGCAATTTTGGGACTTTCGCCCCTACAGTGGAACATGATAAGAGGTCGACTCGGTTCGTTCTGCGAGGTCGAGGATGGCCGTTTTGTATTTGTTGATGACTATATGCTATCCTCTACGCGTTCAGTAATTATCGCTTCACGAATACATCTCGACATACAAATCGTAGAACGTATGATGCATCTCTTTGCCAACGGTGTCGCTGCATGTGCAGCCACACTCACCTATGGCGGAGTCTCATGGTTTGTGCACAACTACCGAAAGATGCTCTATTATTCTGCACAATTGCCAGCTGTGCTCATCACACTCGGGCATGGAGCTGATGCTTTTGCGTTGCTATCAAGTGCTGCATACAGCCGTACTATCCGCCCTCGCATTCTTCGACAATACTGGGATAAGTTGTGGAGCGAGGGATACCACATTGCTGATGCTGTCAATCCGTGCCATTACCCATATGAAGTGGTGCAACGATACACCTCACAAGAATACAAGGTAAAACGGTCTGACATCAACAGTGTGCTGACTTGCACAAAACAGAAGCAGTCGGAGTATTATGCTGTAGTGGAGGAAATGGCACGTAAACTAGGCCGTTCCGACGAGGCAAAGGCTGCGCGCAAATACATCTAAGCAAGTGCAGCGTTATGGGAAGATTCTTGGGGCGGGGGATATATTCAACGGATAACGATAAGGATTAAACAAAAAGGTAGTAAGAGTTACACTTATGCCGCATTTTTTGCCGATAACGTTGGAGGAGGTCAAGAGGCTGGGGTGGGAGAGTGTCGATGTGGTGCTCGTCTCGGGGGATGCGTATGTGGATCATCCGTCGTTTGGGACGGCGGTGATCGGGCGGACGCTGGAGGCGGCGGGGTACCGCGTGGCGATTATCCCGCAGCCGAACTGGAGGGACGATTTGAGGGACTTCAGGAAGTTCGGACGTCCGCGCCTATTCTTCGGCGTTACCAGCGGCGCGATGGACAGTATGGTGAACCACTACACCGCGGCGCGGAGGTTAAGACACGACGACGCCTACACGCCCGGTGGGCAGGCGGGCTTTCGGCCCGACAGGGCGACATACGTATATACGCGGATACTGAAACAGATATATCCCGATGTGCCGGTGGTCATAGCGGGCATTGAGGCCTCCATGCGGCGGCTGGCGCACTATGACTACTGGGACGACAAGCTGTTTCCCTCGATATTGATTGACACACCGGCGGACCTTCTGAACTACGGGATGGGGGAGAGGACGACGCTGAAGATAGCGAGGCTGATTGAAAGTGGAAAGTGGAGAGATGAAAGTGGAGAGTTGTGCGAGGAGGTGAGGGGGCTGCCGCAGGTGGCGTACAGCCTCACCCCCGACCCCTCTCCGATTGGAGAGGGGAGTGGTTGCCCCTTGCATACTATACCCCTCTCCAATCGGAGAGGGACTGGGGGTGAGGCTGTTGAGGTGAGGCTGCTGCACAGCTTTGAGGAGTGCCAACGGAGCAAGCGCTGCGAGGCGGAGAACTACCAGATAATCGAGCGGGAGAGCAACAAGATAGAGTGCGCGACGCTCATCCAGAAGCATGGCGACCGCTATGTGGTGGTGAACCCGCCGGAGCCGCCGATGACGACGGAAGAGATTGACGCCAGCTTTGACCTGCCGTACATGCGGTTGCCGCACCCGAAGTACAAGAAGCGCGGCACCATACCGGCCTTCGAGATGATACGCTGGAGCGTCAACACGCACCGCGGCTGCTTCGGCGGCTGCTCGTTCTGCACCATCAGCGCCCACCAGGGCAAGCAGATAGCCTCGCGCAGCGAGGCCTCCATCCTGCGCGAAGTGGAGCTCATCACGCAAGACCCCGACTTCCACGGCGTGCTGACCGACCTCGGCGGCCCCTCGGCCAACATGTGGCGCATGAAAGGCAAGAACCAGGAACTCTGCAAGAAGTGTGCGCGCTACAGCTGCTCGATGCCGACGATGTGCAAAAACCTCGACAGTGACCACAGGCCGATGATAAACCTACTGCGGAAGGTGGCGAGCCATCCGAAGGTGAAGCACCTGTATGTGGGCAGCGGGATACGGTGCGACCTCTTCAGCCTCACCCCCAGCCCCTCTCCGATTGGAGAGGGGAGTAGAATGCAAGGTGTAACTGCCCCCCTCTCCAATCGGAGAGGGGTCGGGGGTGAGTCCGACAACCATGGCTGGGACTACTTCCGCGAGGTGGTGCTGCACCACACCAGCGGCCGCCTGAAAGTGGCGCCGGAGCACACGTCGGACCATGTGCTGGCAATGATGCGCAAGCCCTCGTTCGAGCTCTTCCGCGAGACCAAGCGGCGCTTCGACGAGATATGCCGAGAGGCCGGCCTGCGCTACCAGCTGATACCCTACTTCATCAGCAGCCACCCTGGCTGCCGCTTGGAGGATATGGCCGACCTGGCGCTGAAAATGAAGCAGATGGGCTACCGCCTGGAGCAGATACAGGACTTCACGCCCACGCCCATGACGCTCAGCACCGAGATGTACTACACCGGCATCGACCCCACGACGATGCGGCCCGTCTACGTGGCCACCACGCCCGGCGACAAGGCCGACCAGCGCCGCCTCTTCTTCTTCTACAAACCCGAGATGAGGGGCGAGATTGTCCGCTCTTTGCGCCGCGCAGGCCTAGAAAAATACATCGCCAAACTTTACCCCGGCAAAGGGTGAACAGCGACGTTCGCCACCGCTGCCAAAATTGGTGTCATTGTGCTCAGCACCAGTGTTTTATGTGTATCAGTGTGGGGTGTCAAGAAGGGATGGTGTGCAGAAGCTTGTAGGACAGGCTGTTAAAGACCTTTTCGACTACCACCATGGTAGTCGGTGGTAAGTCCTTGGTAAGTCCTTGGTAAGTTGATGGTAAGTCGAAGGGTATAGTGATGGGATGGAGCAGGAGGGGCTATTTTTTGTTTTTTCGAAGAGTGCAGATGGCTTTTTTCAGGGGCGTACGGCCGCTGCAGAGGAAATATTTTCTTCTTGTTAATATGTTGAACTTAAGTGAAATGTGGAAATATTGAGTGTTTTTCTAAAAAAATAATTTTGTCAATTCGGAAAATGTTCGTACTTTTGCACCCGCTTTCTCACCGAGAAGCACCCCGAAACGAGCCGCGAAAGACGCGGTTGCCGGCCAAGCCGACACCAACGAGCCGCATTCGTCTAGTGGTCCAGGACATCTGCCTCTCACGCAGAAGATCATCAGTTCGACTCTGATATGCGGTACAAAAAGCCTCCTTGAACGGGAGGTTTTTTTATTTTTGCCATGTCGTATTATTTTCGTACCTTTGCATTCGGAAATATGGGACGCTATTTCATACATCTGGCCTATAATGGAGCGTGTTACAACGGGTGGCAGACTCAGCCCGGCCTGCCCACAGTGCAGCAGACGCTGGAGACGGCGCTCACGACGCTGCTGCGGCAGCCCGTCGCCGTGGTGGGTTGCGGCCGCACCGACACGGGAGTGCATGCGAGCGACTTCTATGCCCACTTCGACGTGAGAGTGGATAGTGGGGAGTGTGTAGTGGGTAGCAGTCGGGAACAGGTGCTACCCACTGCCCACTATCCACTATCCACTGACCTTGTCTTTAAACTCAACAATCTGCTGCCGACAGACATTGTTGTCTATGACATCTTTCCCGTGGCTGCCAACGCCCACGCCCGCTATGACGCCGTGGCACGCACCTACCAGTACCATGTGAGCGACCGCCGTTTGCCCTTCAGGCAGGGGCTGTATTGCCGCATTTACTACCGCCCCGACTTGGAGAAGATGAACGAGGCAGCCCGTGTGCTGATGGAGTATGACGACTTCACCAGCTTCGCCAAGCTCCACACCCAGGTGAAGACCAACATCTGCCACCTCTCGCGTGCCGACTGGGCCGAGGAGGAGGGTGGCTGGGTGTTCACCATCCGCAGCAACCGCTTCCTGCGCAACATGGTGCGCAGCGTGACGGGGACGCTGCTCGACGTGGGCCGGGGCAAGCTCACCCTCGACGGCTTGCGCGAGATAATTGAGAAGAAAGACCGCTGTGCCGCCGGGGTCAGTATGCCGGCCTGCGGATTGTTTTTGACAAAAGTGGAGTATCCGGGAGGTGGTTTAAGGTTTAAAGTTTAAAGAGAAACAGTGTTATTATGACATATATAGAAGTAACTTTTACGATGGACGATACCGGCGTGTTTCGCGACATGCTCGTCGACACCCTGGGCAACGAAGGCCCCTACGAAAGCTTTGTCGAGACCACGAACGGCTTGCAGGCCTACGTGAAAGAGTCGGAGTACGACCCGCGGTGGCTCGCCGCCACGGTGCAGGCCTTCCCGCTGCCGCTGAAGTACGAAGTGAAGCCCATGGAGGACCGCGACTGGAACGCCGAATGGGAGAAGAGTCACGAGGCAGTGCTGGTCAAGTATGATGGCGGCTCTGTATGGGTGCGGGCTCCGTTCCATCCCCACCGCACCGACGTGGACTACGAGGTCATCATTGAGCCCAAGATGAGCTTCGGTACAGCCCATCATCCCACCACCTACATGATGCTCAGCTATGTGGCCGAACTCGATGTGGTGGGCAAGCGGGTGCTTGACATGGGCTGCGGTACCGCCGTGCTGGCCATCCTGGCCAAGCTGCGGGGCGCCGCCTACGTGGAGGGTGTCGACGTCGACGAGTGGGCCTACCGCAACGCGCAGGAGAATGCCGCCGCCAACGGGGTGGACCTTCTGTTGCGGTTGGGAGACGCCGGCACGCTGCAGGGACGGTTCGACGTAGTCATCGCCAATATCAATCGCAACATCCTGTTGGCCGACATGGAACGCTACGCTGCCGTGCTCAACCCGGGTGGCACCCTGCTGCTCAGTGGCTTCTATGAGGCCGACGAGGGAGTGCTTATCGCCAAGGCCAATACGCTCGGCATGACGCTGAAAGGCAAGAAAAACCGCGACGGTTGGTCGGCACTGCAACTTGTGAAATGATAGTCTGCATTGCCGAGAAACCGAGTGTGGCACGTGAGATTGCCAAAGTGTTGGGAGCCAATGGTCAGCACGACGGCTACCTAGAGGGTAACGGCTATCAGGTGACCTGGACCTACGGCCACCTCTGTACCCTCAAGGAACCACAGGACTACACCGACTACTGGAAGAAATGGAGCCTCTCGGCGTTGCCGATGATACCGCCACGCTTCGGCATCAAGCTGATAGACAATGATACGTATAAGAAACAATTTGCCGTCATCGAACGTTTGATGCAGGCGGCCGACGGCATAGTGAACTGCGGCGATGCGGGGCAGGAGGGGGAACTCATCCAGCGGTGGGTGATGCAGAAGGCCAAGGCCCATTGTCCGGTGCAGCGCCTATGGGTGAGCAGCCTCACCGAGGAGGCCATCCGCGAGGCTTTTGCCGCTCTCAAGCCGCAGGACGACTACCAGAGCCTCTACGAGGCAGGCCTCTGTCGTGCCATCGGCGACTGGCTGCTGGGCATGAACGCCACCCGCCTCTACACTCTCCGCTTTGCCCAAGCCAAGGGGCAGGTGCTTTCTATAGGCCGTGTGCAGACTCCCACGCTGGCCATGATAGTGAAGCGCCACTTCGAGATAAAGAACTTCCGTCCGGAGAAGTACTGGGTGCTGACGACGGTTTACCGCAATGCCACTTTCTCCTCGACCAAAGGAAGGATAAAGAAACCCGAGGAGGGTGAGGCTGCGATGGCAGCAATACGCGGCAAGGACTTTACGGTGACCGACATACAGCAGAAGGCCGGCACGGAGGCTCCGCCCCGCTTGTTCGACCTCACCAGCCTGCAGGTGGAATGCAACAAGAAGTATTCTTTCTCGGCCGACGACACGCTGAAGCACATCCAGAGCCTCTACGAGAAGAAGCTCACCACCTATCCTCGCGTCGACACCACCTACCTCAGCGACGATGTCTATGCCAAATGTCCGCAAATATTGCAAGGCATCGTGCCTTATGCACCGCTGGTGCAGCCCCTGATGGGCAAGAAACTGAAGAAGAGCAAGAAGGTCTTCGACAGCAGCAAGGTGACCGACCACCATGCCATCATCCCCACAGGTCAGAACCCGCAGAACGTGAGCCTCACGCTCGACGAGAAGCGGGTCTATGACATGGTGACGCGACGCTTCATCGCTGTTTTCTATCCCGACTGCAAGTTCTCCACCACCACGGTGATGGGAGAGGTGGAGGAAGTGGAGTTCAAGGCCACGGGCAAGCAGATACTCGAGGAGGGCTGGCGGGTGGTATTCGGAGGCAGACCCGACAAACCGGACGAAGCGGACCGGCAGGACGCATCGGACGAGAAGGAACAGACTCTTCCCCAGTTTGAAAAGGGAGAACACGGTCCCCATGAGCCCTCGTTGACCGAGAAGCAGACCTCTCCTCCCAAACCCTACACCGAGGCTACCCTCCTGCGAGCCATGGAGACTGCCGGAAAGATGGTTGACAACGAAGAGTTGCGCGATGCCCTCAAGGCCAATGGCATTGGACGACCGTCGACACGTGCCGCCATTATCGAGACCCTCTACAAGCGACAGTACATCAGTAAGGTGCGCAAGAGTCTGGAACCTACGCCCACTGGCATCGCCCTCATTGGCGTCATCCAGGAAGAACTCCTCAAGAGTGCCGAGCTCACCGGTCAGTGGGAGAAGAAGTTGCGCGACATCGAGGCCCACAAGTACGACTCGCGCCAGTTCATCGACGAACTGAAGCAGATGACCGCCCGTATTGTACAGGATGTGTTGGCCGACGGCACGCGGAGAATGACCTATTGACCATCGTTGTTTTCCAGTACTTTACAGGCTGTTCTTCGGTTGTTCTTCGGGAAAACCCGAAGAACAACCGAAGAACAGTTGGCAAAAGATTGAAATACAAAGCCGGTTGTATAAAAAAATATTGTTTGCATTTAAATAATATTATACGCGAAATCTCGTTAAATATTCATTATGGTTGCGGAAAATATAGCAAGAATAAAGTCCACTTTGCCCGAAGGGGTGAAGCTGGTGGCAGTGAGCAAGCTGAAGACGGTGGAGGATATCATGGAGGCTTATGCTACCGGCCAAAGGGCTTTTGGCGAGAACTACGCCACCGAGTTGCGCGACAAGGCCGCCGTGCTGCCTGATGACATTGAGTGGCACTTTATCGGCCACCTGCAGGGCAAGCAGTTGAAATACTACATCCAGTTTGTGAGTATGATACATGGTGTGGATAGTGTGGAACACTTGGTGGAAGTGGAGCGTGCCGCAGCCAAGGTCGGCCGTGTGGTCGACGTGCTGCTGCAGGTGCACGTGGCCAAGGAGGAGACCAAGTTCGGTTTTGCGCCGGAAGACCTCGACGAGCCGCGTGAGTTGGAACAAATCGACTTGCCTCATGTGAGGGTGCGTGGTTTGATGGGTATGGCTACCCACACCGACGACATCGACCGTGTGCGGGCCGACTTCCGTGCGGTGAGGCATTTCTTCGACAACCTCAAGGCGCAGGCGTTTAAGGATAAGCCGTGGTTCGACACCGTCTCGATGGGCATGAGCCATGACTACCCCATCGCCGTCGAGGAGGGCAGTACGCTGGTGCGCATCGGCAGCAGCATCTTCGGAGCAAGAGATTATAGCAAGCAATAGAATATGGAAAGCAAAAAGATTAAAAACACGATTTTCTCCTACCTGCTTATCACGGTGGGTATTCTGGTCTACACCTTCGCGTGGTCGGCCTTCATGCTTCCGGCCAAGATTGTTGGTGGCGGCGTGAGCGGTATCTCGTCGGTGCTCAACATTGCTGTGGGCGTGCCGCTACCCATCGGTGTGCTCAACTTTATCATCAACGGCATCCTCCTGGCCATCGGCTTCAAGATGTTGGGTTCCAAGTTCGGCATTGGCACCATCTTCGGCATTGTCATGTCGTCGCTTGGCTTCATCCTGTGGCAGCAGGTGTTGCATGTGGAGACCCTCTTCGATGTGGAGCAGTTCGGAGGCTTTATGTGTGCCATCATCGGCGGTGCCCTCTGTGGCGCCGGCATCGGCCTCACTTTCACTATGGGTGGCAATAGCGGTGGCACCGATATTATTGCACTCATTGTAAGCAAATTCTACAACATATCGCCCGGCAAGGTTATCATGTACCTCGACATCTTCATCATCGGCAGTTCGTTCTTCGTCTCGCACAGGGTGGAGAATGTCGTCTTCGGCTACATCGTCATGGTCACCATGACCTATGTGCTCGACATGGTGCTCGACGGCAATAAGCAGAGTTACCAGATAATGATTTTCTCGCTGAAGAACGACGAGATAGCTGAGGCGGTGACCCGTGAGGTGGGCCGTGGAGCCACGTTGCTCGACGCTGAAGGATGCTATTCCAAGCTGCCGCAAAAGGTACTCCTGATGATGGTGCACCGCACCGACAAACCCCGTGTGATGCAAATCATCCACCGCATCGACCAGAACGCATTCGTCAGCGTCAGCAAGACGCAGGGTGTCTATGGCAAGAACTTTGAAAAACTGAAACTATGAAGATGATATCCCCTTCGCTGCTGAGTGCCGACTTCGGCAACCTTCAGCGCGACATTGAAATGCTCAACGCCTCGGAGTGCGACTGGCTACACGTAGACGTGATGGATGGCCTTTTTGTGCCCAACATCAGTTTCGGGCAGCCTATCGTTAAGCATATCAAAAAGCATGCCCGCAAGCCGCTCGACGTGCACCTGATGATTGAGGACCCCGGTCGCTATGTGCAGGACTTCCGCGATGCTGGTGCCGACATCCTGACCATCCATTACGAGGCCTGCCACCACCACGACCGTGTGCTACATGCCATCCACGACGCCGGCATGCAGGGTGGCGTGGTGCTCAACCCCTCGTCGCCAGTCAGCCTGCTTGAAGACATCGTCCAGGAGTGTGACTTGGTGTTGCTGATGAGTGTCAATCCCGGTTTCGGCGGGCAGAAGTTCATCGAGAATACCTATGCCAAGGTGCGCCAACTGCGCATGCTGTGCAACCGCAAGAATCCGCAGTGCCTCATTGAGGTCGACGGGGGGGTCAACCTGCAAAACGCCCCCTTGCTGTATGAGGCGGGTGCCGACGTGCTCGTGGCAGGCAATGCCGTTTTCAAGAGCGACGACCCTGCCGCCACCATCCATGCCATGAAGCAATGAACAGGCCCCGGCTGATAATTGCACCAGGCAAAGAGAAGGCCCTCTTGCGCCGCCACCCGTGGATATTCTCGGGTGCTGTCAGTCGCATCGAGGGCACCCCCCAGGAAGGCGACCTGGTTGATGTGGTCGATGCACGCGGCCAGTGGATGGCCACGGGGCACTATCAAGCGGGCGAGAGCATTGTGTGCAAGGTGCTTTCGTTCGACACGCCACAGGTTGATGACGACTTCTTCTCTCAACGGCTGCAATCGGCCATCGAATATCGCCGCAGGCTTGGTTTCTTCGACGCTGCCGATACCAATGTCTTCCGACTCGTCCACGCCGAGGGCGACTATCTGCCCGGCCTTGTCTGCGACTGGTACAACGGGGTGCTTGTAATGCAGGCCCATTCCACAGGCATGCACCGCCTTTTCCCGCTTTTCACCAACCTCCTCCGTCGTCTGTTGGGTGACCGTCTGCTGTCAGTCTTCGACAAGAGCAGCGCCACCGTACCTGGAGGCTCTACCGACGGTTTCCTTTGGGGCATCGAACCCCGGGAACACGAGGTGGAGGAGAACGGTATCAAACTGCTTATTAATTTCTTTGAAGGCCAGAAGACAGGATTCTTTGTCGACCAGCGGGAGAACAGAAAACTTGTGCAGGAACTCTCCAACGGCCATCATGTGCTGAACTGCTTTGGCTACACCGGTGGCTTTTCGCTGGCTGCCCTTCGTGGCGGCGCAGCATGGGTGGAGACGGTCGACATATCGAAGAAAGCTATCGAACTCTGCAATCGCAACGTGCAGATGAACTTCGGCCCCGACGCTCCGCATCAGGGCACTGTCGATGACGTGCTGCAGTATATTCAGACACTCAAGCAGTCAAGCCGTCCTCCTTTCGACTTCATCATCCTCGACCCTCCCGCCTTTGCCAAGAACCACCGCTCCCTGCAGCAAGGACTGAAGGGCTACCGCACCATCAACCAGCGCGCCCTCGAGGCTTTGCCCGCAGGAGGTCTGTTGATGACCTTCAGCTGTAGTCAGGCTGTCTCGCGCGACGACTTCCAGACCATGGTCTTTACCGCCGCCATGAATGCCGACCGCCGCGTGCGTATCGTCCGTCAGCTACCCCACGCCATGGACCACCCCGTCAGCATCCACCATCCCGAGGGAGAGTACCTGAAAGGATTGCTGCTGCAAGTAGAATGAGAATAAATGTACTTAATTAACGATATGGAACTAGGATACCAAAAGATAGACAAATACGACGAGTCTTGTGTGGCCGAGATGGCCGAGCACTACAAAGCCATATTGCGCCTGCTGGGTGAGGACCCCGAGCGCGAGGGCCTGCTGAAGTCACCCGAGCGCATTGCCAAGGCCATGCTCTTCTTCACCAACGGCTACGACCTCAATCCCGAGGAAATTCTCCGTAGCGCCATGTTCCACGAGGACTACAAGCAGATGGTTGTCGTGAAGGACATAGAGCTCTACTCGCTCTGTGAGCACCACATGGTGCCCTTTGTGGGCAAAGCCCATGTGGCCTATATTCCCAATGGAACCATTGTGGGCCTGAGTAAGATACCGCGTGTGGTCGATGCCTATGCCCGCCGCCTGCAGGTGCAGGAACGCCTCACGAAGCAAATCAAGGACTGCATCCAGAGCACGCTCAACCCTCTGGGTGTCGCTGTGGTCATCGAGGCACAGCACATGTGCATGTCTATGCGTGGTGTGCAGAAGCAGAATAGCGTCACCACCACTTCCGACTTCACGGGAGCCTTTATGAAAGACCCCAAGACACGCGAGGAGTTTATGAACATCATCGGGGTGAACCTGCATTAAAGTATAGGAAATGAAAAATATATTGAAATACTTGCTTTGCGCCGGACTGATGGCTGGCCTGCCACTGTCGGTTCTCACTTCTTCGGTTCAGGCGCAGATTACCCACTCTGGGCAGGGCGCCGTGGACCAGAAGGCCGACGCGCTGCTCAAACGGGCGGCGGGCCAGTTCGGCAACGTGAGTTTCAACGTGACGGCCACGATGCTCGACGCGCAGAAGAAAGAGACCCTGCGGCAGAAAGCCAAGGTGCTCTACTGCAAAGGGTGTTACCATGTGACCGTGGCCGACCAGGAGGTCTTCTGTGACGGCAAGACGGTGTGGCAGTGGAACAAAACGGCCGGCGAAGTCATGGTCACCAACATGGGTTCGGACGACGTGGACCTGATGAATCCCGCCCGTCTGCTGAAAAACTATGACAAGAGTTTCCGTGCCAAGTATATACGGACTGACGAGGGAGTGGCGGTAGTCGACCTGCAGCCACGCTCGGCGCGCAGTTTCCACAAGATACGCCTCTTTGTCTCCGAGAAGAGCGGCATGCTCATGCGTCTGGAGGTGCACAAGTACGACTCCAGCCGCGAAGTGTATGAAATCACCGAATTCAACAAGGCCCACACGCCGGCGTCGCAGTTCACCTTCGATGCTGCCAAGCACGCTGGCGTGGAACTAATCGACATGCGATGAGCCGGATGTTGTTGATAGAGACGGCCACCTCTGTTTGTTCGGTGGTGCTGGCCGAAGAGGGCAGGGTGGTGGCTCGGTGCGAAAGCGATGCCCCCAATGCACACTCCACCCAGCTGCCGCTGTTTGTCAAAGAGATGTTGTCGCAGGGGCGGCCCGATGCCGTGTGCGTCAGTGCAGGCCCGGGTAGCTATACGGGCTTGCGCATAGGAGTCAGCACAGCCAAAGGACTCTGCTACGCCCTCGATGTGCCGCTGCTCTCGGTGCCCACCCTGCAAGGCATGGCCAGCCTGTACTACAGCCGTCATGCAGACTATCAGGGCCTTGTGTGCCCGATGATTGATGCCCGCCGCATGGAGTGCTACACCATGATGGTGGGACGCGACGGTGTATTGCGACCGACGCAGGCCGACGTGATAGAGGAGCACCTCTACGACGAGTGGCTCGACAAGGGTGAAGTCACCTTCATAGGCGACGGTGCCGAGAAGACGCGCGACCTCTTGGGACGTCATCCCAACGCGCGCTATGATGCCGGCTTCCGCATCGGCGCCGAGGGCATGCTGCCGTTGGCCATAGGCAAGCTGGAACGCGGCGAGGTGGAGGACGTGGCCTACTTCGAGCCCTTCTACCTCAAGGACTTCGTGGCCAAGAAGAGCGTCGTGCACGGACTGAGGGATAGTTAGCCATGCTGAGGTTTGTCGGGAAACGGTTGATGTACGGACTCCTGGTATTGCTGGGGGTGGTGACGCTCGTCTTCTTCCTCTTCAATATCCTGCCCGGCGACCCCGCCCGCATGATGCTCGGACAGCGGGCCGACCAGGAGAGCATTGACATCATCAACCGCGACCTGGGACGCGACAAGCCGGTGGGCCTGCAATACCTCAACTACCTCAACGACTTGCTGCCCATCTCGTTCCACAATAATGAGGACCCCGCCGACTACTTCTATCTGGCCCCCGACAAGTATGCCCCCTACACCACACTGCTGCGTGTGGGAAGCACGTCGGTGGTGCTCAAGGCCCCCTACCTGCGCCGCTCCTACCAGAGCCAGCGCAAGGTGAGCGAGATTATTGCCACCGCCTTCCCCCAGACGGCCATCCTGGCCCTGGTGGCCATGGCTTTCGCCTTGCTCCTGGGCATCACCCTGGGAGTGGTGTCGGCCCTGAAGAAGGACACTTGGGTCGACCGCACGGTGCTGGTGCTCAGCACCCTCGGCATGTCGTTGCCTTCCTTCTTCGCCGCCATACTCATCGCGTGGCTCTTTGCCTATGTGCTGGCCGACTGGACCGGCCTCAACATGTTCGGCAACCTCTACACCGTCGACGACTACGGCTGCGGCGAGTACATCGACCTCAAGAACCTCATCCTGCCGGCCCTCACCTTGGGCATCCGTCCGCTGGCCACCCTCACGCAGCTCACCAAGAACTCCATGCTCGAGGCACTCAGCCAGGACTACATCCGCACCGCCCGTGCCAAGGGGCTCTCGCGTCGTCGTGTGGTGGTGCACCATGCCCTGCGTAACGCGTTGAACCCCGTTGTCACCTCGGCTTCCGGATGGCTCGCCTCGCTCATGGCCGGTGCCGTCTTCGTGGAGTATGTCTTCGACTGGAAGGGCATGGGTGTCGTCATCGTCGACGGCCTCGAGAAGTACGACTTCCCCGTCGTCATGGGCACCATCCTCTTCATCTGCGTCCTCCTGGTCCTCATCAACATCCTCACCGACATCCTCTACGGCATCCTCGACCCGCGGGTCAGGGTGAGATAGCTGGACTTTCATTCCGCCGTGGCCTCTGCCTTCAGGCCACGGATAATATGTCAAAGAACTCTTGCCCGATGTCGCCACCGGACAGCCTCCAATATAAGGCCGTTTTGCCGAAAAGGCCAAAATCGACCCGCGATAGTACCCAACTTGCCCACAAAAGTACCTAACTTTCCCACTCCGCCCACTTCCTCCGAAACGGCAAAAACACCTTTTTTGAACGGCGAATTACTCGAATTACGCGAATAGCTACGCAGGTCAATCAACGGCGAATTACTCGAATTTTAAGAAATGAATCACCTCGGAGAGGTGAGATTCCCAGTAACACCACATAAGCCGAAGGCGCAATGTGGTGACGGTCAGCAGCCGAGGCCCCTGCGTCTCGGAGAGACGCGACCTATATCTCCGCTTGGCTCCACAAGGTCGCCGACCTCAGTTCGCGTAATCCATAGATCCATTAGATTTTTGAGTTACGCGAAGCGAAGATGTATCTATCATCATGGGTACCATTCGCTTCATCTGCGTCCTCCTAGTTGTCGTGCGGGTTGTATTAAAACCGAATTCCAAGACGAACGTTGATTATTTCAGGTGTTATTGATCTGAGTGTTTGTCTTTCGGAGTCACTGTTTTGATTTCCGATACTGCTGCTATAATCATCTTCTATTTTAGTTTTCACTTTACCAGCGCCTAGATTATAGTAGCTAACCTCGATAGTATATTTATTGTTGAACTCGATGCCTGCTGCCAATTTGAAGCCGAAAGTAAAGGTCGGTTTGTAGGATATTGTCATAGTCTCCTCCGTAGATACTGTTCCGTAGGTTGAACTGTAATTATCTTCGTTGCCTTTAATTATTATCGGAGTAATAATACGCATGTTAAGACCTGCGGCTGCAGTGGTAAACACAGCGAGGTTGGGGGTGGCATCTAGTTTATAGTTTGCACCTGCCATGACAGGCAGATTGATGTACAATGGTTTTGTGATGCTCGCATAGACTCCCTCGTCTTCCGCTACATTTAGGATGTTATCAAAGGCGTCACTTATTTCTTCATTCATGCCATTGCAGAAACCGTCAATAGAGACCGCAATACCTAGTCCGTTGGCTGATTTAATGCCGAAACGCCATTCTGCGCCAATATTAAAACCCATACCGGCACCCCCTTCCTTATATCGTCCCGTAAGCCCCCATCGGGTTATGCTACCATTGTTTGCTGTTGCATCACCAAATTTTCCAGTCGGAATACTTGCACCTACTTTGAGAGTGAAAGATGATTGTGCCAGTGTAGCACTACTCGCAAGAGCTGTCATGGCTAATACCATTAGAATTGTTTTCTTCATCTTGTTGTTGTGTTTTATTGAGTCTATTGTTTGTTCTATCTAAATGACAAAAAAAGCGCGGGTTAAGAACTCTTGCTTATCCCGCGTGTAAGGCTCTCGCATTGCCTGTTAGTGAAGAATAAGCAATGCCGAAGCCCACGCATGCAATCGTATATGGAGGACGCGGCACGCCGCGTCTCTACGATGCAACCAATGGACGTTGAACATTGCGTTATTGCGACACTAACGTTGAATTTGCGAGATTCTACACGCCGCAGATAAACGCTGTTACACGTCTCTTTTAATATGTCTGTCGCTCCCGCCCGCAAGTCCCGTCGCTCTCGAAGGGGCTTCGGCTGTCTGGGAAACGACGATGCAAAAGTACAAATAAATATCTGAACGGCAAAATTTATTTTTCAGGTGGAGATATGGTGTGGGTTGAGAAGCCTGTAGGAGCGGAGGCTTGTTGTGGAATACCAGAAAGGGATAAAAAGAAAAGGCGGCCGAGTTTGCACTCGGCCGCATATAGATGAGACTAAGGCATAAATTACCGCCGTTCTATTGTCTATACGTATTATCACGATTGTTTCACAATGCAAAGATACAAAAAAATGAACGAAATATTATCAATTCCTTACATTTTTATGAACGTATGATGCCATATCCAAGCGACATCGAATAAAATAGGAGGCGGCCGAGTGCAAACTCGGCCGCACATATATGAGGTTATGTGCAATCTTTATCGGTTTTGTCTTTGGATAAACTCAATCATTGAAACAAGAGCCATTTCCATACCGGAACTAGTCCAATAGACAATCCACCTTCATTGATGGTTGTCTCCTCATCCCTTGTTACAATGACAGCCTTCTTAAGAGGATGGAGCTTATGGAGTTTGACCAGTGCGTCGACCTCCCGCTTTATAGTGGATTCATCAGAAAGACGGTAAGAAGCCTGGACTGCAAGAGCCTCTTCCGGCACATAGAAATCAACTTCAATGTTGTGAAGATAATAGTATAGTTTGTCTCCATATCGTTTCCGCATTTCTATGGCACAAAGGTTTTCGAGCAATGCGGACTGGTTTTCGAGTAGAAACAGGTTGAGCAGACCATTGTCAACGAAGTAGAACTTCTTTGTGGTTTCTCGTTCCACAAAACGTGATGCGAAGTTCTGCAACGGGAATATGAGACAGGCATCCGTGAAATGGTTGATGTATTCGATAACAGTAGCCGTTCCGCACGATACTCCAACCGCTTTGATCATATTGCAGAGCCGTGTGTATGACACGGGCTGTCGTACGCTTTCCGCCAGTTTCCTTAATGCAAGCCTCAGCGCTTCTTCATTCTTCACTTTGTTTCTCACAATAAGGTCATTGAAGAAAATACGGTTGTACAAGCCATTCAACCAAACTCGTTTTTCTTTGAACCGTGTCAGTTCAGGGAAACCTCCCCATTGAAAATAGTCATTGAAGGCACGTTCCACCTCACCGCGTTTTTGCCCGTACATCCAGCGAGAACCAAGACTCACACCGTTTGCTGAAAGAAACTCGGCAAAACTGTATGGATAAACAGACACGTCTATGTATCGTCCGCCAAGCACGGTCTGAATGTCACGGCTCAACATCTTGGCATTACTGCCAGTAATGTACACCTGATATTTCTGATTAGCAAGCCTACGGGCGAAATTCTCCCATCCGTCCACATTCTGTATCTCATCAAAGAAAAATGTGGGTTTTATGTCACGGACACTATAATTGGCCTGTAATATCAAGTCAAGTTGGTCTGCCGACATACCATGCAAGCGTTCATCGTCGAAATTGATATACACCAAATTCTCAATAGGAACACCTTCATCCAGTTTCTGTTGCATCTGCTGATACAATGTATAGGACTTGCCCGACTGTCTCACCCCCACGAATACAAAATTGCCAGCAGGCTCTATTGTTACATTTCTCGGCACAATCTCAACCTGGGGTATGTATTCATATCCCTCTGATATTATGCTTTTTATTAGTTCTTTGTTTATCATTTGTAATGTGTTTTCACAATGCAAATATACAAAAAGTATTCGATACTACAGAATAATAATTAAATTATTTGTTTTGCAATACTGAATAAATATAGTAATTAAGCGACATCGAATATAATAAAAGGCGGCCGAGTGCAAACTCGGCCGCCTTGTTTATTATCCGATTTTTACGTGTTAGCCTTCTTTGATGTTGGGCTCTTCGAGGCCGTAGCCCTTCTTCTTGTCGACGGCCTTGAGGTATACCGAGATGAGGAGGGCGGCGATGCCAAGGGCGGCGAGCATGACCAGGGCCCAGGTGTAGTTGAGCTCGTGGGCGGCGGTACCTTCGGGGTTGGTGTTGTTGAGCACCATGCCGATGAGGGCGGGGAAGAGGCCGAGGCCGATGTTCTGTATCCAGAAGATGGCCGAGTAGGCGGAGCCGAGAATTTTCTCGTCGACCAGCTTGGGCACCGAAGGCCACAGGGCGGCAGGTACCAGCGAGAAGGAGGCGCCGAGGACGAGAATGGTGACGTAGGCCACGATGGTGCCGCCGACGGCGTTGCCCTTGAAGGCGGGCAGGATGAAGGCGAAGGTGAGGTGGCAGATGACCAGCAGAATGGAGCCGAGCATCAGCATCGAGGCGGCTTTGCCCTTATGGTCGACGTAGTTGCCGAGGATGGGGGTGATGGCCACGGCGAGGAGCGGGAACACGGCGAAGATGGTCTCGGCGGTGCCGCGCATGTAGCCCATGTAGCAGTAGACAATCAGCGCCACTACGGCAAGTCCCATGAGGCCGTACTTCAGGCCTTTCTTCTTCGAGAAGTTGCTGGCGAAAGCGCAGACAGCCACGACGAGCATGATGATGTACTGCACGATGGTGACCGACTCGCTGGCCCAGAAGGTGCCTTCGGCGGCGGGGTTGAGGGTGAGGTTGCACTGCAGCATGTTGACGGCATACTTCTGGAAGGGGAAGATGGCGCTGTAGTAGAGCACGCAGAGCAGGGCCACCAGCCAGAATCCCAGACTGGTGAATATCTTGCCCAGGTCTTTCAGCTTGAAGGGGTCGTCCTTCTCCTCGGCTTCGCCGGTCTGGCTGTCGAGCTTCTTATCCATGAAGAAGTAGGTGATGAACATGATGAGTGCGATGCAGAGCAGCACGACACCGAATTTGACGGCGTTGTCGACGTGGATTTCGCCGCCGAGCTTAGCGAAGTAAGGGCTGAAAATCATGCAGGTGGCCACACCCAGACGGGCGAGGGCCATCTCGCTGCCCATGGCCAGGGCGGTCTCGCGGCCCTTGAACCACTTGACGATGCCGCGGCTCACGGTGATGCCGGCCATCTCGCAGCCGCAACCGAAAATCATGAAGCCGCAGGCGGCCAGCTTGGCCGAAGCGGGCATGCCGGCGGCGAAGGGCAGGATGGCTCCGATGACGGGCAGGTTGCCGTTCCAGTTCAGGTTGTCGGTGAACCAACGCTCGAGGCCGGTGCCGATGAAGGCGTCGCTGACGGCATAGAACTTAATCAGTCCGCCGACGAGCATCACTGCACCCGAGAGGACCGCCGTGAAGCGCACGCCCATCTTGTCGAGGATGATGCCGGCGAAGATGAGGAAGAACACGTACACGTTGAGGAACACCTCGGCGCCCTGCATGCGGCCGAACGAGGCGCTGTCCCAGCCGCGGGTCTCCTGCATCAGGTCCTTGATGGGCGACAGAATGTCCATGAATACGTAGCTGCAGAACATGGCCAGCGCCAGCAGCAGCAGTGCAATCCAACGCATGGTGGCGTTGTCGCGAAGGGTCTTTGTAGCTGTTTGTGTCATATTGTTTTTGTTTAATTATTATTGCTCAAATGAATGTGCAAAGATACGAAGAAAAAACGAATGTGCAACAATTATTTTCACTCCACGTTGAGAAGGTAGTAGTTCTTTTTGCCTTTCTGGACGAGGATGCAGCCGCTGGCAAGGATGTCGGCGGCGGTGAGGGTGCAGCCTTCGGCCACCTTCTGCTTGTTGACGCTGATGCTGTTCTGCTTCAGCTCGCGGCGTATCTCGCCCTTGGAGGCGAACATGCCCACCTCGGCGGCCAGGTCGACCAGCGGGGCGCCGGCCTCGATGGCGCTGCGGCTCACGGTGTACTGCGGCACCCCGTCGAAGACGCTCAGCAGCGTGGCGCGGTCCAGCGAGTTCAGCTGCTCGGTGGTTGCCTTGCCGAAGAGCAGCTCGCTGGCGGCGATGGCGGTGTCGTAGGCCTCCTGCCCGTGCACACGCACGGTGATGTCCTTGGCGAGGGCCTTCTGCAGGATGCGCTGCTCGGGGGCCTCGGCATGCTGCTTCTCGAGGGCTTCGATTTCTTCCTTCGAGAAGAGGGTGAAGATGCGGATGTAGCGGGCGGTGTCGACGTCGGAGCAGTTGAGCCAGAACTGGTAGAACTTGTAGGGGCTGGTCTTCTCGGGGTCGAGCCACACGTTGCCGCCCTCGGTCTTGCCGAACTTGGTGCCGTCGGCCTTGGTGATGAGGGGGCAGGTGAGGGCGAAGGCCTCGCCGCCTTCCATGCGGCGGATAAGTTCGGTGCCAGTGGTGATGTTGCCCCACTGGTCGCTGCCACCCATCTGCAGCTTGCAGCCCTTGGTGCGGTAGAGGGTGAGGAAGTCGTAGCCCTGCAGCAACTGGTAGCTGAACTCGGTGAACGAGATGCCGGTCTCCATGCGCTTCTTCACGCTGTCCTTGGTCATCATGTAGTTGACGGTGATATGCTTGCCCACGTCGCGGATGAAGTCGAGGAAGAGGTAGTCTTTCATCCAGTCGTAGTTGTTGAGTATCTCGGCTCCGTTGACGGGGTTGTCGAAGTCGAGGAAGCGCTCCAGCTGGTGGCGTATGCACTGTACGTTGTGCTGTATCTCCTCGGGGGTGAGCAGCTTGCGTTCGGCGGCCTTGAACGAGGGGTCGCCAATCATGCCGGTGGCGCCTCCCACGACGGCCAGCGGTTTGTGGCCCGCCATCTGCAGGTGCTTCAGCAGCATGATGCTGACGAGGTGGCCTATGTGCAGGGAGTCGGCCGTCGGGTCGATGCCCACATAGGCGGTGGTGACTTCTTTCTTCAGTTGTTCTTCGGTACCCGGCATGATGTCGTGTATCATGCCGCGCCATTTCAGTTCTTCTACGAGGTTGGTGTCCATATATATTAGTTAATGTATCATCTATTATATTATATAAAGAAGGAGGTGCTGCCTGTGGGCGGGCACCTCCTTCTTGTGCTCTTTTGTGCCCGATGTTAACGAACCATCATCTTGCTGGCAGCGGTATTGCCGCCGATGATGACGTTGACCAGGTACATGCCTTTGGCCATGCCTTCGGTGCCGATGGTGAAGAGCTGCTCGCCCTCGTTGACGTAACCCAGGTTGCGGTCAACCACCACACGGCCGTTGAGGTCGTAGATGCGCAGCGTGGCGTTGCCGGCCTCGATGGCGGAGAGGGCCAAGGTGGTCTCACCGTTCATCACGGGGTTGGGGTAGATGCTGACGCTGTTGCTTCCAATGGTGTTGACGGTGGGGATGCTCACGGGGTTATAGTCGCTCGAGTCGGACACCTCGTTGACGGTGTCGGTGACGAAGGACATATCCATGAAGATACCGCGGCCGTAGGTGCCGAAGTAGATGGCGCGGGGCCACTTGGTCTTGGCGAAGAGGTAGTTGTTCTCCGTGATGCCGGTGTGGGTAGTGGCGCGGCGCACGGCCAGCTTCTTGGTCTGCTGCACGATGCTGGTCACGGGGACGCCGTGCAGGTGGTCGTACTGGTTCCACTGGGTGCCGTTGTGGACGAACACGCCGTCGGAGGTGCCCACATAGATGAATCCGGTCGAGTCCTCAATCATGGCGCAGTAGGCGGGGATGCCCACATTGTTCGTGATGGGCATCGGGATGGCGGTGGCGGTCCAGTTGCTGCTGCTGGCGTTGTTGATGACCAGCACGTTGGTATAGCTGTCGGAATAGCCCTCGAAGGTCACCACGATACGGTCCTGATTAGGACGCGGGTCGACGGCAATGCCGCTGATGGGACGGTTGAACCATTCGCTGCCGTTGTTGCTGAACTTGACGTTGCGCAGCACGCGGTCATTCGTGTCGCTGGCGGCGTTAATCTCGCGCTGGGTGAAGGCGGGATACTGGTTGAAGTTGACGTTCTCGAAGCCTTCGATGCGGTAGAGCTGCGAGCGACCGGTGCTGTCGTCATAGGTGCTGACGTAGGCGCAGCGGCCATCGGTGCTCATAACGGCATCGCGGGGGTAGAGGTTGGCGTTGCTCGCAGTGCGGCGCACGTTGAGGATGGGAGCCCACCACATGAACTTGGCACGCAGTTCCTGCTTCACTTCGGGAGCCAGGTGGTTGTCAGCGTCGATGACCGAGTCGTACACCTTGCTGAAGTCGTTGGCGGTCCAGGAGTAGAGCACAGAGCTTTGCACGCTGCTTGTCTGGGCCACGATGAGCATGCGCGACATCACGGGGTTCTTCACCGTCAGCGAGTCGCCGGCCTTCTGGGCTTTGGTGAAGGTGTATTCAAACGGGTAGTCCGAGTTGTTCTTGGCGAGGAAGGTGGCCTTCGAGTTGGCGGGGATGTTCATGTCGGCTCCGGTAATCATCACCGTGTCGCCGTTGGGGTTGATGAAGTGGCCGCTGAGGTCGAGGGCCACGCGGATGCTGTCCTTCATGTAGCGGTCGTTGGCCGACTCCCAGAGGTAGAGGCTGCCCATCGTGGGACCGCCGATGACGGCCTGTGTCAGGAAGGGCACGCCGGTGGTCCAGGTCTGGCTGTTTGTGAAGTCGAGGTAGTCGTTGAAGGAACGGCCGAAGTTGCCGTTCTCAGACGAGACGAAGATATTACGGTGCATCTGGGGGGCCAGCTGCTGGAAGGCCGACACGGCCACCTTGCCGCCGTTGCCGCTCCACAGGATGTTGGCGTCGTGGTTCTGGTTGCCCAGCGAGCCGTCGTCGTACCAGGCGGGGATGCGCACGCCGCCGTTGTGGGCCATACGGGCCTCGATGAAGGGGCAGGCGTTGTCTTTGGCGCCGCTAATCAGCGAGCCGTCGGGAGCCACGGCCAGGTGGGTAATCTGGACGTTGTTCATGCCACGGTTGCTGTTCTCATACGAGTTGAAGTCGGTGGTGGTGCTGTACACGCCGCCGTCGGTGGCGATGTAGTGGGTGGTCATGCCCATGCCGTTCTCAACCTTGAAGACCGACAGAATCTGGTGGATGCCCGAATGCACAAACACCGCGGTGTTGAACACATTCGACATGTAGTCGCCCGCATTCAGCTCATATTCGCTGTACGAGTTCTTGGTCCATTGGTAGGTCGACCCCTCGAGGAAGCCTTCGCCGGTCCAGATGTTGGTGCCGCCGAGGAAGATGCGCTTGGGGTTGCCCGGGTCGACGGTGACGGTGCCGCAGGTGAGGCCGCTGTTGTACATCAGCGGAAGCACCGACGAGGTGGCCAGCGGCGTCCACGATTGGCCGTTGGTGGTGAGGTACACGTTCTCCATCAGGCCGTTCGGACCAATCACCATGGCGTAGAGGTAGCGGTTGTCGCTGGGAGCCACGGCGAGCTTGATGGCCAGGTTACGTCCGCCGAAAGCGGCGTTGGTGGCCGAGATGTTGATGGGGTTCGGGGTGGCGGTCGTGAGGTTACCCAGGCGGTAGAGCTGGTTGCCCACGCTGAAATAGGCGATGTTCAGGTTGCGAACCACCACCATCTGGTCGATGCTGTTGCCCTGAAGGATGGGGGTCACGGTGCTCTGCGCCCACTCGGCATCCATGTCGGCGGCGGCCGTGTTCACCGTCCAGCGGTAGAGGCCGGTGTTGGTGGCGGCGAAGAAGAACATCGTGTCGTTCCGCAGGTAGTAGTCCATCGCGTGCACTGCACCGAACTGCTCGCTGCTGGCGGGCGAGGTGTAGGCGATGAGCTTGAAGGCACCCGTCGACGGAAGGTAGCGGTAGATGCCACGGCCTTTGTTCGACATCTTGGAATAGGTGCTGCCCAGGGGGTACGTGTCGTCGCCTGTGCCGATAAAGATAGTCCCGTCGGGACCCTGCACCATGGCGCTGATAGGCAGCGTCACCTCATAGCCCAGGCCGTCATAGTAACGCACCAGGTGCCATGAGTCATGGTTGTTCACCAATTGCTCGCGATAAGTCTCGTCCTCGATGTCGGCGTAGAGGTTGCGCAGCACCTCGTCGTTCGTCGAACGCACATAGAGACCGCCGGAGATTGCACCGGCATAGACCGTGGAGAGGCTTGAATCCTGCCGGTCGACGACAATGCTGGAGACATGGCCGCCGATATTCGCCGGTCCTACCTCGTGGAATTGGGCGTTCACAGCCCCTCCGCTCAATGCCATTACGCCTGCAAACAAGCCGAATAGTACATTGTGAATCTTCATAAGTTATTATTAATTAATTTGTTATTTTGTTTCGCGTGTAAACTTTTAATGCACAAAGATACAAAAAAAACATAATATATAGGTAAAATCTTCAAAAAAAATTCATTTTCTCCGCTCCCCGTTCTGCGGCTGTTCTTCGGTTGTTCTTCGGTTGTTCTTCGGTAAAACCCGAAGAACAACCATTGAAGTCGCAGGAAAACACCCACATCCTCAGGGTTTTCAACTACAGTTCAACTCGAGTTTTACGGTAGTATTACGCTTTTTCAAGTCGAAATGTTGTCGAACTACCGTAATACTACCGTGAAAATGGCGGCGGCTGCGGGGTGCGGCGGGTGGCGGGGTTTAATCTTTTTAACGTTTTTTTCTTTGGCGGGTGATACAATAAAAACGGAAGTCGGGAGTTATGATGAGTAAAACATTATTGATGATATGGAAACAGTGAATATTCAAGAACTAAACGACCGAATCGGCCGGGAGAGCGCCTTCGTCGACGTGCTGACGATGGAGATGGGGAAGAGCATAGTGGGTCAGAAGCACATGGTGGAGGGCTTGCTGATAGGGTTGCTGAGCAACGGACATGTGCTGCTGGAAGGCGTGCCGGGATTGGCCAAGACGCTGACCATCACGACGCTGGCCAAGGCCATCGATGCCAAGTTCAGCCGCATCCAGTTCACGCCCGACCTGCTGCCGGCCGACTTGCTGGGCACGATGATATACAGCCAGAAGAGCGAGCAGTTCCAGGTGAAGAAGGGCCCCATCTTCAGCCACTTCATCCTTGCCGACGAAATCAACCGTGCACCGGCCAAGGTGCAGAGCGCCCTGCTGGAGGCCATGCAGGAGCGGCAGGTGACCATCGGCGAGCAGACCTTCCCGCTGGAGGAGCCGTTCCTGGTGATGGCGACGCAGAACCCCATCGAGCAGGAGGGTACCTACCCGCTGCCCGAGGCACAGGTGGACCGCTTCATGCTGAAGGTGGTCATCGGATACCCCAAGCGCGACGAGGAGCGTCAGATACTGCACCAGCAAGTAAACGGAGAGCGGAGAGTGGAGAGCGGAGAACGGAGTGCTATTTTGAAGCCGGCGGACATCCTGAAGGCCAGGGAACTGGTGCGCGAGGTGTATATGGACGAGAAGATTGAGAACTACATCACCGACATTGTCTTTGCCACCCGCTATCCCGACCAGTACGGTCTGGAGCGGCTGAAGGGGCTGGTGTCCTATGGTGCGTCGCCCCGCGGCAGCATCAGCCTGGCGTCGGCGTCGAAGGCCTACGCATTCATGCACCGCCGTGGCTATGTCATCCCCGAGGACGTGCGCGCCGTGGCCATGGATGTGCTGCGTCACCGCATCGGGCTGACCTATGAGGCCGAGGCCGAGAATGTGACCAGCGAGGAACTGGTGAGCGAAGTGTTGAACAGAGTGGATGTTCCGTAATGGACGAAGAGATAATAAAGAAGGTCCGCAAGATTGAGATAAAGGCGCGGGGGCTGTCGCAGCAGATGTTCAGCGGCGAGTACCACTCGGCCTTCAAGGGGAGGGGTATGGCGTTCAGCGAGGTCCGTGAGTACCAGTATGGCGACGACGTGCGCAACATTGACTGGAACGTGACGGCGCGGTTGGCCCACCCTTATGTGAAGGTGTTCGAGGAGGAGCGCGAGTTGACGGTGATGCTGCTGGTGGACGTGAGCGGAAGCAACCGCTTCGGCACGCACGTGCAGTTCAAGGAGGAACTGGCTGCCGAGGTGGCGGCTACGCTGGCCTTCAGCGCCATCGCCAACAACGACAAGGTGGGGGTGCTGCTTTTCTCGGACCGCATAGAGAAGTTTATTCCGCCGAAGAAGGGTCGCAGCCATATCCTGCGCATCATTCGCGAGCTGATTACCTTCCGGCCGCAGTCGGGCGGCACCGACATCGGACAGGCGCTGGGTTACTTCCAGAATGTCATCAAGCGGCGCTGCACGGCGTTCTTGTTGAGCGACTTCTTCGACCGAGGCTGGAGCGACGCGCTGAAGCTCACGGCGGGCAAGCACGACCTGGTGGCCTTGCGGCTGGTGGACCGGCGCGAGGAACGTATGGCTGACCTGGGGTTGGTGAAACTGTATGACCCCGAGAGCGAGGAGACCCTCTGGGTGGATACGGGCAGCGCCGCGGTGCGCCGTGCCGTGGACGCCCGCGCTGCCGCGCATGTGCGCGAGGTGGAGGACACCATGCGACGCTATGGAGTCGACATTGCCACGATGTACACCGGTGAGGATTTTGTGAAGCCCCTGCGGGCTTTGTTCAGTAGAAGGTGAACAGAGAATGAAGAGAATGAAAAGGATAATAGGACATATAATAATATTGGCGGCGATGCTGGGCTGCACTGGAGTGCAGGCCCAGATGACACTGGGTGCCGACACCATTGTGCTTGGCGACCAGACCGAGGTGCTGTTCCCGTCGGGACAGGAATTGCAGCCTGCGGGCGGGGTGCTGGTGCTGGGTGTGGAGACCGACAGCGCGACGGGCATGGTTCGAGCCAGGGTGACCTGCTTCGAGCCCGGCGAGCACTGGCTGAAGGCGGGCATGGATTCACTTCCGCTGGTGGTACTCGACGTCGACGTGGATACCACGACGGCAGAGATACGCGACATCGCACCCATCGAGCGGGTGCCATACACTTTCTGGGAGATTTTCCGCTGGGTCCTGCTGGTGCTGGTGTTGCTGGCTGTGGGCTTTGTGGTCTGGTGGCTGCTCGCCCATCGTCAGAAAGTGCAGCAAGTGCTGGGCCTCACGGCGCCGGTCGACACCCGTAACCCCTACGAGCGCGCCAGCGAGGCGCTGGAGGCGTTGCGCGAGCGACGGCTATGGCAGGCGGGCAAGGTGAAGGAATACCATACCGAGCTGACCGATATTGTGCGGCGTTTCATCGAGGAGTCGACGGGCATCCGGGCCACCGAGATGACGAGTGACGAGACGGTGGAGAGAGTGGAAAGTGAAGAGTGGAAAGCGGAGGGTGGACTGTTGCGCAGTATATTTGCGACGGCCGACTTGGTGAAGTTTGCCAAAAGCGAGCCCCTGCCGCACGAGCACGAGGCTGCGCTGCAGGCGGCGACTGACTTTGTCGGTGCGCTGTGGGAAAAAGTGAAACCCAAGGAAACGGAGGTGGAGAATGGGTAATCTGACGTTTGCACATCCATGGTACCTGCTGGGTTTGGTGGTGGTGCCGCTGATGGTGGTGTGGTGGTTGATACGCTACCGCAAGCAGGAGGCGGCGGTGCAGCATTCCGACATAGCCGTCTTTGACGGGATAGGCAAGAGCCTGCGGGTGAGACTGCGCTGGCTGTCCTATGCACTGCGCTGTATGGCGGTGGGGGCGATGGTTGTGGCGTTGGCACGGCCTCAGAGCCAGCTGAGCCGTCAGGAGATGACGGTAGAGGGTATCGACATTGTGATGGCGATGGATATATCGGGTTCGATGCTGGCTGAGGACTTCCGCCCCAACCGGTTGGAGGCCGCCAAGAAGGTGGCGTCCGACTTCATCGAGGGTCGCAAGAACGACCGCATGGGGTTGGTGGTGTTTGCCGGACAGGCGTTCACGCAGGTGCCGCTGACGGTGGACCACCACGTGCTGCAGCAACAGCTGGGCAGCGTGAAGAGTGGTGTGGTGCGCGACGGTACGGCGTTGGGCGACGGGCTGGCGACGGCCATCAACCGCATCAAGGACAGCGAGGCCAAGAGCAAGGTAATCATTCTGTTGACCGACGGCGTGAACAACCAAGGCTCGGTGGACCCACTCTCGGCTGCCGAGATAGCGAAGATGTACGACATCAGGCTGTACACCATCGGCGTGGGCTCGTTGGGCAAGGCACCGTACCCGTTCCGCGACCAGTTGGGACGGGTGCACTATCAGAATATCGATGTGGAGATTGACGAGCCCCTGATGCGTCAGATGGCCGAGATGACGGACGATGGACGCTACTTCCGTGCCACCAATAAAAAGGCCTTGCAGGAAATCTTCAGCCAGATTGACGAGATGGAGAAAAGCAAAATAGACGTGACCCAGTATGCCCAGACGAAGGACGAGCAGGCTCCCTTGCTGTGGTTGGCCTTGCTGGCGCTGGCCGTCGAGCTGCTTATCAGATGGGTGTGGTTTAAAATGTAAAGAGGAATGATTCATTTTGAACATATAGAATACTTGTGGTTGCTGGTGGTCGTGGGACTGCTGGGACTGGCGTGGGGCTATGGCGAGTGGCGCAAGCGCCGCCGGCTGGAGCAATGGGCCGACCGTGGGATGTTCGGACGCCTGATACCCGACCGTTCCGGCTGGCGTCCCGCCGTCAAGATGACACTCACACTGCTGGGCGTGAGCCTGCTGGTGGTGGCGTTGGCCAATCCGTTGTTCGGTACCCGGATAGAGAAAGGCAAGCGGGCCGGCAGCGATGTGGCTATCTGCCTCGACTTGAGCAACAGCATGCTTGCCGAAGATATACAGCCCAACCGTCTGGAGCGTAGCAAGCGGGTGGTGAGTAACCTGCTCGCCTCCTTTGCCGGTGACCGCGTCAGCCTGGTAGCCTTTGCAGGCACCAGTTTCATCCAGATGCCGCTCACGGCAGACTATGGGGCCACCAAACTCTTCCTCGACGAGATGGACTGCTCGATGATTAGCGAGCAGGGAACAGCCATAGGCGATGCCATAGAGAAGGCCATGCTGACCCTCGGCTACGGCGATGAGGAACGGGAATGGGTGAAGAACAAGAACAGGGCCATCATCGTCATCAGTGACGGAGAAAACCATGAGGACGATGCCATCGGCGCCGCCCGTACGGCCGCCAAGGAAGGAGTCCGGGTGTGCACCATCGGCATGGGACTGCCCGAGGGCTCTCCGATACCCGAGGTCGACAACCGCGGACGGAAGAACAATTACAAGCGCGACCGTGAGGGCAACGTCATTATGACCCACCTCAACGAACAGATGCTGCGTGACGTGGCGTCGGCGGGCAACGGAGTCTATGTGCGGGCCGGCAACGTCAACAGCGGGTTGGGCGACATCACCAGCCTCATACAGGGGCTGGATAAGGAGGAATATGGCGAGGCTCAGTTTGCAGCCTATGAGAGCCGCTACATGTATCCGCTGCTGGCGGGACTGGTGCTGCTCTTGGTCGAACTGCTGTTGTTTGAGCGTCGCAACCGTAAATTTGACATCGACAATCTAATATGAAACGAATACTGACCATCATCATCCTGTGTGCTGTTGGATTTTCTGCGTCGGCGCAGGCCAGCCGCCATCGGCTCAGAGAAGGGAACCGCGACTACAACAAGCAGCGCTACGAGCAGGCCGAGGTGAACTACCGCAAGGCGTTGGAACGTGACAGTACCGACTTCCGGGGACAGTACAATCTTGCCGGCGACCTCTACAGGCAGGAGAAATACAGCGAGGCTGCGAGCCACTACCAGCAGGCCCTTGCGGCGCAAGGACTCAGTGACAAGCAGCGGGCTCGCACCCTGCACAACCAGGGCAACAGCATGCTCAAGAACGCCATGCAGTCGGAACAGATGGAAGGCTTGCAGCAGGCGGTCAACTGCTATCAGGAGGCCCTCAAGCTGGACCCCAAGAACGACGACACACGCTACAACCTCGCCTATGCCCGCCGCCTGTTGCAGCAGCAACAACAGCAACAGCAGGGTGGGGGACAGGACCAGCAACAGAAGGACCAACAACAGAAGGATCAGCAACAACAGAACCAGCAGCAACAGAACCAGCAACAACAGCAGAACCAGCCTCAGCAGCAAGAGGACCAACAGCAACAACAGCGCCAGCCTCAGCAATCCCAGCGCAAACAGGATGCCGATCGGATGCTGGATGCTGTGAGAAATAACGAAAGACAGGCACTGCGAGATAAGGAACGATCCGACAAGCCTGTCAGGATAAGGAAAACCGATAAAGACTGGTAACAATAACACGCAATGAAACGAATACTCAGCATAATTACCTGCCTGCTATGTCTGACCGCTGCCGTCGGCCAGCAGATGACCGTCCAGGCTCCTCAGTCGGTCTTTGCAGGCGACAATTTCACCGTCCGCTTTGTGGTCGACGCACGGGCCAGCGACTTCAAGGGGCCTTCCTTCAAAGGCTTCAGCCTGCGGTCGGGACCCAACACCTCCAGCTCCTCGAGCTACAGCTTTACCAACGGCCAGATGACCTCGTCGGTTCAGACCGTCTATTCCTATACCCTCACGGCCGATGTGGTGGGTAGCTTCACCGTCGATGCCGCCACCTGTACCGCCGACGGCAAGAAGATTAGCAGCAAGAGCTTTGTCATCAAGGTGGAGAAGTCCGACCCTGCTCGCCAGCAACAACGCCAGCAGCAACAGCAGCGCCAGCAGCAGGCCTACGACCCGTGGGCCCAGCAGGCGCAACCCGCGCAGGAAATCGACGAGAACAGCCTGTTTGCCCGTGCTTCGGTCAACAAGAGCAATCCCTACCAGGGTGAGCAGGTGATTGTCACTTACAAGATATACACTCAGGTGCCCATCAGCCAGTTCGCCATCGACAAGCTCCCCGGCAACCGGGGTTTCTGGGCCGAAGACCTCAGCGAGGGAGGCAAGATAAAACAATATGAGGAGACCGTGGACGGGCGCCGCTACCAGGTGGCCGAGATACGCCGCGGAGCCCTCTTCGCCCAGGAAAGCGGCCGGCTTTCCATCGAGCCGCTACAGCTCAATGTCTTGGCCATGGTGCAACGCCAGCGTCGCCGCACCGGAACCATCTTCGACCTCTTCGACGACCCCTTCTTCAGCGCCCGCGAAGCCGTCGAACGCCCCCTGAGTACCAACCGCATCGCCGTCAACGTGCGTCCGCTCCCTGAGGCTCCACAAGGATTCAGCGGCGGGGTGGGGCGGTTCGACCTTCAGGGAGGACTCTCGCTCCACCAGGTCAAGGCCAACGAGGCCGTCAGCTACCGCATCACGGTCTCCGGCTCGGGCAACCTGATGCTCGTTAACGCCCCTTCCCCCGAATTTCCCAACGTCTTCGAGGTCTATGACCCTCAGATTGACGATAATATCAAGAAAGGGGACAATGGCGTCAGCGGCAGCCGCACCTTTGAGTGGGTACTCATTCCCCGCACCCAGGGCCGCTACACCATCCCCGCCTGCAAGTTTGTCTTCTTCGACCCCGCCAGCGGTCAGTATGTCACCAAGACCATCGAGAAGCAGGAGATAGAGGTCGCCAAGGGTGACGCCCGCAATGTGGCCCACACTGGTAGTAAGGACGACGTGCGCCTCCTCAATAGCGACATCAACTACATCCATCCCACCGGCCGCCTCCAGCTCCTCCGCCACGAGGACCACGCCGGCGTCGCCTTCTGGTTGGCCGCCGCCCTCATCGTGCTGCTGACTGTCGGCATCCTAGTCTTCGGCCACCGTCGCCGTGAAGCCGAGCAGGATGTGGCCGGCATGCGAATGAAGCGGGCTGTCCGGCTGGCTCGCAAGCGCCTGAAGCAGGCCGAAGCCCATCTCAAGCACGGCGACAGCAACCGCTTCTACGAAGAAATATACCGCGCCATCTGGGGATGCCTCGCCGACAAGTACAGCATCGAACTCGCCAAGCTCAGCCGCGACACCGTCAGCCAGTGCCTCGCCGAGAAGCAGGTACCCGCCGACCGGCAGGAGAACATAATGAAGGTCCTTCAGGATGTCGACCTGGCCCGCTTTGCGCCGGGTGATGCCCACGCCCAGATGCAGATGGTCTATGACGAGGCCTTGAACATGATAGCCAGTCTTTAAGCAACACAAGAGTTATGAAACACTTCATCACCATAGCGACAGCCTTCCTGCTTACCCTCGGCACTCAGGCCGCCCCATACACCCAGAACGCCGTGCAGCTGGCCGACAGCGCCTACCGCGCCGGTAACTACGAGGAGGCTGTCTCGGCCTATGAGGAGGTACTCTCCCAGGGGCTCGCCTCGGCCGACCTCTACTACAACCTCGGCAATGCCTATTACCGTACCGACCGGATGGGGCTTGCCATCCTCAATTACGAGCGTGCCCTCCGTCTGAAACCCTCTATGGGCGATGCCCGCGAAAACCTTGCCCTTGCCGAAAGCAAGACGGCCGACCGCATCACCACCCTCCCGAAGCTCTTCGTCGTGCGCTGGGTAGACGTCCTCTGCATCCACATCACCCCCGCGGTATGGCGCGTCGTCTGGTTGGTCTTGCTGGCCCTGCTGGGCCTCTCCCTCGTCGCCATGCGCCTGGGCTCCAGCCGCAACCTCCGCAAGGCAGGCCTGCTCTCCGCGGTGCTGAGCGTCGTCCTCTTGCTGCTGGCCACCCTTCTGCTCATCAGCTCCACCCGCCGCTTCAACGCCCACCGTGAGGCCATCGTCCTCCCGCAGGCTGTCACTGTCAAGAGCTCGCCCGAGCAGCAGGGCACCGACAAGCTGGTGCTCCACGAGGGCACCAAGCTCACCATCACCGACTCCCTCTCCGGATGGTACAAGATAACCATCGCCGACGGCACCTCCGGTTGGTGCCAGAAAGAAAATGTCGAAAGAATATAGTCTATGCCGCCCATGAAGACCGTCCGAACAAACACCACACGAGCCGCCTGGACCCTGGCGGTCCTCGCCTTCCTCCTTCTGCCCCTCGACGGCAGAACGCAGGATACCCGGTATGACTACGACGAGTCGTGCGGATGCGACATCTTCTACGTCGACGGCATCGAGACCACCCGCGACGGCGACCGCTACGGCTTCCGCCGCGACGATGGCACCGTCATTGCCCCCAACATCTACCTCTACGTGGGGCAGTTCTTCAACGGCTACTGCAAGGTCTACCTCGAAGAGGACCGTTGCGGCATCATCGACCGCGACGGCCGCATTGTCGTCCCCTGCCTCTACGAATCCGTCGAATTCCCCTCCGAAGACCGTGTGCTCGTCTATCGCGATGGCCTCTTCGGCTATTGCGACCTCGACGGGGACCTGGTCATCCCCCTTCAATACATCCAGGCGGGCAGCTTCTCCGAAGGCTATGCCCCCGTGCTCGTCGCCCTCGACAGCCTCCACACCGCCTGCACCTTCATCGACAAGAAAGGAAAACAACTCTTCCCCCCGCGCTACCAGAACCTGCAACCCTTCACCTGTGGCCATGCCCTGGTCTGCACCGACGGCCGCTGGGGCCTTATCAACCACCGCGGCCGCGTCGTCCTCCCCATCGTCCACGAGAAGATGACCACCCTCTTTGCCGACTCGCTCTTCTTCGCCGGTACCGAAAGTGGCATGGCCCTCTACAACACCTCCATGAAACCCCTCACGCCGGCGGTCTACACCTGGAACAGCGGCGTCTCCGACGGCCGCATCGCCGTCCAGCGCAACGGCAAATACGGCTTCCTCGACACCAAGGGCCGCGAGGTGATACCCTGCCTCTACGACGAGGTCAGCATCTTCTCCTCCCAGCGGGCCAAGGTGCGACTCGGCGACCGCTTCGGCATCGTCGACACCAACGGCCGCATCGTCCTCCCTATCGAATACGACGACCACTCCCCCAAGAGCTCCAAATACGTCTTCTACGACGGACTGGCCTTGGTCGAGAAAGACGGCCGCTACGGCTATGTCGACCGCGAAGGGCGCACCGTCATACCCATCTGCTTCGAGGACGCCTACCAGTTCTCCGAGGGGCTGGCGGCCGTGCGCTACAACGGCCGTTGGGGCTACCTCGACACCCGTGGCGACGCCTTCGTCCCTTTCCTTTTCGACCTCGCATCGCCGTTCGAGTGGGGCAGGGCGGAAGTCTACTATAACGGCCAACCCCACAAGATGGACCGCGAAGGCCGGTGTGTAAGAAACTGTAAAGACATCAAATCATGGAGAACCAACGAATAGCATCCCATCCCGGCATCGTGACCGCCGTCGACAAAGGGCGCGTCTCGGTCCGCATCGAGGCCGTCAGTGCCTGTGCCTCCTGTGCCGCCCATGCCCGTTGCGGCTTTGCCGAATCCAAAGAGAAGACAGTCGAGGTGCCCGCTGCCGACGCGCAGCGCTACGCCCCGGGCGACAGCGTCACCGTCCACATCGACGAGAACCGCGGCCTCCTCGCCGTGTGGCTGGCCTACATCCTCCCCGCGCTCCTCATCCTGGCCGTCATCGCCCTCTTCTCCATCCTCCACTTCCCCGAGTGGGCCGTGGTGCTGGCCGCCTTCGCCGCCCTCGGGCTCTACATCCTCTTCCTCTACTTCCGCCGCCGCCATGTCGAAAGCCGCTTCACCCTCACCCTCACCCCAACGGTAAACGGTAAACAGTAAACCAACCTTAAACCTTAAACCACCATGCTCATTCTCGGCATCGACCCCGGTACCCGCATCCTCGGCTACAGCCTCCTCGACAACGAAGGGGGCCACTTCACCGTGGTGGCCATGGATGTGCTCTACCTGAGGAACATAGCCGACTTCAACCTTCGCATACGCCGCATCTTCGACTCCACCGTCCGCATCATCGACGCCTTCCACCCCGACCACCTGGCCATCGAAGCCCCCTTCTTCGGCAAGAACGTGCAGTCCATGCTCAAGCTCGGCCGTGCCCAAGGGGTGGCCATCGCCGCCGCCCTCAGCCGCGACCTCTCCTACACCGAGTACGAGCCCTCCGTCATCAAGCAAATCGTCACCGGCAACGGCATCGCCTCCAAGGAGCAGGTGGCCTCCATGCTCTCCTCGATACTGAACCGCGACAACCGCAACGCGGATTTCGACATCCAGAACCCCAAATACCTCGACGCCACCGACGCCCTCGCCGTAGCCTACACCTGTCACATGCAGCTCTCCAACCCCCTGGCCGACCTGCGCAGCCAGCTCATGCCGAAGGCCAAACGCCACGCGTCCGCCAAGAAGCAGTGGGCCGAATTCGTAAACCAAAACCCGGAACGCATACAATGAAACCACGCCTCACCCATCGTGCACCACTCTTGCTGACCATGCTCGCCGTGCTGTCGACCCTCGTCGCCTGCCAGCCGCGTGGACCCAAGACCTACGACCCCCGCCAGGTCGACTTCCAAGTCGAATACAACCCCCTCTTCGACGGGCAAATCTACCCCTCGCTCATCCTCGGCACCAACAACAACACTTTCGACTTCCAGCTGCCTGCCTTCCAGCTCCAGCTGGTGTCGCCCGCCGACAACGCGGTGCTCCGCATCGTCATTGACTCGTCGGCCCTCAACTATGTCACCATCATACAGGAGATACTTCCCCGCCGCGGCGAGACCTACTCCTTCCAGCCCTCGGTCAAGTGGAAGTACGACATCCTCCGCGCCCTGCGCACCCCCGGGGCCGTCGACCTCACCTTCACCTGCTACATCAACGACGAGCAGGTCGACATCAAGAACCTCCACCTCGCCTTCCGCTCGGTCAACGAATGCCCCCTCTCGCTCGTCCACGACGGCCGCACCAGCGACTTCCGCTGGCTCTTCGCCGCCTATGTCAACGAGGACCACCCCCAAATCGAGCAAATCCTCACCGACATCATCCAGCAAGGCACCGTCAGCCGCCTCTCCGGCTACCAGAGCGGCGGCGCCCAGGCCGTCCGCGACCAGGTCTTCGCCGTCTGGTACTATGCCCTCGACCACGGCATCACCTACTCCTCCATCACCTGCACCTCCAACCCCTCGCCACGCGCCAACGTGCAGCACATACGCTTCTTCGACGAGGTTCTCGCCACCCGTCAGGCCAACTGCGTCGACGCCTGCGTCTTCTTCGCCTCCATACTCCGCAAGATAGGCCTCAAACCTGTCATCTTCGTCGAGCCCTGTCACGCCTACCTTGGCTACTACACCGACCGCAACCGCAAGCAGGTCGGGCTCCTCGAGACCACCATCACCTCGTGGGTCAACTTCCCCGACCTCGAGCGCAGCCTCGACCCCGACGGACGGCTGCCCGAGGCCAAGTGGAACAAGGTGAAGAAATACCTCGGCGAGAAGGAGATAGCACAGTACGAGCAGGGCACCCTCTCCTTCGACCAGCTCAAACTCGCCGTCGCGCGCAGCCTCTTCGACAAAGCCACCGAATACGACCGCGAGACCTACGAGGCCAACCGCACCCACTTCGCCGACTCGGCCTCCATCACCTACCAGCAGCTCGACATCGAACTCCTCCGCCGTCAGGTGCAACCCATCAACTAGCGCGGGCGGAAAAACGCGAAAGATTTGTAATACATTCAACGACAGCATGATAGTGCCGTCGGGACATCCCGTGTGTACGGTCGTTTTGCCAAGGGTTGGTTTCCAGCCTGTTATGGCCTTGTCTCTTACCACCATGGTAAGACTTGGTAAGGCGTTGGTAAGGCGTTGGTAAGGCGATGGTAAGTCGATGGTGGGGAGAGGGCATCCGTGCGGGTGGGGGAGGGGTGGGGTCGCCCCTTCGGTGCCGGCAGGCCGGGTTGGGTGCCCCTGTCCGGGAATAAAGGTGAACTTTTTCTTCCATTTCCGTTTTTTTTCGTATCTTTGCATTTTCTTTGCAACAATAAAAAAACAGATTATAACATGGAGAAACTGATTATCACCGCCGCTATCTGCGGCGCAGAGGTTACGAAGGAGCAGAACCCGAATGTTCCTTACACTGTCGAAGAGATTGTGCGCGAGGCCAAGAGTGCCGTCGACGCCGGCGCCGCCATTGTGCACCTGCACGTGCGCGAGGACGACGGCACGCCGACGCAGAGCCATGCGCGCTTCCAGGAGTGCACCGAGGCCATCCTCAAGGAGTGCCCCAACGTCATTCTCATCCCCTCCACCGGCGGTGCCGTGGGCATGACGCCCGACGAGCGTCTCGACTCGACCAACACCACCCCCGTGCCCGAGATGGCCACCCTCGACTGCGGCACCTGCAACTTCGGCGACGACATCTTCGACAACACCATGCCCACCATGCGTGCCTTCGGCAAGCGCATGATTGAGAAGGGCATCAAGCCCGAGTACGAGTGCTTCGAGATGGGCCACCTGGAGACCATCGTCCACATGGCCCGCAAGGGTCAGGTGCCCAGCGCCTTCGGCGTGGCGGGTCCTGACGGGAAGCCTCTGCCGCTTGTGCCCATGCAGTTCAACTTCGTCCTTGGGGTGCTGGGGTGCGCCTCGGCGTCGGTCGACAACCTGGTGTGGATGGCCAAGAACATACCCGCCGGCAGCACCTGGACCGCCACCGGCATCGGTCGCAACGCCTTCACCCTGGCGGCGCCCGCCATCGTCATGGGCGGCAACGTGCGCGTGGGCTTCGAGGACAACCTCTACCTTGAGCGCGGCGTGCTGGCCAAGAGCAACGGCGAGCTGGTCGACAAGGTGGTCCGCATGGCCAAGCTGCTGGGTCGCCCCATCGCCACCAGCGACGAGGCCCGCGAGATACTCTCGCTGAAAAAGTAGTCAAATATATAGCAGTTTAGATAAATGAAGAAGATTTTCGTTATGTTGGCGGCTTGCGCCATCGCTTTCGCAGCCACCGCACAGACACAGGACGACGAGGCGGGCCTGCGCTACTGGCGCCAGACCCACCAGATGCGCGACGCTTCGCGCATGCACCTGAACGGACAGTTCAAGCAGGCCCCCGCCGGCAAGGGCGCGGCCAAGAGCACTACCGGTATGCCCGCCGGCAACTGGTGGTTCCCCGGCGAGTGGGAGGAGGTGCAGGCCATCGTGGTGACCCCCTATTACAGATACCAGCCCGACAGTGCGGGTTTCAGCAACATGATTGCCGAACCGATGGTGCCGGGTGTGGCAGGCTATTATGCCAGCTACTATGCCCAACAGGCGTCGGCCTATGGCCCCTACAAGGCGCTGATAGACACCCTCAGCACGTTCGGTCAGGTGGCCTTCTACCTGATGGACGCCATACAGCTGGGAGGTGCCCAGGCCTGGGTGCGTGTGGAGGATTTCGCCGACACGGCGGCGGTGCTCAGCCACCTGGCCACCAAAGGACTGCGGCATGGCAACATCCGCTTCTTCGAGGCTCCGGGCAACTCGTTCTGGTACCGCGACTGCGGCCCCATCTGCTTCTATTACGGCGAGGGCGACACGGTGGGCATGCTCGACTTCGAGTACTATCCCGGCCGCGCGCTCGACGACTCGCTGCCCGTCTACATCGAACGCCAGTTCGGCCTGCCCAACTTCACCACCATGATTGAGTGGGAAGGCGGCAACTGCCTGGTCGACGGTACCGGCATGGTGCTCAGCAGCGACGCCATCTACAACAACAACCGCGACACCTATGGCCAGCTGACCTGGGACGGGGTGAATCCCGGCACCATCAACTACAGCACCAAGCCGTCGCTGAACAACGCACAGGTGAAGGACAGCCTGCGTGCGCTGATTGGTCCCCGCGCCACCTATGTGCTGCCCGCCTTCAGGTATGACGGCGGCACGGGTCACGTGGACCTCTATGCCGACATGCTGGACGAGAACCTCTTTGTCTTCAGCAAGATGCCCGAGGCCTACAGCAACTGGTACGACTACGGGGTGGGGCAGCGGAACATGGACTCGCTGTGCAGCTACATGAGCTACTTCGGCGTCAACTACCGCCGCAGCTACATTCCCTTCCCCTCGACCGACAACGGAGGCAACTTCACCAGTCAGAGCCAGTATGACAACAACTTCACCCGTACCTACTCGAACCACACCTTCGTGAACGACGTCATCATCCAGCCCTGCTTCTCGGCAGTCGGTACCGACGGCATGCCCACGGCGGCGTGGGACCGTGCCAACATAGAGGAGGTGAAGAAGGCCTATCCGGGCTACACCGTCTACTGCGTCGATGTGCGCGAATTCGACGGCTCGGGCGGTGCCATCCACTGCATCACCAAGCAGATACCTGCCGAGCATCCCATCCGCATCCTGCACCAGGCCATCCACGGCAACACTGGCAACACCTACACGTCGGGAGTGCCCGTCATGGCCAAGGTGAGCAACGCGGACGGCATCGACACCGTGGTGCTCAGCTATCGTGTCGACAACGGCGAGTGGCACGAGCTGCCCATGCTCCCGGACGCCCTCGGCCAGTATGCGGCCCTCATCCCCACAGGCGCCATCACGGTGGTCGACTTTGTCAAGATTGACTACTTCATCAGCGCCACAAGCCACGCCGGCAAGACCATCACCAAGCCCATGACGGCCCATCAGGGTGGCTACTTCACCTTCTACCTGGGCGAAAACCCGCAGATGGCCATCCAGCCCGTGGAACCCGAGGAGAGCTTCGGCCAGTTCTATCCCAATCCCGCCAACGAGGTGGCCCACATGCAGATGGACCTCGGCGAGGGTGCGAGCTACACGGTGGCCATTGTCGACGCCAGTGGCCGCACGGTGCACACCAGCGGCCTGCAGGCCAACGGCTCGATTCTCTACACCGTCAACACGTCGCTCCTGCCCTCAGGCATCTACAGTGTGGTGTTCCAGAACGGCAGCGAGCGCATCGTGCGCCGTCTGATTGTGAAATAAACCGCCATGCCGGAACGGATACCACAGCAGGCGAGCCTGTTCGCCGGCCTCACCACCGAACAGAAGGCGGCGCTCTATGAGAGCGCCGCCCAACTGTTCAGCGACAACAAGCGGGCCCTCTTCGACCGGCTGGCTCCCTTGCGTACGCGCCACATCAGTGTGGTGCTCGAGGACGTCTACCAGAGCCACAACGCCGCGGCGGTGCTGCGGTCGTGCGACTGCTTCGGCGTGCAGGACGTGCACGTCGTCGAGAAGAACAACCCCTTCAACCCTGCGGGCGACGTGGCGGTGGGCAGTTCCAAATGGGTCGACTACTACAGGCATGCCTCCATCGGCGAGGCCTACGGCTACCTGCGCCGTCAGGGTTACCGCATCGTGGCCACCCTGCCACATGAGAACGACCAGATGATAGGCGACCTCGATATTTCGCAGCCTGTGGCGCTGGTTTTCGGCACCGAGCTGACAGGGCTCACACAGGAGGCCATCGACGGCGCCGACGCCTATGTCAAGGTGCCCATGTACGGCTTCACCGAGAGCTTCAACATCAGCGTATGTGCCGCCCTCTCGCTCTTCTCGCTCACCGAGCGCATGCGCGCCTCCGACATCGCATGGCACCTCGGCCCCGACGCACTCCTTGACCTCAAGCTCCACTGGGCCATGCAGGCCATCCGCGACGGCGAGAAGGTGATAAAAAAGTTGATGGAAGAGGTGTAGAATAAATAAAATTCGTATATTTGCACGTTGGTTAGCAATAGACAGTAAACAATATAAAATGTTAGATATGAAAAAGATACTTGCAGTTGCAGCAGCTCTTTTGCTCTGCCAGGGTGCCTTGATGGCACAGAAACCGAAAGCCGTGGCCGAGAAGGACGTCAAGGTGAACTACGTGAAAGACTTCCAACGCCAGGTGAAAGACGCCACCAATGTGGCGTGGTTCCAGGTGGATTCGCTCACCTTCAAAGTGACTTACCTCGACGAGGAGAAGAGCCGTCAGGCGATGGTGTTCTCCAACAAGGGGTCGGAAACCCACTACTATGTCGACAAAGAGTACTATCCCGCTGCCATCAAGGACACGGTGAACCACCTCTTCCCGAAGTACTCCATCGACGACGTGTGGGTGCGCAAAGTGCGTGGCAAGATGACCTATCAGGCCTGTGTCGTCAAGAAGGGTGGCTTCCTGTGGTGGAAGAAGGTGAAGGACTACAAGATGCTTAACTGGGAAGTCGACGGCAAATACATCAACGCCGAATAACCGGAAGCAGAGAGACAAAAGAGAGGCGCCCCGACGGGGCGCCTCTCTTTGTCATGTGAAGAAGCTTGCTTATTTGGTTACTTTCACGTTGTCAAGCTTCATGGTGTAAATGTCGGTGCAGTTGAAGTGGCGGAAGGCGATGCAGACGCTCTTGCCTTTCCACTGGCTGAGGTCGAACGAGTGAGGAGTGACGTTCACGCTGGGCACATTCTCCTCGACCACCGTGGCGATGGCGTTGAAGGTGCCGTTCTCGAGCGTGCCCAGGAGGACCGCGTAATGCTCGGCATAGTAATTCTGATCGATACCCTCGGTCTCATAGGTCAATTTGGCGCCATCCTCAATGTAAATCTTGGGGCTGACGAGGTAGTTGTCAGGAGTTAGGGCTCCGACGGAACCGTTGAGGTACGAGAAGGAGATGGCGCAGGGATAGGGGTCGCTCTGGGAACCATCCTGCATGTTGATCCAGTTGCACCAAGTGTAACCGTCGCCGTCGGCATCGATGGTCGTCCAACTTGTGGGAATACCATTGTCGAAGGTTTCATCCAGGGTGGTGGGGAGGTTCTCGGTGTTGCCACCGCCGTTGCCGTTACCGCCGTTTTCTTCATCGTCGCCGCAGGCAACGGTCATTGTCATGCCAAGGGCGATTGCCGCGATGGCAAAGAAACGTGTTACTTTTTTCATAATTGAAAGATTTTTAAAGTGTTAATTAATAATTGCATTTCCAATTGACTAGTGCAAAGTTAGGATATTATTTTGATATATGCAAATTTTTAACAAAATAATATTACAAGTGGCTGATAGTCTGCTGCATTTTCCTAGCCTATTCGGCATCGCGTCCGTGGCAGTTCTTGTATTTCTTGCCTGAGCCGCAGGGGCAGGGGTCGTTGCGACCCACCTTCTTCTCCACGTGGACGGGCATCACCTTCTGCGGTTGCTGACGGCTGCTGTCGATGGCCTGCTGCTGTTGCTGGGCCGAGCGGTCGAAGTCGTTGCTGCGGCCGGCCCTGAGCCCGCGCTGGGGTGCTTGCGGCTTGCGCGCCTCGCGCACCTGGCTCTCGTCGGGCAAGGGCAGGGTGGCACGGCTGAGGAAGCTGGTTATCTCGCGGTTGATGTTGAGCAGCATCTGCTCGAAGAGCTTGAACGACTCGAACTTGTAGATGAGCAACGGGTCTTTCTGCTCATAGGCGGCGTTCTGCACGCTCTGGCGCAGGTCGTCCAGCTGGCGCAGGTGCTCTTTCCACAGGTCGTCGATGATGGCCAGGGTGATGCCCTTCTCGATGCAGAGCTGCAGCTCGCGGCCGTGGGTGTCGTAGGCCTTCTTGACGGGCACCACGCAGTTGAGGGTCTTCTTGCCGTCGGTGATGGGGAACGCCACGTTGATGTAGCGCGTGTTCTCGGCGATGTTCTTGATGAAGGGCCAGGCGGCCTCGCAGAGGCGCTGCATACGCTCCTTGTAGGCCGTGAAGCACTGGTCGTAGAGCAGCTGGATGGCCTCCTTGCGGTGGAGCGAGAGGAACTCGCGCTCGCTCATCGGCACCTCGTGGGCGAAGACCTTGATGACCTCCAGCTTGAACTCGTCCCAGTCGCTGCCGTCGGTGTAGAGCAGCTCGCAGGTGTCGTAGAACATATTGGAGATGTCGATGGAGAGGCGGTCGCCATAGAGGGCGTTGCGGCGCTTGTTGTAGATGACGGTGCGCTGGTTGTTCATCACGTCGTCGTACTCGAGCAGGCGCTTACGCATGCCGAAGTTGTTCTCCTCGACCTTCTTCTGAGCGCGCTCGATTTGCTTGGTAATCATCGAGTGCTGGATGACCTCGCCCTCCTGCAGGCCCATGCGGTCCATGACCTGGGCGATGCGTTCGGAGCCGAAGAGTCGCATCAGGTCGTCCTCGAGGCTGACGAAGAAGAGACTGGAGCCCGGGTCTCCCTGACGGCCGGCGCGGCCGCGCAGCTGGCGGTCTACGCGGCGGCTCTCGTGGCGCTCGGTGCCGATGATGGCCAGACCGCCTTTCTCGCGCACGTCGCCCTTGAGCTTGATGTCGGTACCGCGGCCGGCCATGTTGGTGGCGATGGTCACGCGGCCGGGCTCGCCGGCCTGGGCCACGATGTCGGCCTCCTTCTGGTGCAGCTTGGCGTTCAGTACGTTGTGCGGTATGCGCTTCATCTTGAGCATCTTCGACAGCAGCTCGGAAGTCTCCACACTGGTGGTGCCGACCAGCACGGGACGCCCCTCGCCGATGAGGCGCTCCACCTCGTCGATGACGGCCTTGAACTTCTCGCGCTTGGTCTTGTATATCATGTCGTCCATGTCGACACGGGCGATGGGCTTGTTGGTCGGAATTTCCACCACGTCGAGCTTGTAGATGTTCCAAAACTCGCCCGCTTCGGTCGAGGCGGTACCGGTCATGCCGGCCAGCTTCTTGTACATGCGGAAGTAGTTCTGCAGCGTGATGGTGGCGTAGGTCTGCGTGGCGGCCTCCACCTTGGCGTTCTCCTTGGCCTCGACGGCCTGGTGCAGACCGTCGCTCCAGCGGCGGCCTTCCATGATGCGGCCCGTCTGCTCGTCGACAATCTTCACCTGGTTGTCCTCGGTGAGGATGTAGTCCACGTCGCGCACGAAGAGGGTGTAGGCCTTCAGCAGCTGGTCCACGGTGTGGACGCGCTCGCTCTGGATGGCGAAGTCACTGTATATCTTGTCCTTCTGCTCGGCCTTCTGCTCGGGGCTCAGGCTCTCGTTCTGCTCCACCTCGGCAATGGCCGAGCCGATGTCGGGCAGCTGGTAGAAGTTGGGGTCTTCGCCCAGCGAGGTGAGGTATTCCATGCCCTTGTCGGTGAGCTCCACCTGACGGTTCTTCTCGTCGATGACGAAGTAGAGCTCGTCGTCGATGATGTGCATGTACTTGTTCTGCTCCTGCATGTAGAAGTTCTCGGTCTTCAGCAGGATGCTCTTGATGCCGCTCTCGGAGAGGTATTTGATGAGGGCGTTGCTCTTGGGCAGGCCGCGGTAGGCGCGGAGCAGCTGCTTGGCGCACTCGTCCTCGGGCTTGGGGTCGGGGTTGGCGCCGATGCCCTTCTTGGCGTCGGCCAGTATGGTGGTCACCAGCTGGCGCTGGGCGTTGTAGAGCTTCTCGATGGTGGGCTTGAAGCGGTAGAACTCCTGTTCGTCGTCGTCCTTGCCCGTGGGGCCGGAGATGATGAGGGGGGTGCGGGCGTCGTCGATGAGCACCGAGTCGACCTCGTCGACGATGGCGTAGTTGTGGCCGCGCTGCACCAGCTCCTCGGGGTTGCGGCTCATGTTGTCGCGCAGGTAGTCGAAGCCGAACTCGTTGTTGGTGCCGTAGGTGATGTCGCAGTTGTAGGCCCGCTTGCGCTCGTCGCTGTGGGGCTCCCACTTGTCGATGCAGTCCACCGTCAGGCCGTGGAACTCGAAGAGCATGCCCATCCACTCGCTGTCGCGCTTGGCCAGGTAGTCGTTCACCGTGACCACGTGGACGCCCTTGCCGGGCAGCGCGTTGAGGTAGACGGGGAGGGTGGCCACGAGGGTCTTGCCCTCGCCGGTGGCCATCTCGGCTATCTTGCCGCTGTGCAGCACGGCGCCGCCGATGAGCTGCACGTCGTAGTGCACCATGTCCCACGTAATCTCGTTGCCGCCGGCCATCCAGTGGTTCTGGTACACGGCCTTGTCGCCCTCGATGGTGATGCTGGCGTGCGTGGCCGCCAGGTCGCGGTCGTGGTCGGTGGCCGTCACCTCGACGGTCTCGTTCTGCGCAAAGCGGCGCGCCGTCTCCTTCACCACGGCGAAGGCCTCGGGCAGTATCTCGTCCAGCACCTTCTGGGTCTTGTCGTAGCTGTGCTTCTCCAGTTCGTCGATGCGCTTGTAGAGGCTCTCCTTCTCGTCGACGGGCATGTCGTACTCGGCCTCGATGCGGTCGCGCAGCTGCTTCAGCTCGTTCTCTTCGGTCTCGATGGCGGAGGCTATCTTCTGCCTGAACTCTATCGTCTTGCCCCTCAGCTGGTCGTTGCTCAGGGTCTGGATGGTGGGATACACGGCGAGGGTGGCGTCGAGGAAGGGCTTCACCTCCTTCAGGTCGCGCTGGCTCTTGTTGCCGAACAGTTTTGTCAGTATGTTGGCCATATTTCCTGTTGTTTTCTTTCTATTATTATATTAATCAATTAATTGTCCGAATGGACCGGACAAATGCCAAAATGCAAAGATACGAACTTTTTTCCATTCGTGCAAGGGGAGAGGGCCTTTTGTTCTTTTGTTGTTCTTTTGTTGTTCTTTTACTGTTCTTTTACAAAAAGCGTAATACTACCGTAATACTACCGAAGAACAGTGGTCGAAAACCCAGAGGATGTGGGGATTGTAGAAGGTGAAATGTGGAATGGGGCGTGGTCAGAGCGCGTCGTGGACGACGTTGGAGCTGCCGGAGGTGCTATTTGACCAAGCGGACGGAATGCCCTTGGTCGCGGTGATGGTTGGTCACACTCACGTTGTCGGCATTGAAGACAAGCGCCCATGCGTTGTTCTGCCCGTCCTGTGTGGACGACCAGTAGTTGCCCATAACACCCTCCTGTTGCACTGTGCCGTCGTACCAGCGATAGCCGACAGCAGGCAAAAAGATGCTGTTACCGTTGGCGCCGACTACGGAATATCCCGTACCCGTCCATGTCCATTGGCACTCATCCTTCAGTTCGCGCAACTGGTCGACTGTGGGCATCCCGTCTCCGAATGCGGCCTTGGCGGCGTTGTAGTCGTAGAAGCCGAAGGTGGTGTCGGCGTCGTTAGGCTCGTTTTGTTCGCACCACAGTGTTCCGCTCGGAAGTCCAAGGTCGACATACTCTTCCTGAACGTCAGGCACATCGCCGCCTCCCGATGTGGTGTCCTGGGCAGGCAGTGAGTTGTTGTCTTTCTTGCAGCCTGTGACTGTAACGGCTGCGACAGCCATAAGGCACAAGGCGGTGGTATAAATTATTCTTCTCATGGTTGACGGGTTTGTTATTGCTAGTCCTCCACGGCGTAGCCGAACTGCTTCAGGGCGCGGTCGCTGTTGCGCCAGTCCTTGAGTACCTTTACGTGGAGGCTGAGGAAGCAGCGCTTGCCGGTGAACTCCTCGATGTCCTTGCGGGCCTCGGTGCCCAGTTTCTTGATGGCCTTGCCCTGGTGGCCTATGAGGATGGCTTTCTGGCTCTCGCGCTCGACGAAGATGATGCAGTCGATGTTGTCGATGCCGTCGCGCTCCTCGTAGCTGCCCACGGCCACCTCGCAGCTGTAGGGTATCTCCTTCTGGTAGTAGAGGAGTATCTTCTCGCGCACTATCTCGCTGACGAAGAAGCGCATGGTCTGGCTCGTGAGCTCGTCCTCGGGGAAGTAGGCGGGGTGCTCGGGCAGCAGGGCCAGGATGGTGTTGAAGATGCGGGTCAGGTTGAAGCCCTCGGTGGCGGAGCAGGGGATGACGACGGCGCGCGGTATCTCCTGCTGCCAGTAGTCTATCTTCTCCTGCACGGCCTGCTGGTTCGAGAGGTCAATCTTGTTGATGACAAGCAGCACGGGCACCTTCGACTTGACGATGCGCTCCTGGAGGGCCTTGTTCTTCAGGGGCTCGCCCATCTCGGTGACCAGCAGGAAGAGGTCGGCATCCTGCAGGGCGGTGCCTATGTAGCCCATCATCTGCTCGTGCAGCTTGTTGGCGGGGTTGACGATACCGGGGGTGTCGGTGTAGATGATTTGGAAGCCCGCGCCGTTGACGATGCCCATCACGCGCTTGCGCGTGGTCTGCGCCTTGCTGGTGATGATGCTCAGGCGCTCTCCCACGAGGGCGTTCATCAAGGTCGACTTGCCCACGTTGGGGTTCCCGATGATATTTACGAAACCGCTTTTCATTTCTAATTTCTAAATTCTAATTTTTGAGTGGCTGACGCGGTAGGGATAATCTTTTTTTCACTGTAATGACGGAAGCTGTCATCATTTTGTAGATTTCTTCCGATAAACTATACAGTGTATCGTAATACTCGTCAGTTATGTAACGACTGTCTTTTAGCAAGTCGAGCCAATACTGTGTTTCATGGGTCTCTTTAAGAGAAACAGATATTTTATGGATAAAATCGGAATCACTTTCTGCACCAAGAGCTTCACTATAGTTTGCCCCCATACTGGTTGCCGACCTTATTATTTGTTTTGAAATAATAAACTCGTTCATGCCTTCCAATTTGCGGCAAAGTTCGATAATAAGGAGCGAAAATTGCTTGCACTTTTCGTAGATGATGCCTTTGTCTCTCATAAAAAAGAAAAAGTGAGCAATACCTGCGTAGCTCACTTAGAAATCAGAAATTAGAAATTAGAAATATTCTATGGTCCGGACGGTGGTGTAGGTGGGAATCATGCGGTCGCCCAGCATGTCGTACTCGGTGCAGCGCACCCAGTTGCCGTGGGCGTCGTATTCGCGCATATAGAGGGTGACGAACATCTCGGGCTCCTCCTCGGTGTAGTCATAGAGGGTGTAGCTCGTGGGGTAGCCCTGCTCGTCATACTCCCAGCGCTTCTCCTGCACCTTCTGCTTCGAGCGGTCGTAGACGACGGCCTTGTTGATGGTACCGTCGGGGTTGTAGGTGTACACCTCGCGCTTGAAAATGTCGTTCCGGTGGTCGTTGTAGGAACGCTGGCTGATGCGGCCCATGGCGTCGTGTATGAGCAGCATGCGGCTCTCCACCTGCCGCTCGGCGTCCTCCACATACACCTCGGTCAGCGTGTGCTCGGCGTCGTACACATAGTAGGTGCGGCCCACCACGTGCTCCTGGTTGTCGACGATGTGCTCGAGGGTGGTCAGCCCGAAGCCGTCGTGCTTGTAGCGGGTGCGGAAGATGATGTCCTCGGCCACCGAGAGGTAGGTCTGCGACCGACGCTGCCCGTTCTGCTTGTACTCGGTGACCAGATGCTCGAGCTGCTCGCCGCGCCGGAGGTTGTCGTTCAGGTCGTAGCCGGCCTCATACATGCGTGAGTCGATGCGCTTCACGGTGCCGTGCAGCTCGTCGTCCTGCAGGTCGCGACCCGTCTGCGCCGCTGCCGTGCCGCACAGGGCCAGCGCTGCCAATGCCAGAAATATCTTGCCTATTTTCATGGTCTGTTTTATCTGTTGATTCGACCCTCTAAACGGATGATTGTGTTTTTTATTGTGTTATATCGCTTTTTTTTCTTCCTTTTCCACTTGCTTTTTTCTTCATTTCGACTTGAGTTCGACTTGAAAACAAGTCGAACTCAAGTCGAAATGCGGCTAAATTGTTGAATACAAGGCCGTCTTGATACGTCGCCTTGCCAGCGCCGTAGGCTGTGCTTCCAGGTGTGACGCCAATGGGTTGGGCACGGGCGATTTGCATACAGCAAAAATATATTTGGCCATGTCAGGAATAATTTGTACTTTTGCACCTGCTTTCGAGAGCGAAAGCAGTAAGCAAGAAAAGCATTGCGATACAGTCCCTTTACCGAATTTCGCCAAAGTTCAAATGGGTGGACCGAGCATATAATGCTTTCGCTTGAATGTGTATGCTATACCCAATAGCATATCTTCAGGCGTGAGATATGTTCCCCACGACCCCGTACCCATAAAGGTGTTTGGCGATACCTGGTAAAGACGGACATGAGCACATAACCTCATGCCTTTTCTTATTGGTAAAAAAATAACAATGGAAGCAGAACTGTTTATAGAGAAATTGTTTACGGAGGAAATGTACCTAATGCCGGAATGTGGCAACTATATATATCACTCTGTCCCTGACAAGCCTTTTGGATGGAAGGTTTGGCGCAAAACTATTGGTCAAGGCAATGAACAACTTTACAACTGGAAGGAAGATGTCGGCCCAGGCTGTTGGTGGGAAGCAGTGATGATGAGATTTCCGGTCACAAAAGAACGCTACAATAACTTCTAAATACACAATAGCCATGTACAAGAACTATGGAGGGCGGCTGCTGTCGCTTGAACCAATCAAAGGACTGTCGCTCTGCGAGGTTTTCGTGTTCGGAAGCAATTTGCTGGGTCATCATCGTGGCGGTGCGGCACGGATGGCCATGGACCACTTCGGCGCCCAATGGGGAAACGGTGTCGGACCACAGGGCAAATGCTATGCCATCCCTACCATGTTCCGCAATGTAGAGGAGATAAAGCCTTACGCCGAGGCGTTTGTGGAATACGTGAAATCTCATCCTTTGAACAGATTTCTCATCACCCGTTTGGGTTGTGGCATAGCAGGCTTCAGTGACGAACAAGTCGCGCCACTGTTTGATGGCCTGTACAATGTAAAGAATGCTGTCTTTTCATTAGAATGGTGGTGGGTGTTACAGGAATTGCACTATGGGGAGAAGGAAGAATCTCCCGAAGTGCCTGAATCTGTAGATGAGCAGAAACTGTTGGAACTGAGCCGACAGTACAGGTATGAAATTGGCGCAGGCTTACACAATAGCGTTCCGAGCATCACAATCAGATATATTGAAGAGGAAGGGAAGTTCGGTTATACCGGACTGATGAACAGTTTCTTCTTCCACAGTCCGAATGAATTCTATGTTTTCAGTACCGAAGAAAAATATAAGGAGCGACACGAGGGGCATATACTGCTTGATGAATTCCACGACCAATGCTTTAACCAGGGATATGTGAGAAGAGTGCATTTCGCAGGAGTGCGAACGCCCTTCAAGGACAGCCGTGGTGATAGCATTTACACAGGTGACATCGTGAAGGCTTACTTCCACGGTTCGCAGTATATATTGCCCGTTGCCGCATTCCCTGGAAGATACGTATTACCGCTTGACAACCATTGCATACCCATGTCCGAGTGTTCGAAATTTGTCCGACTTGGCACGGTGTTTTACAAGATGGATAAAGAATATGACTGGCGTGAGCCGTTGGTGAATGGCCGATGCATGAGCTTCTTTCAAAGTGTGTATGGCACCTTTGGATGCCCACCAAGCAGCACATTGGGAAAAGAATTGACCAAAGCCCAACGCACCCCAAGTTTCTATACAGAGGACTGGCAATATGCGGTTTTGAAAGGGCTGGATATTGAATACAATTGGAGACATTAAGTTTAACAAAATAATAATAAGATTATGATTATCACGATTCAAGAACTGCTGAACAGACATGGTCTGGATGCAAAGGCCAAGGTGAAACTTGTCCGCCACAAAGACAACCGCCCGGATAGATTCGACGCTTATGACAACTATCGCCATCACAAAGATGAGTTTCTGCTTTATCAGGCTTCACAAAGTTCGCCTGTCTTCCATGGCGTGGACTACATTGTCAGTTTTATAGGCGAAGAAGGCAATCGTGCTCGTTTTGTAGGTGTGTACAAAATAATCGAAGAAAGACCGATGGACGAGGCACATCGCACAGACCCTTCTGACCAATACTACTATGTGATGGAAGAGGTCGTAGGATTTGGAGAGTTGAAAGAGCGAGTCATCATACAATGGAATAACCCCAGGGCATGGTGCCAGTGGTATAAGAACGAGATGGATGTCATTGAGGTAACGAAGGGCTTTGACCATATCCCTTTCACTGGCTATCTGGACTTCATTGTTTCTTTTGATGAGCTGAAGGAAATTGTTACAAATCAGTATGAGGATTGGAAGAACATGCTTTCATGCGTTTATGGTGTCTATGCTATCAGAGATACGAAAACCAACAGGTTGTATATCGGTTCGGCATACGGAAAGGAAGGCATCTGGCAACGCTGGGAGACATATGTTAAAACTGGTGGGCATGGAGGCAACAAGACACTGAAAGCATTGGTGGACAATAATCCTGGTTATTCAAAGTACTTCACTTTTACTCTGTTGATGATAACAACCAAGAGTACACCCGACAAGATGGTGATAGATCAGGAACAGCTCTACAAACACAAGCTCGGTGCAGAACTGTGTAATAATTGATAGGGTACTTAGCTGAAGGGCCACAGAAAGACCATAGAACCCATAAAGAATACAAGTGTATCGGAGCGGTCATTCGGCCGCTCCGATTATCATTAATAGTTCAGGCCGAAGGCCCAGAGGGGGATTGTGGTCTTGGTGGCGTACTCGATGTCGTCTTTCACCACGTAGCCATTCTCTATGTCGGCCACCTGGCGACGGGTCTTTTTCTTGCCGCCCACCTCGAAGGTGTAATCGCCGATGCTGAAATCGGACACGTCGGAGCTGTGTACCTCGTTGCGGATGCGCATCTGGTTGTAGAAGAAGGTCTCGCGCAGGTTGCCTGTGTCGGCATGTCCGCCACTGAGGGCATACATCAGGTTGGGGTTGTCGAGGTATATCTTCTCTACCTTTGAAAGCAGGTTCATTCCCTTATCGGGCGCAGTAAGGCATTGTATCATGCCTGACTTCTCGAGATAAAACAAGTAGTCCTTGAGGTCGCTGCGGTTGACGGTCAGGTCGCGGGCGAGGTCGCTATAGTTGGGCTTGAAAGGCGAAATCTGCGAGATAATCTGCATCAGCTGTTTCAGCTTACGCATCACGCCGACACTCAGCCCTGCAAACTGCGGTATGTCGGTCTCGATGGTCTGGTCCACCACGGCGTTCAGTCGCTCAAGATAGTTCTCCTCGCGGCAGAATGGATAGTAGCCCTGTATCAAATACTCTTTGAACAATGGCAGGGGGCGGTGCTGGCTGTAGGGGAACACAATCTTGCCATCCAGTATCTGCTCCAGCGTGAGCGTCGGCACCTCGATGTTTTTAACCATTAGCAGCCACTCGCGGAACGACATACCGTACATATAATTTTTCAGCTGTCGGCGCGAGAGGTCGGCCCCACCTTTCTCAAGGTCGAGAATGGACGAACCCGTGTAGACGATGTTTAGCTCAGGGATTTGGTCGTAGATATTCTTTATCTCGGTAGACCAATTGGCGTACTTGTGAACCTCGTCGATGTAGAGGTATTTGCCTCCGTTCTTGTAGAAGGTGTCGGCCAGGTCCAGCAGGGTGTGGTTGGCGAAGTAGATGTCGTCGGCAAAGACAACCAGTGAGACATCGCGTTGACTGGTCAATTTGATATGCTGGAAGAGCAATGTTGTCTTTCCCACCCCTCGGGCACCGAGGATGGCGTTCAGCCGAGCACCCCAACGAATGGTTTTCTGCGGATAGCGTACGAAATCTGTGCTGGTTTTATCAAGCTGATTATTATACCTTTGCAATAGCTTTTCCATGATTGTTCACATTTTATTTACGCTGCAAATATACAAAATGTTTTTAATTCCAGTCAAATTAATGTAAAAATTGAACCTTGTTTATGTCAATTTATGAATAAAATGGTATTTTGTAAAGTGCAGATATGGCATATTAATAGTAGCGGAGCGGCCGAAAGGCCGCTCCGCTTAGTATGTTAGTATCGCCCCGAGTTTCACTTTTTCGGGGCGCCGCCGCCGAAGTCGTCGTAGGCAATGCTTTCGGGCTGGACGCCGAGGGAGTCGAGCATGGCGACGACGGCACTGCTCATGGGGCCGGGGCCACACATGTAGTACTCGATGTCCTCGGGGGCGGGGTGGTCCTTGAGGTAGGTCTCGAGCATGACGTTGTGGACGAAACCGGGGGTGTACTTCACGCCGGCGGCATCGGCAGCGGGGTCGGGACGGTCGAGGGCCAGGTGGAAGTGGAAGTTGGGGTGCGTCTTCTCCAGTTCGAGGAAATCCTGCAGGTAGAAGACCTCGTTGAGGGCGCGGGCGCCGTAGAAGTAGTGCATCGGACGCTGCGTGCAGTTGAGGGTGCGTGTGAGGTGCATGATCTGTGCGCGGAGGGGTGCCATGCCGGCGCCGCCGCCGACCCATATCATCTCGTTGCCCTGCGGGTCGTCGGTCCAGGTGCCGTCGGTGGTGCCGCGGACGCTGAACTCGCCGTAGGGGCCGGACATGATGACCTTGTCGCCAGGCTTCAGCGAGAAGATGTAGCTGGAGGCGATGCCGGGGTTGACGTTCTGGAAGCCGCTGCGGTCGGGCTTGAAGGGCGGCGTGGCGATGCGGACGGTGAGCATGAAGACGTCGCCCTCGGCGGGATAGTTGGCCATAGAGTAGGCGCGGACTGTGGGCTCGGGGTTGGTGCAGACGAGGTCGAACATCTTGGCCTTCTCCCAGGCGGGCAGGTATTCGTCGCCGATGAGGGAGCGGTCGAAGTCGCTATACTTCACCGTGAACTTCGGTATCTTGATCTGGGCATAGCTGCCGGGCACGAAGTCCATGTGCTCGCCGGCAGGCAGCTGCACCTTGAACTCCTTGATGAAGGTGGCGACGTTCTTGTTGCTCACCACGGTGCACTCGTATTCCTTGATGCTGAGGATGCTCTCGGGGAGTTTCAACGCAAGGTCTTCCTTGACCTTGACCTGGCAGCCGAGGCGCCAGCCTTCCTGCTGCTGCTTGCGGCTGAAGAAACCTTTCTCGGTGGGGAGTATCTCGCCGCCACCTTTAACGACGCGGCATTTGCACTGGCCGCAGCTGCCTTTGCCGCCGCAGGCCGAGGGCAGGTGGATGCCCTGCTCGCCAATGGTGGAGATGAGGGTGCCGCCGGTGGGCACGTTCAGTTCTTTGTCGTCGTTGATGGTGATTTTGACGTTGCCCTGCGGGATGAGCTTGGCGCGCAGCACGAGGAGCAGCGCCACGAGGAGCAGGATGACGACCAGGATGATGATGATTGCAGATGTTAATGTTGTTGTCATAGCTTAAATCCCATAAAAGACATGAAGGCCATACCCATGAGGCCGGTGATGATGAAGGTGATGCCGACGCCGCGGAGGGCGGGCGGGATGTGGCTGTAGCGCAGTTTCTCGCGGATGGCGGCGATGGCCACGATGGCCAGGAACCAGCCGATGCCGCTGCCGAGGGCGAAGACCGTTGCCTCGCCGATGTTCTGGTAGCCGCGCTCCTGCATGAAGAGCGAGCCCGACATGACGGCGCAGTTCACCGCGATGAGCGGCAGGAAGATGCCCAGCGAGTTGTACAGCGAAGGACTGAACTTCTCCACCACCATCTCCACCATCTGCACGATGGCCGCGATGACGGCGATGAACATGATGAGGCTGAGGAAGCTGAGGTCCACGTCGGCTAGCGAGGGCGAGATCCAGGCCATGGCTCCCGGCGCCAGGAAGTAGCGGTTCAGCAGGAAGTTGATGGGCACGGTGATAAGCAGCACGAAGGTGACCGCTATACCGAGGCCCGCCGAGGTCTTCACGGTCTTCGAGACGGCAAGGTAGGAGCACATGCCGAGGAAGAAGGCGAAGATCATGTTGTCGACGAAAATCGACTTGATGAATATGTTTACGTAGTCCATTTATTGAATTTGTTAATTCGTTAATTTGTTAATTCGTTAGTGCATTGTTGTTTTAATTAATATAACAGGCCGAACATCCAGAGGGGGATGCGGTTGTGGCTACCGATTTCGATGCCATCGATAGCCAAATAGCTGTCCGGTTGGTCTTTGATTTGTGCGAAAGTCTTATTGCGGCCACCAACCTCGAATAGATGGCGGTGGTCTACCATGAAGTCGCCCTGTTTGGGGTAAATTACTTCGTGGTCGGCCTGCAGTTGGTTGAGAAAGAAGGCCTCGCGAAGGGTACCTATGTCGACACGCGGCGTGAGGGCGTACATCAGGTTGGGGTTGTTGAGATATATCTTGTCGGGTCGCGACATCCGCTTCAGGCTTTTGGCATCGTCGCTAAGCAGGTTTATCAGGCCGCTGCGCTGAAGGGCATGGAGCATCTTGAGGCCTTGGTTGCGGTCGGTTTCCAATTCGCGGAAGAGACTGCTCATGTTCACCACCTGCGGTACGGATTCGGCCAGTATCATCAGCATCTTGCGTATCTTGCGGGTAGTGGTTACCGACACTTCGTCGATGGCAGGATAGTCACTCTCCAGCACTTGGTTCACCACTTGAGACAGCCGTCCGGCATACCCTTTGCCAGCCTCCTTGTAGTAGGGGTAATATCCCGAAACGCAGTATTTCTCGAACAGCGGCAGGATGCTAACTTGCGAGGTAATCTCTGACGCAATGTCAATGTGGTGTAGGAGCAGTTCGTCGAGGGACACCGGCTCTATTTTACAAATCCCTTCAAACACCAAGTACTCACGAAAGGAGAGTCCCTGCATGTTGTAGGGCGCCAATCGGCGTGACAGGTCGGCTTGGGCGTGGTCGATTTGCAGCATGGACGAGCCTGTGAAGGCAATCCTCATGTCGGGGTATTCGTCATAGAGATTCTTGATTAGTCGTTGCCAAAGGGGGAAATAGTGTACCTCGTCAATGAAGAGATTTCTGACTCCGTGGGTGTAAAGGTACTCCACCAAATCTTTCACGTCGTGTGATGCAAACCACAGGTTGTCCAACGAGATATAAAAAGCCGTATTCCTGTCTGGAATCCGCTCCTTGATATATTGCAGCATCATAGTTGTTTTTCCGCACCCACGGGGACCCATGATGCTGATAAGGCGGTTGTCCCAGTTGATATGGTCGTACATGTAGCGATAAAACAACTTGGGTGCGCTGTTGATGCGTCTGTCGCTCGTTGTCTGCAACTGTGTATAGTCCTCTTGTGTCATAGGTTCTTTCTGATGATAACGGACAATGTTTTAAAATATTGTCTCGTTTGTATAAAAGATGTTTTGAAACATTTTCTTTTGTTTGAATTTAGTTTTTTTAGACATTGAATATTGGGTTTATCTTCCGAAGATGTCGGATTGTTTGAGGAGGCGGAGGGTGTGGGTTTGGCCGGTGGCGGTGGTGAGGGTGAGGAGATAGGTGGATTGGGGGCGGGAGGTGAGGTCCAATGTGTATTGGCCGGGGGCGGTGGGGGAGAGGCGGACCTCCTCGCGGCGGCCGGAGAGGTCGGTGAGGATGGCGGTCTCCCGCAGGCAGGATGCCTGCGCACCATCCAGACGGACGGTGACCCTCTGCCGGAAGGGGTTGGGGTAGGCCACCAGCGCCGCGTCGTCGTCCACCAGCGTGATATGAACCTCGCCAGGGTCTTCTGTATGGACGTAGGGTGTCATAAAGGCGGTGTCGGTGTAGTGGGCGATGTATGCGTGGCTGTTGGAGGCGGCGTCCACGTGGATACTGCCGAAGTCGGCATCGGCGGTAAGGGTGCCGGTAAGCCACAATGAGCTATCCTTTAGGTGAATGTATCCTTGCTCATTATATCTGCCATTTGAGTTATAGTCTATGTAAGCTAATTCCCGACCGTCATAGTCCCATATAAAGAGTCCCATGCCATAGGGACTGTTTATATGAGTGTTCTGGAAGAGTATATTGGATTGGAAATTCACTTGGCAGAAAACCCTGTTGTCTGTTGCCACAAACGAACCGTAGTGTGCCCACCAATAACTGTCGCCCTTGAAATATGTTCTTTCGTAAGTCTGTGTGCCTGCGGAGCGAGTCTTGCCGTAGGAGATAAGGCTGAGGTCGTCGGCGTTGAGACGCAGCCAGCAGGCGTTGTTCATAAGGTTGAGTGTATCGCCTCTGTAGTTCAATGTGGAGTATTCAGGTTTTCTCGTTGATGTTCCACGCAGGAAGAGCGAGTGCGATGTTGTATCATAGTAAGTACCAGATATCTCTAATGCCCCGGCATAGTGCCCATTAGGTTGGTATGAGGCTGTCACCTGGGCAAGTCCTGTCGGCATCAGATTCGAGTCGTAACGAATCATGCACGAGCGCCACTCCATTGCCAGCGAATCGGAGTTTTTGACAGGTATCCTGTCTAACGGATATTGTGTCCGCTGCAAACTCAAATACATATTGTCGCCCTCGTCGAGATCAATAGCGTCAATGTAGGAGACTGTCAAATCATTGTAACTGTAGTGCCAAGTAGAGTCGAAGACATAGGTACTGGCAATCACGCTGTCGAGATGGGGAGAGAATTTGATGATTTGATAATTCCAAGGGCATGAAGGTTCGAGGGGTATCTCCATTTGCTTTGAGGCTCCATCGACAAGGATACGGAGGGCACTGATGTTGCTGTCAGAGGGCGACCAGTAGAAGTATCCATCATTACAGGTGTCGCAAAGTTCCATAAAATAGTCGTTTGTTTTGCGGATGAAGATGATGTTGCCCTGGTGGTCGACCGAGAAATAATTGCGCTGATGGAAGTTGGCCTGGAGGTTTCCGCGGATTCTCAGCAGGGAGCCGTCGTTTTTGACCATTGCCGGTATCCAGAAATGCTCCTCGATGACATTGCCGCTTTCGAGTCCCAGGGTAATAAAGGCATTGTAATAGTTGGGGGACTGAAGGCTGTCGGGCGATTGTGGAAACATATCTGGAGTGGTCAGGAGTTTGTCAAAGTAATATAACTCATTCCTTTCGCCATAACCGTGGTCGAAAGGGAACTCAAACATGGCATACAGCATCAGTGCGGAATCACCTACCATCTTGATGGTGTAGGCATCTATATCATCGAAGCTGGAATAGAGCTCTTTGTGCCACAACAGGTTGCCATTGGGAGAGAATTTTGCTATCAACGCCCCCCGTTTGCGTTGTTCCGAAAAAGGCATTATTCCCGATTCGTCATCCCATCGGGCTCCACGGAAAAACTGTCCAAGAATATAGATGTTCCCTTCGCTGTCCATAACCGAGCCGTAAATCTCGTTGGCAACGGCTCCATCCAAGAAGTCCGGTCCATAATAACTTTTCACCCAGTCGAAGTGCTGGGCGTGGGCGGTGATTGCCATCAGCGCGAGAAGCGCAAAAGTGAGGGTCTTTCTTGCCATAGTTGTGTTGTTTTTGTGCGTTTATAAATACGTTTTCTTAAACGAGCCTTTTGGGGGCTTCTATATATAAGACGCGGGGATCATAGAAGGCACGAAGAAGGATCGAAGAAAGGGGGAGGGGCCTCCAGCTGTTCCCAGTGGCCACCTTTGTCGGGGCCGACACGGCGCAGGAGGCCGTCGGCTTTGAGACGGTTGAGGTGCTTGGAGACGGCGCTACGGTTGATGCCGAGGGCGGCGGCCATCTGCGTGGTGGTGACGGCAGGGTCGGCAGCTATCATTCGTAGCAGGGCTTCGCGGGTTTTCTGTCCACCTTTTCTGTCTACCTCCACGGTTTTCTGTCCACCAGTCTGCCGCTTGTACTCCGCCAATTCGCGGCTTAGGTTGGCGATATGTTCCTTGAGCATAAAGCGGCGGAAGGGCTCCGGCGACTCGGCTTCGCGCGAAGCGATGAGGGCATTGATGTATTCGGATTTGCTCTCCTTGTTGACCCGTGTGGGAACAAGACCGTACTCAAATTGCAGGTGGTTCATCAGCAGTCGCGCCATACGCCCATTGCCGTCCACCCACGGATGGATGGTTACCAGTCGCAGATGGGCGTCGAAGCTAATGATATACTGTTCTATCGGATTGTCGCCCACGGTAGTGCGCCGCTCGTTGAGCCATTGGCAGAACTCAGCGAGAGCGGCAGGCACCTTATGGAAGTCCATATAGGAACTGCCGCCAAAGCCAGCGCTGACATTCACCAGCCGCAGGTCGCCTTTCGAGGCATCGAAGGAGCCCAGCACCGTGTTGTAGACAGAGCCGGTGTTTTTCATCACGATGGCGGAGAGTCCGCACAGCATCTCGGTGGAGAAGTCGGTATGGGCTTTTGCCAAGCGGATGCTTTGCTCGTAGGCGCTCTTGAGATCGAGGTTCATCAGTTGCTCCTGCATTGTGCGGCCTTTGGCGGTGATGCCCTCGTCGAAGAGGAGCTGGTTCTCTACCTCGGTGACCGTGGAGCCTTCGATGGCGGTGGAATGGGTAATGAGGGAGTAGAGATAGAACTTGTCGTAGTCTATCTGCTCGGCGATTCCCATCCATCGGTACTCTTCGAGTACTTTCTGCAACTGTTGAGCCTGTGTCATGGTGGTGTGTGTCAATTATTGTTCGACGAGGTCTTTGTTGCGGGAGCGGTGCCACCAGATGATGAGGCCGACGAGGATGAGGGCCATGGGGGGCATGATCATCAGGCCGTTGTTCTCGTAGCCTATATTATACAGGCCGAGCTTCTCCATGACGGGGTAGCCCCAGAGGGTGCCGCTGCCGAAGAGCTCGCGGACGAAGCCGAGGACGATGAGGATGACGCTGTAGCCGAGGCCGTTGCCCAGGCCGTCGAGCAACGAGGGCCACGGTTTCTGCACCATGGCAAAGGCTTCGAGGCGGCCCATGACGATGCAGTTGGTGATGATGAGGCCCACGAAGACGGAGAGCTGTTTGCTGACGTCGTACATGTAGGCCTTCAGCACCTGGTCGACCAGCACGACGAGGGTGCTGACGACGACGAGCTGCACGATGATGCGGATGCGCGGCGGGATGGTGCCTCGCATGAGCGAGATGATGAGGTTGGCCAGGGCGACGACGACGGTGACCGAGACGGCCATGACGACGGCGGGCTTGAGCTGCGCCGTCACCGCGAGGCAGGAACAGACACCCAGCACCTGCACGAGGATGGGGTTGTTCTTGCTGAAGGGGAGTTTTATAAGGTCGGTGTTCTTCATTGTTGTAAAGTTTAAGGTTTAAGGTTTAAGGTTTAAAGTGTCAGAGACTTCGGGTTGCGTAGCTTCCTTAAACTTTAAACCGTAACCCTTAAACTGTTCGTAGGCTTGCTGCAGCATGGCGGTAACGCCGTTGCTGGTCATGGTGCCGCCGCTGATGGCGTCGACTTCGTAGGGGTTGGCGGGGTCGGCGTTCTTCTTCAGGTGGATGGGCTCGGCGTCCATGCGCTTGCCGATGAAGCGGGCGGCGAACTTGTCGGAGGCTATCTCGCCGCCGAGGCCTGGGGTCTCGCCCTTATGGTCGAAGACGGCGCCGACGACGGTGCTCTCGGCGTCAAGCGCCAGGTAGCCCCAGATGGGTCCCCAGAGGCCGGTGCCGTGGAGGGGGATGATGATGCCGCCAGAGAAGGTGTAGTAGCCGTCGGCCTCGGTGATGTGCTTGGCGTAGAGCTCTGCGGCGTTGTCGCGGGTGGATTCGATGCCGATGGTCTTGAGGATCATCTGCTTGGTCTCGGCCTGCTGGTTCTTCTCCTGGGCGGGCTTGAGGCTGACGGCGACAACCGTCAGTATCAGCGCCGCCACCACGACGAGCACACCGGAGTAGATGAAGATGTAGCGGTTGCTGAAGGTTTTTTTCATTTTCCTATCCTCCTTTCTCTCATCTTAATGTTTCTGGCCACGACGCAGTGGTCGATCAGCGGGGCCATGCAGTTCATGAAGAGGATGCTGAGCATCATGCCCTCGGGATAGGCGGGGTTGCAGACGCGCAGCAGGACGGCGAAGGCGCCGATGAGCAGTCCGTAGATCCACTTGCCGGTGTTGGTCTGCGCGGCGGTGACGGGGTCGGTGGCCATGAAGACGGCACCGAAGGCGAAGCCGCCCATCAGGAAGTGGTAGTAGAACGGCAACTGGAAGTAATTTGAAAATTGAAATTAGGTTGAACAATAAGCCCATCAGGCCGCCGCCGAGGAAGACGCTGAACATGATGCGCCACGAGGCGATGCCGGTGAAGAGGAGGAGCATCGCACCGAGTGCGATGGCAATAAACGAAGTCTCGCAGGTGGAGCCAGGGATGGTTCCAATCAGCATGTCGAGGGCCGAGGCACTCGGATGGGCACCGGTGGCCAGCTCGCCCATGGGGGTGGCGCCGGCAATGGCGTCGTTGCCCCAGAGGCCGGCGGCAATCCACACCTTGTCGCCACTCATGTGGGTGGGGTAGGCGAAGAAGAGGAAGGCGCGCGCCACCAGGGCGGGGTTGAGGAAGTTCATGCCGCTGCCGCCGAAGACCTCCTTGCCGATGATGACGGCAAAGGCAACGGCTAACGCCAGTTGCCACAAGGGCGTGGTGACGGGGACAATCATCGGTATCAGCAGGCCTGTGGCGAGGAAGCCCTCGTTGACCTCGTGGTGACGGTATTGCGCGAAGGCAAACTCGATAAACAGGCCCACCACATAACTCACCACAATCATGGGCAGCATTCTTAAGAATCCGAACCACCACATGTAGAGCCAGTGCCAGTCGGCGCCGGTGTTCATGGCGGTCTGGTAGCCGATGTTCCACATGCCGAAAAGCAGAGCGGGAATGAGGGCGATGACCACGACGATGATGCTGCGCTTCATGTCGACGGCGTCGCGGATGTGGCTGCCCGTGCGGGTCACCGTCTTGGGCGTGAAGGCGAAGGTGTGGAACGCCTCGTAGGTGCTCCCCAGCCAGGCCCACTTGCCCTTGGGTTCAATCTTGTCGAACCAATCTTCTAACCATTTCATATTCATGCGGTAGCCTCCTTTCTGAGGACCTCGAGGGCCTCGCGGATGATGGTCTGTATGTCGGTCTTGGAGGGGTCGATGAACTCGCAGAGGGCGAAGTCCTCGGGCTCCACCTCGTAGATGCCCAGCTGCTCCTGCAGTTCGATGTCGCCCACGATGCAGGCCTTGATGAGCTGCAGGGGGTAGATGTCCATCGGGAAGACTTTTTCAAAAGAGCCCGTGAAGAGGAAAGGCCTTACGGAACCATGCATATTGGTGTTGAACTGAGTGGGCAGTGGGTAGTAGGCAGTGGGTAGCAGGCGGGCGAAGCCGCTGAGGAATGTCTTGCTGAAGCTGAACTTCTTCAGGCCGGGCATGAGCCAACCCATGAACTCGTAGTGGTCGCCCTCCTCGATGAAGGTGAGCTGCTGGTCGTAGAGGCCGAGGAAGCCGTCGGGGGCGACGGTGGTGCCGCTCAGCACGCTGCCGCTGATCACTCGAGTGGAAAGTGGAAAGTTGAAAGTTGAAAGTGCAGGATACTCCGGGTTCATCAGCTGGACGTCGGCTATCTGCTTGATGCTGGCGCCACAAACCACCCTATAGTATTTGGGGGATTTGGCTGCTGGGCCACCGACGGCGATGACACGTTCGGGACGGTACTCGCCGGTGGTCACCCAGCGGCCGATGTTGGCCACGTCCTGCGCACCCACATGCCAAATGCACTCGCCCTTGTTGATGGGGTCGAGGGTTGCCACGATGGTGCCGATATTGCCGGCAGGGTGGGGGCCTTCGGCGCGGACGACATGCACAGGGGCGTAGGCCTTCAGGGCCTCGATGCCGGCCTCGAACTCATGCTCGCGGCCGCGCAGGGCGAAGTCGATGTCCGGCGCCAGGGGGTTGGTGTCGCGCATGCTGACGTAGATGCCCTTGGGCTTGTGGTCGGGGTTGGCGATGGTGCCGAAGGGGCGCTCGCGGAGCATCCACCAGACGGGGGAGAGGGCCTCACCCCCGACCCCTCTCCGAATGGAGAGGGGGGAGGAATGCTGGGAGTCTCCACTCCCCTCTCCAATCGGAGAGGGGCATGGGGTGAGGCTTACTACTACCTCCAGCAGCTTTCTCTTCTCGCCGCGCACAATGGCCTCCACCGTGCCGTCGACTGGCGACGGCACGGTGAGCCTCGGGTCGTTTTTGTCGGCCACCAGCGGCTGGCCGGCGTGTACGCTGTCACCTTCGGCCACCAGCAGGCGTGGAGTGAAGCCCACCACATCGGGCGGGCGCACGGCATAGCGGCCGATGCTTCGGGCGTCGATTATCGTCCTTTCGGCGGTGCCGCCCAAAGGAATGTCGAGCCCTTTCTTTATCTTTATTGTCTCATTCATTTCTTCAAGGTAAGGTCTACCGGCTGAAGCATGTTCTCAGGCTTCAGTATCTCGTCCAGCTGCTCCTTGGTGAGCAGTCCGTGTTCCAGCACCAGCTCGTACACGCCGCGGCCGGTCTCGCTGGCCTCTTTGGCTATCTTCGTGCTCTGCTTGTAGCCGATGATGGGGTTGAGCATGGTGACGATGCCGATGGAGTGCTCCACGAGCTGGCGGCAGCGCTCCTCGTTGGCGCGGATGCCGTCGATGCAGAGTGTGCGGAGGGTGTCGAGTCCGTTCTCGAGCAGGTGGATACTCTCGAAGAGGGTGTAGGCGATGACGGGCTCCATGACGTTCAGCTCCAGCTGTCCGTTGTCGGAGGCGAGGCTGATGCACATGTCGTTGCCGATGACCTTGTAGCACACCTGGTTCATCACCTCGGGGATGACGGGGTTCACCTTGCCGGGCATGATGCTGCTGCCGGGCTGCCGTTCGGGCAGGTGTATCTCGTTGAGGCCGCAGCGGGGGCCGCTGCTGAGGAGGCGCAGGTCGTTGCACATCTTGTTGATTTTGATGGCCAGGCGCTTCATGGCCGAGCTGTAGGCAATCATGCAGGTGGTGGCGCTGGTGGCCTCGATGAGGTTGTCCGCCAGGGTGATGTTCCAGCCCGTAATCTTGCGCAGGGCCTTGATGCAGGCCTCGCTGTAGCCGGGCTTGGAGCAGATGCCGGTGCCGATGGCCGTGGCGCCCATGTTCACCACCAGGAACTCGTCGGCGGTGGTTCGCAGGTTCTTGTATTCCCCGCGCAGCGAGTCGGCGAAGGCGCCGAAGGTCTGGCCGAGGGTCATGGGCACGGCGTCCTGCAGCTGTGTGCGCCCCATCTTGATGACGTGGGCAAACTCCTTGCGCTTGTAGTCGAGGGCGGCAATCATCTGCTCCAGGTGGGGCATGAAGCCCAGGTGCTCCAGCGCCAGGGCCATGTGGATGGCGCAGGGATAGGCGTCGTTGGTGCTCTGCGAGGCGTTCACCACGTCGTTCGGCGAGCAGTATTGGTATTCGCCCTTCTGGTAGCCCATGCGCTCCAACGCCAGGTTGGCAATCACCTCGTTGGCGGCCATGTTGGTGCTTGTGCCTGCACCGCCCTGAATCATGTCGATGGGGAACTGGTCGTGGTACTTGCCTTCAATCAACTGGTCGCAGGCCCACTGGATGGCCTCGCCCTGCTCCTTCGTAATCATTTCCACCTCCATGTTGGCAATAGCCGCCGCTTTTTTCGTCAGGGCCATGCCGCGGATGAAGTTGGAGTAGTTCGACAACAGGTGTCCGCTGATGCGGAAATTCTCGATGGCGCGTGAAGTCTGGACGCCATAGTAGGCTTCTGCCGGCACCTCGCGGCTGCCCAGCAGGTCACTCTCGGTACGATATTTCTTTTTTTCCATAGATGGATATTTTTTTAGATTTTGTTAATGAATAGTTTATTACAGTCGTTGCCTTTTCAGGCGACCGCAAAGATACGAAAAAAAAACCGAATGTGAGAAGCCTCGATTTTGTCGAAAAACAGGCCTCGTGAGGGTGCTTTCGGGAGGCCTTGTTTTTCAGCCGATTAGTCGGAATTCTTTAGGAGTTCTTTACGAATTTGTAAAAGAACAGTAAAAGAACAGTAAAAGAACAGTAAAAGAACAGCGGGGTAAATGGCGGAGAGACAGGGGGATGCGGGGCGGGGTGTTTTGTGGGTGTCAACAGCCTGTTGTTGATAGATTTTCTATGATATGGATGCAATAATAATGTAGCTGGGACGTTATATGTTTGTTTTATATGAAATGATAAAAGGTGAGAATTCGACTGTTGATACTGGTGATGTGGCTGCTTCCGTGTGTGGTGCGGGCGCAGGTGAATGTTGATATTGTGGGCGAGAGCGCCAATGCCGCGGGCAAGCGAGTGGTGCTGCTCGGCTACGAGGACATGCTCACGCTGGGCGAGCAGGTGCTCGACACGGCAGTGGTGGACAGTGAGGGTCGGTTCCACCTGGGTTGCTATGTGACCTATCCGCGGCTGGTGGTGGTGCAGATAGAGTGCTACAGCCAGTCGTTCTATGTCGAGCCTGGACGGCGCTATGATGTGTGGCTGCCGGAGTTCAGGTGGGAGCAGAACGAGGAGCGCAATGTGTACCTGGACCCTGTGGCCCTGCCGCTGGAGTTCCTCAACCTGCCGTCCGACGAGCTGAACCTGCAGATGCTGCGGCTGGAGGAGGTGGTGGACAGTGTGGTGAGCTCTATGCGGGTGCATCTGGACTTCAAGTACCGCCGACAGCGGCGGAGCTTCGACACCCTTGTGGCGGCGGTGGAGCGGGAGGTGCCGGACGGGGAGAATGCCTTTATGGCTCGCTACAAGCGGTTCCTGCTGGCGCAGATGCGCTACGATATGGGCTTTGCGAGCCGCAAGCAGATGCTGGAGAGGGTGTTGCCGCAGCCGATACTGTACCACGACGAGTGCTATATGCGTGCGTTGTTCGACGTGCTGGGCGGGATGGTGAGCCAGGGGATGAGGAGGGTGCCGAAGTGGCGCCTGGTGGAGTGGGTGCGCCGAGGGGACCTGGACCGCTACCTGGACTCGCTGGGCACGGAGCAGCTGCTCTATGACGAGCAGGTGCGCGAGCTGGCGGCGCTGGTGGCGCTGAGGGAGAGCCTTTATGACCCAGACTACAGCTCCGAGGGCGTGACGCGCATGCTGGTGGCGTTGTCGCGGCGGAGCAAGTGGAGGGAGCACCGGCTGCTGGCGGAGCGGTTGTCTCCCCGCTTCGCAGAAAGCGGTCAATCCAGTCGGGGTACCGCAAAGGGTTTCTGGCTTTCGCCGCAGGGGGAAGCTACGCTGCCGGATGTGGACGGTAACCGTGTGAGTCTGGACTCGTTGCGTGGCAAGTGGGTGTATATGAGTTTTGTGCGGGTGGACGACCCGAATTCGCTGCGGGAGCTGGAGACGCTGGCGCACTTCAAGGACAGCGTGTATGCGAAGTATGACGACGTGGTGTTTGTCACGGTGTCGTGCGACCGTGAGTTCCAGAAGATGTACCACCTGCTGCGCAACAGCCGTCGGGGTGCGCGCTACACGTGGACGTGGCTTCACTTCGACGGGAACTACCGGTGGCTGGAGGGGCTGGGAGTGGTGAGCTATCCGAGCTTCATCCTTCTGGACCCGGAGGGGCGGAGACCCTACAGCGTCACGCCGACGCCGGAGAGCGGCTTCCTGCTGCATGCGCCGTGGGAACGCCGGGAGGTGGAGCACGAGAAGTTGGAGTTTACGGACTAGATGGTTTACGGTTTACAGTTTAAGGTTTACGGTTTACAGTTTAATAATTAAGATAAAACAGAGTCAAATAATGAATAAAAGTAAGCACATTTTGATGTTCGTGGCTGCCGTGCTCTTGGTGGTGCCGGTGCTGGGACAGAGGACGACGGACGGGGAGCGGCTGCACGCCCGCTACCGCCAGGCGACGGACCTGTACGGGAAGCAGAAGTATGCCGCGGCGCAGCAACTGTTCGACCAGGTGGTGCCGGCGGAGGTGGACTGGCTGACAGCGAGCGACGCGGCCTACTATGCGGCGGTGTGCTCGGAGAAGCTTGACAACAACGACGCCTACTACCGCCTGGAGGAGTTCCTGCGGGTGTATCCGCAGAGCTCGCGGTGCAACATGGCGCGCTTCTACCTTGGCAACTTCTACTATGCGCGAGGGGACTACGAGCGGGCGCTGACGTACTACCGTGAGGTGGACGGGGCTGAGGTGGAGTACGACCACCGGAGCGAGTATAACTTCAAGATGGGCTACTGCTATTTCCAGAGGGGCGACACGCAGAGGGCGGCGAAGCTGTTCTCGCAGCAGATAGATGGGCAGTCGAAGTACCGCGCGTCGAGCCTGTACTATTATGCCCACATCCAGTACATGAACGGGCAGTACGACCTGGCGTTGAAGAATTTCAAGGAGCTGGAGCGTGACCGCAAGTTTGCGAAGATAGCCCCGAGCTATATCGCCCGCATCTACTACTACCTGGGGAAGGACGACGAGCTGCTGGCGATGGCGCCGCAGCTGATGGCCGAGCGCGATGCCTTCAAGAAGAACGAGATACACCAGATGATAGGCGAGATATACTTCAACCGGGGCGAGTATGCGAAGGCGTTGGAGCAGTACCGCGAGGTGGAGGTGGAGCAGCGCAAGGTGGAGAACTGCACCCCGCAGGACAACGACTACCAAGTGGGCTACAGCTACTACATGCTCGGCAAGTACGACGAGGCGGCCATCTACCTGGCCAAGAAGACGAACTGTAGCGACAGTGTGGCGCAGAATGCCCTGTATGTGTTGGGCGACACGTATGTGAAGCTTGGGCGTAAGATGGAGGCCCGCAGTATGTTCCTGCAGGCGTCGAAGATGGACTATGACAAGAAGGTGAAGGAGGATGCGCTGTTCAACTATGCGAAGCTGAGCTGCGAGCTGAACCAGAACGCGATGGGCGAGAGCATCAAGAGTTTCGAGAGCTACCTGAAGAAATACCCCAAGAGCCGCCACAAGACGGAGGCTGAGGAGATATTGACGGAGCTGTACTGCTCGACGAACAACTACAAGGAGGCCATCAGGCTGCTGGAGCAGGTGGAGCAGCGCAACGCTGCCCTGGAGCAGGCCTACCAGCGCGCTCTCCTCAACCGGGGCATCGAACTGAGCAACAGCGGCAAGGAGAGCGAGGGGGTGGCCTATTACGAGAAGGCGGTCAAGGTGAATGCGGTGCCGCGTATCACGGCCGACGGGCTCTACCTCCTCGGCGAGTGGCAGTACCGCCACGGGCAGAGCCGCGAGGCGGAGCGCAACATCAACCGATTCCTGCTTTCGTCGTTTGCCGGCACGTCGGCCTATGCCAACGATGCCCGCTACACCTACGGTTACCTGCAGATGAAGAAGAAGCAGTATGCCGACGCCGGAGAGACTTTCAAGGAGCTGGCGGAGCGCCTGACCGGGGCGGACAAGAAGACGGTGTCTATGCGCAACGACGTGTATAACCGCCTGGGTGACTGCCTGTATGTGCAGAGCCGCTTTGCGGAGTGCATTCCGCAGTATGACAAGGTGATCGAGGCCAACGGGCGCGACGCCGACTATGCGACCTACCAGAAGGCGCTGGCCTACGGCGCACAGGGCAAGAACAGCGACAAGCTGACCTACCTCAACTACATTTTCGAGCGCTTCAACAATTCACCCCTGCGCTCGAAGGCGATGCTGGAGATAGCCAATACCTACATGATGTGCGACAACAACGAGATGGCTATGACGTACTACAACAATTTCGTCAAGCAGTATCCCCAGAGCGTGTATGTGAAGAGCGCCCTCCTCAACCAGGGCCTTATCTACTACAACACGGACCGTAATGCAGAGGCCTTGCGCACATTCGACCGGCTGCTGACGCAGTATCCGGGCACGGACGAGGCGCGCGACGCCCTCAGTACGGTGAAGAATATCTATATTGCCCAGAACCGGGTGGACGAGTACTTCGCCTATGTGCAGCGCACGACGAAGGTCACGGTCTCGACGGTGGAGCAGGACTCGACGACTTTCCTTGCCGCCGAGGAGCGCTACCAGGAGGGGGACTACGCGGGGGCCACAACGGCTATGGAGGGTTACCTGAAGCGGTTCCCGAACGGCCTGTTCGCCCTGAAGGCCCACTACCTGCTGGCCGACAGCTACCTGCGCCAGGAGCAGGCGGAGAAGGCCTTGCCGCATTACGAGGCGGTGGCGGCGATGGGTACAAATCAATACAGCGAGCGCGCCCTCTTGAACGCAGCCACCATTGCCTATAACAAGGGCGACTACACCAAGGCCATCTCCCTCTATGAGCGCCTCGCTGCCAACGCCGAGAGCGACAACAGCCTGCTGCAGGGCAAGGTGGGCGCCCTGCGTAGCGCGGTGGCCCAGGGTGCCCAAGCCGCGACCATCGAACGCCTGGGACGCAACCTGCTGGCAGAGGAGAAGGCCACGGTGGAGCTGAGGGAGGAGGCCTGCCTTGCTATGGCGCGCAGTTTCTTCGACAACGGCAACCGTGATTCGTCGTATGTCTACTACGGATACATTGCCTCCTCGACCAACGGCGAGTACAACGGCGAGGCCCGCTGCCGCCAGGCCGAGATACTCATGCTCCGCGAGCAGTACAGCCAGGCTGAGCGTATCATCGAGTCTATCGTTGCCAGCTCGACGAGTGATTACTGGCTGGCCTATTCCTTCATCCTGTGGGCCGACATCTACTATGTCAGAGGCAACAGTCTGCAAGCCAAACAGACCCTCCAGAGCATCATTGACAATTACGACGGCGAGGACCTGCTGGCCATCGCGCGACAGAAGTATGCCGCCATTGTCGCCGCCGAGAGCACCCCCACGCCGAGTGACAACGAAGAGGAAGAGATAACCATAGAATTATAATGTATATGAAAAAGACAATGATAGTGGCAGCCCTCGCGGTGCTGGCCATCCCGCTGAAGGCCCAGAACGACTATAACGAGAGTGTCGTCGTCAAGGGGTCCTATACGCCCGTCATCGAGCAGGCCGAGAAGCTGAACTTCCCTGCCATGGTCACCGACACCCTTTCCCGGATAGAGCATGTGTTCCATTACAGCATCACGCCCACCCGCCTGCGCGCCATGTACGAGCCCACGCGTATCCGAGCCGCCCGCATCATCGGCGAGCCGGCCACCAAGCTCTACAACAACTACCTGCGCCTCGGCTTCGGCAACTATTGGAGCCCCCTGGCCGACCTCAACTGGTGTTCCACGCGCGACAGGCTGAAGACCTACGGAGTCCGGCTGAACCACTTCTCCTCCTGGGACAAGCTGGCCAAGATGCCCGAATACGGCAACGCCCAGTACGGCAACACCGACATCACCCTCTTCGGCAAGTACATCGTCGGCGACGTGCTGCAGCTCTCGTCCGATATCAGCTACGAGCACGACCACAACCTCTACTACGGCTTCACCGACAGCACCCTGCAGGCAGCCCTCGGATTGACGCGCGACAATATCAGCCTCTCCGACTACAGGGCGTCTTACAATGTGGCTACCTGGAACATCGGTGTCAAGAACATGGAACTCGACGTCAACAAACTGGGCTACTCCGCCGATGTGCACCTGAGCGACCTCTGGACCGTGTGGGGCGCCAACGAGTTGAACCTTACCCTGAGTGGCGACATACACTATGGTTTCCCCATAATGAGGGATTACAAAGGGGTGGCCTATCTGCATGTCGATTGGGAGCACTACAGGAACGTGTCGCCGGGTGACGGAATTGACAACTTCCTGGGCATTTTATATTCCCGTCCTGAATACATAGACCATACCAACATCCTCAGGGTTAACCCCTATGTCGACTTCCTCTTCCGTGGACTCAACATCCATGCCGGCCTTCTCTATGCCTGGGACGGATATAGCGCCGCCGGTACCGATAAACAGAACCTCGTCTACCCCGACGTCACGGTAAGCAAGAAACTGATGAAGGACAACCTTGTCCTCAGCCTTGCCGCCACCGGTGGAGCTGAGGCCAATACCCTCAACCGTTTGCGGATGGTGAACCCTTACATCGACCCCGATTTCTCTCCCGGTGTCGTCGCTTCCCACTACGACTTCGTCGGCCACGCCCGCTGGACGTTGAGCAAGAAGCTCGAGGCCAACGCCGAGGTGAGCTACTCCCTGCGCTCGGCCGACCTCACCTTCGCGCTCGGCCCCCGCTACAGCCTGAACAATGTCTATAGTGATGTCTACAACAACCTGAACCGCCTCACCGTGGGTGGCGACATCACCTTCGTCAACGACGAGATGATTACCCTCCGCGCCGGCGGCCACTATTATCATTACACCATTACCGACCTTGGCGCCGTGACGCCGGCCTGGAGTGAATACTACCGCCCCGACTGGGACGCCTTGCTGGCTATAGACCTCAACTACCACTACAAGTGGTTCCTCCACCTCGAAAGCCAACTGCTAGGCCGTATGGACTCCGACCAAGGCACCCTCCCCATGCGCTACGGCATCGACGCCCAGGTGGAGTACCGCCACAACCGCGCCCTCTCCTTCTTCCTCCGCATGGATAACCTCGCCTTCCAGCGCTACTGGTACTGGGCCAACTACCCCTCGCAGCGCGGCCTCTTCCTCGTCGGTCTCACCTACACCATCCCGCACAAATGACCTATCAAGATTGTCAGCATGTTGGCTCCATAAAGTCGCCGACATCCTATCAGGATTGTCAGCATGTTGGCTCCATAAAGTCGCCGACATCCTATCAAGAGACACTGGACTACATGTTCGCGCAGCTGCCGATGTATCACCGCATCGGCGCTGCCGCTTATAAGGCCGACATCCAGCCTACCCTCGACATGATGGAAGCCCTCGGCCACCCCGAGCGCAAGTTCCGCAGCATCCACGTGGCCGGCACCAACGGCAAAGGCTCCGTATCCCACTTCCTCGCCTCCATCCTCCAGGAGGCAGGCTACAAGGTGGGCCTCTACACCTCGCCCCACCTCGTCGACTTCCGCGAAAGAATCAGAATCAACGGCGAAATGATACCGGAGCAGGCCGTCGTTGACTTTGTATCTACCCACTACCCACTACTCACTACCCACTCCCTTTCTTTCTTCGAGATGACCGTGGGGCTGGCCTTCGACTATTTCGCCCGCGAGCAAGTCGACATCGCCGTCATCGAGGTGGGCATGGGCGGACGGCTGGACTCCACCAATGTCATCACCCCGTTGCTCAGTATCATCACCAATATCGGCCTCGACCACACCCAGTTCCTCGGCGACACGCTGGAGAAGATAGCCGCCGAGAAGGCCGGCATCATCAAGGAGGGCGTGCCCGTCGTCATCGGCGAGACGCAGCCCGAGACAGCCCCCGTCTTCAGTGCAACCGCCGAAAGGCTCCACGCCCCCATCACCTTTGCCGACCAACACCATCATGTCGACCGCGTCGAGGACTACACCACTGAACTTACTGGCGAGTACCAGAAAAAAAACCTCGCCACCGTCCTTGAAGCCGTCGATGTGCTTCGCCGCACTACCGACCTGAGCCTTCCCCAGGCTCCTGTGCAACGCGGCATCAGCCGCGTGGTCACCAACACCCACCTGCACGGCCGCTGGCAGAAGATAGGGGAGAGCCCCCTCACCATCTGCGAGACCGCCCACAACGAGCCCGGCATCCGCGCCATGCTCCAGGGCGTCGCCAACACCCCGCATGCCAACCTGCATGTCATCTACGGATGCGTCAACGACAAGGACTACCGGCACATCCTGCAGTACCTCGATTCCGAGCTTCGGGCACTCAATCCCGGACTCACCTGGCGCTTCACCCAACCCAGCGTGCCCCGGGGCCTTCCGGTGGCCGACCTCGAGGCCGCTGCCAGTGCCCTAGGTATCCATGGCAAGGCCTACGGGCGGGTAGGGGAGGCCATCGACGCAGCCCGCGCAGCAGCGCAACCCGATGACATGGTGCTGGTTACAGGCTCTATCTTCCTTGTCGCCGATGCACTGGCTTTCACCAATATTGGTGAGGATGCCGTTTGACAGAATGTTCGTAATTTTGCAAAACGAAATCAAACTAAAAAACAACCGCATTATGTCACACGAACATCACCACCACGACCACGGGCATTGCCCTGACCACGAGCATGCCCACCACGGTCACCATCACCATCACGTCCACTCCATCGAGCACCTCTCTACAATATATATTGTAGCCGTAGCGCTCAACCTCGCTTTCGTCGTTGTCGAGGCCGTCGCCGGCCTCGTCGGCCACTCGCTGGGCCTGCTCTCCGACGCGGGGCACAACCTCTCCGACGTCTTCTCCCTCCTGCTGGCCATGGTGGCCCTCAAGCTGGCCTCCAGCCGTGCCACCCGCCGCTTCACCTACGGCCACCGCAAGGCGTCGGTGCTCATCTCCCTGCTCAACGCCATCATCCTCCTTGTCGCCGTGGGCGCCATCATGGTGGAGAGCGTGCGCAAGTTCATGCACCCCGCCGACGTCAATGGCACCCTCATCATCTGGACCGCCGCCGTGGGCATCCTCATCAACGGCTTCACCGCCTGGCTCCTCGGCCGGCAGCACCAGCACGACATCAACACCCGCGGAGCCTTCCTCCACATGCTGGCCGATACGCTGGTCAGCATCGGGGTGGTCGTCAGCGGCGTGGTCATCAACCTCACCGGCTGGACCGTCGTCGACCCCATCATTGGCCTTGTGGTCGCCATTGTCATCCTCGTCAGCACCTGGAGTCTCCTCTCCGAGAGCCTCCGCATGAGCACCGACGCCGTGCCCGAAGGCTACGACGTGGAGGAAATCAAGCAGAAGGTGGAGAGCCTCGACGAGGTCCTCAATGTGCACCACATGCACATCTGGCCCATCTCGACCACCGAGACGGCTCTCACGGCCCACGTCGTCATCCCCTCCTCCGACCGGCTCGAAGCCGTCACCGACCGCGTGAAGGACCTGCTCGACGAACTGGGCATCCATCACAGCACCCTGGAACTGGAAACCCAGAGCAGCCACTGCCACGACCGCCACTGCTGCGCCGAATAGGCTGAGCACCTGTTTTTTACGGGTTCGGCAGGCACCATCGCCTTACCAAGGCCTTATCAAGTCCTTACCAACGCCTTATCAAGTCTTACCACGGTGGTAAGAGGTAAGGCGTTTAATGGTTTGAAAACAAGCTTTATGCAAAATTTGTGTTCTGAAGCCCCTTCGGGAGGTTTTGTGCGAAGTCGAGCAGGGTGGGAAATCGGTAGTCGACCAGGTGGGGTGCATCGGTGGCTACGGTGGAGTTGCAGCCCACCAGCACGGTGGTCATGCCCGCACGGCGTCCGAAGAGAATGTCGGTCTTGCTGTCGCCTACCATCACGCTGTCTTTCAGTCGTATGTCGGGATAATCTCTGCGGGCTTGCAGCGCCATGCCTATGTTGGGCTTGCGGCGGAAGCTGTGCGAGCGCTCCAGGTCGGGGCAGTGGTAGATGCGGTCCACGGGTCCGACGGCCTCCAGCAGTTTGCGGTGGATGGCCTCCAGGTCGGCCTCGGTCATCAGCCCTTTGCCGATGCCCTGTTGGTTGGTGACGATGAAGAGATGGCTGAAGCGCCGGCGGCAGATATCCAGTGCCTCTTTCACGCCGGGCAGCATCACCAGCTCGTCGGGCGACTTCACATAGTCGTTCGGGCGCAACACGTTGAGCACCCCGTCGCGGTCGAGGAAGAGGGCACTCATAGCAGTGGCAGTTCCGTTTGTGCGCGCCGGTAGTCGTCGGGCACGCCGATATCGATGAAATAGCCGTCGAGGGCATAGGCGTGGACGGGCTCGCGCAGGGGTTGAAGCACCTCTTTCTCGAAGGAGAACTGCTGTCCGGCGGGGTAGTTGTCGAGCAGCGAGCGGTGCATGCGGTAGATGCCGGCGTTGATGAGGCCTGCGCCGGCGGTCGGGTCTTTCTCGCGGAAGGCGGTGACGAGCCCTTTGCCGTCGGTCTCCACGGCGCCGTAGCGTCCTGCGTCGGGCACGTAACGCAGCAGGAGTGCCAGGCGGCATCCGGCGTGGTCGGCCTGCAGCAGGGGGGTGTGGTCCACGTGGAAGAGGGTGTCGCCGTTGAGCACGGTGATGCGCTCCTCGGAGCAGTGTTGCAGGCCGTTGACGATGGCCCCGCCCGTGCCCAGGGGACTGAGCTCGCGGGCGTAGTCGACGGCCATGCCGCCGTACTCGTTCCCGTAGCAGGCCTCCACCTTCTCGTGCAGGTAGCCGGTGGCGAGGACGACGTGCCGGTAGCCCTGCCGCGACAGGTCGTCGAGCAGGTAGCTCAGGAACGGCCGTCCGGCGACGGGGGCCATGGGCTTGGGCACGTCGCTCACCACGGTGCGCAGGCGGGTGCCGAAGCCCCCGGCCAGTATGATGGCTTCCTTCATTTGAACATCGCCGTTTCGACCAGCTCGCAGATGATGTGGCCCAGCATGATGTGGCTCTCCTGGATGCGGGGTGTGTCGGTGCTGGGTACGTTGAGCAGCAGCCCGCCGCAGTCGCGCATCTTGCCGCCCGTGGCACCGGTCATGGAGACGATGCTTACCCCCAGCTCGCGGGCCACCTTGTAGGCTTCCAGTATGTTGCGGCTGTTGCCGCTGGTCGAGATGCCCACCAGCACGTCGCCTCGCTTGGCGGTGCCGCGCAGCAGGCGTGCGAAGATGTACTCATAGCCGTAGTCGTTGCCCACGGCGGTGAGGTAGGAGGTGTTGCAGTGCAGCGCCTCGGCGTTGAGGGGAGGCCGGTCGAAGTAGAAGCGGCCGCTCAGCTCGGCAGCCAGGTGCTGTGCGTCGGCGGCGCTGCCGCCGTTGCCGCAGAAGTGTATCTTGCCTCCCGCCCGCAGCGAGGCCTCTATCAGCAGGGCTGCGTCGGCCACGGTCTGCATCAGCACACTGTCGGCCAGGATGGCCTGCTTCACGGCGATGCTCTGGGCTATTGATTCCTGTATTCTATCCATACTATTCATCAGTTATTCCGTTATCCATGTCTTGAGACCTTCGGCGGTGAAGTCGTAGCGCTTGGTCTCGCCGCCGAATTGCGCCAGTGCCTTGCGCACGGCAAACCGTGTCAGGCCCGGGCAGTAGAAGAACATGAAGCCGCCGCCGCCGGCACCGCTTATCTTGCCGCCGGTGGCCCCGGCCGCGAGGGCGGCCTCGTAGATGGCGTCGATGCGGGCATTGCTGACGCTCTGGGCCATCTGCTTCTTGTGCTGCCACCCGAAGTTCAGTATCCTCCCGATGTCGCCCACATGCCCTTTCAGCAGGGCCTCCTTCATCTGTTGCGCCTGCTCTTTCAAGCGGTGCATGCTCTCGATGCTGGAGGTCTTCTTGTTCTTGACGTTCTGCTGCTGTTCGCGTATGATGTCGGCGCTGACGTGCGACGTGTCGGTCCAGTAGAGCAGCAGGTTGTGGTTCAGCTCGTCGATGTAGCTCTGCCGCACCCGCAGGGGGTTGACAATGACGTTGTCGCCGTTGAACTCCATGTAGTTGAATCCGCCGAAGGTGGCGGCATACTGGTCCTGCTTGCCGCCGGCCAGGCCCAGGTCGATACGCTCTATCTCGTAGGCCAGCCGGGCGATGTCGTATTCGCCCAGCGGCAGCTTGAGCCATTCCACGTAGGCCCCCAGGATGCTCACCACCAGCGTCGACGAGGTGCCCAGACCGCTGCCGGCCGGGGCGTCGACGAAGGAGGCTATGCGCATTGACAGGGGGTGGTGGGTGAACTGCCGCACGATGCGGTTGTACACCCCCTTGTGCAGGATGAAGTATCCGTCGGTATCCACCTCGCTGGCGTCCTTGTACACCTCGCGCAGTCCCTTGTCGGGAGCCAGGAACTCCACCTGTCCGTCGTCGGTGGGCTCTATCGTGGTGTAGGCCGCCATGCTGATGGTGGCGTTGAGGATGGCACCTCCGTAGAGGTCGCTGTAGGGGCTCACGTCGGTGCCGCCGCCCGCCAAACCCAGTCTCAAAGGTGCTTTGCTTCTGATTGTCATAAACCTTATTATACTTTAAACTTTAAACTCCCGATAGCTTCGGTCATGTTGCTCCAAGCGTATTTCCGCTTCTCTTCGCGCACGCCCTCGGTGAGGCGGCTGGCCCAGTCCTCCTCGAAGAAGCGCACCAGCGCGTCGGCGATGCTCCCGGCCGCGGGCTCCACGACGAAGCCCACCTTGCCGTCGGGCACTATCTCCGGCAGGCCGCCCACGTTGGTCACCAGCATGGGCTTCTCAAAGTGGAAGGCTATCTGGGTCACCCCGCTTTGGGTGGCTGTCTTGTAGGGCTGCGCCACCAGGTCGGCGGCACAGAAATAGCGGTTCACCTCGTGGTCGGGAATGAAGTCGGTCTTCAGCACCACGCGGTCGCCGATGCCGAGCCGTTCGATGAGCTCCATGTAGGGCTTCGGGTCGCCGTAGAATTCGCCCGCCACGATGAGCTTCGTCCCCAGGGTCTTGATGCGTTCGTCGGCCATGGCCTCCAGCAGCAGGTCGAGCCCCTTGTAGTCGCGTATGAAGCCGAAGAAAAGCACGTAGCGCGGTGCGGAGTCGAGGTCGAGCATCCGCAGCGCCTCATCGCGGCCGACGATGGCGCCGTAATGGTCGTAGAGCGGATGGGGGCAGAAGGCGCGTGCCTTGCGGCCGTGGGGGTCGAAAAGGTCTGCGTCAGCCAGCACCGAGCGGCTCATGGCCACCATCCCGTCGACCGAGCCCACGAAGTAGCGGGCAAACAGCTTGTCGCCGAAGCGCTTCTCGTGGGGAATGAGGTTGTCGAGTATGCTGATGCGGCGCGTGCCTTTGCGCTTGGCCACGCGGTTCACCGTGCCCAGTGCCGGCGCCATGAAGGGCAGCCAGAACTTGGTGATGAGCAGGTCGGGGCGCTGCTTCTTGATGTACCGTCCGACTTTGAGCCAGTTGAAGGGGTTGATGGCGTTCAGCCGGCGGCTGATGGTCAGCCCCTCGGGGGCCGGCTCGTCGCTGTATTGCGTCTTGCCGGGGAAGAGAAACGACGGATACTGGAGCATGAAGGTGACCACCTCCACCTCGTGTCCCTGCGACTGGTACTCGCGTGCCAGCCGCTCGTTGAAGGCCGCCAGTCCGCCTCGGTAGGGCCATGCTGTGCCCAGGATGATGACTTTCATGGACTATTGGAGATAGAAAACAATAGGTAGGTTAAACTGCACGCGCACCTTCTTGCCGCGCACCTTTCCGGGCTCCCACTTGGGCATTGCGCGCACCACACGTACCGCCTCCTCCTCGAGCAGGGCCATCTTCTCCCTGGGTGCCACAATCCGCACATTCGTGATGCTGCCGTCGCGTTCCACCACGAAAGTCACATACACCTTCCCTTCCAGTTTCTCGGCCTTTGCCTTTTCGGGGTATTGCACATGGGTTCCCAGCCACTGCAGCAGGGCGTCTTCGCCACCGGGGAACTGAGGTTTCTGCTCCACAACCGTGTATATCTCGTCGCCCACGGTGGCAGAGCCGTTGTTTTGCGCCATGACTGCGCCGACGGTCAGTAGCGCAAATGCCAGAAGTGATAGTATTTTCTTCATAAGACAACTAATTTTTATATATGTGTAACGCGACACATGATATTTTATTGTCAAAAGGTTGTTTTTACTGCACAAAAAAAACGGAGGCGGTGGTCGTTCGACCACCGCCTCTGTCCTTGTACCCCGGGAGGGACTTGAACCCTCACGCCCTTGCGAGCAGCAGATTTTGAGTCTACCGTGTCTACCATTCCACCACCAGGGCTCATCTAGTTTTCCTCTCTCAAAATCGGGTGCAAAAGTACGCACTTTTTCCGACATGGCAAAACTTTTTTTTGTAGGTCGTCCGAAAATGTGTATCTTTGCACTCGAATTAGGAAGGTAAAAATCAATACTAAAACAATATAAACTACCTTAAATCAACGTTGTAATGAACGACATGCGTTCTGACAAAGTTTTCATTTTTGCCGGCCGTGCCACCGAGGATCTGGCACGCCGCGTGGCCGAAATCTATGGCATCCCGCTGGGAAATTCGACGGTTTTTCAGTATGCCGACGGTGAATTCCAGCCCTCCTACGAGGACACCATCCGCGGAGGTATCGTGTTCATCATCCAAAGCACTATCCCGCCGACGGACAACCTGTTTGAGCTTCTGATGATGATAGACGCCGCCAAGCGCGCCTCGGCTCAGAAGATTGTCGCCGTGATACCTTATTACGGCTTCGCCCGTCAGGATCGCAAAGACAAACCCCATGTGCCCATTGCCTCAAAGCTCATCGCCGACATGCTCAGCGTGGCCGGCGTCGACCGCGTCATCACCATGGACCTCCATGCCGACCAGATACAGGGGTTCTTCAATATCCCCGTCGACCACCTCTACGGCTCGAGCCTCTTCATGCCCTACATCCGTGAGAAATTCGACATCGACGACGTGATGTTCGCCAGCCCCGACATGGGTGGCAGCAAGCGTGCCGGCACATACGCCAAGACCCTCAACAATAGCTTCGTCATCTGCTACAAGCACCGCAACAAGCCCAACGAGATTGGCGAGATGCGCCTCATCGGTGACGTGCAGGACAAGCATGTCATCCTGCTGGACGACATTATCGACACCGGCTCGACCATCTGCAAGGCCGCCGGCATCATCAAGCAGAGCGGAGCCAAGAGTGTGCGCGCCATGATTACCCATCCTGTGCTCAGCGGCAACGCCATCGAGAAGGTGGAGGCCTCGGACCTGGAAGAGCTCGTGGTGGCCGACACTATCCCCCTGAAGCGCCAAAGCCCGAAGATTCACGTGCTGAGTTGCGACTGGCTGCTGGCCGAGGCCATCCGCCGTGTGGTCAACTACGAGAGTCTCGACAACCTCTACGAGACCACCCTCCACCGCAAGGGTGTCATCAAAAGAATGAACGAATAATAGTTATAGGAACTATAGTACCTATAGTAACTATAATTTAGATAAAACATTTTATAAATCTCAAAAACAAAAAAACAATGAGAGTAGTATCAATGAGCGGTTCTCTCCGCGAGAACGTAGGGAAAAAGGATGCTAAGGCTCTGCGTCGCGACGCCAAAGTGCCTTGCGTAATGTACGGTAAAGGTGAGCAGATTCTGTTCAGCGTTGACCAGACGGCCTTCCAGCGCGTGCTGTTCAACCCCGAGCCCTGCTATGTGAAAATCAGCATCAACGGCACCGACCACATGGCCATGCTGAAAGACATCGACTTCCACCCCGTGACCGAAATCGTCTACCATGCCGACTTCTACGAGCTGACCGACGACAAACCCATCGTGATGTCCATCCCCGTCCACACCACCGGCACCAGCAAGGGTGTCATGAAGGGCGGCAAGTTGGCTTACAAGCAGAAACGCCTCAACTGCAAGGCTCTGCCCGCCAACATGCCCAGCGAGGTGCTCCTCGACATCACCAACCTCGATGTCAACCAGCGCATCCGTGTGCAGGACATCGCCACCGAGAACTACTGCATCCTCAACCCGAAGAGCAGTGAGGTGGTCAACGTCCTCAGTACCCGTGCCAGCGCCACTGCCGGCGACGGCGAAGAGGCTGCCGCCGAGTAAAAGGCAGTTCGAGCTCTACAAACGAAAAGAGGCAACCATACGGTTGCCTCTCTTCTTGTATTTTCAATCCTGGCGGAGAGACAGGGATTCGAACCCTGGGACCAGCAAGCTGGTCAACGGTTTTCGAGACCGCCCCGATCGACCACTCCGGCATCTCTCCAGTCGTTGCTTTCCTTTTTTGAACGGGTAGCTCCACAAGGGAGGCTCGCCGTTAAAAAGCGGGTGCAAAAGTACTACTTTTTCGCGATATGGCCAAATTTATTTTTCATCTGCCGAAAGGTCAATCGGTTGTGTCGGGGTGTGACTGATGGGGAGGCGCATGTTGTCGGCAGCCAGGACGCTGTTTGGGAACTCGGCGCGTGCTTGTCCGATGATGGGCTCGTCCTCGCGGAAGCGGGCGCTGATGTGGGTCAGCAGCAGCTGCTTGACGTCGGCCAGCCGTGCCAGGCGGCCGGCTTGGCCGGCGGTGAGGTGCTTGCGCTCGGTGGCGAGGCGCTCGTATTCGTTGCTGAAGGTGCACTCGAGGCAGAGCAGGTCGACGCCCCGCACGTGCTCCACCAGCCGCTCGTCGTAGGCCGTGTCACAGCAGTAGGCGTAGGTGAGCGGCTCGGTGGCGTTGCGCGGCCGCTCCGCGATGCGGAAGCCGTAGTCGGGCACCGAATGGTCCAGTGGAAAGGCGTCGATGGTGCAGCGATGGTTCTCGAAGATACGCTGTTCGCCCTCGCTGAAATCCATCTCACACCATTCGATGGGGAAGCCCACGTGGTTGCCCGTGAGCTCGAAGGTGGTCTCTATCACCTGCCGTGCCCCTTGGGGAGCGGCGATGAAGACGGGCTCGGTGCGGCCGCAAAGGTGCATGGTGCTCAGCAGGCCCGGCAGGCCGAAGAAGTGGTCGCCGTGGAGGTGCGAGATGACGATGGTGGATATCGACTGCAGCTTCAGGTGGTTGTAGCGGATGCGGTCCTGGGTGGCCTCGGCACAGTCAATGAGCAGTTTGAAGCCACCGATGTTGAGCACCTGTGCCGAGCAGCGCCGTGCGCCGATGGGCAGGGCGGCTCCCGAGCCTAGTATGGTGAGGAACATGTTCATGTGTTCAGTGTTTGGTGTTTAGTGAGGAGAGCCACAGCAGGGCGAAGGTGATGAGGCCGTTGAGGAGCAGCAGCTCGAAGCCGAAGCGGTAGCCGAACCACTGGAAGGAGTGTAGCTTGAGGACGTAGCAGATGACCGGCGAGGCGACGGCGATGAAGGGCACCCAGCGGTCGCGTGCCTTGCGCCGCGTGAAGAGGCCGAAGGCATAGAGTCCCAGCAGGGGGCCGTAGGTGAAGCCTGCCACGTCGAACAGCGTGTCGATGAGCGACTGGCGGTGGAAGGGGCGGAAGGCGATAATCACCAGCAGGTAGAGCAGGGCGAAGCCTATGTGCACCAGGCGGCGCACCTGTAGCTCCGACAGTCTGGATTTTCTAGATGCTCTAGATGGTCTAGAGGAACTGGACTCCCCGAACCCCAGGAAGTCGTAGCAGAAGGTGGTGGTGAGGGCGGTGAGGGTGCCGTCGGCGCTGCTGTAGCCCGCCGCCACCATGCCCAGCACGAAGCACACGGCCGTGAAGCCGCTCAGCGAGAAGGCCACCGACGGGAATATCTTGTCGGGCACCACGGCCCCCGCCTCGTTCACGGGCAGCGCGAAGCCGGTCTGCGCCGCGTAGGCCAGCAGGGCGGCGCCGAGGCTGAGGAAGAGGATGTTCACCACGATGAAAAGCAGCGACGAGGTCATCACATTCTTCTGTGCATCGCGCAGCGACTTGCAGGTGAGGTTCTTCTGCATCATGTCCTGGTCGAGTCCCGTCATGGTGATGGTGATGAACATGCCGGCCACCACCTGCTTCACCCAGAACTTGGGGGCCGACGGGTCGGTCTCGAACATGCGGGTATAGCCTTTGTCGGCCGAGACCTTGAGCAGCTCGCCGAGACCCATATCCAGGTTGTTCAGTATGGCCACCACCGTGGCTATGGCGGCCAGCAGCAGGAAGGTGGTCTGCAACATGTCGGTCCACACCACCGTCTTGATGCCGCTGCGGAAGGTGTATAATAATATGATGGCTATAAACACCACCGCCGGCACCCAGAAGGGGATGCCCCAGGCGCGGAAGACGAATTCGTAGAGCACAAAGACGACGAGATACATCCTCAGCGCCGACCCGAGCAGGCGGCTCAGGATGAAGAACAGGGCGCCGGTCTTCTCGCTGCGCAGGCCGAAGCGCTGGTCGAGGTAGGTGTAGATGGAGGTCAGGTTGAGGCGGTAGTAGAGCGGCAGCAGCACCAGCGCGATGACGGCGTAGCCCAGCACGTAGCCGAACACCAGGGGCATATAGGTCCAATCGCCCGCATACACGCCCCCCGGCACCGACATGAAGGTCACGCCGCTGAGCGACGCCCCAATCATGCCGTAGGCCACCACGGGCCACGGCGACCGCCGGCCGGCGCGGAAGAAAGCCTCGTTGCCCTTGGCTCCGCGGCGTCCCGTGAGCCACATGACGAAAAACAATAGTGCCGTATATAGTGCAAAGCACACTAAGATAGTTAGTTCCATTGGTCGAGCGGTTTCTTTGTTCCCTGCAAAGATACGAATAAAAAAAGAATATGGACTGCCTGGAAAATCGAAATCCCTAACGTGCTCTCTCCCGGTAATTTCTGCTCCTGGTCTATTGTTGTTCTTTTCCTGTTCTTTTACTTTTCTAAAAGAACAGCAAGTCATCACGCTGACAATCAATGAACAATACCCTGCCGCCTACGGTTGATGTGGCGTTGTAGTGAGGTCCACCCCTCCGAGGAGGGGCGGGGACAGCCTCGAAGAGGCTGAATTTCAATAACCCCACACGGCAGTGTGGGGTTATTGAGATTGAGCCTCTTCGAGGCTCGTGTCTGCTGAGCCGATGTTATTTTTGACGCGTATGCCCTGCCGGAAGAGAAATTAAATTTGGCCGAAATGCAGAAATAGCGTATCTTTGTATCGTAAAAGAAAGAACTGATAGATGTACAAAACACTGAATAATAAAGGAAAATAATAAAGTAAAAGAATAAAAAAACATTGCATTTGCTGTTTGTTCGGACATTCTGAAACCTAGGAAATTTCTGAAGACGTTATACCTCGAACAAGTAGGAGATGTCTGCGTCATACGTGGACTCTGCTTGTCTGATATAACGGGTTTACCTAGGACCTCAGAATGTGGATAAGTCAAGTCCACATTTTTTGTTCCCAGGTACCCCCCGACAGCGGACAGGCGGCCGATGCACCAGAGTCGACACGCTATGCCTCAGACAATCAATATCGGTCAACTGATTAGGGACGAACTCCGTCGCCAAAACCGCACCAACCACTGGCTCGCCGAGCAGCTGGGGGTCAATGCGCGCACTGTGAACAAGATATTCCAGAAGAGCGTGATGGATACGCAACAGTTGATGGCTATCTCCCAAATACTTCATACAGACTTCTTTGCATACTATTCCGAGGCGCTTGCATGACTGCCCATTTTGGGCAATTGCCCATATTGGGCAATGTTTGACTCTATATTCTTTTGTACCTTTGCACCCAGATTTGATTATCAACTTTAAACATATATTTTTATGCAAAGAAAGAATACCGTTTTATGGATTGCCTTGCCTGTGTTGGCATTGCTGGCTGCGGGATGCACCGGCGCGCAAATCGACTTCACGCGCAGCTATGTGCCCGAGGAAGGAGGCATCAACTTTATGAAGGTGACCGACGAGACGCAGGAGAGCCTCTCGACACCCAGCGTGACGCGCACCGCCGGCCGCATGACCTGGTGGGTCAACCCGATTTTCGCCATCAACCACGACGGCACGAGCATCGCCTACAACACCTTCAAGAACGACAAGCGCAATATCTTCGTCCGCTCGCTCGACGTGCGTGCCGCCTCCACCCAGCGCACCTTCCGCACCCTGGTGAACGACGTGTGCTTCTCGGCCGACGGCAAGATGCTGTGCTTCAGTGAAATCGTGGGCAACTACAGCCGCCTCTGCCTGACCGATGCCGCACAGGGCACGGTGGTGCAGCAGGTGTCGCCCATCAACACGCGCGATTACGGTCCCCGCTACTCGGTCGACGGCAAGCGCATCTTCTTCTCGCGCGCCGACGGGGCCAACTACTCCATCTGGAGCTATGAGCTGGCCACCGGCTCCTTCTCCAACTATTGCTACGGCCTCAACCCCATGCCTATCAGCGAGGAGGAGTTCCTCTGCACCCGAATGAACAGCGAGCGCAACTACGAGGTGTGGCGCATCAACTTTGTCAAAGGGTCGGAGAGCCTCGTGCTGAGTCAGGACGACCGCTCGTTCACCACCGCGTCGCTCTCGCCCGACGGCAAATGGATTGTCTGCGTGAGCAACACCCCCAGCACCGACCAGCCCGGGAGCCGCGAGAACCTTGACATCTACGCCGTGCGTCCCGACGGCTCGCGCCTCACCCAGCTCACCTACCACCAGGGCGACGACTGCTCGCCCGTGTGGAGCCCCGACGGACAGTACATCTACTTCCTCTCGCAGCGCGGCACCGAGAAGGGCGAATACAACATCTGGCGTATGAATTTTAATCTCCAATAAGTTATGAAAAGAATCATTACTCTTGTCTTGGCAATCATGTGCCTTGCGACGGCAGGCACGACACAGGCGCAGATAGTGGGCGCCAACACACAGCGCGAATCGCTCATCAAGCCGAAGAAACAGCTGCCCGAATACCGACCCACCGGCGGACTGGTACAACTCGAGCTGGGCAATCCTACCGGCCTGGTGGTGGGCTCGCAGGTTTCGTCCAGCTTCATGGTGGGCGGCGGCATCGGCATCATGGGCTGTGCCTTCGGAAACGACTGGGATCACGGCGACTGGGTGGCCCCTGTTTTCGTCGAGATGCGCCTCAGCACTCCGAAATATAATTTTGCCGTCTTCGCCGACCTCAGGCTCGGTGTCGATATCCAGGGCGATTACGATGAATACTACTTCTATGCCGACAGCAAGTGGAAGCGCTACCCCCACGCCTCGCTCCAGCTGGGCATCATGTGGCGCGACCTCAGCATTGGTATCGGCCCCTTCTTCTTCTTTGATGAAAAGAACTACGTGTATTCGGACTACTATAAATCGGGTCTCAACTGGGACCTCAGTTTCTCAATCAGCTATCGCATCACTTTCGATGCCATCAAGCGGGTACTGTTATAAAATAAAGGAGACAGCGTTATGAAGACCAAAGGATATGTACTCGGCCTGACCCTCATGCTGGGCCTGACAGGATGCACCAAGGAGATTACGGCTCCGGCGGTGGAGCTGGATTTCGACCAGACCATCTACTCGTCTGTCACGGGCGACGCCACCATCATCGGGCGTGTCACCGACGATGGGGGCGAGCTGTCCGACGCGGGCATCTGCTACATCAAGGCCACCAGCGGTGTGCCTGAGATGAACGACAATAAGCACAGCGTGGGTGCCAACAAGGAGATAAAGGTGGAGCTGACAGGCCTCAGCGCCGGCACCTACCGCGTGCGAGCCTACGCCACCAACCGCGTGGCCACGGCCTACAGCGACATCGGCGTGCTCACCATCACGGGCCCGTCCTATGCCCCCACGGTGGTGTGGAACACATCGAGCAGCAGCTACAATGCCTCGGCCGGCACGGCGTCGCTCTATGCCACGGTGACCAGCAACGGGGGCGCCGCCGTCACGTCGGCGGGCTTCTGCTACATCAAGGGCGACTCGGGCACCCCGACGACAGCGAATTCGCGCTGGGCGAGTTCCTCGCTCACCGATATCCATGTGGAGGTCAGCAACCTCACCTCGGGCACCTACCGCATGCGGCCCTACGCCACCAACAGCCAGGGCACGGGCTACGGCGAGGTGAGGACGATGACAATCGACCGCTCCGGCGGCACGCGCACCCTGAACGACTTCCTCGGCACCTGGTCGTGCCAGGCCACCGACTGGAGAAACAACAGCCTCTCGTGGTACGGCACCTCCATCACCTCGCTGAGTGGTAATCAGGTGTTGGTGGAAGGCCTCTACCGCAAGTCCAACGGCGGTCCTGCAGGGTCTTACTTCTATGCCGTGGGAGAATTCAATGCAACAAAGCAGTGCATCGTCTTGAAAGGAGGATATATTCTGACCGACCTCTCGGACTACACTTATCACTGGAACAGTGCACCCGACACCGTTTTGATAGCGACTTTCTATCCGATGTATGAGAACAGTGACGGCAGCTGGTACGCACTGAAGGATGCCAACGGGGGATACAATGGTGAGGCCTACCTGAAGTTCAACAGCGCCGGCAAGCTGGTCTTCGGCCCCTCCGACACCCCCAGCAGCGACGGACATTATGCGGATGGATACAGCTTCTACGAGTCCTATGCCGACACAGAGCAACCGCGCGGATGGGCCTCGTTTGTCATCACCAGTCTGACGATGACCAAGACCTCCTCCAAGGGAGGCGGCGGGCTGGAGGCGGTGGCGCCTCTGCCGGACCCCGACGGAGCACGACCTTTCAAGCAGCGTTAATGATAGTGCGGGCGCCACTCCAGAGTGGCGCCCGCTGCTTTCTTACTTCTGTGCTCACTCTGTGCACGTTCCATACGAGTTCTTTAGGAGTTCTTTACGATTTTGTAAAGAACTCCTAAAGAACTCGTGGCAAACCGATGTCGAAGACAGAGCCCTGAAAGGGCGGCAATCGATAGCCGTGGGCGTAAGCCCACGGAATCGGACAGTCAAATTGTTCTTCGAACCCACGGAGTGGGCGGCACTATACGATGACAGATGTGCCGCCCACTCCGTGGGCTCATGGGATGATGACAACGTACTTTCCGTGGGCTTACGCCCACGGCTAACATATATCGCCCACGCCGTGGGCTATTCGGCCTAATTCGGGGGAATGCGGATAATCATATATTGTTTTTTTCATACGTCTGTGTTTAAATCAAATTTTTTTGTGTAAATTTGCAGTCTATTATCTTAATTAATATAACGTATAACAAGTTGTAAATATGAACTTACCGAAACTACATTCTGTCACCAAGAAGATACTGGTGGCGCTGTTGGGTGGCTTTCTGCTGCTGTTCCTGCTCTTCCATGCCACGGCCAACCTTTTTGTGCTGCGTCACGACGACGGAGCCTGGTATTCGGCTTTCTGCCATTTCATGGGTGAAAACTGGATTGTGAAGATATTCGAGGTCGTCCTGCTCGGCTGCCTCGCCCTGCACGTCGTCATCACCCTGTGGCTGGCGCTGACCAACCGCCTGGCGCGCCCTGTGCGCTACCATCAGTCGCAGCGTTCCACCACCCACACCACGTCGAAGCTGATGATGTGGACCGGCATCCTCATCTTCGCCTTCCTGGTGATGCACTTCTGCCAGTTCTACTTCGTGAAGATAGGCTGGGTGAAGGGCGAGTACATGGTGAAGACCGAGAAGCTGCAGAGCGACGAGCTGATGGGGGTGGTGCAATATGCCCAGAGCATGAACATGACGCCCGAGGAGTTCATCGGCGAGCTGGAGAACGAAGCCATGATGTATGCCGACGAGAACGGCGACGCCGGCGAGGTGACGCAATACATCGACGGCTTGCGCGACAAGCTGGCCGTCCTCGACATCCTGCAGCGGGCGCAGGCCGAGGGCAACTTCAGCCAGGACGGTGCGTGGATACGCCACCTGACCTACGACGAGCGGCAGACGCTGAAGCACGTGATGCCCGAGAGCAAGCCCGAGCCCGACTTCTACTTCATGGTGCGCGAGCTGTTCCACAACCCGCTGATGGTGCTGCTCTACCTCATCGCCTTCGTGGCCCTGTTCATGCACATGCGCCACGCCTTCCCGTCGGCCTTCCAGACCCTCGGCCTGAACAACTACAAGTACAACAACATCATCGAGTGGTGCGGCCGCGCCTACGCCTGGCTCATCTGCCTGATGTTCACCGCCGTGCCGGTGCTGGTCTTCCTCGGATTATAGGGGCCTCACCCCCCGACCCCCTCTCCGATTGGAGAGGGAAGAGTTAGAATGTTCAATGATAATGTATAATAGATAAAAACCGACAGCCATGGTGCCCACCCCCCCTCTCCAATCGGAGAGGGGTCGGGGGTGAGGCTGATTGATATGAAACTAGATTCCAAGATACCCGAAGGTCCGCTCAGTCAGAAATGGACCAATTACAAGGCCAGCCAGAAGCTGGTGAACCCCGCCAACAAGCGCAAACTCGACATCATCGTCGTCGGTACCGGCCTGGCCGGTGCCTCGGCCGCCGCCTCGCTCGGCGCCCTGGGCTTCCACGTCGACATCTTCTGCATCCAGGACTCGCCGCGCCGCGCCCACAGCATCGCCGCCCAGGGCGGCATCAACGCTGCCAAGAACTACCAGAACGACGGCGACAGCGTGGAGCGCCTCTTCAAGGACACCATCAAGGGCGGCGACTACCGTGCCCGCGAGGCCAACGTCTACCGCTTGGCCGAGGTCAGCGGCGACATCATCGACCAGTGCGTGGCGCAGGGCGTGCCCTTCGCCCGCGACTATAGCGGCCTGCTCGACAACCGTTCGTTCGGCGGCGCGCAGGTGAGCCGCACCTTCTATGCCCGCGGCCAGACGGGCCAGCAGCTGCTGCTGGGTGCCTACGGTGCCCTGAGCCGCGAGATTGCCCGCGGCACCGTGGTGCTGCACGAGCGGCACGAGATGATGGACCTCGTGGTGGTGCCCGACCAGGACGGCAAGCCCCGCGCCCGCGGCATCATCGCCCGCAACCTGGTGACCGGCGAGCTGGAGCGCTACGCCGCCCACGCCGTCGTGGTGGCCTCGGGTGGCTACGGCAACGTATATTATCTGAGCACCAACGCCATGAACAGCAACGGCTCGGCGGCCTGGGTGTGCCATCGCCGCGGCGCCGCCTTCGCCAATCCCTGCTACGTGCAGATACACCCCACCTGCATCCCCGTGCACGGCGACTACCAGAGCAAGCTCACGCTGATGAGCGAAAGTCTCCGCAACGACGGCCGCATCTGGGTGCCCAAGAAGAAAGAGGACGCCGAGGCCATCCGCCGCGGCGAGAAAGGACCCCTGGACATCCCCGACGAAGACCGCGACTACTACCTGGAGCGCCGCTATCCCGCCTTCGGCAACCTGGTGCCGCGCGACGTCGCCAGCCGTGCCGCCAAGGAGCGCTGCGATGCCGGCTACGGCGTGGGCCCCACGGGCCTGGCAGTCTACCTCGACTTCGCCGACGCCATCAAGCGCCTGGGCCGCGACGTCGTGGAGCAGAAGTACGGCAACCTCTTCCAGATGTACTACAAGATTGTCGACACCGACCCCTACAAGGAGCCGATGATGATATACCCCGCCATCCACTACACCATGGGCGGCCTGTGGGTCGACTACGAGTTGCAGACCACCATCCCCGGCCTCTTCGCCGCGGGCGAGGCCAACTTCAGCGACCATGGCGCCAACCGACTCGGCGCCTCGGCCCTCATGCAGGGTCTGGCCGACGGCTACTTCGTCCTGCCCTACACGCTGCAGAACTACCTGGCCGACCAAATCTACGTCGGTAAAATCAAAGCCGAAGGCCCCGAGTTCGACGAGGCCGAAGCCAATGTGCGCGCCCGCCTCGATGGCCTGATGGATATCAGCCACAGCGCATCGGACGTCAGTCCGATGCATAGCGTCGACCACTACCACAAGGCCCTCGGCCGCGTTATGTGGGAATACTGTGGCATGGCCCGTAGCAAGGAGAGTCTCGCCACCGCCGCCGAGAAGATTGCCGAGTTGGAAGCCGACTTCTACCAGCATGTCTTCATTCCCGGCAAGGCCGCCGAGATGAACCCAGAGCTGGAGAAGGCCTACCGCCTGGCCGACTACTTCGAGCTGGCACGCCTCATCGTGGCCGACGCCACGCAGCGCGAAGAGAGCTGCGGCGGCCACTTCCGCATCGAGCACCAGACCGAGGACGGCGAGACCCTGCGCGACGACGAGCACTTCATGTTCGTCGCCGCCTGGGAGTACCAAGGCCACGACCAGCCCGAGAAGATGTACAAGGAAGACCTCAACTACGAGCATATACAGATTGTGAAGAGAAACTACAAATAAGGGCCTCACCCCCGGCCCCCTCTCCGATTGGAGAGGGGGAGAATAGAATGTTCAATGACAATGTATAACAAATAAAAACCGACAGCCATGGTACCCACTCCCCTCTCCAATAGGAGAGGGGCAGGGGGTGAGGCTGATAAACAATATGAAATTCACCCTCCATATCTGGCGCCAGGAGAACGCCCGCGCCAAAGGGCACTTCGAGACCTACGAGATCGACAACATCAGCGCCGACTGCTCGTTCCTCGAGATGCTTGACCAGCTCAACGAGAAGCTGGTCAATGACCATATCACCCATCCCGTCTGCTTCGACAACGACTGCCGCGAGGGCATCTGCGGCATGTGCGGCCTATACATCAACGGCCGTCCGCACGGCAACGACGACGGCGTGACCACCTGCCAGCTCCACATGCGCCACTTCCACGACGGCGACGAGATATGGGTGGAGCCCTGGCGCGCCAAAGCTTTCCCGATTATCCGCGACCTCGTGGTGGACCGCACGGCCTTCGACAAGATTATCCAGGCCGGCGGCTACATCAGCGCCACCACCGGTGGCGTGCCCGACGCCAACAACATCCTCGTGCCGAAACACATTGCCGACCAGGCCATGGATGCCGCCGCCTGCATCGGCTGCGGTGCCTGCGTGGCGGCCTGCAAGAATGCCAGCGCCATGCTCTTCGTCGGCGCCAAGGTGAGCCACCTCAACCTCCTGCCGCAGGGCCATCCCGAGGCGATGGACCGTGCGCGCAAGATGATTGTCAAGATGGACGAGCTGGGCTTCGGCGGCTGCACCAACACCTACGCCTGCGAAGCCGAGTGCCCCAAGCAAATCAAGCGCCAGAACATCGCCCGCCTGAACCGCGCCTGGATCGGTCAGGCCTTCGGCCGCGACCGGAACAACTAAAGAGCCCCGTAAGGGCGACAGAACTTAGCCGTGGGCGTTAGTCCACGGAAACGAAGTTAGCAATTGATTTTGAGCCCCGTAGGGACGACACAAAGACCTGCAGTGTCGCCCCGTCGGGGCTCGATTTGTATCAGTCCATTTCTTACCGAGGGGCGGCTATCTGCCGTCGTTCCCTCCGGGGACTTACGGGATATGGTTTATTTTTCAATCACCACAATGTTGTTTTTCGGGTCGGGCTGACCGATGGAGATGATGGAGTAGCCCTCGCTTTCAAACGAGTAGTCGGTGTGGCTGTCGATTTCCCAGGCGTAGGCGCTTTCGGGCTCGTACCACACGCTGTCCTCGTTGTCCTTCATCCGATTCTGATGCCTTTCATTACATTGTTGTTACCGAATAAAAAAAAACTATGTCCTTACACTTGAATTGACGCACAAAAGGACCAAATCTTACAGGTGGTAATCGTTTTATTATTCCTGCAGGCGGGAGAACATTCTGTAGTAGGCACCGTCGTAGAGCGCAATCGTGTTGTTGCTGGCGTTGTAGGAGAAGTTGAACGTCTCGGTTTGGCCACCTTCGCTAATAGTGATTGTACCGTTAGGCGTGGAGTAGGTGTAGGTGAACGGGTAGCTCTCGTCCTCGTTCTGCGTGGCCGTCACATACTTGTACTCCATGCGTCCTGTCGTCTCGGTCTCGAACCTGATAATGTTGGTCTCGACCGATTCGTGCAGGTTGCCGTACTCGTCTTCGTAGGTGTCGTTTTCCTCGTTAATCCACGCGGTGCGGTACACCTCGCTTACCGGATTGGCAGGGTGCCCGGGATTGGGGGAAACTTAAAACCGGTAGTTTACTTCCGAATTTAATGAAAAAATAAGGAGTATAGTCACGAAATTCGACCATCTTCTTCATCATCAGCGGCTCCAGTTCGAGGAAACTCAAACGTTCGGGGGCCAATACCCTCGGTGGACGTGCCATCCCGGAGACGCTCTATCCGCTTGTGTGGCCCGAGGTGACCGACTTCCAGATTGACCGTGCCGTGCGGAACGGCATGCTGCCGCGTCACTACGTGGTCGGGAGGAGCATCTCGACAGCCGTCTGATTCTCGTTTCCCTCGACCCCGTCACCCGCCGTTCGGGCGACGTGGAACTCATCTATGTCACAGACTTTTTCCGGATGTTTTGGGGCGGAGAAATATTCTAAAGTTACATCAATGTTCTTAAGTGCAGGAAGGTATGTTCCAATAAGGAACGCAACTTTTTGAGTGAGGAACAAGGTTGTAAAAGGAGTTATATCCGGCAATGTAAGAGAGGGGAAACACTTCCGTCCCCCTACATCCTCTGCCATTTTAACGGTAGTATTACGCTAGTATTACGGTAGTATTACGCTTTAAAAGCGTAATACTACCGTTAAAATGGCAGAGGAAACCCTGCTCGATTCGTTTGAACGTGGATTGCCGGGAATGGGCTGTTGATTGTCCGTTAATTGTTGTGTGACAGACGACTTTCTTCCTGTCACTACGCAGATGGCGTGGCAAGTGCTTTTCTTATAAGTCAGCTACTCGCCTATGCTACCAGTTCTTTATTAAATCAAGAAAGTTCGATTTGGTAAAGGCTCCATCTACCTGACGGTCGCCGTACACCAGGCAGTAGCGGTAGTCGTTGCCGGCCTTGGTTGCCCACAGGTTACCCAACCGTATTTTCTTGCCGGCCTCCAGGTGGTCGCCTTTGGTTTCGAGCAGCACAATCTTTCCTTTCTGGGTCTTAATGATGAAATCGGGATAGTGGTTGATGAACCCGTTGATGCAGAAGCCGCGTCGCTCCACATTCCGAGTCCACCATTCCACATTGTCCAAATTGGCGACATCGTTGATCACTTCTCGCTCGAATCCATTGACCGACTCCTCTTTTGAACGGAGCATCTTGGGGATGCCGTCCAAAGGCTTTGAGAGGGTGATTGAACGCGGAATGGAATATGTCGCCTTCAGGTATATCTCGTCGGCAGCCAACATGCGCTCGAACTCCTTCTCTTTGTGCTCGTCTTCCAATGCCAGTATCCTTTTCTTGATGACGGCAGTATGGTCACTCAAGTGCTGCATAAATTCATCCAAGTCAACCTCAGTGAATCCCTCAAAGATTCGAGTTACATAGCCTTGAATATCTCTGTCCGTCAGAGGTATCATATTCCCCATCACACCTGCCACATGCTGAGCGCAGCGGCTACGCATATCCTCTACATTTTTCGCTTGACGGATATTCTCTAAGATGTATTTGTAGGTGGCACCTTTCACCTTCACCAGCGTCGGTTTATGCTCGTCTGTTTGCTCGTCGATATCCACTTTGTACATATTCGTCTCAGCGGCTGCATAGTTGATGTCGGCAGGTTGTTTCGTCAGCTGGAAGGTCTTCAGCAGATGCTGCCCCTCGAATTGTGTATCCTCTTTTGGCCACAGGCCGTTGTCCATTTGGTTAGTGTCGTCCTTCACGTAGAACGACGGCAGCTTCACTTCGCTGGCCGATTTAATGTACACCGATTGGATAACGCCTGTTTTTACGGCCGGTGCCAGTTCGTGTGGTATCATTTCTTCGTCTGTGTTTTCCAGTTGTTCGTTCATTGCGTCGGCCTCATTCTGCGCGTGTTGCAGTATGTCGTCGACAACTTTTGGTAGCTGCTGGATGAGTGCATTACCATTCTCTGTTGTCTTCGCTGTTGCCGGTGCAGGATCATCCGCACGGAAGGTTACCTGGGTGGTGTTTATGGTTTCTTCCTCTTCCGTAGGTTCAGAATCTTCGTCGAACAACGTTGCCTCTTCTGCCTTAGGCATTTCCATAGCAGTTTCTTTAGGCTTGGTTGCATCCTCTGCTCGATAATCCAAACTGGAGAACCCCGCGTTGTTCAATCCTTTCACCACGTTGTCGAGTGTCTCCTGGAATTTCGACGAGGCTGTAAGCACATAGCTCAGGTTGAGTATCTCGCTTATGTTCTTTCTTGCGTTTGGCAGTCGAAGCACGCGCCCCACAATCTGCTCCACATCTACCGTCGACGAACGGTCGGCCAACGATGCCAGTATGTACGCAAACGGGCAATCCCATCCTTCTTTTAGCGCGTTGATGGTAATGATGTATCGCACGGGACAGTCGCGCGACATCAGGTCTTCGCCTTTCAGTTCGTCGATGGTGGCAGTCTTTATCCGGATTTGTGCTTCAGGAATTCCGAGTTCCAATAGTTTCTGTTTCACCTTCTCGAAGGTCTCTCGGTCCTCGGCTCCCGCCTGTTTCGATTCGGCTTGGAACAGCACTATCGGACGTATGTATTCTCCGCCTTGCTCCCGTGCCGCCTGTTCCAGCCGTCGTTGCAGGTGCAACGCCGAGTCCATCACCTGTGTCTTGCTCGCGTGGTTGTACACTATCACCGGCAGCTTTACCATATTCTCTTTCTTCAGTTCCAGCGCATCGGTGAAGCAGATGACGTTGCTGTTTTCGCGCGGTGTGGCCGTGAGGTCTATCACCAGCGAGGGGTGCAGGTCGTTAAGCATCTGTTCCGACAGGCGCGAGGTGGCGTTGTGGCTTTCGTCGACCACCACAACAGGGTTGACGGCTTGCAGCACCCGCATCAGCTGCACCTCGTCGTCGCCATCGTTCAGTTGCGACACAATGGGCGCGAACGATTGCAGGTAGCCGTTCTCCTGATACACTTTGCGCCCCTCTTTGTTGTTTGTACGGAACGAGTCGAACGACATCACCAGCACCGTTAGCTTCTCCCTTACGGTGGTCAACGTGAAATCCTGTCCTGTCAAAGCCTGCTGCTTGTCGAGCACCGCCACGCGGTTCTGGAAGTCGGTGTCGATGCGCTGACGGTAAGGGTGCTGCTTGTTGCGGAGGTTGCGCAATGTCTGCTCCAAGATGGCGTTGCTTGGCACCAGCCACACCACCACCTTGTACTGTGGGTCGATGTGCTGCATAGCCACTTTCAGCGCCGCTGCCGCTATGAGGGTCTTGCCGCCGCCGGTGGGTACCTTGTGGCAGATGTGTGGCGCACCCTTCACATTATCGCGATAGGGCTCGATGGCCGTACCGGGCACAGGAGTTACAGGCGGGTTGTTCGTCTGCCAGAAGGCTGTGAATGCCTTTGCGATATTCCGATGCTCTTCCACGCATCCAAGGAAGCGGTCGAGCGCGTCGAGGTTTGTCTGTTGATAGCCTTTCAGTTCCATAATTTGCACATTTACGCATTAACGCATTCCCACATTCAGACGCGTTTTATGTCTCTTGGTATTTTCTTGAACCTGATGTTCTTCAGCAGCATCTCATCGGGTGAGATCAGGCAGCGGTCGGCATAGATGATGTACATCTCAGCTTTGTCCTTTATGGTGAAGGTGCGCAGGAAGTCCCGATCCAGGCAGGTCTCCTCGCCGCGGATGTAGTAGAAGTAGTAGTTGTTCTCTTGGTGGGTGCCGAGCAGGTAGGGGTGGCTCTCATTGCCGGGAGCGATGTAAGGCGAGTTGGTCTCGCTGAACCATACGTAACGGCGTATCTGCTCAGTGTCGGCTTGGTCGTTGAGGTTGCCGGTCACGGGGTCGAAGATGGTCTCGCCCAGCTCGTAGAAGTCGAAGCTGCTGCCTGTGCCCTCCACCTTGTTATTGCCCTCTCCGTAGCCCTTCATCACGCGGCGCACACGCTCGGCGGTGATTCTCTCGGCATAATCCATCATTTCGCAGAGGATAAACTTGCGGTTGCCGCCATCCTGCTTGTTGAGATTAAGGACAGCGTGAGCCGTTGTGCCGCTGCCAGCAAAGCTGTCGAGGATGATGGAGTCTTTGTCGGCGTTTGCCATTTTTAGAACAATCTCCAACAACTCTACTGCTTTAGGGTAGTCAAATGGGGATGTTCCATAGAATACTTCTTTGAGTGTCTTTGTACCGTTGCCTATCTCGTCAACCCACGTAGTAAACTTCTTTGTTTCAAACTCACCCTCATTAGGTGCATATATACGTTCGTAGGGTGTCCATTCACCATACTCATTCTTCACAAATTCCACCCTCTTCTCGTTGATTGCATTTGTCATGTTGCTGGCGCTCCAGCGCCAGCGACTCTCAATTTTAATAAATTGAGAGTCGCTACCACTGGGCGCCTGATAGATTATAGGGTATACATCCGTCCCGTCGGGTGCTTTTATTGGATAGTACAAATTTGGTCTGTTTTCTCTGAGGCTGTTTGAACCCCACTTACGCAAAAGTTGTGTTTTGTAATATCTACCTGTTTCTGTATCATACTTTGGGTACACAGAACCCTCTTTTATCTGAACACCAGCCTTAAAATTGCTAATACTTTTTGCGTAGCATATTAGGTACTCATGTACAACAGCGTAGTATTTACTATCCTGCCTTCCTCCTTGTCTGTGGATAGGCATACTTGCAAGATGATTTGTTTTTCCAAATACCTCATCACAAATCAACTTCAGATTAGCCTGCTCGTTATCGTCGATAGAGATGAATATTGCTCCATCTTCAGACAGCAACTTTTGCAGCAGCACCAGCCGGGGGTACATCATGCAGATCCACTTGTCGTGTCGGGTGAGGTCGTCAACCTCGGAGCCGACCACCTTGCCGAGCCAACGGCGGATGTGCGGGTCGTTCACATTGTCGTTGTACACCCATCCCTCGTTGCCGGTGTTGTAGGGCGGGTCGATGTAGATGCACTTCACCTTCCCTTCGTACTGAGGCAGCAGCGCTTTGAGGGCTTCGAGGTTGTCCCCGTGTATAATCATATTGCCGGAGTCGGGAGAGTCTCCGAAAGTGTATTTGCGGTCGAGCACACGATATGGCACATCCAAATGGTGTGTGACGACCTTCTCCTTGCCAATCCAATCGAGTGTGGGCATAGTTAGTCTGCTTTTCAGCGCAGCTGCCTATCGAGAATTGCGGGTCGGGATATAAAAGGCGACGAGGCTTCAGTTTGTGCCTATCGTCTTTCAAGGTATCCGCATACCCACATCATCAATAAGCAGACTTACGCCTCGCGCGCAGACGTCTTGCCTATTTGCGATGATGTTCTTTTCTATATTGCGGATTTTAGAAAGACTCGAATATCAGCAAACGCTATGTTATTTTGTATCTTTGTTATTGTCTTTGATACTATTTATTTCTCTGTCGTTTAGTTTGTTACTATTATTGTTGTTTTGTCGTTACGTACCGCAAAGATACGGAGATTATTTTAAATTTCCAAGCAACTTTCTTGTCTTCACAGGACATTTGTTATAGAGAGTCTCACCTCTCCGAGGTGATTCATTCTTATTTTTCGTGTAATTCGCCGTTCAAAAATGGTGTTTTTGCCGTCGGGGAGGAAGTGGGCGGAGTGGGAAAGATGTGTCTGTTTGTGGGAAAGTTGGGTACTTTCGTGGGTCGATTTTAGGCATTTTGCATTTTTGCCCTTATATTGTCCGGCAGAGCAGACAAAAAAGCTCGCTTGTGTGGGCTGAAAAAAAACAAAAAATGCATTACTATGAAAAGGACATTTACAAAAAAGACCCCGAGAGACAGTCCTGACGGATGCCTCCCGGGGGGAGGGGTAGAGGCGCGCAAGGTTTATTGCAGGGCCTCGATTTGGGCCTTGAGGGCTGCAATCTTGGTCTCGGCGTCGCGCTGCTTGTTGCGCTCTTTCTCGATGACGGCTGCGGGGGCGCCGCCCACGAACTTCTCGTTGGAGAGTTTCTTCAGCACGCTGGCCAGAAAGCCTTCGGCGTATTTCAGTTCCTCCTGCAGCTTGCGCAGCTCTTCCGCCTTGTTGACGTTCTGGCTCATGGGCACGAAGCATTCGGTGGTGCCAATCATAAAGCTCAGGGCACTGGAGGGTTTCTCGCTGACAGCCTGCACGGCGCTGACGTTGGCCAGTTTGCGGATGATGCCCTCGAAGCGGCTGACCTGGAAGCGGTTGTCGCTGGCGATGTAGCTCACCTCCAGTGGCTCTTTGGGCGAGAGGTTGCGCGTGTTGCGGATGTTGCGCACGCCGGCGATGACTTCGCGGGCGGTGTCGAACTCGTCGAGCAGGCGCTGGTCGTAGAAGACGCTGGTGGGCATGTGCTGGTTCATAATGGAGAAATTGGCATTGAAGAAAGTGGCTTTCTCGTCGTCCTTGCCCATGGTTTGCAGGGCATGCCATATCTCTTCGGTGACGAAGGGCATGAAGGGGTGGAGGAGGAGCATGAGACGGGTGAAAATGGAGATGGTGGCGTCGTAGGTGTCGCGGTCGATGGGGGTGCCGTAGGCGGGCTTGACCATCTCGAGATACCAGGAGCAGAAGTCGTCCCAGGCCAGCTTGTAGGTGGCCATGAGGGCTTCGCTGAGGCGGTACTGGTCGAAGTCCTTCTCAATTTCCTCGATGACCTGCGCCATGCGCTGCTCCATCCACTGGACGGCGACCTCGTTCTCCCGGCTCTGCTGCCCGTCGCCGACCTGCCAGCCGCTGACGAGGCGGAGGGCGTTCCAGAGCTTGTTGCTGAAGTTGCGGCCCTGTTCGCAGATGGCCTCGTCGAAGGGGAGGTCGTTACCCGCCGGGGCGGTGAGGAGCATGCCCATGCGGACGCCGTCGGCGCCGTATTTCTCGATGAGCATGATGGGGTCGGGGCTGTTGCCGAGGCTCTTGCTCATCTTGCGGCCCAGCTTGTCGCGTACGATGCCGGTGAAATAGACGTTGTGGAAGGGCACGTCGTGCATGTATTCCTCGCCGGCCATGATCATGCGGGCCACCCAGAAGAAGATGATGTCCGGGGCGGTGATGAGGTCGGCCGTGGGGTAGTAGTAGTTGATTTCGGGATTGCCGGGGTTGCGGATGCCGTCGAAGAGGGAGATGGGCCAGAGCCAGGAGGAAAACCACGTGTCGAGCACGTCCTCGTCCTGGCGCAGGGCGCCGGTGTAGTTGTACTTCTCGGCGGCAATCTTACGGGCTTCCTCCTCGTTGAGGGCCACGATGGTCTCCACACGGCCGTCGTGCTCGAAGTACCATGCGGGGATGCGCTGGCCCCACCAGAGCTGGCGGCTGATGCACCAGTCCTTGATGTTCTCCAGCCAGTGGCGGTAGGTGTTCTTGAACTTGGCGGGGTGGAAGCGGATGGTGTCGTCCTCGACGACTTCGAGGGCCTTCTTAGCCACGCCGTCCATCTTCATGAACCACTGGGCCGAGAGTTTGGGCTCGATGACGGCGTCGGTGCGCTCGCTGTGGCCCACCTTGTTGGTGTAGTCCTCGGTCTTCTCGACGAGGCCGGCCTCCTCGAGGTCTTTCATAATGGCCTTGCGGCAGGCAAAGCGGTCCATGCCGGCATACTTGCCTCCATGTTCGTTCAGTGTGCCGTTGTCGTTGAAGATGTCGATGCTCTCGAGGCCGTATTTCATGCCGAGGTTGTAGTCGTTGATGTCGTGGGCGGGGGTTATCTTCAGGGCGCCGGTGCCGAACTCACGGTCTACATACTCGTCCATGATGATGGGCACCACGCGGCCCACGCCGGGTACGATGACACGTTTGCCGCGGAGCCATGAGTAGCGCTCGTCCTCGGGGTGCACGCAGACGGCTGTGTCGCCCATGATGGTCTCGGGGCGCGTGGTGGCCACGACGATGTACTTTTCAGTGGGTAGTGGGTAGTGGGTAGTGGGTAGCGCATGTTCGCGAGTGCTATCCACTACACACTCCTCACTATCCACTACATAGTATTTCAGGTAGAAGAGTTTGCCGTGGCTTTCCTTGTAGATGACCTCCTCGTCGCTGACGGCGGTGAGGGCCTGGGGGTCCCAGTTGACCATACGCACGCCGCGGTAGATGAGGCCCTTGTTGTAGAGGTCGACGAAGACGCGGATGACGCTCTCGTAGCGTACCTCATCCATAGTGAAGGCGGTGCGGTCCCAGTCGCACGAGGCGCCGAGCTTGCGGAGCTGCTTCAGGATGATGCCGCCGTGCTCTTCCTTCCATTCCCATGCGTACTTCATGAACTCGTCGCGCGAGAGGGAGCGCTTGTCGATGCCACGGTCGGCGAGCATCTTCACCACTTTGGCCTCGGTGGCGATACTGGCGTGGTCGGTACCGGGTACCCAGCAGGCGTTTTTGCCCTGCATACGGGCGCGGCGGACGAGGACGTCCTGGATGGTGTTGTTGAGCATGTGGCCCATGTGGAGCACGCCGGTCACGTTAGGTGGCGGGATGACCACGGTGTAGGGCACGCGGTTGTCGGGCTCCGAGTGGAAGAGTTTCTTGTCAAGCCAGAACTGGTACCATTTCTCCTCGATGGCACGAGGGTCGTATTTCGATGCTAATTCCATATTGTGTATTGTTTATATTCTTGAAAAGGGGTGTTTTCGCCAGTAAAGGATGAGCAGGAAGCCGATGAGCATGCCGCCGAGGTGTGCGAAGTGGGCCACGCCGTCGTAGGAGCGGAAGATACCCTCGAAGAGCTCGATGGCTATCATGCCAATGATGAACCATTTGGTCTTGATGGGGACGAGGAAGTAGAGATATACGTATTCGTTGGGCCACATCATGCCGAAGGCCAGCAGGAGGGCGTAGACGGCGCCCGAGGCACCCACACTGACGTGTACACCCGGCACCAGCAGGTTCAACAGGCCGGCCCCGATGCCGCAGACGAGGTAGTAGAAGAGGAAACGCCGCGTGCCCCAGTAGCGCTCCAGCACGGCACCGAACATCCATAGGGAGAACATGTTGAAGAAGAGGTGGTCGAACGAGCCGTGCATGAACATGTAGGTCAGGGGTTGCCACAGACGGAACATGCCGCTGCTTGGCGTCCAGATGCCGAGCCAGTAGTTGAGGTCTATTATCTGCTGTTTGGCCAGTATGTAGTAGGCGGCATAGCAGAGCACATTGATGATGAGCAGGTGCTTCACTGCCGGCGGCAGCAGGCGGTAGCCTTGGGGTTGGTATTGTGCCATTTCTATTTCAGTAGTTCTTCAGGTTTGACGATGGTGATGATTTTCTTGCCCGAGGGAGACACCTCGGCCATGGGGCAGGCGAAGAGGTCGGCCACCAGCTGCTGCATCTCCTCTTGCGAGAGGTGGGTGCCGGCGCGGACAGCCATCTGGCGGGCCAGCGAGCGGCTGAGGCTCTCCGAGCGATGGCTGAACTTCTGCATGGTGGAGCCTTTGTAGTCGGTGAGCAGCTGCTCGAGCAGCGCCTGCAGGTCGGCCTCCTTGAGGCTGGCGGGGGTGGCGGTGACCACGAAGGTGGTCTGTCCCACCGGCGTCATCTCGAAGCCATAGGCTTTGAGGTCGGGCATCAACTCGCCCAGCAACTCGGCATCGGCGGCCGAGAAAGAGCAGTTGACGGGGAACAGCAATGTCTGCGAGACAGGGGGAAGCGAGTCGCCTTGGGTCATGAGGCGGTCGTAGATTATCCGCTCGTGGGCCCGCTGCTGGTCAATGAGGGCCAGCCCCGACGAGAGGGTGGTGACGATATAGCGCCCCTGCACCTGCAGGCAGGTATTTGATGCCGGGGGAATGGGTTTGTCCAGACAGTCGAGTGGCTCAGGGCTCTCCATGCGCTCCAGGTTGGCCGGCTCTTCCGGCCGTTCCATCTTCATCCGCATCTGGCTGCTGCCGGCCTTGAAGGGGTTGTAGTCGGGGTCGTACTTCAGGTGTGGCATTGGCGGTGTATAGCCTTTGGGTGCTGGCGGCAGGTTGAACTCCTCGGGGGTATCGAAGCTCAGCTCTGTGGCCAGGCTGAACTGGCCCAGGGACCGCTTGACGACCGACCGCAGGATGGCGAACAGGGCGTGCTCGTCGACAAACTTCACCTCGGTCTTGGTGGGGTGGATGTTGATGTCTATCTTTGACGGGTCGACCGTGAGGCCGATGAAGTAGCTGGGGTAGGAGTGGTCGGGCAGCAGGTCGCCATAGGCGCGTTCCACCGCCGCGCTGAGGGCGGGGTGCTTGATGTAGCGCCCGTTGACGAAGATATACTGCTCGCTGCGCGTGCGCCGGCTATATTCCGGACGGCTCACGAAGCCGCGAATGCTCACCAGGTCGGTCTGCTCCTCGACGGCGAACATGCGCTCCTTGTAGGCGTTGCCGTAGAGGCCTGCGATGCGTTGCAACAGGGTGCCCGGCTTGAGGTCGTAGACCGTCTTGCCGTTGCTGCTGAGGGTGAAGCCCAGGTCGTGGTGGATGAGGGTGACGCGGCGGAACACCTCCTCGATGTGGCTGAACTCGACGCTGTCTTTCTTCAGGAAGTTGCGTCGGGCCGGCACGTTGAAGAAGAGGTTCTTCACCGAGAGCGACGTGCCCGCCGGGCATACCGTGGGCTGCTGGCTGACGATGTGCGAGCCCTCGATGAGCACCTGTGTACCCAGCTCGCTGTCGTGCTGCCGTGTGCGCAACTCCACCTGCGCGATGGCGGCGATGGATGCCAACGCCTCGCCGCGGAAGCCCATGGTGTGGATGGCGAAGAGGTCGTCGGCACGGTGTATCTTGCTCGTGGCATGGCGCTCGAAGCAGAGGCGCGCGTCGCTGTCGCTCATACCCTTGCCGTTGTCGATGACCTGAATCAGCGTGCGACCGGCATCCTTCACGACGAGGTCTATCTGTGTGGCCTCGGCGTCCATCGAGTTCTCCAGCAGCTCCTTCACCGCTCCGGCGGGACGGTCCACCACCTCGCCGGCCGCTATCTGGTTGGCTACGCTGTCGGGCAGTATGTTGATAATATCCATCTTCTCCTTTACTCCTTTACTCCTTTACTCCTCTTCTCATAGTTGCTCAGGAATGGCAGCAGGCTCTTGATGGGCAGCACCTTGTTCATTATAATGTCGCGCCGTTCGTTGAGGATTATCATCGTCGGGGCGCCGTGCACGTTGTAGGCCTCCTGGTAGTCGACGTTGACGTTCGGGCCGCCGACGTTCACCCAGCGGAAGTCGTGCTCCTTCACGTAGCGTTTCCATTTCTCCACGTCGCTGTCGTAGCCCACGGCGTAGACCTCGAAGCGGCGGTCGGGGGCTGTCTGCAGCGAGTCGTAGAGCACCTTCAGCTCGGCGCTCTGCTCCTGGCAGTGGTGGCAGTCGGGGTCCCAGAACCAGAGGATGACGTAGCGGGCAGGCTGCCGGTGCGACGAGTGCCAGTGTTCGGGGGCGTCAATCTGTGTCGTGTCGAGCATCCACAGCTCCTGTCCGTGGGCTCCGATGATGCTCTTGCTGATGCGGTCGTAGTTCTGGCGAGCCAGGTAGACCTCGCTCTCGCGCATCCACGGGCAGCGCCCTTTGAGGATGTATTCCCAGGCGATGTGGCACCACACGGCGTCCCACCCGATGTTGCGCGTGGAGCGGTAGTAGCGGGGCTCGAGGAACTGCAGCACGTAGCGCGCCATGGCCGTGTCGGGGCCTATGCGCTGCATCAGGCGGTCCAGGTCCTTGACGATGGTGTCGGCATCGGCGCGGTAGAGCATGCCGAAGAAGAAGACGTTCATCTTGTCGAACAGCTGGGGGCTGTACAGCAGCTCCGTGCCGATGCCCTTGGGCTGGGCGTCGAACAGCGGGTCCCAGTAGTGGAGGCGGTAATAGAGAGCCTTGTCGGCTATGCTGTCGGGCACCATGGAGGGTTCGCAGAGGTCGATGAGTTGCAGGTAGAGGTTGTCCTTGCCCCGTTGGCGGGCCTGGGCCTCGTAGGCGTTCATGCGTGCCGCCAGCGCGTCGAGGGGTGCGCCGGCTTTCTGCAGGCTGTCGGCCTCGCGGCGGGCGGCCTCCTCGGTGGCGCGGTAGTCATACATCAGCTGGTTGGCCGCGCTCCCCTTCACCTTGATGCTGGCGGCCGAGAGCTTGGCGTCGCCCTTGATGGTGAAGGAGCGGCTGTCGTCAATCAGGAAGTCGGTGAGCACCGTCTTGTGGTCTTGCCGCACGAGGGCGTAGATGCCGCGGCCCCAGGGGCGCTGACCGGCAAAGAGGCACCCCTTCGCGTCGAGGCGTGCCGAGTCGAGCAGGTGCACCTCGTCGCGGTAGTGGCGGGCCACATAGAGCATCGTGTCGGTGCAGCCGTTGGCTACAAAGCGCAGCTTGACGGGTTGCGCCTCGGCCGCGAGAGCCAGCACCAGCAGGGGCAGTAGTGAGAACAGTCGTTTCATCCCTTTTTAAATATTTAACTATTTACAACGCCCACGGCGCCGTTTTATTGTATGTCGCGAAAAAAAATATACCGACTCCTGCATAACTTCCTGTTTCCTATACTGGTTATGTGGCTGTTCTTTTACTTTTCCAAAAGAACAGTAAAAGAACAGCAAAGGAACAGTCGGGGAAACAGCGGGTTGTGGATGGATGAAAAACGGCAGCGGCCCGGCTGTTGTGCCAGCCGGACCGCCGTCGGAGAGAGTGTGTGTGTCGGGGCAGGGCGTGTGCCTACCAGAGGAGGGCGCGTTTCTCGGGGGCGAGCCACATGCCGTCGCCTTCCTGGATGCCGAAGGCGTCGATGAACTCGGTCACCTGCGGCAGGGCCACGTTGACGCGGTTGCGACCCAGCGAGTGCACATCCATCTGGGTGAGCTGCAGGGCGGCAGCGGGACGTATGTTCGAGGCCCACACGGCGGCGTAGGCCAGGAAGAAGCGCTGCTCGGGCGTGAAGCCGTCCATCTCGTTCTTGTTCACCTGCTTCTTGGCCATGGCGTTCTGCATGGCGAGGTAGCTCACGTGGAGGCCACCGTTGTCGGCGATGTTCTCGCCCAGGGTCAGCTCGCCGTTGCCGTGGATGAGACCCAGCTCGGGGTCGTCGAGGGCCACGCAGGCGTTGAAGGCGTCGATGAGCGACTGCTTGTTGGTGTTGAAGTTCTCGGCGTCCTCTTCGGTCCACCAGTCGTTCAGGTTGCCCTGCTCGTCGTATTGGCGGCCCTGGTCGTCGAAGCCGTGGGTCAGCTCGTGGCCGATGACCACGCCGATGGCGCCGTAGTTGGCGGCCTCGTCAGCCTCCATGTTGAAGAAGGGGGGCTGTAGGATGGCGGCGGGGAAGCAGATTTCGTTGGTGGTGGGGTTGTAGTAGGCGTTGACGGTCTGCGGGGTCATCAGCCACTCGTCCTTGTCGACGGGCTTGTTGATTTTGCTCAGCATGTAGGCCATGTCGAACTCGTTGCTGCGCACCACGTTGGCGTAGTAGCTGTCGTCCTTGATTTCCAAGCCGCTGTAGTCGCGCCACTTGTTGGGATAGCCAATCTTGACGTAGATGGTCTCCAGCTTCTTGTGGGCGTTGGCCTTGGTGGCGTCGGTCATCCAGGTGGCCATGTCGATGCGCTGGCCGAGGGCGGTGATGAGGTTCTGCACGAGGGTCTCCATGCGGGCTTTGGCCTCGGCGGGGAAGAAGCGCTCGACGTAGAGCTGGCCGAGGGCCTCGCCCATGGCGCCTTCGACGGTGGAGGTGACGCGTTTCCAGCGCGGACGGTTCTGCTCGCGGCCGCTCATCAGCTTGCCGAAGAAGTCGAAGTTGGCGTTCACGAAGTCGTCGCTCAGGTAGCTGGCGGCGCTCACTATCTCGTGCCATGCGAAGTAGGCCTTCAGGGTCTCCACGTCGGTGTCTTTCAGCACCTTGTTGACCTCGGTGAAGTATTTGGGCTGGGCAATGTTGAAGCTCTTCATGCCGTCCATGATGCCCATGGTCTCGAAGTAGCCTTTCCAGTCGATGTTGGGTGCGAAGGCGGCGGCCTCGTCCACAGTGTAGCGGTTGAAGGTGGCCTGCGGGTCGCGGTTCTCGAGCTTGGTGTTCATGGCCTTGGCCAGGCGGGTCTCGAAGGTCATCACGGTCTGGGCCAGCTTGTCGGCCTTCTTGCCGCTCAGTTTGTCGTAGCCGGCCATGGCGAATTCCTTGGTCATCAGCGACACGTAGCCGGCGCGGATGTTCCTGTTGTTGCCTTCGTCGAGCAGGTAGTAGTCGCGGTCACCCAGACCGAGGCCGCTCTGGTAGGCCCAGGCGATGCACATCGAGGCGTCGTCCTTGTCGGCCTCGCCGAAGACGCCGAAGAGCACGTGGTTGCCGCGGCGGTGCATCTTGAGCAGCTCGGCCCAGGCATCCTCGTTGGTCTTCACGTTGTTGATTTCCTCGAGGTAGGGCATCAGCGGGTCGGCGCCCTGCTCCTGCAGGAGCACGCTGTCCATGCCGATGTTGTACATCGTGGCGATTTTGTCGGCCAGCGAGCCGGCGGCGTTCTCGTTCTTCGAGACGCTGTCGATAATCTCGTTGACGTTCTTCAGGGCGTTCTCGGAGAGCACGTCGAAGGCACCGTAGCGTGAGTGCTCGGCGTCGAGGGGGTTCTTGGCCATCCAGCCGCCGCAGGCAAACTGGTAGAAGTCGTCCTGCAGACGGGCCGTGGTGTCGAAGTTGTCAGCGTCGATGCCCGACGTGAGCTGGGCCTTGTGCTGGCATCCGGTAGCGATAACTGCCATAGTAGCAATGCTTAAAAGGGTTTTCTTCATATTGTTTATTGTTGATTTTTAGTGAGCGAAACAAAATGCAAAAATACACATTTTCCCCGACATGGCAAAAAAGATTATTCACGTGCTCTTTCCTGCCACTGATACTCAGGTATTTGCATGCAGTTCTTTACGAGTTCTTTACGATTTTGTAAAGAATGCGTAAAGAACTCGTAAGGAACGGCAAGGGAAAAACACTGGCTCGGTGCATCCTGCTGTCAGCTGGCGGTGCGGCCGGCCACGAGGTCGAGCAGTTCCTGGCCGAAGCGTTCCACGGTGCGGTCGCCGACCCAGGGCAGGGCGCGCAGCTCGTCGGCCGTGGCGGGCGGGTTGGCCACGATGGCCAGGAGGGCTTTCTGCTGCAGCACCATGTAGATGGGGATATTGAGCTCCTTGGCTTTGGCGCCGCGCCAGCGGCGCAGGCGGGTCTCGAGGTCGGGGAGTGGAGAGTGGCGGGTGGAGCGTGGAGAGCCTCCGGGTGCGGCAGCTCGTTCTCCGTTCTCCGTTCTCCGTTTTCCGTTTTCCGTTTTCCGTTTCCCGCCCTCCGTTTTCACCAGGGCGGCGGCCTTGGCTTTTTGCACGGCGGCCACGCTGTAGCCCTCGCGGAGGACGGCGTCGAGGCATGCCAGCTTCAGGTCGAAGGCCTCGAGGAGGGCCTTGCCGGCCTCGCGCACGGCTTTGGCGTTCTCCTTGTTGTCGATTTCCACGTCGAGGAGCACGGCGTAGCAGCTGCGGGCGGCGCCGAGCTGCCGGCGGTAGTGGTCGGCACCCTTGGCGGCGCGCTCGTTCTGCTGCCGCTCGTCGAGGCGCATGAGCTGTGCCTTGAAGCGCTCGCTGACGCCCTGCAGCTCGGCCAGCGACTGCTCCACCTGCTGCAGGCGCTCCACGTTGGCGGGGTAGAGGTTGCGCAGCTTGGCGTAGGGGACGGCCAGCCGCTCGGCCAGGTGCACGAGGTCGTCGATGCCGAAGAGCTCCATGAGCTTCTCCAGCCGGTATTGCTGCTCGTAGGCGCCGGCCGCCTGGGCGGTCTGCTCGAAGGAGGGCTGCCGGTCGACGAACTGCGTCACCGCGCTATCGTTGAAGGCCACGCCGGCGCCGAGGGGTGTGGAGAGGGTGAGCCCCTCGAGGGTGCGGCAGCGGCTGAGGGCTACGTAGACCTGGCCGAAGGCGAAGGCGTCGGCGGCGTCGATGACGACACGGTCGAAGGTCAGGCCCTGCGCCTTGTGGATGGTGACGGCCCAGGCCGCCTGCAGGGGATACTGGCTGAAGGTGCCCTCCACCTCCTGCGTGATGGCTCCTGTCTTGGCGTCAAGGCTGTAGCGCAGGCTCTCCCACGTCTCGTGTCCCACGCCGATGGTGTCGCCGTCGTCGCTGACGACCTCGATAAGAGGCTCTCCATTCCCCTCTCCAATCGGAGAGGGGTCGGGGGTGAGGCTTGTGACCGTGCCCAGCATGCCGTTGTAGTAGCGGTGTCCGCCGCTGCTGTCGTTCTTGACGAACATCACCCGCTCGCCGACCTTCACCTCCAGCGTGCGGTTGCAGGGGAGCGCCTTCTCGGGGTAGTTGCCCGTGAGGAGGGCCTCGAAGGTGCGGCTCTCGCCGTGGAGGGCCTCCATGTGGCGCCGGTTGATGGCGTCGGCCTGCCGGTTGTGGGTGGTGAGG
>JAFURZ010000016.1 GCA_017480785.1 Bacteroidales bacterium
CCCGTCAATTCCTTTGAGTTTCAACCTTGCGATCGAACTCCCCAGTTGGAGGACTTATCGCTTTCGCTTTGTCACCGACACTCTATCGCCGACAACAAGTCCTCATCGTTTACTGCGTGGACTACCAGGGTATCTAATCCTGTTTGATCCCCACGCTTTCGTGCCTCAGCGTCAGTAACGGCCTCGCCAGCTGCCTTCGCGATCGGTGTTCTGTGGCATATCTAAGCATTTCACCGCTACATGACACATTCCGCCGGCGCCGTCCGTACTCCAGCACACCAGTATCAACGGCAGTGCCACGGTTGAGCCGTGACATTTCACCGCTGACTTAGCGCGCCGCCTGCGCACCCTTTAAACCCAATAAATCCGGATAACGCTCGCATCCTCCGTATTACCGCGGCTGCTGGCACGGAGTTAGCCGATGCTTATTCCCGCCGTACTCTCATCGCAGTTCGCAAACTGCTTATTACTCCGGCGTAAAAGGGGTTTACAACCCATAGGACCTTCTTCCCCCACGCGGCATGGCTGGTTCAGGATTCCTCCCATTGACCAATATTCCTCACTGCTGCCTCCCGTAGGAGTCTGGTCCGTGTCTCAGTACCAGTGTGGGGGATAAGCCTCTCAGCTCCCCTAGACATCGTCGCCTTGGTGGGCCGTTGCCCCGCCAACTAGCTAATGTCACGCATGCCCATCCTCAACCAGAAACAACCTTTCGTCAGTCCATCATGCGGTGGTCTGACCATATGGGGGATTAGTGGAAGTTTCCCTCCGTTATACCCCTGTTGAGGGCAGGTTGCATACGCGTTACGCACCCGTGCGCCGGTCGCCGCCAGGGTATTGCTACCCCGCGCTGCCCCTCGACTTGCATGTGTTAAGCCTGCCGCTAGCGTTCATCCTGAGCCAGGATCAAACTCTTCATTGTAAGAATTGCTTGCGGAAATCGAAAATTGAAAGCTGAAAATTGAAAATTCATAGCTTCCGCTTTCCTCTTCCCTTTACCTTTTGACTCGTCTTCGTGTCCTCCCTTTACCTTTTATAAAGGGATTGACACACGCTATCTCTTCCTTCTCATCCGTTTCAAATTACTCTCTCTTTCATCCCGAGGTTTTCAACACCTCGTTTTTTCGACGAAAGCGGATGCAAAGATACAACCTTTTTTCAAACTAGCAAAATATTTTTTCAAAAAAAAACTTATTATATAATCTATCACAATGTAAATCACCGCAATAAAAAAACAAACTTTTTTCCGGCGCAACCCCAGAAATGCGGCGCAAAAGGTCCCTCCGACGTCACGGAGGAGCACGAAAAAGCCTCCGCATGACCAAAAAAATCGAAAAAACAACGAAAAACGACATATCGCACTGCGATACAATAGGTTAAATAAGAAAAATATCGGGGCGGGTCGCTTTTGCAACCCGCCCCGGTGTAGCCTTTAAACAATTACGTCAAAAATTAATACCAAAACGCAGGGCCACATTTGTTCCGGTAATCTTACCTCCCTTGAAATTCTGTGTACCAGACTGTGTCACGCCGTTGACCTCTCTTGTCTCTTCTCCGGTGGCTTTTGCTGTGCCGTGATTGTAGAAATCGATGCCAAGCGAATATTTCTTACCGAAAACCACGCCAGCGCCGACCTTGAACGCAAACGTTGTGGCGATGTCGTATCCCAACGTATTAATTTGTTCCTGTGTGGCCGTTGCCTGGTACAATTCAAAATCCGTGAGAATACGGACGTTTGCGCCGATTCCGCCTTCGCCATAAATGGCTATGTTGTCTTTCAGGTCGTATGTATAATTAAGACCTACCAGAAGCGGTATTTGGAAATACACGGGCGTTGTGACACTGATTTCGCGGGTAGAACTCTCATTATCGTCCACAAAATCCTCAAAATAGTCGGAAACGTCCGAATTTGTGGAATTAAAGAACACGTCTCCCGACACGATAATTCCGAGGCCACTGACACTTTTTACTCCGAACCGGGCCTGCACACCGGCAGTAAGGCCCATGCCTGCACCACCTTTCTTCGCGTTGTCTACCAGGCCGTAGCGAAGCACGTCATTGGAATAGTCGGCCATGACATCGGCATAGTCTGATGTGGGCATTATTCCGCCAAATCGAAGCGAGATTGTGTTCTGGGCCTGTAATGCACCACAGCTCAGCAGCGTGAGCATCGCAATTGTGAATGTTGCTTTTTTCATTGTTGAATATGTTTTAATAAATATAAAAAAAGTTTTATCTATTATTATGTATCCTATGAGAGAGATGGCGACCAAAGCGGTCGCGAATGCGGCTTGCTTGTGGCTTGCCACCCTTGGTGTCCGGTACATCCACCCTGTCGGAAGCCGAGGGGGTGCCCTTGGCGGAATACCAGGAGAAGTGGTAGCTACTCAATGTGCCGCTGAGGGTGTACTGCGTGCCGTAGCTGTTACCGTTGTTGTTGATGTAGTTCTCGAGATCGAATAGTTTCTCGCTCCAGGTGGCACTGATGGTGAGCGTATTGAGGTCGATGGCGGTGATGGTCTCCGAGAAGGATGATGGGATGGCATTATAGCGATAGTAGGTTCCTGCGGCAATGGTGTCGCCAGTGGCAAGGACTCGTGTGCTGCTGACGGTGAAGGTCTGGTTCGGGTCACGATATACCATATAGGAGCTATAATCGCTATACGTGTACGACCCCGTGAACGATTCCAGCCAACCATAGACCATGACGTCATTAGTTGGGTTTTGCAATCCCGCATCAGCAGAGTTTTTGTAGGCGTACACCGTCATATAACCGTCGCTGGTATGATCATAAAATCTCGTTGCATTGGCGTACCAACTGCTTCCGTTAAAGGTGATGCGGTAGGTGCCGGAGTTGCCGCCACCCCCGCCTGCGTTGCTGCTGAACTGTGCCACATAACTGGCATTGCCGTTCACCGTGAGGGTGCGCGGGTTCTGCGTGCTGCCGTCGCTCCACTGTTGGAAATAGCCACCATTGCCTGCATCAGCGTAGATTACGGCCGTGCTTCCCGCGGCATATTCGCCGCCGCCGGTTGCATAGCCATAGCTGCTGTTGTTTTCGTCGACAGTCAGGGAATAGATAGTCGGCATCTGTTCCTTTGTACCGTCGGCATATTCGTAGTAAGTGGTGTATGTCTCTTGGCTGTAGTACGAACTATAGTCGTCGTTGTCGGTTCGCACACACTTCACGGGATAGTCACCGTCGTAGGTATAGGCATAGGAGGTACTGTAGCTGTCGCCGTCAGAATCATTTCTATTCCACAAAATGACATTGTTTGCCGAAAGCATTTCAAAGTCACTTCTCATTAAGGCATACCATTCAGGCATCTCGGAGTAGGCCGACTTCTTGTTGTCATAGGTATAGTTTTCTCTATAGTCCAATGACCCATTACAATAGCATTGCACCGTGACAATGTTGTCACCACCCCACACAAACTGATATCTGTAGCTGTAGCCTTCATTACTTAACGACATTACTTCCTGCAGGTGGCCGTCAGTCGAGTAGGTCATGGTCTTCCTGTACCATCCAGAGTAACTGCCATCAACATAGGTATTGTATATCTCTGTCAAATGCCCACCGCTATAGGTCAGATAATAGTTATACTGGTAGCCGCCGTCACTATAACGGATTTCAGTAAGGTTGTCACCATCGTAGACATATTGCTCAGCATAAGACTCTTCTATCGGGTAGCCGTTTTCGTATCCTCCGGCAAAGACGTCTACCAACTGGTTGCCCGACCATACCATCCTATCCCACTCCAATGAGCCACTGGTGTGCTGAAGGCTATAATCCACATAAGTTTTTCTGTAGCTCACATGGTTTATCTTTACCAGCTTCTTCCCCGAGGCGCCGTTGCCTCCTTGGTACATTCCGCCCCTTTCCTTTTCGCACGAGGTCGCGAACAGTACCACAACCACCATCATTGCCGTCATGATAGGTAATCTTACTTTCATTGTCAAGAACCCTGATACGTGTCGGGCGCAACTGTTGTTTTCCGACCCTCCAACGGAACAAAAACATAGCAAAAAGAAAAGGCATGAGGTTATGTGCTCATGTCCGTCTTCTTATCAGGTATCGCCAAACACCTATGTGGGTACGGGGTCGTGGGGAACATATCTCACGCCTGACGGATATGCCATAGGAACAGCATACACAATCAAGCGAAAGCATTAAATGCTCTGTCCACCCACTGAACTTTGGCGAAATTCGATAAGAAGGGACTATATTGCAATGCTTTTCTTGCATACGCTTTCGCTCTCGAAAGCGAGTGCAAAGATACGAACAAAAAACGGACTGGCAAAATATTTTTTTACCAGTCCGGAAATGAAGGCCCCGGGGAGGTTCCGGCGTCACGGCTTAATACTCTATAGTCCAATAACCAACTTGATATTCTCTATGTTGCTCTCCTTCTTGAGTTTCGAGTCGCTGTCGGCGGCCGTACTGGAACGCTGTGTGTCGATGAAAGCCTCCTGCATTTCAAGGATATAGTCGCACTGGCGGTCGTAGCGGCGGAGGTCCTCGGTATTGGTAATCTCGTCAACGCCCTGGTAGGCCTTGAGCATGCGGCTGTAGGCCTTGCGTATGTTGGAATACGGGATGTCCTTGTCCTTAATCTTGCGGTCGTTGGCGTTGATGCGCTCAAGCTTGTGCAGGGTGGTGAGGCCCAGCTGCTGCATCTCGATGTAGTTGCGCAGAATCTCGATGAAGCTGCGTCCGCGCTCGACGGTGGCGAAGGAGGGCCGCAGGTCGGTCTGCTTGCGGAGGAGCTTGTATCCGTTGGTGAGGATGCGGTCGGTCTTCTTGCCTGCCAGGAGGCTGTCGTCGTTGACGACGATGGCCTGCCGGAACTCAATCACGTCGAGATAGCACTGCTGGACGGCGGTCACCTCGGCCAGCTGGTTGTCGTAGACGACGGCCCCGTCGGGGTCGCGGAAGCCGGGCATGGGCTTGAGCGAGGGCATCGCGTCGCGATAGGCGGACACCACATCGGAGAACTCCTTGTGGCTGAGGATGGTGTCGGCTCGGTGGGAGATATCCTCCATCACGGGGTAGAAGTCGAGGTAGAGCTGCTGGGCGGCGATGAAGTCCTCCAGGTAGCGGATGAAGAGGAGGCTCTCGGCATCGGTAGTGAACGTCGGGAGCTGGTTGACGCCCTTGAGCACCTCCTTGTAGGCGTTGGCATTGTCGCGATACTTCTTGCCGTAGAGCGACGTGATGGCGTCGGTCCCCTGCGCGATGGTGGCGCGCAGCTCGAGGGTGTGCAGGTAGCGCTGCTGCACGTTGATGATGGTGCGGAGGCGGACGATGTAGTCCTCATACTCCTTGATGTCGGCGAACGAGATGGGCACCTTGGTGTGCTTGAACACCTTGGAGTAGCTGCGATAGACGTCGCCGTTCTCTTTCTCGCAACGCACCTTGAGCACGTTCTTGAAGTTGTCAATCTGGTTGGGCAGCGAGTTGTTGCCCAGCACGTTCTCCAGCAGGTCGTTCTGGAAGGAGTTGAGCTGGTCCAGACGGGCGATGCTCTCGTCGGTGGCGTTGCCTTCGGAGAGGTCGTACTTGTTGTAGACCATCAGGTAACTGTAGTAGAGGTCCTTGAGGTCTTTGAGTCGGTTCTTGTCGGTCACGCCCACGGCGTCGCAGGCCGTCTTGATGGCGCGGTCGTGCACGCCGATGCTGCCGCGCAGGTCGTCGGCAATGCGGTTGCGTTCCTCCTGCTGGCGTCGGGCCTCCTCCTCGGCGCGGCGGCGGGCGGCTTCGCGCTCGGCCTCGATGCGCTGTTGCTCCAGGCGGCTGTATTTGATACTCATACGCCCCATCATGTCGGCCAGGTTGCGCAGGCGGTACTCATAGATGGGGTAGTCGGCCAGGATGGTGTTGGAGTCGAGCCAGATGAGGCTGTCGCGGAACTGGTAGTCGTGCTCTATCGAGGCCAGCGCCTTCTGGGCGCGCGTCCTGATGGTGACACAGAGGTTGGTCAGCTCCACATAGTTCTGCGGCTGCTCGTCCAGGTAGCGTACCATGGCGGCGGTGTCGTTGACCCATGCCGTGTCGAGGCCGTAGTTGCCCATCAGCTCGGCGACGCTGAGCACCGTGGGGGTCGTGGCCGGCACCTGCGCCGCTGCCGTCAGGGGCAGCACCATCATCAGTGCGAGGAGGTATTTCTTCATCTTCCGTTTGTTATGTGTTTCCTAAATCTTAGTCACCATACGACGAAGCATCGAAGCAGTGGGTGCAGAAGCGCTCCTTGGGCAGGCCGATGGCCTCGCTGATGTCGTCGATGGTGTTGAACTTGAGCGTGTCGACGCCCACATGCTGGCGTATGACCTCGACCATGCGGCCGTACTCGGGCGAGGTGTGGTCGTGGTAGCGGCGCAGCCGGTCGGGGACGAGGCTGGCGGCGGGCGTGCCTTCCAGTTCCTCGATGACGCGGCGCGTGATGAGCTCGCGGTCGGTCTTGCTCTCGCTGAAGTTGAGGAACGTGCACCCGTGGACCAGCGGCGGGCAGCTGATGCGCACGTGGACGCTCTTGGCGCCGTAGTCGTAGAGCATCTTCACATTGTCGCGCAGCTGGGTGCCGCGGACGATGGAGTCGTCGCAGAACACCACATCCTTGCCCTGCAGCACCGCCCGGCTGGGGATGAGCTTCATCTTGGCCACCAGGTTGCGGTCGGTCTGGCTGACGGGCATGAACGAGCGGCTCCAGGTGGGGGTGTACTTGAGCAGTCCGCGCTTGTAGGGAATCTGGCGCCCGTTGGAGTAGCCCAGGGCCATGCCGATGCCGCTGTCGGGGATGGGGCTCACGAAGTCGGCCTGCACATCGTCGCGCTGCCCCATCAGGCGACCCAGGTTGTAGCGCACCTCCTCGGTGTTGATGCCCTCGTACTCGGTGCAGGGGTAGCCGTAGTAAATCCACAGGAAGGAGCAAATCTGGTTGCGCTCCTCGGCGGGCCGCAGCACCTTGATGCCGCCGTCGACGGTGACCTTGACCACCTCGCCGGGACCCACGAAGCGGCAGGTCTCGTAGCCGAGGTTGACATAGGAGTGGCTTTCGCTGGCCACGGCATAGTCGTTGCCGCGGCGGCCGATGACGATGGGGGTGCGGCCGTAGCGGTCGCGGGCGGCGATGATGCCGTCGGGCGTGAGGATGAGCATGGTGCAGCTACCCTTCACGTTGTTGTAGACATTCTCGATGCCGTCCACAAAGTCCTTGCCCTGCGAGATGAGCAGCGCCACCAGCTCGGTGGGGTTGGTGCGGCCGATGGAGAGGTCGGTGAACTGCTGGTGCTTGGCCAGACAGTCGGCCTCAAGCTCGGCCACATTGTTGATTTTCGACACCGTGGCGATAGCGAAGCGCCCGAGGTGCGAGTTGACCATTACCGGCTGCGCCTCGGTGTCGCTGATGACGCCGATACCCACATTGCCCGTCATCTCGCCCAGGTCCTTCGAGAACTTGGGGCGGAAGTGCGAGTTCTGGATATTGTGGATGTTCTGGTGGGCTTGCATACCGTCGAAGGTAGCCATGCCGGCACGCTTGGTGCCCAAATGCGAATGATAATCCGTTCCGTAGAACAAATCGGTGATACAGGGACGTTCGGAGACCACTCCAAAGAAACCGCTCATACTGTTGTAATTTTAAATGATGAATATTATATTGGTTTTTAAAATCTTACCGCGATAGTCACACTGATAAATAAAGCGCAAATTTACATAAAAATTTTTGATTTAAGCATAGATGCATGAAAAAAAATATTAAAACACGAATGCCCACGAATTTACCATTAATGATTATCCGCAATTCACCGAAAACCCTGAAAGGACGGCAATCGACAGCCGTGGGCGGGCGGTTGCAACGGGCTGGAAACAAGGGTCTCGCAAGGTCAACTCTTACCTAACTCTTTATGAACTCCTGATGCACGCTTGATGAAAATTTTCGGCGGTAGGCAATAATCAGGAGAAAGTGACGTTAGAGTAGGTGGATTATGAATTGAAAAAAGCAGGAATATGGCTAAGATTGTACAAGGAATTACGGGCGGATTCAGCGGTTCGGTGGGTCCGGTGGTGGGCTACCAGTGGCGTGGCCGGTGGTGCATGCGGAGCAATCCGCGGATGGTGCGCAATCCGCGCACGGAGCGCCAGCAGGCGCACCGCATGATGTTCAAGGAGGAGGTGCAGCTGGCGTCGCGGCTGAACTGGGTGCTGCGCGAGACGTTCGACGAGCTGTCGCTGGCCGAGGGGCTGACGCCGTGCAACTACTTCATACGCGAGAACCAGCATGCCTTCGCGTGGAGCGAGGAGCAGCTGGCGGTCGACTGGGGCGCGCTGCGCCTCTCGACGGGGCCGGTGGCACCGGTGGCCTTCGGTGTGCCCGAGGTGACGGAGGAGACGGTGCTGACGATAGCATTCGAAAAGAACCCGCTGCACGTGAGGGCGGACGCGCACGACAAGGTGTATCTGTATGTCTACTGCCCTGAGGTACAGAACGGTTACCTGGCGGCGCCGGTGTATCGCCACACGCAGAAAGTGAGCGTGGTGCTGCCGCAGATGTATGCCGGCAAGGAGGTGCACCTGTGGGGCCTGGTGCAGGACCAGCAGGGGCGGTGGTCGGAGAGTGTATATATTGGGTATGGAAGTCTCACCCCCGAAAGCCTCGACAGCCCGGACAGCCCGGACAGCCTCACAAGCCTCACCCCCAGCCCCTCTCCGATTGGAGAGGGGAGTGAATACCTCAGCCTCAACAATATCTCCCCCAATGGCCTCACCCCCAGCTCTTCGGGGAGCCACTCCCCCAGCCCATCGCCGAGTGGAGAGGGGGGATTGGAGGAGGTGCCGTTGTGACGGGATTTTATTTTCTTCCCTAAATAATAAAATAGGTTTTGCGGCGTTTATGAGGTTGCGATGAGAACGGCATGGAAGATACTGTGGCGCGTATTGGCGGGGCTGCTGCTGACGGTGTATGTGGCGGTGGCGCTGCTGAACTATTCGCTGGTGCAGTCGTACCTGGGCACGGCGGCGGGGCACCGCCTGTCGCGCGAATGGGGCGGCACGGTGAAGATAGGGGCGCTGCATGCCATGCCGTGGGACCACCTGGTGCTGAACAACTTCCTGCTTGTATCGCCCGACAACGACACCATCTTCGACGTGGAGCGGCTGAGCGTGCACTTCAAGCGGTTCCCCTACGAGGAGCGGCACCTGTCGCTGGACCGTGTGTACATGCGCAACGGCTACTACCACCTGGCCATACGCCACGACAGCGTGGCCGACCGGAACAGGATTAACATGCACTACATTTTCGAGCACTATGCGAGCGACAAGCCCAAGGAGCGCAAGAAGCACGGGCCGTTCACGGTCGACGTGGGGACGCTGACGCTGAACCACGTGCACTACAAGATGGACCTGCCCGAGATACCGGCCATGACGTTCCCCTACGGCGTGTCGATAGCGCACATGGAGTTTGTCGACATCGTGAGCCGCATCAAGGACATCCACGTGGTGAACGACGACGTGACCTGCCGCCTGGTGAAGATGACCGCCGAGGAGCGGAGCGGCTTCAAGGTGAACCAGATAGAAGGCAACGTGCATGTGGGGCGCGACGACATCACGGTGACCGACTTCGAGTTGCGCACCGAGCGCACCACGGTGAGGGCCGATGTGGAGATGCTGTATCGCCACTGGTTCTCGGGCAACTACTGCGACAGCGTGCGGCACGACATCAGGCTGAAGGAAGGCACCACGGTGGCGCTGGGCGACGCGGCCTACTGGGCGCCGTGGCTGTGGGGCGCCGAGACGCAGGTGGAGGCCGTGGGCTACATGAAAGGCACCATCAACGACATGCAGACAAGGATGTCGCTATACTGGGGCGAACAGTCGGGCCTGCTGGTGGCCGGCAACCTGACGGACATCTCGCATCCCGACACGGCCACGGTGGATGTCGACATCGAGCGCCTGTGGACCAACCTCGACGACCTGGAGCCGCTGACCACACTGCTACACATCGAGCCCGGCATCCTGTCGCTGGCGCGGCAGGTGGACTATATCGACCTGTGCGGTCGTCTGCGCGGAGGCCTGCATACTTTGACGACGGCCAACCTGAACCTGAACAGCGGCCTTGGCAACCTGCACGCCGACGCGCTCCTCTCCCCTATCGCCTCGGGCGGCATGCACTTCAACGCCGAGGTGGGCAGCCACGGGATGGGTCTCAGGCTGCTGCACAGCGACTGGCTGACCCACACGGGCTTCGCGCTGAGCGCCGTGGGCGACATCGGCGACCCGAAGGACCTCACCACCCTCTACGGCACCGTGGAGGGGCAGCTGATGAACAGCGTGGTGCGCGGCCAACGGCTGGCACCCATCGACCTGGCCTGCAAGGTGGAGGGCGGCGCCGGCAGCGTGAACATAGAGTCGACCGACAGCCTGGCCCTGTTGACCCTGCAGGCCGACTTCGACCTGGGCGACTCGCTGAAGCGGGCCCACTGCCTGGTGGATATTGAACAACTGAACACCCTGGCCCTCAACCTGCTCCCCGAGAAGTACGGAGAGTTGAAGACCTCGGTGGAGATGGAATACGAGGGCTACGACCTGGAGACGATGCAGGGCGGCGTGGCGCTGCACGGCACACGGCTGGGGCCGTTGCAGATGGACCGTCTGGCGGTGAGTGCCGACGCCCGCGAGGGCTTCAAGGAGCTGCGCCTGCGGAGCGATGCGGTGGACCTGTCGGTCGACGGGCGCTTCGACTATGCCGACCTGCCCCTCATCGTGCGCCAGATGGGTGCCGAGATGCTGCCGGCCGACCTCTTCCCCGCCGACAGCCTGACCGAGGAGGAGCTGGAAGAACTCAAGCAGAGCAACCTGCAGCTGCACCTGCTGTGGCGGGACGACGGCCGCTTCCTGTCGGCCCTGAGCGACGGGCTGACGATAGCGCGCAACACGCGCCTGACCGGCAGCTACAACAGCTCGGAGCAGATGAAGCTGGTGCTGCGGAGCGACTCGATACGCCTGGGTCCGGCCCTGCTGGGCGATGTGGGCCTCGACAGCCGCAAGGAGGGTACGGACTATGTGATGCGCCTGCTGTCGCAGGAGGTGAACATCGGCAGCGTGGAGCTGCTGCAACGGGCCGACCTGCAGCTGACGAGCAATCCGACCCGCAGCCTGCTGGAGCTGGCCTGGGGCTACGAGGACGCCCCGTCGCAGGGCGACGTGGAGCTGCGCCTGCAGGAGGGGCGCATCGACGTGCTCAAGCCGGGTTTCACCATCGGCGGCACGCCGTGGGAGCTGCAGGTGGCGAACCTGAGCGTGCAGAATGCCGACGGCAGGCTGAGGCTGAACGGCGACGGCATCACGGTGCACAGCGACCGGCAGTCGGTCGACGCACGCCTGAGCCTGCAACAAGAGGCGGACGACCTGCTGGAGCTGACCTTCAAACACTTTGCCCTGGGCGGCCTCACCGAGATAGTGCTGCAAGACAGCCCCGTGAGCCTCAGCGGCGACATTGACGGCCTCTTCTCGCTCTACGGCCTCAACGAGACTCCCTTCTTCAACGCCAACCTACAGATTGACAGCTGTGTGGTGAACCGTCAGCCACTGGGCAATGTGAAGCTGCGGAGCAACTGGAACGCGGAGCTGAACATACTGAACCTGCAGCTGGCCGGCAACCAGGTGGACGCCGACGGATGGGTGGCGCTGGGGAGCGACAACGCGGAGATGAACTTCAACGTTGGTTTCGATAGTCTGGAGCTGGCCCTGATAGCCCCCCTGCTGAGCAGCTTCTCGAGCCGCTTCGAGGGGCGGCTGCACGGCACGTTCGACGTGGCCGGCACCCTGTCGCGGCCGGTCATCGTGGGCGAGGCCTTGGTGGAGGACGGCGCCTTGCAGGTGGATATGACCAACGTCACCTACTACTTCAACGACAGCCTCCGGTTCACCCAAAAGCAGGTGGTGCTCGACGACTTCCGAGTGCGCGACCCGCGGGGCAACACGGCCTATGTGGACGGCACCATCGCCTATGAGGACCTGAGCGACGTGCGGCTCGACCTGGCGATGCACACCGACAACCTGCTGGTGCTGGACCGCCGCGGCGGTGACGACTTCTACGGCACGGTGCTGGCCTCGGCCGAGGGGACGGTGCGGGGTCCTGTCGACCGGCTGGCCGTGAACGTCAGCGCCCGCACCACCCCCGGATGCATCCTGACGGTGCCGGTGAACGACCAGCGGCACGTGAAGGCGCAGAACTACATACACTTCACCAGCGAGCAGCCCGTGGCGACAAGCCGCCAAAGCGCGCCCCGCAAGGAGCAGAAGATGAACCTGGAGCTGGACCTCGCCATCACGCCCGACGTGCAGCTCAACCTGCCGATGGACTTCTCCGAGATAGGAGCCACGGTGAGTGCCAACGGCACCGGCGACCTGCACCTGACCCTAGCGGGGTCGGACGGTCCCCAGGTGCTGGGCAACTACGAGTTCACCTCGGGGACGATGAAGTTCAGCGCCCTCTCGCTCATCTCGAAGGAGTTCACCATCGAGAGCGGCAGCAACCTGAATTTCCAGGGCTCGCTGCCCGATGCCCGCTTCGACCTGCAGGCCGTGTACTCGCAGCGTGTCAATCTGTCGACCCTCACGGGTGGAATGACCGACGTGGGCGGCTCGCAGAAATACATCCAGGTGGAGAACGTGATAGCCATTGCCGGCACCCTGCAGGAGCCTACCATCGGCTTCGACATACGCCTGCCCAATGCCGACCCGAGCGTCGAGGAGGAGGTGTTCGCCTTCATCGACCGCAACAGCGAGCGCGACATGCTGAACCAGACCCTCTCCCTGCTGGCCATGGGTCACTTCTACAACGCCAACAGCACGTCGGTGGGTGGCAACATAGCCACCTCGGGAAGCATCAGTGCGCTGAACAGCATCCTGTCTGACATGACGGGCATCGACATCGGCGTGGACTACAAGATGGGCAACGAGCTCACCAAAGACCAGGTGGATGTGAACATCAGCAAAGACTGGGGACGCTGGTACCTGGAGAGCACGCTGGGCTATGGCGGCGAAAGCCGCGAGCTGCAGACCAGCGACGCGGGAAGCGCCATCATCGACGCTCTCGTAGGCTACAGGCTCAGCCCGCTCGTCCACCTCTTTGCCTATAACCGCACCAACACCAACGACTATACCCGCATGGACCTGCCGTACAAGCAGGGCGTGGGGCTGAAACTCACGAAAGACTTCGACCACTGGGGTGAACTCTTCAAATTGAAACCTAAAAAGAAATAAATGAAGATACCGAAGACGATATACTCGCTGAGGAGCAACATCATGTTCGTTGCAGGGCTGACGCTGTTCGTGATGTTCTTCACCATCATCTACACTCCCAACTATGGAATCAGCGAAGAAGCCACGAGCCTGAGCGACATGGGCGAGATGGGTACCGTCATCCTGCTCTGGTACCGCCACCAGGCCTTGTGCCTGCCGGTGACGTGTGCCATCATCCTGGGCGTGACGGCGCTGTCGCGCACACTGCTGCTCCTGCTCACCCGCACGGCCCGCCTTGGGGAGGGCGAATACCTGCTGTGGCAACTGGGTGAAGTCATCGCCACGGCACTCTTTATCCACCTCTTCCTCTCGCTCCATCTGCACCTTGGCTACCTTGAGAACCTGCCGCTGGTGTTGCTCGTCTATGTCTCGGTAGCCATCTACCCCTATACCTTCTACTGGCTGCTGTCCGAGCGGATGGACCGCGACATACGCATTGCCGAGGCACAGCGCACCATTGTGCGGCTGCGGCAAGGACAGGAGAAGGCCGACAAGAACATACTCCGCTTTGCCGACGACAAGGCGACCGTCAGGCTGGTGGTCAGCAGCGACATGGTGGTCAGCATCGAAGGGGCGGGCAATTACGTCACCATCCTTTATATCGGCGGCAACCGCCTGATGCGCTACAGCCTGCGCAACACGCTGAAAGGCATCGAGAACCTCTGCAGCGGCGGGCCGCTGGTCCGTTGCCACCGCAGCTACTACATCAACCTGGATAAGGTGAAACTGCTGCGCAAGACCGCCGACGGGCTCTATGCCGAGATGGACTGCGAGGGCGTGGACGACATCCCCGTCTCGAAGAGTTATGCCGCCGAGGTGACCCAACGTTTTGCCGAGAAAAACTGACGCATGAAGAGAATATTCATCACACTCACCCTCCTTGCTTGCCTGACAGGTTGCCACGCACAGGTGGACTACAGTGTCGACTCGCTGCGTGTCGCCACCGCCGAGTGGAGCATCGACACGCTGGAAGGGTTCTACCTGAAGCGGTACCAGTTCGGCGAAGGGGAACTCTTCTGCTCGGCCCAGCACCTGTGCGTCATCGAGATACCGGCCCGCTCACACAGGAAGCTCGCCTTCGCCCACGACAGCGTGCTGACCGTGGTGTCGGAGCTTGCCAGCCGGAACAACGCATACGCTGCCGTCAACGGGTCATTCTTCGACATGGACTACGGTCACCCCATCTGCTACCTGCGCATCAACGGCACCCCGCTGGGAGAGAACACGCCCGGCAAAACCGACTCGGTGAACCGCAAATACTACCAGTATGCCAGCATCGCCCTACATGAAGGGCGCGCACGCCTGGTGGTCCCCGACAGCAACCGGATGTGGGAAGACGCCCTGACCGACAGCAACGTGATGACGGCGGGGCCGATGCTGCTGGTGGACGGGCAGGCCACCCCTCAGCGCGACGACCGCTCCTTTGTCACCAAACGCCATAACCGTACCGCCCTGGGGTTGAAACCCGACGGGACCACCCTGCTGGTGGCGGTCGACGGGCGGTTCAAGCATCAAGCAGAAGGATTGACGCTGCCGGAGCTGCAACGGGTGATGCGGTGGCTGGGGTGCCAGGAGGCCATCAACCTTGACGGCGGCGGCAGCACCACCATGTACATCCATGACCGACCCCACGAAGGGGTGGTCAACTATCCCTCCGACAACCACCGCTACGACCACGAAGGACAGCGGCCGGTATCGAACGTCATCCTGATTCTCTAGACTGTTACTTGTAAGCGATGTCGCCTACAGGCATTCGCTCATTGCTCTCCACACATCCACGTGTGGAAGTAGACATGGCATTGCAGGGCGAATCGGTGTTGGTGTACACCTCGCTCTCATACACTCCCTGTGAGGTGCTCTCGTAGCAGTAGCACAGCTTGGAGTCGCACGAGACAAAAGCCAGTGCGACAATAGCCGAAAGCGGTAGCAAATATTTCTTTTTCATATCACTTAATTATTATTTCATCTGCAAACAGCCAAGCCTGCTCGCCAGCGCTGACATGCCAGTCGGGCAGCTTGCCAAAGTTGGTGGCCGTCACACGGATATACTTGGCACGGACGGTACGCTCGGCGCTGAAGATATGGGTGACGCTCTCCTCCTGGCGGTAGTGCTCGGTGGGGAACTGGGTGGTGCTCACCTCGCTCATACGCTGCCACTGCTGCCCGTCGAGGCTGTACTCGAAGAGCACGTCGCTTGGGAAGAATATCCACGAACGCATGTGCTCCAGGCAGTCGAGGCCCACGTAGTGGATGGTCTGTTCCTTATCCAATTCCACGGTGGCAACCATGTCGCCCTGCCAGCCCTGCCAGCCACCGATGCGGTAGTTGGCCGTGCCGCGGATGTTATCCACCATGCCCTCGGGACCGTTCTCGGTGTACTGTGGCGCGGGCTGCGTCTGGTAGGTAACGTGCTTGTCGGTCGAGGTTTTCACCTCCACGTGGCGCACCGTCTGCGACCGCAGGCGGCCCTCCCACTGGGCAGTGGTGTCGGTCACCTTGTCGCGTGAGCTCTGCATACGCCAGTCGGCGAAGACTGGGCAGGGGGTGATGCGCAGCGAGTCGGGGCAGCAGAGCGGCTCGCCAAGCGGGTCGGAAGCCAATGCCCAGTCGAGGTCGTTTTCAAAGATAGGTTCGGTGCGCACCCAGATGCCGCTGCCGGGGCATATCTCATACATGCCCAGCGAGGCCAGCACATACCAGGCGCTCATCTGGCCGCAGTCCTCGTTGCCGCAGAGGCCGTCGGGCTGGCTGGTATAGAAGTGGTCGAGGATATAGTGCACATACTTCTGCGTCTTCTTGGGCTGACCCAGATAGGTGTAGAGCCAGGCGGCATGGTGGCTCGGCTCGTTGCCGTGGGCATACATGCCAATGAGGCCGGTGACGTCGACCTGGTCGCGGCCGCTCAAAGCGTTCTTCCCCTCGAAGAGGCTGTCGAGGAAGGCCAAGGCGTTCTCCTTGCCGCCGAGACGTTCCACCCAGGCGTCGATGTCGTGCGGCACATAGGTGCTGTACTGCCACGAGTTGGCCTCGGTGAAGTGGTTGTTCACCTCGGTGGGGTCGAAGGGCGTCACCCAACCGCCGTTGCGACGGGCGTGGGCAAAGCCGTTGCTGTCGATGACGTTCTGCCAGCTCTGGCTGCGAACCCAGTAGGTGCGGGCCGTGGCGGTATCGCCGGCAATGGTGGCCATCTGGGCAATGCACCAGTCGTCGTAGGCATATTCCAGAGTCTTACTGACGCTCTCATTGTCAATCTCGGACGAGAGATAACCCTGCGCGGCATAGGCGCGGTGCTCGGGGGTGCGGTTGCTGGTGGCCACCATGGCCTCGAGCAGCTGCTGGGACGTGTAGCCGGCGATAGTACCGTCCTCCTCGTGCAGGTAGTTGTAGGCCTCGAGCAGCATCGGCGCGGCGTGGTAGCCAATCATGCAGTGGGTCTCGTGCGCCGCCAGCTCCCACATGGGCAGCTCACCGCCCTGCTCGTACTGCTTCATGGCGCTGTAGACGAAGTCGACCGTGCGCTCGGGCTCTATCTGCGTCAGCAGGGGGTGCAGGGCGCGGTAGGTGTCCCACAGCGAGAAGACGGTGTACACCTCCCTACCCTCGTCGGCGACATGTATCTGGTTGTCGGTACCGCGGTAGCGGCCGTCCTCGTCGCTCCACAGGTAGGGCGAGGTCATGCAGTGGTAGAGGGCCGTGTAGAAGCAGCGCTTCTGCTCCGTGTTGCCGTCATCCACCCTCAACTTGGCCAACGCCTCTTCCCATGTGCGGTCGGCGGCCTGACGGGCACTCTCGAAGTCCTTATACCTGGCCGTAATCAGGTTGCCTATGGCGCCGTTGATATCCACCCCACTGATGGCCACCTGCAGCTCGGCCTGCTTGGCAGTGGCGAACTGGACGAAGGCCTGCGACGAGTCGTCGCTGACCACCACGCGCTCGAAAGGCACGTTGCTGCGGATGGCGAAGTAGAGCCGCTGGTCGGGGTTCCAGGCCGAGCTGTGGCGGTAGCCCACCAGGAGGCCGTCGTCGGTGAGGCGTATGTTGCCGTCGAGCAGCACGTCGCGGTGGCGCAGGTCGATGACGAAGCTGTTGTGCTGGTCCTGCACATAGGTGTAGCGGTGATAGGCCACACGGCGGTCGGCCGTCAGCTCCACGATGGTGCAGGGCAGCCCCCCGTCGTCGAGCATCACCTTGTAGTAGCCCGCCCGGGCCGTCTCGTTCTTGTGCTGGAAGTGGTGCTTGTAGCCCTCACGCATGGCGCTGCCGAAGCGCACCTCACGCATCTCCTGCTCGTCGATGGGCATCAGCAGCACGTCGCCATAGTCCTCGCAGCCCGTGCCGCTGAGGTGGGTGTGGCTGAAGCCGAAGATGGTGTCGTCCGAGTAGTGGTAGCCGCTGCAGCCGTCCCACCCACTGAGGCGTGTGTCGGGGCCGGGCTGTATCTGGCCGAAGGGCACGATGGCACCCGGGAACGTGTGGCCGTGGCCGTCGGTACCCACCATGGGGTTGACATACGACGTGAGGGACTTGTTGCCGCAACCTACAAGCAACACCACCGACATTATCAAAAGAACCTGTTGCTTCATATTCTTTTTTTCTCAATCAGAACTAAAAGAACCATCAGATATTCTTTTAGTCCTGATTGAGATTTATTCTAATCATTGTTTCATTTTCAACAGAGCCGCTGCGCCGAGGATGGCCACCTCGTTGGCACGCAGCTCGCTCATGCGTATCTGGCAGGTGCCGCTGAAGATATTGAGCAGGTACTTGTCGAAGGCGGCACGCAGCGGACGCAGCAGCGGCTCGCCCACCTGTGCCGGGCCACCCATGAGGAAGATGGCCTCGGGGGCCGAGAAGGTGACGGCGTTGGCCATGGCCAGACCCAGCTGGTCACCCACCACCTCCCACGTCTTCAAGGCTACGGGGTCGCCCTGGTGGGCCAGCTCGCCTATCATCTTGCTGGTGATGTCAGGACTGACGGGGATATCCTTCAGCTCGCAATAGGTCTGCACGATGCCGCGGGCCGAGGTGTAGGTCTCCAGGCAGCCCTCGCGGCCGCAGGAGCACTTGCGGCCATGCTGGTAGAGGATGGCGTGGCCCAGCTCGCCGGCGGCGCCGGTGGAGCCGTGCACCAGCCGGCCGTCGACGACGATGCCGCTGCCCACGCCGGTACCCAGCGTGAACATGATGAAGTGCTTCATACCCCGCGCGCCGCCATAGACATACTCGCCGTAGGCCGCCGCATTGGCGTCGTTGCTGAGCACCACCGGCACGTCGCGGTACTTGTGTATCTCCTTCTCGAAATTGAGGTTGCCCTTGATGGTGAGGTTGGGGGCATTATCCACACAGCCGGTGTAGAAATTACCGTTGGGGGCGCCGATACCGATGCCTTCCAGCTGCACCGTCATGCCGTCGATGGCCGACTGGTCGGCCACCATGGACTCTATCTCGCGCATCATGTCGCGCACGTAGGGTTCCAACTCGGTATAGGCGTTGGTCGGTATGTTCCGACGCTGCACAATGTTGCCGTTCTCGGTCACCAGCCCCATGTCGGTGTTGGTGCCACCCATATCAACTCCAATAGAATACTTCATAATATATTATCTTTTTTAAAGTGCAAAGATACACACTTTTCCAGATATGGCAAAAAAAAGTTTCGTTCCTTGGCGAAACATGCCGCCCAGAATGGGCGACCCTCTGAGTAACCCCACACGGGAGTGTGGGGCAGTCACGTCAATAATGTTAGCATCTCATATCTGGGTCCCCACACTTCCGTGTGGGGTTACTGAAAGGCCCTGCCTTCGGCAGGGGGCGACAGGAAAGAATGATAAGGAAACGGTTGCCCTTCCGCAATGGGACGAGCAACCGTGTCTCTGTCAACTAATCGCTACCTGTTATTAGAAGGTGTAGCGGATACCGAGGGCGATGTCACCCCAGTGGAAGTTGGTCTCGGGAATCAGGTAGAAGCAAGGACGGATGTCGAGGCTCAGCTGAATGGGGATGGCGCTGAACTGATACTCCAGACCAAGCTGACCGGCCAGACCAAGGGCCACGTCGCTGTCGCTGTCACCGTAGCCGTTCTCCCAGCTCCAGTAGGCCACGCGGGCACCGACACCGGCGAACCAGCCGAAGCCGCTGCCGATTTCACCCTGCCACTGGTAGATGCCAGTCAGCGAGAAGTCGGTGTGGTGGTCGCCACTGCTGTAGCCGAGGTCGATTTCCACGCGGTTGCCGAAGTTCCACAGGGTGGAGAGCTCGGCACCGTAACCCTGGCCGCCACCGAGGCGGACACCAATACCGGAAAGCTGTGCGTTGGCCGCAGTGCTCATGGCAAAAACGGCGACGATTGCGATGATGATTTTCTTCATTTTGTGTTGGTTTTTAATGTGTTATTTAAAAATTAACTGACGTTTTCCTCAAATATTCCAAATGCAAAGATAAGTTAATTTTTCCAAACAGCCAAGAAAAAAATCATTTTTAACATTTACAACACCCCTTCCCGCCGCTCGTCCTCCTCCCCGTCACCTCCGCCATTTTAACGGTAGTATTACGGTAGTATTACGGTAGTATTACGCTTTAAAAGCGTAATACTACCGTAATACTACCGTAATACTACCGTTAAAATGGCGGAGGATGTAGGGGGAATGGAGGGGGTAGAAATGGGGGTGGTCGGGGGCATTTTCCACTTCGATGGCGTGCAATTGAAAAAAATTGTGTAATTTTGCAGCCGATTATGACTACAATCCTAGCTATAGAATCCAGTTGCGACGACACGTCGGCAGCGGTGCTGCGCGACGACTGCCTGCTCTCCAATGTCATTGCGAGCCAGAAGGTTCACGAGCAATATGGTGGCGTGGTGCCCGAGTTGGCCTCGCGCGCGCACCAACAGAATATCATTCCCGTGGTCGACGCCGCCATCCGCCAGGCGGGCATCGGCAAGGAGGACATCGACGCGGTGGGCTTCACCCGCGGCCCGGGCCTGCTGGGCTCGCTGCTGGTGGGTGTGAGCTTTGCCAAGAGTTTCGCCACGGCCCTGGGCGTCCCCCTCATCGAGGTGAACCACCTGCAGGCGCACGTGCTGAGCCACTTTATACAGCCTCACCCCCTTACCCCTCTCCGATTGGAGAGGGGGGCAGATAGTACCGGCAATCCACTCCCCTCTCCAATCGGAGAGGGGCTGGGGGTGAGGCCGCAATTCCCATTCATCTGCCTGCTGGTGAGCGGAGGCCACACACAGATACTGCTGCTGCGCGACCATTTCGACATCGAGTGCCTCGGCACCACCATCGACGACGCGGCGGGCGAGGCCATCGACAAGGCGGCCAAGATTATGGACCTCGGCTATCCCGGCGGCCCCGTCATCGACCGGCTGGCCAAGGAGGGCGATGCCGACGCCTTCCACTTCGCCACCCCCCACATCGAGGGCTACAACTACTCGTTCAGCGGCATCAAGACGTCGTTCCTCTACTTCCTGCGCGACCGGCTGAAGGAGGAGCCCGACTTCATCGAGCGGCACAAGGCCGACCTCTGCGCCTCTATCCAGAAGACCATCGTCAGCTTCCTGCTGAAGAAGGTGGAGCGCGCCGCCCTGGACCACCACGTGCGCCAGGTGGCCATCGCCGGCGGCGTGAGCGCCAACAGCTACCTGCGCAGCGAGTTGCAGCGCATCTGCCACAAGCACCACTGGCAGGCCCTCGTCCCGCCGTTCCAGTTCTGCACCGACAATGCCGCCATGGTGGGCATCGCGGCCTATTTCAAATACCAGCGCGGCGAGTTCGCCGACATCAGCCTGCCCCCCTATACCCGATCAAATTGAAAATTGAAAATTGAAATTATCATATCACGAAAAACCCTCCGGCTAGTGTTTTGCGCCAGCCTGTTTTTCATTTTTCAATTTTCAATATTCAATTCGCTGAAGGCGCAGGACATCCACTTCTCGATGCTCGACCTGGACCCGCTGCTGTTCAACCCCGCCTACAGCGGTTTCTTCGACGGCACGGGGCGCTTCGGCGTGGTCTACCGCAACCAGTGGGCGTCGGTGAGCACCCCGTTCCAGACCCTCACGGCCACGGCCGAGGTGGGCCTGATGCGCAGCACGCGCAACCGCAACGGGCTGAGCGCAGGCCTGTGGCTCACGGGCGACCGCGCCGGCTCGCTTGACTACGGCGCCACCACCACCAGCGCCATCGCCTCCTACTTCCAGGCCCTGGGCGACGGCAGCAACCTAGTCTCCCTGGGCGTGGAGGGCGGCATCGGGCAGGTTGGGTTCAATCCCGACAACATAGCGTTGCCCGAGACCGAAGAGCACTTCACGTCGACCCACGCCTTCTACCCCACCTTGGGGGCCGGCGTGGCCTGGTTCTGCCAGTGGAGCGAGACCCTCTACACCAAGGCGGGCTTCTCGATGCGCAACATCAACGAGCCCGACGTGAGCTATCTGGAGACCGGCGACTCGCGGCTGGCACGGCGGTGGAACCTCTATGCCCGCGGCGAATGGCGCGGCTGGCCGCGGCTGGGCCTGCTGCCGGTGGTGGGATTCCAACACCAAGGGGCCTACAGCGAACTGGTCTACGGGTGCGACGTGCGGTGGTATCTCAACGAGCGGCCGCGCGACTACCTGGTGCTCAGCGCCGGCGTTACAGGCCGCCATGCCGACGCCGCCAGCATCAACCTGGCCGTGCTGTGGCACGAGTGGACCTTCGCCTTCAGCTACGACGCCAACCTCTCGCGCCTGGCCGAGGCCAGCCACACCCTCGGCGCCTTCGAGCTCGGCGTACTCTACATGATTGGCAAGAAAGACAAGAAACACAAGGCCATGCCGTGCCCCATATTCTGATGGAGATGAGAAGGATGAACGGAAAGACAAGGAAGGTGGTCATGCTGGTTTGCGTCAGCATGGTCTTTCACCTTCCTCTTTTCTCTTTCCACTCGCTCCAAGCCCAATACAAGGTGACCCACCTGGAGAAGCCCTACAACACCTCGGGCAGCGAGACGGGGGCCTTGCAGCTGGGCGACACGGTGCTGGTCTACTCGGCCATGCCGCCCAAGGTATCGAAAGGGAGCACCTTCGACTACAGCGACGCCCTGATGCAGCTCTATCAGGTGCGCATAGCCAAGAGCGGCAAGCTGGCGCGCCCCAAGCCCTGCCGCTGGGGTTTCAACGGCAAGCGCGACCACACGGGCAACCTAGCCATCGACCCAGCGAACCGCGACGCCTACTTCACGCGTGGCGACGTGGAGACCCTGCGGTGCGACATCTGGTGGGCCCGCGGCCTGAAGCGGCGCGGATGGGAGAAGCCGCAGCGCCTGCGCGGTCCCGTGAACGACAAGCAGTACACCGCCACCCACCCCGCCGTGGGGCGGCTGGACGACACGACGGCCATCCTCTACTTCGTCAGCGACCGGCCGGGGGGCATGGGCGGCATGGATATATGGTATGCGCTGGTGCGCGACGGGGTCGCCTCCGAGCCTGTCAACCTGGGACCGCAGGTGAACAGCGCCAGCGACGAGATGACCCCGTTCTACGACCAGCTGAACGGCGTGCTCTATTTCAGCAGCGACCGTGCGGGCGGCAAAGGGGGCTTTGACATCTATTGTGCCGTGGGCGGGCGCAACACCTGGCAGCAGGCCGAGGCGGTGTGCGGATGCCTCAACAGCGAACAGAACGACCTCTACTTCACCATCGCCGCGCACGACGCGGCCAGCGGCATCCCCATCGCCGGCTACCTCAGCTCCAACCGCAAGGACAGCTACTTCCTCAGCGACTCGATGTGCTGCAACGACCTATACAAGTGGGTAGTGGATAGTGGGCAGTGGGTAGCACCAGAGCCACCTGCACCCGATACACTACCCACTACACACTATCCACTACCCACTACCCACTTCCCGTTGCCCCTCTACTTCCACAACGACGACCCCGACCCGGGGAGCCACGACACCGCCACGGCGGCCGACTATGCCGACTGCCAGCTGCGCTATGCCCTGCTGCGCAGCCAGTACATGGCCCACCAGCCGACGGCCGCCGACTCGGCCGCCATGCAGCAGTTCTTCGACAGCTGCGTGGTGGGGCACTACGACCGCATGCTCGGGTTGCTGGAGCACCTGCGGCAGGTGCTGGCCGACGGGCGCCGGGTGGAGCTCACGGTGACGGGCTACGCCTCGCCGTTGCATACCGACCGCTACAACCACGCCCTCTCGCAGCGCCGCATCGGCTCGCTGGAGAATATGATACGCGCGTGGCGGGGCGGCACGCTGGCCGCGGCGCTGGACGACGGCCGCCTGCGCATCGTGCAGCAGCCTATGGGCATCGACAAGTCACGCCCCTCGTCCACCGACCCCGTCTACAGCCTGTCGGCCGCCATGGCACGACGCATCGAGGTGGTCGGTTGCGAAATTTTTTGATTTTTTTTTGTAAGATTCGGCACCCCTATGCGTCATTAGAGTGTACGACACGGAAAAAAGGACAATGGATACCTTCCTCGATACACTGATGCACCTGCAACCCGCCATGCAAGTCATGGCCGAACGACTGCTTCACTCCGTCACCGACGCGGAAGACGCCGTGCAGGAGACCGTCGTCGAGCTGTGGGAGAAGCGCACCGGCCTGGTGAAGGTGCAGAACCTCGAAGGCTACGCCATGCAGGCCGTCAAATACCGCTGCCTGTCGCTGCTGCGCCGCAGCAAGACCCTCTCGCTCGACGAGATGGGCGAGATGGAGAGCCTGAGCGACGAGGATGCCGTGGCCGAAGCCGCCCTCATGGAAGAACGGGCCGCCGCGCTGGACCGTATGATGGACCGCCTGCCCGAGAAGCAACGCCAGGCCATACAGCTGCGCTACATCGACCAGCTGAGCCACGAGGAGATGCAGCAACGCCTGCAGATGAGCAGCACCCACGTCTACGCCACCCTCTCGCGCGCCGTAAGCGCACTGAAAACAATGATAAAACAATGAACACCATGGAAGATAAAGAACTCCAAGAGCTATTCGCCGCCAAGCGCACCGTCGAGGCCAACCGTCGCCGGCAGGAGGCCCTGCGCCGGATGCTCGAAGCCGACGGCGAGGCCACCGCACCGCGCCGCAAGGTGCGGCCCCTCTGGCCCGTGTGGACCGGTGCGGCCGCCGCCGTAGTGGCACTGCTGCTGATGACGCTGCCGGCCCTCTTCGTCCAAGAGGAGAGCGCCCCGATGCTGGTGGCCGAAGCCGAAGTGCCCGAGGTGCAGCCGGCCCCCGCCCGGGAGGTGACCGTCCCCACGGCCCCCGCCGCCCCGCAACACACCAAACCGGCAAAGGCAGAGAAGACAGAGACTATAGGAACTATAGATACTATAGGGGCTATAGGAACTATAGGAACTATAGATACTATAGGAACTATAGATACTATAGGAACTATAATACTAGAAGAAGCGGCGCCGGCGGTGACAGTGCCGGCCGACGTGGCCCCCACCCCCCGCGTCATGCGCCGCACCAGCACCCTCATCGCCTGCACCGAAGGCTGCAAGGCCCCCGAAGGCACCCCCGAGACCTCGTCGCGCAACCTGCAGATAAACTTCTTCAACAACGACAACTACGCCGACGCCACCATCTATTCGATTCCCATCAATAAATAATCACCGATATGAGAACATTCACCTTCGTTTCCATCTTCGCCCTGGGACTTTTCCTCTGTTCGTTCGAGACACAAGGGCAGACCGAATACCGCATCGACCAGCCGCTGAACGGCAAAATCGACAAAGTGCAAGTATACGCCGGCTGGAACGTGCGCCTGATGCACGACACGGTCAACTACATCAGCATCGCCACCCCCTGCGAGTACTACTTCGCCGAGGGCAACGAGCCCCAAATCAGCCGCCAGCACTCCGACGGATGGCTCAGCATCTGGAAGAACACCTCGATGCCCCAAGGCACCCTGGTGGAGGTGCACTACCGCGACTCCCTGCAGCGGCTCGACGTGCACCCCGGCGCCACCGTCAGGGTCGACACCCTGCTGATGCTCGACACCAAAGAGGATTACGGCGACATCAATGTCCGCCGCGGCGCCACGCTGCGTGCGGATGAGCTCCGCTGCAACGGCTTCCTCAGCCTCGACGCAGACACCGCCGCCACCGTGCACATCGGCATCGTACACGCACGCTACCTGATGCTCTGGAGCAAGCAGGACGCCACCCTGATGCTTGACAGTATCGACGCCCGTGAGGTCGACTACCGTCGCGACCCCTTGGCCCACGACAACCTCTGGGCCAGCAACCCCGACCGCAACATCAAGGTAAAGACCGTCAACCGCTGGTTTATGAAGGGCCTGAAACAGTTGGACAACACCATCGGATTTGTCTTCAACACGCCGTACGAGCAAAAATACAACAATCCTTTCGCCTCCACCTACGACCTGACCTTGATTGTCGGCCTGAAGACCAACGTTATCCCCATGAGCCAACGTTGGGGCCTCTCGCTCGGCATCGACTTCGGCATGCCCTTCATCGGATTGCAGAACAACGTCACCCTCAACAACCGTATCCTGACCCTCGACACCGTCAGCCCAGGCGTGAACCGGCAGCATGCACTGATGCAGATGTATCTTGGCCTACCCGTGAAACTGCACTATATGCCCAAAGGAGAATTTGCCAAAGTCTACTTCAACGACCTGCATATCGGGCTGGAGCCCCGCTGGAACTTCTTCCAACGCTATTACGGAAGCATCTTCGAGGACAGCCGCGTCCAAGCCAATAACCAACATAAACCCGGTTTCGGCGAGAAGCTCAACGCCTACAATCCCCTGCAGCTACGAGCCGAGATAGGCTACCGCATCAACCCCTTCTCAAACATTGAGTTCGACTTCTACGTCGACCTGCTGCCCACCTACCGCAAGGAGACCGGCATGGGCAAGGTGCACGCCTTCGGCTTACAGATAAAGTTCTAACAAAAGAGTGGTTCAATAAGTTCCGCAGCCCCGTAGGGGCGCAAGAATTTAGCCGGGGGCGCAAGCCCCCGGTGTCGTATTACATAGGTAAACACAAGCCCCGTAGGGGCGACAGAATAATCACAATCACATTCTGCCGCCCCTACGGGGCTTGTTTTTTCTTGTTGTTGCCTTTCCGGGGGTTACGCTTCGCTTCACCCCCGGCTAAATTCTTGCGTCCCCGACGGGGACTGACGGGACACCTCCAATCAGCCCTGGAAGTGCGCTTTCAGGGCGTCGAGTTTCTTCTGCTTGCGGCGGTCCCAGATTTGGGCGATGAGTTTCTTGGTCGAAAGGGGGAAGTCGCTCTTCATCATCCAGTCGTAGTAGGAAGGCTCCTGCTCGAAGACCCGCTCGACAGGCACGCCCTTGTGCTTGCCGAAGTTGAAGACCTCACGGTGCTGGACGTCGAAGCCTATGTGGCCCACCAGGTCGGCCCACTGGCTGTTGCAGGTGAAGCGGCTGAGGGCGTCGATGTCGTTGACCACTGGCTGGGAGACCTTGCCGCTGCGGTCTTTGTAGTCCACGCCTTGGTAGCGGTCGAGCTGCGCCTTGAGCACCTCGTAGGTGGCGATGGTGTCGGCGGCGGCACTGTGGGCGTTCTCGAGGTCTTTGTGGCAGTAGAACTTGTAGGCGGCCACGAGGGTGCGCTGTTCCATCTGGTGGAAGATGTTCTGCACGTCGACCAGGCGGCGCTGCGAGAGGTCGAAGTCGATGCCGGCGCGGAGGAACTCCTCGACCAGCAGGGGCACGTCGAACTTGTTGCTGTTGTAGCCTGCCAGGTCGGCGTCGCCGATGTATTCGAGCAGACTGTTGGCCAGTTCCTTGAAGGAGGGCTTGTCGGCCACGTCGGCATCGGTGATGCCATGCACGGCGGTGGTCACTTCGGGGATGTGGACGGTGTTGCCGTCGGCGTCGACGGGGCGCACGCGCTCCACGCGGGTGTCGGTCGAGCCGTCGGGCATCACCTTGTGGAGGCATATCTCGACAATGTGGTCGTGGCCCACCTGCACGCCGGTGGTCTCGAGGTCGAAGAAAATGATGGGTTTAGTGAGGTTGAGTTGCATGGTTTATTTCTAGATATTCTAGATTACCTAGATGCTCTAGTCAATCTAGTTTGTTTATTGTCTGACGGATTGCTACGAGGTGTTCCAGCAGGCCCTCGGCGAGGTCGAGGCGCAGCATGTTGGCGCCGTCGCTCTTGGCGCGGGCGGGGTCGGGGTGGGTTTCCATGAAGATGCCGTCGGCGCCCACGGCGATGGCGGCGCGAGCGACGGTCTCAATCATGTCGGGCCGTCCGCCGGTGACGCCGGCGGGCTGGTTGGGCTGCTGGAGCGAATGGGTGATGTCGACCACCACGGGCACGCCGTTGCGCTGCATGGTGGGCACGCCGCGGAAGTCGACCACGAGGTCCTGGTATCCGAAGGTGGTGCCGCGTTCGGTGAGCATGAAGTTGTCGCACCCGAAGGCGCGCAGCTTGCCGGCCACCTGGTCCATGGCCTCGGGCGAGAGGAACTGGCCTTTCTTGACGTTGACGCAGCGGCCGGTGCGTGCGGCCGCTTCCAGCAGGTCGGTCTGCCGGCAGAGGAAGGCGGGAATCTGCAGCACGTCGGCATAGTCGGCGGCCATGGCGGCCTCGGCGGCGGTGTGGATATCGGTCACCACGGGCACGCCGAAGCGCTCGCCGACGCCCCGCAACACCTGCAGCGCCTCACGGTCACCGATACCGGTGAAGGAGGTGATGCTGGAGCGGTTGGCCTTGCGGTAGCTGGCCTTGAAGGCAAAGGGGATGTGCAGACGGTCGCAGATGGCAACCAAACGCTCGCAGACCACGTAAGGGTTTTCGTGGTCCTCGACGACACACGGGCCGGCGATGAGGAGGAAGTTGCCCGAATCAGTATGGTGCAGTTGGGGAAGCGAAGGAATCATCAATAGGACATTTCGTCGTTGGCGTAGGGGTCGGCCTCCTGCTCTTCATCGACATGCTGCTGGCGCCGGTCGGCGTTGCGCTGCAGGCTGATGATGAGGGCGCCGAGCATGCGGGTGAGCTCCATCAGGTACTCGCGCGACTGCTCGTACTGGCCGTCGGCGAGCATGCCCAGATTGTGCGCCACCTCGGAGTAGACGACGCACTCGCGGATGGCGGTCTTGGCAATCTTCAGGTAGTGGTCGAATTGCGACTTGCTGCGACTCGAGCCCTCGGCGATGTTGAGGGCGATGTCGTAGGCCGAGTGGCAAAACGAGTTGACGAGCACCCGCTCGCTGTCGTTGCGCGGCGTGCCGAGCTGCTGCATAACCCATGAGGAATAATCGGTGGCCTTGGCGTACACCCGTAAGTCTTCAAAGCGGAAGAAACTTACAACCTTCTCTTCTGTCTGTTCCATAATTTATTGTATTATACTATATCGGCGAAGTATTTCATGAATTGCGTACGCATAGCCACCGAGGCCTTGTCGGCGGGCATGACGGCCAGTTTGCCGCGGAAGTCGGCGAGGGAGTTGTAGCCTTTGCGCTGCATCCAGTCGCAGAGGCCGTTGTTGAGGTCGCGGAGGGTGTCGATGCCGTGCTTGTAGAGGCAGCTGACCACCTGCACGGTGGTGGCGCCGGCGAGGAGCATCTTCACCACGTCGGCGGCGGTGTAGACACCGGTCGAGGCGCTCAGGTCGCAGCGCATCTTCTTGCTGAGGATGGCCACCCATCGCAGGGTCTTGTAGATATCCTCCGGGTTGGAGAGGTAGGAGGCGTTCTTCAGGGTCTCGCTCTCGATGTCAATATCCACCTCGACGTTCTTGTTGAACATCGTCACCCCCTGGATGCCCATCCAGCTGAGCTGCTGCATCTGCTTGGCCATGTCGGTGAAATAGGAGCCCACCTTGATGCTGATGGGGATGGACACCGACTTGCGGAGGGTGGTGATAATCTGGTTGAAGGTGCGCTCCACGTCGTCGGCCGAGAGGGTGGTCTCGTAGGGCAGGATGGCCATGTTGAGCTCCAAGGCGTCGCAGCCCGCTTCCTCGAACTTCTTGGCATAGGTGAGCCAGTTCTCGTAGGAGAAGCAGTTGATGGAGCCGATGACCGGGATGGTCAGGCGGCTCTTGGCCTCGCGAATCATGGAGAAGTGGCGCTCCAACGAGTTGTCGGCCACATGCTGGGCGATGTACTCGTAGCTGTCGCCATAGCTGTCGGTCGGGGCCACCATGTGCGTGTTGCGCTTGATATCATGGATAATCTGTTCCTCGAAGACCGACTTTACCACCACTGCGCCGGCACCGGCACGCTCCATCTGCACCATATTGTCGACATCGGCGGTCAGGCCGCAGCTTCCGACAATGACAGGACTCTTCAGTTCGAGACCCAAATATTTGGTTTCTGTATTCATATTTTGATACTTTTTTCGTCGTTTGATAAGCATTGCAAAATTATGTAAAATATATTTATAAAAAAAATTTTTCTTCCTTTTTTATTGATATTTTTATCTACTTCACTGATATTCAACCCTATTTTTTTACCAACAAAAGGATAAAAACACCTCCTGTTGAACACTTTTTTCTTTTTCGGGCATGCAATTAATAAAAAAGTTGTATCTTTGCACGCGATTTTTTGAGCATAAACGGAATAAAAAGAAACAAACATAATGGAAAAGAAAATTGAAGAGAAGAACACCGAGATGGGCAGCGTCATCACCCGTTCGGAAGAGTTCATCCAGAAGAATCAGAAGACCCTCATCATCATTGTCGTGGCCATCCTGGTGGTCATCCTGGCCATTTTCGGCCTGCGCAAGTGGTATTTCCAGCCCCGCGAGGTGCGCGCCGCCGAGGAGATGTTCGCCGCCGAGCAGTGGTTTGCCCAGGGCGACTTTGACAAAGCCCTCAACGGCGACGACACCTACCGTGGCTTCCTCGGCGTGGCCGACAGCTACAAGGGCACCAAGGCCGGCCGCTTGGCCCGCTACTATGCCGGTGCCGCCTACCTGCAGCAGGGCAACTTCGACGAGGCCATCCACTGGCTCAAGAAGTACAACGGCAAAGACACCTTCACCCGTCCGCTGGCCGAGATGATGCTGGGCGACGCCTACATCGAGCAGGGCAACGCCAAAGAAGCCGCCTCGTGCTACACCCACGCCGCCGCCATGGCCGACAACTTCGTCACCGCCCCCACGGCCCTCTTCAAGGCCGGCATGGCCTACCTCATGCTTGAGGACAACGCCAAGGCCCTGGAGTGCTTCCAGAAGGTGAAGAACAACTACCCCGAGAGTACCGAGTGGAGCGAAATTGACAAGTACATCGCCCTCGCCGAGGTCGGCAAATAAGAACGACAACTGAAAACGAAAGAGGCTGCCCTGCGGGCAGCCTCTTTTTTTGTTTAGCCCAGCATCTGGGCCAGGGCTTCGACGAGGTGTTGGGCGCCGTCGAATATCTCGCTGATGCGGGTGGCGGCCATGTAGGCCGGGGTGGTGAGCACCTTGTGCTCGCTGTCGACGCACACATCGGTGGGGCCGCAGGCCTGCACCTTGCAGCCGAAGCCAGCGGCTACCTGCGAGGCCTGGTTGTCGGCGGGGCCGAGGGTGAGCTCCACCTCGTAGCGCCCCAGCACCTTGGCCACCACCATGGGGGCTATGCACATGGCCACCACGGGCTTGTGGGCGCGGTAGGTCTCGAGGATGGCGTCGGCCACGCTGTCGACCACCTCCATGCGGGGGCCGTCGAAGGCGAAGGTCGAGAGGTTGCGGGCGGCACCCATGCCGCCGGGCAGGGCCAAGGCATCGTAGTCGGCGGGCTTGTAGTCCTCGAGGGGCAGCAGGTTGCCGCGGGCGATGCGGGCGCTCTCGACGAAGATGTCGCGCTGCTCGATGTCGAGGATGGTGCCCTCCTCCTCGGTGTCCTCCACGTCGATGTGGGGCACCACCTCGAAGAAGCCCTCGGGGGCGAAGCACTGGTACTGCCAGCCGTGGCGGTCGATGGCCAGCATCAGGGAAAGGCTCTCCTGCAACTCGCTGCCGTCGCGGTTGCCGCAGCCGCTGAGAATAACTGCTATCTTTTTCATTTCATTCAAGTTGGTAGTGGGTAGTGAATAGTGGGTAGCATTCTCGGCAAGTGCTACCCACTACCAACTACCCACTATCCACTAAATAATTACTTGTTGAAGGCGTCCACGCTCTCCTTGATGAGCTGGAAGGTGGCCTCGATGTCGTTGTCCAGACCCATGCTGAAGCGGATGAGGCCTTCGCTCATGCCCATCTCCTTCTGGATGTCCTCGGGCACCTCGCTGGAGGTCGACTTGCCGCTGTTGCTGAAGAGGGTCTTGAAGTAGCCGAGGCTGACGGCCAGGTAGCCGACACCCTTCTGCTGCATGAGCTCCATAATCTTGCTGGCGCGGTCGGCCGTATCCATGTCGATGCTGATCATGCCGCCGAAGCCGTAGCCCTCGTTCATCATCGAGCAGAAGAGTTCGTAGTCGGGGTGCTCGGGCAGGCCGGGGTAGTTGTACTTGAAGCCCACCTCTTTGAAGCGCTTGGCCAGGTACATGGCGTTCTCGCCGTGCTTCTTCATGCGGATGTGCAGGGTGTGGAGGTTCTTGTTGATGGAGGCGGAGCGCATGGGGTCGAGCACGGGGCCGAGGAGCATGCAGGTGCCGTTGTTCACGTCAATCAGGCTGTTGATGTATTCGGCGCTGCCGCAGATGGCACCGGCCACGCAGTCGTTGGTGCCGTTGATGTACTTGGTCATCGAGTAGACGGTGACGTCGGCGCCCAGACGGCAAGGGCTGAAAATCATGGGGGTGAAGGTGTTATCGACGATGAGTTTGGCACCGTGGGCGTGGGCCATCTTGCTCAGCTCGGGAATGTTGGCGATACGGAGCAGGGGGTTGTTCATGGTCTCGGTGTAGACCACCTTGGTGTTGGGATGCTCGTCGAGGGCTTTCTTCACGGCGCCCAGGTCCTGCATGTTGACAAAGGTGCACTCGACGTTGAACTTCTTGATGTAGTTGGCCATGAAGGCGAAGGTGCCGCCGTATGTGGTCATGGAGGCCACGATGTGATCGCCGGCGCTGACTTCGTGGAGCAGGGCGCTGGTGATGGCGGCCAGGCCGGAGCCCGTCACCCAGGCAGCCTCGGTGCCTTCCATGGCGGCCAGGTTCTGGCAGAGGGCCAGATTGGAGGGATTCCAGTGGCGGCTGTAGAGGAAGTAGCCCTCGGTTTCGCCGTGGAAGGTCTCGGTCATCAGGTGGGCCTCAGGGAAGGTGAAGGTGGCGCTGTCGCAGATGGCGGGGTTCACGCCACGGTTGGCGTCGCGGCCATCAATGCGCTGAATGGCGGTTGCGGGATCGAATTTGTTCATTGTTACAAGTATTTAATTATTGTTTTTTAACTGAGTTTTGGACTGCAAAGATACAACTTTTTCCACATATAGAGAAAAAAACTTTATGCCCATGCGTCGTAACGCCCGTCGTCGTCGGGATACTCGTCCTCCTCCAGCAGGGAATCCTCGTCGTAGGAGGGCTCCAATTTGGCGTAGAGGCCGAAGTTGGTGTAGTCGCGGCCCCCGCTGTCGAGCTTCAACTCCTCGGCGGGCCACAGGCGCACCTTGCCGGCCACGCCCACCTGCAGGGTCACCCCGTTCTCGTCCATCGCCGTCACTGTCAGCGAGGCCAGGATGCCGCTCGGGTCTTTATAACGCACCTTCTCCCCCACCTTCAACTGGTCGGGCTCCAGCTCGGTGGTCGTCCGACTGCTGTGCACGATGCCGGGATCCATCGCATCGGCATCCACATAGATAAAAAGTTTCTTCCATTCCATAAGCGTCGTTTTTTTCTACCCATAACGTCAGCCGTCCGGTTTTATTGTATGCCCCACCCTCTTCACTCCGTTTGCGGACCGTGCCGGCACGAGGCAGACACGATGCAGACACGAAAAAAGCAGGCCGCCGAGAAAAATAATTTTGCCATGTTGGCGGAGTTTTGTATCTTTGCATTTTGAACAATTACATAATAAAACGATGAAAAGACTCGCTATATTCCTCTTATTCACCCTGTTGGCTACCATCGGAGCCGTAGCGCAGAAGCCCGTCTACGAGAGTGCCATGAAGAGTTTCGGCTACAAGAACGCCAACGGCACGTGGCGCATCATGCCGCAATACCAGCGCGCGGGCGACTTCCAGGGCACCACGCGCAAGTGGGCTGTGGTGAAGCTCGACGGCCACTGGGGCTGCATCGACGTGGACGGCAACCTCATCTGCCGCAACATCTTCGACGAGCGCGACATCGCCGAGCAGGCGGGCCGCGAATGGGAGGCGCAGAGCGAGCCGGGCAAGTGGGTCTACCCCGCCCGCAACCAGAGCGACGGCCGCTGGGGCTACGTGGACTACTACGGCCGCTGGAAATACCAGCCGGTCTACGAGCGCGCCAACGTGCACAAGGGGAAAGACCCAAAGAGCTATGCCGCCGTGCGCAAGGACGGCCGCTGGGGCTGCATCGACGGCCGTGGCATACTGGTGATACAGAACATCTTCCTCACCGCCGAGCAGGCCGAAGACGCCGGCAAACAGTGGGCCATCGGGCGCAACTACTACACGTGGCGCGTGCCGGTGACCAACCCCAAGACCGACCTCTGGGGCTTCGTCGACTACCTGGGCCGCTGGGCCGTGCAGCCCAACTACCAGGAGGTACGCCCCTTCGGCGAGGACAACACCTACCAGTACACGCAGGTGAAGCAGGATGACCGGTGGGCCAATATCGACCGCGACGGCGAGGTGGTCAGCCAGGCCATCTTCTTCTCGGCCGCCGACGCCGCCTATGCCCTGCGCCAGATGGAACACGGCCGCTCGCTCGAGGAGTGGCGCCTGCCGGTGACCAACCCCGCCAGCGGCAAATGGGGCTGGGTGGACTGGAGCGGCGAATGGCGTATAGCGCCCATCTTCGAGGACGTGAGCCACTTCGCCAACGACACGGGCCGCTTCGCCACCGCCAAACTCGACGGCTTCTGGATGGCCATCAGCGACACGGGCGAATACCTCTCGCGCAACGTCTTCACCCTCAGCAGCGAGGCCTGGTTGGCGGGCGACCAGCGCGACCGCGACGAAGAGCTGGGCCACTGGCTCTACCCCATCATGGACCAGGGCACGCAGGCCTGGGGCTATGTCGACTACACAGGCCAGTGGGTCATCAAGCCCACCTTCGAGGACGCCAAGCTCTTCACCTACGTGTGGAACGACCGCGTGGCACCGGCCAAGATGGACGGCCGCTGGGGCTGCATCGACCACACAGGCCAGTTCGTGGTGAAGAACCAATACCTCACCTCGGCCGAAGCCCAGATAGCCGGCCGCCGCTGGGCCGAAGGAAGGAAGTTCTGAGTTGAAAGTGGAAAGATGAAAGTGGAAAGATGAAAGAAAGTCCACTTCACGAAAAAAGCAAACAATTCGCCAAAAGAATTGTGAGGCTATACCATTTCCTGCGAAATGACAAAAACGAGTTTATCCTTAGCAAACAAGTGGTCCGAAGCGGGACAAGTATAGGGGCAAACATCAGCGAGTCCAGAAACGCACAAAGTACAGCCGATTTCGTCAGCAAGTTATCAATTGCCCTGAAAGAAGCAGACGAAACCCACTACTGGATAGAAATACTGATGCATGGCGAGTTCATCTCCGAATATCAGTTCCTCTCTCTGAACAACGATCTGAAGGAGATAATCGCCATGTTGACTTCCTCCATAAAAACAATGAGAAACCATGAAAACGCTAATTCATAACGCGACCATCATAAACGAAGGTCGTATATTCGTTGGCTCAGTAATAATCAATGGCGATATTATTGAAGATGTTGTGGAAGGCGAAACTTTCCACTTTCCACTTTCCACTTTCCACTTACAAGAAGCCGATGGCCTCTTGCTGCTGCCGGGTGTCATCGACACGCATGTGCACTTCCGCGACGGAGGCCTGAGCGAAAACCCGGCCGGGACGTTCTACAGCGAGAGCCGGGCGGCGCGGGCCGGCGGGGTGACGTCGGTCGTCGACATGCCCAACACCCAGCCGCAGACCGTCAGCCTGGAGGCCCTCGAAGCCAAAGAGGCGATGGCGGCACGCAACTCGGCCGTCAACTACGGTTTCATGCTCGGCGCCACCAACGACAATATCGACACCCTGCTGGCCATCGAACCCACACGCTATGCCGCCATCAAGCTCTTCCTCGGCTCCAGCACGGGCAACATGCTGGTGAACAACCCCGAGCAGCTGGACCGCCTCTTCCGCGACGCCCGCAAGCTCATCGTGGCTCACTGCGAAGAGGAGCGCGTGGTGCAAGCCAACCTGGCCAACGCCAAGCGCGAATACCAGGGCACCCCCGGCGAGACCGCCGCCCTGCATCCCAAGATACGCAACACCGAGGCCTGCTTCCTCAGCACCTACCACGCCATCGAACGCGCCCGCCGCTACGGCACCCGCTTCCACGTGGCCCATATCAGCACCGCCACCGAGCTGTCGCTGCTGAGCAATTTCGACCTGGATAAGAAGCATATCACCGCCGAGGTGACGCCCAACCACCTGTGGTTCGACGACCGCGACTATGCCGAGCTGGGCAACCTCATCAAGTGCAACCCCGCCATCAAGAGCAACGACGACCGGCTGGCCCTGTGGGCGGCGCTGGAAGACGGCCTCATCGACACCATCGCCACCGACCATGCCCCCCACCCCCTCGAAGCCAAGCAGCGCCCCTACTTCGACGCCCCCAGCGGCATACCCTCCATCCAGCACTCGCTGCAGATGATGCTGGAAGTAGCAGTGGGTAGTGGGGAGTGGATAGTGGATAGCACTCGTGGTCAAATGCTACCCACTACCCACTATCCACTACCCACTATTGTGCAGAAGATGTGCCACAACCCCGCCCTGCTCTTCGGCATCGAGGGACGCGGCTTCATCCGCCAGGGCTACAAGGCCGACCTGGTGCTGGTGCGCCCGGGCGTGGAAGAGACCGTCACCCGGGAGAGCCTGCGCTACCGCTGCGGCTGGAGCCCCCTCGTGGGGCAGACCTTCCACACCCGCATCGAGCACGTGTGGGTGAACGGCGACGACGGCGACGCGTCAGGCGCCGAGGCGCTGCGCTTCTGCCGATAACTCGGCAAAAAGAAGACGACCCTGTGTGGGGGCCGCCTTTTTTTCAAAGGGAAGTCACTCCACCAGGAGGCGCCGCGTGGTGATGCCCCGGGCAGTAATCAACTTGAGGAGGTAGGCTCCGGCAGGGCAGCCTTCGGTGTCGAAGTCCACCTTTGTGCTACCGGCGGCCACCGTCATGCGGCGCACTTCGCGGCCACCGAGGTCGTAGAGCGTGAGCACACCCTCCTCGGACAGCGGCTGCATGAACGACACCACCAGTGTCCCATGCACCGGGTTGGGGCTGACCGAGAAGTCGGCCCCGCCAACCATGACAACGGCCGTGTGCGAGGAGTCGCCACCACCGCTACCGCCGCCGGTGCCGGTGCTATCAATACCGCTACCGCCGCCCGTGCCGGTGGTGTCGGTGCCACCCGTGCCGGTGGTGTCGACGCCCAGGGTGAAATTGGTATTGACCACGGTCCAGGGGCTATAGACGGTCGTGTCGTAGCTCGCGGTGGCATAGTAGCATTGCTTGCGCACCCGCACCTGGTAGCGGTGGTTGGTCGGCAAGCCGTAGAAGGCGTAGCTGCTGTCGGAGGTGACCACGGTCGAGTCGATGCTTCCGTCGGCCGAGGTCAGCCGCACATTATAGGTGGCCCCATCCTCCACACTGTACCAATGGACGGTGGCACCGTTGTCGTTGATGTCTGTCAGCAGCAGCGAATGGCTTTCCTCGTCCAGAGGCTTGCAATGGAAACCGATAATCGGGAATGCAAAGCCCCAGAAAACTTTACCAATATAATCATTAAATACTAAATCCCCCGATGGACTATACCCAAAACAAGGAAACATGTTCGTAATTCTTCTCACCCCCCCATACTCCCTTGGAGAGGGAGGCACTGACATAAATTTTCTTCCTACATAGAACGTATCTGTCATCACACGTGGCTCATCGAAATATATCTCATAGCAGGGGACAATTCCATACGAGAATTTGGGGCGGCTGAATTCGTAACGAAACTTTGTAAAATTAATTGAGCACTGTGTTGTATCCAGCGCAAGACTATCGAGATACCGTAAAGTTCTAAGGGTTACTGAGAATTCTACACTATCCGGCACAAATGGGGAACAACGCTGCATCAACACTGCATAATAATCTGGATTTTGAAAAATACTGTCTCTGCTTTCCCAACCAGAGAGCGTCAACGCAATGCCATATACAATCGTTTGACCATGTGGCGCATACCTTGACACCAGAGAGCCCAAAGGCAGTGTAGACGCAAGATGGCCGAACGCATCACTTGCTTCAAGAGAATCCGGCACCGGATTAAACATATAGACATCGGTGTCCTGCAATGTCACTAAATCCCTGAATTGCGCTGATACAGAGACCACAGACAATACCAATGCAAACAAACAAACAACTTTTTTCATATCCTATTTATTTAAGGTTCTTGTTTCTTCAATAATGCAATTACTCATTACAGGGCTAATAATCAATATATTCACTGTAAATAACACCATAATTACTTGCTGCAAATATACATTTTTTTCTATATTGCAAGAAAAAAAATATCGTCTCTCTCCCCCACATCTTCAGGGTTTTCCTTAACTGTTCTTTTACCGTTTTACGGTAGTATTACGCTTTTTTCCCGAAGAACAGCCGAAGAACAACCGTAATACTACCGTAGAAATGGCAGAGGGCAAAAGTGCCGGAAAGGGGGTATTCCGGGAAGTGGGCGCAATGGGAAAGTTGGGTACTTTTGTGGGAAAGTTGGGTACTTTCGTGGGTCGATTTTGGCCTTTTCGCCAAAACGGCCTTATATTGGACGGCATGGAACGGATGCCAGACGACATAAAAAGGGACGGCCCCGCAAGGTGTGCGGAGCCGTCGCAAGAGGGACTATCCGGCAAGCGATTAGAGGGCGTAGCCGACACCGACAAAGAAGTTGTTGACCTTCTCGGTGGTGTTGTCGCTCTTGGTGCGATCCATGAAGCCCATCTGGTAGCCCAACTGGAGGCGCAGCTGATGGTACTGGATGCCGGCGCCGATGGTGCCGAAGACGTTGAGCTGGCTGTGGCTGGGGTTGTCGCCGCCATAGTAGTCGGTGGTGGGGTCCTCGGGCTCGTTGTCACCCATCCAGGCGGTGAAGGTCTTGGTCAGGCCATAGGTGACGTTGGGACCGATGAAGCCGAAGAGCTTGACGCCCTGGTTCAGCTCGATGCCATAGTTGAAGAGGATGGGGATGGCGATAGCCTGCTCGATGCTCTTGGTGTGGAGCGTGCCAAGGATAACGTCGGTCGAGGTGTTGTGACCCAGACGCTGGTAGTAGATACCAGGGGCCACGCTGAGACCGCCGGTGATGGGCAGGTTGTAGCTGACGCCAAGGAAGAAACCGGTCATGTTGGTGTCGCGGTCGGTGTAGGTTCCGAAGACAGGGACGTTGCCCGTGAAGGTCTTGGCCTGGGTGGCCAGACCGGCGTTGATGCTCACCTGAGCATTGGCGACACCGGCGAAGAGCACGGCAGCGGCCAGAATTGCAAATACTTTTTTCATGTTTTTTTAGAATTAGTTAAACAATGGTATTACTTATGTTATGTTTCCCTTAACGAAAGGCGACACGGTTTATTGTGTCCGTGTCGCCTTAAAAAATGTTATTTTTCGAGTCGTATGCGGGCGTCGACTGCCGTCACGTAGCGTGGGTTGCCGAGCAGCGGGTTGAGGTCCATCTCGGCTATCTCGGGCGCTGCCTGGACCAGGGCGCTGACGCGCGCAATCTGGTCGGCGTAGAGGTCGAGGTTGACTCCTTCCTGGCCACGCACTCCCTGGAGGATTTTGTAGCCCTTGAGCTGGGTGAGCATCTCCTTGGCCTCGGCCGCGGTGATGGGTGCGAGGGCGCTTTGGACGTCCTTGAGGACCTCGATGAAGATGCCGCCCAGGCCGAAGAATATCTGATGGCCGAACTTGGGGTCGCGGATGGCGCCGATGTAGACGTCGGTACCGTCGAGCATGGGGTACATCTCGACGGCGTAGGTCTCGGGGATGACGATGAGGCGGTCGAACTCGCGGGCCACGGTGTCGAGGTCCTTCACGCCGAGGGTGACGCCGCCCACGTCGCTCTTATGCAGCGGGCCGACGACCTTCATCACGAGGGGCACGTCCTTGGAGCACCCCACCTCGCGGGCGAAGGCGAGGGCGTCCTCCTTCTTGGAGACTTCGACGCTCTTCTTGCGGCTGATGCCGGCGGCATCGAGGAGCTCGTTGTAGTCAGCTATCTCCATGTAGCCGTCCTTGCAGCGCTCGACGGTGCGGCGGATGCGGGCCACGTCGACGGCGGGCTGTTCCACGTGTTCGGGCTGCGGCTTGGGGGTGTTGTAGACCTTGCAGAGGGCATTGCCCAGCACGCACTCCTCGGGGAAATTGATGTTGCCCATGGCGATGAACTCCTCTATCTCGTCCTTGACATTGATGATGGAGGGCAGGACCGGGAAGATGGGTTTCTTGCAGGTGTGCATCTTTTCGTCGAGCAGCTTGTAGACCTCGCGGTTGCTGAAGAGTCCGGGGCTGCCGAAGATAACCACCGAGAAGTCGATGTCGGTGTACTCGTTCTCGACGGTGTCGAGGATGTGGCCCAGCTGCTCGGCGGTGCCGGTGGCGAGGAAGTCGATGGGGTTGCCCACCGAGGAGCCGCCGAAGAGCTTGGCGAGCAGGGCGGGGCTGGCGGGGTGTTCCTTGAGCGAAGGGACTTCCATGCCGCCGTTGCTGAGCACGTCGGTCAGCATCACGGCGGGGCCGCCGGCGTGGGTGATGACGGCGCAGCGCTTGCCCTTCAGCTCGGGGTACATGAAGACGGCGCAGACGGTGGTCAGCTCCTGACGGTTCTGGCAGCGGACGATGCCGGCCTTGCGGAAGAGGGCGTCGACGGCGGCGTCGTTGGTGGCCAGGGCACCGGTGTGGCTCGAGGCGGCACGGCTGCCGGCAGCGGAGCCGCCGCTCTTGATGGCGGCAATGTGGCAGCCCTTGTTGATGAGGCTGCGCGAGTGCTTGAGCAGGCGCTGCGGGTCGCCGATTTTCTCCATGTAGAGCATGATGACGTGGCTGGACTTCTCGGGGTCGAAGGTCTCGTCGAGGTGCTCCAGGACGTCCTCGATGCCCAGCTGGGCGCTGTTACCCACAGCCCACACGCTATTGAACTTGAGGCCATTGCTGATGCCGTACTCCTTGATGAACACGGCCGTGGCGCCGCTGCCGGTGATGAAGTCCACACCCTTGGGGTCGAGCGTGGGGATGGGGGTGTCGAAGCAACCGGCATAGTTGGTGTTGAGGAAGCCGGTGCAGTTGGGGCCGATGAGAGAGCCGCCGACGCTGTTGATGGTGTCGACGATATGCTTCTCGATGGCGGCGCCTTCGGCATTCTCCTCGCTGAAGCCCGCACTGACGATGATGAAGCCCTTGCATCCCTTCTCCTTGGCCAGCACGTCGACCGTCTGGGCACAGAACTTGGCGGCGATGCAGAGGATGGCGCAGTCGACCTGCGGCAGGTCGTCGACCTTGGCATAGCATTTCACGCCCTGTACCTCGGTCTCCTTGGGGTTGACGGCGTAAATCTGACCCTTGAAGGGGCTCTCCAGCAGGTTCTTCAGCGACTTGCCGCCGGGTTTATGCACATCGGACGAAGCACCGCAAATGACGATGCTGCGGGGATTGAGTAATTCTTTTGCTATCATATCTTATCTGTTTTTTTATTTGCTATTATGATGTAACGTATTTATATGAACTATATTGTACACACAATGAAATTATTTGGCCTGAACGGATTTAGCGGTGGCTTTGAGTACCTGTTCCACGACTCCTATCTTGTAGCCCTCGCTGTAGTAAAGGAGGCGTCCGTCTTTGTCAATCAGTGCGACAAGGGGATACTGAGGATTGGAAGCAGACTTGGTGGCTTCCAGGATACGTTGTTCCAAGGTACCGGCACGGTAGGCAAAGTCGGTATTCGTCAGCCCCCATGAGGGCATGCCGATGGAGGTGGGACCGACCATGAAGGTCATGCCGCCCCACTGCTTCATCTCCTTCTGCAGCTGCTTTAGTTCCACGACGAGATGCTTCGAGGGCTCGCTGTAGACGCCGAGGTTGACATAGAGCATACCGGCGTCGCCGGCATAGTCCCACAGCTCGATGCCATCGAAGAGTTCGAGGTCCTTTTCAATGACGCCCAGCTCGTCGGTGCGTGCCAGGAGGGGCAGGATGACGATTTCCTTGATGACCTTCTCGCCTGCCTTGACCTCGAAGAACTCTAATCGCGAGCGTACTGCCCCGTCGGGATAGCGGTTGCCGGTGCTTAGACAGTAGGTGCCAGGCTCGAGACTGATGGTGGCGGGGAAGGAAGCCATGCGCGGGTCGTCCTCGAAGTCGAAGGTGCGCAGGTCGCCGTTCTCCAGCTTGGCTAGGGTGAAGTGGGACCAATAGGTAGGAGCCTCACCCCCGAGTCCTCCGGCCTCACCCCCGACCCTTCTCCGATTGGAGAGGGGAGTAGTTAGTGTCAGGCTCCCCGATTGCTTGTTTGTAGCATTATTGTTGTTAAAATGGATTGCCCCCCAGCGGTTCCCACTCCCCTCTCCAATCGGAGAGGGGTCGGGGGTGAGGCTATAGATGGTATTGGTAGCATTGTCCAGGTAGGCGGGCACGCCGGCGGCGCGACAGGCGGCCACGAAGAAGATGTCGCGGCTGTGGCTGTCGGCGCGGCGCAGCTTATAGACGCCCACGGGCGAGATGGGGCAGTTGTAGTAGTTGCTGCTGTCGTCGACCGTGATGCTGTCGACCACCCAACGGCGGATTTCCTCGGCGGTCATGCCCTTAAAGCAGGCTAGTTTCGCACGATAGGGACGCACCATCTCGTTGCTGATTCTTGCAGGCATAATTCCCTTCTTGTATGGAGAATATTCTTTTGCCAATTGATTCATCGGTGGCACCGCCCAATGTGCTTCCAACACCTCGGAGGTGATGTCGCGCAGGTCTTTGTCGCTGAAGCTGCATAAATAATCATAAAGGGAACTATACCTCTCCGACGGTATTTGTTCACGGTGGCCATCTTCATATACAATGATACCTGTGTAATATTCCGTCTCTACCAAATCTTCCCCGGCATGATTATTAAGGAACTTGATAATCTCGGCGTAATTGCCCTCGCTCTTACGGATAACCGCCCAAGCCTGCTCGTCGGTGAGGTTGGGGTTGGGTTTCACCAGCTGCCTATAGTTCTCCTTGGAGGGGAATGTGGTGGTATAGGCGCCTCGCAGCGAGTCCTCATAGGCCAGGCGGCGGGCGTTGGCGGAGGTCTCCTCCTCGGTGGCAACAACCTTAGGGGCACCGGCCACGGGGGGCACCATCTCAAACAGCCTCACCCCCGCCCCCTCTCCGTCTGGAGAGGGGAGTAGAATGTCTTTGTTAGCATTCTTTCTCAGAACAAGGGTCAAGGTGCTATCTTTTCTTACGTCAATCCTCTCGAAAGCGAATAGGTATTCACCCCCCTCTCCAATCGGAGAGGGGTTGGGGGTGAGGCTCCAGATTAATAAATCGCCCAGACCTGTGGTCAGAGAGGCCTTGCCCTCGGCATCGGTAGTCTGCGTGCTGAGGGTGTAGTATTCGGCATAGTTGTAGAGCTTGTACTTCACCTGTGCACCCTCGACAGGCTGGCCGTCAGGGTCCTTGACGGTGACGGTGACGCGGCGCGTAGGGGCATAGTGGCTCAGCAGATTCAGCTCGGAATACAATTCTGTATGCTTTACCACCTCCTCGTCACCCTTGTATTTGCCGAAGGCCTTCGAGTGCACCATCATGCAACGTGTGCTAGGCACGGAGAACCAGCCCATATCCAACCGCGGGTCGGGCTCGCAGGCCCCGAGGAACTTCCACTGACCATTGACATACACTTCTACCCAGGCGTGGTTATCGTCGCAATGCGCCCATCGTGGCGTGTAGCACTGGCGGGCGGGGATGCCGACAGCACGCAGGGCGGTGACGGTGAAGGTGCTCTCCTCGCCGCAGCGGCCCAGCGAGGTGCGCATGGTGGCCAAGGGGGCCGACGTGCGGCCGTCGCTGGCGCGGTAGGCCACATGCTCGTGGCACCAGTGGTTCACCTCCAAGGCTGCCTCCTCGATGTTCATGCCCATTACCCTCTCCTTCAGCTCGCGGTAGAACACCATGCGGGCGGTGTCGAGGTTCTCATTATTCACCCTGTACACCAACACGAAGTGACGGAACTCGTCCTCCGGCACCTCCTTGCCCCACGGCATCTCCCCGCGGGCCTTGAAGGCGGTACGCACCTGCTGCAGGAAGAACGACGGCTCATAGTCGGCCAAGTCGCTCAACGGCATGTAGGCATAGAGGAACTCCATGGCTTCACGTTCGGCACGGCAAAGGGTATCGAGCCGGACATCCAACATCGGGAACTCCGCCATGCGAACCTCGAAGTCAGAGTGCACCTCGGCACGATAAGCCTTGTCTGTAATAAAATGAGGATTACGCTGGCATGCTGCCAATAAAAGCATTGCTCCAGCCAACAGGTATAGCTTCTTCATAGATTATTCAACGAGGGTCAGACAGCGTCGTGAGGCGTGCCGCGTCACTCACATAGGCAGTCGCGCAGATACCACCCTGATTGTAGAATCCGGCGTATATCTCTTTGGGATGTAGCTTGGCAAGCTTCTGCACATACTCGTCCATCTGCTTGGCGATTGGTAGCTGGCGGGCCTTACGTATCTTCATCGCATCGATGACAGACTTGTATTGCATAGGAACCGCCGCCCTGAAGTACTCGCACATGTCGCTCTCCGAAGGGTTCTCTTTGGCACCATAGTTCTGCTTCCACAGCTCCCGACAGAGGGAATCCGATTCGTCGTATTTCTTCTGTATCTCATTCTCTATTGCGGTGTACTGATCTATCAACTTGTTATACTCTTTGTCCGCGGCCAGTTTCTCCGCAGTACTCAAGTACCGGTCCTGCAGCTCGGCGGCAAATTTGGTGGCCAGCTCGTGCTGTTCTTCCTCACTCATCGCGTCATATTCCTCCTTGCTGATTCCAAACTCCTTGAGTAACTGCTCATCGAAGCTATAGACACTTCCAGCATTAGAGCCTCCCATCATAACCACATACCCCGATGCCGTGGCCACAACCATCTGCGTGAGAAATGTGGTGGTCGGATTGGTGAGCATCTTCAGCGTACGTGGATTGGCACGATGCTGTTCGCACGCATAATCGGCCAGCTGTTGCGGCTGGGGAATCTGAGGGACCATGGCCATCACCTCCTCAGGGGTCGGCATTCGGTCCTCGTCTGTCCTGTCCTCTGGCTGGTTCTTATCCACCTTCAATTCTTTGGACTGGTCTTTCTTGATACCGAGCTTTTGTTCAACACCGGATTTGACAGCCTGACGAACCAAGCCGCCCAACTGTGCCTGTGAGCCGACCGACAATGCGACAGCCACAACAAAGATAACAATCTTTTTCATACTATTTAATATTAAAATTATTCAGCACGGAACGATGCCAAATCAGCTTCGGTGAAGTGCATGACATAGTAGGCTTTGGCGCATACATCCTCTTCGGTCATACGGACGTAAACATTGGCACTCTTGGCAAAGAGCTCAGGAGCCCGTGTGGCATCGTCCATAATAAGGAGGCTCATAATGATTTCGGCGGTCATGTCATAAAGTCGGCGGGCCAGGAAGTCATGCACGTCCTGACTCCCCTGCTCTTTCACATAGTTGACGGCTTTTTCATAGAGGTCCACCAGCGGGGCAATACGGGCCTTCAACGGTTTCATCTCTTCACTCACCTCACTCTGCATCATATCCTTAATCACCTGTAGATATGTGCCGTTAGTCACATAACGGATAGCCGCCACCACCTGCAACTGCGTGGTGCCCTCATAGATGGAGAAGATGCGAGCGTCACGATAGAGGCGCTGGCTCTTGTACTCCATGATGAATCCCGAGCCTCCGTGAATGCTGATGGCGTCGTAGGCGTTCTGGCTGGCATACTCCGAGTTCATGCCCTTGGCCAGCGGCGTGAAAGCGTCGGCCAGCTTGCTGTACTGCTTCATCTCGGCACGCTCGTCGGCTTCCAGCTTACGGTCACGGCTGATGTCCTCAAGACTCTTGTATATGTCTACATAGCGGGCTGTCTGGTAGAGCAGCGAGCGACCGGCATCGAGCTTGGCCTTCATGCGGCTGAGCATATCGTAGACCGCCGGGAAGGTGATAATCTTCTCACCGAACTGTGCACGCTCACGGGCATACGCCAGTCCCTCGTTATAGGCTTCCTGTTCCACACCGACGCTCTGGGCGGCAATGCCGAGACGGGCACCGTTCATCAGGGCCATCACATACTTGATAAGGCCCAGCTTACGGTCGCCGCAAAGCTCGGCTTTGGCGTTCTTGTAAGTCAACTCGCAAGTGGGCGAGCCATGTATGCCGAGTTTGTGTTCAATGTGTCGCACGTCGACACCACCGTCGCGTTTGTCATAGATGAACATCGACAATCCGCGGCCGTCCTTGGTACCCTCTTCCGAACGGGCCAGCACCAGGTGGATGTCTGAGTCGCCGTTGGTGATAAAACGCTTCACACCGTTGAGCCTCCAGCAGTTCTCTTTCTCGTCGAAGGTAGCCTTCAGCATCACACGCTGCAAGTCGCTGCCCGCGTCGGGCTCGGTGAGGTCCATGCTCATGGTCTCGCCGGCGCAGATGCGGGGGATATACTTGGCTCGCTGCTCCTCGTTGGCGAACTCATAGAGGGTGTCGATGCAGCTCTGCAAGCTCCAGATGTTCTGGAAACCCGCATCGGCGGCACTGATAACCTCGCTCATCATCGAGAAGACCACCATGGGCAGGTTCAGTCCGCCGTAGCGGCGCGGCATGCTCACACCGTAGAGGCCGGCCTTGCGGGTCACGTCGAGGTTCTCGAAGGTCTTGCTCGCATACACCATGCGCCCGTTCTCCAGGTGCGGTCCCTCCAGGTCCACACTCTCCGCATTGGGCTCGATGGTGTTGGCCGCCACATCGCCCGTAATGTCGAGGATGCGACGGTAGTTCTCTATCGCATCTTCATAGTCTACCGGCGCGTCGGCATGTGCCGCGGCATCGGCATAGTTCTTCTCTTTCAGCTCCACCAGCCGCTTCATCAGCGGATGCTCCAGGTGGAACGCTATCTCAGGATGGTCGGTATAATAGTTTGCCATATTCCTTATGTTCTTCAATTATTATTGTTTTGCACGTCTACTTCCCTGCCTCTTCAGACGACTTGGCAGCCTTCTCGGCTTCGCGGCGACGCAGGGCCTCCCGCATGGCCTCAAGTTCAAGGTTGTTGTGGTCATCAGTGTGGTAGCTGTGGCCGTAGCCTTCCTCCCACGCGTCGTGGTCTATCTGCTGCATGGTACGTGTGTCACTCATCTCTATTTGCTGTTTTGGCGGTAATACTTTATCAGTTTCGGTACCACGTCCTCCACCGTGCCGGTGATGACGTAGTCGGCAATCTTGTTGATGGGGGCCTCGGGGTCGCTGTTGATGCTGATGATGATGCCACTGTCCTGCATACCTGCAATGTGCTGTATCTGGCCGCTGATGCCGCAGGCGATGTACACCTTCGGGTGCACCGTGACGCCCGTCTGGCCAATCTGGCGGTCGTTGTCAATCCAGCCTGCATCGACGGCGGCGCGACTGCCACCCACCTCACCGTGGAGCACCTTGGCCAGCTCGAAGAGCATGTCAAAACCCTCCTTCGAGCCCACTCCGTAGCCACCGCTGACCACGATGGGGGCCCCTTTCAGGTTGTGCTTGGCAGCCTCCACGTGGTGGTCCAGCACCTTCACCACATACGCCTCGGGCGACACATACTTGCCCACCTCGGGATACACCACAAGCCCCTGTGCAACGGGGTTCTCCCCGTTGGGCTCATACAGTGCCTTCTGCATGACGCCCGAGCGCACCGTGGCCATCTGCGGCCGGTGGTCGGGATTGACGATGGTGGCCACAATGTTGCCGCCGAAGGCGGGACGTATCTGGTAGAGCAGGTTCTCATACACCTTGCCCGTCTTCTTGTCCTCATAGGGGCCAATCTCCAGCTGCGTGCAGTCGGCCGTCAAGCCGCTGGTGAGGCTGCTCGACACACGCGGCCCCAGGTCGCGGCCAATCACCGTGGCACCCATCAGGCATATCTGCGGCTGCTCCTCCTTGAAGAGGTTCACCACAATGTCGGTATGCGGTGCCGACGTGTAGGGGAACAGACCCGCACCGTCGAAGACAAAAAGCTTGTCCACCCCGTAAGGCAGTATCTGCTCCTCCACCTTGCCCTTGATGCCGGTACCGATAACGACAGCCTCCAGTTCCACCTTCAACTCATTGGCCAGCTTGCGGCCTTTGGTCAGGAGTTCCTGGCTCACCTCGCGCACCTCGGTGCCTTCAATCTCTATATATACAAAAACGTTATTCATAATCTCTTTTTTGTCTTTTTTAGCCATCTACTCCCCTCGCCAATCGGAGAGGGGTTGGGGGTGAGGCCGTTATCCAATTATCTTGTCGTTCAACAATTCTTTGATGAGGGCCTCGATGTCGGCATCGCTGGCCGTGAGGGTCTTGCTCTCCTTGGCCTGGAAGGCTATGCTCTGCACCTCCTTCACCTTGGTCGGCGAGCCACTCATGCCGCACTGGCTGGGGTCGCCGTCCACGTCGGCCACGCTCCACTGCGTGAGGTTGAGGTATGGCCTTTCCTCATAGAGGTGAGAGTATCTACTCCCCTCTCCAATCGGAGAGGGGTTGGGGGTGAGGCTCCTTTCCAGCGGGCAGGCGGCATACTTGTACTTCATCACCAGCTTGGCATTGGCGGGGCGGCACTCGGCGGCACTGCCATTGACGGTGACCACCAGCGGCAGCGGGGCCTCCACCACCTCCACGCCGCCGTCAATCATGCGGCGGATGGTCGCCTTACCGTTCTCTATCTTGAGTATCTCTTCTGCATAGGTCACCTGATTCAGTCCCAGCTTCTGTGCCACCTGCGGACCCACCTGGGCCGTGTCGCCGTCAATAGCCTGACGACCACCAATCACAAGGTCCACATCGCCAATCTTCTGGATTGCCGTAGCCAGCGCATAGCTCGTAGCCAAGGTGTCGGCACCGGCAAACAGGCGGTCGGTCAGCAGCCAGCCCGTGTCGGCACCGCGGTAGAGACCCTCACGGATAATCTCGCCGGCCCGCGGCGGACCCATCGTCAGCACCCCCACCGTCACGTCGGGCTGCTGCTCCTTGATGCGGAGCGCCTGCTCCAGCGCATTCAGGTCTTCGGGATTGAAAATGGCGGGCAGCGCGGCACGGTTCACCGTCCCCTCCGCCGTCATGGCATCCTTGCCAACATTTCGTGTATCAGGTACTTGCTTGGCAAGTACAACAATCTTCAAACTCATATTTTAATACAATTTAACAATGCAAAGATACAAACTTTTCGCGACATGGCAATAAAAAAAGTCTCATAAGGTCATTTTTTTAACTTTGCAATCTGCCGTGCAATATAAGGCCATTTTGCCGAAAAGGCGAAAATCGACCCACAAAAGTACCCAACTTTCCCACCATAGTACACAACTTTCCCATTGCGCCCACTTCCTGACGCAATGGGAAAGTCACCGTTTTGGGGCATAGGAGAGCCCCTGTATTTTATCTCACCACCACCACGCGGCGGGCCGGCAGGCCGTCCACCTTCACCAGGTAGACCCCCGAGGCCGGCACCTCGAACTCAGGGCTCTCGCCGCGGCGGCGCACCGCCAGACGGCGGCCGACAGCGTCATACACCGCCACCTCGCGGCCCTGCGGGTCGTCCACCACGATGCGGCCTTCCTGCTGGTACACCTTCACCTGCGCCGTCTCCACATCGTCCACTCCCTGCTCGGTGATATAGATGGTGTCGTGCAGATACACCGTATCCGTCAGCCACAGCGTGTCGGTCTGGTAGATATAGGTCGTGTCGTGCACAGGCAAATACTCCGTCACCACCGTGGTGTCATGCACACTGATATAGGTCGTGTCGTGCACCGGATAAGGCACGTTGATATAAGTCGTGTCATGCACCGCATACGGCACCAGCGTGGTGTCGTGCACAATGGTCGTGTCATGCACCGCGTAGGGCACCAGCGTGGTATCGTGCACGATGGTCGTGTCATGCACCGCGTAGGGTACCAGCGTGGTATCGTGCACAATGGTCGTGTCATGCACCGCATACGGCACCAGCGTGGTGTCGTGCACTTCCACTACGGTAGTGTCATGCACCACCCGCGTGGCAAACCAGCCCGTGCTCTGCACGCTGCTCAGGCGGTCCACCCCGTCGGGGCTGCCGCTGGTGACGTTGAGCAACGTTATCGGGTAGCTGTTCCCGTCCAGCGTATCCTGCGCATGCAGCCTCATGCTGACCACGCTGCCGCTGTTCCCTGCGAAGGGGCCGTTCTGCATCGAGAGCACCAGCACACGCAGCGTGGAGTCGTTCTGCCGCGCCGCGCTGACGATATGGCTGCTGGCTCGCTCGCCGAGGGTGATGTCCTGCGGCTCCAGCCCGAAGTGGCGGTGCGGGTACTGCACGTCCAGCTGCAAGGCGGTGACCTCCGAGTAGTTGTCAAGCATGATGCTCACCTCCGGCATGGCGGCCGGAGCCTCGGCGTTGCCCTCCAGGTAGAGGGCGTTGGGCTCGTAGCGCTGGGCCGTCAGGCCGATGCGCTTCAACTCGTTGCGCGGGTCGTTGGTGTAGAGCAGCAACTCGGCGCTATGGCTGCCCTCGGCGGTGCCGCTGTAGACGATGTGCAGCGTGTCGCGCCCGCTGTTGGCGATGGTCAGGGGAAGGCTGTTCTCCAGCTGCCAGCCGTCCTGGGTGAACACCACGCGGTCCACCACCAGCGGCGCATTGCCGGTGTTGCGCAGCGGCAGGGTGGCTGTCGCCGGCTCGGTGACCGGCGTATTGCCCAGGTCCACGCTGCTGTTGCAGCTCAGGTAGGGACTGTAGATGCTCACCGTGCCGGTATAGACGGCCGAGAGCACGTTGCGTCCCGCGCTGTCGCTCAAGGCGGTCTGACGCAACTGCAGCGTGTAGCTTCCGTAGCCGTGCAGCCGCACCCGGAAGCGCGCCACCACGCCGTCGGAGCCATGCAGCGGGTGGTTGCCCAGGCTGGTGACCAGCAGGGTCAGCGTGTCGCCCTGCAGGCCCGCCGTGGCCACGTGGTCGTTGGCGCGCGTGGCGTCGACGGCGAAGCTGCCCATCTCATAGGTGAGGGCTGTCGGCAGCACCAGGCTGGTCTGCAGGCCCACGATGCTGTCCATGTTGTTCATCCGCAGTTCCACGGTCACCACGCTGTCGGTGTAGCCGCTCACGTTCAGCGGCCGCAGCTCGTTCACGGCGTAGGGATCGGCGGCGATGGTCACCACGCTGTCACCCACCGTGGCATTGGTGCGGAAGACCGCCGTCATCGTCGTGGCGCCGGCCGTCACGGGACTGTAGGTGAGGGTGATGCTACAGCTGCCGCCAGCGGCAAGGGTCGCCGTGGCGGGCGAAGCTGTTATGTGTGCGTCGTCAATGACGACGCCACTCAGCGTCAGCGGCTCGTTGCCGGTGTTCCTCACCGTCACGCTGCGCGTATAGCTGCTGCGTATCGGCACGTGGCCGTAGTCCAATGCCGCCGGCGTCACCTGCACCTTCGGGGCCAGCACGGTCACCGTGCCGGTCGCGGTACCGGTCGCGACCGATGTGCCGTTGGCGGCCGAGAGCACAGGCGACGTTATCCTCAACGGGTGGTTGCCGGGCTCGCGTCCCAGCACCACACGGAACGAGAGCACCTCGCCACTGTCGCCCGCGAAGGAATTCAGTGCCAGCGAGTAGCTGTACAGGCGCAGCGTGTCGCGCAGCACCGTAGCTGTCAACTGGTGGCCGTTGCTGCGGCTGCTGTTCAACACCGCACTGCCCGCCACGTAGGTCATCTGGTTGCCCATGGGAACAAAGGCCTGCAGGGCCGTCACGGCAGTGTTGTTGGTCATGCCGAGACTCACGGTCACCGTGTCGCCCGCATGCCCGCTGCCGCCCGCCAACGCGAGGCACACATCACCGTTGCAGCCCCCGGTCCCATAGCCGAAGGTGCACTTGGGCAGGAAGGATAGCGCGTTGCTGTAGGTACTGGGCGGATTGCTGCCCGTCTGGTGGCGCCGCACGCTTTGAAGGTCAGTCGTGTTGACTCCCAAATAGGTAGCCGATTGGTACTGCGGCCCTCCGAGGCTCACCACCTTCACGCAGAGGTTACCGCCCTCGTAGCGGTAGGGGGTGTCGAAGGTAATATGTGTCTCGTGGTTGGCAACACCCACACTGCCGCTATACACCAGCGTCATATCGGTGCCCAGATAGCTGCCGCTCGACGCAGTGTAGTGGTCGGCCGCCACCTCTGAGAGGTACACCTTCACCGTGGCATCGGCCCATTTGGTGCTGATGTCGGCTTGCGAGGCCGGGGTGTGGAACGTCACCGACTGTATATCAGCACCGAACATCTCTTCCAGCATCCCGGCGGGGTAAATCATCTCGTTGCAGAAACCCTCGTCGATGTAGAGTCCGTAGATGGGCACATAGGACGACGTGGCCGTACCGTCGGCCACAATCAGCGTGTTCTGCCCCTGCGCCGCCAGCCCCGCGGCTATCATTATCAGTATTATCAGTCTTTTCATATCTTTCTTTCTTTTTCTCCCGCTTCGCGCAATCCATATATCCAAAAGATGATTTCCAGGATTTCCGGATTTCGCCCGCAGGGCGGGAGTATTTTTTTCTCAATCAGAACGAAAAGAACAAAAAGAAAGGATGTCTGTTTCTGATAGTTCTTTTAGTTCTGATTGAGATTTAAGTTCTATTTGACAACGAGTTTGATAGTGTGAGCCTTCTGTCCGTCGGCATAGAGGGTGGCGAAGTAGATGCCGCGGGGGCACCCCGTGGCGTCCCACTCCATGCTGTAGCGTCCCGCCGTCGGCGTGCTCAGGCTCCGCGTCTCCACCGTCCGGCCCGTCAGGTCGGTGAAGACCACCGTGGCCGTGCGGTAGTCGCCCACCGTCAGCTCCAGCCGCACCCGCTCGCAGAAGGGGTTGGGATAGGCCGTGGCGAACTGCGCCTGCACGGCCTCGGTGATGCCCACCTGGTTGCCGTTCAGCGGCACCACGTTCTGTCCCTGTGCGTCGCTCAGCGCGATGTTCTCCACTCCCCACTCTCCGTTCCCCACTCGCAGCAGGGCGGTCTTCCCTGCCGGCACCGTGGCGCCGCTCATGCTGTAGAAGAGCATCGTCAGGTTGCCGTTCTCTTCCACGGTGGCGCACTCGAAGGGCCGCAGGGCCTCCAGCACCTCCACCTGGCTGCGCGTGCAGCCGCCCAGGGTGAACTGCAAGCCCGCCAAGGCCACGGGCGTCTCCACCCACAGCGTGTCGTTCTCCACGCTGTAGACGGCCGTCTGCTGGTCGTGGATGCCCTTGCTGCCCTGGTCGCCGTAGAGGATGATGTTGATGATGCCCACGATGTCGAGCACGTTAATCTGGCCGTCGCCGTTCACGTCGGCTGCCTCGAAGAGGAAGGGCTGCGGGTGCTGGCCGGTGACGTAGCCGATGGTGGCGATGACGTCGGCTACGTCGACGGCATAGCTGCCGTTGGCGTCGCCGCGGATGCTGCTGTGCGGCACGCAGCTGACGGTCTTGCTCGGCGAGTTCTCCGTCAGCGAGGTGCTCAGTATCTTGTAGTAATAGTAGTAGCGCTCGCCGGGCACTACGTCGAAGTCGGTGAACATGGTATCCTGCACCAGCGTCTGGTTCAGGCGGATGGTGTCGGTCGGACCCCACACGGTGTCGTAGACATACCCCACACCGCTCTCATAGTGGCGGTTGGTCAAAAGGCTGTCGTATTGGTAGCGGTAGATGTTGAATCCGAGAAAGTCGGCGTAGTTCACCTCTTGGTCGTTCCACTCGAGGTCCACCTTGCCGATGCCCGGCGTGGCCTGGAAGCCCGCACTCATTGAGCCGCTGCTGGCCACGTAGACGTTGAAACGCTGGTTCTCGTAAGGAATTTCAAAATGCTCGTCGTCCTGCGCCCCATTCACATAGATACGGTTCAGGCCGTCAATGGCACTACGGCCGGTGAGGGTGAGGTAGGCGGTGTAGATGGTCGAGTCATCGCTCCACGAGGCGTTCTCGCCGATGGCCGTCTGCGTATAGGGCGGCCGCACACCCATGGCCACCATCGGCGTGATGCTGGTATCCATGGCGCGGTTGAAGTAAACCTTAAACTCGTGCGTCCCCACACCGAGCGGGATAATGCTGTCGAACTCATCCTGCGCGTCGTAGCCGTTCACCTCCACCTTCCAGACGATACCATGAGCATCTGAGGATGGATGATTCTGACGTCGGCTAAGATCTAAAAAACCATAGGTATTAATATAGTTTGGCGAGTTAAAATCATAGACTCCTTGTCGTATTATTTCTTCCTTGAATGAGCCGTGATAATTAGAATCCAAAACAGTTACTTCAGGATTGTAGTTAGCACATCTATAGTTAAATACAGTGTTATTGCTAAAAACATTGTTATTTAAATAGCTCCCATCAAAGGAATAAGTGTTAGGATAGACATTATAGTTTCTTTCAAGGCCCAACTTGCTACCATCATAATCCGCATCGAAAATACGACTTATCATTCCGTTGTAGGCTGATGAGTAATTATCTATAAGGTTTGCATTCATACATTTTGGCCTGGGGTATCCGAGTAATTGAATGGCGGGGCCAGTATAAACATCGGAATAAAAAATATTTAATGCATCAATAGAATCACATCTATGTATAAGTTCCCCTCGTCCGCAATTTTTTATCAGGGTATTTTTGATTGAATGAGCAGTAGCTATTACATAACTGCCCACCATTGAATATTCCAATACACAATAGTCAAAGCAACCTTTTTCACGCATATTAGATAGACTACCCCATGGCTGTCCAAGGTCGGTTTTTGTAAACGTAATCACACTGTCTGGTTTGCCAATAGCCATGATGGTGGCGTTGATTGAACAACTATCTTTAATCTTCAATGTGGTGCCTGGTTTGATGAAAAGGGTGTCGTCACTGGGTAGGGCCACATTACTTGTGACGATATATTGCACATTGGGGTAAAGTGTGTAGTTGCCTACTATCATGCCGTGCAGCTTCACACCATTAGTGACATTCATCACAAAAGAATGCCTTAACGTATCGGCACAATACCTGGATGCTGCACATAGTACAAGACGAATATGCCTTCCGTCCACCACATTACTGTCAATACGGATATCTATAGGGTTAACGGATTTTGCCTTGGCGTAGGCGGAAATGGGACGTCCCAGCTGTACGTGGTTTTGCAGGATTTGGAGGGTGTTGGTGTCCTCAAACTCCTGGAATTCCAGCCACAGCTCCACACTGTCGGTAGGCCCCCACACGGTACGGACGGTGGGGTAGAGCTGCAACCGTTCGCCGGCATCGGCATACATGCTGCTGTCACCGTAGGCGGTATCGTTGATTTCCATGGCCACCAACTGAAGAATGGCAGGTGCCACGCTGTCGGCATTGTAAACCGTCCAGAAGTCGACAGGTTGGAACTCTTGGCTGTAGTTTATCAGGTCGCCAAAAAGTATCTCCTTGGTCAGGTACTCGCGGCGTTGCATCAGTGAGGCGATGCCGCCCGCCACTAGCGGGCAGGCCATGCTGGTACCGTTATAGCTACGATACCCACCATTCGGTACTGTACTTATTATTCCTACACCTGGGGCTGAGAGTTCGTAGTTGTAAAATTGTTCCTCACTATAATATAGAGAGATTGATGGACCATCGCAGTCGTAGTTAGAGAAACTAGCCAGACGACCGCCTTGTTGGGTAGCTTGCACACCCAGCACGAAGGTGAATGCCCCAGGAAACTGAGGTGGAGCTAAACAACCACCGCAACACATAGTATGAATTGCAAAACCATCATTCCCTGCCGACGCCACCAGCACAGCAGTCTGGTAGGCCACAGCCAGGGCTTGCTCCATAGCAATAGAATATGCATAGGTCCCAATACTCATACTGATGACGTCGGCGCCGTTCTGGGCAGCGTAGTTGATGCCGCGCACGACGGTGGCAATGTCGCCGCTGCCGTCGCTCTGCATCACCGTGACGGGCATAATCAGTGCGTCGGGGCAAGCACCGGCGATGCCGATGCCGTTATTGGTGACAGCTCCCGCGATGCCGGCACAGTGGGTGCCGTGGCTGTTGAAGTCGTGCATCTCGGCCGTCTGGTTGACGAAGTCCCAGCCGTGCACGTCGTCGGCGAAGCCATTGGCGTCGTCATCCTGGCCCGCGGCGCCACCCTCTTCGGCGGGGTTGGTCCAGATATTTTCGGCCAGGTCAGGGTGGTCGATGTCCACACCCGTGTCGATGATGGCGATGATGGGTCGCCACGTGCTGTCACGCTTCGGCGCCGTCAGCAGGCTGTCGATGCCGCAGGCGGGGATGCCCCACTGGAGGGAGTACATCGGGTCGTTCGGCTGCCCGGCAGCGTCTTTTCTCCCGCCCTGCGGGCGTAATCCGGAAATCCTATCCGGAGCAGTATAGGTTGCGTCGGCAACATTCAAAGCGCAATCAGAACTAAAAGAACCAAAAGAAAGTTCTGATAGTTCTTTTCGTTCTGTTTGAGACATAATATCTGATTGAAGATAAGTTGCGTCGGCCACATTCAATGCGCAATCAGAACTAAAAGAACCAAAAGAAAGTTCTGATAGTTCTTTTCGTTCTGTTTGAGACATAATATCTGATTGAAGATAAGTTGCGTCAGCCACACTCAATGCGCAATCAGAACTAAAAGAACCAAAAGAAAGTTCTGATAGTTCTTTTCGTTCTGTTTGAGACATAATATCTGATTGAAGATAAGTTGCGTCGGCAACATTCAAAGCGCAATCAGAACTAAAAGAACCAAAAGAAAGTTCTGATAGTTCTTTTCGTTCTGTTTGAGACATAATATCTGATTGAAGATCAGTTGCGTCGGCAACATTCAAAGCGCAATCAGAACTAAAAGAACCAATAGAAAGTTCTGATAGTTCTTTTCGTTCTGTTTGAGACATAATATCTGATTGAAGATCAGTTGCGTCAGCGACATTCAAAGCGCAATCAGAACTAAAAGAACCAAAAGAAAGTTCTGATAGTTCTTTTCGTTCTGTTTGAGACATAATATCTGATTGAAGATAAGTTGCGTCAGCCGAATTTTCAATTTTCAATTTTGAATTTTCAATTTCACCCAATGCGAAGCAGCGGTAGTTCGGCTCGGCGTATTCCACCTCGTCCAGCGCCGCGAGGGCCTCTATCAGCTCGTATTCGTTGTGTGCGCTCTCGGCCGAGAGGGTGATGAGGTAGAGCTGCGACAGGTCGTGGTCGCGCACCTCGCCGCCGCCGTAGCTGGCGCTGCGGCGCGGCTCACGCGGCATCACGAAGGTCGGGCACAGCTGCTCCACGCGCTCCACGACAAAGCTGTCCAGCACCGCCTGTATGGCCGGGCATTCTATCCTCCCGCTCGCCTTGCTCGCGTAATCCAGAGATCCATTTCCAGGATTTACGGATTTCGGCCCCTGGCCGGGAGATTTAATCGTGTACTGGCTGTAGTCCTGCAACTTGACGATGGCCTGCAGCGGCACGGCGGCGTGGCGTTGCCATTGTTCGAGGTGCACCACCTCGTCCTCGTTGTTCACCGCCGCATCGAACGGCGTCTGCGCCGCCAGCGGCATCACCGCCAGCAGCAGCGCGAAAAGGATACTGATGTGTTTCATAATATAATTGTATTAAGTTTATTTTGATTCCTGTCTTTATTTTAACGGCGAATTACGCTAATTACGCTAAGCTTGCGCAGTCTTGAATGATTGGCGAATTACTCGAATCATCACAGTCGATGATATTGCGCAAGCATTCGAGTAATTCGCTCCCAAATTGACCTGCGCAAGCATTCGCATAATTCGTATCATTCGCCGTTAAAAAGTAATTCGCGTCATTCGTACAATTCTCCGTTTCCATATCATCGCTGTTTCATATTCTTCAAAAAACGTGGGCCTTGCTCACTAGCCTTAAGGTGTTCCACGACCTTCCATTCTATAAGTAAAGCCCACGATTGTCATCGCAGGCGTTTACCGCTTTACCTGAATGGAATTGAATGTGGAACTTCAAGGCTATCCGTAAGCGCAAACGCTTTTCTCTTCTATGTCCTAATTATCTATTGTATTGTCGCTATTCTCATAGAATTAAATTATTTAGTAATCAGTTTTGCACTAATAATCCTATCTACCACCACCCTGTCCTCTTCGATATGAAATATGTAAGCCCACTTCTTGTTGTGGGATACCATGCGACGGGCTTTGGGATGGAAGCGTCGTATGTCGGCATAGTGGCTAAGTTGATAGAGGTCTGCATAGACAGACAAGGTATTGATTTCGCTCTTCATAGCATCCAGATACCTGTCCCCACCAACACTCGACATGTTATTCCGTATCCAGGTGGTGAGGTCTTCAATATCTCCTCTGGCCGAAGAATCTATTTCAACCCTGTACGTCCTCATATTTCCTGTGCAAGGCTTTTTTTACCTCGTCGAAATACTCATCTACCGTCATACGTCTGCTGACATTCTGCAATGTCGAGAGGATTCCGTCGTCACTGCTGGGAGAATACCCGTAAACAGCAGCATGCTCGGCAGCTGTCGGCAGGGCTTGTTCCTCTGTATTGTACGGTTTTGGTTTCTCTTTCATTATATCATAATTATTATGTATTTCGCGGTGCAAAGATACACATTTTTTTCTATTGCAACATAAAAATGACAAAAAAAAGAGCCGCGTAGCGGCGACAGATAATAGCCGTGGGCGCAAGCCCACGGAAAACAGTCACCCCGAACCCATGAGCCCCGGCGGGGCGACACATAATAGCTATGGAGTTTCAATATGTTCGATGGCAGACATGATGTGTTCCAACCGCCCTCTGTCTCTAATAGGCTCTCTCATATATCAGGTATTTATCTTGGTTCGCTGAACGTTCCGCAAAGGGCAGCAGTGTTCCCTCCTCGACCAGGTCCACCTTTCGACCAAGCCGTTTGGACAAATCATTTATCATGTGCACATACTCCATCAACCCGATATCGGCATTGTTGTGGTCGAGGCTGACAAGTATGTCGACATCGCTGTCGTCACGTTGTTCGCCGCGGGCATAGGAGCCGAACAGCCAAGCCTTCACCACGGGTTGCGTGGCAAAGTAGTCGGCGATGATTTTTGATAGTTCTTGTGTACTCATTTCGCGGTGCAAAGATACACATTTTTTTTCAATTACGATACATAAAACAATAAAAAAAACAGACGGGAGATTGGTAGCGTCTCTCCGAGACGCGGTACACACAGGAGCTCCCTCCACCCCACACTGCCGTGTGGGGTTATTGAGATTGAGTCTCTCCGAGACTCACGCTTCTACACGGATAAAGCAGGATAGCCTCGGAGAGGCTTTATCTCAATAACCCCAGACAAGCAAAGAGCAGTCTGGGGTCTGAGAACGGGAGCACCGATGCGTCTCGGAGAGACGCGACACTGAGGAACAACGTATATATTGCCCAAATAATCTACTGTCCCAAACCAAGCCAAATCTTACTAGAGAAACGGTTGTAAAAGGGATGGTAAATAGTTGGTAAGGAGTTGGTAAAGAGTTGATACTTCTTAGACGTTGGTTGACAAGCAGTTGCGCAGGGGGTATTTTTGAGGTTTTTAGGGCGTTTTTTCAAAAAAAGAACGGGGACGCCCGAAAGGGGTCCCCGTTACGGTAAACAGCTGTATGCCAGTGACTAGAAGTCCCACATGCCGCTATCCTTGAGGAATTGCAGCAGGTCGCGGCTGACGCTCTCGTTCATCGCACGCGGATAGCGTTTGGTAGTGAAGATTTCGCAGTAGTTGCGGGTGCCGTTCTCCTCGACCATCCGGCGGTTGAAGGGGTCGTCGTCGCGCACACGGTGGCTCTCGATGAGCTCGTCGTCGGAGGGCACATGGTAGGTCTCGCGGTGCAGGATGGCGTCGGTGGCGAGTCGTTCGCTGCGGCGGGGCTCCTCGGCGGGGTGACCCATGGCCAGGGCGATGACGGGCACCACCCCTTTGGGGCATTGCAGGAGGTCGGCTATCTGGCGCGTGTTGTAGTTGACGGTGCCGAGGTAGCAGAAGCCGAGGCCGCGGTCTTCGGCGGCGAGGCAGATGTTCTGTGCACAGAGCGACGCGTCGACCAGGGCCGAGGTGAACCAGAGGAGGTTGCCGTAGGGCTCGTCGCACTGGTTGAGGCGGCAGTAGTGGTGGTAGCGGGCCACGTCGACGCAGACGGTGAGCCACAGCGGGGCCGTGGCGCACTGGCCGAAGTGGAGCTTGCAGAGCTCGGAGCGCAGAGGCTCCTGCGTGGTGGCTATAACGCTGTATAGCTGCATGTTGCCCGTGTTGGAGGCACGGATGCCGCATGCGAGCATCTCCTGCAGCAGGGCTTCGTCGACGGCCTCGTCGGTGAAACGGCGCACCGAGCGGTGGGCCAGCATCAGGGGCCTCACCCCCGACCCCTCTCCTGCAAGGCGAGGGGAGCAGGTAGCGAGACCATCGTTTCTTTCGTTATTATCCATACTACGTTATTTTTCCTATATGCTCCCCCTCTCCAATCGGAGAGGGGGCCGGGGGGGGAGGCTTACAGCGACACCCCGCCGTCGATGCAGATGCACTGGCCGGTGATGTACTCGCTGAGGTCGCTGGCCAGGAAGAGCGAGGTGCGGGCGATGTCGAGGTCGGTGCCGGGGCGGCGCAGGGGTATCTCGGCGAGCCACTTCTCGCGGGCTTCCTTGGGCATGGCCTGGGTCATGGCCGACTCGATGAGGCCGGGGGCGATGGCGTTGCAGCGGATGCCGCGCGAGCCCAGCTCCTTGGCGAGGCTCTTGGTGAAGCCGATGATGCCGGCCTTGGAGGCGGAGTAGTTGCACTGGCCCGCGTTGCCGTTGACGCCCACCACCGACGAGGTGTTGATGATGGAGCCCGAGCGCTGCTTGAGCATCATGGGGGCGAAGGCCTTGCAGTAGTTGAAGACCGAGCGCAGGTTGACTTCGAGGACGAGGTCCCAGTCCTTGGGGCTCATGCGGAGCAGGAGGGTGTCGCGTGTGATGCCGGCGTTGTTGACGAGGGCGTCGAGGCGGCCATACTCTTTCTGCACCTGCTCGGCCACCTTGACGGTCTCGTCATAGTCGGCGGCATTGCTGGCGATGAAGGAGCTGCGGGGGCTTACCTTCTGCAGTTCAGCGAGGAGTTCACGGCTGGCGTCGTTCTCCTGCAAATCGGTGAAAATCACGGTGGCACCGTGCTCGGCGAAGAGCTGGGCGGTGCGCTTGCCGATGCCGCGCGAGGCACCGGTGACGAGGGCTATTTTGTTTTCTAATAACATAACCATAAGGGCCTCACCCCCTGCCCCTCTCCGATTGGAGAGGGGTGTTGATCGAGGACTTTTTTAATTGTTAGTTAAGCCTCACCCCTTGCCCCTCTCCGACTGGAGAGGGGAGGAAATGAGTGTTTTGTTTATTCTCTTTTAATTTGTTTTTTATTTCTGTCATTACTGCTGATAAATCGTATTCAACATCCTCGTTGGAAAATCTCATAACCAAATAACCCATCTTTTCTATGTCAACACTTCTCATTTGGTCGTCTTGCCGCTGTTCCATGGTGTTGTGATATCCACCGTCAACCTCAATAACCAACCGTTTCTCTATACATACAAAGTCTGCAATATAGTCACCTATCGGATGTTGTCTTCTGAATTTACATCCAGTTTTACCGTTTCTCAACTCATCCCACAATAGCTGTTCTGCAACGGTCATGTTGTGTCGGTTAACCTTTGCATAGCCCTTCAGCACATCGTACCTATCGGGAGATGAGGTGGCGTACCATGATTCCATGTTGCGACAGCATTACTCCCCTCTCCAATCGGAGAGGGGCCGGGGGTGAGGCTTACTTATTATCAATCAACGCAAACGTCAGTTCTCCTTGGCAGCAAGGTTTGCCATTGACGGTGGCTTTGGCGTCGACGAAGAATATCATGCCACGGCGGCTGGTGATGCGGGCACGTACCTCGATGGTGTCGCCGGGGCGCACCGGCTGGCGGAAACGCACGTTGTTGATGCCGCTGTAGAGCGGGGTGCGGCCGATGAGTTCGTCGCGCACCAGGATACAGCTCGACTGGGCCATGATTTCGCACTGGATGACTCCCGGCACCACGGGGTTGCCGGGGAAGTGGCCCTGGAGGAAGAACTCGTCGCCTCGCACATGGTAGTGGGCGATGGCGGTGTCGCCTTCCATCGTCACGTCGTCGATGAGCAGCATCGGCTCACGATGCGGCAGGAAGGTCTTGATTTCGTCTCTGTTCAACACGTTCATAATCATTTGGCCTCACCCCCAGCCCCTCTCCGATTGGAGAGGGGAGTTGGTCGAGGGCTTTTTTTGGTTATTTATTTCGTTTTAAATGCTCAATACTACAGCACTCCTCCCCTCCCTCTCCCATCGGAGAGGGGGCCGGGGGGTGAGGCTTTTTTATATCTTCCTCAGCGCCACGCTGGCGTTGTTGCCGCCGAAGCCGAAGGTGTTGCTCAGGGCGATGTCGGCCTGCCACTGGCGGGCGGTGTGGGGCGTGTAGTCGAGGTCGCACTCGGGGTCGGGCTGGTCGAGGTGGATGGTGGGCGGGATGATGCCGTTCTGCAGCGCCAAGGCGCTGATGATGAGCTCGACAGCTCCCGTGGCACCCAGCATGTGGCCATGCATCGACTTGGTGCTGCTGATGACGGCACGACGGGCGCCCTCCTCGCCGAGGGTGGTCTTGATGGCGCGGGTCTCGCCCTTGTCGTTGAGGGGCGTGCCGGTGCCGTGGGCATTGATATAGAGGTGCTCGTCGGCCTGGAAGCCGGCCTCTTGCAGGGCCAGCGTCATAGCCTGGGCAGCACCACGGCCCTCGGGATGCGGGGCGGTGTAGTGGTGGGCGTCGCAGGTGTTGCCGTAGCCGCATACCTCGGCATAGATTTTGGCACCACGACGCTTGGCAAGTTCCTCGCTCTCAAGGATAAGGATACCGCATCCCTCGCCCAGCACGAAGCCCTTGCGGCGGGCGTCGAAAGGCAGTGAGGCGGCCATGGGGTCCTCGGCCTGCGTGAGGGCTTTCATGTTGTTGAAGCCGCCGACGGCCATCTCGCAGATGGCAGCCTCGGTGCCGCCGGTGATGACGGCGTCGGCACGTCCCTCGCGGATGAGGCGGTAGGCCTCGCCGACGGAATGGGTACCGGTGGCGCAGGCTGTCACAACCGGGATGTTGGGGCCCTGGGCGTTGTAGGTGATGGCCACGTTGCCGCCGGCGATGTTCGATATCATCTCCGGGATGAAGAGGGGCGAGATGCGGCGCAGACCATACTGGAGCTTGTTGGAGTGCTCGCGTTCAAAGGTCTTGATGCCGCCGATGCCGCTGCCGATGGCGGTGCCGAAACGGGTGGGATCGACATCCTCGCCGACACGCAGACCGCTGTCGGCCATGGCCTGGGCGGCAGCCGCCAGGGCGAAGAGGGCGAATCGGTCGTTGTGGCGTATCATGGTCTTGTCGATGCCGTAGTCCTCGGGGTTGAAGCCCTTCACCTCGGCGGCGATTTTGACGGGTAGGTTCTCGCGGTCAATCTGCTGAATATAGTCGATGCCGCAGACTCCGTTGATGACGCTGTCCCACAGCGCATTGATATTGTTTCCAAGTGGGGTTATGCAGCCCACGCCTGTTATGACTACTCTGTTCATAGTATATTATATTATTGATTACATAATTAATAACGAACCACGGCGGCACTGGTGACGAAACCAGCGCCGAACCCGTTGAATACCATCAGGTCGCCACGCTTGACCTTGCCTTCACGGACTATCTCGTCGAGGAGGACGGGGATGCTGGCCGACGAGGTGTTTCCGCGACGCTGGATGTTGGTGTGGAAACGCTCCTCGGGCAGGTCGAAGCTCTGCTTGATGGCATCGACAATGCGGAGGTTGGCCTGGTGCAGGAGGTAGTGGTCGATGTCCTCGAGCTGGAGGCCTGCCTTGGCCACCACGTCCTTGATATCGCGCTGGGCCGAGGTCACCGCCATGCGGAACACCTCGCGGCCTTTCAGCTGCATAGCCATGTGGGTATCAATGCCTTCACCCGTCTCGAAGGGGGTCGGCTCGCAGGGCAGGCGATAATAGATGACGTCGGGCATGGAGACGGAGGTCAGCTTGCTGGCCAGGTAGTTATCGCCCTTGCCAAGGACCATGGCACCGGCTGCATCGCCGAAGAGGACACAGGTCTCGCGCTGCGTCCAGTCGACCATACGTGTCACCTCCTCGGCACAGACGTAGAGGATGTGGTTGGCTCGGCCCGTCTGAAGGAAAGCGTCGCAGATGTCGAGGCCATAGACGAATCCGGCACAGGCCGAGTTGATATCCATGGTAGGACAGCCGGGGCCCTTGATTCCGAGGGCTCCCTGGACGAGGCTTGCCAGCGACGGCGTCACATATACGTTGCAGACATTGTGACAGATAATAAAGTCTATGTCCTCAGGAACGAGACCAGCGGCTTCGATGGCTCGCTGTCCGGCCAAGGCTGCCAGCTCCTCGAATCGTTCCGTCGTAATGATTTGGCGGGATTTGATACCCGTACGAGTGGTGATCCACTCATCGCTCGTGTCGACAAACTCCGACAACATGTCGTTGGTAACGGTGAATTTCGGCAGAGCGCTTCCTGTTCCAAGTATTTTCATTGTATCATTTTTGGGGGCATGTTGTGCTTGCTTTTTAGTCTTATGCCCGTGTTATTATCTTAATTTTTATTAAAAACCGAGGTGCAAAGAAACACTAAGTTTACAAAATAAAAAAGTTAATTTGGGCGAAATGCACAATATAATGGGTGAAATGGCGTTATTTTGGGTGAAATTTAAATATAATTGACGAAATCGACACAGAATGAAAACTGACAACGCGCAAAATTTGGCGAAAATAGAACGTTTTCTGACGGCCAGGACGCCAATTCTGCACTTTTGGGCACTCACTGTATTCTTCACCGTACTGATGGTTGTCTTCGGACAACCGCTGGGATTACTGGAATTCACCACCCAGATTTCGGGCATCCATCCCCAGATACAGCTTGCCACCACCGCCGTGGCGGGATTGATTGTCATAGGCATAAGCCGCCTGGCATTATACCATGTGGCGCAGCGGAACAGCCTCTCGGCCATGGGGTGCCTCCTCTGGATACTCGTAGAGATGATTGCCACAATCACAATACTTTGCCTTACGCTGTGGCAGATGAGTGGCGGCGGACGACTCATGCTGGCACCGCTGGCGGGCGACTTCGTGCTGGGGGTGCTGGCCGTCGAAGCCCTCCCCTACCTCATCGCCTATCTGGCTTACAGTCTGCACGAAGAGCACCAAGAGGTGCTCCGGCTGCAGGAACAGTTGGAATCGCTACAGCCCAAAGACACTGTCATCGTCGGGCCGCTCAACGACCGTACCGTCAACTTCTACGACAAGAGCAAAAAGCTGGTATTCAGTACCTCGTGTACCAACATCCTCTACATTGAAGCCGCCGACAATTACGTGAACATCCACTACCTTAATGAGAGCCACGAGGAGACCTTCATCATACACAACACCCTGAAGGACACCGAACGGCGCACCGTCGACACCTCGCTGATTCGCTGCCACCGAGGATACATTGTCAACATCGACAATGTCAAACTGCTGCGCAAAGACGGTTCCAACCTAATCCTCGAGCTGAACGGCAGCAACAAGACCATACCCGTCACCAAGACATACGCCGCCGAAATCACGGCCCGACTAACCCTGAACAACAACTGAACAAGGATAATACATACATCATGGAACTAAGACTTACCTATCAGGAAATCAGCGACCTCATCGAGAAGAAAGCCGGACGCACGCTGCCCATCACCTATAGCGGTCCGCACAGCATCCGCATAAGCTACGACGTCAATGTGCTATTCAAAAGCACAAGTATTGGCCTGGACCTCACGGTAGAGAAGGTGAACAACAGCGAAATAACCCTCTCCTATGACGGTGGCGCCGGCATCGAATTCATGGTGCGCCAGGCGCTGAACATGGCAAAGAGCCGCCCAGGAGGCGAGCTCATAGAACTCATCGACGGCAACCGCATCCTGTTGGCACTCGGCAAAGCCCAACAAGCCGGCAGCCTGCTGGAACAGATAGAGTTGCGGGATATACGGTTCGACGAGCACTACGCCATCGTCGAGTTTGTCCCGAAGGCATTCTTCAGCTAGGCATTGTGGTATTTCTCGTGCCGCAGGATGGTGTGGGCACGGTAGAGCTGCTCCAGGAAGAAGAGGCGCACCATCTGGTGATTGAACGTCATCTGCGAAAGCGACATCCGCGACTGTGCTGCGGCATAGACCGCTGGTGAGAAGCCGAAGGCCCCGCCCACAACGAATGCCAGCGTGCGCACACCCGCATTCATCTGCTTCTGAAGGTATTCCGAGAAACCGACAGAGGTGTAATCCCTACCGTGCTCATCCAGCAACACCACCTGGTCAACCTTCTCCAACTGCCTTAGAATCAACTCCCCTTCCTTGGTTTTCACCTCGTCGGGCGACATACGTCCAGCGTTTTTCAAGGCCGGAATGACCACCCACTCAAAATCGCAGTAGTGCTTCAGGCGGCCGATGTATTCGTCGAGACCCGTCTGAAGGTAAGGCACGTCGGTCTTGCCAACCACAATCAGCTTGATATTCATACGTGTAAAAGGCGTTCGGCAAACGGAAGGCAGGAACGGTAGATGCAATGATACGGGGTCTGGACGGTGCCGAAAGAGCGATAGAAGAAGGCCAGACTCTCGTCCATACCTCCCTCGAAGTCAAAGCTCTGCGTGAGCGAAGAGAGCCTGCGCAGCATTTGCCACATCAGGTAGCTCATGGCCCCGTGAGGCGCATTGTCGGCAATGGCCAGCAGAAGCGACCACGCGCACCGCTCGTCGTAGGCCACAAACCACGCCGCCTGCAGGCTGCCGTCCCGCTGGCTGCGCAGTCCCCACAACAGACCCTGTCCGCGACGGCAGGCCGTGTCAACCACGCGTCGCAGCAACGGCTCGGCAATGAGGTCGTTCTGGCCGCGACGGCGGTAATAGTCGACATGGAACGGGACGAACTCATCGAGCGACAGCTGCTCGTCGACCACGCACTCCTCGGCCACCGCCTTGTCGTAGCGGCGGCGCAGACGCGAAGCCGAGCGGTAGAGAGCCTCGGGGTCGGCCAACGACGGGAAACGGAAGGTGTAGCGCGTGGTCTGGCGGAAGCCCTCCCATTGGAACGGTTGGCTGTCAGTTATTTCCGGAGAGAAACATTGCATGCAGAGCGCGGGATGCAGGGCGTGCAGGGCATGGGCGAGAGCCTTCAAGGTGTAAAAGCGACCGTCAAAGTCAAGGTCCGGGTGCAGCCATGGCCCCGACCAAGGGGTCAACTGTGGTTGCAGGATATACTTCAAACCCAGTTTCTTACCGTAGAGGTAGGGCATCGCGCCGTCCAACCGGCCGTGCCCGTTGCTGAGCAGCACGTCCCACTGCTTGCCCTGGCATACCGTCTCCATCCACCAATATTGCTGAAACAGAGGGACGTAAAGACCCTCTGTCTCGCACAGTTGACGGTATATCTCCTTGTTGGTCACTGAATCTTGATGCTCACACGGTTGTTCTTGATGCGCCCCTCGCGCGTCTCGTTGTCGCCTATGGGGTCGGCGTCACCCTTGGCATCCACCTCGATGCGGTCTTTCTCGATGCCACGCATCATCAAAGCCTTCTTAATCTCGGTGGCCCGCTGGCGCGAAAGGCCGACGCAATAGGCCGCAGTGCCCTGGTTGTCAGAGTATCCCGTCAGCAGAACTCCCTTGCGCTCATTCTCTTTGAGATAGGCGGCGATGGTGTCAATCTGCGGGAGCCACGACTCCAGAATGGTGGCATCGTTGGGGAAGAAACGGATGTCTTCAAAGGTGCGGCTCAGCGTGTCAGGCGTGAAGATGGGGCGCTTCTTGCTGCCGAAATACATCAGCAGGCCCACATGGATGATATCCTCTTCACGCTTCTCGTTGTAGTAATTGGTACCCTTGAAGTAGCGGTAGTCGATTTCGGCCACCTGATAGGTCAGCTTGTTGCGCATCTCCTTCTTCACCTTCCAGGCGTCGAATGCATCGAGGGCCTCCTTGGCCTCCTGGCGGGCCTTCTCGGCGAGGGCCTCACGGCGCGCATTGTCCTCAATCTCAGGGTTAACGGCGAAGACAGCACAGATGGTAGCCGTGGCACGCGGCATCTTCTGCAGGTAGTTCACCGCCGGCGTCAGGTCGCCCCAGTTGGCATTCTTCTGACGTGCCACGGCGGGCATGAGCGAATAGTCGTAAGGCAAGTAATAGATGCGCGTGTCCTTGGTCGAAAAGTTGGTGAACTTCCAGAGGGTGTCGTAGTCGTCCTGGCGCACCTTCTGGCGCCCTTCGATAAAGGGGGTGGCTTTCTTCTTGCCCCCGCGCGGCTTGTTCTGGGCCGTGGCGTCGAAACTGCCGGCCACCAGCAGAACAGCCATCATCAAACCGAATACCTTCTTCATATCAGTATTTTTTTTTTTTAGTATCTGTGTAACGTCGTTTATTGCATTTTATTGTATGCCCCGTCAGCCGGCATGCTCGGTGTCGACGAGGGTGCCGTTCTCGCACACCACCACACGGGCGGGGAAGCGGTCAATCATCATAAAGTCGTGGGTGGAGATGAGCATCGTGGTACCCGTGTCGCGCCCCACGTCGACAAGCAGCTGCATAATCTCCGCCGAGGTCACGGGGTCGAGGTTGCCCGTAGGCTCGTCGGCCAGAATGAGCTTGGGATTGTTGATGAGCGCGCGGGCAATACCCACACGCTGCTGCTCCCCCTCGGACAGGCGCTGCGGCATGGCGTCGGCCTTGTGGGCGATGCCCACGGCAGCCAGGGTCTTCTCCACCTGTTCACGTATCTCCTGCCGCTTCTTCCAGCCCGTGGCACGCAGCACGAACTCCAGGTTGGCGTACACGTCGCGGTCGTAGAGCAGGCGGAAGTTCTGGAAGACGATGCCTATCTGGCGACGGAGCGCCGGCACCTGGCGCCGCCGCAGGGAGGCCACGTCGACACCGCACACCATGGCGCGGCCGCTTTCGATGGGCTGGTCGCCATAGAGACTGCGCAGCAACGAGGTTTTCCCGGCTCCGCTTTTGCCGATGAGATAGACATATTCGCCCGCGTCGAGACGCAGGTTGACATCCTTCAGCAGTTGTTCCTCCGCGTGACTAATCACCACGTTTTCAAGCAACACGATAGGCTCCACATGAGCCTCGTTCTCTTTGTTCTCCATACATCAATCGTCTGTCAATTGTGATGCAAAAATACAAAATATAATTGATACCATCTATATAATTACAAAAACAAATCAACAACCCCCTGTCGAAATCCTCCATTTCCACTGCCATTCAAGGCCAGTTTAACTTGAGTTCGACTTGAAATCAAGTCGAACTCAAGTTAAACTGAAAGTATATGGTTGATTTACAGCGTAGGTCAATCGCTCGGTATGCTGGATTTAAACAAAAATTATGTTAAAAAGTATATTTTTTACCCCCGAATGGAAAAAAGTATGTATTTTTGCATTTTAAAAACCAAAGAAAAATGTCTGAGATAACACGTACTTTCGACCTGTTGGACCACCTGGTGGAGCGCTACCCGAAGGACGACATTCTGGCCGGAAAGGTGAATGGCGAATGGGTGAAATACTCGTCGCACGACTATTATAAGTATGCTCATTATCTGGCCTATGGACTATGCGAAATCGGCCTCAAGGAGGGCGACCGCGTGGTGACCATGAGCGCCAACTGTCCCGAATGGAACTTCATCGACATGGCGCTGGCCATGAGCGGCATCATCCACGTGCCCATCTACCCCACCCTCTCGACCGAGAACTACGCCTACATCCTGCGCCATAGCGAAGCGGCGGCCATCTTCGTGAGCACCAAGGTGTTGCTGGGGCGTCTGCGCGGTGCCATCGACCAGATGGAGACAAAGCCGCAGGTGTTCACCCTTGCCAACATCGAGGGCGAGCACCGCATGCTGGAAATCCTGAAGGCCGGTATCGCCAACCGCGAAAAGTGGATGCCCGAAATCGAGCGCCGCAAGCAGAGCATCCAGCCCGACGACTGGACGTCGATGATATACACCAGCGGCACGACGGGCATGCCCAAGGGGGTGATGCTGAGCCACCGCAACCTCTGCTCCAACTTCCTGGCCCACGCCGAGGTGAACCCTTGCGACAACCGCCACAAATTCCTCTCGTTCCTGCCGCTCAACCACATCTACGAGCGCTCGATGAACTACCACTACCAGTACAAAGGCATCAGCACCTACTATGCCGAGAGCCTCGGCACCATACAGCAGAACATGCAGGAGATACAGGCCGACGGCTTCTGCGCCGTGCCACGCGTGCTGGAGATGGTCTACGACAAGCTCTATGCCGCCGGCAAGGACTTCCGCGGCATGCGCAAGCGCATCTACGACTGGGCCTTCAGCCACGGCAAGCGCTACGACTACACGCTGGTCAAGAAGGTGAGCCTCTTCTATCAGCTGGCCCAGTGGTTCCTCGACAAGGCGGTGTACAGCAAGTGGCGTGAGAAGTTCGGCGGCAAGCACCTGACCGTCATCACCGGCGGCAGCTCCATACAGCCCAAGATGGTGCGCCTCTTCGCCGCCGCAGGCATCAATATCTACGAAGGCTACGGCCTCTCGGAGACCAGCCCCGTCATCGCCGTCAACGACCCGGCCCACCACATGGTGAAGATAGGCACCGTGGGTCCCATCCTGAGCGGCGTGGAGATGAAGTTCGACGAGGATGGCGAGATACTCACCCGCGGTCCCCATGTCATGCTGGGCTACTACAAAGACCCCGAGTACACGGCCCAGGTCATCGACTCCGACGGCTGGTTCCACACAGGCGACATCGGCGAGCTCGTCGGCGGCCGCTACCTCAAGATTACCGACCGCAAGAAGGACATCTTCAAGCTCTCGGCCGGCAAATATGTGGCACCGCAGCTGATTGAGAACATGCTGCGCGGCTCGGAGTATATCGACCAGGTAATGGTCATCGGAGAGAACGAAAAGCAGACCGCCGCCATCATCAGCCCCAACTTCAACACGCTGCACTACTGGGCCCTCAAGCACAAGCTGCACTACCGCGACAACATCGAGCTAATCACCCTGCCGCAGGTGCTCGACCGCATGCGTCGCGAGCTGGACGAATACAACAAGACCCTCGCTCCGCACGAGCAAATCAAGCAGTTCCGCCTCGTCACCGACGAGTGGACCCCCAACAACGGGCTCCTTTCGCCCACGCTGAAGCTGCGCCGTGCACCCTTGATGGAGAAGTACAAGAGCCTCGTCGCCGACATCTACGGCCGCGAGAAACCCGCTTCGTCGGGACTCTTCTCCGCCTTCAAGAGCATCGAGCTGCCCACCATGCCGTGGGGCAAGAAGAACTAAGAAGGCCAAGACCCATGACAGAAAAAAGCCCCGCACCATGCGGGGCTTTCCTGTTGTTGTCCCACCAGGATTCGAACCTGGGCAAGCAGAACCAAAATCTGATGTGCTACCATTACACCATGGGACATCCACATCTCCAAAATGAGGGTGCAAAGATACTAACTTTTCGGAGAACGGGCAAATTTATTTTCTTCAACACTCATAATCAGCGCCATCACAGCGGTCATCCAGCCAACAAAAAGCAGTCCCATCTGGCGTTCAAACATGGATTCAAAGAGTAGATTGAACGCCACGACGGCGACGAGGAGGGCGATGAGGAAACCACTGCGCCTCCGCAGGGCTGCAACAAGGGGCATCAGCAGGAAGAAGAGCAGGGCGAGCAACCCGGGGACTCCCGCTGCCAAGAGGCTCTCCATATACTGGTTGTGCGCGTTGAAACTGGCGTTGGCACCGTATTCAAAGCCGTCTTCCCCATACTGCTCCACCTGCCTGGCATGGTAGTCGCCCACGCCATAGCCCCACACGGGACTCTCGCAGTAGGCATGCCAGTTGCACCGGTTAATACTGGTACGTGCATCATCCTCGACATTCTCGAATGTCGAGGAAATCCTGTCTTTGTATCCCGGAACCAGCTGAGTGGCAGCCACTATGCCCACAACGACCAGCACCCCGATACCGAGTCCCAGCTTCCAGCTGCGTCGCGTGATGGTGAGATGCAGAACACAGGCCACCGCCGCCATCCCCATCGCCAGCATTCCTGCACGGGAGTTGACCAGCACCACATAACATATCAGCAGCGGCAACGACACTATCAGCAGCCAGCGGAGCCATGCCTTCATGCCGCTCCAGCGGGTCGTGAGCTCGTGGTAGACAAACCCCATGGCGACAACGGCATACAACGCTATGTAAGCGTGATGATATATCCGTCCATTCTCGTGACTGGAGTAGAAGGCGTTCTGGAACGCACCGAGGCTTGTTCCCTGCAGCATGGCCACTCCCGCCCTGACGGCGAAGTAAAGGAACGCCCCGCAGAGTGCCGCGAGCAGGGCATAACCCAATCCACGCAGGTGATTGGAGGTGAGATAGGAAGTGTCGGACAGGAGTATGCCGAGCGGACACACCAGAAGCACGGCCTTCAGCTGCAGCACCTCCAGCCCTGTCGCCGTGTCCGAAGTCCACAGCAGGCTCAACGCCAATACCGCCCAGTAGACCACCGGCCCCAACAGAGCCCACCGTAGCGGCCGGCTGAGCGTCGGGTTGCCTATCTTCCCCTGGGCCAGTATCTTTGTCACCGTAGCCAGGGCAAAGAGTATCGTCATCCAGAGTCCGGCCTGCCAGTTGACGACCATCGCGGCCACCGTCAACCATAGCACGCCGTACTGAAAACAATCATACCACTTGTAGTTTTTCACCATAGGCAATCTGTTTTTTTATCTTGCTGTTTCCAAAAGGGTTTGCAACTCCTTTATCTCGTCGCGGAACGTGGCGGCAGCCATGAAGTCCAACTCCTTGGCCGCCGTCTGCATCTTGCGCTGGCGGTCGCGTATCTCCTTGCGCAGCTGCTCCTTGGTCATCGCCATGAATGCCGACATGCGCTCCACCATCGGCGACGGAGCCTTCCCGGCATCGGCCTCGGCGGCTTTCAGTGGCTTCAGGTCCGGCTCGGCATAGGGTCTCACCGGCGCCTTGCCGCCCAAATCGCGTTCCTCGGCGGCGCGTTCGATGACGCTGGTGGTGCCCAGGATGGCCTCGGTGCTCTTCACTATCTGCCGCGGCACGATACCGTGCTCCATATTGTATTTAATCTGCTTTTCGCGATGACGGTTGGTGAGGTCGATGGCGCGCTGCATGGAACCCGTAACCGTGTCGCCGTAGAGGATGGCCTTGCTGTGCACATTGCGTGCCGCGCGGCCTATGGTCTGGATGAGGGCCCGGTCGCTGCGCAGGAAACCCTCCTTGTCGGCGTCGAGGATGGCCACCAGGCTTACCTCCGGAAGGTCCAGTCCCTCGCGCAGGAGGTTCACGCCCACCAGCACATCGAACACCCCCATGCGCAGGTCGCGCATTATCTCCACACGCTCCAGCGTGTCAACGTCGGAGTGGATGTACTTGCTGCGTATTCCCAGGTTGATGAGATAGCTGGTCAGCTCCTCGGCCATGCGTTTGGTGAGGGTGGTGACCAGCACGCGCTCGCCCTTGCCGACGGTCTTCTCTATCTCGTCCAGCAGGTCGTCGACCTGGCTCACCGCGGGCCGCACCTCGACCACGGGGTCCAGCAGCCCCGTGGGGCGTATCACCTGTTCCACCACCACCCCCTCGGCCTCGCCGAGCTCATAGTCGGCCGGCGTGGCACTGATATAGATGGTCTGCCCGGTGAGGTTATAGAACTCCTGGTAGGTAAGCGGGCGGTTGTCGAGTGCCGACGGCAGGCGGAAGCCGTACTCCACCAGCGACGTCTTGCGACTGCGGTCGCCACCGAACATGGCACCTATCTGCGGCACCGTGACGTGGCTCTCGTCCACCACCAGCAGGAAGTCGTCGGGGAAATAGTCAATCAGGCAGAACGGACGCGACCCGGGGGCTCGCCCGTCGAAGTAGCGGCTGTAGTTCTCGATGCCGGAGCAGTAGCCCAGCTCCTGTATCATCTCCACATCATAGTTCACGCGCTCCTCCAGCCGCTTGGCCTCCAGGTTCTTGCCGATGCTGTACAGGTAGTCGCGCCGCTCGTACATGTCACGCTGTATCTGGAGCAGCGCGTCGCCCATGTGTTCCTTCGAGGTGAGGAAGTTGGAGGCGGGGTAGATGACCACCTCGTCGAAGCGCTCGATGGAGTGCCCGCTGACGGGGTCGAAACTCTCCAGCCGCTCCACCTCGTCGTCCCAGAACGAGATGCGGTAGCAGAAGTCGGCAAAGGAAGGAAACACGTCGACCGTGTCGCCCTTCACGCGGAAACGGCCGTTGGTGAACTCTATCTCGTTTCTCACATACTGTCCTTCGAGCAACGCCATCAGCAGCTGGTCGCGCTGCAGACGGTCGCCCACCCGCAAGGTCACAGTGCCGCGCTTGAACTCCTCGGGATTGCCGATGCCGTAGATGCAGCTGACGCTCGACACCACAATCACATCCCGCCGTCCGCTGAGCAGCGCACTCGAGGCGCGCAGGCGCAGCTTGTCGAGTTCGTCATTGATGGCCAGGTCTTTCTCTATATAGGTATTGGTGGCGGGGATATAGGCTTCGGGCTGGTAGTAGTCGTAATAGCTCACGAAATACTCCACCGCGTTGTTGGGGAAGAACTGCTTGAACTCGCCGTAGAGCTGGGCCGCCAGGGTCTTGTTGTGGCTCATCACCAGCGTGGGACGCCCCAACTGCTGGATAACGTTGGCCACGGTGAACGTCTTGCCGCTCCCCGTCACGCCCTGCAGCACCTGCGCCCGCTGGCCCGAGCGCACACCCTCCACCAGCTGGCGGATGGCCTCCGGCTGGTCGCCCATGGGGGCAAAGTCCGATTTCAAGTCAAATTCCATACCGCCCTCTAACGTCGAAGCCCTCCGTTTTATTGCACGGCATGACAAAAAAGCCCTCTCCGGGCTCATCCGACGCCGCATCACCTCCGCCATTTTAACGGTAGTATTACGGTAGTATTACGGTAGTATTACGCTTTAAAAGCGTAATACTACCGTAATACTACCGTAATACTACCGTTAAAATGGCGGAGGAAATAGGGGGTCAGGAGGGGGTGGCATAATAATATTTGGAAAGTGGCGTTATCCTTGTTGCGATGAAGACGATAAGCATAGACCTGACTCCCGAGGAATACTGTGTACCGGAACTGATGCGGCGTGCCGTGGCCGGGCGGCTGGGCATCGGCGACGATGCACTGGAAACACTGCATGTAACCCGCCGCACCCTCGACTGCCGGCGGAGGAATATCCTCTACCATACCGAGATAGCCATCGGCTCGCCTGACGAGTTCGCCACCCCGTCCAGCCCCCGGTTCCCCGCTGTGAAGGCCGACGCGCCACGTGTGGTGGTGGTCGGGGCAGGCCCGGCAGGGCTTTTCGCGGCACTGACCCTCCTGGAACACGGCATCCGTCCCGTCATCGTGGAACGCGGCAAACCCGTCGAAGAGCGCAAACACGACATCGCCCGGCTCACCCGCGAGAAGACCGTCGACCCCGACAGCAACTGGTGCTTCGGCGAGGGCGGTGCCGGCACCTACAGCGACGGCAAACTCTACACCCGCTCCACCAAGCGGGGCGACGTGGGCGCCGTGTTGCGCACCTTCGTGGCCCACGGGGCCGACCCCGACATCATGCTCGACGCCCATGCCCACATCGGCACCGACCGCCTCAGCGGCATCATCGCCCGCATGCGCCACACCATCGAGGAGGCCGGCGGCGAGTACCACTTCGGCACCCGCGTCACCGACCTCATCGTCAAGGACGGCCACGCCCGCGGCGTCACCGACGCCGCGGGCGACACCATCGAGGGCACGGCCGTCATCCTGGCCACCGGCCACTCCGCCCGCGACATCTACCAGCTCTTCCACCGCCACGGCTGGCTGCTGGAGGCCAAGCCGTTCGCCCTCGGCGTACGCGTGGAGCACCCGCAGCAGCTCATCAACGAGATACAATATCACGGCCGTGGCTACACCCCTTACCTGCCGCCAGCGGCCTACAGCCTCACCACCCAAGTGGGGACCCACGGCGTCTTCTCCTTCTGCATGTGCCCCGGCGGCGTCATCGTGCCCGCCGCCACCGCTGCCGGGCAGCAGGTGGTGAACGGCATGAGCAACAGCCGCCGCAACTCACCCTATGCCAATAGCGGCATCGCCGTCACGGTGGGCTTGGACGACCTCCCGCCGGCGGCGAAATCTGCAAATCCCCTGAGCCTCCTGGCGTTCCAGCAGGAGGTGGAGCAGCGCATGTTCCACGCCGGAGGCGACGCCGTCAACGCCCCGTCGCAACGGCTCACCGACTTCCTGCGGCGCCGGTCCTCGTCGCGACTGAACAAGACCGGATACATGGGCGACGTGACCAGCGCACCGCTGCACGAGCTGCTGCCGCCATTCATCGTAGACTCATTGATACAAGGATTCAAGGACTTCGACCGCCGCATGCGCGGTTTCATCACCGACGAGGCCTCGCTGCTGGCCGTGGAGAGCCGCACCTCCAGCCCCGTGCGCATTCCCAGAGACAAAGAAACCCTGCAACATCCACAGCTGCAGGGCCTCTATCCTTGTGGCGAGGGTGCCGGCTATGCCGGTGGCATCGTCAGCTCCGCCCTCGACGGCATCCGCTGCGCCGAGGCCGTCAGCCTTCAAAGGTGAAGCTGAGCATGAAGGTGCGGGTGTGGAGGTAGTCGAAGGAGCGGATGTAGATTTCGGGGTCTTCCACTTTGAGGTCGGGGATACCGAACGCCATCTTCATCTCGATGGCGAACTTGACGTATGTGAGGAAGACGTCGAACCCCACGCCCATCGTGTAGCGCAGGTCGCTGGGCTCGAGGCGTATAATGCTCTGATTGGTCTGGTTGCGGTTTTTGCGGAACGAGGCGAGGTCGAAACCATAGCTGGCGCCGGCAGTGAGGTAAGGACGGAATTTGCCGTAGGGCACCGAGCGCAACTTGAACTCGATGGGGAAGTCGGCATAGACCGACTCGACATTGCGGCTCCGCTCGGCGAGGCGATGCGTGGCCAGGTAGGAGGATTCCCACGAGTAGCTTATCTCGCGGGTGACCAGGGTCACGCCGGGTATTGCGCGCAGGTTGAACCACTTGCCGAGGCGCAGGTCGCCGACGAAAGCCACATGGAACCCCGGGGCATAGTAGGAGGTGGTGCCCTGCAGCGTCTCGCGCAGGGTGGCATCCTCGCTGTAGCGGAGGTCGAACTTGCTGTGGGTGTAGCCCACCTGGATGCCCCAGTGCAGCGGGTCGCGGTCGAACTGGCTCGGGGTGACGGTCTTCCCCTGAGCAAAGACAACCATAGGGCTTATAAGTCCTATAAGTCCTATAAGTCCTATGGTGATTGTCTTTCTCATCTCATTCTGTTATTTCGCCACGGAGCGACTGGCTGAGGCGCATCTTGACATGCTCCTTGTCGTCGGGGTACTCGCCGAGCAGGCACATCATCTTGGCGATGGCGGCCTCGATGGTGATGTCGCCGGCCCCGATGACGCCGATGCGGTCCATGTCGCAGCTGGCGGCATACTGGCGCATCTTGACGGCGCCGGCCTTGCACTGGGTGACATTAAGCACAACGACGCCACGGCGTATGGCATCGTCGAGGGCCGAGATGAACCACTCGTCGGTAGGGGCGTTGCCGGAGCCGTAGGTCTCGATGACCACACCCTGCAGGCCCGGGGCCGAGAGGACGGCATTGACCACCTCGGGGCCTATGCCGGGGAAGAGCTTAAGGATGGCCACCCGCGTATCGAAACGCTTGCGCACCTGCAACGGCTCGGTGGGCATGGGCAGGAAGAGGTGTTCCTTGAAACTGATGTTGATACCGGCCTTGGCCAGCGAGGGGTAGTTGTACGACTCAAAGGCGTCGAAGTTCTCGGCATTGATTTTGGTGCTGCGGTTGCCGCGGTAGAGGTGGCTCTCGAAGAAGATGCACACCTCGGGGATGGTCACCAGGCGGGTGGAGGCAATCTCGAGGGCACAGATGATGTTCTCGCGCCCGTCGGAGCGCAGCATGCCCAGGGGCAGCTGGCTGCCGGTGAAGACGATGGGCTTGCCGAGGTTCTTGAACATGAAGCTCAGGGCCGAGGCGGTGTAGGCCATCGTGTCGGTGCCGTGGAGCACCACAAAGCCGTCGTAGCGCTCATACTCCCGCTCGATGATGTTGGCAATGTCGACCCACAGCGAGGGGGTCATGTTGGAGGAGTCGATGATGTTGTCGAGCGTCACCGAGTCGATGTCGTAGCTGCATGCGCGCAGCTGAGGCACCGCGTCGTAGATGCGGTCGAGGGCGAAGGGGTGCAGGGAGCCGTTCTCATCCTGCACCATACCGATGGTGCCACCGGTATAGACAATCAGGACGCGGTTGTGCTTCATTTGGTCGAAATCACCAGGTAGTCGGTATATTTCCAGAACTGGGAGGGATTGAGGATGCGCAGGTAGGCTGTAACGGCCTCGTTCTCCTCGTCGGCCACCAACTCATAGCTGTTGTCGGGGTGCTGCGAGATGACGACGGCCTTCTTCTTGTTGATGCTGATGGTCGTCACCTTGGTGCGGTCGATTTCGGTGAACATCTCGGTGTTCATGTCGGCCACGGTGCCCTGCTTGCGGCCCATGCCGAGGAAGCCGCCGCTCTTGGAGACGATGCCGGCCTCGTTGAGCTCGTTGTAGCTTCCCACAACGAACCAGGCGCGGTTGGCGTCGGCCGTCTGCTGGGCGATGTACTCGTCCTTCTGCTGGTTCTGGGCCGTCAGGTCGTTGACATTCTGGTTGAGGTCGCGGATGACGACCTTGCTGTTCTCCAGTTCGGCGGTGAGCTGGGCAATCTGCTGCTCCTGCTGGGCGGCACGCTCCTCCAGACGGGTGATGAAGGCCTCCATATCGGCGGCTTTCTTGTCGAGGGTACCCACCTTCTGGTTCAACTGGGCAATCTTCTTCTTGTTGTCGGCCATCATGGTCTCGATGGCGCTCATCTGCTCGGCAATCTGCTTCTTCTGGTTCACATTGCCCTCCACGTTGTTGCGGCGCAGTTCCTGCACCGTGGAGTACTTGGAGTTAATCATCGAGAGGTTGTCCTCAATCTCGTTCAGCATCACAAAGAGGCTGTCGATTTCGGCGTCCTTGGTGTCGACGATACTCTGCAGGGAGTCGATTTTGTACTGACGGCTGTCGAGTTCCTTCTGGTTGCACGACGTGAAGTTCATGGTCAACAGGACCAAAGCCAGTGTCAAAACGCTTTTCTTCATTTTTTATCTCCTTTTCGTTGTTATTTTCTAAAAACATTTTTGGCCTAAACAAGGCAACAGGATAACGCCGTTCTGCACACAAAAGTATATCGGCATATCGTAAATAATGTTAAAACTGCCTGCACCCCACATCAAGTCGTCCTGATTTACAGCAAAATAAAAAGAGTTTAACTTGAGTTCAACTCGAAATCAAGTTGAACTCAAGTTAAACTCGAGCAAAACGGCGGTCGAAAAGAGCGACCGAACGGCTATTTTTTCACGATGCGGTAGGTGTTTCCACCGACGCGGAGCATGTAGACACCCGCCTTGAGGTCGGAGGTGCCAAGCTGCCAGCTGTCGGCGGTGACCTGCCAGCTGCCCATGAGGCGGCCCGTCATGTCGTACAGGGCGGCCTCGCTGCCTTCGGCGCCGCTGATGGTGAGGCGGTCGCTGACGGGGTTGGGATAGAGGCTCACCCCGGCAAGGGCGACTTCGTCGACACCGACCGTGCCCTCATGCAGCACGGCCACTCCGTCGAGGTCGAAGCCGGCGCTGTAGCTGGTGGTGGGGAACGGGTCGTTGACCATGTGGCCGAAGGCGTCGTAGGTGGCATACTGCGGGTCGATGCTGCCGATGGCGTCCACGATGCGCACGTGGGTGACGGCGTTGATGTCGAGGCCGGTGCTGTCGGCCAGCTCGGCCAGGTCGAACGGGGTGCCGTAGCCGACGCGGTACTTGCCGGCCAGGTTGTTGATATAGGTGGCATCAACACGGCCCGTGCCGCCAATCTGGCGGGCGGTCTGGGTGAGGCTGGTGGCGGGGAAGCGCACAAAGCGCTCGCCGTCGGAGCTCACCTCGACAAAGGCCAGCTCGAGGAAATAGTCGTCGAACGAGTTCTCGAACACGGCAAAGTCGGGGCCGTCACCATTGGCGATGGGTTTGGCGAAGGTGAGGGTTGCCGTGCCGCCGTCGCCAAGGCTGACGACAGCCATGTTATTGCTCGAGGCGGCGCCGACGGCATCCTGCTCGGTGCCGTAGGTCACCACGGGAGCCTCGGGGTTGGAGAGGTTCTGCGAGCCGCGCACGAGGGTGCAGGTCGTGGCCCAGGCCTTGATGTCACTGCTGTTGTAGGCGATGGCCTCGCAGCCTTCGGTGCCCACGATGCCGCTGAAGGGGCCGTAGCCGAAGGGCTGGCTGGCAGCGTGGATGGTCATCGGGTAGACATAAATCTGATTCCAGTAGCCACCCCAGTCTTCAACCCACACACTGTCGACCAACACGCCCGTAGTTCCGTCGGCCCACTTCTCGAAATCGCCATCGACAAGGGTCTGACCCATGCCCATATCCATCACACCGTTGTTGGTGCTGCCCCACCAGCTGGTGGCCAGGCGGCGCAGGGTGTCGCCGTTCTCAACAAAAAGGATGTCATCGATGCCATAGCTGCCCGGCACAATGCTGAAGCGCGGGTCGGCGGCGGCGACGGCGTTCAGCATGTCGGCCACGGTGGCGCTATTGTTCCAACGGTAGCCCCAGGCCAGGGCAGTGTCGGGCCAGTTGACGGCCAGAACGGCCTGGTTGGTACCCTCACCCACCCAGTACTCGATGGCGCTGGCGGCGATGGTAGCCTCCTCGGGTGCGGGGGCACCGACGGGATGAATGGTCATGGGGTAGGTGTAGGTGTAGTACCACACGCCGCCCCAGTTAGAGCTGTCGGTAACTACACCGGCTGCCGGCTCGGCCCACTTCTCGAAATCGCCGTTGCCGAGCATCTGGCTCATGCCCATGTCGGTGATGCCGTTGAGCTTGCTCTCCCAGTAGCTGCCCGGCACGCCGCGGAGGGTGTCGCCGGCAGAGAGGACGAAGAGGATGTCACCCAAGCCCCATGAGCCGGTCTCCCAGCTGAAGCGCGGGTCGGCGGCAGCGATAGCATCCATCACCTGCTGCACGCTGACGCTGTCGGTGCCAAAGCGGTAGCCCCAGGCCAGGGCGGTGTCGGCCCAGTTGACGGCCAGAACGGCCTCGTTGCTGCCCTCGCCCTCCCAGTAGAGGATGTCGCTGGCGGCGATGGTGGCCTCAACGGGGGTAGGCTCGGCGGGGGTTGGGTTGGGGTCAGTGGCGGCGACAGCGGTGGTCATGGTGAACATGCAGCTGCCGCTAATCTCCATGATGTCGCCGTTACTCATGGTATAGCCAGTGTAGCCGACAGTGGCCCACTGCCCATTGACGGTGTAGCACCAATAGTCGTTGTCGGACGTGAGCGTGACACCGTTCTCAGTATAGGTGGCGCTGGCAACCGTGGCGGTAGACCCGTTATGGAAACGGCTGTCATAGGCTTGAATGCTGTCGATGAGGTCCAAGGCCGATACACTGCCATTCCAGCGTACACCCCAGGCATAAGCGGTAGGTGTGGTATAGTCGTCCCAAGCAATGACGACAACGGCCTGGTTCGAGCCCGTTCCCACCCAGTACTGGATGTCGGAAGCCGAAAAATTAATCGTGGCCGAAGCACTCACAGCGAGCCCCAGCCCCATAATGATTGTCAGTAGTTTTTTTACCATATCGATATTGTTTTTAGTTTGTTAATACTATCACACCCAATATCGGCAACGGAAATTTCGGGGAAAAGACCTGCGGCAAATGCAAATCTTCTGTCACCGGATGCTTTTTCCTCGAAAGCGGTACCGATTTTCACAGGTTTGGCAGGTCTTCTGGCTTGCTCTCTTCCACCCTTGTCTTCCCATATACCTATGGCGGCACACAGTGACTTAATCATCTGGGCTTCAGCAATAGAGCTTACAGCAGCGGGACTGCGCCGGACTCGCACCGGCTTCCCTCTTGGCGCCCTCGTCGGGCGACCAAACCGGCTGCAAAAATACCAAATAAAAACAACATGGCAAAATAATTTTCATTGGCGGCCGTTATATAAGTATTATGAATGTTTTGATGAACGACTGGGAGTTCCCTCCTTTCGACCAGATACACACCGAGGACTATGAGCCTGCTGTGCGCGCCGTCATTGCCGAGGCAGAACGCAACGTGGAGGCCATCGCCACCAATCCCGAAGCGCCTACCTTCGAGAACACCATCGAAGCCCTCGAGACGGCTTCGCGACGGCTCGACCGCGTGAGTGCCATTATGATGAACCTCAACGAGTGCTGCACCGACGACGGGTTGCAGCAGGTGGTGATGCGGATGGAGCCCCTCACGACACGCTTCAGCATGCAAGTGGTCACCGACCGACGCCTCTATGAGCGGGTGGAGAAGGTATGGTCGACGGCCACATCGCTGACCGCCGAGCAACACACCTTGCTGGAGAATACCCGCAAGAGTTTCCTCCGCCACGGGGTGGCCCTGCCCGACAAAGAGCGCGAACAGTTCAGACACAACGCCGAAGAGTTGAGCGAGCTGCAGGTGCGTTTCGGACAGAACGCGCTGGCCGACCTCAACGACTGGACGATGCACCTCACCGACGAGGCCGACCTGGAAGGGTTGCCCGAGGCGGTGCGCAACGATGCCCGCGCGGAGGCCGAAGTCCGCGGGCTCGAGGGATGGGTCTTCACCCTCGCCGCCCCCTCGTATGTCCCCTTTATGACCTACAGCAGCCGTCGCGACCTTCGCGAACGCATGTACCGTGCCTATGGCAGCATCGGGGGTCGCGGCAACGAGCACGACAACAACGGGGTGATAAACCGCATCGTCGCCTTGCGCGCCGAGCAAGCCCGTCTGCTAGGCTATCCGACCTATTGCGACTACGTGCTCGAGGACCGCATGGTGCAGTCGCTGCCCAACCTGCGCCACTTCATGCAGGGACTGAAGGAGGCCGTGCTGCCCGCCGCACGGCACGACCTCGAGGAGATGCAATCCCTCTTTCCGCAATCCACCCTCATGCCGTGGGACGTGAGCCACCTGTCCGAACAGCTTCGCCGGCGGCGCTACTCGTTCGACAGCGAAGCCCTGCGCCCCTACTTCCCGTTGGAGGCGGTGCGTGAAGGCATCTTCAGCCTCTACCATCGGCTCTATGGGCTTCGGTTCGAGGAAGACCGCAGCGTGCCCGTCTATCACCCCGACGTGAAGGTGTACCGCGTAAAGGATGGCGAACGCGAGATGGGCATCCTCTATTTCGACATGCATCCGCGGCCCTCGAAACGCAGCGGGGCCTGGATGACCGAGTTCCGCGGACAGTACGGCACGGTGCGGCCGCAGATTCAGGTGGTGTGCAACTTCAGCAAACCAACGGCCGACACCCCTGCCCTGCTACGCTTCAGCGAGGTGGAGACCTTCATGCACGAGATGGGACACGCCATGCACGGCATGCTCTCCGACGTGCAGTATGAGTCACTGAGCGGCACCAACGTGAAGCGCGACTTTGTGGAGATGCCGTCGCAGGTGATGGAGAACTGGTGCTACGAGCCCGAATTCCTGACGACTTTCGCACGCCACTACCAAACAGGGGAGCCTCTGCCCTCCGAGTACATTGAGAAGATACGCGCTGCACAGAACCACATGGCAGGCTGGCTCTGCCTGCGCCAGCTCAACCTCGGCATGACTGATATCGCATTCCACACCTCGACCTCTTCGGCGCTGCGCGCCGAAGAGGTCGAGGCCCAGGCCATGACCAACCTCCTGCCGCGGGTGGAGGGCTGCTGCACCGCCACCAACTTCAGCCACATCTTCGGCGGCGGCTACGCCAGCGGCTACTACGGCTACAAATGGGCCGAAGTGCTCGACGCCGACATCTTCTCCCGTTTCAAGCACGACGGCATCTTCAACACAGAGACCGCCGCCACTTTCCGCCGCGAGATACTCTCCCGCGGCGGCACAGAACACCCCGCCCTTCTCTTCCGCCGCTTCATGGGCCGTGAGCCCGACCAGCAAGCCCTGTTGAGAAGGATGAACCTAATCAATTAATACCATCGTAACCATGAACGAACAACTAGCAAAGACAATACTTAAAATCTTCGTCAACAACCCATTCGACGCCTTCAACCACAAGCAAATCGCCTCGCGCCTCGGCATCGCCACCAAACGCGACCGGCAGGAGGTGATACGCTGTATGCAAGAACTCTTCGAGCAGAAGCAGCTGGTGGAGGACGACCACAAAGGGAAATTCAAAATCAACCCCAAGAACATCAACGACGACCTGGTGCCCCATAGCTACATCGTCGGCACCATCGACATGAAACAGGGTGGCAAGGCATACGTCATACCGCAGCCCGACGAGAGCAACCCCGACGCCACGCCCAGCGAGGACATACAGATAGCCCCCAACAACACCCACCATGCCCTGCACGGCGACACGGTGCGGGTGCTCCTCTTCCCCCAACGCAAGATGCACAAGCCCGAGGGACAGGTGGTGGAAATCATCAAGCGAGCCAAGACCCGCTTCGTAGGCGTGATACAGAAACAGGAGCGCTTCGCCTTCATGGTCAGCGACAGCCGCACCATGCCCGTCGACATCTTCATCCACACCGACGACCTCGGCGGCGCCGAGAACGGCGAGAAGGTGCTGGTGGAGATGACCGAGTGGCCCGAGCGGATGAACAACCCCGTGGGCAAAGTGATAAAGCGTCTCGGACGGCCGGGCGACAACAACGTGGAGATGCAGAGCATCCTGGCCGAATACGACTTCCCCCTCGACTTCCCCGCCGAGGCCGAAGCCGAAGCCAAGAAGATACGCCGTCCCACCAAGAAGGAGATAGCCTCAAGGCGTGACTTCCGCGATGTGCTCACCTTCACCATCGACCCCGCCGACGCCAAGGATTTCGACGACGCCCTCTCCTACCGCGAGCTGCCGAATGGTCATGTAGAGGTAGGCGTGCATATCGCCGACGTGAGCTACTACGTCAAACCAGGCTCCGCCATCGACCGTGAGGCCTACGAGCGTGGCACCTCGGTCTACCTCGTCGACCGCACCATCCCCATGCTCCCCGAGAAGCTCTGCAACGATGTCTGCTCCCTCCGGCAGGACGAGGACAAGCTCTGCTTCAGCGTGGTGATGGAAATGGATGCCAAAGCCAAGGTGTTGGGCACCTGGATAGGCAAGACCGTCATCCGCAGCAACCGCCGGATGGCCTACGAGGAAGCTCAGGAGATTATTGAGAACGGCGAGCAGGCTGACGCAGTCGGGGAAGCAATATTGAAGCTCCACGGATTGGCCTCCATCCTCCGCGCAGCCCGCTACCGCAGCGGTGCCATCAACTTCGAGAGCCAAGAGGTCAAGTTCCAACTCGACGAGAACGCCCACCCCATCGGTGTCTACATCAAGGAGAGCAAGGAGGCCAACTGGCTCATCGAGGAGTTCATGCTTCTGGCCAACAAGACCGTCGCTGAAAGCATCGGCAAGCCCACTCAGAAATCAAAAAACAAAGCTCAGAAATCAAATAAAACCTTCGTCTACCGCGTCCACGACGAGCCCAACCCCGAGAAACTCAACACCTTCGTCGAGTTTGTCGCCAAGCTGGGCTTCAGCATGAAGGTGGGCAGCCGCAAGGCCTTGGCCGAGAGTTACAACAACCTCTTCCGCGACATTGCGGGTCGCGGCGAGGAAAACATGATCGACACCATCGCCATCCGCACCATGAGCAAGGCCTACTACAGCACCGAGAACATCGGCCACTACGGCCTCGCCTTCCCCTACTACACCCACTTCACCTCGCCCATCCGCCGCTACCCCGACCTGATGGTGCACCGCCTGCTGGAACGCTACCTCGCCGGAGGCGCCTCGGTCAATGCCGACGAGTATGAAGACTACTGCCGCCACTGCTCCGTCATGGAGAAGAAAGCCGCCGACGCCGAGCGCACCAGCATCAAGTACAAGCAAGCCGAGTTCCTGGCCGACAAGCTCGGGCAGGTCTTCCCAGCCCTTATCAGCGGCGTCAGCAAATGGGGCATCTATGCCGAAATCGAGGGCAACAAGTGCGAGGGCATGATACCCATCGGCAGCCTCAAGGACGACTACTACATGCTCGACGAAGACAACTACCAGGTCATCGGCCGCCGCCACGGCCGCACCTACAAGCTCGGCTACCCCGTCAACATCCGCGTCCGCCGCGTCGACATGCTCAAGAAGCAAATCGACTTCGAACTCGTCGAGGATGAGGACACAAAAGCTCCCGCCAAGGGTGGCAAGAGCCGCGACCGCCGTCCTGCCGAGCAGGTAAAGCCCACCAAAGGCAAAGCCCAATCACGCCGCAAAGGCAAGAAACAGAAAGGCAAATAGACCCGCCAAGACACCTGCCGAGAGCCTTGCCTCCCGTGGTTTTTTGCCACTGGAGGCATTTTCTTTTTGCCGTATGGAAAAAAAAATGTACTTTTGCAAATTGAAATCAAAGCATAACATGCCATGAGCACGGAAGCAATGACGAAGATAATAGCCGACTATTTCAAGACACAACCCGTCCTGAAAGCATGGTTGTTTGGCTCTTTCGCCCGCGGTGAGGAAACACCGAAAAGCGATGTGGATATACTTGTAGAATTTGATCACGGACGTCCCATCGGGCTGCTTCGTTACGCTGGAATGTGGCGCGAGATAGAGGAACTTGTCGGACGTAAAGTCGATTTAGTTGAGGAAGGTACGCTGATGCCATTCGCCGCGGAATCAGCGAACCGCGATAAACAACTTTTTTATGAGAGAGCACAGTAGAGACATCGAACGACTACAACATATTGTCGACAGCATTGCCCATATCGAGGACTTCCTTCGCGGGCGGGCCATCGAGCAGATGAAGGACGATGTGATGTGCTACCACGCTGTGGTGTATAATATTATGATTATCGGCGAGGCCGCCAACATGCTGACCAAGGAATTCCGTGAGAGCCACACGGAAATCCCTTGGCGGCAGATAATAGATATGCGCAATGTACTGGTACACGGCTACTACAACACAAGTCCTCTCTTTGTATGGGAAACATACACCAACGACCTACCCTTCCTGAAAGAACAGGTGAAAAAATACATAGTGGAACTATCGGATAATGGTAAATAACATATTATGCATTTTACTCAAGTGAAACGGGGAAAAATGGCATAAACAAAAAGAATAGTATAGACATAAAGACATATTGAAGCGTAGAATAACTTTACACCAATCTTCCATATTTACAAACAGATTCTATATCCACCATCCTTCATAATCTTTAATTTCTTTCTCAAAATCGCTAATCTTTTCCTCCAGATTTTGTTCGTTCAAGACAACGCTGTCATCCCTTGATATTTCGAAATCTACTTTATAGACCCTTGGTTTCTCCTCTTCATAATAATCGCTATATTCATCCGTGATATTTCTTATTTCATTCTCCATCTTTTCCAATTCGTCGTTCACAAATATTGGGAAAACAAATTGACCTTCTTGGTCTATAACATCATATGCTTTTTGATTGATTTTTGCTGCCCACTTCAATGTTTCATATCTATCTAGGTTGTATTTGCCACAATTCTCGGCCTCGTTTCCATATCGAATCGTCTCTTTAGTATGCCCACATACTAGTTTTGTTTTGTTCCAGCCGTATTCATATTCCAATAATGAACAAAACCGACAGTTTTTGCATGGGATTCCATAGAGATTGGCTATCGCTTTGAACGATGTTGTTGTTTTGTAGTAGTCTTCGAGTGCAAGTTGAACCTCAATAATAGAATTACCAAACACTTTGGTTCCATATCTCGAGCAATCCAAGTTGTTGAATTGATATATAACCCTACCATCCTTTTTTAACGCGATTAACCTTATATCTTTTCCTCCAATTGGAGTCGCTGAAATCTTGGCTCGATTCTTGAAATTGTAATACTTTACGCAAATTCCGTTTCCAATATCACCCTCAGCCAAGCTCGTTATCTTTAATGGGTGTTTTTCTACATCATAGTTCTTGGGTATTTTTATTTCAATTATCTTGTAGCCAGTCTGTATCTTCTCTTCTGAACAGGCATGTGTCACTTCTATTTCTATGAAAATCGGGTCATCAGGAAATCTATTACTTGTTAGCAAAACATCGGCAGTAAAATCCCCATATTTTCTTTCAACATCCGATCTGTCATAGTATTTCTTCAAATCAAAGCAGTTTTGTACAAACCTCCTACAATATTTTCGATCAAACCTGCATATTTCTTTACAACAACTTTCTTCAACATGATACTTTATTTCAAAATGGTTAGCTTTGGAAAAAAGATTTGCAAAATAATGTTTGGCGTAGTTGTGAAGAGTAGTTTCTCCTGAATAATCGGTGCAGGTGCATTTGTCGATATGGAAGAAATACAAATTCTTCTGTGTTCCGTCACCTCCAGCCAACCTCATTCTGCCACCGCAATCGATACATTTATAATCTCGTTTCTTAATTGCGTCGTATATCGAAACAGGACTACCATCATTGTCAAGTGCATATGAATGTTTTATCATCGTCGTATCAAGGGTGTTTCTGTTTGCAAAGATACAAATTATTTATGGATAGTAATTAAAGAGTAAAACCTATCGGAGAATACTTCCCGGACAACAAGTTAATGACCACGCGGCTGTACCAGTATCATCACCCGCGTCGCACCAACTGCGGGGCGTAGCGGACAAGGAGGAAGGCGCAGAAGAGGAGGGTGAGCACCTCGGCAACGTTGACGGCCCACCAGATGCCGTCGATGCCCACCAGGGCGGGCAGGACCCACACCGCAGCCATCTCGAACACCAGCGACCGCATGAACGCCGCCGCCGCACTGACCACGCCGTTCTGCAGCCCTGTGAAGAGAGCCGAGGCGAACATGCTCCATCCGCAGATGAGGAAACACAGCGAGTAGATGCGGATGGCGCGGGTGGTGAGGACAGCAAGCCCATGGTCGTAGCCCACGAAAAGCCTGGCCGCCGGCCCCGCGAGAGCTTCCGCCAACACCGTCAGCACCAACCCGACTACGAATATCACCACCAGCGACTTCCTGAGCAGCGACCGCTGCTCGGCCAGGTCGCCGGCGCCGTAGTGGTAGCCGATGACGGGCGTAAGGGCGATATTGTAGCCGATGAAGAAGGCGGCGAAGAGGAACGACACATACATCACCACGCCATAGGCCGCCACGCCGTCCTGTCCCAGGTAGTGCATCAGCTGCAGGTTGTAGCAGATGCTCACAAGACTCAGCGAGATAGCCCCCACATACTCCGACAGCCCGTTGGTGCAAGCCTTGCCCACGTAGGGCCAGAGGGTGCGCGTGCCGCGGAGCAGATGCAGCGTGCCGTGGTTCATCCGCCTGGAGCTGAAGTACAGCAACGGGAACCCGCCGCCCACCACCCACGACAGCATGGTGGCCGCCGCCGCTCCGGTCACTCCCCAGCCCAGCACCGCCACAAACAACGCGTCGAGCACCATGTTCACCACGCCGCAGGCCACACTCATCCACGTGCCCAGCTGCGGTCGCTCAGCAGCCATGTAGAACGACTGGAAGGCGTTCATCATCATAAAGAACGGCATGCCCGCCATGCAGACACGGCTGTAGACGACACAATCGGCCGCCATCGCCGCGTCGGCACCCAGCCAGCGGGCTATGGCCGGGGCGAAGATGCCGAACAGCATCCCCACAGCCACCCCCGAGCACCCCAGAAAGCGCACCAGCATGGTGAACACCCGGTCGGCCTTCAGCGGATAGCCCTCCCCTTTTATCTTGCCCACCAGTGCCGCACCGCCGCTGCCCACCATCATGCCCAGCGCGCCGAGCACCATGATGGCCGGCCACATGAGGTTCACCGCGGCGAAGCCCGTGGTGCCTGCGAAGTTAGACACAAAGAGGCCGTCCACTGTGCCATAGACCGACGACACCAGCATCATGCCGATGCACGGCGCCGCCGTACGCACCAGACGTCGATATCCGTAATGTCCCGACAAAGCGATAGGCATCGTCATTTGTATCCTGAAAAGAGATTACTCGAACTCAGATGTGTATCTTTTCTTCTTTCCTGTTCCGTTACAGAAGCGACATTTACCGCTCTGGTTGTAACATGATGAGCATTTCTGACAATTAACACCCAAGCCAAACCCCTCATCCATCAAACCGTCGCCTCCACAAATCTTGCATTTACCGTTACCTGGTATATCACAATGAGGACAATCAGACACCTCTGTTTTGTATTGCCATTTCTTGCCCTGTTGTCGTTCGGGCTCCATATTTGACTCCTGTCCGGCTGCTCTCTCCTGCTGCTGCGATTCCGCCCAAGCCTGCGCTTCGACCTGTCTGCGCCATTGTTTATATTGTTCCCATGTAAAGAGCGTTCCGTCAGCATTCAGATTATAACCTGGGTTATTCCTGTAATTCTCGTAATCCCGTCTCCACTGGGCTTCCTTGGCAGCCTCCTGCGCAGCCATCTGCATTTCGGTCTGTTGCATCAACCGCTGTTGGACGGTAGACATCTCATATTGCATACGGGCAGTAGACTGCTGCATAATCCGATTGGCATTGGCTATGGCGGCATCGGGGCCATCGCCCATCTGATAGGTCGAAGTGCTTGATGTGGGCGTGCCATACGTCGGCGTGCCATACGTGGGTACAGTGGCGGCCGATGCAGCCATCACGGCCGCCGTCATGCCGAGGGCGTACAGCCCGACTTCAGCCACAGCAGTCCAACGTTCCTTTGAACGTTGTTTAACCCTGTCGTCACTTTGTCCCTTCAGGCGGAGGGCCGAAGTGGCGAGGTCGTTGTTTTTCTCGCGTTCGGCCGACCAATAGGCCTTGTCGAAAGCGCTTCTTGCCTTCCGGTAATCCCCATTGTTGTAAAGAGCCACGCCATAATTATAGAATGCATAGGCACTTTGGTCGTACTTCAGAGCCTCCGAATAGCTGTTGATAGCGGAAACATAGCGTTCTTTTTCCAAAGCCTCGTCTGCACTCTCCATATTCTTTTGATATAGGTTTCCCGTAGAACTTTTGTACAGTTTCCCGTTCGATGAAAAGTAAATACCGATGGACTTCCATTGCCCTGTACTTGTCCTTGTCACAAATCCTTTTTTCTCGTCATACCTGAGCGATTTATACACAGGAGCAATGATTTCCTTTCCTTTCTCATCGCAAGCACCATACAGGTCGCCTTTCTCTACCAGATAACACCGAATATTGTTCCTTGCGTTATTGGTGACGTTTATCGCCGTGATATTCGTATATTCTCTATCCGGAGAGATAATCTTTTTCTTTTTGTAATACTCATGTATTCCCACATTTCTGCCGTTGAAGACATGATAAGATAAATAATTGACGGTATCACCGTAAACGTAATATGGACCGTCTTTTCTAACCCTGATGTCCGTGTACTGGTTCGACTTGGATATTCTGTCGGTCCAAACGATGCCGTCTTCATTGTATTTAATGAATTTGAGCACACTCTTTCTTTCAGGCAAGAAAGGAAATACAGCCAGCGTCCGTCGCGTCTTGGGTGCCCCTTTGACATACATGGAAATCATGTCCCGATAGTCCCGTTCGCAAGGCATTCCATTAACATCCAACCATATCGACACATAGTTACCGTTATCGCAATAAAAGCCCTTCTCCGGTGTGTAGGCGACTTGTTGGTACCATGTGGGGAGTATCTCATTGCCATAGACATCACACACACCGTACTTCCCATTACGCCGGGTCTTGAAATAACCAATATGGTCTTTAACACTGACAAACTGAATGTCATTATAACCCCGACTCAACGGTATCAAGAGGGCATCCGATTCTCCATACAAGGTCGCCACCCCTCCCCTAGTCACTTTTGTCCATTTATAACTGCCAAAAGACAAGGTCACCACCGTGTCTCTAATTGTTGACACATCGGTGGAATTGGCCCCGAGGTCAATACCTGCATTGTTTGCATGTCCGGCACGCACCCTTCCGTCAACGCCATAGAAGTAATCTGCACCCTTGTTGTCCTTGCACAAGATAGTCTGCTGCGCCGGGTAGTATGAGACATAAGCATACCCTTTATCGAAAGGAACGATGCTGTTCCCCTTTTTGTCGTAAACCGCCCAGACAACAACATTGTTTTTATTCTTTTTTGACAATTTGAATATTCCATTGCCATTATAGAACACATCGATACACGACAGTTCCTCCGGGATTATCTTTTCCCCCTGCTCATTATATACGGCAATAACAATGTTGCCATACTCATTCTTTTCCTTGGTGGCCACCCTGAACAACTCACCTCCGATATAGAACGGACGTATGGAAACGTTGGGCGTAATGCGTTTATCCGTGGAAGAGAACGCCGCACAGGAGCCGTCCTCATAGCGGTATAATTTCCATTGGTATTGCCGAGAATCATTCTTTACCGAATAATCCTCTTTCACCCTTTCCACTTTTGCCACTTTCTGGGCAAAAGCGACATTGGAAAGGAGAACCAGAACGAAAAGAACAAAGTACTTCGTTTTATTCATTGTTATTGTTTTTTTCCATCCACACAACGACTATCCGAGAAAGTGCAGCCGAAACACCTACTTGAATAGGTCGGCGATTTGCTCCTGGTAGGCGGCGGCGACGTTGCGACGGATGAGCTTCTGGGTGGGGGTGAGCATCTTGTTGGCCTCGGTCCAGGGCTCGGCCACGAGGGCGAAGCGGTGCACCTGCTCGGTGACGCCCAGCTCGGCGTTGTACTTGTCGATGACCTTCTGGAAGCGGGCCACGACGGTCTTGTCGGCCACCATCTCGGCCGGAGTGGCGGCACTGACCCCATGGCGCTTGCACCAGTCCTTGAGCATGTCGAAATCGGGGGCCACAAGGGCGGCGGCGAACTTCTGCCCGTCGCCCACCACCATCATATCCATGATGAAGGGCGACTGCTTCATCTTCTCCTCGATGACCTCGGGGTTGATGAACTTGCCCATGGAGGTCTTGAACATGCTCTTGGTGCGGCCGGTGATGAAGAGGTAGCCGTCGGGGTCGAAGTAGCCGGTGTCGCCGGTGTGGAACCATCCGTCGGGGTCGATGGCCTGGGCGGTGAGTTCGGGCTGGTTGTAGTAGCCCTTCATCACGTTGCCGCCGCGGCACTGTATCTCGTTGGTGTCGGGGTCGATGCGCACCTCTATCTCGCGCATGGCGAAGCCCACGGAGCCTATCTTGCGACCCTTCTTGTTGCTGTTGGTGACGGCGATGAGGGGCGAGCACTCGGTGATGCCGTAGCCCTCGTAGAGGTCGAGCCCCACGCAGGAGAAGAAGCGCGTCAGGCGCGGCTGTATGATGGCACCGCCGCTGACCAGCATGCCCAGCTCGCCACCCATGCTCTCGCGTATCTCTTTATATACCAGCTTGTCGGCAATGCTCTTCTGAATCTTGTACCACCAGCTGAGCTTCGACTCGTCGAGGTCGTAGCGGAAAGCCAGCTCGAGGGCCCAGTCGAAGATACGCTTCTTGATGCCGCTCATCTTCTCGCCCTTGCGGTATATCTTGTCGTAGACCTTCTCGATGAAGCGCGGCACGCAGGCCAGCATGTGGGGGTGTATCTCCTTGCAGTTGTCGCCCACCTTGGCGATGCTCTCGGCATAGGCAATCTCGAAGCAGAGCCACTGGTAGAGGTAGCCCATCATGCGCTCGTAGATGTGGCACATGGGGAGCCACGAGAGGGCACGCGTCCAGGTCTTGCCGGGACTCTCCTTGATTTCCTGCACGTTCATAATCAGGCCGCGGTGGGCCAGCATGACGCCCTTGGGCGTTCCCGTGGTGCCGCTGGTGTAGATGAGGGTGCACACGTCGTCGGTGGTGAGCGAGTCCTTCATCGCCTGCAGCTGCTGCGGGGCGTCGGGGTGCTCGGCCACGTAGCGGCGACCCAGCTCGTAGATGTCGTCCAGACTCTTCACTCCCTCCACCGGCACGATGGTGCAGAGGTTCTCCAACCGCGGCAGCCGTTCGCGGATATTGCTGATTTTCTTGTACAGGGCCGGAGTCTCGACCACCAGCAGGCGCACGTCGGCGTCGTTGAGGATGTACTGGTAGTCGTCCTCGCTGATGGTGGGATAGATGGGCAGCAGCACGGCACCCGTCTGCTGCACGCCGAAGTCGACATAGTTCCACTCGGGGCGGCCGGCACTGATGAGGCCGATATTCTCGCCTTTCTTCACCCCCAGGTGCATCAGCGCATAGCTGATGAGGTTCGATTTCTCAATGTATTCGTCGATATAATGGTCTTTCCATTCGCCGTTTTCCTTGTACTTGAACACAGGACGCTCGGGGTGCAATTCGCGGCGCCACTCAAGCAGGTCGAACAATCTGGCAGGCTCTTGCATAAACAGTGTCGATTTTAAATTAATTTTGCAAAAGTACAACATTATTGCCACATGACAAAATAAAAATGGAAAATTAACATTTCACGCCCCTCGGACCGCCCCTCGGTCAGGCCGTGCCACCACCCAGCCCAAGGCCTTCGACTTACCTCCGACTTACCATCGCCTTACCATCGCCTTACCAACTCTTACCACGGTAGTAAGAGATAAGGCCATAACACACTGATTACAAGCACCTCACGAGGCACCTCTCCAACAATCGTCTAATATACTCATATCCAAGCATTAACGCTTTTTGATGTTTTCTGTGCCGAAGTCCGAAAAAATTTGTATTTTTGTATCTTCAAATTTGCGAAGACTATCAATGGCGATAACTGACAAACAGCTGATTGCAGACTTGTCGGCCGGCAAGTACAAACCCGTTTACCTGCTCACGGGCGAGGAGAACTACTATATCGACGTGGTGTCGGACTACTTCGAGGAGCATGTCATCGACCCGTCGGTGCGCGACTTCGACTGTACAGTGGTGTACGGGCGCGATGTCGAGATGTCCTTGGTCATCAGTCTGGTGAAGCGCTATCCGATGATGTCGCCCATCCATCTGGTCATCGTCAAGGAGGCGCAGGACATCCCCGTCAAGGAATGGGAGCTGCTGGCCACCTACCTGCAGCAGCCGGCGCCCCAGAGCGTGCTGGTGCTCTGCTACCGGCACAAGAAGCTCGACAAGCGCACCGCCGTCTACAAGGCCATCGACAAAGCCGGCGTGGTCTACGAGAGCCCCCGCATCTACGACAACCAGGTGCCCGGCTGGATTAGCCGCGAGGTGAGCGCCCACGGCTACTCCATCGGCGACAAGGCCGCCGCCATGCTGGCCGACTACCTGGGCACCGACCTGGGCAAGATAGCCAACGAGCTGAGCAAACTCTACCCGCTGCTGCCGTCCAACGGAGCCATCACCGAACAGCTCATCGAGGACCAGATAGGCATCAGCAAGGACTACAACGTCTTCGAGTTGCAGAAAGCCATCGGACGGCGCGACCCGGTGATGTGCAACCGCATCGTCAACCACTTCGCCGCCAACCCCAAGAAGAACCCCATCCAGCAGGTGCTCCCGCTGCTCTACAGCTACTTCCTCAAGGTGATGTTCTACCACCAGCTGGAGAACAAGAGCGACGCCGCCAAGGTGCTGGGCTGCGCGCCCAACTTCGTGGCCGACTATGCCCTTGCGGCACGCAACTACCCCCTGGGCAAGCTGGCCACCTGCATCGGCTACCTCTACGAGACCGACCTGCGAAGCAAGGGGGTGCGCAACAGCGGCAACGTCACCGACGGCGAACTGCTGAAAGAACTCGTCTTCAAAGTCATCCACTAAAGAGCACATAACGGCGAATTACTCGAATCACTCTAAGCTACGCAGTCATAATGACCAACGAATTACTCGAATTGACGGTGCACAATGGATTCAAACGAAATACTCTATAAAAACGAATCGTTCCGGATTATTGGTGCGGCCATGGAAGTACACCGTGTGTTGGGATGCGGGTTTGTAGAGGTGGTTTATCAAGAAGCCCTCGAAGAAGAATTCAGGAAACGCAATATACCATATGAAAGAGAAAAAGAACTTCGTATCAATTACAAAGGACGGCCTCTATCCAAAACATTTCGTGCGGACTTCGTATGCTACAACGACATTATTCTTGAACTGAAAGCCGTGTCCGATTTTACCGATGAACACTATGCACAGATATACTCCTATCTTAAAGCCAGCAATCTGAGTCTCGGCATTCTCATTAATTTTGGCAAAGCCAACCTTGAATATCAACGTTTACCAGCAAGTACCAAATGGCGTTACAATTCGAGTAATTAGCACATAATCGACCTGCGCAAGCTTAGAGTAATTCGAGTAATTCGCCGTTAAAAACATTTAAAAAGATGAAACGTACACTATCAACCATAATACTGACTGTTATCTTCGCGGCAACTGCCTGGGGGCAGGGCACGGTGAAGGGGGTGCTGTTTGACGAGAGCAACGGCGAGGCGGTGCCGTTCGCCAATGTCATCCTCGACGGCACCGGCTACGGCTGCGCCACCGACCTCAACGGATTTTTCCTCATCAACAAGGTGCCCGCCGGCGACTACACCCTGCGGGTGCGTTTCATGGGGTATGAGGAATACCAGCAGAGGGTCACCATCGTCGACCGTCGCACCGTCACGCTGACCATCCATCTCAAGCCGTCGGCCCAGATGCTGCGCACCGTCGAAATCACCGACAGCAAGGCCGAAGAGCGGCGCCTGCAGACCCAGGTGAGCGTGGAGAAGCTCACGTCCAGCCAGATACAGCAGATGCCCTCTATCGGCGGCACCGCAGACATAGCTCAGTACATGCAGGTGCTGCCCGGCGTCAACTCGACCGGCGACCAGGGCGGCCAGCTCTACATCCGCGGCGGCTCGATGATACAGAACCTCACGCTGCTCGACGGCATGATAGTCTACAACCCCTTCCACAGCATCGGTCTCTACTCCATCTTCGAGACCGACGTGATACTGAACGCCGACATATACACCGGCGGCTTCGGCGCCGAGTACGGCGGACGCATGTCGTCGGTGATGGATATCACCACGCGCGACGGCAACAAGCGGCACCACACCGGCAAGGTGGGCATCAACACCTTCGGCGCCAACCTCATCCTCGAAGGCCCCATCAAGAAGGAGACCACCGAGAGCAAGTCGACCGTCACCTATCTGCTGACCGCCAAGAACAGCTACCTTTCCAAGACCTCCAAGCTCATCTACCCCTACATCGACGGCGGCCTCCCGTTCGACTTCCTCGACATCTACGGCAAACTCACCGCCAACTCGGGCACCGGCAGCAAGGTAAGCGTCTTCGGCTTCCGCTTCGACGACTCTGTGAGCAACTACCAGGCCATCGCCGACTACCACTGGCGCAACTACGGCCTCGGCACCAACTTCATGCTCGTCACCGGCAGCAGCGCCATCCTCGAGGGCACCATGGCCTACAGCAAATACAACATCACCCTCGACGACGGTTCCAACCTCGACAAGTATAGTTCCATCAGTGGCTTCAACACCACCCTGCAGATAACCAACTTCATCGGCAGCAACAGGCTCCGCTTTGGACTCTCTATCGAGGGGTACAACACAGACTACCAATTCTGGAACTCCTACGGCAAGAAAATCGAGCAGAAGACGCCCTCCACCAACCTCTCCCTGTATGGCACCTACAAGCTCACCTCCGGCAAGTGGCTGGTCGACCCCGGGGTGCGCTTCATCTACTATGCCACCCTCTCCAGCCCCCAGCTGGAGCCCCGCATCGCCGCCAAATACAACGCCACCGACAAGCTCCGTTTCAAAATGGCCGGCGGCCTCTACAGCCAGATATTCCTCGACGCCCGCTCCGACAACGACATCGTGAACCTCTTCTCCGGCTTCCTCACCGGCAGCGCCGAGCTGGGCGTGCCCTCCACCTTCCTGGGCGACGAAGTCACCTCATGCGTGCAGAAGGCCAAACACCTTATCCTCGGTGCCGAGTACGACCTCACCGACCTCATCACCTTCAACGCCGAGTTCTACATCAAATACTTCGACCAGCTCCTGAACGCCAACCGCAACAATATATACAGCGATACCGACCCCGCCTATACCAACCCCTCCAGCAACTTCTTCAAACCGGAATACTTGCGGAAAGACTACATCATCGAACGCGGCATGGCCTCCGGCCTCGACATCAGCGCCACCTTCGACCTGGACCGCCTCTACCTGTGGGCCACCTACTCGCTGGGCTTCGTGCAGCGCACCGACGAGTTGCAGACCTACACGCCGCACTATGACCGGCGCCACACCATCAACCTGCTGGGCACCTACCACTTCGGCAAGAAAAACGACTGGGAAGTAAGCGGCCGCTGGAGTTTCGGCTCGGGATTTCCCTTCACCCAGACCCAGGGCATCTACCAGCAGCTGATGTTCACCGACGGCATCGTCTCCGACTACACCCGCGACAATGGCTCCTACGGCATCCACTACGCCGAGCTCTACAAAGGGCGCCTGCCGGCCTACCACCGCCTCGACCTGGGCATCAAACGCAAGTTCTCGCTGGGCCGCCGGTCCATCCTTGAGCTCAGCCTATCGGCCACCAATATCTACAGCCGGCAGAATATCTTCTACTTCAACCGCCTCACCTTCGAGCGCGTCAACCAGCTGCCCATCCTCGCCTCCTTTGGCGTGAACCTGACGTTCTAGTTGGCCTTGCGGGCAAACTCAAAGAGGGCCTGCGGCAGGTGACAGTAGCCGTCGGGGTGCTTGTCGAGGTAGTCCTGATGGCTCTCGTCGGCGGGGAAGAAGTTGCGGATGGGCTCCACCTCCACAGCCAACGGGGCGCTGTAGCCCCGCTGCACCTCGTCGAAGACCTCCTTGATGGTCAGATAGTCTTCGGCCTCGATGTAGTAGATGCCCGTGCGGTAGCGCGTACCCTCGTCCTCGCCCTGACGGTTGACACTGGTGGGCTCAATGCAGTCGAAATAGAGGTTCAGCAGCTTGCGCAGCGACAGCACCTCGGGGTCGAACACCACACGCACCGCCTCGGCATAGCCCGTTTTGTCCGTATAGACCTCCTTGTAGGTGGGGTTGTCGGTGTTGCCATTGGCAAAGCCCGTCTCGGTCTCCACCACGCCGCGGATTTGTTTCAGGTAATGCTGCGCGCCCCAGAAGCAGCCCGCAGCCAGAAAGATTGTCTTCATTATATGCTGGGTTTAGGTACTCTTATCGGGAACCATGAGCGCACCGGCTGGTCGAGGCCCAGTCCGTTCATGTAGTTGTAGGTAGCCAGCCGCAAGGCAGCGCCGACGGCGTCGATGTCGTAGTCGAACTGCGGCGTCCAGTCCACCTCGTTGTTGCAGAAGGGGTTTGCCTCGTCCGTGACACGCCGTGCACCGTAGGCCTCAGGGTTGCGGCCGCTGGGCGAGTGGCAGGTCATGGCGTAGCGGTGCCAGAAGGCGCTCTGCACGATGCCCTCGTCGAACATGCGGCGCACCGTCTCCAGGGCGTCGACAGTCTCCTGCAAGGTCTCGGTGGGGAAACCATACATAAGGTAGGTGTGCACCATGATGCCCGCATCGCGCAGGTGGCGGCAGGCCTCGACCGTCTGCCGGATGGTGACGCCCTTGTCCATGAGTTTCAGCAGGCGGTCGCTGGCCACCTCCAGGCCGCCGCTCACGGCCACCATGCCGGCCTCGGCCAGCAGGTCGCACAGCTCGGCGGTGTAGGCCTTCTCAAATCTTATGTTGCCCCAGAAGCTCACCGTCAGGCCCCGGCGCAGTATCTCTTCGGCCACCTCGCGCAGCAGCTTGGGAGGCAGGGCCTCGTCGACAAAATGGAAGCCCGTGCGGCCGGTCTGCTCCACGATGCGCTCCATGTGGTCCACCACGGTGGAGGCCTTCGGGGCCCGGAAGTCACCGATATAGGGCAGCGAGGTGTCGCAGAAGGCACAACGGTGCCAGTAGCAGCCCTGCGCCATCACCATCTTGTTCCACCGCCCCTGGCTCCACAGGCGGTGCATGGGGTTGGTCATCTCGGTGAGCGAAAGGTATTTCTCCAACGGCAGGTCGCTGAAGTCGGGGCAGATTTCAGTGGGTAGTGGATAGTGGGTAGTGGGTAGCATTTGTGCCCGTGTGCTATCCACTATCAACTCCCCACTATCCACTATTACAATATCACAGAACTCATAGATGCGGCGGTCCGAGAGCTGGCGCCACTCGGTGTTGGGGAACCCGCCCCCTATCTCCACCTGCGCCGTGGTATGGGCTTTCAGCCACTGGCCGCAGCGCAGTGCGCCATAGAGGCAACCCGGGAAGGGCACGGTGATACACACACGCTCGGGACAGAAACTGCCCACCTCGGCCTCGAGCAAGCGCAGCATAATGTCATCGACCGCCGACGGGGCCTGCTTCAGCTCGTTGTATAGCGGGTCGAAGGTCGGGGCGTCGTTGCTCAGGTACTCGGCATAGCGCACCAGGTCGAAGTGCGGGTCGACATGCTCACGTATGTAGTCGGCGATATCCTCGATGAAGAGGGTGGCCAGGTGCATTGCCTTGTCGGTGGTGCCGCTGACGCCGAACGACCACTCCATGTTGTCCTCGTCCAGCTGCTCGAAGCGTTTGCCCTCGGGGAGCAGGCTCCGATTGGCGATGCGCGGCCCGAGGGTGTCGTCCTGCCCGCGCAGGAAGCGCTTCACGGGCTCTATCAGCCGCGCCTCGCGTTCCAGCCCGACAGAAGACAAGAAAATGGCCGACAGAACATTGTCGGCCACCTCTATTCCGAGGTCCACTTGCCTTGCCGTGTGCCCCTGTGCCGTGTACAGCCCTTTGAGGTAGGCCGTGGCGGGATAGGGGGTGTTCAGCTGGGTAAGCGGAGGAGTGATGAGCAGTACCCTCACTTCTTATTTCTTTTTGCCTTTCTTGGCGGGAGCGGCTTTGGCGCTGTCCTGGATGCCGAGCTTGGCCTTGATGGCGGCGGGGATGGCGTCCTTGTGGACCACGATGTTCATGGTCTTGTAGCGGACAAAGGCTTTGCTGCAGAAGAAGTTTCCGCCGAACTCGCCGTTGTACTTGCCCCAGCTGTTCTTCACCATGTAGTACTCGTTGCCCATCTGGTCCTTGGCCTTGCCGAAGATGAGCATGCCGTGGTCGTCAGTGGTCTCCCAGTTGTCGTAGGCCTGCTGGCGCTCCTCCTGGGTCACCCAGCGCTGCGGCGTGGGGTGCTTGGCGGCCTCGTCGGCGATGTCGGCGGCGCTCATGCCGCTCCACTTGGCCTGGTCGCTACCCACCTTGGCGGCAGCCTTGCCGTCGGTGGCGGGCAGGACGGCGAAGCCCTTGCGGGTGTAGCGGAAGCCGGGCTCGCTGACGTCGGCACCCCAGGCGACGGTGTAGCCGTTGTCAATGGCATAGTCGAAGACCTCCATCATCTCGTCAAGGGGCAGGTTGTAGCTCAGGCCCCAGCGCCAGTTGTCCTGGATTTCGAGCACAAACTGCTCGTAGAAGGGGTGGTGGGTGTAGCTGGTGATGCTCACATAGTCGTCGGGGTTGAGACCGAGACTCTCGCCGAAGCTCTGCGGGGTGTAGGTGACGCCCTTGTAGGTGAACTTCTCGGGAATTTTGCCCAGGTAGGTCTCGTGGACAGCCTTGACAGCCTTGAGCCAGAGGGGCTGGCCGTCAGGTCCGTACTGCAGTTTCTTCAGTTTGCCCTTGGCCACAGCCTCGACCATGCGGTCGGTGAGGGCGCTGAGCTCGGAGTGGTTGCTGAGGGTGTCACCGTACATGGCACCGGCGGGCATCAACTCGTCGGGGACCATGCCGTAGTGGCGGAGGCAGTAGATGACGTCGTTGAAGGCGCCGCCTTGGCTGAAGCTGACGTCGCCATGGGTGCGGACAGCCGCCATAGCGCGGTCGTTGTAGGTCTTTTCAACCACAAACATCTCGCTGAGGTCGTACTCGCCCTTGCCCATGCGGAGCAGCTCGGCCTCGAGGAAAGCCAGGCCGCTGTAGCTCCAGCAGGTACCGGCGTTGTTCTGGTCTTTCACAGAGGTGACGGGAATCACTTTGACGGTGTCGAACTTGTAACCCTCGTCCTCCGACTTTTTCTCTTCCTGTGCAAACACGGAAGTGGCGCAGATGGCGATAGCGCCAAGGAATAGGAATGCTTTTTTCATTTTGTTATATTGTGTTTTTATTAAGCGAAATTGCGGTGCAAAATTACACAAAAGCGGCGACATGACCAAATATTTTTATCCCGTTTCGGAGGCACTCTTGCAACAGCCTTTTCCTCAACTGATTACCAGCAGTTCTTTACGAGTTCTTTACAAATTCGTAAAGAACAGTAAAAGAACAGTAAAAGAACAGTAAAAGAACAGCACGAGAAAACCCAATAGATAAATCACTTAGCCACCGTCGACTCCTTATGCCACCTCGGCGAGGCGGCGGCCGAGGGCGCGCGCCGCGGCGGCGTAGGCTTCGTTCTTCGGGCTCGACGACCCGCAAAAGACTGATATATTCATGCTATTACCTATTTAGGTTGTTCATCACCACAATTGATGCTACAAATAAGACAATCGACAGCGATACGAAAAGCCAGAACCGCCATAGGTACTTCCGAGGATGCGCTTTCTTGTAGTCGTCATATTTCTGTAGTTTCCTATTGCGGATTTCTTTCGTTCGGAATGGCAAATACACCACGGCGAGGAAAACGGCATAGATGACGAAGAACTGCTCCTTGTCGAGGTGTGGCAGACTGTCGACCACAAACGTTCGCAGTAGTGCAATGATGGCAAGGAGGTAAAACTGCAGGATAAACGTCACAACAACCAGTGCTCCGAGTGCGGGAAAGCCTTTGTCATACTTCTCGCTGTGGCGATAGGCCACGCACCATGCCAAATCAATGATATTCATATCGTCTTTCGGTATTGTGTGTATTTATTGTTTCTGTGCAATCTGTTGCCTCGTTTTTGTAATTTCGGCTCGCACCATTGCAAAACCGTGTTTCAGTGCTGAAAATTGACCTCGCACCATTGCAAAGGCCGTTTCGGGACTGAAAATCGACCTCGCACCATTGCAAAAGGCATTACTTGGACGAAAAATCGACTTCGCACAGGTACGGAGGGCATTGCACGGCTGTTTCGTGGTCTTGCAGTGGTGCGGGGTGGCGTTGCAGGGCTGTCAATGCTCCCCGCACATGTGCAGGGGCGCTTATTCATTGCTCTTCGATTTAAAACCAATCGGTTTACGCGGTTGGGACTTGGTGTCGCGGAGCTGGTCGAGCGCATTGTTGATGGCCTCAATCTGCACGGCTATCTCCTGGTTGGTCTGCTCCTGCTGCTCATTGATGTCGTTCTGGTCGTGCAGAATTTCCTCCACGTATGCATTCAGCTGGTCAACCTTGTGGGATAGTTGCTCATAGTGCAAGTCGGCGACTTGCATGGCGGCCACAGCGTGACGGATGGCGATAAAGGCACGCATAATATTTATGTTGACCTGAATGGCTGTCTCGGACCGCAGTACAGTGCTGAGCATGGCAATGCCGTACTCGGTAAATACGAACGGCTTGTATCGATTACCGCCTCGTTTTGAGGTCGCATTTTGCGACCTCAAAGATTCGTCACCCTTGTTTGAGGTCGCAATTTGCGACCTCAAACGCAACCACTCTTCTTCCGTCAGCACAAACATGAAGTCATCGGGGAAGCGATTGATGTTACGTTTTACGGCCTCATTCAATCGCTTGGTTTCAACTCCGTAAAGTTCGGCAAGGTCGCGGTCAAGCATTACTCGTTGTCCTCTTATCTCCAGAATACGGTTCTTTATGGTTTCAACCTCTGCTTGTGGAGAAAGGATGATTTCTGTACTCATTTGCGTTATACATTATATTATTTGATATGTGTGGTCCCGCGCCGCAGACGCGGGACCACAACATTGCATCATCTTATTGCTTCTGCCAGCGCTTGAGCGTGGGGAAGTATCGCAGCAGCTCCTGGCGGTATTCGTCGGCGGTGAGGTGCTGGCCGGTGCCCTTGTTGAACTCGTCGACGTACTGCACGCAGAAGTCGACCATCTGTTCCATCGAGCAGTCCTGTGTGAAATGACCGTCGGCGAAGCAGTACTTGCAGTAGTCTGGATTGTTGCTCACGACCTCCTCTCTGAGGGGCATGCCGCAGCTCTGGCAGAAGCGCTGCTGGTCGGGGAATGGGTTTTCCATAGGTTCTCTGTTTATCTGTTCTTAATTCTCCTGCTCGCCTGCGGCGAGCGAAATCTATAAATCTTATAGATTATTGCGCTTCGAGGATGTTGCATCCCGCCGCAGGCGGAATATAATTTATAAGATTTATAGATTTCTGCCGCGCAGCGGCTAGGAGTCTTATTTGCGTTTCAGCACGGCGTGGACCTTCTCGACTATGTCGGCGGCGCGGAGGTGGTAGTTGGTGAGCATCTCGTCGGGGGTGCCACTCTCGCCGAAGCGGTCGTCGACGGCCACGTACTCCATCGGCGTGGGGCAGCGGAGGGCGAGGGTCTGCGCGATGCTGTCGCCGAGGCCGCCGTTGAAAAGGTGCTCCTCGCAGGTGACGACAGCGCGGGTCTTGCGGGCGCTGGCGACGACGGTCTCCACGTCGAGCGGCTTGATGGTATGGATGTTGATGACTTCGGCGCTGACACCTTCCCGCTCCAACTGCTCGGCGGCCTGCAGGGCTTCCCATACGAGGTGGCCGCAGGCGAAGAGGGTCACGTCGCGGCCCTCGCTCAGCAGCTGGGCCTTGCCGATCTCGAAGGTCTGCTCTTCGGGCGTGAAGCAGGGCATCTTGCTGCGGCCGAGGCGCAGGTAGACGGGTCCGACGTGCTCGGCGGCGGCCAGCGTGGCGGCCTTGGCCTGATTGAAGTCGCACGGCACGAGCACGGCCATGTTGGGCAGGGCTTTCATGAGGGCGATGTCCTCCATGGTCTGGTGCGTGGCGCCGTCCTCGCCGAGCGAGATGCCGGCGTGCGAGCCGCAGATCTTGACGTTCTTGTTGCTGTAGGCCACGACCTGGCGTATCTGGTCGTAGACGCGGCCGGTGACGAACTCCGCGAAGCCGCCGAGGAAGGGCACCTTGCCGCAGAGCGAGAGGCCGGCGGCGATGCCGACCATATTAGCCTCGGCGATGCCGCACTGGATGAAGCGCTCGGGGAACTCCTTGGCGAAGCCGTCCATCTTGACGCTGCCTTTGACGTCGGCGCTCAGCGCAACGACATTCTGGTTTCTGCGGCCAGCCTCCACAAGGCCTTCGCCCATGCCGGCGCGCAGCTCTTTTGATTGTTTGTTTTCGTAGTGGGTCATAATATTAATGTTTTTATTGATTATTTATCAAAGATATCAGTGAGTCGTTCTTGTCTTGGCTATATAAATGTCCATCGCTCAAGCGGTAAAATGCAGTGGCGTGACAAATGCTGTCAGCTTCGAAATATGGGGAATACGTAAAATCCTCTTTTATCAAATCGAGAGGAATGTACATTGTGTACTCCGATTTCTCGTTCTGTCCCCAATCTTCGCATCGCAGACGGTACAGTTTCCTGTCAAAAAAGCCATCACGCTGATAAAGCACAAAATTATTAGGTTCAATAAACCCACCGAACTCGGAGTACACCACATAGTCTTTATTGCTCCATGCTCTATGGTCAGTTAGCATTGTCGAGACGAAAAACAACACACCGCATACATATATGACCATGGCACAGCCAAGCCATGCCGCAGTCCTTATCAACCAATGTTTGCCTCTGCCGATATGGATAGTCAGCATGATAGCATAGACAGGGGTAAGCATCAACGCTATTCCGAAAGCCCACCCGTCGAGCTGATATGCTATCCTGACACCCTCGTCCAGAAACACCGAACAAACAACTACCCCCCACAGCACTAATGTAGTGATGCCGATAATCCTGCGTATGGTTTTGGCATTCATCTGTACTATTGGTTATTCTTGTTTATCAAATTCACCACCACCTTCACCATCACATCCTTCTCCTCGGGGCGGCTGCACCAGCTGCCGCAGCTCGACGAGATTCTCCTGCCGTATCTTCTCGTTGACGGCGTAACCCTTGGTGAGGTAGTCTTTCAGCACGCGGTTGGCCCAGATGCGGAACTGCGTGCCGCGCTGGCTCTTCACGCGGTAGCCCACGGAGATGATGACGTCGAAGGAGTAGACCTTTGTAGGTTTATACTTGGAAAAAGTATTATGCAAAATTTGCATATTACTCCTCAACTCAAGTTCACCTTCGTCGAATACGTTCTTAATATGACGTGCAACTACCGACTGATCCTTTTGGAAAAGTTCGGCCATCTGCGCCTGCGACAGCCACACCGTCTCGTCCTGCATCTTCACTTCCAGGTGGGTCTGACCATCGGCGGTCTGGTAGATGATTATCTCTCCTCTGTTCTCCATTAGAATTGTATCTTTGTCGTCTGCGAGCTCTCTATCACGAATCTTCGGGTCTGCACCTTATTATATAATGTAGCGTCCTGGGGGTGGAGGACTAATTCGTACTCGCCGGGCTGGAGCAGGAGGCGCTCGCCGGCGGTGCTGGGGTTGAGGTCGGTTGTGAATTCTACGTTGCCGTCGTTCAGTTTAAATATAGCGCCGGTGGTGATACCCTTGGGCTTGCTGAGGACGAGCATGCCAGGCATAGGAACCTCGAGATTGGTGAGGGCACCACCCCGCACCTCGACGCCACGCAGGGTCGTCACCGGCAGGGTCTGCACCTCGACGTCGTAGCGGCCTGCGAGGTACTGTCCCACCTCGCCAATCTCCTGTGCCGCCACTCGCTCACCCCTCGGAAGACGTACAATGGCGTCGACAGCCGACTGTTGCCACTGTGGACGTCGGCCGCCAAAGCGCACACACAGCGAGCCCTCGCTGACGGTGAGGTCAACCGTATTGACGCGGTCAATGCCGAATTGCATCGCCTCACGACACAGGGGTGGGTGGGTGAAAACTGTGAGGTCATAAGTCATCAACGGGTCGAGCAGCAGGGTATCCGGTGTCAAGGTGTTGTCAACGGAGTAGATGGTGTTCAGGCGACTGACACCCGTGCGGCGGTCGTAGAAAGCAATAGGGTGTTCTGCCTCAAAAAGGGCGCCATCGCCATTGAGCATACGCACCACCACACGGGCCGTCTTACCCGCCAGGCGGAAAATGTCGTAGAGCGTGCGGGAGTAATCCTCTTCGTGAGGCACCGACAGAAAAGTGCCGGCACAGTCGGCATTATCGAACTCGCCGCCTCCGATGCCAAGCACGAATGTCTGCACCACAACACCGCTGAGCTGCACCTGCCGAGCCACATAGCATATCTCTGCCGAAAGCCCGCCCACACCGTCTGTCACTATCAGAATGATGTTGCGGGTGTCCCCTCCCGCCGGAAAGTCACTCAGCGCATCGGTCAAAGCCGCCGCAGCCGTACAGCCTCCGTTGGGCACCAGTGTCTTTATCTTGCTCTGCAGCTGGTAGATATTGTCCTCGCCAAACGGGACCTCAAGGCGCGTACCTATCTGGTTGCGGTTCAAATGGCCGAAGACCCGCAAAGCCACGTCGACATCGTGCTGCCGCGACACCGAGTCAAGGAATGACAGCAACACCTGCTGCGTCACCTTGATTTTGGCATTGCTCTGCCAGTGGTCCCACATCGAGTTGGAGCAGTCCAGTATCAGCAGCAGCCGTGTCTTTTCGGGCGCCTGCTGGGCATACAAGGCGTTGCCGCCGATGAGCAGCAACGCCAATATCAACGTCTTACGCATAGCGATTAAAAGTCGCCGAGGGTCTCGGGCAGCTGGGCAAGGGCCTTGGGCAGGTCGTCAGCGCTGAGGACACTGCCGTGGTACTTGTTGGTGTCCTGCATGAAGTCGACTCCGTAGCCCATCTTGGTCTTCAGCAACACGCACACGGGGCTGCCCTGGCCAGTCAACGCCTTGGCTTTGGCCATGCCGTCGAGCACCTGCTGCATGTCGTTGCCGTTCTCGATGACGACCACCTTCCAGAGGAAGCTCTCGAACTTAGCCTTGAGGTCGCCAAGGGTCATCACCTCGTCCACCGTGGCGTCAATCTGCTGGTTGTTGTAGTCGACGGTGGCGATGAGGTTATCCACCTTCTTAGCGCCGGCGAACATGGCGGCCTCCCATATCTGGCCTTCCTCGAGCTCGCCGTCACCGTGCATGGTGTAGACGAGGTGCTTGTCGCCCGTCATCTTCTTGCCCAGTGCGGCACCGATGCCGACGCTGAGACCCTGGCCCAGCGAGCCGCTGGCCATGCGGATGCCCGGCAGGTTGTGTGCCGTGCTGGGGTGGCCCTGCAGGCGAGTGCCGAACTTGCGGAAAGTGCTCAGCTCACTGACGGGGAAATAGCCACGGCGGGCCATCGTACTGTAGATGACCGGGGTAATGTGGCCCTGGCTGACGAAGAGCATATCCTCGCCTTCGCCGCTCATGGTGAACTTGGCGGGGTCGAAGTCCATAAGGTTAAAGTTCATAGCCGTGAACCAGTCGGCGGTTCCAAGCGAGCCACCGGGGTGGCCGCTTTTGGCGTTGGAGGTCATACGGAGAATGTCACGGCGCACCTGCGTCGCAATCTGCTGAAGTTCTGCTGTTGTTTTCATTATTCTTGGGTTTTATTTTGTTTCAATTTGAATACATACAAACGTGAGTTCTGGTCGACGGCGAAAAGCTCGTTGCCATGCCGGGTAACATTGACAGCCCAGGTGTTCTCATCCCAGTCGTGGATAGTACCGGTCCCCTTGTCGCCATTCATGGTCACATGGCCCCACACGCGCCCTTGGGCACCGTCGGTCTCCACATAGATGGTGCCCTTGAGCGGGGCCTCGGCGGACGCCTTTCCCTGGGTGCTTTGTGTGGCGGCGGGCTTGGCTTTGGCCTGGACTGCAGGCTTGGCCTTCTGGATAACGGGGACCAGCTCGACGGGAGCGGCAGGCTCGTCCGCCACCGGACTGACGGTTTCCGTCATCGGCTCGTCGACCACGACATCCTCGTGGGCATTCTGTTTGCAACCGGCCATCAAAGCGAGGGCCAGTATCGGTACAAGTGCATAACGTGTCTTCATATCGTTGTTGTGTTTTTATTTCCATACATTCCAGTCATACTCTGCCTCGGCAGCTTCGGGCACCAGAGGGAAGAGGTTTCGTCCGACGACAGCCTCCACGCTGTCGACCGTGACAGCATAGCTGCGCGGCGAGCCAGCCTGGTAATTGTTCTCCACCAAGAATGCCACCGTGTGGAAGCCATCGCTTGTACTTACCGCCAGCGCCTTGTAGAAGCGGTCGGGCACATGCACGCAGGCCTGCCCGATGTGGCGGTGCTCGGCCGAGTCAAACACGGGACCGCACACCACATACACACTCCCGTAGCGGCGTGCCAGCCGCCGTGTCAGCTCCTCAATCTTGCGCCACGCTTGAGCGTTCATCTCCTTGTTCTGCGGGCAAATATTGGTAAAGTAGTCGCTCTCCGTCATCGCCTGCCGGCTCCATTTCATGTCGGCGTGCGGGGCCATGTGCCCTTTGTCCCACCCGCTGTTCGAGTAGTCCTCGCGGCTGGCCTTGGGGAAGTCCACGTCGGGGTCGCGGCTGAACTGGCGCTGCTGCTCGTATTCGCCACGCGTCTCTTCGTCGGTCAGTTCCCACGCCACCCAGTCAGGGCAGAGTGTCGTGTGGTTGTAGGATGCCGTATAGCCCAAGTGGGTCACCACATCCTCGTCGGGAGCATAGGCGGGTATCTCCACTCCCTCCTGGACGTCCTGTGCCGAAGGCTGTGGCAGATGCGCCGTGCAGGCACCCAGCAGCAGGGGCATCAGTAAGAACATTACTTTCATCTCTTTCTGTCTATTATCTCTTAATTCTCAAAGCTCCACCTCTTCGCGGAAGGTCGGTATGCTCACATGCTTCCAGCCCACCTTGTTCAACGTCTCGGCAAAGTGTTGCTGCGTCTCTTCCTCGCCATGCACAAGGAAGATGTGCTTCAGCTTGCGCTTGTCCTGACAACCGATGTATTGTATCATCTCCGAGTAGTCGCCGTGACCCGACAGCGAGTCGATGCGGCGCAACTCGGCCCGCACCTTGTGGCGCTGGCCGAAGATGCTCACCTCCTCGTCGCCGCGCATTATCTTGGCGCCCAGGGTCGAGGGCTCGCAGTAGCCCACACAGAGTATGGTGGTGGCGGGATTGTCGATGTGGTTGGCCAGGTGGTGCTTCACACGACCGGCCTCCATCATGCCGCTGGCGGCGATGATGACACACGGCTTGTGCCGAATATTGAGTTGCTTGCTCTCCGTGACACTCTGGATGTAGTGCAGCCGGTCGAAGCCGAAGGGGTCGGGGTCGTTCTGGCAGTAGTCGGCAATGCTCTGGTTGAAGCATTCGGTGTGCAGCTTCATAATATTGGTGGCGCTGATGCTCAGGGGGCTGTCGACAAAGACATCGATGTCGGGCAGCAACTTGACGTGCTCCAACCGGTCAAGGGCATAGATTATCTCCTGCGCACGGCCGATGGCAAAGCTGGGGATGATGAGCTTGCCCTTCTTCTTGGTACAGGTGTCGAGCACCGCCTTCAGCAGTTCCGTCTCGGCATCCTGCAGGCTTTCGTGCAGCCGGTCGCCATAGGTGCTCTCCATGATGAGATAGTCCACCTGCGGGAAGGGCTCGGGGTCCTTCAGTATCTGCTTGTCGAAGCGGCCGATGTCGCCCGTGAAGCCCAGCCTGACGGTGCGGCGGCCCTCCTTTATCTCCAAATACACCAGTGCCGACCCCAGGATGTGGCCCGCATCGAAGAACTCCACCGTCACCTCGCCCTCGATGTTGAACTTCTTGTGGTAAGGCACGCTGATGAAGCAGCTCATGCAGGCCTGGGCGTCCTGCTCGTCGTAGATGGGCTCCACGGGGTCCAGCCCCTGCTGCTTGCGTTTCTTGTTGAATGTCTGCGTGTCCTGCTCCTGGATGCGTCCCGCGTCGGCCAACATGATGGCACAGAGGTCGCGCGTGGCCGGAGTGCACAGCACCGTGCCGCGGAAGCCGTTCTTATAGATGTAGGGGATGAGACCCGAATGGTCGATGTGGGCATGGCTGAGGATGAGGTAGTCAATCTCCGACGGCGTGAAGCCCAGGTCGCGGTTCATGGCGTCGGTCTCCAGGCCCTTGCCTTGATACATGCCGCAGTCGAGCAGTATCTTCAGGCCGTGTTTAGTGGTAATCAAGTGCTTGCTTCCCGTCACCTCGCGGGTGGCACCCATAAACTGTAGTTTCATATCTCTTTATCTCTTAGTTTCATTCAATCACAACCTTTTTTGCCGCCCCGTCGCCCACCTGCACCAGCCACATGCCCGCCGCCGGCAGCAGCATGTGGGTGGCCTCGGCGGTGGTGGTCAGCGTGGCGTGGCAACGGCCCTGGCCGTCGAATAGGCGCAGCCTCTCCCCCACCCCGCAACGCACCGTCAGCCGACGGCCGTCAACCGTCAGCGACCATGCCGATGCCTCGGCCGACTGGACCGCCTGATGCTCGAACAACGCCGTCAGCGTCAGTGCTCCCGTGACCGTCACGCGGCGCGGGTTGTCACCGACCCCGTCGGCCCAGCCCACGAAGCGGCCGCCCTCCAACGGCAGTCCACACACCTCGACCTCCGAGCCGGCAGGCAGCACGGCACTGCCCACACCCAAGCCCAATTGAGTGTTGTCACTCAAAACGTCAAGCGTGTACACCGTCGGCATGACAGTATCGTGAACCACCGTCAGGGGGAAGAACATCGCCTTGAAAAGGCTGTCGGAGACGACCTGCACCACGCGCGGATTGAGGGTGTCGCCATCGTTCCAACAGATGAAGCTGAAGCCATCCGCCGGAAAGGCCGTAAGCGTCGCCGCAGAGCCGGGCAGGTAGGACCCTGAACCCGTGACATATCCGCGGGCCGGGCTGTTCACCTCAGTGGCAATATAGGCCGAACAATCGCCCTCGACCAACGAACCGAAAGAGCTCCAGGGAGAGGTGGCGGCATAAGCCACGGCAGCGCCACACGGCACGTGCAACGCACACCCGGTGAGGGTAGTAGAATAAAATGCCGTGGAAGACGTCGTCGGAGGGACCGCCGACCACATCCACACGTCGGACAGCGAGCCCAGCAACGAGAAAGCCCCGTCGCCCAGCGAGGTCATCGACGCCGGCAGCGTCAACTCCACAATGCCGGTACAAGCATAGAAAGCGCTGTTGCCCACCGAAACAATGCCGTCGGACAACACCACCGATGTCAGCCCCGTACAGGAACGGAAAGCATAGTCGCCCACTGCCGTCACGGCATACACCGTGCCGCCGTGACTCACCGTGCCCGGCACGGTCAGCACGCCCGAGGGCTTCACGTAGCCGACCCACCCCGACGACACGTTGGCGTTGGGATGCACCACCTCCACCCCGCCGGGCACCATGCTGTAGTACAACACCTGCCCCGTCGGCAAGGTGTCGGCAAAATCGTAGGCCTGCGCCGTGACACACGACAGCAAGAGCATGAGCGGCAGTAGTTTGCTTTTTAACATAATATCATATAAACGCACACAGCCCCCTTTTATTGCCCGACACCGACAAAGTTTTCAACACCGTTTTATCGCAATGTTTTTCAAACGATTGACTTCTGTTCTTTTACTTTTCTAAAAGAACAGTAAAAGAACACCAAAAGAACACCGAAAAAAGACCCCATTCCGAAGATACATATACGACTCATTTTGAGCGTCATATCTGGTTGTTCTTCGGGAAAAGCCGAAGAACAACCGAAGAACAGCCGAAGAATTGTCAGAAAAACTCCAGACTGCATTATTAGATATTTTGGGACACATATAAATAAAAAGTCGTATATTTGCATTTCATTCTTTCTGGACGGAAGAAGCGTATCGTATTGTAAAACAACTAATAAAACAAGAAACAAACAATCAGGATGGATAAGAAATCAATCATAGGACTGGTATTAATCTTCTTAATTTTCATCGGCTACATGTTCTGGGTGGCTCCGTCGAAGGAAGAGATAGCCAAGCGGCAGCGGGAGTACGACTCGATGATGGCAGCCCAACTGGAGCAGCAGCGCGTGGAGGACTCGATACTGGCCGCCAAGGCATTGCAGGACAGCCTGGCCGCCGCGGGCGACAGCACGGCGCTGACCATCGGCAGCGGCCGCCGCGTGCAGGACATGGGGGCCTTCAACGCCGCCGCGCAGGGCGACGTGCGCAGCTTCACCGTGAGCAACCACCTGATGGCGGTAGAGTTCAACACCCTGGGCGCACAGGTGAACAAGGTGGTGCTGACCGACTACCTGACCTATGACAGCAACGAGCTGGTGCTCATCACCCCCTCGGAGGATAACATGAACCTCGTCTTCTCGACCGAGGACAACCGCGTGGTGAATACCAAAGACTTGGTGTTCAACCCCTATATCTACGGCAAGCCGGCCGAGGGCGGTGAGTGGACCTTGAAGGAAGGCGACTCGCTGGAGGTCAGCTTCCGCGCCGAGGTGGCCGACAGCGTCAACCACGGCTACCTCGAGTTTGCCTACACCATGCACGGCGACAGCTACGAGGTGGACTTCGACATCAACTTTGTGGGGCTCACCCAGGTGGTGCGCAACACGCCCTATATGGACTTCCGGTGGCAGAACCACATGCTGCGCCAAGAGAAGGTGAACAGCGGCAGCCGCGGCAAGAGCAACCGCAACAGCGACCGCGAGCGCTTCTACTCGAGCATCTACTACAAAGGCCCCAAGGAGAAGAACCCCAACAACGTGGGCATGGGTCAGGACAAGCAGAAACAGGTGAAGACATCGCTCGACTGGGTGGCCTTCAAGGACCAGTACTTTGCCGCCATCATCAATGCCGAGGGCGGGGTGCCCTTCGAGAACGCTGACCTGGCCGTGAACACCGACCCACGCGACACCGCCCACAACTACCTGACCGACATGGGCGCCGTCATCGGGCTGCCCTACGACCAAGCCACCGGCAAGATGCAGATGAGCTGGTACTACGGCCCCACCAAGCTGCGCGACCTGCGCAAGATGCACCGCGGCTACGACCGCATGCTGCCCCTCGGATGGACCATCATCTCGAAAAGCATCAGCCGCTACCTCATCGTGCCGGTGTTCAACTTCCTGGAGCGTTTCAACTGGAACTACGGCATCATCATCATTGTCTTCACCCTGCTCATCCGACTGGTGCTGCTGCCGCTGGTGTACAAGAGCTACCAGGGCGGCGCCATCATGCGCATCCTGAAGCCCGAGATGGACGCCTTGAACAAGAAGTACCCCCAGCCTGAGCAGGCCATGCAGAAACAGCAGGCCATGATGTCCCTGCAGAAGAAGGCCGGCTACAGTCCCATGGCGGGATGCCTGCCGGTGCTCATCCAGATGCCCTTCCTGACGGCCATGTTCATGTTCTTCCCCATCGCCATCGAGCTGCGTCAGAAGCCCTTCCTCTGGTGCCCCGACCTGTCGAACTACGACTCCATCCTCGACTTTGGATTCAACATACCGCTCTACGGTGACCACATCTCGCTCTTCTGCCTGCTGATGTTCGGCATGCAGTTCTTCTACACATGGTACACCATGAAGCAGCAGGCCGGCACCCAGTCGATGCCGGGCATGAAGTTCATGATGTATTTCATGCCCTTCATGATGCTCTTCATCTTCAACAGCCAGAGCGCAGGACTGAACCTCTACTACCTCATCTCGCTCACCTTCACGATGACGGTGATGATGCTCATCCGCCGTTTCACCAGCGAGAAGAAGGTACGCGCCCGCATGGCCGCATACGACGCCAAGCACTCCTCGGGCAAGGGTGGCAAGCCCAAGAAGAGCAAGTTCCAGCAGCGGCTGGAAGAGCTGCAGAAGCAGGCCGAGCAGATGCAGCGTGAACAGAACAAACGACGATAAACAATACGATACAATATGGTTGTAACACTAGTAACTATTTTCATCCTCGGGTATGCCTGCATAGCACTGGAACACCCGATACGCATCAACAAGACTGCCTCGGCCCTGCTATTGGGATGCATGCTGTGGGCAATCTTCAACATGTTCAACATGAACAACCCCGCCGTGCTGTCCGAATACGGCGGCATCGAAGGCTATCGCTCGTTTGTGAGCGCCAGCCTCATCGAAAACCTGGGCGAGACGGCCGAGATTGTCTTCTTCCTGCTCGGCGCCATGACCATCGTCACCCTCATAGAGGACTATAAGGGTTTCACTGTCATCACCGACCACATCAAGACCACCGACAAAAAGAAGCTGCTGTGGATTATTTCCATCCTCACCTTCTTCCTTTCGGCCCTGCTGGACAACATGACCACCGCCATCGTGATGGTGGCACTGCTGCGCAAGCTGATTGCCGACAAGAAAGAGCGCTGGCTCTTCGCCGGCATGGTCATCCTGGCCGCCAACGCCGGCGGCGCCTGGAGCCCCATCGGCGACGTGACCACCATCATGCTCTGGATTAAGGAACAGGTGACCACGGTCAACATTATCGTCAAGACCCTCATCCCCAGCCTCGTCTGCCTGGTGGTGCCCGTGCTGATACTGAGCCGCATGATGAAAGGCGAGATAGAACGTCCCGAGGCTCAGGACGACGGCATCGACGTGGCGCCCTGGATGCGCAAGCTGGTGCTCATCATGGGCGTGTGCGGACTCATCTTCGTACCCGTCTTCAAGACCATCACCCACCTGCCGCCCTACCTGGGCATGCTCATAAGCCTCTCCGTGCTGTGGGTCACCACCGAGATACTGAGCCGCCGCCACTCCAAAGAGGGTCACCAGCTGCCCACCGCCATGAGCACCCTGGAGCATGTCGACGTACCGACCATTCTCTTCTTCCTCGGCATCCTGATGGCCGTGAGCTGCCTGAAGGTGGCCGGCATCCTGGGTGGCCTGGCCGAGGGGCTCGACTCGATGCGCGGACTGACAATCGGCGGCGAGACGGTAGGCTTCTTCCTCATCGACCTCATCATCGGCGTGCTTTCCTCCATTGTCGACAACGTGCCGCTGGTGGCTGCCGTGCAGGGCATGTACCCCCTCGGTCCCGAAGGCTTCATCCAGAACCATCCCTTCTGGGAGTTCCTGGCCTACTGCGCCGGTACCGGTGGCTCGCTGCTCATCATCGGCTCGGCAGCCGGTGTGGCCGTCATGGGCATGGAGAAGATAGACTTCATCTGGTACCTCAAACGCATCACCCTGCTGGCCCTCGCGGGCTACATCGCCGGTGCCATCATCTTTATTGCCATGAACCTGGCCTTCGAGCCCTACGAGTGGTGGAGCACGATGGTATAAAGTTTAAGGTTTAAAGGCTTTTTACGGCTGATGAAACAACTTTGGACTGACTTCCTGCAGCGCCCGCTGTGGCGCAAGGTGTGCGACATCCTGATGGTGCTCTTCGCCCTGGCGGGAGCCGCCATCATCGGGGCCTGGGGCCTCTACCAGCTGGGGGTGACCAACAACCGCGGGGCGGTAGACAAGAACTACCGCTACCTGATGTCGGTCAGCGAGATGGAGAGGGCCAAGGAGATGACCCCCGAGGAACTTGACGCTACTTGGGCCGCACAACTGGACCGGCTGGCCGCCTTGGCCCACCGCTACCCTGTCAACGCGCGTCTCATCCTGCAAGGTGCCGCCGTGAGCGACGACCCCCTGCTGATAGACCGCATGGTGGCCGCCCTCAGCATCTACACCGACACCGCCTCACTCTCCACCCCCCACGCTCCCCTCTCCTCTCAAAACGCCATCCCCTGGATGGCCACGCCCGAATGGGAAGCCCTGAAGGAGGCCATCGCCCGCGACAGCGCCCTCATCCGCGAGGCCGGCCGTCTCACCGGCGTCGAGCCCCGCCTCATCGTGGGCTGCCTCATCGGCGAGCAGATACGCCTCTTCAACTCCAAGCGCGAGATGTACAAGAAATACCTCGGCCCCGTCAAGGTGCTCAGCGTGCAGAGCCAGTTCAGCTACGGCGTCAACGGCATCAAGGACTTCACCGCCGAGGCCGTCGAGGAGCACCTGAAAGACCCTTCGTCGGAGTACTACATGGGTCCGGCCTACGAGCACCTGCTCGACTACCCCGAGGGGGTGGATACCGCCGAAGAGCGCTACCGCCGGCTGGTGGACTACGGCAGCCACCTCTACAGCTACATCTACACCGGCTGCATCCTCCACCAGACCATGCTGCAGTGGCGCCGCGCCGGCTACGACATCAGCGACCGACCCGACCTGCTCTTCACCCTCTTCAACGTGGGATTCAGCCAGTCCGAGCCCAAGCCCGACCCCGTGCCCGGCGGAAGCCACATCACCGTCGGCGACCGCGAGTACACCTTCGGCGCCATCGGCTTCGACTTCTACTACAGCGGCGAGCTGGCACGGGTATTTCCCTACCAACGCGACCGCTTCGCCGAGAGAGGAAACGGTGCCGACGTCGAAGCCATCCAAGCCAGCATGACCGACTGCAACCGGCCCGAGCGCGGCTCGGAATACCGCCAGGCCGACAGCACGGCACTCCCCGCCACCCCCGACGACGACGATGATGACGAGCCCGACCCCTTCGGCATCGACCACTCCACCGTGCGCCCCATGAACCACATCGCACAATAAGACCCACGGCTCCTGACCGACTCCACCTCCGCTCCACACCACCTCCACACCCCCTCCACATGTGCTCCACCCCCCGACGTGGACGCTGTGCCGTTTTTGTGCTTCGGCCGGGGAGCCTAATACGCCTCCAGTATGTCAAGACACGAAGGGGACACGAGGCGGACACGAAGGAGGCACGAAGGAGACACGAGGAAGATGCAGGATTTGAATGATGTCATAATCGAGCACCTTCCCCGTGGAATTTCAGTCGGCCTTCCAGGCACGCACGGTGCAGGCTATGTGCGGATCGCCGTTGTGCTGCACACTGAAAGCGAGTCCCTCCTCGCCGGCCGCCTTCGCCATCTCTTCCATACGGCGATGGCATTTCTTGACGCCGGCCGGGCCGTGGGTGACTTCGAGCCAGCAGCCCTTGTGGCCTTCCTGATGGCGCAACTCGAGGCTGCTATATCCCAGTTCCCTGGCCCGACGTTCCAGCCGGTCGAAGGAGCGGTCGGCCGAGCAGCCGTGCGAGACGAAGACGGTGTCAATCAGCGTAACCTTCCCGTGGCTTTGCTCGGCTTCGCGGCGGGCGTCGGCAATCTGCTCCTTGATGTCGTCCAGGTCGTCCCAGTCATCGTCCCATTCGGCCATGTCGGCGCTGAGGAGTTGGACGAAGACCACGTGGAGCACCAGCTCGCGCACCTCGGGCAACTCCAGCAGGCGGGTGGAGAGCAGCGCGGGGTCGTCGCAGACGAAGGTGCAGCGGGCCATCGGGATGCCCCAGAAGCGGACGTCGAACTCCACTCCGTCGGTGGTGACACGCGTCCAGCCCAGCCTGATGTTGAGCACCCACTTGGGAACACTCCGCAGGCGAAGCGTCCAGACGCTGTCGTTCATCGGTTCGAGGGTGACAACGCCCTCGTCGGTGAGCGACTGCTCGGAGGCGTAGTCGGACTGCCCGTCGTCAATGCTGTCGGAGTAGTAGTAGGTGATGAAGTGCAGGCTGTCGCGCCAGCCGTAGGTCACCATCTGGCGGTCCTTGGTTGTGGCCATGAGGGCGAAGTCGTAGCCACCGGCTTCGAGGGTGCGGCCCACTTCGGCCGCCGTGGTGCCGTCGGGGTACAGTTCCATCGCCGGCGCCTCGCGGTGGCGGCAGCCCGTGGCCAGCATGGCCGCCACCGCCATCGATACTAAAACAATGCGTTTCATACTTCTTAATCAGTTAATTTCAGTTCGTTGATATCAATACCGAGCGTCTTCATGCGCTGGCGGATGTAGGGGAGCTCCTCCTCGAGGAACTCGCGCCGCTGGTGGGCAAGGATGTGCTGGCGGGCGTCGGAGGCCACAAAGTAGCCCACGCCGCGGCGCTGATAGATAATCTCTTCCTGCTGCAGGTACTCGAAGGTGCGCACCACGGTGTTGGGGTTGACGCCCATCGAGGCGGCCACGTCGCGCACCGACGGCATGCGGTCGTCGGGCGTCAGCTGGCCTTGCAGCACCTGCTCCGACAGGGTGTCGGCTATCTGCAGGTATATCGGTTTCTGTTTCTTGAAGTCCATAGTTGTAGCGTTTTAAAGCTCGTTAATATTCAGGGTGACGTTGACGCCATCCACGTCAATCTCACAGCTGCCGTCGCCGATGATGGTCTTGCGGCCTTCCTTCCGCGTCGAGCGCTCGCTGGTGATGTTCAGGTACTTCTTCACCCCGTTCATCTCGACAGTCATGCCGGCCTCGGCAGGCACCATCAGGTTCAGGCTGCCGTCCACGCCGTCCATGTCTATCTCCTCGGGCATCACCGGATACTGGGCAAGCACGTCGAAGAAGACACCGTCCAGGCTCAACTCGCGGCTGGCGACGCTGTCTATCCTGACGCTGGTCGACACCATATCCAGGTCGATGCCCTTCAGGACGGTGCCGCGGGGCACCTCGATGGTGAGGGTCTTGGCAAACTCCGAGAGGTCTTTCCTGTCGCGGGAAATAAACTTCTGCCCACTCTGGCAGAACTGGATGTCCAGGCAGCCCTCGTCGTCCAGGTAGTAGCGCATGCGGAGGCTGTCGATGAGCGCGTTGGTGGCCTCCTCGTGGATGCGCACCCCGGGGATGTCGGCATAGACAATGTTGATTTCGCCGCCCAGCCAGGTCACGTCAATCTCGTTGACGGGCTGCTGGAGGGTGACGTCGCCGACCCGGTACCGCTCGGAATGCTCGTAGGTGAAGTTTATATTACCCTTGTGGTCGATGCAGCCCACCAGCAGGAAGGCCATCAAGCCTATTAATGATATCCTTTTCATTTCTACTTTTCTCCTTTACTACTTTACTGCTTTTCTCCTTTACTACTAATACGCCATGCGGTTCAGGCGGCGCCAGCCGAGCCAGCCGAAGAGGACGGCCAGCAGCACATTGAATGCGTTGGCGATGCCGAAGAACCAGCCTACCATCTGCTCGGTGCTCATCCGGTCGGGCAACTGCATGAACCAATCCATGAAACTGCTGTCGCCGACCAAGGCAATCATCACGGGAATGAGGATGATGCTCAGCGCGAAATTGATGACGTAGAGCCAAAGGATGGTCTGCAACACTTTGTGGCGCTTGAAGAGGGTGGCGGTAAAGAGGAACATCAGGACGGTGCTGATATAGCCCAGCCAGCAGCTGACGTTGTACAGCGTGCCGAAGTACATCAAGCGGAAGGCATCGGCACCCGCATCGCTGGCGGCCACCTCGCTCATTAGGGAGCCTATGTCGAGTGTGAAGGGGAAGCCCATCTCGCCCTGCCAAATCCACTCCTGCCATGGTCCGAAGGGCAAAGCGGTGAGGAACACGTCGAGCGCCATGCTGCCCAAGTAGACAGCCAGCGGGCACACGATGAGGGAGAAGAGCAACGCGCTGCAGAACTTCTCCAGCTTGGAGGCGGGCAGCATGGCATAGTAGATGCCCTCGTTACGAAGGTTCCAGGTACGGTACATGCGCGAAGGGGCCATCATGGCGGCGATGTAAGCCACCACCTCAATGAAGATGAGCCGGAGGTCGGCGCCGAGGTCGGCATCGCTGCCTCCGAGCACCAGCATAAAGAGCCACACCGCGAAAGGCAGCGCGGCCAGTATCAACATTGTGGTGCCGAACATCGGCCACATATTGCGAAAGTCCTTGTTGACGACTTTGCAGAATCGGTTCCAGTCAAATCTATTGTTCATAGTGGTTTAAGGTTTAATGTTTATTGTTTAAGGTTTAATAGGTCATACGGTCCATACGGTGGCGGCTGAGCCGGGCCAGGAAGAGGGTCAGGACAGCCTCGACAGCGATGATGTACCAGTAGATGTCCTGCACCTCGAGGAGGTCGACCAGCATAACCGACATGAATGCTCCCATGAACCAGAGGAACATCAGCCCTTGCAGCATTGTGCGGAAGCCCTTGCTCTCCACGGTGTTGGCGAACATCATGCCGAACATGGAGCCCACATAGACCACCGCTATACCGACCAGCATCTGCACGTCGAGGAATTGCCATACCTCGGCCTGCCAGAAGAAGGTGTCCCATCCCGGCACATGCAATACGGACAGCAGCGTGTCGAGCGCCAGCCCGACGGCCATCAGCACCGCGGGGATAATCACGACCATCAGTGCCGCCATCACCAGGTGCTTCTCGGCCTTGGTGGCCGGCAGCATGGCAAAGTAGATGCCACGCTTCTTCTTGCCTACGTTGGCATAGACGCTGGTGGGCAACATCATGGCCCAAAAGACCACCATGGCTGTCATCATCGCCAACCGGTAGGAGGCACCGTGGTTGTACTCGCTTCCCGTCAGGTATTGGAACAACACCATCAGCGGCGGGAAACCGATAGCCATCCACGCCCCCATCATGGAGTATTCCATGGGCATGCTCCGCACATCGTGCCGCAGCAGCTTGCCGAATCGCTTTATGTCAAATGATTGGCTCATTGCATTTCTACTTTACTACTTTTACTCCTTCAAGCGAACAACTCCCGAATGCGGTCCTTGTTCCTCAGCACGGCGTTGAAGAGGGCCTCGATGTTCAGCTGGCTCTCCGCGCCGGTAGTATTCGGCACCACGTTCATGTATCCGCCCGGCAGCAGCTCGCTGTAGAGGGCGTCGTCACGCTCCTGTCCACCATACTCGAAGAAGAGCCGCTCGGTAATCTTCTGCACCGAGGCGTCGAGCAACACGGCATTGTGCGAGAGGATAACGATGGGGTCTATCAGGTTCTCCACATCCTTCACCTGATGGGTGGAGATGATGATGGTCTTGCCCTCGTCGGCTATCTTGCTCAGGATGGAGCGGAACTGGGCCTTGCTGGGGATGTCGAGACCATTGGTGGGCTCGTCGAGCAGCACGTAGTCGGTACCCAGCGAGAGGCTGGCGGCAATGAGGCTCTTCTTCTGCTGGCCGAAGCTCATCTCGCGGAACTTGCGGGCCGGCTCCACCTCCAGTTCCTGCATCAGGTGCAGGAAGGTGCCCTGCGAGAAGGTGGGATAGAAGGGGGCCAACTCGTCGACATACTTCTGCGGCGTCGAGTTGTCGGGCAGCGTCACCTCGTCGGGCAGGAAGACGACGCGCTGCAGCATCGCGGGCAGGCGGTCATGGCTGGTGAGGCCGTCGACGGTGCAGGTACCCTTCACCGGGCGCTGCAGGCCACAGATAATCTTCAGCAGGGTGGTCTTGCCCACGCCGTTCTCGCCCAGCAGGCCATAGATGGCGCCCTGCGGGAAAGTCAAATTGATGTCTTCGAAGACCGGGGTCTTCTTGTAGCTGAAATCAAGATTGCGGATTTCTATCATAATATCATACTTTTTATTGGTTTACATTTGCGGTGCATTGTCGGTGGCGCCTTGGCGGGCCTTGCTCTCGAGCTCCATCTTGCCCATGCGCCAGGTGATGCCGAGGCTGACGAAGCGCGAGTCGTAACGGCTGCTGCCGGTGGTCTGGTACTGCGGCGCGGTGGTGTTCGAGCCCCACTCGGCCATGCCGAATATGTCGTTGACGTTGAGGAACACGCTCAGGCGACGGTCGAAGAAGTCGCTGCTCAGACCGAAGTCGACGCCCTTATTGGCCACCGTCATGCTGTAGAGGCTCAGGCGCGGCGAGGTGTAGTGCGCGTTGGCGAAGACCTCGAGCCTGCCCCACAGCTTGGTCCACACGTTGACGCGGGCGCTCCACGAGAGGCGGCTGTCGCTGAAGTCGTCGTAGTTGTAGGCGTAGTTGAACACCGACGCGTTGAGCCTCACATTGAGCATAGCCGTGGGGCGGTAGGTGACGTTGGCCTCGATGCCCTCGGTGTGGCTGCTGCCGATGTTGACGGGATAGGTATAGTTCACCTGGCGGTTGCCGAAGTAGGGGTCGTACTCACCGAGGGTGGTGACTGCCGTCATCGTGCCCTCCTCGCCGGTGTTGATGTGGGCGTAGGCATTGAGGCCCACCGAGCCGAACTTCATGAAGAACTTGCTCCAAGCCGCCTCGATGTTGTGCGTATAGCTGAAGGCCAGCGCGGGGTTGCCGGTGGTGAAGTCGTTGTCATTGTAGGAGCGGAAGTCGATGAGGCTGGTCACCGTGGGGTGCGAGTGGCGACGCGTGTAGCTGATGCTGAAGTTGTTGAAATCCTTGGTGCGGTAGCTCAGGTGGAGCGAGGGCACAAACTCGAGGAACGAGGTGTCGAGCAGCGTCGGGGCGCTGCCGTCGGTATGGCTGCGCTCGACCCACGACAGGCAGTCGCCGAAGCGCAGACCCACCTTGGCGGTGAAGTTGCCCCAGCGCTTCAGGGCCGTCAGGTAGCCGTCGAGGTCGAGGTGGTCGCTCCGCGTGTCGTCACTGCGAAGGCCTATCTGCTCGAAGAGGCCGGTGGCGGAGTTAAGGGTGTCGAGGTAGTCGTAGCCGCGCTCGAACTCGCCCTCTATGTCGGCACCCATCTCGAGCTCGAAGCCGTGCCTCAAAGGCAGGGTGTAGTTGACCCCCAGGCTGATGCTGGGCTCAGTCTCCATCGAGCGGCTGACACGGTGCATGTCGGCAAAGGCGGGATTGGTGAAGTTGCGGTGGGTGCTGTTGGCGCTGCGCGAGAGCCAGCCGTTGCCGTTGAGGGTCAGGGAGAGCTTGCGACCCGTAGTGTCGTAGCGGTGCTCGAACCAGGCACCCACATAGCCGCCACCCCAGAAGGGGTTGGCCGTCATGGTTTCGTTGTAGCCATAGTCGACGGGCGTCGGCATATATTCCATCTGCCCCATGCGGGTCGTGTTGTTCTGCCGCTGCCAGTAGGGGTAGACGCCGGCCCAGGCGGCCAGGTTGGTCATGCTGTCAATCTGCCAGTTGACGTTGAAGCCGGCATAGCCGCCATAGGAGTGGTTGCGGTAGCGGCCGTCGTAGTCGGTGGTGCGCAGGGTGTCGCCGCCAGCGTTGAGCATCAGGCTGGTGCCGTCGCTCTCCGTGCGGTGCTGCGAGTAGTCGCCGTTGAGGTAGAAGTTGAAGTCCACCTTCTCGTTGGCCCACACATAGCTCAGCCACGGGCTGACGCTGGGCGTGGTGCGCGCACGCAGACCGAGGCAGAGCAGCTCGTTGCGGGTTATCTTTTGATTGGTTACTATATTAATAACACCGCCGGTGGTCGAGTAGCGGGCCGAGGGGTTGGTGATGACCTCGATGCGCTCGATGGCGTTGGCCGGCAGCTGTTTGATGTACTGCTTCAGGGCCTCCTCGTTCATGTGCGAGGGGCGGTCGTTAACCCATATCTCCACCGAGCTCACACCACGCAGGGTGATATTTCCCTCGGCATCCACCTCCACACCCGGCGCGTTCTGCAGCGCGTCGCTTAGGCTGCCTGTCTGGATGGAGACATCCTCCTTGGTATTATACATATTCTTCTCGCCGTCCATGGCGTAGAGGGGCTTTGCGGCCACCACCTCAACCTCCTGCAGGGTGGTGCCACCTTGCAGCTTAATCTCCAGATTATCCAGATTCCCTGGAACTTCCAGGTGCTCCAGAAAAGTCTCGTAACCCACGAAGGAGGCCTGCAGCAGATAGCTGCCCGTGACCACCTCCTCGATGCTGAAGCGGCCGTCGAAGCCGGTCGTCTCGCCACGCATGAAGACGGTGTCGGCCGGCCGCACGAGGGCCACATTGACGAAGGGCATCGGCTCACCCGTCCGGGCGTCGACCACGCGGCCCTGAACCGTCACATTTTGACCGTTGGCAACCCCTCCCATCAGAAAAACGGCGAAGGAGACTGCCGTGATAATTTTACTCAATTTAATGTCAATCATAATGTTATATTTGTTTTGTATTACTGTATTAGTGAACTAGTACACTGCAAAAGTAGTACAATTTTCCGACCCGCCAAAATTTATTTTGTTAAAATTACAATTTTAACACTTTTTATGATTTCAAGCCATGGCGGCCATCCCCCTGCGCCCCCTACCCTCCCAATCACCCCTCCTGACCCCCTACATCCTCCGCCATTTTTACGGTAGTATTACGGTAGTATTACGGTAGTATTACGCTTTTAAAGCGTAATACTACCGTAATACTACCGTAATACTACCGTAAAAATGGCGGAGGTGGTCCCGACCGGAAGGGGCGGGAAAACGGGTCGAGTGGAGGGGCGTTCTGTTTTTTTGTCCCACGAATCGGGTAGCGGCACAATATTATTTACAGATTCGCGTTATGGGAACATTTATATCAGAAACGAACAACATGGAACAGAACTTTGGCAACAATTATGACCACCAGGCCACGGGGCGTTTCTTCCGTCGCTGGTGGAAAGTGCTGACGGTGGTGGCGGTGGTGGCGGCCGCTGTGTCGCTCCTGGTGGCGATGCTCATCAAGCCCCTCTACAAGTCGAGCGCGGTCATCTTCCCCACCAACTCGAACCGCCTCTCGAAGGCCATCATGGACTACCACTACAGCCTCGACTTCATGGACTACGGCATCGAGCGCGACTGCGAGTATGCCATCCAGATACTCACCTCGAAGCGGATGCAGCGCGCGGTGTGCGAGCACTTCAACCTGATGGAGCACTACGCCATCGGGGGCGCCCACCCGCAGGCCAAGCTGGAGAAGCAGTACAAAAGCAACATCACGGTGAAGCGCACCGACTTCCTGGGCGTGGAAATCGGCGTGCTGGACCAGGACCCGCAGTGGGCGGCCGACATTGCCAACTACATGGCGGCGATGTACGACACGCTGTGCCACGAGATACACGCCGACCGGGCCGCTTCGGCTGCCGACGTGATGAACGGGGTGGTGTCGGCCATGGAGGAGGAGATTGATTCGCTGGCCAAAAGCAAAGACGAAAGTGGAAAGTGGAAAGACATTCTGATTGCCGACAAATGCGAGCAGCTGGCCGACCTGCAGACCCGCGCCATGCAGACCAATGTGGACCGTTCGCTCGAGGTGAGCTACAAATACCTGGTCGACAGCGCCACTCCAGCCGACAAGAAGGCCTACCCCAAGCGCCTGCTCATCGTGCTGGGCGGCATGCTGGGCGCCGTGGTGGTGTGCATCTTCGGCCTGCTGGTGTTCTGCCCCGCCAAGAAAGAGGAATAGCCTCACCCCCAGCCCCTCTCCGATTGGAGAGGGGAGAAAGAGATGAATGTTTAAGATAAAAGGTGAAATATCAGAAGACACATGACACTCCACACAACCCCCTCTCCAATCGGAGAGGGGGCAAGGGGGTGAGGCTTGGCCTGCTGCTGGCCTTGCTGCTGACGGCGGTGTTCATCGCCGCCGAGGCGGTGGTGATGTACTGGAAAGGGCCGGGACTGATAGCGCTGGTGCCCCTGGCATTGCTGGTGGTGTGGCTCTTCTACGTGCGGCTCGAGACAGGCCTGCTGCTGATGGCGCTGCTCACCCCCTTCGCCGTCAACGTGGCCGTCTTCCCCGGCATGGAGCTCTCGATGCCGGTGGAGCCGATGATGATTCTCTTCTCAGCATTCTTCCTCTTCCGCGTTCTTGTCAGCCAAGGGAGCGGAGTCCACTCTTCACTCTTCACTCATCCAGTGACCCTGCTGCTGCTAGCGGGACTGGCGTGGTGGGTGGTGACGAGCTGCACCTCGCGCCTGCCGTGGGTGTCGTTCAAGTACCTGCTCTCCCGCCTGTGGTTCGTCATCCCCTTCTACTTCGCCGCCGCCCTCTTCTTCCGCAACCGCGAGCGCATCCGCCAGTTCTACTGGGCCTATGCCATCGGGCTGGGGGTGGTCATCCTCATCGCCACCGCGAAGACGCTGGGCAACTTCAGCGACCTGCAGACGCTGCACCGCGTGATGCGCCCCTTCTACAACGACCACACGGCCTACGGCTGCGCCATCGCCCTGATGCTGCCGGCCTGCATTTATTTCTTAAGTGTAAAGTGGAAAGTGGAAAGTGGAAAGCTTCCGGGTGCGGCAGCAAATCTTTCCACTTTCATCTTTCCACTTCTCATGCTCCTTCTGCTCTGCGTGGGTCTTTTCTTCAGCTACTGCCGCGCGGCGTGGATAAGCGTGGTGGCGGCGCTGGGCATCTACCTGCTGATACGCCTGGGGATGAAGGTGAAGTGGATGGTACTGCTCTTCGGTCTGGGCGTGGGCATGTTCTTCGTCTACCAGAGCGACGTGCTCTACCGGCTGGGCAAGAACCACCAGGACAGCAGCTACACGCTGGCCGACCAGGTGAAGAGCATCTCCAACATCTCGACTGACGCCTCCAACGTGGAGCGCCTCAACCGGTGGGCTTCGGCCATGCGCCTGTGGAAGGAGAGCCCCGTGGTGGGTGTGGGTCCCGGCACCTACCAGTTCCTCTACGGCAGCTACCAGAAGAGCTACCAGCTCTCCACCATCAGCACCAACGCCGGCGACCTGGGCAACGCCCACAGCGAGTATATCGGTCCCATGACGGAGCAGGGCCTGCCGGGCGCGCTGCTCGTGGTGGCGCTGTTCCTCACCACCTTCGCCACCGGCGTGCGCGTCTACCGCACCGCCAAGGACCCCGCCGTGGGTCGCATGGCACTGGCATTCACCCTGAGCCTGCTCACCTACTACGTGCACGGCGTGTTCAACAACTTCCTCGACACCGACAAACTCTCCGTCCCCTTCTGGGCCTTCACCGCCGCGGTGGTCGCCCTCGACCTGTACTCCGAGAAGAAAGAGGAAAGATGAAAGTGGAAAGTGGAAAACGGAAAGATATTGTAATGGTGCTTTGCTCCAGCATAACTTTCATCTTTACACTTTCAACTTTCCACATGCAAGCACAGGTGCCGACAGTGCGCCACAACTGCTGGGACATAGACATCGAGGAGGACGTCACCCGCCCGCCCTATCTCCTGCCGCACGCCATCGGCCACGCCGACACGGGGCTAATGGTCATTGCCATGGCCAAAGAATATATCGGCACCCCCTACCGTTATGCCGGCCGCTCGCCCAAGGGGTTCGACTGCGCGGGCTTCGCGCTGTACCTTTACCGCCACTTCGGCCACGACCTGCCGGGCTGGAGCGGCGCGCAGGCCAAACTGGGCGTGGAGGTCAGCGACACACGCAACCTGCTGCCCGGCGACCTCGTCTTCTTCGGCGGCCGCCACAACAAGAAAAGCGTCGGCCACACCGGCATCGCCATTGCCACCGACCCTCAGACGGGCATCTTCACCTTCATCCACGCCTCCACCCACAACGGCGTCATCATCAGCCGCAGCACCGAGGAATACTACGCCTCCCGCTACCTCACCGCCCGCCGGATACTGAAGTAAATAAATTTTGCCAGTTCAAAAATAGTTCGTATCTTTGCACCGGCGAAACGAACAATAACAAACATGTAGATAATAGAGGAAAAGTATATAACACAATAGCGATTATGCTTTAAACGTGCGGCTCGAATTCTGGACAAATTCTTGCACCAATCAACAACAAAGCAGATCGCTCACGGCAATCGTGAGCTTTCTTGTTTGATTGGTAGGTAGTCCAGAACCTCGAGCCCGACAAAAAGCTCGCGGTTTTTTTTAATACCAATCAATAAAACAATAAAAATTATGACCAAGAAATCATTTTTACTGCCAGTCGCAATCGCGCTGCTCTTTGTTGGTTGCGACGGTATGAAAGTCGACACCTCGCAGACCTATGTTCCCGAAGAGGGCGGCACCACATTCGTCAAAATCACCAATGAGGAGAACGACCAGCTCATCATCCCAAACATCTCCTACGACCTCAGCAGCCGCCGACTCCGCTGGTGGGCCAACCCCTACTTCGCCGTAAACAACTATGGGACCAAGTTCGCCTACCTTGGTTCGCACAACCACCGCAGCAATATCTTCGTAAAGCAGTTCATCTCGCGGACAGGCGCACAGCAACGTACCTTCAACGGACAGGCTCTGGATCTGTGCTTCTCGCCCGATGGCGACACCCTTTGCTTCACACAGGCCAACGGTGCCTACTGCAATCTCTACCTCACCAGCGCCACACAGGGCAGCATCATGCAACAGGTGACTTCGGGATCGGTGAACGATTATGCTCCTGCTTTCGCTCCCGACGGCAATCTAATATTCTTCTCACGTGCCGAGGGAGACCACTACAGCATCTGGAGCTACAACCGCTCCACAGGCATCTTCAGCAACTACTGCTACGGACTGACGCCCTTCCCCATCGGCGATAAGGAGTTTCTCTGTTCGCGCCAGAACTCGCAGAACAACTACGAGATATGGCGTGTCAACTACGCTACCGGCGCCGAAAGTATCGTACTCAGCATGGAGAACAGGTCCTTCACCACCGCCTCCCTCTCTCCCGACGGCCGATGGATTCTGTTCGCCGCCAATACGCCCAAAAAGCCCAATGTGCCAGAGAATATCGACATCTACGTCATCCGCGCCGACGGCAGCCGCCTGACGCAGCTCACCTACCACCAGGGGCATGACCTCTCCCCCGTGTGGGCACCCGACGGCAAGAGCATCTATTTCCTCTCGCAACGTGGCTCGGACAAGGGCACTTACAACATCTGGGAGATGAACTTCAACCTCAAATAGCCCCGTGCCATGAGAAAGACAGTATTAATCCTGCTGACACTGCTGGCCATGGCTGGCACGGCCAGCGCCCAGATGGTGGGCGCCACCAACCGGAGTCGCACACAGACTCATAGGGAAACACCCACCGACAAGCCCGTCGGCTGGCTGCTGAAAGCCGAGCTAGGGTTCCCCTCCTCCATCGTTGTGGGCAACCAGCTGAACAGCAACCTGATGGTGGGCGGCGGCGTGGGGTGGAACAGCGCGTATTACACCATCGACCTCAACAAAGACGATTGCCGGCGCTGGTACATGCTACCTATATTTGCCGAGGCACGCTTCAGCATCCCCAAGTACCCATTTGGCTTCTTCGCCGACCTGCGCGTAGGCATCGACCTCGCTCTGTTATGGGATGACTTCTTCTATGACGACACCTTTGTGAAGTACCCCGTGGGACAAGTGATGGCGGGCATAAGCTATAGGCACATCTCGCTCGGCGCGGGCATACAGCTATCCTACAACGAGGAGCCTATCTATGACTGGTACAACGGCCATACCAACTGGCGCGGCAATACCTACCCCACCATTATTTTCTCAGTCAGTTATGACCTCATGCTTAATAGATAACATCAAGAATCAAATCTGCTCACAATGAAAAGCAAGACATTATTACCCCTGCTGGCACTCGGCCTCACGCTCTGCCTGACAGGCTGTTCGAGAGAGTTCGATGTAGACAACGGCACGGGCACCGGCAGCAACACGGGTGCTGCCACCGCTACGACCGGCAGTGCCACACCTGACTATGTCTCCGCCAGATGCTACCTCTCTGCCACGGCTCCCAGCAGCGCGCCCCTCACCGATGCAGGCATCTGCTGCTGTAAAGGCTACGGTACTCCAACCACCAGCAACCTCAGTGTTCCACTCCGATCGCGAGGAATAGATGTCAATGGCAAGACTTCGGTAAGTGACTACGTAATAGTAGGCGTCATCGAAAGAAACACCACCTACAGCTACCGCGCCTACGCCGTCAACTCGCATGGTACAGCCTACGGTGCCACCAAGACCTTCACCACCAAGTAATACGCCACATATACCGCACGGCGTTAACCCGCAGCGAATTCTACACACGGTGCGACAAGCCTCTGTAGAGGCCACCCTTCTGTATCTCTACTCGTCGCTGGCGTCGGAGATGAAGCGGCGGTAGGCGTTATACCTATTTCAACAGAAACTCATCGAAATTGGCGGGAGTTATCTCCTTAAAGTTGGCAACAGATTTATTAAAACACGAATTGTCACGAATTTACCATTAATTATTAATGGATAATTCGTGGTCATTCGTGTTTTATTACAATGCAAATATACAACTTTTCAGGAGTGTATTCCGAAAAAGTCTAGATTTTTTCGGAATACATTCCTCGTTTGTGGCTAAATCGGGAGGGGTTATTCGTCGCTGGTGTCGGAGATGAAGCGGCGGTAGGCGCTGAAGGTGTTGGCGCGGGAGAGGAAACCGAGGTAGTTCTGCTGCTCGTCGATGACGACGAGGTTGTAGCGGTCGCTGATGCGGAACTTCTCCACCACGTCGCTCAGCGTGTCGCTGCTGCGCACCAGGTCACCCTCGGAGAGGGGATGCATCAGCTCGTCGACCGTCACACTGTCGTACAGCTCTGTGTTGAAGATAATCTTGCGCACATCGTCCAACACAATCACGCCGAGGAACTTGTCGTCGGAGGAGAGAACAGGGAAGAGGTTGCGGCGCGAGTCCTTGATGGCTTCGACGAGGTCGCGCAGACGGTCGCCGCTGCGGACAATGACAAAGTTGTTCTCGATGAGGCTCCTCATATCGAGCAGATGCCATGCGGAGGCATCCTTGTCGTGGGTGAGCAGGTTGCCCTGTGCCGCCAGCTTGCGGGCATAGATGGAATGGCGCTCGAAGGGACTGATGCAGAGGTAGGTGACCGCCGACGCGGTGAGCAACGGCACCAGCAAGCCGTAGCCGCCGGTGATTTCGGCGATGAGGAAGGTGGCCATGAAGGGGGCGTGCATCACGCCTGTCATCACGGCCGCCATGCCCACGAGGGCGAAGTTGGCCGTGCTCTGCGGCGGGAGGCCCAGCTGGTTGCCCAGCATGGCGATGAAGTAGCCGCTCAGGCCGCCAATGACCAGCGAGGGACCGAAGGTGCCGCCCACGCCGCCGGCACCGATAGTGGTGGCGGTGGCCACACCCTTCAACAGGATGAGGGCGAAGAGGACGCCCAGCGTCACCCACGCCTTGCCGGCCTGCGAGCTGTAGAGAGAACCGGCGAAGAGGGTGCCGGGGTTGCCGTGCAGCAACTCGGTGAGCGAGGCATAGCCTTCGCCGTAGAGCGGCGGGAACACCACCACCAGCACACCCAGCAGCAGGCCGCCCACAAGCATGCGCACCCACGGGTTGCGACGACGGGCGAACCAGGCCTCCACGCGGTCGGTGACACGTAGGAAGTAGACCGACACAGCGGCACAGAAGACGCCGAGCACCATGTAGAACGGCAGCTGCGAGAGGGCGAACTGCTCGGAGATGGAGAAGGTGAACTGCACCGATGTGCCCATGAGGAAGTAGGCCACCGTGGCAGCCGTCAGCGAGGCGATGAGCAAAGGGAGCGCCGTGGTGGCCGTCAGGTCGAAGAGGAAAACCTCCAGAACGAACATAATGCCCGCAAAGGGGGCCTTGAAGATGCCCGCAATGGCGCCTGCGGCGCCACAGCCGAGGAGCAGACGCACACTCTTGGGGCTGAGGCGGAACCAGCGGCCGATGTTGCTGCCGATGGCCGAGCCAGTGGAGGCGATAGGGGCCTCGAGACCCACACTGCCGCCGAAGGCCACCGTCAGCGTCGAAGCTACCAGCGACGACCACATATTCTTGGCCGGCAGGGCGGAACGATTGCGGCTGATGGCCAGCAGCACGCTGGGGAGCCCGTGGCCGATGTCGCCGCGCACCACAAACTTCACGAACAGCATCGTCAGCAGGATACCCACCAGCGGCAGGAAGAAGATGATGACCAGCGACGAGTGGTGGGTGATGACCGTCGACCCCTCCGACAGGCGCGACACCAGCGTGCCGGCATAGTGCACGACAGTCTTCAGCACCACCGCCGCCAGGCCCGACAGCAGGCCCACCACGACAGCCAGCAGAAGCAACATCCCCTGCTCGCTCACGTGGCGCAGCCGCCAACGGTGTATCGACCTGTAGAGACTCATTTTTTCTAAAAAAAATCGGGTGCAAAAATACGAAAAATATTTCATTCACGTTACTTATCTGTCAAAAAGAGCAAAAAAAGATGAAAAAGACCCTTCTAATCGGCACCATGGCTGCCATTGCCATGACCTCGTGCGTCTCGCTCAGCGAGCATGAAGACCTGCAGAACAAATACGACCAAACCTCGCGCCAATACAGCCTCACGCAACAGGAACTCATCGAGTTGCGCGAGGAGAACGCCTCGCTGGCCCGGCAGAACCAATCGCTCAACAACGACTACACCGACCTGGCGCTGGCCAAGAACGCCGCCGACGCCCGCGTCGACAGCCTGAACCGTCGCATCGAGCAGATGGCCCAGCACTACGACACCACCATGGAGAACTACATCCAGGAGGTGGCCGGCAAGAGCCGCGACCTCACCCGCGCCCAGAACCTGCTCACGGCCCGCACCAAAGAGCTGGCCGACAAGGAACGCGAGCTGCAAGCCCGCCAGCAGGAGCTGCAGGAGCAGCAGGAGTCGTTCAACCTGCAGCGCAGCGAGTTCAGCAACAAAGAGAAAGAACTCCTCGCCAAGCAGCACCAGCTGGAGCAGGAGGAGGCCATCACCCGCGCCCAGCTCGAAGCCAAGGAGCGCGAACTGGAGAGCGTGCGCAACGCCGTCACCAAAGCCCTTACCGGTTTCAGCGACAAGGGGTTGAAGGTCGAAACCAAGGACGGCAAGGTGTATGTCTCGATGGAGAACAAGCTGCTCTTCCCCTCGGCCAGCTGGACGGTCAGCAAGGAGGGCGTCAACGCCATCAAGGAGCTGGCCAAAGTGCTTGAAAAAGACTCCAGCCTCAACATCATGGTCGAAGGCCACACCGACAACGACGCCTACCGAGGCTCGACGGCCGTCAAGGACAACTGGGACCTCAGCGTGATGCGCGCCACCGCCATCGTCAAACTACTGATACAGAACGGCCCCGCCATCAATCCCGCCCGCATCGAAGCCTGCGGCCACGGCGAATTTGCCCCCAAGGTGCCCAACACCAGCGCCGAGAACAAAGCCATCAACCGCCGCACCGAAATCATCCTCACCCCCAACCTCGACAAACTGCTGCAGGAAGTGGGCAATTGACGCCCCCTTCCACCCCACGCAACACTCTCTTTTACACCACTGTTATATTGCTGTTCTTTTACTGTTCTTTTAGAAAAGTAAAAGAACAGCACTTATTTTACTGATTATCAGCACCCAAAAAGTTAAAAAGAAAGAACACTGCATACAATCCAAAAAAAATGTGTATATTTGCAAGAATGGTTTGCGTGCACGCGCACGTGTAAAGCACGCATAATTAAAAAGTTGAAATAAATATAAAGATATAAAAAGATGAAAAAGACAGTCAGAAGCGTCGTAATCCGTCTCTGTATGGCCGCCGTGCCGCTGATGGTCGCGGCACCCGCCGCCCGGGCCCAGCATCTCGACCCGCTGCCGGTACCTGCCGTAAGCACCGACACACTGATGAAGCACATTGTCGAACTCAGCTCCGACACCTATCAGGGCCGCCTGTCGGGCACCCGCGGGCACGAGCGCGCCATGGCCTACGTGGGGCGTGTGCTGGAAGGCTACGGCATGAAAGTCGAGCAGCAGCAGTTCCCCATCGAGTGCAACGAGGTGGAGAACTGCAAGTTCAACATCTACACCCCCGGCAGCAAGGAGCGCCGCTACTTCACGCTGGGCAACGAGTTCTGCTGCGCCGGCATGACGGGTCGCGGCTATGTGGACGCCCAGATGGTCTTCGTCGGCTATGGAGTAGACAACAGCATCTTCAACGAATACAAGGGGGTCGACGTGCAGGGCAAGATAGCCGTCGTGATGACCGGCACGCCGGAATGGCTTCCCGCCAGCGTGGCCGACCAGTACACGCAGCTGCGCGACAAAGCCCGCACCGCCGAACGGCACGGCGCCATCGGCATGCTGGCCATCAACGTGAGTCCCAGCTGCCTCAGCTACGAGCCCCAAAACCGCATCTACTGCGGCGAGCTGCCCCACCTGGGCACCTTCCCCATCCTGCAGCTGACGATGGACTGCGGACGTGAGCTGCTCACCACCGAGGCTGTCGACCTCGATGCCGCCATACAAGCCATCGCCTCGCAGCGCACCTGCTCCTTCGCTCTGCTGAAGAAGGCCGAAATCGACGTGAACGCCATCTACCGCTCACGGGCCCGCACGGCCAACGTGCTGGGTCGCCTCGAAGGCAGCGACCGCACGCTGCGTCGCGAAGTCATCGTCGTGGGCGCCTCGCTCGACGGACCCGGCCTGCAGGGCGAGACCACCCTCTTCCCCGGAGCCGACATCAACGCCTCGGGCGTGGCGGCAGTGCTCGAAGTGGCCCGCATTCTCAGCCAGAGCGGCTACAGCCCCAAGCGCAGCGTGCTCTTTGTCCTCTTCAGCGGCGGCGAACAGCAGTGGCTCGGCTCGCGCGAGTTCCTGGCCCAGTACTCCAAACTGAACAACGTGGAGGCCTTCCTCAACGTGCAGAACATCGGCGGCGGCGACAGCCTCGTGGTGCTGGGCGACAACCGCTACCCCACCCTCTGGGAGATATGCCACTCGCACGACACCGCCAGCGACCGCCAGTACATGGCGCACAATGCCGAGAAGACCAACCCTCGCGGCGACGCCCGGGCCTTCGACAACCGCCACATCCCCTCGTTGGTAATCACCACGCTGAACGGCCTGCAACACAACCATGTGAGCACCGACATCTGGGAGAACATAGACCGCAGCATACTCACCAAGGCTTCGCAACTACTCCTCGAGACTGCCGCCGAGCTGGCCGATGGCCGCTACCAGGGCCGCAGTCCCAAAAGCAAAGGCAACCGATACTAAACCAACACTATGTGGACTCTCTATAAGAAAGAACTCTCCAGCTTTTTCGCCTCGCTCATCGGTTACCTGACGATAGCCGTTTTTCTGGTACTCACTGGCCTGATGCTGTGGGTGCTGCGGAGCGACTTCAACATCCTCGACTACGGCTATGCCGGCATGGACGGCCTCTTCCTCGTCGGCCCGTTCCTCTACCTCTTCCTCATCCCCGCCATCACCATGCGGTCGATGGCCGAAGAGAAACGCACAGGCACCATCGAAATGCTTATGACGCGTCCGCTGAGCGACTGGACCATCGTCTTTGCCAAGTTCCTGGCCTCCTGGACGCTGGTATTCATCTCACTGCTGCCCACCCTGGTGTGCTACGTCAGTGTGTACACCCTCGGCGACCCGGTGGGCAACATCGACACCGGTAGCGTCATCGGCTCCTACATCGGCCTGCTCCTCTTGGGCGGGGCCTTCGTAGCCATCGGCATCTTCTGCTCGTCGTTGACGAACAACCAGATAGTGTCGTTCATCCTGGCCGCCTTGCTGTGTGCCGTGGCCTATCTGGGATTCGAGAGCATCTACAACATGGGCGTTCTGGGCGATGCCGACCTCTTCGTGAAGCGCCTCGGCATGCGCCACCACTACGAGAGCATCAGCCGCGGCGTGGTCGACTCGCGCGACGTGGTCTACTTCCTCTGCGTCATGGCGCTTTTCCTGATGGCCACCCGACTGGTGCTGCAGAGCCGTCAGTGGGGCGGCTGGGCGAAACGCCGCAGCCTCAAACGCAGCCATTGGCTCGAGATGGGTGCCACGGTGGTCATCGTCATCGCCGTGAGCATCATCAGCAACTACCTTTTCGTCCGCGCCGACCTCACATCAGAACGCCGCTACACCCTCAGCAAGGCCACCAAGCAGATGCTGAAAAAGATTGACGAGCCGGTGCTCTTCCGCGTCTACCTGGAAGGCGAGTTTCCGGCCGACTTCAAGCGGCTGCAGAACGAGACCAAGGAGATGCTCAACCAGTTCCGCGCCTACAACCGCAACATCGAGTACGAGTTTGTCAACCCCAACAACTTCGACAGCCGCGAGGAGCAGAAGGTGTTCTACCAGAAGCTGGCGCAGAAGGGCATCCAGCCCACCCAGATACAGATGGCCACCCGCGGCGGCACGACGACCCAGATAATCATTCCCGCCGCCGACGTCTTCTACCGTGGCAGCGAGACCTCGGTGCAGCTCATCCAGAACCAGCGCTACGTGAGCGACGCCGACCTGCTGAACAACTCCATCCAGAACCTCGAGTACGTGCTCTCCAGCGCCATCCGCGCCCTGGCACGGGGCGAGAAGCGCCAGATTGGCTTCCTGCAAGGCCATGGCGAGCTGAACGGACCTGTGCTCTACGACATACAGCGCGCACTGCAGGAGTACTACAGCCTCGACTACGTGACCATCGACGGACAGATACAGGCCCTCACGGCCCACCACCGCAGCACCGCCGACACCACCAAGTACGAGTTCTTCAACCTCTACGACCTGCTGATTGTCGCCAAACCCACGCAGCCTTTCAGCGAACAGGACCAGTACATCCTGGACCAATACGTCATGTATGGCGGCAAGGTGCTCTGGCTCGTCGACGCCCTCGATGCCGACCTCGACAGCCTGGCCGACCGGGGGCAGATGATGGCCACTCGCTACCCGCTGGGGCTCGACGAGATGTTCTTCACCTACGGCGTGCGCCTCAACCCCAACCTGCTGATGGACATGCGCTGCCGCCCGATACCCATCCAGGTGGGCCTCGTGGGCGAGAAGCCGCAATTCCGCTTCTGTCCCTGGTACTATTTCCCCGAAATAGTGCCGCTGACCGAGCATCCCATCGTGCGCAACCTTGACCTCATCAAGAGCGACTTCGTGGGCAGCCTCGACCTTATCGACAACGACATCCGCAAGACGGTGCTCCTCTCCACCTCGGAATACACCCGCCTGAAAAGCGCCCCCGCACTGGTCGACCTCAGCGAGGCGCAGGCCGAACCCGACCGACGCCTCTTCACGGCCGGCAGTCTGCCCGTTGCTGTGCTGCTCGAAGGCGAATTCCGTTCGGTGTGGCGCAACCGCCTCTCGCCCGATTTCATGTCGCAGACCGCCATGGGCTACCGTGAGCAGAGCGAACCGAACAAGATGATTGTCATCTCCGACGGCGACATCATCCGCAACCGATACATGGACGACGGGGCCGTGCTGCCGCTGGGCTACGACTACTTCACCCAGACGCAGTATGCCAACCGCGACCTCATCCTCAACACTGTCAACTACTTGGTCGGCGACGAGGGCATGATGGCCTCCCGCTCCCGCAGCATCCGTCTGCGCAAACTCGACGTGATGAAAGTCCACGAGCAGCGCACCCTATACCAAGTCATCAACATTGTCTGTCCGCTCGTGCTGCTGGCTGCCGCCGGCGGCGTCATCGTGCTGGTCAGGCGCAAGAAATACAGAAAACAGAAATGAAGAAACGCAACCTCATCCTCATCGCCGTCGTGGCAGTAGTGGCCTTGGTGGCACTGCTCATCGCGCTGCGGGGCTCACGCAAGTCCACCTTCCCCCAGGACTACCATGTCGAAGACACCGCTTCCGTCACACGCATATTCATGGCCGACAAGCAGAACCAGCACGTGCTTCTCACCCGCAGCGGCGACAGCACTTGGCTCGTCGACAACCAATACACGGCCAACCAGTCCATGGTCAACCTCCTGCTCGAGACCCTCAACACCATGCGCATCCGCCAGCAGGTGAACCGCAACGCCATCCCCACCATCAACAAAGACCTCGCCGCCCGCGCCATCAAGGTGGAAGTCTACCAGCGCAAGCCCTTCATCAACTGGTTCGGCGACCGGCTAAAGCTCTTCCCCCGCGAGAAACTCAGCGTCACCTACTTTGTCGGGCGCGAGACGCAGGACATGATGGCCTCCTACATGTACCGTCAGGGCGACAAGACACCCTATATCATCCACATCCCCGGATTCCGCGGATTTCCCACCCCGCGCTTTGTCACCGACCCGCTCATGTGGCGCAGCCACACCATCGTCGACCTCGACGTGCATGCCATCGAACGCGTCGAGATGACCATCCCCGACCTGCCCGAGGAGAGCTTCGCCGTGCAGCGTGAAGGCGAGGGCTTCTACCTTGAACTGCAGGGCCACCAGCGCGCCGCCGGATTCGACACCGCCCGCGTGGCACAGATGCTCTCGGGATTCACCTATCTCAACTTCGACGAATTTGCCTCCATCGTGCCCAATTCGTTTGCCGACAGCTGCGTCCAGGGCACCCCGCGCACCATACTCCGCATCACCGACACCGCCGGACAGACGCATGAGATGCGCACCTTCCTCAAATACAACAATCCCGACGACCTGTTGGCCATGCCCGACCCCGAGATGTACGAGACCTTCGACCTCGACCGCCTCTACGCCATCGTCGACGACCGCGACACGGTGCTCATCCAGTACTACATCTTCGACAACATACTCCAACCCGCCAGCTACTTCCTCGGCCACGACAAGCAACTCATAGCCCGATGAAACCACTGATACTGATTACCAACGACGATGGAGTCGACGCCCGCGGCATACACGCCCTCAGCGAGGTAGCCCTGGAGTTTGGCGAGGTAATCGTCATGGCGCCCTCCCACAACGCTTCGGGCAAGAGCCTGAGCCTCACCACCGACCGACCACTGCGCGTCCGCGAAGTGAGGCAGGCCGACGGCCTCGCCGTCTATGCCTGCGACGGCACCCCCGTCGACTGTGTCAAGCTGGCCCTCGAGCACTTCTGCCCCCGCCGGCCCGACCTCGTGCTCAGCGGCATCAACCACGGCAGCAACAGCTCAATCAACATTCTCTACAGCGGCACCATGGGTGCCGTGCTCGAAGCCACCACCCTCGGATTTCCCGCCATCGGCTTCTCGCTGCTGCACCACAGCCCCAACGCCGACTTCGAGCCCTCGCGCCCCATTGTGCGCCACCTCGTAGGCCATGTTCTCGACCACGGCCTGCCACCCGACGTGTCGCTCAACGTCAACATTCCGCGCCTCGGCACCGACGACATCAAGGGCATACGCCTCTGCCGCCAGTCCAAGGCCAAATGGCTCGACAGCTTCGAGAAACGCATCGACCCGCTGGGTCGCCCCTACTGGTGGCTCACGGGCAAGTTCGTCTGCCAGAACCCGCCCGACAACTCCGACGAGTGGGCCCTCGCCCACGGCTACGTATCCGTCGTACCCGTCCACACCGACTACACCGACCAGGCCGCCATCGAGCAGCTGCAAACCATAGAACAATACTGAATGAAACGATTCTTCACCAAAGACACCATAGTGACAGGCCTCGTGGCAGGCCTCGGAGCCGAACTGCTCTTCTGCCTGCTGCTGGCCGCAGGCCTGATGGTGGCCGGACAGTGGCCTCCCACCGACAGCCAGATACGCTGGTTCGGAGGCATGTTCATACCCCTGCTCCTCATCCTGCGGGCCTATGCCAAGACCAAACGGTACGCCATCGTCACCAAGACCTTGGTTTCCGTCCTCTTCGTCACCTTCGTGGCCTTCATGTTCTTCCTGCTCAACAGCCATATTCTTGTCCTGAAATGAAGTACTACCTCATAGCCGGCGAAGCCTCGGGCGACCTGCACGGTGCCAACCTCATGCGGGCGCTGCGCGAACAAGACCCCGACGCGCAGTTCCGCTTCTGGGGCGGAGACCTCATGGCGGCCGTCGGCGGCATGCCGGTGCGCCACATCCGCGACCTGGCCATCATGGGCTTCGTCGAGGTGGTGGCTCACCTGGGCACCGTGCTGGGCAACATCCGGTTTTGCAAGCAGGACATCCTCGACTACCGGCCCGATGTGGTGGTAGGCATCGACTACCCGGGCTTCAACCTCAAGATTGAAGCCTGGGCCCACAAGCACGGCCTCAAGACGGTGCACTACATATCGCCCAACCTATGGGCGTGGAAGAAAGGACGCATCAAGGGAATGAGGAAAACCCTCGACCGTCTGTGCTACATACTGCCCTTCGAGGAGCGTTTCTTCGCCGAGAACCAGATGCCGCAGGCAGTCTACGTAGGCCACCCGCTGCTGGATGCCGTCCGTGGAAGCAATTCCACAGAGGCCTTATCGTCTGATAATCACCTGCATTACACCAGCCATTCTTCTACAATAGTAAAAGAACAGCAAAAGAACAGTAAAAGAACAGACAAAGAACAGACAGACTCACAACAACTTACAGTCGTCCTACTTCCAGGCAGCCGACGGCAGGAACTGAAACACAGTCTGCCACTGATGGTGCAGCTGGCCGACCGGCACCCCGAATACCGCTTTGTGGTGGCCGGCATGAGCCTGCTGGGCCCCGACATCTACCGGAGCCTCATCCCCGCGGAGAGCAACGTCGAGGTGGTCTACGACCAGACCTACCCCCTGCTCGCCTCGGCCCACGCCGCCATCGTGTGCTCGGGCACCGCCACCCTCGAGACGGCCCTCTTCGACGTGCCCCAGGTGGTGTGCTACCGCGCCAACCCCATTTCCATAGCCATCGCCAAAGCCATCGTCAGCCGCCGCATACGCTACATCTCGCTGGTCAACCTCATAGCCGACGGTGCGCGACCCGAGGGGAGCGAACCTCTAAAAATGCCGGTGGTCACCGAACTCATCCAAGAGGACTTCAACGCCGGGCGGCTGGAGCGCGAATTCCAACTGATAGCCGACGACGAGGCTAACCGCCGCCGTATGCGCGACGAGTACGCCGCCATGCGTGCCCTGCTGGGCAACGGGGGAGCCAGCCGACGTACCGCCGACACCATCCTCAATCTGTTGAACCCATGAAGCGCCTTCTGCTCATAGTCCTGCTGCTTGCCGCCAGCCTGGCTGCCACGGCCGACCCTGTGCGCGTGCGCCTCTACAGCAACGCCAAGGTGACCACGCTGAACATCTCGTTCGACCTGGGCTACTACAACCTCTATGCCGACGGCAGCCAACTGCTCGAAGACATGGTAGGCGAGGGGCGCTCGGTGCTCATACGGCCCGACGGGGGACGGCTGCACGTGAGCGTCAACAGCGACGACTACGGCTCCTACGCCAGCCTGCGCCTCGAGGCCACCGACACTGCCTGCATCCTCTGCCTCAACCCCGAAGGGTGCAAGCAGCGCACCTACGAGGGCAACCTCGAGGTCACCCCAATGAAGGGAGGCCAGCTGCAACTGGTCAACGAGGTGGAGTTTGAGACCTACATCGCCGGCGTGGTGCAGAGCGAAATCTACGGCACACAAAGCGACATCTTCCGCATACAGGCCATCATCAGCCGCACCTGGGCCCTGCGCAACATGAAGAAACATGCCTCCGAGGGCTACAACTTCTGCGACTACGTCCACTGCCAGGCCTACCAGAACCGCTGCATCCGGCCCGATATTATGATGGGAGCCATCCAGAGCAGCGGAGAGACCCTTGTCGACAGCCTCGGCGCGCTCATCGAGACACCCTTCCACTCCAACTCCGGCGGACAGACCGCCAACTCGGAGGATGTGTGGAAGGCCGCCCTCCCCTATCTGCGCTCCGTGCCCGACACCTTCTCCTACCGCATGCGCCAAAGCGACTGGGTGAAGACCGTAAGCATCGACCGCTGGCTCGGCTACTTCGCCCGCAAGCACAAGGTCGACACCGCCGACAGCGCCCTCGTCGACAGCCTGCTCCACTTCCAGCAGCCCACCCGCAAGGCTCGCCTGCTCGGCATCCCCCTGACCCGCATACGCACCGACTTCCAGCTCAAGTCGACCTTCTTCAGCGTCAGTGTCGACAGTGTCACCCAGTCGGTCATCCTGCACGGCCACGGCTACGGCCACGGCGTGGGCCTTAGCCAGGAGGGCACCATCCGCATGGTGGGCCTCGGCTACAGCTACGACAGCATCCTTCGACACTACTACACCGGCGCCCTGGTGCACCACGACCCCACCGCCAACCACAGCTACGTGGAGCGCTACGCCGGCCAGCTGGCCCGTATTATCGAAGAAGACAAGAACAAGAAGACCCAGACCCGCTCCAAGAAGGACGACTGGCTGGGTCGACTCTTCCGCCTGCGCGACCGCGAGGAACGCGAAGAGATATACATTGAATCGGAACAAGACAACGAAAAAGATTGGCAATATGAATGGTAAAAAACTACTCCTGTTAATGGCAAGCGCCCTGCTCCTCGCCGGAGCCCAGGCGCAAGTGAAATGGCACACCATCGAGGAAGCCTCCACGGCTAAGATAGAGGAGCGCCTCTACTTTGTCGACTTCTACACCTCCTGGTGCGGATACTGCAAGAAGATGGACCGTGAGACCTTCAGCGACGCCACCGTCGCCAAGATACTCAACAAGTATTTCTACCCCGTCAAGTTCGATGCCGAAGGGTCGAACACCTTCCAATGGCGCGGCAAGACCTACCGCCCCGTCAACGAGGGGCGCAACCGCCAACACGAGTTTGCCCGCGGCCTGCAGGGCTACCCCACCTTCGTCCTCTACAAGGCCGACGGCACCCTGCTGCAAGCCATCCCGGGATTCTACCCGGCCAAAGACTTCGTCGTCGTCCTATGGTACTTCGCCAGCGGCGACTGCGACAAGTATCCCTTCGAGCGCTATCAGAAGATATTCGACAAAGAGATACGTCCGACAATGGAAAAGAAACTAAAATAGAGCGACCATGGGACTGTTCAGTAGAAAAGAGAAAGACGCCGAGCGCCAGACCCTCGACCAAGGCCTGGCCAAGACCAAGGAAAGCTTCTTCCAGAAACTCTCGCGCACCATCCTCGGCAAGTCGACCGTGGACGACGACGTGCTCGACAACCTCGAAGAGACGCTCATCACCTCCGACGTGGGTGTGGAGACCACCCTCAAGGTCATCGAGAAGCTGCAGGAACGCATCCGTCGCGACAAGTACATCTCCACCTCCGAGCTCAACTCCATCCTGCGAGCCGAGATAGCGCAGCTGCTCATCCACCCCAACGTGCAGACCCAGTTTCCCGCCACCTTTGATGCACCGCTGCCCCACACCCCCTACGTCATCCTCGTGGTAGGCGTCAACGGGGTGGGCAAGACCACCACCATCGCCAAGCTGGCCTACCGCTACAAGGAAGCCGGCCGCAGCGTGGTCCTCGGCGCCGCCGACACCTTCCGCGCCGCCGCCGTCGAACAGCTCCAGCTCTGGGCCGACCGCGTGGGCGTGCCCATCGTGCAGCAAGGCATGGGGGCCGACCCCGCCAGCGTGGCCTACGACACCCTCCAGAGCGCCCTGGCCAAGCAGGCCGACGTCGTCATCATCGACACCGCCGGACGACTGCACAACAAGGTGGGCCTGATGAACGAGCTCACCAAGATACGCCGCGTCATGCAGAAGCTCGTGCCCGACGCTCCCCACGAGGTGCTCCTCGTCCTCGACGCCTCCACCGGCCAGAACGCCGTCGAGCAGGCACGCCAATTCACCGAGGCCACCGATGTCAACGCACTGGCACTCACCAAGCTCGACGGCACCGCCAAGGGCGGCGTCATCATCGGCATCAGCGACCAGTTCCAGGTTCCCGTCCGCTACATCGGCCTCGGCGAGAAGATGACCGACCTCCAACTCTTCAACCCCGCCGAATTCGTCGACTCCCTGTTTGAATAGACCAATGAAAATCAATATTATCACACTGGGATGCTCGAAGAACACCGTCGACAGCGAGAAGCTGGCGGCGGCGTTGATGGAGCAGGGCCACAGTGTACACTACGACCGGCAGCGCAACGACTGCGATGCCGTCATCGTCAACACCTGCGGCTTCATCGGCGACGCCAAAGAGGAGAGCATCGACACCATACTGCAGCAGGTGGCCGTGAAGGCCCGTGGCCGCAAGGCGCGACGCCTCATCGTGTGCGGCTGCCTCGTGGAGCGCTACAAGGAGGAGCTCGCCCGCGAAATGCCCGAAGTGGACGCTTGGTACGGCGTGCACGAATGGGAGAAGATAGTAAATGACCTTAAAGTCCCTAAGGACCTTAAAGACCCTAAAGGCCCTCAAGCCTTCCCCCGCCCCCTCTCCACCCCCTCGCACTACGCCTACCTGAAGATTGCCGAGGGGTGCAACCGCAGCTGCTCCTACTGCGCCATCCCCCTCATCCGCGGCGCCCACCGCTCAATCCCCATGGACGACCTCGTAGCCGAAGCCCGCAGCCTTGTCGGCAAGGGGGTGAAGGAGTTGCTGGTCATCAGCCAGGACACCACCTACTACGGTCTCGACCTCTACCACCGCCGCACCCTGGGCGAGTTGCTCGACCGGCTGGCCAACGAGAGCGGGGTCCAATGGTTACGCCTGCACTACACCTACCCCTCCTCGTTCCCCGACGACGCCATCGACGCCATCGCCCGCCACCTGAACATCTGCAACTACATCGACATCCCCCTGCAGCACATCAACTCGCGCATCCTCGACTCCATGCAGCGCGGCATCGACCGCGAGGGCACCCTGCGCCTGCTCGACCGCTTCCGCGCCAAGCTGCCCGACGTGGCCATCCGCACCACCCTCATCGCAGGCTATCCCGGCGAGACCGAGACCGAGTTTGAGGAGCTGAAAGACTTCGTCCGCACCGCACGCTTCGACCGCATGGGATGCTTCGCCTACTCGGCCGAGGAAGGCACTCCGGCCTATGCCCTCGGCGACCCCGTGCCCGACGAGGAGAAGCAACGGCGCGTCGGCGAGCTGATGGCCATCCAGGAGCAGATATCGCTTGAGAAGAACCAGGCCCGCATCGGCAAGACCTACCGCTGCATCATTGACCGCTACGAAGACGACACCCTCATTGGCCGCACCCAGTACGACAGCCCCGAGGTGGACGACGAGGTGCTGATAGAGCAGACCCGCGGAGGAATACGCCCGGGCGACTTCGTCGACGTCCGCATCACCGACGCCATGGAAAACGACCTCATCGGAGAGATGGTCTAAACCACTGTTTCACAACATGTTCTACAGCAGTTCAACTTGAGTTCGACTTGAAATCAAGTCGAACTCAAGTTGAACTGCTGCTAAAAGGCTGAAAAAGAGACGGTATAACAATAACCTTGTCATATCGTTTTTTTTTCGTACTTTTGCATCCGGTTTCGGTCGCCCGAGGAGGGCGCCAAGAGGGAATCAGGTGTAAGTCCTGAGCAGTCCCGCTGCTGTGAGCCTCAACAGGTTACGCATCCACGAAGCCACTGTGTGCCGCCATAGGCACATGGGAAGGCGGATGCGTGAGGGGTGAGCCAGAAGACCTGCCGGAGCCGTAAGAAACAACAAAAAGCCCTCGAGGAAAGGACTGCATGAATGAGCAAAGTATTGTATCGTATCGTAATGTTTATCGTCGGCCGGCGGCCAGGACCACCGGTCACAGCTCTGGGCATCCTTTTCTCGTGGCTTTGCGTTGTTCCCGCCTACGGACAGGACACGGTGCAGGTGCTTGACGAGGTGGAGGTGACGACCCAACGCACCCCCGCCACGACGCGTACGGCCGCGCCGACACAAGTGCTCGACGCGGCGGCCATCGAACAGCAGGGGGCCCTGCTGCTGAGCGACGCCGTGAAGCAGATGGCCGGAGTGACGCTGAAAGACTATGGCGGTGTGGGCGGTATGAAGACCATCTCGGCCCGAGGGCTGGGGAGCCAGTTCTCGACCGTCACCATCGACGGCATCGCCGTCGACAACGCACAGAACGGGCAGGTGGACCTGGGCCGCTACCTGCTGGGCAATGCAGCCTATGTCAGCTTCAGCCAAGGGCAACAGCAGGAGCCCCTGCTCTCGGCCCGCGCATACGCCGCCGGCAACGTGCTGAACCTGGAGACCGCCAAGCCTGTCTTCTACGGCCACAGCCGCACCAACCTCAAAGTGGGCATGGAACTGGGCAGCTTCGGTCTGATGAGCCCCACGGCGCTGTGGGAGCAGAAATGGAGCCGCCGCATGAAGAGCAGCGTGTGGGTCAACTGGCTGAAGAGCGACGGCGACTATCCCTACACTCTCTACCACTCCTACAACCATGAAGGGCTCACCAGCCACGAACGGCGCCAGCATTCGGCCATGCACATGCTGAGTGCCGACGCGAACCTCTTCTACTCCATAGGTCCCGGCAGCCAGCTGACCGCCAAGGTGCACCTGATGAGCGGCATGCACCAGCTGCCCGGCCAGGTGATACTGAACAGCAGCAGCGTGTCGGCCCAGAGCTCGCACGAGAACGAGCTCTTCGCCCAGGCACGGTGGACGCTGACCCGCGGCCGGTGGTCGGCCCAGCTGCTTGGCAAAGCCATGACGGGCTATGACCAATACGAGGACAGCGCCATGCTGGGCTACCGCGACAACTACCTGGAGCACCACTACAGCCAGCAGAAAGGTTACCTCAGCGGCAGCGCCACCTACAGCGCGCTGGAGTGGCTGGACCTGAGCGGCGCCGTCGATGGCGACCTGAGCCGGTTGGAGAACAACCAGGAGTATCGCTACGATGTGCTGCGGCGCAACCTGACGGCCGTAGCCGCCGTGCGAGCCCACCGTCGCGGATGGGAGCTGCGCGCCCACCTGCTGGCCACCGACGTGGCCGACCGCGTGGTGGACCTCGACACCACGCCCAGCTACCGTCGCCTGTCGCCCTACGTGGCCCTGATGTGGAGCGCCAACGAGAACCTCACCCTGCGCTACTTCTACAAGGAGACCTACCGCGCGCCGACCTTCAGCGAGCTCTACTTCTTCCTGTCCAACCCCCGCAACCTGCGTCCCGAGCGGGCACGCCAGCACAACGTCGGTGTGTCCTACGTCAACAACTGGCTGCGCACCACCGTGGACGCCTACTTCAACCAGGTGCACGACAAGATAATCGCCAAGCCATCGTCGTACATGTACTATTGGACGATGGACAACCTGGGGCTGGTGCACATCCTGGGCGCGGATGCCACCGCGATGGCACAGCTGGGCAACGTCAGCATACAGCTGAAATACAGTTTCGCCCATGCCATCGACTTGAGCGACCCCACGAACAGCGCCACCTATGGCTACCAGATACGCTACACCCCGCGGCACTCGGGCGGCGGCAGCGTGCGGTGGGAGAACGCGTGGGTGAACCTCGGCGCCACCGCCATGGCGGTGGGACACCGCTACGCCTACGTGAACGAGGACAACCTGATGCCTGCCTACTGCGACATCGGGCTGAGCGCCGACCGCAACTTCAGCCTGGAGCACGGCGCCCTGCGCGTGCAGGTGCAGGTGCTCAACCTCTTCGACGTGCAATACGAAGTGGTGCGCTACTACCCCATGATGGGACGCAACTACCGTCTATCTGTAATATATGAATTCTAAAGATAATATAGCCTTATGAAAAAGACCCTGACAATACTCGGCCTGGCCGCACTGGTGTTCTGCCTGGCATCGTGCGAGAAACCGCAAGCCGGCCCCGAGGGGGAAGACAGCATCCCCTCAAACGACTATAGCCACGTAGCCCTGCATCAGGCCTTCGTGCTCAACGAAGGGCCCCAAGGCAACAACGCCTCGCTCTCGCATATCGACCTGGCAAACGGGACGCTGGAGAACAACTGGTTTTTCGAGCACAACAGCCGTCGGCTGGGCGACGTGGCACAAGACCTGCTCGTGTATGGCGGCAAGGCCTATGCCACCGTGTGGGGGTCGGGCAACCTGGAGGTAATCGACACCGCGACGGGCAGTTCCACCCTCGTCGCCCTGGGCAACCGCGGTCCACGCTACCTGGCGGCCGACGGCGGCAAGCTGTACATCAGCTGCTACAATCCCGCCAGCGTCATCCGCATCGACACCGCCACATTGCAGGTCGAAGCCACCTGCCCGCTGGGCAGCTTCAATCCCGAGGGCATCGCCATCGCGGCAGGCCGCCTGTTTGCGGTAAGCTCGTGGATTGGAGGAAGTCAGAACAGCATCACCTACGACAGCACGCTCTATGTCATCGACCTGGGCACGTTTTCCGTCGACACGCTCCTCGTGGTGGGCCGCAACCCTCAGGCCGTCAAGGCCGTCGACGCCAACCGCCTCATCGTCAACTGCTGGGGAGTGTGGGACATGAACAACGGGAGCACTGAAGGCGAAGGGTCGGCCATCGTCGACGCCACGACACTCAGCGTCAGCCAGACCGGACAGCTCTTCACCCGGATGTGCGTCGCCAACGGTGACATCTACGGCTACGTGCAGACCTACGACGCCAGTTGGAACATGACAACCACCTATCTGAAGATGGATGCCGCCACGATGGCAACGACCGAGCTACTGCCGCAGTGCGGAGTCGACAATCCCTACTGCATTGCCGTACATCCCGCCACGGGCGACATCTTCATCGGCACCGACGGCAACTACGCCACCAATGGCGAACTCTACTGCTTCACCCCCGACGGCACCCGCCGCTGGAAGCGTGAAGTGGGCATGCTGCCCTCGAAAATAGTATTCTACTGAAATATCACTTCTGCGTAGCGATATAGTCGAGCACCTTGCGCTTGTCGCTGGTGAAAGTGAGCACGTCGACTGCACGGTAATAGTTGGCCGGGTCGACGCAATAGCCATAGGAATAGCGCAGGAAGTCGACCTGGGAATTGCTGAAATCTATCGTCTCGGCCAGTCTGGCAATCTGGGCCGCCGTGAGGTGCGACGAGGCCACGATGACCTTGCCCAGCGCCAGCCGCTCGTTGTCGAACGGCTGCGCCTTCATGCGCACCACCATCGAGTCGAGCCCGTCAGGGGTGACCCCGTAGTAACCCGGCTGCTCTTCCACCGGCGTCTCGCGTTGCTGCTCGCGGATGTCGCTGTCGACCTGCAGCACACGGCGGGTCTCCTCGCGCAACGCCAGCCGCTCCTCGGTGTCGGGTCGGTTGTGGGCCGCCGTATAGAGGTACAGCTGCTCCAGACGAGGGTCGTAGTTGACGTTGACGGTAACCACCTTCTCGCTGGGCTTGAGTTGCAGCACGGCAGCCTTCTCGGTGGGGCGCTTGAGCACCACGACAACCTCATGCACCTGGTCCGACACCTCCGACACCAGCACACGACCCTGCGGCAGGCGGTTCTGCAGGTTGCCGTCGACATAGACGCTGAAGGCCTCGCCATGCTGGGAGACAAAGTTGACGCTGTAGTGCACGGGCGGCGGCGTCTTGGTGACGGGTGGCACACCAGACTGCGCCGACAGTGCCAGCGGGAGAAGCGACAGGAGCAAAAACAGAGAGAGACGCTTCATGCCGACCGTAGTTTATTGTCCCTGAAGGCCATCGTGTCAATCCAGCGCCCATCCTCGCCACGCAGTGCCTTGGCAAACTCGTCGAAGGACCGGTGCTCCATGTAGATGATGTTGTAGACATCGCCCACGTTGTTGATGAAGTGGGCGTCGCTGTCGGTGATGAAATTGAAGCGCTTGAGATAGGCAAACTTCTTGACAATCTCATCACGGGTGATGAACTTATTGATTTCCAACCCATCGGCCCTCAAGTCGGGCGGAACGAAACCCAGCTGGCTCGTCAGGCTGGTGGTGCCCTTGTTGACATGCGCCGGCACGAAGAGGCCGCCTATGCGGTGCGCCTCGTCGTAGATGCCGTCAATGTCGACATCGATGGCATTGAGCAGGTGGTACTGTTCTTCGCCAACTATCTCTTCGTTTTCGTCGACAATCAGCTGGTAGCCGAAGCGGTCCTCGTCGTTGGGGATGGGAGGCAGGTGCCGGTCGAGGAACTCCTGGAACGCATCGAGCTGGGCGTCGGTCTCGAAGAAGCAGAGGCAGTGGGCCTCTTCCTGGCTGGTCACCTCCACGCCACCGAGCACGAACAGTCCCTTCTGCTTCCCCACGCGCTGGGTCACCTTCACCTGGCGGGTGGTGTTGTGGTCGGTGATGGCAATCATGTCAAGACCCCGTTCAAGCGCACGGTCCACGATGGCTGTGGGCGACATTTCGAGGTCGCCACACGGCGAAAGCACCGTATGGATGTGGAGGTCGGCTTTGAACGGAGAGAGCATCTATGCGTTCAGCAACTGGTAAATCTTTCCGACCGTCTCGTAGGTCTGCATGTCGGTACTGAGGAACGGGATGCCTTCTTCGTTGCTCTGCTCGATGGTGTCCTCGGGGGCGGTGAGGCCCTTGACGAGGACGACGCATGCCAGCTCCTTGAGCGAGGCGATGGCCATCACGTTCTTGTGGGTCTGGAGGGTCACCCACACATTGCCCATCTCGGCATTGCCCATCACATCACTCAGCAGGTCGCTCACATAGCAGCCGTCAATATCGCGGTCGAGACCGCTCTCGCCACACAGCACATGGAGATTCAACTTCTCCACAAGTTCTCTAACTTTCATATACAATGGTGTTTTCTGTTTACACTTGCATTTCGTTTGACGATGCAAATATACGAATTAATTTTTATATAATAGAAACACGCCATGTTTTTTCTCACTTCCGAAGCGGGGAGGACACCCTTTTTTAGCGAAAAAAAAGAAAATATTTTGCCATTTTCAAAAAAGGTTGTATCTTTGCACCCGATTTGAATGCCTGAAAACGAATTGTCGATGCTCTTTTCGCTTTGAGGGTCAGATTGTTAAACGAACAGAAAACAATACAGTCATGGCAAAGAAAAATAAAGATGCACGTGTGCAAGTCATCCTCGAATGCACCGAGCAAAAGAACAGCGGTGTCGCCGGCATGAGCCGTTACATCACCACCAAGAACAAGAAAAACACTCCGGAGCGTCTGGAGCTCAAGAAGTACAACCCCTTCTTGAAGAAAGTTACCGTCCACAAAGAAATCAAGTAACGAAAGGAGAATTGAACTATGGCAAAGAAAGTTGTTGCAACCCTGAAGACCTCGACCGGTAAAGGTTTCGCCAAGGTGATTCGCATGGTCCGCTCCGAGAAGACCGGCGCCTACATGTTCCAAGAGGAAATCGTCCCCTCGGACAGCGTTCAGGAGTACCTGAAGAAGAAATAAGACGAAACAATAATTTTTTCATACGCTTTTGTTTTGGCCTCTGCCGCAGTTCCTGTGGCGGAGGTTTTTTCATAGCCGCAGGAAAGCACCCTATTGCCCTCGGAATGAGGGCGCGGCACCCCTTGCCCACCACCATCGACTTACCATCCCCTTACCAACGCCTTACCAACGCCTTATCAAGTCTTACCACGGTGGTAAGACATTAGGCGTTTAAACGCCTGATACCAAGCCTTTTGCAGACACCCATCCCGCGTCCCTGTCGCATACTCATGCAACACACTGGAAATCACCTTGTTCGCGTCCGGACGGGTGGTCCCGTTTCTTTTATTTTGTCTATAAGATTTATTTTAGTATTTTTGCAGATAATATTTTCGACAACGATTATCGTCAATTGATTGTATTATAATAATGTATATGAAATACAACGAATATAAGCAGCTTAATTTGACCCGCATCGGCGAGGAAGTGCGCCGCTACTGGGAAGAAAACGAGACTTTCGAGAAAGGACAGAGGCTGAGCGAGGGGCACCCGTCGTTCGTCTTCTACGACGGCCCGCCGTCGGCCAACGGCAAGCCCGGCATCCACCATGTGATGGCCCGCACCATCAAGGACGTCTTCTGCCGCTACAAGGCGCAGAAGGGCTTCTTTGTGGACCGCAAGGCGGGGTGGGACACCCACGGCCTGCCCGTGGAGCTGGGCGTGGAGAAGAACCTCGGCATCACCAAGGAGGATATCGGCAAGAAAATCAGCGTTGACGAATACAACCAGGCCTGCCGCACCGAGGTGCTGAAGTACAAGGACCTGTGGGATGAGCTGACGCGTGTGATGGGCTACTGGGTCGACCTGAAAGAACCCTACATCACCTTCAACAACGAGTATATAGAGACCCTGTGGTTCCTGCTGAAGAAGCTCTACGACAAGGGGTTGCTCTACAAGGGCTACACCATCCAGCCCTACTCGCCCGCCGCCGGCACGGGCCTCTCGAGCCACGAGTTGAACATGCCCGGCTGCTACCGCGACGTGAAGGACACCACCTGTGTGGCCATGTTCAAGATAGTGGATAGTGGGGAGTGTGTAGTGGATAGCATTTTCGGTCAAGTGCTACCCACTACCCACTACCCACTACCCACTTACGCCATCGCCTGGACCACCACCCCGTGGACCCTGCCCAGCAACACGGCCCTCTGCGTGGGACCCAACATCGACTATGTGCTCATCGAGACCACCCACCCCTACACCGAGGAACCCTGCCGCATCATCATGGCCAAGGCCCTGGTGGGCTCGATGTTCCCCGAAGGCAAGAGTCCCGAGTACAAGGTGGTGGGCGAATGCAAGGGTACCGCGCTGGAGGGGCTGCAGTATGAACAGCTCATCCCCTGGGTGAAGCCCAAGGAGGTGAGCGACAAAGGCAGCTTCAGGATTATCCTGGGCGACTATGTCACCACCGAGGACGGCACCGGCATCGTGCACATCGCGCCCACCTTCGGTGCCGACGACGCCCGCGTGGCCAAGAAGGCCGGCATCGGCGAGCTGCTGCTCTTCGACCGCGACGGCAAGCAGATGCCCATGGTCGACAAGCGCGGTCGCTTCGCCCCCATCGAGGAGCTCGACCCGCAGTGGGTTGCAGAGAATATGAACACCGGGCTTTACGGCCAATACGCCGGCAAGTTCGTCAAGAACGCCTATGATGCCACCAAGACCGAGAAGGACATGAGCCTCGACGTGGAGCTGGTCATCATGCTCAAGGGCGAGGGCAAGCTCTTCAAGAGTGAGAAGCACACCCACTCCTACCCCCACTGCTGGCGCACCGACAAGCCCGTGCTCTACTACCCGCTCGACAGCTGGTTCATCCGCACAACGGCCCTCAAGGACCGCATGATAGAGCTCAACAAGACCATCAACTGGAAGCCCGAGGCCACCGGCACCGGCCGCTTCGGCAACTGGCTGGAGAACATCGTGGACTGGAACCTCTCGCGCAGCCGCTACTGGGGCACCCCCCTGCCCATCTGGCGCACCGAGGACGGCAAGGAAGAGAAGTGCATCGGCAGCGTGAAAGAACTCTGCAACGAGATTGAGAAGTCGGTGAAGGCCGGCGTGATGACGCAGGAGCAGGCCGACAAGCTTGGCTATTCGAGCAACCGCTTCGACCTACACCGCCCCTATATCGACAACGTGGTCCTCGTCAGTCCCAGCGGCAAACCCATGCGCCGCGAGCCCGACCTGATTGACGTGTGGTTCGACAGCGGCGCCATGCCTTACGCCCAGATACACTACATGGGTGAGGAGTTGCGCAAGGACCAGTTCCCGGCCGACTTCATCGCCGAAGGCGTGGACCAGACGCGCGGCTGGTTCTACACCCTCCACGCCATCGCCACGATGTGTTTCGACTCGGTGGCTTTCAAGAATGTCATCTCCAACGGACTGGTGCTCGACAAGAACGGCAACAAGATGAGCAAACGCCTCGGCAACGCCGTCGACCCCTTCGAGACCCTCAGCAAGTATGGTCCCGACGCCACCCGCTGGTACATGATGACCAACAGCCAGCCGTGGGACAACCTGAAGTTCGACGTCGAAGGCGTCGACGAGGTGCGCCGCAAGCTCTTCGGCACCCTCTACAACACCTACTCCTTCTTCGCCCTCTATGCCAACCTCGACGGCTTCGACTACAGCCAGAAGGACCTGCCCATCGCCGAACGACCCGAGATTGACCGATGGATACTCAGCGAACTCAACACGCTGGTGAAGACCGTCGAGGACGCCATGGAAGACTATGAGCCCACCCGCGCCGGCCGCGCCATTGGCACCTTCGTCGACGCCTACCTCAGCAACTGGTACGTCCGCCTCTGCCGCCGCCGCTTCTGGAAGGGCGACATGACACCGGACAAGGTGAGCGCCTACCAGACCCTTTACACCTGCCTCGAGACCCTGAGCCGCCTCATGGCTCCCATTGCCCCCTTCTTCAGCGAGCGCCTCTTCCTCGACCTCAACGCCGTCACCCATCGCTTCGATGCCGAGAGCGTGCACCACCTGCCGTTCCCCGAAGTGCATGACGAGATGGTCGACAAGAGCCTTGAGGAGCGCATGCAGCTGGCGCAGAAGGTATGCTCCATGGTACTCGGCCTGCGCAAGAAGAGCAACCTGCGTGTGCGTCAGCCGCTACAGAAGATAGTCATCCCCGTGCGCGACGAAGCCATGCGGGCTCAAATCGAGAAGGTGCAACACCTCATCTGCTCCGAACTCAACGTCAAGACCGTGGAGTTCCTGGCAGCCGACAACGACCTGCTGGTGAAACGCATCAAGCCCAACTTCAAGACCCTCGGCCCACGCTACGGCAAGATAATGAAATCCCTCGGCAACGCCATCATGGCCTTCAGCCAGCAGGAGATTAACGCCCTTGAAGCCAACGGCCGCTGCACCGTCGGCGTCGACGGCCAGGAATGCGAAGTGCTGCTCTCCGACGTGGAGATAGCCACGCAGGACATCCCTGGTTGGGTGGTGGCCAACGACGGCACGCTCACCGTGGCCCTCGACATCACCCTCACGCCCGAACTGATCGACGAAGGCATCGCCCGCGAGCTGGTGAACCGCATACAGAACATCCGTAAGGAGCAGTTCGACGTCACCGACCGCATCGTGGTCACCCTCCAGAGCGGCGAATGGGACAGCGCTGTCGAGCATCACCGCGACTACATCTGTACCGAGACGCTCTGCACCTCGCTCACCCTCGTGCCCGAAGTACAGAACGGCACTCCCGTCGAGCTCCTCGACGGACAGAACACCCTCATCAGCATCGTGAAAGCCAACCAGTGAAGACCCTGCTCATAGTACTCCTTGTCGCCGTGGCCTCTGTGGCGCTGATGATGGCGGGATTGGGAATGAAGATGCTCTTCCGCAAGGAGAAGGAGTTCCGTCGGCCCTGTGCCAACGCCGACCCGACCACCGGCCGCTGCGCCCACTGCACCTGCGACCTAAAAAACAAGAGATGAACGAAGTACTGACAGAAAAGATATTCTCGCTCGAGGAGATAGACTATGCTCGCTTCTGGGGGCAGAACGACCGCCTGCTGGAGTTCGTCAAGTTGCTGTTCCCCAAACTGAAACTCATCGCCCGTGGCGACATGCTGAAAGCTGTGGGCAGCGAGGAGGAGATAGCGTGGTTCGAGGGCAAGCTGCAGGCCATGATGACCTATTACGACAAGTTCGGCCGCATCACAGAGAACGCCATCATGGGCATCATGGAGAGCAGCGGCGGCAGCCCCGAAGCCGAAGTGAGCGACGAGGTGCTGGTGCACGGCCGCAACGGACTGCTCATCAAGGCCCGCACCCCCAACCAGCAACGCCTCGTCCGAGCGGTCTACGACCACGACATGGTCTTCGCCATCGGCCCTGCCGGTACAGGCAAGACCTACACCGCCGTAGCCATGGCCGTGCGGGCACTGAAGAACAAGGAAATCCGCCGCATCATCCTCACGCGCCCCGCTGTCGAAGCCGGCGAGAACCTGGGCTTCCTGCCAGGCGACCTGCGCGACAAGCTCGACCCCTACCTTCAGCCACTCTACGACGCCCTGCGCGACATGATACCGCAGCAGAAACTCCTCTCCTACTGGGAGGACAACACCATTGAAATAGCCCCCCTGGCATTCATGCGCGGCCGCACGCTCGACAATGCCTTCGTCATCCTCGACGAAGCCCAGAACGCCACCAGCGCCCAGCTCAAGATGTTCCTCACCCGCATGGGCCGCAATGCCAAGTTTGTCATCACCGGCGACCTCACGCAGGTCGACCTGCCACGCCATCAGCAGAGTGGCCTGCTGCAAGCCGTCAACATCCTCAAGGATGTGAAGGGCATCGACATCATCCAGCTTGATAACAGCGACGTCATCCGCCACCGCTTGGTGACCGACATCATCCGTGCCTATGACAACCTACCCAAACTGCAAGATTAACCTTGGCCTGCACGTGGTGGGGCGCCGACCTGACGGCTACCACAATCTGGAGACCCTCTTCCTGCCGGTGCATGACCTGCACGACGAGCTGGAAATCACCGAGGGACCTCTAACCATGCAGCAGGACGGCATCGCACTCGACAGCGCGCCCGAGGACAACCTCTGCATGAAAGCCTGGCGCTTGCTGCACGACGGTTATGGCATTCCCACCGTCAGCATCCGCCTGAAGAAAGGCATCCCCTTTGGCGCCGGATTGGGAGGAGGCTCGTCAGACGCCGCCTTCACCCTGAGGATGCTCAACGAGTTGTTCTCCCTCGGGCTGGGTGTGGCCGACATGGAGCAATGCGCCGCCCGACTCGGCGCCGACTGCGCCTTCTTCGTCCAGAACCGCCCCGCCTACGCCACCGGCATCGGCGACCAGTTGAAGCCAATAGAGTGGAAAGATGAAAGTGGAAAGTGGAAAGTGGTTATCGAAATCCCCGCTGGCGAGCACGTCAGCACCAAGGAGGCTTACGGCGGGTTGCACCGCGACCTCTTTGGCACCCCACGCCCCGACCTGCGGGAAGCCGTCAAACGGCCAGTCGAGGAGTGGCGCCAACTTATCGTCAACGACTTCGAGGCCTCGGTCTTCCCCTCCCACCCCGCCATCGCCGCCCTCAAGGAGGACATGTACCGCCGCGGCGCCCTCTACGCCTCCATGACCGGTAGCGGTGCCGCCGTCTTCGGCATCTTCCCCAAATAAATCTTATCCCTCTGTCAGATTTCGCCGTTTTTGTGGGTATTATATAGGCAGATTAACCCACAAAAACACCTCAACATGATGAGTACAACATTGAAAAGAGCCGCTTCGGTGGCTATGGCAATGGCTATGGCTGCCTTCGCACAAGCCCAAGTCGAGTTCCCGACAGTCACGCCGCAAGGCGACACCCTCTTCTGCACCGTCACCGACTCGGCCATGCACCACGTCAGCATCCGGGCCGACAGGAAAACCCAGTGGAACCTCCCCTTCATCCACTGCAGCGACACACTGGTCATCCCCACCACCGTGGAGCACGACGGCGAGCAGTACACCGTCACCTCGTTGTCCGACAGTGCCTTCTACTGGCACGGAGAAATCGCGTCGGTATCACTGCCCGCCAGCCTGACTTCCATCGGGCAGACTGCATTCAGATTGACCGGCATCTTCGAGCTCGAAGTGCCCGACGGCGTGGCGAACATCGGCGCCGATGCATTCTCACTTATGGGGAATGTCATATACCACGGCAGCGCCAGCGGCAGCCCATGGGGCGCGAGGACGGTGAACGGCTACGAGGAAGCGGGAGTCGTCTACGCCGACAGCAGCCGCACGGCAGTCACCGCCTGCCGCCTCACAGTGACGCAGGTCGCGCTCCCCGCCACGGTGCGCTCCATCGGGCACTATGCCTTCTGGGAAGTCCCGCTGACCGGCATCGACCTGCCCGAAGGACTGGAGACGATAGGGACATCGGCATTCCAGCTGTGCGGCCAACTGGGCTCAATCGTCATCCCCTCGACCGTGACGGAAATCGGCCGCTACGCATTCTACTTCGCCTTCCGCGAAAACGGGGAGGCCGAGGTGACCATTGCCGACGCGGCATGCAGCATCGGACAGGGCGCCTTCTACTATAGCAACTTCAGCGCCATCGACCTCGGCAACCGCATCACCTCCATCGGCAGCGACGCCTTCGCCAGCCTCGGACGCGCCGACTCCGTCATCGTGCCCAACAGCTGCACCTACCTCGCCCCGCGCGCCTTCTGCTACAACTACTTCAACAACCTGAGGAAGATACACCTGCCCGAAGGGCTCGACACCATCCACGACGAGCTGCTGCACGGCTGCACCGAACTGGAGGAGCTGAACATCCCGCAGTCGGTGGTCTACATCGGCGAGATGGCACTGTCCGAGCTGTACCGGTTGACGGAGCTCACGCTCCCCGCCGGGCTGACCTATATCGGACCCTGGGGCCTGGGCAGCTGCACCCGCATCGGCGAGATGCGCAGCCTCGCCGCCACTCCGCCGCAGGTATGCGACAACTCCTTCGACGGCATGAACACAGGCCTCGTCCTCACCGTCCCCTGCGGCTCGGCGGCGGCCTATGACGCAGACCCCTACTGGAGCTACTTCCAGCTCATCGATGAGGATTGCAACGGCGTGGAAGACGTAGCCGTCGAGGCACCCAAAGCCACGCTTACCGGCGCCGGCATCAAGGTCGAGGGCTGCAACGGACGCGTGCGCCTCATCGACGCCAGCGGACGCCGGCACTGCGACCTCCCCTGCCGCGGCACCTGCACCCTGCCCCGTCCGCCGGCAGGTCTCTACCTGCTGCAAACAGAGGGCCATCCGGCCATAAAAGTGGTAGTCCCGTAAAATATATTTTGCCATATTAGGATTTATTTGTACTTTTGCAGTCGGAAAGAATGGAACAGGAGAAGGTTATACAACGTATCAAGGATACCGCCGAACGAATACTGCCGGAGGGGGCCTCGCTTTGGCTCTACGGCTCGCGTGCACGGGGAAATGCTCGTCCAGACAGTGATTACGACCTGCTGATACTTCTGGACAAGAACAGCATCACTGGCGAAGACCACGACCGCTACGGCTATCCCTTGAGAGAGTCCGGATGGGAGCTTTGGGTTGATATCAATCCACACATCTACACCAAAAAAGATTGGGACTCTTGGACTTTTTCTCCTTTCTATAAAAACGTCGAACGCGATAAAATAGTGTTGATATGAGCCTATCGGATGAAGAACGCGGAATCGTGGTCGGGCTTGAGGTCGAGAAGGCCCAAGTAGCATACAACGAAACAATATGGCTAATGGAAAAAAGTTCGTGGAGCGGCGCCGCAGGGCGGCTGTACTATGCCTTGTTCCATATTGTCAGCGCACTGCTTATCCATGACCATCACGCAGTCAACAGCCACAAAGACTCCCATATACTGTTCGGGAACTACTATATAAAGACAGGCAAGCTACCGAAGGAATTCGGGGCTCTCTACAGCCAAATGGAAGCAATACGCGAAGAGGGCGAGTACAACTGCACCTACAAGGTCACACAGGAAGAATTGCAGCAGAAGCTACACCCTGCAAAAGAGATGATCGACACCATCGCCGGAATAGTAAAGCAATAATGCATTCAAATAATCAAACAATCACAAATATGGTAGACTACAAGAAAATAGGACTTGTGAACACCCGCGAGATGTTCCGCAAGGCTGTGGACGGCGGCTATGCCATCCCGGCCTTCAACTTCAACAACATGGAGCAGATGCAGGCCATCATCCAGGCCGCAGTGGAGACCAAGAGCCCCGTCATCCTGCAGGTGAGCAAGGGTGCGCGCGACTATGCCAACCCCACCCTGCTGCGCTACATGGCCGAAGGCGCCGTGGAGTACGCCAAGGAGCTCGGCTGCCCCAACCCGCAGATTGTGCTGCACCTGGACCACGGCGACAGCTTCGAGACCTGCAAGAGCTGCATCGACATGGGCTTCTCCAGCGTGATGTACGACGGCTCGGCCCTGCCCTACGAGGAGAACATACGCATCTCGCGCCAGGTGGTCGAGTATGCCCACCAGTATGACGTCACCGTCGAGTGCGAGCTCGGCGTGCTGGCCGGCGTCGAGGACGAGGTGTCCTCGGAGGTGAGCCACTACACCAAGCCCGAGGAGGTCATCGACTTCGCCACCCGCACGGGCTGCGACTCGCTGGCCATCAGCATCGGCACCTCGCACGGCGCCTACAAGTTCAAACCCGAGCAGTGCACCGTCGACCCGCAGACGGGCCGCCTCGTGCCGCCTCCCCTGGCCTTCGACGTGCTCGAGGCCGTCGAGAAGAAGCTGCCCGGCTTCCCCATCGTGCTCCACGGCAGCAGCAGCGTGCCGCAGGACGAGGTGGACACCATCAACGCCAACGGTGGCGCCCTGAAGGCCGCCGTGGGCATCCCCGAGGAGCAGCTGCGCAAGGCCGCCAAGAGCGCCGTCTGCAAGATTAACATCGACAGCGACAGCCGCCTGGCCATGACCGCCGCCATCCGCAAGCACATGGCCGAGCACCCCGACCACTTCGACCCGCGCCAGTACCTCAAACCCGCCCGCGAGAGCATGAAGAAGATGTACATCCACAAGATTGTCAACGTGCTCGGCTCGAACGACAAACTGTAACACTCTCAGAAGATAAGGAGACAGGAGGGAAGTAGCCAAGACAATAGCTCCTGTAGCCAAAGAAGGCCGGGGCCCGCGCTGCGCGCGGGCCCCGGCTCCGTTTTCCGTAGCTCCGCCCTGCCTCTTCCACTACCCATCGACTGACCTTCGACTACTCATCGCCTACTGAAGTAAGCGATGAGTAGGAGTTAAGTAGGAGATGATAAGGAGATGGCAAGGCGTTGACTGGGGTGATTTCGGGGATAAACCGTATGGAAACCAGCGGATTACCCGGCGGGAGGACGGAGCCGGCGTCGACAGAATTGTTCAACAATTTTATCGAATGACAGAAAAAGCGTATCTTTGCAGGCGGGACGGACGAGTGCAAACGATTGGAAAACACTAAAAAACACACATTATGAAAGAGATGGGAAGCCGGGAAAGACTGTTGCAGGCGGCGATGGAGGAGTTTCTGGAGAAGGGCTACGCCGGGGCGCGCACCACCGAGATAGCGCGGCGGGCGGCGACGAGCCACTCGATGTTGCACTACTACTTCAGCAGCAAGGAGCAGCTGTACGTGCAGGTGGAGGCCGAGGCGGTGGCGCTGGTGCGGGCGCTGGCCGAGGGTGTGTGCGCCACGGAGGGGCTGCCGGCGGTGGAGCGGGTGGTGGAGACCGTGGCGGGCCAGTTCGAGTTCCTCTGTGCGCACCCTGCCCTGCCGCGGTTTCTTGTGTCCGAGGTGATGGGCAAGCCCGGGCCGACAGAGCGGCTGAGGGAGGGGGTGGCCGAGGCGGTGCAGCGCGCCGTGGCGAGCCTGCAGCGCACCCTCGACGGGGCGGCGCGGCAGGGCGTGGTGGCACAAACCGACGCCGCCATGTTGCTGTGGGACATCGTCTCGGTCAACATGGCGGCGGTGGTGGCCGCCCCGCTCTTTGTGGCGGCCGACGGCGACTGGCAGGGCTACCTGCTCGCACGCCGTCAGGAGAACATCCAGCTCATACTGAACCGGATAAGCCCCAACATGTGAGCTCCGGCCGCTACTCGGCGACCAGCACGTAGGGCAGGCGGGCCTGCAGGCCCTCGCTCTCGGCGACAAAGAGGAGGTCGCGCTCGAGGCGGTCGAGGGCCTTCATGTCATGCTTGGAGGCTTTCCAGCGGAGAGCTGTGCGCATCTTGGCCAACAGGTTGAGGTCGTCGTCGCTGCCCTCGCCGAAAAGCTCGGAGAGCTGGGTGAAGGTGTCTTTCTCCTTGGGGAATTCCTTCACCTTGTAGCTGCCGATGCCGGCGCGCTCGGCGGCGATGCCGAGGGCGAGGTCGAGGCCGCCGAGGGTGTCGACCAGGCCGATGGCGATGGCGTCGGCACCGGTCCATACACGGCCGCGGGCTATGCGGTGCACCTCGTCGAAGGTCATGTGGCGGCCCTCGGCCACGCGTCCCACAAAGACCTTGTAGAAGTCCTCCACGTTCTTGGTCATCATGGCCATGGCGGCGGGCGAGAGGGGGCGGTAGCCGCTGAGGCTGTTGGAGTTTCGGTTGGTACTGACGGTATCGGTGTTGAGGCCGAGCTTCTGGCGCATCAGCTTGCCGACGTTGGGCACGGTGCCGAAGACGCCGATGGAGCCGGTGATGGTGGTGGGCTGGGCCACGATGACGTCGGCCATGCAGCTCATCTCGTAGCCAGCGCTGGCGGCGAGGTCGCCCATGCTGACGATGACGGGCTTCTGCTCGCGGGCGGCAATGACGGCGTGGGTCATGCTCTCGCTGGCCGTGGCCTGCCCGCCGGGCGAGTTGACGCGCAGCACGATGGCCTTCACGCTCTTGTCCTCGGCCGCCTCGCGGAGGGCCTTCACGATGTCGTCGCCATAGACGGCGGTGCCGAAGCCGTGCGACGAGCCATCGACCACGTTGCCTTCGGCATAGATGACGGCGATGGCATCCTTGGACTTGTTGGGCTGGGCCTTCACGTTGACGGCGTACTTCTCGAGGGGGAGGAGCTGGCGGCCGCAGTACTCGTCCTTGAGCATGCGGCGCACATCCTCCTCGAAGCAGAGGGTGTCGACCAGACGATTGGCCAGGGCGCCGTCGGCCATGTAGCCGCTGAGGTCGTCGGCGATGCGGTTGAGGTCGGCTTCCTGCATGCCGCGGCTGGCGGCGATGGTGGCGACGGCAGTGCGCCAGATGCTGCCGATGTAGGCGCGTATCTGCTCACGGTTGGCGTCGCTCATGTGGTTGAGGGTGTAGACCTCGCCGGCGCTCTTGTAGGCACAGCTCTCGGGGCGTATGAGCTGCATCTCGACGCCCAGCTTGTCGAGCAGGTCTTTGTAGTACATCACTTCGGCGCCCATGCCGCGGAAATCAATCATGCCGCTGGGATGCAGGCATATACGGTCGGCCAACGAAGCCATATAGTAGCCGCCTTGCGAGTAGCCGGTGGCGTAGGCCACGACGGGCTTGCCGCCCTCGCGGAAGTCGTCCAGGGCGTCGCGCAGCTCGGTACCCGAGCCCCAGGAGAGGGTGGAGACGCCGTCGGCCTTCAAGAGGATGCCGGTCACCTTGCTGTCGGTGGCGGCGGCGCGGATGGCGTTCACGGCATCGATGAGGCCGACGGTCTTGGTGTCGCTGAACGAGGCCTGGAGGCCGCTGGCGGTGCGGTCGCCGCTGATGCGGCCAAGGTCGACGGTGAGGAAGGTGTCGGGTTTGACTACCGTGGTGCTCTCGCTACTCATCGAGCCAAGAGACACGACCATGACTATCATCGAGAGGAAGGTCAGCAGGCCTCCGATGGCCGACACTATCACGATGCCCAGTGCCGAGGCCAGCATGGTCATTCCAAAATTCAGGGGTTTGCGTTCCATGGAAGGTTTAAGGTTTAGGGTTTAAGGTTTAAGGGGGTTAACTGTCAATGCCTTTCAAGGTGAGGCTGATGCGGTGACGGCGCAGGTCGACCTGCAGCACCTTCACCTTCAGGTGCTGGTGCAGGTGCACCACCTCGGAGGGGTCATTGACGCGCCGGTTGGCCATCTGGCTGACGTGGACGAGGCCGTCCTGATGCACGCCGATGTCGACAAAGGCGCCGAAGGCGGTGATGTTGGTCACGATGCCGGGCAGCACCATCCCCTCGCGGACATCCTCCAGGCGGGTGACGTTCTTGTCGAATTCAAAGACCTCGAACTTCGCCCGAGGGTCGAGGCCGGGTTTCTCCAGCTCCCGCATGATGTCCTGCAGGGTGGGCAGGCCGCAGTCGTCGGTGACAAAGTCGGACAGGTTGATTTTGGCGCGCAGCTCCTTGTCCTGCATCAGCGACTGCACATCGCCGCCGACACTCTGCGCCATCTTCTCGACGAGGGCATAGCGCTCGGGGTGGACGGCACTGCGGTCGAGGGGGTTGGAGCTCTCGCGCACACGTAGGAAGCCGGCACACTGCTCGAAGGCTTTGTCGCCGAGTCCCTTCACGTCGTGGAGTGCCTCGCGCGAGGGGAAGGCGCCGTTCTTGTTGCGGTGGGAGACTATCTTGTCGGCCAAGGCGGGGCCGATGCCGCTCACGTAGCTGAGCAGCTCGCGGCTGGCGGTGTTGAGCTCGACGCCCACCGAGTTGACACAGCTTTCCACCGTGTCGGCCAGGCTCGCGGCCAGCATGCGCTGGTCCACGTCGTGCTGATACTGCCCCACGCCGATGCTCTTGGGGTCGATTTTGACCAGCTCGCTGAGCGGGTCCATCAGGCGGCGGCCGATGCTGACGGCGCCACGGACGGTGACGTCGTAGTCGGGGAACTCGCGGCGGGCCACGTCGCTGGCGCTGTAGACGCTGGCGCCGGCCTCACTGACGCTCACGGCCACCACCTTGCGGTTGAAGTGGCAGCGCTGCACCACCTCCTCGGTCTCGCGGCCGGCGGTGCCATTGCCGATGGCAATGGCCTCAATCTGGAAGGCCTCGACCAGCGCCTCGAGCTTGTTCACCGCCGCGCGCTCCTCGCGCACGGAGGAGAAGGGGTAGATGGTCTCGTTGTGGAGCAGCTGGCCCTGGGCATCGAGGCAGACGACCTTGCAACCCGTGCGGAAGCCGGGGTCGATGGCGAGGGTGCGCTTCTGTCCCATGGGTGCCGCCAGCAGCAGCTGGCGCAGGTTGTCGGCAAAGACGCGTATGGCTTCCTTGTCGGCCTTCTCCTTCAGCTGGTTGCGGAACTCGGTCTCTATCGACGGTTCAATGAGGCGCTTGTAGCTGTCGGCGATGGCCATATCCATCTGCTCGGCACAGTCTTTGCTCCCGCCCTGCGGGCGGGAGATTGCGGCGACGCATTCGTCGCTGTTGTCGGGGCGCACATGCACCTTGAGCACTCCGGCCTCTTCACCGCGGAAGAGGGCCAGGATGCGGTGCGACGGGGCCCGTCCGATGGGTTCCTTCCAGTCGAGCCACGACTCGAACTTGCCCACCCGCTCGTCGTCCTCCTTCACGCCACGGGCCAGACCCGACGAGAGCATGGCACGGCGGCGGAAGACATTACGCACACGCTGGCGGCAGGCGGCATCCTCGCTGATGCGCTCGGCGATGATGTCGCGCGCACCCTGCAGGTCGTCGTCAGAGGCGCCGACGGGCATGCGGCCGCGCATAATGCTGTCGGCCAGAGGCTCGAGGCCACGCTCGATGGCGATGGTGGCACGGGTGCGACGTTTGGGGCGGAAGGGAAGGTAGAGGTCCTCAAGTTCGGTGAGGGTTTCGGCGGCCATCAGCCGGCGGCGCAGGTCGTCGGTCATCTTGCCCTGCTCCTCGACAGAGGCGACGACGGCCTCGCGACGCTTGTCGAGCTCCTTGAGTCGCAGCAGGAGGTCGCGGATGGCGGCAATCTGTACCTCGTTGAGCGAGCCGGTCACCTCTTTGCGGTAGCGCGCAATGAAAGGCACCGTGGCGCCCTGTTCGAGGAGCTCCACGGTGCGTTCCACTTGTCGCGTGCCCAACTCGAGGCGTTGGGCGATTATCGCGGCATAATCCATAATATATTCCTCGGCGGGAGGACCCGCTTATTCTTTGACAAACTTCTGCACGCCAATGCCGTTCTCGGTGGCCACGCGGACCATGTAGACGCCGGCGGCGAGACCGCTGACGTTGACGGTGCTCTCGGCACCGGCATTGATGACGGTGCGGCCGGTGACGTCAATCACGCTCACCTCGCGGACGGCGTCGTTGCAGTTAATGTTCAGGCGGTCGGTGGCGGGGTTGGGATAGATGCTGAAGTCAACCGAGGCCGCAACCTCGTTGATGCCCACCGAATAGCTGCCGTCGCCAGTGGAGGTCACATTGAGGTAGATGTCGTACTGCGAGAAGCTGGGACCGTAGGAATAACCCCACTGATAGGCAGCAAACTGGCCGTCGGCATTGCTAATCCAGATACCGGAGGGCACTGTGTTGTTGGTCGTTCCCCAACCATCGCCGTAGCTGTCGAGGGCGCGGAAGATGTAGAGGCCAGGCTCGGCGGGGTTGAAGGTGATGTCAAAGTAGCCGGCATTGGGAAGCTGGCTGATGTACTGGACGCCCTGCGTACCATTCCAGTCATTGCCGAAGTTGCCGGTTTCGGTCCAAATGGCCTGGCAGGTGCTCTGGTTGACCAGGGAGACACCGGCTTCGGTGCGGTAGCAGTCGAGACCGATGCGGGCGGTGAAGGGGCCGTCGGCAGTGTAGATATTGAAGTCGGCGAAGCTGATGGACAGCGGGGCAGCAGGAAGGGTGAGGGTCTCACCACCCTTGACAATGCCCGTCAGGGCGACATCCTTGGTAGTGGCGCAGTTCTGCACGGCGTCGCCGCTCACAGCAATGGTGTACAGGGGTAAGAGGATAGTGTCGGAGCCTCCGGAAGCAACAGTCTTGTCGTAGGTCAACGTCTGACCGTCATAAGTGAAAGTCCAGCTGGTGACAGCCTCGTCAAAGGTGTTGCACACGGTGACATAGGGCTGGAAGTCGAGAGAGCATTCGTTGTTCTCGTACTCGAAGCCACCCAGCCACACGCCGGGGAGGATTGTCATCGCGGCCTCGTTGGCAGTGAGGACATTCTTGTGGGTCTCGGTGACGAAAGCCAGCACCTGCAGGTCGTTGAAGTCGCGGATGGCGACATCGCCGATGACAGCGGGAATGCTATAGGTGTAGGTACGCTGGATGAAGACACCGCTGTCGATGGTGGAGATTTCCTCACCCCACTGGCCGGTCAGCATGTCGCGCAGCATGTGCATGTGGCGGTACTGGCCGTTCTCAATCATTTCGGGATACCAGGTCGAGGCACCCGTCTGAGGACCCATCACGTTGTTCTGAAGCAGGACGACGTTGAGGAAATTGGAGCTGACCGTCTGCGTGCCGGTGTAGTACATCTCCACGTTGACGATAAGCTGGCGCGTCATGGGGTTGATGGTTGCCGTGGCGGCCACATTGACGGGCGAATCCTGGGTACGGACCTGAGCAGCGTAGGCCGCCCACTCGCCACGGTCCTGTAAATTGGGGCAACGGTTGGTCACACCGCTAGGCCAGCCCTGGACGCCGTATTGGTTGGCAAGAGCGTCACCCCACTGGGTGGTGTACATGGCGGCAAAGGAACCCTGATGGATGTTGATGGCCCAAGCGTGACCCGCATACTCCTCGCAGACGGCATTGGCACGGCGATGGCCGTCGGGGCAATACTGGCAGTTGACACCCGTGAACTCCTCGATGAGGACGTTGCGCTTCTCGACATCGGTCGAGACGATGGTCTGGGCCATCACGGTGCCCATGGCACACAGCGCCGCAAAAAAGGTAAAGATTTTCTTCATAACTTGATGAGTTTTTATTTATTATTATTCACTTGTTCACAGGAAGATAGAGAGGATTGCCCCCACTACCGTCCAATGCAAATATACATTTTTTTCCTGATTGCAAAATATTTTTTTTGTGAACGGCGAGATGCCACCCCCCTCTCCTGCCCCCACATCCTCAGGGTTTTCGACTACAGTTCAACTTGAGTTTTACGGTAGTATTACGCTTTTTCTAAAAGAACAGTAAAAGAACAACCGTAATACTACCGTAGAAATGGCAGAGGACGCGGGTGACGGAGGGTAAAAAAATATTTCACACGATACAATAAACGGGAGGTGTCGCCGTTATAGGCTAAAATAAAATAAAGAACAAATAAATGAAACGCACTCTTGCAATAGTTCTCATGCTGTTGGCCAGCAGCACGATGTTCGGCCAGCAGGTGGCTTCGCGCGCCAAGGCCCTGCGCATGCTGGCGTTCAGCCGCCCGGAGTACCAGATTAAGGACATCAAGGTCTATACCGACACGATGACGGTCTACTCGCTGTCGCGCTCGGTGATTTATCCTTTCGGCGAATGGAAGTCGGTGGAGCAGTACATCACCGACAACCAGCTGCACTGGTATCGCGAGCAGAGCTACCGCCACTACTACGACTCGATGGAGGTGAGCGTGAACCGCATGCGGCGGGTCGACGACAGCTACATAGACCTCTACTACAGCATCTGGACCAAGCAGGTGGAGCTATTGAGCGGCTACGTGGCCGACCCGGAGATAGTGCTCGACAACGGGTTGCACGTGGGCATGTCGAAGGACGACGTGTTCAACGTCTTTTTCAAGAAGTACCCGCGGTCGTACACTTCGGACATCGCGGTGCTGAAGGTCATCAGCGGCGCCGGCGAGGTGGCCGAGATATACACCTTCAAGGGCACCAAGCTGCGTCACATCAAGATAGAGACGGCATACAAGTATTATTAGTGGGTAGTGGGTAGTGGGTAGTGGGTAGCACATGACCATAGTGTTACCACCTGTTCATTATCCATTATCCACCGCAAATGGCAGTAGATAACAATGACAGTCAAGAACTACAGGGAGCTCATCGTTTGGCAGAAGTCAATGACTGCCACTACAATGCTATATTCTCTGGTTAGGAAATTGCCCAAGGAAGAGCTCTTTGCTCTGTCTGACCAGATGCGCCGCTGTGCAGTATCTATTCCCTCGAACATAGCTGAGGGGCAACAACGCACTAGTGCAGCCGAGTTCTTGAAGTTCATTTCCTATGCACAAGGTTCAAGGGCGGAGCTGGAGACCCAACTACAGCTATGCGTTTCTATCGGATACTTGACAGAAGACGACATCACCGACTTAATGGTTCTTCTGGAGGAGATAAACAAAATGCTGTCTTCTCTTGTCAAGGCGTTGACCTCTTCCAAATAACAACGCTCGAGAATGCTACCCACTACCCACTACCCACTACCCACTAAAAAAAAGAGCACCGCTCTTTTTTTCGGGTCCTTCAATCCGATACACGTCGGGCACCTGATTATTGCCAACACGATGCTGCAGCAGGAGGGCATCGACGAGGTGTGGCTGGTGCCGTCGCCCCAGAACCCCCTGAAGGAGCGTTCCACGCTGCTGGCCGACCATCACCGGCTACAGATGGCGCAGCGGGCGGTGGAGGACAACTACCGTCTGCGGGTGTGCGACATCGAGATGCACCTGCCGGTGCCGAGCTACACGGTGGTGACCCTGGCGGCGCTGGCCGAGAAGTATCCCGGGCGGGAGTTCTGCCTGGTCATGGGGAGCGACAACCTGGCCACCCTGCACCGCTGGCGCAACTACGAGTACATCCTCAACAACTACTGCCTGATGGTCTATCCCCGGCCGGGGTCGGAGCGGTGCGAGCTGCGCAACCACCCGTCGGTGACCATGGTCGACGTGCCGATGATGGACATCAGCAGCAGCTACATCAGGCAACAGATTGCCGCCGGCAAGGATGTGCGCTACCTGCTCACCGAGCCGGTGTACCGCTACCTCACGGAGATGCACTTCTACGAAGAAAGGTTATAGGTTAAAGGTTATAGAATGACAGAGAAATGAAAAAGTTCATCAAAGTACTCCTGTGGATTGTGGGCATCGTGGCGGCGCTGCTGCTGGTGGTGTCGCTGGTGGGCGGCCCTGTGGCCAAGGGCTACGTGAACCGCCACGGCGAGAGCCTCACCGGCCGCCGCGTGGAGGTGGGCAACATAGGGCTCAACCTCTTCACCGGGCACGTGTACATGCGTGGCCTGACAGTGTATGAGGACGATGCCGCCACGCCTTTTGCCGGTTTCGACACCCTCGACGTGCGGGTGCATCTGCTGCAACTGCCCTTCCGCACCGTCAACGTGCGCCACCTCACCCTCAGCGGGCTGCACGCCACCGCGCTGCAGGACGGGGAGCGTTTCAACTTCAGCACACTGATTGAACACTTCGCCTCGGACGACGAGGACGACCAAGACACTACCCCCAGCCGCTGGACCCTCAAGTTCTACAACCTGCGCCTGGCACATGCCAGCCTACACTACCGCGACCTGCGGGGCAACAAGGAGCTGAGCCTGCCCGACGTCAACCTGCGGGTCCCCGGCTTTGTGCTGGGTGGCGACGAGGCCACCGAAGGCGGCCTCAACCTGAGTTTCGACAAGGGCGGCCACCTCGCTGCCGATGCACACTACGATGCCGACAAAAAGCAATACCAAGCCTCCGTCGACCTCACCGGCTTCGCCCTGCGCAACGTGGAGGGCTATGTGCGCGACATCATAGAGCTGGACGAAGTGGGCGGCACCCTGACGGCCCACCTGACCGCCTCGGGCGGCACCAGCCACCTGCTGCAAAGCCGCATCAGCGCCAATGTGGCGCTGACCGACATGGAGCTGCGCAGCGACCATGACCGGCTGGCCGCAATGCAGGAGCTGACGGTCAAGGTGAACAACGTCAACCTCGAGCAGAACAGCTTCGACGTCGCCGAGGTGCACCTGAACGGCCTCACCGCCACCTATGAGCAATGGGACGGCTACAGCAACATCAGCCGCCTGATGAAAGCCAAAGACACCAGCGACATCCAGACTCCCGGGGACTCCACCGCCTCGGACACCACCGGCACTGCCGCCAAGAAGCCCCTACGCCTGCGGGTGGGCAACCTGCTGGTGGAGCATTGCGCACTGACCTATATCAACCACACGCTGCCCGACGAGTTCCGCTTCCCCATCATCAACCTTACGGTCAACGCCAACAACCTCACCCTCAGTGGTGACAACAACGCACAGCTGCGTGCCACGCTCCCCGGCGGCGGTCACCTGATGGCCCGCTGGGAAGGCAACCTCGACAACTGGAAGCAGCACCAGTCGCTCTTCCTGACGGTGAAGGGCTTGGACTTGAAGCAAATCAGCCCGTGGACGGTGGCCTACACCGGTCAGCCCGTCGAGGACGGCGTCTTCGGCCTCACCTCGCGCAACAGCATCAACAACAGCATGCTCAACGGGCAGAACACCATCGACATCTATAACCCCGTGGTGGGCAAGAAGCGTAAGGACGTAAAGGCCGAAAAGCACCTGCCGCTCAAGGCAGCCCTGTACGTGCTGAAAGACAAGGACGGCAAGATACTGCTCGACGTGCCCGTCAAGGGCAACATAGACAGTCCCGAGTTCAACTACATGAAGCTCGTGTGGAAGACACTGGGCAACCTGATTGTCAAGGTGGCCACCTCGCCGGCGCGGGCCCTGGGCAACGCACTGGGGATGGGCGGCAGCGACCTGGAGTTCATCGCCGTCAACCCCGCACAGCACGGCCTCACCTCGGAACAGTACCACACCCTCGGCCAACTGGCCACCATTGCGCAAAGCGACAGCCTGATAGTGCTGCACCTGGAGCAGCACATGCCCGAAGCCGCCAACGACACCGTGGCACACGGCTACGAGATGCGTAACGCGATGGTGCGCCGCTACCTAGCAGAGCAGGGATTGTCCGAGGAGCAGTATATAGTCACTACCGGCGACCCCGTCGGTGCCAAGGAACCGACGGGCTATGCAGTCAGCTCGGAGATGAAGATTGAAGAATAACACACTATGGCAGACAACAACGACATATTCACCCCACAACCTCTGGCCTCCGACTACGGCGATGACAGCATCGTGCACCTCGAAGACATGGAGCACATACGCCTGCGGCCCGGCATGTACATCGGCAAGCTGGGCGACGGCTCGTCGCACGACGACGGCATCTACGTGCTCATCAAGGAGGTCATCGACAACTCGATAGATGAATTCACCTCGGGCTTCGGCAAGAAAATCGAAGTGAAGATAAACTTCGCCGAGCGCCGCGTCAGCATCCGCGACTACGGCCGCGGCATCCCCCTGGGCAAGCTGGTCGAGGCGGTGAGCAAGCTGAACACCGGCGCCAAATACGACAGCAAGGTGTTCCAGAAGTCGGTGGGCCTCAACGGCGTGGGTACCAAGGCCGTCAACGCCCTGAGCAGCTACTTCTGCGTGCAGAGCTTCCGCGACGGCAAGAGTCGTCGCGCCGAATTCTCCGAAGGCAAGCTGACCAGCGACTCCGGCATCATCCCCTACAACGGCACCGAGACTGGGAGCCTCGTGGAGTTCATCCCCGACAGCAAACTGTTCGGCAACTACCATTTCATCAGCGAATACGTCGAACGCCGCATCTGGAACTACTGCTACCTGAACCGCGGCCTGACGATGTACTATAACGACAAGCGCTACTACTCGAAGAACGGCCTACTCGACCTGCTGGAGAACAACCTGCAGGGCGAGCCCCTCTACCCCGTCATCCACATCAAGGAAGACGATTTCGAGGCCGCCTTCACCCACATCAACGGGCAGAGCAACGACTACTACTACTCGTTCGTCAACGGCCAGCACACCACCGAAGGCGGCACCCACCAGAGCGCCTTCCGTGAGGCCTACTCCCGCGTGGTGAAGGACTTTATCAAGAAAGACTACCCGCCCGAGGTCATCCGCGGCGGCTTGGTCTGCGCCCTGTGTGTGCGCATACAGGAGCCCGTCTTCGAGGCGCAGACCAAGACCAAACTCGGCTCCACCCACCTCGAGCCAAACAATGCCGACGGCACCAACAGCAGTCCGCTGCTCAAGACCTACGTGCTCGACATCCTCAAACGTCACCTCGACAACTACCTCCACATACACTCCGAGACAGCCGACGCGCTGCTGGCCAAAATCAACGCCAACGAAAAAGAGCGCAAAGAGATAGCCGGCATCAAGAAGGTGGCCCGCGAGGCCGGCAAGAAGGCCAGCCTCAACAACCGCAAGCTGCGCGACTGCCACGTGCACTACAACAGCAACAACGCCCGCCGCCTGGAGAGCACCATCTTCATCACCGAGGGCGACTCGGCCTCCGGCTCTATCACCAAGAGCCGCGACGTGGCCACCCAAGCCGTCTTCAGCCTGCGCGGAAAGCCCAAGAACATAATGAAGATACAGAAGGTGGACGTCTACAAGAACGAAGAGCTCAACCTGCTGCACAACGCCCTCGACATCGACGACGGCATAGAGAACCTGCGCTACAACAACGTCGTCATTGCCACCGATGCCGATGTCGACGGAATGCATATCAGACTCCTGCTGCTCACCTTCTTCCTTCGCTTCTATCCCGAGCTGGTGCAGACCGGCCACGTGTACATCCTCCAGACCCCCCTCTTCCGCGTACGCAACAAGCAGAAGACCACCTACTGCTACACCGACGACGAGCGCGTGGCCGCCATCAAGGCCACCCCGGGGGCCGAGATTACACGCTTCAAGGGCCTTGGCGAAATCAGTCCCGACGAATTCAAGAACTTTATCGGCAAAGACATGAGGCTCGACCCCGTGCTGCTGACCAAAGACTTCGATTCCAAAGGTGTGCTGGGCTTCTACATGGGCGACAACACGCTGGAGCGACGGGAGTTCATCATGCGCAACCTGCGCGTCGAAGACGACGAATCAATCGTAGTGGCATAAAAAAAATTTGGTCATATTAATATTTATTTTTAATATTGCACTCAAATTCTACTGCTATGTCAACTACCAGAAAACACAAAAAGAACCTGATTGTCAGCTACAAGAACCTCACTGACGACCTAAAAGAATTATTCAAAGAAGCCTATCCGGAAGGCTACAGCAACTATATCACAAAGTTCACCAAGCCCAACGGAGAGTCAATTTTTATTGTCCCCTTCGAGACCGAGGACACGGCCTATATGGTCAAATTCGATGTCAAAATCGACACCCTGGGCGAGGACCTCGACAAAGCCCTCTTCGACGACGACGGCGACGACGACGAGAAGGACGATACCTTCGCCCCCCTGAGCGAAGCCATCGAGAAGGAAGAGAACACCGGCTCGCACCGCGAACGCCACCTGCGGCATGGCGACTTCGAGGACGTGCTCGACGAGGAGAAGAAGAAGAAAGCCACCCTGGGCATCGACAAGGAAGGCCTCAAGGCCGCCTTCGCCGACGACGAGGAAGCCGAAGAACTCGACAGCTACGAGAAAATCGGCGACGACGACGAACCCAACGACGACGACTACGAGCCCACCGACGAGGACCTGCGCGGCATCGAAGAGGAATACCTCGACGCCGAGATACCGCCCCTCGACGCCACCATCCCCGAAGAAGAGATGGTCAAGATAGAGAAAGAAGAGCCCAAGAAACGAGGCCGCAAAAAGAAAAACAGCTAATAATCAATCTAAAATAATAACAACATGAAAAAAACATTTACCCTGATGTGCCTTGCCGCCCTCATGGCCGGCATGAGCATGACCGCACAGGCGCAGTTCCGCCAGTCCATCTTCCTCAACGGCAACCTGCCCACCGGCAGCTTCGCCTCCAGCATCAACAGCAACCACATCGTCCCCCTCGGCTACCAGGAGATGGGCAAGGATGCCAGCCTCGGCTTCGGCGCCGGCTACCGTGCCAGCTACCGCTTCGACGTGGGCGTGGGCATGGTGGCTCCCTTCGCCCAGGCCGACTTCTTCTGGAACATGATTGGCGGCACCTGGCGCGACAAATACATGGACCAGGACTACGCCACCCCCACCTACTTCAACATCCCCGTCATGGCCGGTGTCAGCTACCTCTACGACGAGCTGTGGAACGACATCACCCCCTATGGTGAATTCGCCATCGGCGCCGACCTGCTCATGATTACCCGCGAAGGCAAAGGCACGGGTACCGCCGGCGGCACCCTCTACTATGCCTACAAGTCCAACATCGCCTTCTCCTGGATGCTCGGCCTCGGCGCCTACTTCGGCCGCCACGTCAGCGCCGGCATCTACTACTACGGCCTGGGCACCCATCCCATCGACTACACCCAGAAGACCCTCGACGAGAACACCGTCGCCGCTGCCGAAGTGGTCACCCACCAGACCATCGACGGCGTGATGCGCGAGAAGCGCAGCGTCGGCTCCCTCGCCCTCCGCATCGGTTTCCACTTCTAAGCCCAAGGACACCAACCCTAAGCGCCACGGCCTCGCGAGGCCGTGGCGCTTGCTTTTCACCCACCCCCCACTTGCGCCCACCATGCATCCGAAACGTTAAAATGCGAGGATGATGCGAGGATGGTGCGAGGATGGTACGTGGATAATACGAGGGAGAAACGGCAAGAGGGGCATCGGCGGCACATTCTCTCCACATCCACTCCACACCCCCTCCACATGTGCTCCACCCCCCGACGTGGACGTAGTGGTGCAGAAGACTCGTTTTCATCGGGCCAAGCACGCCCGGCGAAGGAAAAAAGAGAGCAGGACATCAGTCCTGCTCTCTTCTCTTGTAGGTAGCGGGGGAAGGATTCGAACCGACGACCTCCGGGTTATGAGCCCGACGAGCTACCACTGCTCTACCCCGCACTCTCTTATTTCGCCGCCTTGCGGCCTCGCGAAATCGGGTGCAAAAGTACGAACTTTTTTCCTTCCCGCCAAATTTTTCTTGTAATTATTTTATTTCTGTTTGATTATACGCCGGTTATAGATGCCCACAACGGTGCGCACCTGGACGGTGTAGGCGCCGTCGGGGAGGTCGGCAAGCGATATTTTGGCATCTCCGCCCATGCGGTTGGGGTAGTTCTCACGCAGCACAGTACGTCCTGCGGCGTCGATGACAAGGATTTCCGCCTCGTGGCCTACACCCACGGTGACGGTGACCTCGCCGGTGGTGGGGTTGGGCCAGAGCCTGAGCATGTCGTCCTCGACCTCGACCACTGCAGTGGTGGAGTTCTTCCTCCAGCGGGCATAAATCAGGATGTTGCCGTGATGGTAGAGGATATTGCCCGGCTGATACAGGGAATCCGAGGCACCGGTGCGTTTGGTGCTCCAGCCGATGAATTGGTAATTGTCGCGCGTGAAGGGACATTCAATCAGTTCGATGCCGTCGGCGGGGCAGTAATCGTGGTCGCTGATGGCGCTGAGGGTGCCCGTGTTGGCCGAATAGGATACGGTGTTGGCCCCTATCACCCGGAGGTGGAGGGCGAAGATGGTGTCGAGGTAACGCAGATTGGTGTCGTTGTTGGCCACCGGCAGCTGGTAGCCGTGGTTCTCGTAGCCGGCATAGTTGGTGCAGATGGTGTCGTAGACCACAATGGTGTCGAAGACTTCGGGCACCGGCTGGATGCCGAAAATAGCCCCTTGGTTGTTGTTGAAAGTGTAGGTGGCGTTTCCACCGGCACCGCCACTACCGGGGGCGAGGTTGTTCATGGCATAGTATCCGTCGCCATAGCCACTCCAGCCCCAGTTGAAATGGTAGCAGGTGTCGAGGTTGGAGCCGTCAAGGACAAAGGCATGTCCGCCCGTGGTGTCGGAGCCGTCGTAGTACATCGGACGGCCGGCCGCCAGGTCTTCGTCAATCATGGCCAGCCACTCGGCGTCGCTATACTGGTAGCGCTCGCGGTAGTGCAGCATAGCGGAGTCGTACTTGAAGTAGCGGTGGAAAGCACTCTCGGCGCAGGCCGAGGCCCACCAGCCGCAGCTGGAGTAGGCGCCGCTGCCGCCGACGGCATGGGTGCCGTACATCATGTCGACCGACACGCCACAGTGGTAGCTCAGGACACTGAGGGCCTCTTCGTTCTGTGGCAGCGTCGCGAAAGCAACGAAATCAGGCATATTCTCCCACATGTAGGTGGTGTTCCCGAAGTCGGCCGAGAGGGTACCGAAGTAGCTATACTCGTAGCTGTGGCTGCCGGTGCCGCAGGAGGGATGGTTCCAACGCTTCATAATCTGCGCCATGGCTGTTGCCACGCATCCCACCACCGTACGGTCGTGGTAGACAGAATCGTAGGGGCAATACTTATTGTACGGGGAGCCCTGGTCCCAGCGGGTCATGCAGAGTTGCGACACGTTGGTCAACGACACCGGCACGGGCGGCACCTCGGAGTCGAGCAGAAGGCCCCAGCGGAAATCGGCGGCACCCTCGGTGGTGGCGGCATAGGCTATCTGCTGCTCATAGCCGCCAAGCCAGTAGCGCAACTCGCGATGCAGGCGGGTGGGGAAAGGGCTGTCGAACGAATAGCCCACCACAGGCCGCACGCGGTCGTCCGAGGCCACGATGACAAATCCGTCTTCACCGTTGGCAAACACATAGAGATGCTGCAACTCGGGGAACGAATACCTTTGCATCGACGCCACAGGCTTTGCCGACGGGGTGCGGTAGGTGTTCCAGAAATTCACCGCCACACGGTGTGCAGTGGCCTCACTGACGGGGGCTGCCACCATGCCGACAGCCATAAGCAACAGTGCAACTAATACAGTCGTCTTTTTCATCTGCTTAGCTATTTCTTATAGTTTTTTATACCTTCGTTGAGCCAGGCGACGAACTGCTTCACGTCGCGGTCGTATTTGTAGTTCTCTGCCGTGAGCACCTTGCCGTCGGCATCGACAATGACATAGTAGGGCTGGGCATTCATGTTGAAAGCCGTCTTCTGGTAGTTGAGGTTCTTGCGTCCAAGGGTCTTCAGGGTGCGTCCCTTCTCGTCCACCACCCACTCGTCCTCGGGCAGCTCGATGGTGTTCTCGTCGGCATAGAGCGAGACCATGACGAACTCTTCGTTGAGCAGGCGCTTCACCTCAGGGTCAGTCCACACATAGTGTTCCATCTCACGGCAGTTGGCGCAGGTCTTGCCGGTGAAGTCGATGAAGACGGGCTTGCCCTCCTTGCGGGCATAAGCCTTGGCTTCGTCAAGGTCGAAGAAAGCCTCGAATCCCAGCGGCACATGCAGCTTGTCGGCATACTTGCGGTCGGCGGGCAGCTTGCCCACCTGCACGGTGGCACCGGCGACAGGGGTACTCTCGGAGACCATGCGCTCGATGTCAAACTCCTGACTCGACTGCGGCGGCAGGAAGCCGCTGAGGCTCTTCAGCGGAGCTCCCCACAATCCGGGTATCATCCACACGACAAAAGCCAAGTCGGCGATGGCGAGGAAGAGGCGCAGCGTGCTTATCTCCTTCACCTCGTCGTCACCCTTGAAGCGCAGTTTGCCCAGCAGATAGAAGCCCAGCATGCCGAAGATGACAATCCACAGGGCCAGGTAGATGTCGCGTGGCAACAATCCCCAGTTGCAGTAGAGGTCGGCCATCTGGAGGAACTTCAGACCGAAGGCCAACTCCAGGAAGGCGAAGCTCACCTTGACGGTGTTCAGCCACGAGCCACTCTTCATGTTCTTTAGCGCCTGCGGGAACATGGCCAGCAAGGTGAACGGCAGGGCAAAGCCGATGCCGAAGCCCAGCATGGTGACCAGCGAAACCCAACGGTCGGTGCTGCTGGTGGTGAGGCCCACCAAGGCGGCGCCCAAGATGGGACCGGTGCAGCTGAAGGAGACCAGCACAGTGGTCAGGGCGATGAAGAAGGGAGCCAACCAGCCTCCCTTGTCGGCTTGCTCATCGCTGCTGTTAATCCACTTCTCGGGCATCTTTATCTCGAACAGACCGAAGAAGCTCAGCGCAAAGACAAAGAAGATGATGAAGAACAACAGGTTGGGTATCCAGTGGGTGCCGATAAAGTAGAGGGCCTCGGGACCGAAGATGAGGGCCAGGATGGCACCCAGCACTGCAAAGATAAAGACTATAGAGAAGCCAAAGAACCATGCCTGACGACGGTTTTTCTTTTTGTTGTCGCTGTTGTGCATGAAGAAGTTCACCGTCATAGGTATCATCGGGAAGACACAGGGGGTGAACATGGTGAGGATACCTCCGCCAATGGCCAGTAGGAATATCACCAACAGGCTCTGGCTTTTCTTATTCTCTTTCCCGGCAGGCTCCTCGGAGGCAAAGGCCTCCGGTTCATCCACCGTCGTCGCCGTCTCGACCACGCTGTCCTCCACAGCCTCGGCTACGACGGGTTCCTCGGCCGCTTCTTCCTTGGCACCGGGCACCTTGAAGGAGAAATCGCGGTCCTCGGGAGCGATACAGCTGCCATTGTTGCACATCTGGTAGCTGAGCACTCCGTTGACGGTGAAGTCAGTCTCGCTCAGACGTTTCACCTTCTGTCGGAAGACCACCTTGCCGCTGAACGACTTCACCACACAGTCGAAAAGGGGGTCCATCTCCTCATGCGGTTTGGGCTCCTGCACCTTGCCCACCAGCTCGTAGTCGCTGCTCTTGGTGAACTCGAAGACGATGGGCAGCGGGCCTGCCGGGTCGGTGTACTGCGAGTAGAGGTGCCATCCGTCGTCAATCTTGGCGGTGAACACCAGTTCGGCTTCGGTGGCCGACGTTTCCTTGACGGTGTAGGTCCACTTGGCAGGGTCCAACTGCTGAGCCTTGGCGGCTGTGCCCGCCAAGCTCATCAGCCCCATCAACACCACAATAACTATTCTCTTCATAAGTCGTTTATTTCAGGTTGAATTTAATCTTCTTCTCGCCTCGGGCCGTCGCCACACCCACCACATACATGCCTTTGGCCAACTTGTTAATCATTATCTTCTGGTTGTTACGGTAGTTGGTCACCGTCTTGACCACCTTGCCGGCTTTGTTGGTGAAGGTCACCGTGGCCGACGGGCTCTCGAGGGTGATGGTGATATAGCCTTCGCTCAGGTGCGGGTTGATGCGCACGCGTTCCTCGCCGGCAGGCTGCTGTACGGCGGGGGCTTCGTCGCTCTTCTCCTCAGCTTCGACCACCGGTGCTGCTACCTCGGGGACGGGCATCGCGAAGCCACTGAGTTTGGCCACACCCTTGGTGTCGCTGCCAAACCACACGTCGCCCTGACGGCTGACCGCAAGCTTGTAGATATTGCCTGAGGGAAGGTCGCTGTTCTTCGAGGTGAACACCACCCAGCGACTCTCGCCATCGAACACAGCGGCGCCGTTGCTGGTGGCTATCCACAGCATGCCGTCGCCGTCAAACATCAAGTCATTCACCTGGTTGGCAGGCAGCGGACTGTTGGCCGTATTCCATATCCTCCACTCCTCGCCGTCGAAACTGGCCAGGCCGTTGAGGGTACCGAACCACTTCACGTTATTCTTGTCGATGGCCACTGCCGGCACGATGTTGTCGGGCAGCCCCGAGTTCTCCACCGTATAGCTCACCCAGCGGCGGTCGTTGAACACGCTCACACCCGCGTTGGTGGTAATCCACTTGCGGTTGGCACGGTCTACAGCCAGGTCAAGCACGAAGTCGCTCAACAGGCCGCAGTCCTCGGGAGTGTACTTCTCCCAGGTGTAGCCGTTATAGCTCACCAGACCTCCCAGCGTCACGCCAATCCAGAACACGCCGTCCTTGTCTTGGGTAATCTCTTTAATGAACTTCATCTTCAGCCGGCGGGTCTCGGTGGCATACTCCGTCCAGTGGGTGCCGTCGAACTCGATGACACCGTAGTCGTCGGTTCCAATCCACACCACCCCGCGCTTGTCGACCATCAGGCAGTTGACCGACTGGTCTTTAAGCTTCTCGTTGAACATGGCGTAGTCGAGCCACTCCCCGCCGTTCAGGCGGCAGAGGCCCTGGTAGGTGCCCACCCACACACCCTTGCTGTCGGCGGCAAGGGCCGAGATGTTGTTGCCTCCAATGTTGGAGTTCTTCGTGTTATACAACGTCCACGTGCCGTTGCCCTGCGCCATCGGGGCCAAGGCCGACGTGAGAAGTGCCACTAGGGCTATCGTATGTTTCATCTTCATAATCGTTGGTATCATGCAATTGAGGGGGTCAGGTCTTATGTTTCTCTTTCTTTGCCGCCGGGAAAAGGATATTGTTCAGTATGAGCCGGTAGCCGGCAGAGTTGGGATAGAGCGAGAGGTCGGTCGGCGGGTCGCCGATGAAGTGTCGGTAGTCCTCGGGGTCGTGTCCGCCGAGAAAAGTCCACGTGCCCTTGCCAAAGTCGCCATGCAGGTAGCGCACCTCGCCAAATTCCTTGTTCTCAGCCAGTATCACGCAGCTGCTCTTCACCACCTCACGGCGGAAGGCGGTCGTCTGGCCCATGAAGCCGTGCACCACCCGCGTGTGGTTCTGTGTCAGCATGGTGGGCACCCAGTCCCACTTGGCCGAGAAATCAAAGAGCACAAAGAAGTCGTTCCGCTCGTTCACTTGCCGCTGACGGGCACGGTCGTCGACATCGATGGTCGATATCTCGTATTCCGCCGGATTGGTACTGATACGGAAATCCTTAAAAGCGAAGCACTTGCTGTAGTCCAGAGATTCCTGTGCATTGGGCTGCATCGGGTCGCCGTCGAACATCACGTCGCAAATATCCACCCCCTCGGCGGCCAGCGCCACGTCATAGCTGTCGGGAGCCGAACACATGGCGAAGAGAAAGCCTCCGCCACTCACAAAATCTCTGATTTTGTGAGCCACAGCCAGTTTCAACTGGCTCACCTTGCCAAATCCCAGCTTGGCGGCCATGGCCTCCTGCAGGCGCACATCCTCAATATACCACTGCTGGCTGCGGTAGTTGGCCCAAAACTTGCCATACTGCCCCGTAAAGTCCTCGTGGTGAAGGTGCAGCCAGTCGTAGGTAGGCAACACCCCGCTCATCACCTCCTCGTCATACACCACGTCGTAGGGTATCTCGGCATAGGTGAGCACCAGGGTCACCGCGTCGTCCCATGGCAGCTTGTTCTTCGGAGAATAGACGGCGATGCGCGGGGCTTTCTGCAGCTTCACGGCGTCCATGTTCACCCCCGGGTCGGCAATGTGACTCAGTATGGCGCTGCTCTGCCCGTCGGCAATCACCTCGCAGGTCACCCCCCGCAGACGGCATTCGCGCTCCAGCGCATCGGCATACTTCGTCATGAAGGTGCCCCCGCGGTAGTTGAGCAGCCACGTCACCTCGGCTTCGTGCTGCAACGTCCAGTAGGCCACGCCGTAAGCCTTCAGGTGATTCTTCTGCACCTCGTCCATCGGGATGAGCAGGTAGCTTGCATGCGCGTGCGCGCATAAAAAAAGAAGAAACGAAAAGCACAAAACACGCAAGAGGCTCCGACCCACGGAGCCGAGGTCCTGGCGTACCCCCTTGCTCATCATGCCTTTTTCCATTTCCATATCTCGGTGCGGATAGGGGGGCTCGAACCCCCACTCCTCTCGGAACAAGATCCTAAGTCTTGCGCGGCTACCAATTACGCCATATCCGCAGTTCGTCTCAATCGGCATGAACGACAGCCTGTTGCAGCCATCCACGCCCATCTCTCCCACGCACAAAACGGATGCAAAGATACGACTTTTTTTCGATACGCACATTAGTTTTCTCTCCTTTTAAGATTATTTCCGAAACAAAAAACGCACCATCCACCCGCCCTCGACCACCCGTCAAGGAGCATTCCAGAATTATATCGTGCACGACACAACTGCCGTTTTCTACCCCTATCGGCCTCCAAACCGTCACAGCCTATTGACGGTAATTTCCAGACAAATAGGCCTCAACCACAAACATAACCACCAGCAAATCAAATATAAACACAGGATTTCCCTGCCTCAACTCCGACTCTTCTCCGTAACAACTCCGACACAACTCCGAGGATGGTCCGACTGCAGTCGGACATTTTACGGTGTTGCCACGGTGAAGACTCGGATAAATCGCGCACGATATAATTAACTTTTCTTAACTCTTCCCGCCACCTCCCGAAACTCTTTTTTGAGGCATCACATAATAAAACAGCTGTTTTTCAGTTATCCTATTCAAAAAGACCCACCATGACGAAGCGCCTCACCCTACGACTCCTTCCGCTGATAGCTGTCCTGCTGACGAGCCAATCGGCTATGGGCCAGTTCGCTACCGAGAGAAAAGACATCCAAAGAGCCCCGGCTTCCAGCACCCGCGTGCGGTCCGTTCCTCTCGACACCACCATCCACCCCATGCTCAACAAAGGACACTACACCTTCGCCGCCATTATCGACGGCGACACGATACCGCTCTACTACATGAAAGAGGTGAAGGTCTATGCCGATGGCATGCTGCTCACCCCGAAGGAGATACAGCAAAACCGCAAGCTCATACGCAACGTCAAGCTGATGCGTCCCTACGCCCTCGAGGGCAAGCGTCGCCTCGACGAGCTGGAGGTACAGATTGCCGCCCTGCCCCGCAAGGAACGCCGCAAAGCCATCAAAGAAGCTGAGGCCGAGCTACTTCGCGACTACAAAGGAGAGCTTTCCAACTACACTTTCTCACAAGGACTGGTGCTCATCAAGCTCATCGACCGCGAGACCAACCGCACGGCCTACAACATCGTGGGCGAGCTACGCGGTTCGCTGCGCGCCGGTCTGTATCAGACTCTTGCCAAACTCTTCGGCTACAACCTGAAGGACACCTTCGACCCGAAGCACAACAAGAAAGACGACCTAATCGACCGTATCTGCCTCTCCATCGACCGAGAACAACTTTGACATGAAAGGATACTCGTTTCTAAGCGCCGTGCCCATGAGGGCCGAAGCCTCCGACCGCAGTGAGATGGTCAACCAACTGCTTCCGGGAGACACCATGGAAGTAATTGAACACCAAGAGAAATGGTCGCTCGTCCAGTGCACCTACGACGGCTATCGCGGATGGGTCGACAACAAGCAATACATCCCCTTCGACAGCGCCGCCGACCTGGCCGAACGCCTCTTCCTCGGCACCCCCTACCTGTGGGGCGGCCGCTCCACGGGGGGCATCGACTGCTCCGGACTCACTCAGGTATGCTTCAAAGCACTGGATATCTGGCTCCCGCGCGATGCCTCGCAACAAGCCACCTGCGGTGTCGAAGTGTGTGCCTGCGACGTGCGACGCGACGACCTGGCGTTCTTCCACAATGCCGAGGGCCGTATCATCCACGTGGGCATCTGCATGGGCGACGGCCACATCATCCACGCTTCAGGCCAGGTGCGTGTGGATATACTTGATAGCAAGGGTATTTACAACGAAAAAGCGCATGCCTATTCGCATGCGCTCCATTCAGTCCGGCGGATGGTGGGCTAAGCCACTGCCATGTGCACCGGCTCCTCCAAAGGCGACGGGTAGTTCACCGTGCGGCCAACAAGCTGGCACACATAGTTTTTCATCCTCCCATAGAGGGTGCAGAGGGCATTGTTTCCCAAGGCTGCCTGCCGGCGTCCCGACTCGGTAGCCGCCTGCTCCATAACATCCTCTATCAGCGAACGATGGGTAATCCTGCGATAGGTGCCGCCACCGGAATATACAAGTGTGCAGACGTCGTCGGTGGTGACGAGACTGCGGCGACGCTGGAGCTCGGCCTCGTCGGCGTTGACGCGTCCCTCGACCAAGAGTGTAGAGAACGATGTGGCTGCATCGACAGGCTCAAGCGAGAGCAGATATTCTAGTGTATCTATTTGAGGAAGAATGAGTCGGAACCGGCCATACAACTCCTCGTCCTCGAGGAAGAGCAGTCGGACACGGGCCTTGGCGAGACACTCGGTGTATTCCTCGGCGCTCAAGCCCTTGCATAGGGGTAGCAGCACACCACCAGCCTGCATGACAGCCATATCGACAACGTTCCATTGCGGACGGTTCTCAGAGATAAGACCCACCACCTCACCACGTTTCAACCCGCGGAGCAGGAGTGCATGGCTGAGGGCGTTGGTCATGCGACGGTAGGTGTCGGCGGTCATCTCGCTGTCGTTATACCGGAAGCAGGTGCGATGCCCGCGACGAGTGGTGCAAGAGTCCATGATGTCAAACAGACGGGCAGGAGTTTCAATATTGTTCATAGCGGTGTCATTTGTCGTTTTCGGATGCAAAAGTACACCTATTTTCATCCCTCGGCACACAATTGTTCCACCCATCAAGCAAAAGGGACGAAAACAGCCGATTTGGTGCCTAAATTGTCGTTTTTAGGGACGAAATTACACTTTTTACCGCTTATCCCACCCACCAAAAGTGACAAAATTCCGTCACAAAAACGGCTGCAAGAACCCGCTTAATGGCATTTTCGAGCCTCCCACGATGCAAAAGAACGTCCAACGATAAAAGATGGCGACAATCTGACAGACAGCAACCGAAGACAGTATTTTTGTAAATATATGCAAAACAACTGCTAACGATAATCTTGGCACTTTTTTATTCCCATATCGCGAAAAAGTTGTATTTTTGCAATTTAAAATAAACAATAGATAAAACATACGCTATGGCAGAACTAACCGAGCAAGAACAGATACGCCGCAACTCACTGGCCGAGTTAAAGAAACTGGGTATCAACCCCTACCCCGCCGCCCTGTACGAGGTGAACGCCAAGAGTGCCGACATCCTGGAGCAGTTCCCCCAGGACAACACACTGTTTCAGAGTATAAGCATCGCCGGCCGCATTATGAGCCGCCGCATCATGGGTGCCGCTTCATTCGTGGAGCTGCAGGACTCCTACGGCCGCATTCAGCTGTATATCAAACGTGACGAGATATGCCCCGATGAGGACAAGACCCTCTACAACACCGTCTTCAAGCGCCTGCTGGACATCGGCGACATCATCGGCGTCACCGGCTACGTCTTCGTTACCCAGATGGGCGAAACCTCCATCCACGTAAAGACCCTCACCGTGCTCAGCAAAAGCCTCCGCCCGCTGCCCATCGTCAAGGAGAAGGACGGCGTGGTCTACGACGCCTTCAGCGACCCCGAGCTGCGCTACCGCATGCGCTACGTGGACCTGATTGTGAACCCGCAGGTGCGCGAGACTTTCGTGCAGCGTACCAAGATAATCAATACGATGCGCTCCTTCTTCAACGAGCAGGGCTACCTCGAAGTGGAGACCCCTGTACTACAGGTAATACCCGGCGGTGCCGCCGCACGACCTTTCATAACGCACCACAATGCCCTCGACATGGAGCTCTACCTGCGCATCGCCGACGAGCTCTACCTCAAGCGCCTCATCGTGGGTGGCTACCCGGGCGTCTACGAGTTCAGCCGCAACTTCCGCAACGAGGGCATAGACCGTACCCACAATCCCGAGTTCACCTGCATGGAGATCTATGTGGCCTATAAGGACTACAACTGGATGATGACATTCGTCGAGACCATGCTTGGACGCATTGCCATGGCCTTGCACGGCACGACGAAGGTCAACGTCTGGGGACACGAGATAGACTTCGGCGGTCCCTTCCGCCGCGCGCCGATGTGCCAGCTCATCAAGGAGGAGACGGGCGTGGACGTCAGCCCCATGAACGAAGAGGAGCTGCGCGAGGCCTGCCGTAAGCTCGGCGTGGAGACCGACGCCACGATGGGCAAGGGCAAGCTCATCGACGCCATCTTCGGCGACAAGTGCGAGGGCAAGCTCATACAGCCCACCTTCGTCACCGACTACCCCATCGAGATGTCGCCCCTCTGCAAGCGCCACCGCGACAACCCCGAGCTCACCGAGCGCTTCGAGCTCTTCGTCTGCGGCAAGGAGCTGGCCAACGCCTACTCCGAGCTCAACGACCCCATCGACCAGCTGGGCCGCTTCCAGGAGCAGCTACGCCTCAGCGAGAAAGGCGACGACGAGGCCATGTTTATCGACATGGACTTCGTCCGTGCCCTCGAATACGGCATGCCGCCGACCTCCGGCATGGGCATCGGCATCGACCGCCTGGTGATGATGATGACCGACGAACAGAACATACAGGACGTGCTCCTCTTCCCCTTGATGAAGCCCGAGAAGAAAGCCGCCGTCACCACCGACGCCGACTTCATCGCCCACGGCGTGCCCGCCGAATGGGTGCCCGCCCTGCGCAAAGCGGGCATCAACACCTTGTCGCAACTTAAAGAAGCCAACCCCAACAAGCTCTTCAACGACCTCGGCGGCCTCCGCAAGAAGATGAAACTCGACATCCCCGCCCTCAAACGTGAACAGTTCGACGCCTGGCTGAATGGTTAGCATGAAGTGGTTAGTGCACTAACCACTTCACAGCACCTTGCTCCAGGGCGCCCTCACCGACCGCATCGCCGACCGCGAAATCTTCAATGAAAGGCATCGACTCTTCCTCCTACTACGAGCAGGAAGAGGAGCCCCGCGCTTTCGCATAAACAAGACAGCGAGGCCCCGCAGTGTCTCGCTGTCTGAATAAATAAAAAAAAACGGCAACCCTCGGAATAATATGTGTATCTTTGCAAAAAGGATTATCGCGCAAGTATATGATTAAACAGTTTACATTCAACCATTTTGAGGTTAACACATACGTGATTGTAGATAAGGAGACCTGCCAGTGCGCCATTGTGGACCCCGCACCGGAGGCGTCGTATGAGGACGAGCAATTGTTGCGATATATCGAGGAGAACAGTCTCACGGTGAGTCATATCCTGCTCACCCACGCCCATGTGGACCACATCGCGGGGTTGCGGCAATGCTGCGAGCACTTCCACCTACCTGTGACCATGCACGCCGAGGGGCGCAAGCTGCTGCGGCAGGCCGAGGCCTGGGGCTCGATGATGGGCTTTGCCGTCGACAACATGGGTGACCTGGAAGTGCTGGAAATCAACGACAATGACATACTGCATTTCGGCGAGACCGAAGTGGAGTGCCGCTACGTGCCGGGGCACTGCCCGGGGAGCCTCTGCTTCGTGGTGCACAGCGAGCGCCTGGTGCTCACCGGCGACGCCCTGTTCCACTACAGCATCGGCCGCACCGACCTGCCGGGGGGCGACTACCCCACCCTCATCGAGAAACTGAAAACCCGCATCCTCACCCTGCCCGACGACTACCGCGTGCTGCCCGGCCACGGCATCGAAAGCCTGATAGGCAAAGAGAAAAAATATAATTCATTTTTAATATAATATCTCAATCAGAACTAATAGAACAAAAAGAAAAGTTCTGATGGTTCTTGATGGTTCTGATTGAGTAAGAACATTATGGCAGTAAAGATAGATTCCAGTTGGTACGAGGTGCTGAAGCCCCAGTTCGAGGCGCCGTACTTCGCCGAATTAAAGCAATTCCTCATCGCCGAGCGGCAGCAGCACACCTGCTACCCGCCGGGCAGCAAGATATTCAATGCCTTCGACAGCACACCGTTCGACAAGGTGAAGGCGGTCATCCTCGGACAGGACCCCTACCACGAGCCCGGCCAGGCCATGGGCCTCTGTTTCTCGGTGCCCGACCAGGTGCCGCCACCCCCGTCGCTGGTGAACATCATAAAGGAAATCAACGACGACCTCGGCACGCAGATTTCCACCACCAGCGGCGACCTCAGCGGCTGGGCCGAGCAGGGCGTGTTGCTGCTCAACGCCACCCTGACCGTCCGTGCCCACCAGGCCGGCAGCCACCAGCACCACGGCTGGGAGCAGTTCACCGACGCCGCCATCCAGGCCCTCAACGAGCGCCGCAGCGGGGTCGTATTCCTCCTTTGGGGCAGCTATGCCATCGCCAAGCGCAAACTCATAGACCCCCGGCGGCACCACATACTCACCGCGCCCCACCCCTCGCCCCTGTCGGCCTACCGTGGCTTCTTCGGCTGCCGTCACTTCAGCCGCGCCAACGCCTACCTGCAACAACAAGGCCAGACACCCATCGACTGGTCTCGTATCCGGTAGCCCCAAAATCCCCCTGTTCTTTTACTGTTCTTTTACTGTTCTTTACGAAATCGTAAAGAACTCCAATGGAACATATTGACAATCAGCGGAGAAAAGAGGGAGAGAACAGGCGCCGAATGTTAAATTATCTTAAATCGCATCGGGGTTGGGAAAAAGGTTGTATCTTTGCAATCGGAATGATATCAAAACAATATCACTTTGAACGAGTATAAACAACTAAAAATAAACAATATGAAATCGAAAGAAATCGTAAAGAAAATGGGTGCATGGAACAATGGATTCCTGCAACTTCTGATTGACATTGCCCTGCTGGCACTGGCACTGTACCTGTGCATCAACGCCGGCGAGAACACATCGACCTTCATGGGCATCCTGATTGGCGTGCTGTGGGTGCTGTGGGGCTTGCACGTGACGGGCTTCAAGCAGATGGTCATCCAGCCCAACCACGCGCGCGTACTTACTTTCTTTGGCCGATATGTGGGCACGGTGCGCGACAACGGCTTCTTCTGGACCAACCCCTTCTATGTGCGCAAGAAGATAAGCCTGCGCGCGGACAACATGGACGTGGAGCCCATCAAGGTGAACGACCGCAACGGCAACCCGATAATGATTGGTCTGGTGCTGGTGTGGAAGGTGGAGGACACCTACCGCGCCTGCTTCGACGTGGAGGCCGACGCCTACGACAGCTTCGTGGCGGTGCAGAGCGACTCGGCCCTGCGCAAGGTGGCCAGCCTCTATGCCTACGACAACCTGGAGGACCAGAACGAGGTGACGCTGCGCAACGGGGGCGACGAAATCAACCGCCGCCTGGAGCAGGAAATCCGCAAGCACCTGGAGATTGCCGGCATCGAGGTGGTCGAGGCCCGCATCAACTACCTGGCCTACGCCCAGGAGATAGCCAGCGTGATGCTCAAGCGGCAGCAGGCCGAAGCCATCATCGCCGCCCGCGAGAAGATTGTCGAGGGCGCCGTCTCGATGGTCGACATGGCACTGAAGAAACTGGCAGCCGAGCACGTGGTGGAGATGGACAACGAGCGCAAGGCCGCCATGGTGAGCAACCTGATGGTGGTGCTCTGTGGCGACGAGGGCGCCAGCCCGGTAATCAACACCGGTAGCATTTACTAAGGGCCCAATAATACAACAGCCCATGGAAGAGATATTGCAAGTTGACGGCCTCAGCAAGACCTTCACGCTGAGCCGCAAGCAACAAAAGATAGAACACACCGCCGAACGGCGCAAGGTGGCTGTCGACAACCTGTCGTTCAGCGCCTACCGAGGCGAGATATTCGGTCTGCTGGGTCCCAACGGGGCCGGCAAGACCACCACCCTGCGCATGCTCTCCACCCTCATCCGTCCCGACAGCGGCGACGCCGTGCTCGACGGGTGCAGCGTGGTGAGCCAGCCCGAGGCGGTGCGCGGCAAGATAGGCTTCCTCACCTCCGAGCTGAAGCTCGAGGACTTTTTCACCCCCAACTACCTGTTCGACTTCTTCAGCCATCTGCATCAGGTGCCCGACGACATCCGGGCACAGCGCAAGGCGGCCATGTTCGAGCGCTTCGGCATCGACCGCTTCGCCGAGGTGAAGGTGGCCAACCTCTCGACGGGCATGAAGCAGAAGCTGTCTCTGGTCATCTCGCTGGTGCACGACCCCGAGGTCATCATCTTCGACGAGCCCACCAACGGACTCGATGTGCTCACGGCCCGCATCGTGACCGACTACCTGCAGGAGCTGCGCGCCGCCGGCAAGACCATCATTCTCTCGACCCACATTTTCAGCCTGGTGGAGCGGCTCTGCGACCGCGTGGGCGTCATCATCGACGGCCGCCTCGTGGCGTGCGGCCCCTTGGCCGAGGTGTGCGACGGTCTCTCCATCGAGGACCGCTTCTTCGAGATGTACAAAGAAATGAAAGGAGGTGAAGAATGAAATCCAACACTGTCACCATTATCAAGAAAGAATTCGCCCGCTTCTTCGGCGACCGGCAACTGCTCTTCACCACAGTCATCATGCCGGGCTTGCTCATCTACCTCGTCTACAGCCTGATGGGTGTGGGCATACAGCAGATGGCCACCGAGGGTCAGGACGAGGTGGTCGCCCTGACGGTGGAGCACATGCCGCAGAGCCTGGTACCCGTGCTGTCCTCGTTCGACAGCAGCGTGGTGATAACCGAGCAGACCATCACCGACGACGACATCGCGCTGCTCGAGGACAAGGAGCTCAACACGGTGCTGCTGCGCTTCCCCGAAGGCTTCGACCAGCTGCTGACGACGCCTGCCAATCCCGAAGCGCTTCCTAACGTGGAGATATACTACAACTCCACCAACAATGCCTCGGCACGCGTCTACTACGCCCTCAGCAGCCTGCTGGGCAACTACGGCCGCCCCTTCACGGTCAACGTGCCCCAGACCGAGGAGCAGCACTTCGACCAAGCCAGCAACGACAGCATCGGCGCCATGATATGGAGCAAGCTGCTTCCCATGCTCATCATTATGATGCTCTTCAGCGGCGTGATGGCCATCGCGCCCAGCAGCATCGCCGGCGAGAAGGAGCGCGGCACCATAGCCACCCTGCTGGTCACACCCCTGCGTCGCAACGAGCTGGCCATGGGAAAGATAATCTCCCTCAGCGGCATCGCTTTGCTCAGCGGCATCTCCAGCTTCATCGGCATCGCCCTGTCGCTGCCCAAGATGGTCAGCGGCGAGGGAGTAGACTACGCCAGTCTGGGATTCCACTACACCACAAGCGACTACCTGGTGCTGCTACTGGTCATCTTCGCATCGGTGCTCATCATGGCGTCGGCCGTCAGCCTGCTCTCGGCCCTGGCCAAAGACGTGAAGAACGCCGGCACCATGGTCACCCCCTTCATGCTGGTGGTCATGCTGGCGGGACTGCTACCGATGTTCCAGAACGGGGCGTCGGAGAACCTGCTGGTGTACCTCATCCCCTTCTACAACTCCATCGAGGTGATGGTGGCCGTCTTTGCCCACGAGATGCAGTGGATGCCCGTCATCGTCACCGTGGCCTCCTGCGTGGTCTACACCGCCATCGCCGTCTGGGGTCTCTCGCGGATGTTCAACAGTGAGAAAGTGATGTTTGCCCGATGAAAAAGAACTTTGCACTGCGGATCGACACGGAAGTCTACGACGCCATCGAACGGTGGGCCGCGGACGAGTTCCGCAGTACCAACGGGCAGATAGAATGGATTATAGCCGAGGCACTCAAGAAGGCCAAGCGTTACCCCAAACAAACCAAGAAATGAAACGAATATTCCTCCTGACCATACTGTGCTTGGGCCTGACGGCCCAAGCACAGTGGTACAGCGGCACGAGCCAGAAGACCGGCCTCGTCCTGTGCCTTCATCTGACCGACAGCACCGCCGACCTCTACAGCCCCATGCAGACTGCCGACCCCATTCCGATAAGCAAGTGGAGCTTGGTGGATGGCAGACTGACCCTGGAATGCAAGAGCATCGGGCTGATGATGGAGCTCACGCAGCGTGGCAGCACCCTCAGCGGCCACTGGAAGCAGGGCCTCTTCAAGGAAGACATCACCTTCCTCCCCACCGACACTCTCTTTTCCCTGCAGCGTCCGCAGACACCGCAGCCGCCCTACCCTTACGACGAGGAGACCGTTACCGCCGACTATACCGACAGCCAGGGCAACCGGGTGCACCTCGAAGGCACCCTCACCTACCCCCGCAATCCGGGTGCTGGCGGCGTCAGCCGCCAGTATCCCTGCCTCGTCCTCGTTTCCGGCAGCGGGCAGCAGAACCGCGACGAGGAAATCATGCAGCACAAACCCTTCCTCGTGCTGGCCGACTACCTGACCCGTCGCGGCATAGCCGTCCTGCGCTATGACGACCGCAACATGGGCGCCAGCACCGGTCCCCTCGACAGCGCCGACACGCGACTCTTCGCCGAGGACGCCGAGGCCATGTTCCGCGCACTCAAAGGCAACCCCCATGTCGACCCCGCACGCCTCGGCATCGGCGGCCACAGCGAGGGCGGCGCCATTGCTCCCATGGTGGCAGCACGGAACAAGGAAGTTAAGTTTGTTGTAATGCTCGCCGGGCAGGGCTGCACGGGCCGTGATGTGCTGTTGCAGCAGAACGAAGCCATCTACCGCGCCAACGGCCTGAGCGAACGCCTGCTGGCTGTCCGCATGGCCTGCATGCACGACCTCTTCGCCCTGCCCGCCGGCAGCAGTCAGAAGAACCATAAGGCCGTCATCAGCCGCTACACCAAAGACCTCAGCAAGGCCGAAATCGACAGCATAGGCCTGGGCCGCGGCACCGCCGCAGCCTTCAAGGAACAGATGGAGAGCCGATGGATGCAGGCCTTCCTCGCCCTCGACCCAGCCGACTACCTGTCCAAGGTGAAGTGCCCCGTGCTGGCCCTCAACGGATCGAAAGACTGCCAAGTGCTTGCACATCCTAATCTCGACAGAATCAAGACACTCTGCCCGCAGGCCGATTGCCGTGAGCTGCCCGACCTGAACCACCTTTTCCAGCATTGCACCACCGGCTCGCCGGACGAATACACCCTCATCGAGGAGACCTTCGCCCCCGAGGCCATGCAACTAATTGCCGACTTTATCCATGGAACGAAATAAGGACATATACAGGTGGCTGATGTACGCCTCGGGCATGGTCGCCGTGGGCAACACGCTGGCAGCGATGCTACTCATTGACGGCACCGCAGGCCTTCTCATCCTGATAGCCGTCATGCTCCTCGGCGTCGCAGCCCTCTTCGGCTTCCTCAACTACTCCTGGGCCAAGCTAAGCTACGACAGCCATCCAGGCGACAAAACCGCTTGGTACACTCCCTTCCCCGACCCCACCGGACTGCGGTGGATAGTGGCGGGAAGCTGGACTCTGCTGGAGGCCCTGATGTGGGTCATAATACTCTATGGCACTGTCTACTGCTGGCCTACGTGGCTATTCACCGGAGCCTTGGTAGCCATATTGGTGGCCATGAGTATTGTCGACATCATCGTCAACGTGCGCCTCGGCCGCGCCGCCGGCCGGCGTATCGGCATCTGGGTGCTGGGGCACTTCTTCATCGACCTTGCCAGCACAATCTTCCTCTTGGCTTTCTAGTTGTCCTCCACAGCCCCCTTTATCTGCACCTCTGTAAAGCCCTCGTCGATTATCGGTTGCACGAGGGCTTTCATCTCCTGCGGACTGAACTTCTCGAGGCCCTGCATCGGGGTGGCGCGGTCGATGGTGTAGACCATCCACTCGCGCGGCTTCAGCAGGCGCACAATATCCATCAAGGGCAGTATCACCTCGTGACTTGCCGAGTCGAAGCCGTTGCCCCGCAGCATGCAGGTCTGCAGCACAAACTGGCCGTCGAACTGCTTCAGTGCCTCGACGACGCGGGCGATGTCGTAGCCCGGGGCAGGCATGTTGATTTTCGCTATCAGCTCGTTGGTCGGCGCGTCAATCTTCATAATGGGATTATCCACCCGCCGCAAGGCGTTGAACACCTCGGGGATATGGACGCGGGTGGCGTTGCTCAGCACGCTCACCTTCGCCTTGGGGTAATACCGGTCACGCAGAAGCAGCGTATCGTCGATAATCTGCGGGAACTCGGGGTTAAGGGTCGGCTCGCCGTCGCCACTGAAGGTAATGCTGTCGACGGGAGTCTTTTCATCGACCAGTTTCCTCAGCGTCCGCTCCAGGTCGGTGCGCACTTTCTCGGCCGTGGGCAGCACCGTGTCGCCGCGCCCGTCGCGGTTCCAACCGCACTCACAGTAGATGCAGTCGAAGTTGCATATCTTCCCCTTTTCGGGGAGCAGGTTGATGCCGAGCGAGCTGCCGAGCCGCCGGCTGAAGATGGGTCCAAAAACGGTTTCTTCGCGTATCATGGTTACACTGTTTCTCTATATAACGCAATTCCTCATCATAAATTATCCATAACAATTATTTTCAAACTATATATACTTGGGTAGGCAATAAAAAAGGGAGAGGTACGTTGTTGTGTTGGAAGAGCGGAAATGAGGTGTGAATGGAGGACAGAGGGCGAAAAGAAAAACCACCCTTGTGAGGATGGCCGTGTGGTCTGTGGGAGATTCGAACTCTCGACCTCTTCCGTGTGAAGGAAGCGCTCTGAACCAACTGAGCTAACAGACCCCTTTGTCGGAAAACGGGTGCAAAGATACACATTTTTTTTAAACTGACAAAATTTTTCTCACAAATGAGAGACAAAAAGGAAGGACCGACACACTCACAAATACTTGGTATCATCTGGTTATCAGCAGCATTACTCATCATTGCCGGAGTGGTATTTTTTTCTTCAAGACACCGGGATGAGACCCTGCAAAACGACACCTGTGAGACCGTAATAAACGAAGTTTTGACCGCCAAGGAAGACTCCGTCTACCGTTCACGCAGGAAACACCATCATACTCAATACACTAGAGAGAAAAAGCCACGGACAGACAGCTCGTTTTACACCCACGAGCCGCCTGCCCCCAGGAAACAGCCCCTGACGGTAGAGCTGAACAGCGCCGACACCCTTACCCTTCAGCTGCTACACGGCATCGGACCCGTATTTGCCCGCCGCATTGTCCGCTATCGGGAACGGCTGGGTGGGTTTGTCTCTGGCACACAGCTGCTTGAAGTCTACGGCGTCACTCCGGAATTGCTGAACCACATAGGCCCGTACCTCCGGATAGACACCACCGCCATCAGGCACATCAACCCCAACACCCTTGAACTGAAACAGTTGGCCAGACATCCTTATATCGAGTATTATCAGGCACGCGACATAGTGCGGCTGCGGGCCACCGGCAGCCGGTTCCACTCGGTCGACGACCTCCGGGCCATTCCCTCCATGGCCGACAGCACCCTGGAGCGCCTCCTACCCTACCTGGACTTCGGCGACAGCATTGTCTCAAAATAAGTTTCACCACACAATAATTCGGCGCATTTGTCGTTATCGGAAAACAAAAGACCTACACAAGATGCTAACCTCCAAACCAGCATGGGTCGCCGTGATGACTCGCCCAAACGCAGAAACGCTCGTCGCCGAACGGTTCCGCGGGGCCGACCCTCCGATAGAATGCTATTTGCCCTTGATTCTGGGGAAAGACAAACGCTTCAAGCGCAACCCGACGCAGGAAAAGCCCATGTTCCCCAACTATCTGTTTGCCAGAATCAACAACAAACAAATATACCAGACCCGCACCGTCAAAGGCGTGGCCTGCATTGTGAGCAGCCAGCACAGCATCATCCAGGTGCCTGAGCGCGAGATAGAGGCAGTCCGCCTATTCGAGACCACCCAGCGCAAAATCCACTTCCACGAGACCGCCCAACTGATACGTGGCGCCAAGGCGACCATCCTCGAGGGCGAATTCGCCGGCATGGAGGGCACCCTGGTGAAACAGTGCAAGGACGGCAATTTCTGCGTAAACATCGAAGTGATGAATATATCCATCGTGGTGCACGTGAAACGCAACGAACTGCGCCCTGTGGAAGAAAAGAGCGAAGCAGAAGGGGAAACAACACAATAAAAAAGGACATCACCTGTTATGATATCCTTTTATGTGTGATCTGCACAAGATTTGAACTTGTGACCTCTTGCCTGTCAAGCAAGCGCTCTAAACCAACTGAGCTAGCAGATCAATCGTCTTTCTTCGAGCGAAAGCGGGTGCAAAAGTACACATTTTTTCAGACATGACAAAATAAATTTTGAACCAGACCGCATAAAAACCACCGTAAACACTGATTTACAAACAATTCAACAAACAACTTTTTATTCCCGGGCCGTTGTCAACCGGCCACACACAACACCCCACCGACAAGAAAAAACAGAAAAATATGGCAGATAATTACCTTGAAAAACGCTACGAAGAGACCCTCGGATGTAACAAACCGAAAGTGAAACGAATAGGGCACACCGTCGACCAGCTGCTGCTGCACAGCCGCAGTTGCCGCGGCTACAACAAGAACTACATCGTCAGCCGTGCCGAGCTGGAGCGCATCGTCGGCGTGTGCTCACGCATCCCCTCAGGCTGCAACCAGCAGGTGCTGAGGTATTTCCTGGTCACCAAAGACACCGGTGCCGACCAAGTGCTGCCACTCATCCGCATGGGGGCCGCCCTTCCCGAGCTGCACCTCCCCTTCCCCGGCACCGAACCGGAAGCCTTCATCATCTGCTGCACCGCTGCCGCCGAGAGCAAGCTCGTCGACGTCGACCTCGGCATCGCCCTGCAAAGCATGGCCCTGAAAGCCGTGGAGATGGGGCTGAACACCCTGATGATAGGTGCTTTCAACCGAGAGAAACTGAAGGCGACGCTGCATCTGCCGATGGAGCCACTGATGCTGATGGCCGTCGGCAAAGGCACTGAACGCATCGAGCTGGTGCCCGTCGGCAGCGATGCCCCACGCGCCTATTATCGCCACGACGGGACACACTACGTCCCCAAGGTCAGAGCCAGCGAGCTGCTGCTGAATTGAGATGAGGAAAACGCCATTACTGCCTGTAGCACTGGCCTTGATGGCTGGCATCATCACCGCATGCCACACCAGCCTCCCGCCGACCACATGGCTATGGGCCATGGCGGCATGCGCCACGCTGGTCGGCCTCTCGCTGATACTGTTCAGGCGGCTGCGCACCACCACCCTTCTACTGACCGTCCTTTTCTGTGGCCTGGCCGGCGGTCTGCTGACCACCGTCAAGCAGCAACACGACTGGACGCGCGACTGTTCCGGGAAGGCCTTCCTCGACGTCCGCCTGTCCGAGACTCCCACTCCGCGGGAGAAAAGCTGGCGGGTGAAAGGACGCGTCAGGGGTGGCGGCGACATAACCCTTTTCCTTCGCAAAGACAGCACCGCAGCCACCCTGCGCTATGGCGACCGGCTGCTGATACACGGATATCCCGACACCGGACGCCGCACCCTCTACACCACCTCCGACCACTACCTCGTGTATGCGCATGACAGCACCTCGCTGCGCGCACGCAGCGAACGCCTCCGGCTACGGCTGCTGCACCACATGCAAGCCGGACCCCTCGATGCCCGCCAGGCCGGTGTCGCCGAGGCGCTGACCCTCGGCTGGCGCGGCGGGCTGAGCCCCGAGACCCAGGCCTCGTTCCGCGATGCGGGAATAGCACACCTGCTGGCCGTCAGCGGCCTGCACATAGGACTGCTGGCCGCCATCGTCGGAAACCTTCTTCTGTGGCTGGGCAAGGAACGGCGCGGACGACTCGTCAGGGGAAGCGTCCAACTGGTGGCCGTCTGGCTCTTCACGCTCCTCACCGGACTGGCCCCCTCAACTGTACGCGCCGCGTTGATGTTCAGCCTCTTCATCGTTGCCGACATCACCGCCCGACGCACACCACGGCTCAACCTGCTGGCAGCGGCAGCCATCATCACCCTCGTCGCCAATCCGATGATTATAAAAGACATAAGCTGGCAGCTATCCTACAGCGCCGTTGCCGGCATACTGCTGGCAAGGCCCGCCATCACCGCCTTCCGGAACCGGCTGTGGCAGCTCGCCGCCGTGAGCACCTTCGCCACCCTGGCCACACTCCCCGTCGTGGCCACCACCTTCCATCGCCTCCCCGTCTATTTCCTGATTGCAAACATCGTCATCGTGCCGCTGGCCGGCGTGATGCTCTTCCTCTCGCTCGCCTACATGGCTGTGCCTTGCACGCTTACCGCATGGCCGCTACACTGGCTCATCACCTTCTGCGAATGGCTCACCGGCTGGGTGGCCTCGCTGCCGGGGGCGGTAGTGGGCCTGTAATCGACTACAGCAGGTCGAGGCACCGCTCAATAGGGATGCCCAGGCAGACATCCTGCTGCTCCATGTTGCGCTCTATCAGCCGGCTGACCACCGACATAGCCGTCTTTGTGCTTTCGCGCAGCGGCACTCCGTTCATCAGGTGGCCTATGAGGACAGCCGAGAAGATGTCGCCGGTGCCATGGAATGCCTTGGGCAGTTCCTCGTAATCGATACGGAAGTAGGGACCCTCGGAAATATGCTGCCTGAAGCCCAGCGACTCGTCGCTACGGCGCCCCACGACACAGCACCGCCCATCGACCCGGGCACTGGTGACGAGCACCGACCGGGCGCCCACGGCGCTGATGCGGTCCACCATCTCGCAGGCCTCCTGCCAACCCATGCCCTCGGGCCGGTAGGCCATCCCCGCCAGGTAGCAGGCCTCGGTGTAGTTGGGGAGGGTGAGGTCGGCCACGGCGACCATCTCACGCATCAGCTCCACCTGCCGCTCGTCCATGCCGTTGTACAGCCGGCCGCCGTCACCCATGATGGGGTCGACGAAAACCATCGTCCCCTCGCTGCGCAGCTGACGGCAGTAGGCCGACACCAGCCGCGCCTGCTCCTCACTGAACATCAAGCCCGTGCACACCGCGTCGAACCTGAACCCCAACTGGCGCCACACAGGGATGGTGCCCCGCATGTAGTCGGTGGTCTCCAGCACGTTGAACCGTCCATAGTCGAGGGTGTTCGACACCAACGCCGTCGGCAGGTTGAACGTGGAGTGCCCCATGTGGGTCAGGATAGGCATCATGGCGGCCATGCCCACATGGCTGCGACCCACCACATCGTTTATCAGTAGTATCTGTTTCATCTTATCTATTCTCTATCAACGGCTTCCGCTCCACAGCACCCCCTCGTTGCCGCTGCAAAAATACACAAAAAAACCAGACCCCGCAAACCCTTATGCAATAACCCACGCCCCATCACCTCCGCCATTTTAACGGTAGTATTACGGTAGTATTACGCTTTAAAAGCGTAATACTACCGTAATACTACCGTAATACTACCGTTAAAATGGCGGAGGATGTAGGGGGCGGACAGGGGGAAAATCGGGGGTCGGGCACAATAAAAAAGGGCGGGGTCGGTTATTAGGGCGTGGAAAACGTGAATACATACTTCAGCCGTCTGCGCGATTTGGTGACCCAGGAGCTGCACGAGGAGCAGGAGAGCTACCGGCGCAGCTTCGAGCAGCGGGGCCTGTCGGTCAGCGGCGCCCTCGTCTGCGAGCCCGCCTGCCGCTATCCCGTCGCGCTGGGCGACACGGCCTACAACGCGCTCGGCCAGCTGACGCTGCAGCTACGCTACGACGTGGCCGAGGACGAGGCCGAGCTGGAGTTCGAACCCGGCCGACCGGTGACATTCTTCTATTTCCACGAGGGCAGCCCCAAGGAGGTGCCGCAGCAGGGCTACGTGGAGCTCGTCGGCGACGGCGCGATGAGCGTCAGCCTGCCCGGCAAGGCGGCGGTACAAAGCCTGCGCAGCCTCGCGGCCCACCACCCGCTGGGAATACAGTTGGGAGTCGACAACACCTCGTTCCGCGTGATGACCGAGGCGCTGCACGCCGCCGAGTGCAACGACTCGGAACGGTTCGTCCGCCTGCGCGAGGTATTGACGGGCCACCGTGCGCCGAGCTTCCGCGCGCTGCCGCGCCTGAGCTTTCCGTGGCTCAACCCCAGCCAGCAGGAGGCCATACAGCGGGTGCTCGAGGCCCAGGAGGTGAGCATCATCCACGGCCCGCCGGGCACGGGCAAGACCACCACCCTGGTCGAGGCCGTCATCGAGACCCTGCAACGCGAGACCCAGGTGCTCGTCTGCGCCGCCTCGAATGCCGCCGTCGACTGGATTAGCGAGCAGCTCATGCGCCGCGGCATCCACGTGCTCCGCGTGGGCAACCCGCTCCGCATGAGCGACGAGATGCTCGACTGCAGCTACGAGCGCCGCTACGCGGCCCACCCCGACTACCACGAGCTCTGGAGCATACGCCGTTCGCTGCGCGACGGGGCCAAGGGCGAGCAGGCCCATCGCCTGCGCAACCGCGAGACCGAGCTGGAGGTCAAAATCAACGCCGACCTCTTCGAGCAGGCCCGTGTGGTGAGCTGCACGCTCATCGGCTCGGCCTACCGCCTGATGGAACGGCGCCACTTCAGCACCCTCTTCATCGACGAGGCGGCGCAGGCGCTGGAACCCGCCTGCTGGGCCGCCATCCTGAAGGCCGACCGCGTGGTGATGGGCGGCGACCACCAGCAGCTGCCGCCGACGGTGAAAAGCTTGGCGGCTGCCAAAGGAGGCCTGGCCGACACACTGATGCAGAAAGTCGTCGCCAAATGGCCGCAGTGCGTCAGCCTGCTGACCGTGCAGTACCGCATGAACGAAGACATCATGGGCTTCTCGTCGCAGTGGTTCTACGACGGCCGCCTCAAGGCCGCCCCCGAGGTGGCTCACCGCCAAGTGAGCCCGCTGGATACCCCGCTGACATGGCTCGACACCAGCCTCACCACCACTCCCCTCTCCAATCAGAGAGGGGCCGGGGGGGAGGCTGGTGAGACCCGCACCCGTACCAGTTCCCTCACCAATGCCGACGAGGCGCGCCTGGTCATCCACACCCTGCGCGACTACATCGAGATGCTTTCGCCGCAGAAAATCGAGAGCGAGCGCGTCGACTTCGGCATCATCACCCCCTACCGCGGCCAGGCACGCCTGCTGCGGCGCCTCCTCAAGATGCAGCACTACTTCCGCCGCCTCAGGCGACACATCACCGTCGGCACCGTCGACGGCTTCCAAGGCCAGGAGCGCGACGTCATCGTCATCTCCCTCGTGCGCGCCAACGCCGAAGGACAGATAGGCTTCCTGCGCGACCTGCGACGCATGAACGTGGCCATGACACGCGCCCGCATGAAGCTCATCATCGTCGGCAACGCCGAGACCCTAAGCCACCACCGCTTCTACCGCGCCCTGGCTGAATACATACGTCGCCACGGCGAGATGGTCACCCTCCTGCCGACAGGAGACCAACCACAAGCATAGCCTCTCCCCCTCTCTCAATAGGAAAAGGCCATCGTCGGAATCACATCCTCGTCAGTTTCAAACTGTAGTGGATATAATAGGTGGTATAATCGATTGTGGCACTGCTTATGCCGTGGAGGTAGCAATGCTTTCTGTTGAGTTTGTCGATGAAGTAGGCCATGGGGCCGTCATCGTCAATGAGGGTGATTTTGTCTTTCTGGATGCTCCAGGTGCCGTTTTTCTCCACCTCGCCCTCGGTGGTGTGGTGCACGGTGGTGTAGGTGCCGTCGGCTCTGAAGGTAATCTCGGCGGTCTCACCCTCCCCGAGAGCGGAGTAGGTCTCGGGACTATCGTTGTCAATGGTATGGGTTACGGTAGACTCGTCCTCATTCCAAGTGCCGATGATGAGTTCCTCAAAGTCCTTCTGGCACCCGGTGAGGCTGAGGGTCAGAGCAGCGACAGCCACTGCCACGATGGAATTCAATGTCTTTTTCATTATTTTGATGCTTTTAATGGGCTAATTGATCGGGCTGCATTCTCTCAAGGCAGTTGTGCGTCACACCTCTATCTCGCCGCTGATGCGGTCGTCGCCCCAGACGGAGTACATGTTGGTGCGACCCTCGTGCAGGGTCATCTTGCCGGCCTGCTCCAGGTGGAGGCGGTAGAAGACACAACGGTGCAGGTCGGCCTGGCCACATACCACGTCGGTGGCGAAGGCCTCGCAGGTGGGGGCGCCGCACACGCCACAGTCAATCTGCGGCAGGTGTACTTTCATCCGCTCTATCTTCTCCATCTTCTCCAGGGCCTTGCCGATGTCGCTGTCGAGCACCATCATCGAGCGGGGCTGCACCTCGTCGACGAGCGAGTTGTCAATCAGGAAGTCCTTGTACTTCTCCATCTCGCGGTCGCGCGGCATCTCGCCGTTGCGCTCGCGCTCGGCGGCCTTGCGGGCACGGGCATACATGCGCTCGCCGCAGAGGAAACGGTTGTCGACCGAGAGCAGCGCGCCGGCACACGACTGGTCGCAGGCCCTCAGCTCCAGGAACTCCACACCCTCCACCTCGTCGTTCTCCAGCTTGTCGAGGAAGTCCATCACGTTCTGGATGCCGTCGATGGAGTAGCTGCGCTTGGCGGTGCAGATGCGCCGTTCGCCGTTGGTGAGGGTCGAGAGGATGGCGTCGGCCGATAGGCGCTGGCGGCTCAGCGGCTTGTACTGGTGGTCTTTCCCGTTCTCCTTCATGCGCTTATACACCCGGTTGAAGAGCGAGTTCATGTTGATGACGCCGTCGATAATCGACTTCTCCTCGCCCACCGGTGCCTTGACGGCCGAGACCTTGGCCGCGCAGGGGGTGATGTAGAAGAGGCCTATCTCTTCGCGCGGGATGCCGCGGCTCTGCAGCTCCTCGAGGGCATACATGGCACACAGGTCGAGGGGCACCTTGATGGGCATCACGTTCTCCACCAGCGACGGATACTTAATCTGTATCAGCCGCACGATGGCGGGGCAGAACGACGAGATGAGAGGCCTGACATCGGGATGCTCGCGGGCGTACTTCTCCTTGGCTTCCTTGTATATCATCGCCGCGCTCTCCACCTCCACCACATGGGCGAAGCCCAGCTCATAGAGGGTGGCATAGACCTTCGACACGCTGACCTCGTCGGGGAACTGCCCGATGAAGACCGACGGCAGCAGGGCCACCGAGTGCTTGTACTGGCGGAACGACTCGAAGTCGTCGTCCTTGATGCTGATGGCCTGCGCGGGGCACACCTCGTAGCAACGGCCGCAGTCGATGCAGCGGTGCTCCTGGATGGAGGCCATGCCGCCCGAGATGCGGATAGCCTCGGTGGGGCATATCTTCATGCAGCGTGAGCATCCGATGCAGCGCGGCTCGTCAATCTGTAGGGCGTGGTAGAACATACTGTCAACTATTATATTATAACGGCGAATTAAACGAATTTGGCAAAGCTACGCAGGCCAATTTCCAGCGAATTACTCGAAACACCTGCGCAGCATTCGAGTAATTCGAATAGCATTTTATTACTTGCGTAGCTTCGTTCAATTAGCATAATTCGCCGTTCATAAAGTTATTCTACTGGAAGTTCACTTCCATCTCGACCGTGGTGCCCACACCGACCTCGGAGGTGACATTGAGCCTGTCGACATTCTTCTGCATGTTGGGCAGTCCCATGCCGGCGCCGAAGCCCATGTCGCGCACCTCGGGGCGCGCGGTGCTGTAGCCCTCCTGCATGGCAAGGGCGATGTCGGGAATGCCGGGACCCTTGTCGGCCACCACCATCTTGATTTTGTCGGCGTCGATGTCGACAATCACCTTGCCCCCGTAGGCGTGGGCGATGGCGTTCACCTCGGCCTCGTAGAGCGCCACCACGACTCGCTTCACCACCTGGGGGTTGACATTCAGCTGCTTCAGCGTCTTCTTCACCGAGCTGGAGGCCTTGCCGGCATTGACGAAATCGCCTTCTATTACTGTGTACTCTTGATGCATAGCTTATCAATACAAAGGTTTCATACCGGCCTCATAGAGGATGCCGCAGGTCTTGAACATGGAATACTGGCAGCAGATGAGCACCATGTCGTTCTCGTCGGCCAGCTCCACCATGTCCTCGGTGGGGCGCTTGCCGCGCACGAAGATGACCACGTCGAGGTTGGCCATGTCGCACGTGCGGATGGTCTGCACATTGCACAGGCCGGTTATCAGCACGGGCGTGTCCTTGAGGGTCAGCACGTCGCTCATCAGGTCGGAGGCGAAGCAGTGCTCCACCTCCATATCAAGTTTGTCGGAACCCAGTCCCACCGTGGCTCCGAGCTTGTCGACTATTTCACGTAAAGTCATAGCAGTTGTATTATAATTGTATTGGAAATCGGGTGCAAATATACAAACTTTTTCCCATCCCGCCAAACTTTTTTTTCAACACAGCCTCCCCGCACCCCGGTTTCCACGTCCCGCCACGGTCCCAAAACGACAAAATTTCACCCAATATATCGCAATTTCGCCAAAAATCCTCCCCCTTTCCTCTACCATTTTTACGGTAGTATTACGCTAGTATTACGGTAGTATTACGCTTTTGAACCGTAATACTACCGTAATACTAGCGTAATACTACCGTTAAAATGGGGGAGGCGACGGGGGCCGGGGCGGGGGTGGCCGGAGGGGTGGCACAATATTTTCCGGGAGGCCGCGTTATGCTTTCCGTCATGGTTACAATTCCGTTTTTAAGAGAAGGCGACCGCGTGGCCTTGGCGGCACCGGCCCGGGCCGTGAGCCCCGAGGAGATGGCCCCGGCCATCGCGCAGCTGGAGTCGTGGGGGCTGCAAGTGGTTGTACCCAAGGGACTTTACGAGCGCGAGGGGCAGCTGGCGGGCAGCGACGCACACCGTGCGGCGCTGATGCAGCGGCTGCTGGACGACCCCGAGGTGAAGGCAATATTCTGCTGCCGTGGCGGTTACGGCACGGTGCGCATCATCGACCGGCTCGACTTCACGCGTTTTGCCGCGCGTCCGAAATGGATTGTGGGCTACAGCGACATCACCGTGTTGCACAGCCACATACACCGCACCCTGGGTCTGCCCACGCTCCACGCCACCATGCCCGTCAACATGCACGGCGACGACACCCCTGCCACCGAGAGCCTCAGGAAGGCGCTGTTCGGTGAGAAAACAGTGATTGAGTGGGACCCTCCACTCTCTTCACTCTCCACTCTCCACTCTCCACTTTCCGCCCCGGTGGTGGGCGGCAACCTGTCAATCCTCTACAGCCTCTGCGGCTCTTGTTCCCAAGTAGATACGCGTGGAAAAATACTCCTGCTCGAAGACCTGGACGAATACCTGTACCACATCGACCGTATGATGCTGAACCTGAAGCGTTGCGGCATGCTCGACGGGCTGGCGGGACTGCTGGTGGGCGGACTGACCGACATGCACGACAACACGGTGCCATTCGGCCGCACAGCCATGCAAATCGTGGCCGAGGCGGTGGAGGAATACGACTATCCCGTCCTCTTCGGCGCCCCGTTCGGACACCTGGGAGACAACAACTTAGCACTTCCGCTCGGAGTAAAATGCACTCTGGAAGCCTCCAAATCAAAAAAATGTCGTATCTTTGCACCCTGATATGCTGCTGATACACGTACCAAAACTGACCAATCGGCTGGGATACACACTCAACGTGCTGTTCCGACACGTGTTGCAGGCCGATTTCAACATCACCACCGACGAGGCCTACTACCTTGCCCACGATGGTGCGAAGTTTTGCTACGGCCCCCGCCGGCTGGGCGACAGCCTGCACATCAAGAGCTGCCGGCTGCTGTTCCAGACCTCGATTGAGGAGCAACAGCCGCGCCCCTTCCGGCACGACGGGCAGTGGATGCTGTTCCCCGTCTACGGACAAGACCTCGACCTGCCCTTCGACCTGCTGGCGGCCACCTTCTACATGGTGAGCCGCTACGAGGAGTATCTGCCGCACCGCGAGGACGAGCACGGCCGCTTCGTCACGGGCGAGAGCCTGGCCGCGGCCAGCGGCTTCAAGGACGAGCCGGTGGTGGACCAGTGGGCCTGCCTGCTGAGGCGCATGCTCGAAGAGCGCCATCCCGGGCTGCAGCTGCCGGCACGCTCCTACCGCTTTGTGCAGACGGTCGACATCGACGCCGCCTGGTGTTTCCTCCACAAAGGGGCTTTCCGCACGGTCACCGGCGCCCTGCGCGACCTGCTGGCACGGCACGACCCGGCCGAGGTGAAGCTGCGCTGGCGCGTGCTGCGGCACCGCGAGCCCGACCCCTACGACACGTTCGACTACATCATCGCCCAACACCAGCGCGTCCCCGGGTCGTACCTGCTGTTTTTCAGCCTCCTGGCCGACTACGACCAGTACGACAAACCCGCCAACTACCTGAACACCCACACCCGCCAACTGCTGCAGCACCTGGGCGACCACGCCAAGATGGGCATCCATCCGGGCTACAACACCCTGGAGCAGCCCCACAACGCCGACACCGAGACCAAGCGGCTGGAGGCAATCCTGCACCGCACCATCGTGCGGTCGCGCTACCATTTCCTGCGAATGCAACTACCTGTATCCTACCGCATTCTGCAACATGCAGGCATCCGCCACGACTACACGATGGGCTTTGCCGACGACACCGGCTTCCGGGCCGGCATCAGCTCGCCCTACCCCTTCTACGACCTGGAGCGCGACATCGAGACGGAGCTCACCATCCACCCCTTCTGTGTCATGGACACCACACTACAGAAGTACCTGAAACTAAACCCCGAAGAGGGTGTGGAACGCTACCGGCAGCTGATTGAGGGCGTGAAGCGTGTCGACGGCACATTCTGCTGCGTCATCCACAACCAGAACCTCTGCGAGCGCTACGGCTGGCAGGGCTGGCGAAACACCTACGAGCAGATGCTCGACCTGGCAAAACCCTAAAGGCCTATGATAAACTACAAAGAGAAACTACAACCCATCAAAGCCTTCGTGTTCGACTTCGACGGCGTGATGACCAACGGCGACGTATGGGTCTATGCCGACCGCGAGACCGTGCGCTGCGGGAACATAAAAGACGGATTTGCAGTGCAATATGCCGTAAAGAAGGGCTACATCGTGGCGGTCATCAGCGGGGCCACGTCGGCCAGTATCGACAACCGCATGGCGATGCTGGGGGTGGAGCAGTGCTACACCGGCTGCGGCGACAAGATAAAGACCTACGAGAAGTTCCTACAGGACAACGGATTGCGCGACGAGGAGGTGCTCTGCATGGGCGACGACCTGCCCGACTATCCGATACTGCGGCGCGCCGGCGTCAGCGCATGCCCCGCCGACGCGGCAGTGGAAATCAAGGAGACGGTGGACTACATCTCGCTCTACGAGGGTGGACGGGGCTGTGTGCGCGACGTGATAGAGCAGGTGCTCCGCCTCCACGGCAAATGGTTCCATCCAGACGCGGTGGTATGGTAGCGCGACGGCTCATACTACCGCTAACCCTACTGGCTTTCACCGCCTTTCATGCACGGGCACAGAACTATTCGGTAACAGACACCGTGACCGAATACCCCAACAAGGGTACCTTCTACCATGACCTTTTCGAGGGCCGCAAAACGTCCAGCGGAGAGGTGTTCGACCAGAACAAATTCACCGCTGCCCACTGGAAAATCAAACTAGGCACCTACGTCATGGTCACCAACCAGAGGACTGGTCTACAGGTGATTGTGAAGGTCAACGACCGCTGTCCCAAACGCGGCGTGTTCGACATGAGCCACCGTGCCGCAGCAGCCATCGGCATCCGCGGCATGCAGCCCGTCACAGTGCGCATACTACCAGACGGTTACGAAGAGCGCTGGGCCGCCCAGGAGCTACAGTTCGACTCGGTGCGCTCGCGGCTGTATCCCGGCGTCGCCAATCCCCCGGCATCGCCGTCGACCGGCGCCGGCACGACACCCCGCGCCACCGCCAGCGGGAAAGGCAGCGGGACCGACACGGGCAGCTACAACCTGCTGCTGGGCAACGCCGCCTCGCACAGCGAGGTGTTCACCCAGACACGCCGCCTACCGGCCGCCTACCGCGACCACGTCACCGTGGAGCCCCTGGAAGGATGCGACAGCCTGAGCATATCGCTGACCGTGCACTACACCCGACAGCAGGCCGAACAGCTGGCCCGCACCCTGCGGAACACCTTCCCAAAAGTGCGTGTCACGGCCGAGAAATAAAAAAAAATTAAACTTTTTTTTGCCATTTTAATAAATATTATTATTTTTGCACAATCAAATTATGCCCTGAAACAAGGGTACAAGAGAGCGCTAACAAAAGTATAAAAGACTAAAAAACAAGCCATTGTGGCAATAACTCATAGACAAGGAACCCTACGTTGGACTCGAAAAACGGCGTCATTTTTTGTGATGACAGCTCTATTTTTGTCTGTTGCCACCGCACAAAACGAGGGTCAGTATTCGCATTTTATGTTCAACCAGCTAAGCTATAACCCAGCTTATGCCGGCAGTCAGGGAGCCTTGTCGCTCTCCTTGCTCTACAACAACCAGTGGATGGGGCTAGACCTGCAGGCTCCGACACCGGAGCTCGAAGCTGGCACCACGCCCACCAACTACCTGGCTTCGTTCGACATGCCCGTCACCTTCCTGCATGGCGGCATCGGTTTCCTCTTTAACTCGGAAAGCATTGGCTACCACAAGAATACCACCATCAATATTGACTACGCCTTCCGCATCTACTGGGGTCGCGGCAACCTGGCCGCCGGTGTGGAAGCTAACCTGTACAACTTCTCGTTCAACACATCGAACCTAATCGGAATCGACGACATGACGGGAGACCCCACCAACCCTGTAGGGTCAAGCGGTGACCCGTCTATCAACGGACAAGACCTGTCGGAGTTTATGGTCGACTTCGCCACCGGCCTGTACTATCAGGTGCCCGGCGAATACTACCTCAGCCTTTCGGTCAAGAACCTGCTGGCTTCACACAGCGAGACACTGCACTACACCAACGCCCGCACATTGTACCTGATGGGCGGTTACGAATACGCCTTCCCTTACAATCCCTCGTTCAAACTGAAGCCCAGCGTCATGGCGAAGACCGCCAACTTCTCTGTGTTCCAGGCCGAGGCGGCGCTGCTGCTCGACTACGAGAGCGCCTTCTGGGGTGGCCTGGGCTATCGACTGGGTGACGCGTTCACCTTCCTGGCTGGTGTGAACTGGAACTTCTCCAACCTCAACTGGCTGCGGATTGGCGTAGCCTACGACCTGACGACATCGAAGCTCGGTTCGTTCAAGTCAGGACGCAGTTTCGGCTCGCTGGAGGTGTTCCTCAACGGCACGTTCCGCATCATCGTGCCCGACCGTCCGCCCACGGTGTCACGCACCACGCGATTCTTATTATAAAAGATAAATATTCATAAATAAGAAACATTTTTGGGAAAAATACGTTTAGAAAATAAAAACACATATTATATGAAGAAGTTTGCTTTCATCCTCGCCGCCTCGGCAGCCCTGTTCTACGGATGCAGTTCGTCCAATAACGGAGAACTTGTTGGCGTGAACGACCGCCCTTATTTTGAAGACATCGACCTTAAAGGCATGGTATTTATCAACCAGGGCAACTACACGATGGGCGCCGGCGTGCAGAACGTCACCTACGGCGAGACTTCGCAGCCCCGCAAGATGCAGATAGGCTCGTTCTTCATGGACGAAACCGAGATTACCAACAACGAGTATCGCCAGTTTGTATTTGCCGTGCGCGACTCGGTGGCACGCCGCATCCTGGGCGAGGCCGGCATCGACGGTTTCCTGGTGGAAGAAGACCAGTACGGAGAGCCGCTTGATCCTCCCACCCTCAACTATAAGACCAAGATTGACTATGCCGATGCCGACGTGCGTCAAGCACTCATCGACGGCGGTTTCTACCTGATCGACATTAACCACCGCCGTGTGGTCGACGTGTCGAAGATGAACTACGAGTATTACTTCATCGACTATGCCGATGTGTCGAAGAAAGAAAACGGCATTGCCGGCAAAAGCGAGCACCGCGGCACTTCGTTCTCCGTGCGTCCGAAAGGCCTGAACAACCGCTCCAGCCAGATACAGCGTGAGCTTATCAACATCTATCCCGACACCCTGTGCTGGGTGCACGACTACACCTACTCGATGAACGAGGACTACACGCGCAGCTACTTCTCCTCGCCCGCCTTCGACAACTACCCCGTGGTGGGTGTCAGCTGGCGTCAGGCCAAAGCCTTCTGTGTGTGGCGCAGCAACATGCTCAACAATTATCTGGAGAGCATCAACTACTCGACCCTGAACGACTTCCGTCTTCCCACCGAAAGCGAATGGGAGTTTGCTGCCCGCGGAGGTATCGCCGCCCAGAGCTATCCGTGGGGTGGTCCCTATGTGCGTAACCCGAATGGTTGCTTCCTGGCCAATTATGAGCCCCTGCGTGGTGCCTATGACGACGACGGCGGCGTGAAGACCCTTATGGTGGGACACTATGCCCCGAATGACTACGGTCTGTATGACATGGCCGGTAACGTCAGCGAATGGTGCCTCGACACCTACAACGAGTCGACCTATATCGTTGCCAACGCACAGACCCCCTACTACAACTACAATGCCAAGGAGGATGACCCGCTGGCCATGAAACGCAAAGTGATTCGCGGCGGCAGCTGGAAAGACCAGAAATACTTCATCCAGGTGCAGACCCGTAGCTATGAGTTCATGGATACCGCCAAGTGCTACATCGGCTTCCGCTGCGTGCAGCCCTACCTTGGCCGTGTGAAGGGTGACAACCTGCGTACCGCCAGCAACGTGGCACGATAAACAAAGGGAAAAGAATAATCAACACATTATTATAAGCAAACACACAAACTCAAAAAACCAGAATTATGAGCTTCATTGACAACATTGTTCGCAGTAAAGCGTATAAGAACTTCATGGCCAAGCTGTATGGTATCGGTGCAGCTGTAGTTATCATTGGTGCTTTGTTTAAAATCATGCACTGGCCTGGTGCTAACCTCATGCTGATTGTCGGTATGGGTACAGAGACCCTCATCTTCTTCCTCTCGGCCTTTGAACCGCCTCACAAAGAGTGGGACTGGAGCCTTGTGTATCCCGAACTGGCAGGCATGATTGAAGAGACTACCCTGCTGGATGAGAACGGCAACCCCATCGAGGCGCCGCTCCCCGTCAGCAAAGACCCGCTGAGTGCGAAACTTGACAAGATGCTTGAAGATGCCAATATCAGCCCCGAACTCATCGACAGGTTGGGTCAAGGAATGCAGAACCTGGCGGAAAGCACCAATTCAATGAACAATATGGCCAACGTCACCGCTGCCACCGACAAGTTTGTGAGCAATCTGGACGGTGTGGCGGGTCAGGCCGGCAAGCTGCTTGAGAGCATGCAGGGTGCCCCCGAGGCCATCTCGACCCTCTCCTCCATCTACCGTGAGACCGCAGAGTCGCTGGGCGGCGAGGTAAGCTATGTGGAAGAGATGAAGAAGATGTCCGCCAGCCTGAGCAGCATCAACGCCATGTACGAGATGCAAATCAACAATGCTTCGGCACAGATGAACCTCAACAAGGAATTCGAGGCGAAGATGAGCGCCATGCTCGCCAACTTCACCGACTCGGCCGACGGCATTATGAAATACAAAGAACAAGTCGACGCCCTTACCCGCAAAGTTGCTGAGCTCAATAATGTCTACGGCAACATGTTGGCTGCTATGCAGACCAGAATTTAACTTACTACCAGTATTAAATCTAAACGCAAAGGGTAACTAAGAAAGGATATAGACTATGGGTGCAACAAACTGTCCGGAAACACCGAGACAAAGAATGATTACAATGATGTACCTTGTGTACACCGCCATGTTGGCCCTGAATGTCTCTGCCGAAGTTGTCAATGGCTTCAAGACCGTCGGTTCAGCCATGACAAAATCGAACGAGAACATACAGGTGAAACTTGACGAGACATACGCCAACTTCTCCAAAGCATTGCAGAACAGCCCTGACAAAGTGCAGGAACAATATGACAAAGCCCAGAAAGTGCGTGAGCTCTCCATCACAATGGGCAACTATATTGATAGTCTTGAATACACCTTCATGGCTGCGCTCAACTCCACAGCAGAAGTACCTATCGACATTACCAACCCCAAGAAAACACGCAAGATTCCCGTTGTCAACGAAGACAAGTCTCCCAATTTCGACAGCATCAAGAAAGCCATCGAGATTGCAGGTTTCCGTTGGCTCAAGATGGACGAACTCCATGAAAGTTCGCGCATGTTCATTGACGGCGGCGCCGGAATTGAACTGAAGAACAGGATTATCGACTACAAACAGAAAGTCAAAGAGATTCTTGGCGAGGATTCCAGCCATGTCAGCATCGCCCTCAACGTGGAACAGAAGGAGCTCAACCCGGACAACGAGCTCCTCGACTGGGAGGTCCTCTGCTTCTCGGAGGTAGTGTCGGGCTCCGCCCTGGTAACCCTCACCCGCTTGAAGGCAGAGACCATGAATGCCGAGTTTGACGCCGTCAACATGCTTTACAAGCAAGTGGACAAGGGAGACTTTAAGTTTGACCAGATTGCCATGATATCGCGTCCCAAATCCACCTATATCATTCAGGGTGGAATATACGAGACTGACATCAATGTGGCAGCATACGACTCCAAGCAGCACTTCACCGCTACCGTCAACGGGCAGCAGCTCAGCTCGACCGACAGCGGTTCGGTGCACTACCGGACAGTCTGTAACAACCTTGGTGTACAGCGCATCAACGGTGTGGCATACGTGACCACTCCCGATGGCGGCACCCAGGAATACCCCATCCAGGACAACTACTTTGTAGCCAAGCCTGTTGCCGTTGTCTCTCTCGACAACATGCAGGTGATGTATGCCGGTATCGAGAATCCATTCACAGCCTCCGTTCCCGGCATTGATGGCCGCAATGTGAAGGTATCCATCATCGAAGGCAATGGCAAACTGTCGCCTGGCGATGGTGAGGGCAAATACAACATTACCCCTGCCAATGGATGCAAGAAGATAGTACTAGGTGTTGACGCCGTTGTTGACAAGAAAACGACACGTATGGGAGCTCCTGTTTTCAAGGTGAAAGAGATTCCCGCACCCACCATCACCGTTGGAGGCTTCACCAACGGTGCAAAAGTGTCGCGTTCGAGCCTTGCCTCCGGAACCACTGTCATCGCACGTCCGCAAGACGGCTTCGAGTTCAAGATTCCCAAGGGCAGCATCCGCGTGATGAGCTTGGAGGTATTCGTGGGTAACAAACCCTTCAACATGAACGGCAACAGCTTCGACCCCGACCTGCTCAGCGCCATCAAGAAAGCCAACCGTGGAGACAAGATATATGTTGATGCCAAAGTTATGATGCCCGACGGAGTTCCCCGGACGAGCAGCTGTATCTTGACCATCAACAAGTAACCATACAAAGGACAATTAAAACACACTCAATATGAAAAAGGTTTTGTTAAGCATCTTCGCACTGGCAGCATTCACTATGACTGTCAACGCACAAAGCATCATTGATGCCGAAGACGGAAGCAACCCTAACGACTTCTACCAGAAAGGTATCGTGGTCGGTAAACGCGCCATGCCATACGCCAACCTTCGCGAGAGCGACGTGGTATGGAAAATGCTGGTCTATCGTCAAATAGACCTTAACGAGAACTTCAATCAGTTCTTCTATTATCCCATCGAGCAGGGCAAGAATGAACAGGGACGTATCAACCTTGTCAACCTTCTTATGACGGCTGCCGCCAATGGCGAATTCGACATCTACGAAGATGACGACATGAAAGTCCCTCAGGAGTGGAGCAAAGCCATGGCCAACCTGCAAGGCCGTCAGCTCAAAGTACGCTATGGCGAAGAGGACGAATTCGGTGACCAGGAAGTCTTTAATGACACCATCCCCGAAGACTTCGACCCCGCCACCGCTCGCCTGATAAAGCTCAAAGAGTACTGGTACATCGACAAACAGGATTCGCGCCAGAAAGTGCGCATTACCGGCTTAGCATTCCGCTTTGCAAAGAACATCCTGCGTTCCGGCGAAAGCGAAGAAGTCAGCGAGTGGAGTTTCTGGGTGCCGATGAACGACATGCGCGTACGTCAGGTTCTGGTTAACGCCAACGCCTATGACGAGCACAACGATGTTGCCGAACGCTCCTATGACGACATCTTCATCCAGCGCTATTTCGACAGCTACATTACCCGCGAGAGCAACAAATATAACCGTGAAATCACCCAGTACCTCACTGGCGAGGATGCCATTATCGAGTCGCAGATGATTGAAGACAAAATCTTCGACATTGAGAACGATATGTGGGAGTACTAGACGCACGTGTTGAAAGCCCTTGTGTCAGGAGTTAGACGTTAGGAGAGCGCTCCTAGCATCTAACTCCTGCCTTTTTCAGGACAGAACATGAACAAACGCCTCAGCATATTACTGGTGCTCCTGATGGCAGGCCTTCCGTCCATGGCGCAAAACGAAGATACGCCTACGGCGGACGACTTTTACATCAGCACCCTCGAACACCAACAACGTCCTATGCCGTTTCCACATTTACGGGAAAGCGACGTCGTTTGGAGCACCATGCTGTGGAAGACCATCGACCTTAACGAACTGTTCAACCAGTTCATCTACTACCCTATCGAAAACCCAGACCCCTCCGGCAAGAAAAGCCTGGCCTACCTGTTTTGGGACGCTGTCGCTTCAGGCGAAATACCTGTTTTTGAAGACGATGAACTCACCATTCCCATCGACAATCTACAGTTTGTAGCACGCTACACCAAACCCGACACCATCCTATTGGAAATAGGATATGACGATGACGACAACGAACTCTATCAGACCATCATTCGTCCCCATGAGTTCGACGGAGCAGAAATCTATCAGTATTCCATTCGCGAAGCATGGTTCATCGGCAGGCAAGACACCCGCATGGACTCACGACGGCTTGCCATAGCCCCTCTCAAACAATCCTACCACAAATTTGCGAACACCGAAGAAGAGATATACCTCGGTCGATTACCCCTGTTCTGGGTACCCATGCAGAATCCCGCCGTCCGCCGCCTGCTGGCACGTTATACAGCCTACACCAACGACAATAACCTGGTCGGTCAGCCCTCCTGGGATTGGATATTCCTCCACCAACGCTACAATGCTTTCATCACGCGCGAGAGCAACATCTACTCCCGCGCCATCAATCACTACCTGACGGGGGAGGACGCTATTGAACAGTCCGACCTGATTGAAGACAAACTGTACGACATTGAAAACGACATCTGGGACTATTGACATGAGAAAAATACTGACCATCATAGGAGCCCGCCCCCAGATAATCAAAGCAGCCGCCATCAGCCGTGCCCTCCGACGCGACTTCTCCACCCAGCTAGCCGAAGACATACTGCACACCGGACAGCACTACGACGACAACATGTCGCGCATCTTCTTCAATGAACTAGACATTCCCCAACCTCACTACAACCTCGGCGTGGGGTCTGGCACCCATGGCTCGCAAAGCGCCCGGATGCTGGAAGGCATTGAACAGGTATTGTTAGAGGGAAGCTATAGCGGGGTGCTCGTTTACGGAGATACAAACTCCACCCTCGCCGGTGCACTCGCAGCATCAAAACTATGCATACCCGTCTTCCACGTGGAGGCAGGCCTTCGCTCTTTTAACATGGCCATGCCCGAGGAGCAGAACCGCCTGGTGGCCGACCACCTCGCCACACGGCTTTATGCCCCCACCCAGACCGCCGTCACCAACCTGTCGCATGAGGGGCTGACCGAACGCACCCTCCTTTCAGGCGACATCATGCTCGACAACACACTCCACTATCTGCCCCAAGCCCTCCGGAATGGATTCCTGCAACGCAACGGATTAACCGACGGGCAATACATCCTGGCCACCCTGCATCGCGATTTCAACACCGACAACTCCATCCGTCTGCAGGCCATTCTCCACGCAATCCAGGAGATAATGCACGTCAGCGGACTGCCCGTTGTGCTTCCCCTGCACCCACGCACCGCCAACCGGCTCAAAGAGCTGGACCTCACCCTCCCCGATGGCGTCCGCCAAATGCCACCTGTCTCCTACCTCGAAATGCTGGCCTTGGAACATGGCGCCAGCCTCTTGCTGACCGACAGCGGCGGTGTACAGAAAGAAGCCTACTTCCTGCAGCGCCCCTGCGTCATCCTGCGACCCGAGACCGAGTGGCAGGAAATCGTGGACGAGGGCGCCGCCATACTTGCCGATGCCGACCCCTCGCGTATCCTCGACGCCTACCACACGCTCAGCAACCGCCCCGTCTGCCGGCAACCCCTTTTCGGTGACGGACAGGCCGCACAACACATTATCAACGACATACTAAAATATATTCAGTAAGCCACTATGCAAAACTTCGCACTTGTAGGCGCCGCCGGCTACATCGCGCCACGCCACCTGAAAGCCATCGCCGACACGGGAAACAATCTCGTCGGCGCTTTCGACCACTTCGACAGCGTCGGTCGGCTCGACAGCTCCTTCCCCGACTGCTTCTTCTTCACCGAACACGAACTCTTCGACCGTTTCTGCACCAAACGGCAGCAGACGGCCGACCCCATCCAATGGTTCACCATCTGCACTCCCAACTATACCCACGACGCCTTTATCCGCTATGGCCTACGCCTCGGTTGCAATGTCATCTGCGAGAAACCCGTCGTCCTCAACCCCCACAACATAGACAACCTCCTCGAAATCGAGCAGCAGACAGGCCATCAGGCCTACACCATCCTGCAACTGCGTCTGCATCCTGCCATCGTCGCCCTGAAGAAGAAGGTCGACGAAGGGCCCAAAGACAAAGTCTATGACGTAGACCTCACCTACATCACCTCGCGTGGCAAGTGGTACTATGCCTCCTGGAAGGGAGACGTGCACAAGAGCGGAGGTGTGGCCACCAACATCGGCGTCCACTTCTACGACATGTTGCAGTGGATATTCGGCCCTGTGCAGAATAACATCGTCCACGTGATGAGCCATGACCGCGTGGCCGGCTTCCTTGAGCTGCGCCAGGCGCGGGTCCGCTACTTCTTGAGCATCAACGCGCTCTGCCTTCCCCCCAACGCCGTCGAAGGCGAGAAGAAGACCTACCGCACCCTCAATATCGACGGCGACGAGTTCGAGTTCAGCCAAGGCTTCACCGAGTTGCACACCCGCAGTTATGAGGAGATTCTCTCCGGCCATGGCTTCCGCATCAGCGAAGCCCGTCCCTGCATCGAGATTGTCAGCGACATACGCCATTCCACCCCCATCGGCCTGCAGGGCGACTACCATCCCCTCGCACGCCTGCCCCTCACCCCCCACCCCTTCGGATGGGACGACATGAAATACTGAATGCCCATGGAGAACAGCATCCCGATGGTCGACCTTCACGGTCAATACCTAAAGATAAAAGCCGACATCGACTCCGCCCTCCAGCAGGTCATCGACAGCAGTGTCTTCATCGGAGGCCCTGCCGTGCAGGATTTCTCCGCACATCTGGCCGACTACCTCGGCGACACCCATGTCGTCACCTGTGCCAACGGCACCGACGCCCTGCAGCTGGCCCTCATGGCGCTCGACCTGCATCGGGGCGACGAGGTCATCGTGCCGGCCTTCACCTATGTTGCCTCGGCCGAAGTCATCGCCCTGCTGGGGCTCACCCCCGTGCTGGTCGACGTCGACCCGGCCACCTTCAACGTCTCCGCCGACGCGGTTGCCGAAGCCATCACTCCCCGCACCCGCGCCGTCATACCTGTCCACCTCTTCGGCCAGAGCTGCGACATGGAACCCCTGCTGTACCACTGCAACGACCGTCACCTCTATGTCGTCGAGGACAACGCGCAGGCCATCGGAGCCGACTACACCTTCAGTGACGGGCACACAGCCAAGACGGGCACCATGGGCACCATCGGATGCACCTCCTTCTTCCCTTCCAAAAACCTCGGTTGCTATGGCGACGGCGGCGCACTCTACACTGCCGACACAGCATTCGCCGAACGCATCCGCATGGCTGCCAACCACGGCCAACGGGTGAAGTACCACCACGACATCATCGGCTGCAATTCGCGCCTCGACGCCATGCAGGCAGCCGTGCTCGATGTCAAGCTGCGCCACCTCGACGAGTACAATACGGCGCGCCGCGCAGCGGCGCGCCGCTACACCTCCGCTCTCGGCGACATCGACGGGCTCGTCTGCCCCACCGAGATGCCGTTCAGCACCCATGTCTACCATCAGTACACCCTGCGTATTGCCGACCACCGGCGCGACCAGCTGAAGGACTGGCTTGCCGGCCACGGCATACCCAGCATGATATACTATCCCCTGCCCCTGCATCGACAGGCGGCCTTCCAGGGACTCTGCCGCATTGGCGGCGACCTCACAACGGCCGAGCGGCTCGCCGACGAGGTGCTCTCCCTCCCCATGCACACCGAGCTCGCCCCCGACCAGCAGGACCGCATCATCGACACCATCATACAATTCTTTAAAACGCACTGACCCATGGAAGAGAAGCCTTACTTCGTGCATGAATCATCCTACGTCGACGACGACGTGCTGATTGGCGACGGGACCAAGGTGTGGCACTTCTGCCACATCCAGCGCGGCGCCCGCATCGGGCAACACTGCTCGCTCGGCCAGAACGTCAACGTGGGCAACAACGTCAGCATCGGCAACGGGGTGCGCATACAGAACAATGTCAGCATCTACGAGGGTGTCGAGCTGGAGGACAATGTCTTCTGCGGGCCGTCGTGCGTCTTCACCAACGTGGTGACCCCCCGCGCCCACTTCCCCGTCCATGGCGTCTATGCCAAGACCCTGGTCAAGGAAGGAGCCTCGCTGGGAGCCAACAGCACCATTGTCTGCGGCCACACCGTAGGCCGCAGCGCCCTGGTCGCCGCGGGCGCCGTAGTCGCCCACGACGTCAAAGACCATGCCCTCGTCGCCGGTGTACCGGCACGCCAGATAGGATGGGTATGCGAGTGCGGACGCCGGCTGGGCCCCGACCTCAGCTGCTCCTGCGGACGCCGCTACGAGGAGCACCCCGACGGGCTGAAAGCCCTCTGAAACCCCACCTGGTTTTCAATCGTTTAACACGAATTCAACTTGAGTTCGACTCGAATTCAAGTCGAACTCAAGTTGAACTCAAAGCAAACAGCTGATAAACACTACGATACAGAAGAGGCCGTATAGCTGCGCCAGCGGTCGAGGCAGGCTGCGAAGTCGGGCGGCAGGGGGCTCTCGAAGTGCACGTGCTTGCCCGTCCGCGGGTGCTCGAAGCCAAGGATCCGTGCATGCAATGCCTGGCGGGGAAGCACTTCAAAACAGTTCTCCACAAACTGGCGGTAGCGGCTGAAGGTGGTGCCTTTGAGAATAGCGTCGCCGCCGTAGGAGGCATCACTGAAGAGGGGGTGGCCGATATGGCGCATGTGGGCACGTATCTGGTGCGTGCGGCCGGTCTCCAGCACACACTCGACGAGGGTGACGTAGCCGAAGCGTTCCAACACATGCCAGTGGGTGACGGCATGCTTGCCGTGCTCGTCGTCGCAGACGGCCATCGTCTTGCGGTCGCGGGGCGAGCGGGCCAGGTTGCCCACGATGGTGCCGTGGTCGTCGTCGAAGTCGCCCCACACAAGGGCGTTGTACTTGCGCTCGATGGTATGGTCGAAGAACTGCTTTGCCAGCATCACCTGTGCCTCCTCGGTCTTGGCCACGACCATCAGCCCCGATGTGTCCTTGTCGATGCGGTGCACGAGGAGCGGCCGGTTGGCACAGTCTTCTGCCGTGGTGCTGGCCGGGTTCAGGTAGTGCAGCAGACCATTGACGAGCGTGCCGGTCCAGTTGCCCACCCCCGGATGCACCACCAGGCCAGCGGGCTTGTCAACCACCAGCACGTCGGCGTCCTCGTACACGACGGGGATATCCATCGGCTCGGGCAGCAGTTCAAACTCGTGGGGCGGCTCGGGCAACAGCACGGTGATGACGTCCTGCGGCTTCACCTTGTAGCTGGGCTTGGTCAACGCGTCGTTGACGCGCACACAGCCCGCCTTGGCGGCGGCCTGCACCTTGTTGCGCGAGATACCCATGAGGTGCGACTGCAGGTAGATGTCGAGCCTCACGGCCGTCTGCCCGCGGTCCACCACAAAGCGGTGGTGCTCGTAGAGCTCTTGTTCTTGCTGTTCTATATCCTGCAGGTCTTCAGCCATGGGTCAGTGTTTGACAATCAGTTTTGCGGTATGGGAGTCACCGTCGGGCGTGAGCATCCGGATGAGATAGAGTCCGGCAGGCAAGCCTGCAGTCGCAAGCTGGCGGCTGTGCGTCGCGAGCACCTTTCGCCCTTGCATGTCGTACAGTTCCACGCGCGAGCCCTCGGGTATCCCCTCCACCGTCACCCATTCGCTGGCGGGATTGGGCCAGACCTTGGAACACATGGCCTGGGGAGTGCCGACAGCCGCCGTGGCCGCCGTGCCGAAAGCAGGCCGCAGCATGAGGCTGCCGCTGAGGATGCTCTGCTGCCATTCCGTACCCGTGAGGTACCAGATGCGGTCGGAGGTGTTCATGCTGCGGTCGAATCCCAGGTTGAGATAGTCGTTGCCCAGCTGCTCGAAGCCCACAAAGACCTGCCCGTCGACCACCACCGGAGCCTCCAGGGGGTAGCGCACAAATCCGGTGGGCTCGGCATCGGAGGCATAGCGCGGCAGGCGGCGGTTCTCGTCGCAGTAGAGCACCTCTGCCGGCCGGCCGTCGTCGCCCACGCTCCAAAGGGTGAGGTAGAACGGGATGGCCGTATTGCCCGAATCGAGGGTGCAGTTGAAGTACAGGTCCACCGCCGCAAGGGTGTCGGCGGCGCTCAGGTCGAAGCGATAGGCCAGATACAGACGTGCGGCGGTCGAGGTGAGGCCGTAGCCGTTCTCGGGGCTGCCGTCGTCGTAGGCATAGTAGTCGGCAAAGCGCTGGCGGAAGCGCACCGTGTCGTTCAGCGGGAAGGCGTCGCCGCCCGTACCCTCGCGCACCGTGTGCACCACCAGGTAGTCTGTCGCTTCCGTCATCGGGGGGAAGGCAAATTCCACCGCCGGACGGGCATGAGCTGCGATGGTCTGCAATGCCTGCGGCGGGGCATTCTCGAAGCCACCGTCGTAGCTGTGCAGCCCGTTGCCCAGCGTGTCGTACACGGCGTAGGCATAGTGCGAGGCCAGCGGCGAGGTGTAGCGGTTGGCAATCTTCATTTCCAGCGCGTCGGCCATGTCGGAGGCCGAATAATGGCGGAACGGCATGGCGCGGTAGAGGCGCAGCATGGAGGGCGCCGGAGCGGCAAAGGCCACGTCGCGCACAGCAGGGCCCGCGGCGATGTCGCGACCCCGGTCGAGGTGCACACAGTCGAGGTGCCAGTAGTCGCCGTTGCCCGGCTTGCCGGCCTTGGGGCTGCTCTCGAGCGACGCATAGCTCCGGAAACGGAAGCAGAAGCGGTGCAGGCTGTCGGCCGAAGTGTGGAAATAGGCACTGTCGGCAACCGGCAAGGCCACATACTGCCAGGCCGTTCCCGTGTGCTCCATCAGCGTGTCGACGCTGATGCCGCCGCGGCTCCACACGGTGACCCACGTGCTGTCCTGCGGGCGGTAGAAGTCGAGGAAGAGGCTGTCCTGCGGGTCGGGGCACTCCCCCACCCGCTCCCACATGTTGCCGTATCCGCCGCCGGGCAGATAGTGGAAACTGAAGACCACCGAGTCGGCGGGCGTCAGGCTGTCGAGGACTATGGGTTGCGAAAGCAGGGTGTCGGCCGGGAAGAGCGAGGTCGTAGCCTGCGGATAGAGACGTCCGTCGGCATCGAGGGCGTCGAGGGTGGCCACCCCGACAGTGGGGGCCAGGGGGCTGACGTCGTCGGTGACGGCGGCGCCGCTAGGCGTCTGCCACCGCGTGGCGTCGAGGGTGCCGGTGGCGAAGTCGTCGAAGAAAGGAAGGCTCACCGCCGCCGGCTGCGCCTTGTGCGGCCGTTGCGTGAGCGGCAGCGCCCGCCGCTGCAGCGGCACCAGCACCTCCTGCGCCGACAGCGTCAGCGACGACAAGGCAAGCAGCAGTATGAGCCAGCGTCTTACCATGCCCAGTCGTCCTTGCTTTCAATCTCTTCGGGAGTGGGGCGTCCGTCGTTGATAAACTCCTCGTCCTCTATCTTGCTCGAGTCCACCTTGAACTCGCGCACCATGCGGTCCACATCGACGGCGTCGGCATCGGAATACCACAGGTCCACCTTCGAGCCGTAGGCATACTTGCTGACGCCCGTATAGTCGGGGTCCTGACGGACGACGACGGCCGTCTGCCGGTCTTTGACGCCGCCGAAATGCTCGCGGCCCACGTTGAGCGACGCCGCCTGAATGTCGCGCCGCGCACGGTCGGCCGTCTTGCCGATGACGAAAGGCACCACGCTGCGGCCCGTGCCGTCGCCGAGGCCCACCACCAGGTCGATGACCGACCCGCGCGCTATCTGCTGGCCTGCATAGACGGTCTTGCCCTTGCAGGTCTGCTCTATGACGTTGTTCTTATAGGGGTCTTCCACGAATTTCAGATGGCCGCACGCGAGCCCCGACGCCTGCAGCTCGCTGACAGCCTGGCGCACGGTGAGGCCCGCCAGCTCGGGCAGCACAGCGTCCTCGGGCGAGAAGGCCGTCATGGTGATATACAGCTTGCGTCCTTTCTTGACGCGGGTGCCGCCCTTGGGGTCCTGCGTCAGTATGCGGCCGCCCTCCTGCCCCGGACGATAGACCGAGTCGAGCACCACAATGTCGAGCCCGATGGGGTTGTCGGCCTTCAGCTCGGCAATGTTGCTGCCCACCAGGTCGGGCAGCTCGTATTCCTCGCCCTGGCGGGCATAGATGCGGATGAACAGGAACACCAGCATCAGCACCACGAGCGACACTCCCAGCATCAGCAGCAAGTGGAGCACCCAGGGGTGACGTTTGAAGAACTTCTCTTTTGCCATAACTCTAAACTTTAAACATTAAACCTTAAACCTTAAACCAACTCACCCAGCAGCGTAGCCGCCGTGCAGTCGTTGACCCGCACGCGCCGGTAGGTGCCGGGCACCGCGTCGCCGCGGTCGAACACAAGGACCTTGTTCTGGCTGTTGCGCCCGAAGAGGCGCTCCTTCGAGCGGTGGCTCTCGCCCTCCACCAGCACCTCGTATTCGCGCCCCACCTCCTGCCGGTTGTTCTCGAGGGCAATCTGGCCCTGCAGGGCTATAATCTCGTTCAGCCGGCGCGTCTTCTCCCCGTCGGCGATGTCGTCGGCCAGGTGGCGGGCGGCGTAGGTGCCTTCGCGCAGCGAATACTTGAACATGTAGGCATAGTCGTAGCGCACGCGGCGGAAGAGGTCGAGCGTGGCCTGGTGGTCCTCCTCGGTCTCGCCGCTGAAGCCCGCAATGACGTCGGTGGTAATCGAGCAGTCGGGCAGGAAGCGGCGTATGGCCTCCACGCGGTCCAGGTACCACTCCACCGTGTACTTGCGGTTCATCAGCTTCAGCATGCGGTTGCTCCCGCTCTGCACGGGCAGGTGTATGCAGCGGCAGATGTTCCCATGGGCCGCCATCACACGCAGCAGCTCGTCGCTGAGGTCCTTGGGGTGCGACGTGGCGAAGCGCACGCGCAGGCCCGGGTCTATGGCGGCCACGCGGTCCATCAGCTCAGGAAAACCAACAACACACTCCCCACTACCCACTACCCACTTGTACGAGTTCACGTTCTGTCCCAGGAGGGTCACCTCGCGGTAGCCGCGGTCGAACAGCGAGCGGGCCTCGTCGACCACGGTCTGCGGGTCACGCGAACGCTCGCGACCGCGGGTGTAGGGCACCACACAGTAGGCGCAGTAGTTCTGGCAGCCGCGCATAATGCTGATGTAGGCCGAGATGCCGTTGCTGCCCAGCCGCACCGGCTCGATGTCGTCATAGGTCTCGGTGGTGCTCAGCTCCACCGCAGCGGCCCTGTCACGGCTCCCCGTGGAGGCGTGGCGCACCTGCTGCAGCAACTCCGGCAGGCGGCGGTAGGCGTCGGGACCGCACACGAGCGACACATTGTCCTCCTCGGCCATCAGCTGGCTCTGCAGCCGCTCGGCCATGCACCCCAGAATACCTATCCGCAGCTGACGGCGGCGCCCCTGCTCGGCACGCAACTCGCGCACACGGTGGCGCACACGCTGCTCGGCATTGTCGCGGATGGCGCAGGTGTTTATCAGCACGAAATCGGCCTCCTCGAGCGTGGTGCACAGGTCGTATCCACCCTTTTGCAGAATGGCACCCACCACCTCGCTGTCGGCAAAATTCATCTGACAACCATAGGTTTCAATATATATCTTTTCACTCATCGCTGTCGTAAATCAAACTGCAAAGATACAACTTTTTTACAACATAGGCACAAAAAAGATAGCCCGCCCGGTTTCCCCTGCCGTTTCCTCGGTTGTTCTTTTGCTGTTCTTTTATTGTTCTTTTACTGTTCTTTTACAAAAAAGCGTAAAACTACCGAAGAACAACCGAAGAACACCCAGAGGATGTGGCGGGTGGAGGAGAGCCCGAGGGGCGGCGGGGCGTCAGCGTTGGAGGATGACGGTGGCGCGGTAGGCGCGGTGGTCGTCGGCGACGAGGACGAGGATGTATGTACCGTCGGGGCGCGCGGAGAGGTCGGCGGCATAGCGCCCGCCGCCCAGCGGGGTGACC
>JAFURZ010000017.1 GCA_017480785.1 Bacteroidales bacterium
CGTCGACCAGTGGGTCGATAATTGAAAATTGAAAATTGAAAAGTGATAATTGTAGTTTTTTCTAATTTCTAATTTCTAATCTTCAATCTCTAATTTTCAATTTTCAATTTTCAATTTTCAATTTTCAATTCCTCAATACCCGTACTTCTCCCCCCAGCGCGCTCGCAGACCATTGCGCGTGTCCTGCTCCCGTGGCGTGTCTCCCGGCTCGTAGAACCTCGTGCCCTCCAGCCCCTGCGGCAGGTACTCCTGCTCCGTGAAACTCCCCTCGTAATCGTGCGCATACTTGTACCCGCTCCCGTAGCCCAGCTCCTTCATCAGCCTCGTCGGGGCGTTCCTGATGTGTAGCGGCACCGGCAGGTCTCCCCACCTCCGCACCGCCCCCTGCGCCCGCTCCAGCGCCATATACGTCGCGTTGCTCTTCGCCGAGCACGCCAGGTAGCACGCACACTGCGACAAATTGATTCTGCACTCCGGATACCCTATCTTGCTCACCGCGTCGAACGTCGCATTCGCCAGCAGCAGAGCATTCGGGTTCGCATTCCCCACATCCTCGCTCGCGAAGACAAGCATCCTCCGCGCAATGAACAGCGGGTCCTCTCCACCCTCAATCATCCGCGCCAGCCAGTACACCGCCCCGTTCGGGTCGCTCCCACGCAGGCTCTTGATGAACGCCGAGATAATGTCATAATGCATCTCCCCGCCCTTGTCATAATAAGCCAGGTTCTGCTGTATCACCGACGTCACGCTGGCATTGTCTATTGTGACAGTGGGTAGTGGGTAGTGGGTAGTGGGTAGCATTTGACCCTCTGTGCTACCCACTACCCACTGCCCACTACCCACTTTATTCATATGACCCTCTGTGCTACCCACTACCCACTGCCCACTACCCACTTTATTATTCACCACCAGCTCCATCGCGTTCAGCAGCTTCCTCGCGTCGCCCCCGCTGATGCGCATCAGCGCCTCCTCCTCCTGCACCTCCACCTGCACACCCTGCCCGGCATAGTATCTCACCGCGCTCTCTATCAGCCGCCGCATATCCTCCTCCCCGAAATCCTTCAGCACATACACCTGGCACCGGCTCAGCAACGCCGGTATCACCTCGAAACTCGGATTCTCCGTCGTCGCTCCTATCAGCGTAATCGTACCACGCTCCACAGCCCCCAGCAGCGAGTCCTGCTGCGCCTTGTTGAAACGGTGTATCTCGTCAATGAACAAAATCGCACCCTCCTCCTCCTGCGCCGCTCCTATCACCTCCCTCACCTCCTTCACCCCGCTGCTGATGGCGCTCAACGTGTGGAACGGGCGCTCCAGCGTCCGGCTGATAATCATCGCCAGCGTAGTCTTGCCCACACCAGGCGGGCCCCAGAAAATCATACTCGGAATCTGGCCACCCTCAATCAACGTCCGCAGCACAGCTCCCCTCCCCGTCAGGTGCTCCTGCCCTATATACTCGTCCAAAGTCCTCGGACGCAACAGTTCCGCCAGCGGTGTCATACTATCAGCATCGCGTCTCCGTAAGTCGAAAAGCGGTACTTCTCCTTGATGGCAGTCTGGTACGTCTCCATCAGCAGCTCCGGCCCAGCAAACGCACTCACCATGATAAACTGGCTGCTCATCGGGTGGTGGAAATTCGTCACCATCATATCCGCTATCGTGAACTCGTGCGGCGGGAAAATGAACTTGTTCGTCCACCCGTCGTACGGTCGCACCGTCCCAGGTATCGTCACCGCACTCTCTATCGCCCGCATCGTCGTCGTACCCACACACAACACCCGGTGCCCGCTACCCTTCGCCGTCATAATCGCGTCGCACACCCCCTCGTCCAGGTGCATCTCCTCCGCATCCATCCGGTGCTTCGACAAGTCCTCCACCTCTATCGGCTTGAACTCGCCCATACCCGTGTGCAGCGTCAGCTCCTCCCATCGCACACCCTTAATCTCCAACCGCTTCAGCAGCTCGCGGCTGAAATGCAGCCCCGCCACCGGCGCAGCCACCGAACCCTCCTTCTTCGCATAGATGGTCTGGTAGTTCTCCGCGTCGCTCTTCTCTATGTCGCGCAACCTACGCAGCTCGTCCGGGAGCGGCGTACGCCCCATCCCGCGCACAATGCTGATGAACTCCTCGTGCGTGCCGTCGAAAAGGAAACGTATCGTCCTCCCGCGGCTCGTCGTGTTGTCGACCACTTCCGCCACCAGCGCATCGTTCGTGCCGAAATACAACTTGTTGCCTATCCTTATCTTGCGCGCCGGGTCCACTATCACGTCCCACAAGCGCATCTCCTCGTTCAGCTCTCGCAGCAACAACACCTCTATCCGCGCTCCCGTCTTCTCCTTCTCTCCCTCCAGCAGCGACGGAAACACACGCGTGTTGTTGGCCACCACCACATCGTCCTCCTCCACATACTCAATCAAATCCTTGAACAGCCGATGCTCCACCTCTCCGCTCTCGCGGTGCAGCACCATCATGCGCGCCTCGTCGCGGTTGCGAACAGGCTTCTCGGCGATCAGCTCCTTCGGCAGATTGAATCTGAATTGCGATAACTTCATCTTTTTCCTCCTTTTTTCCTCCTATAACGACAGAAAAAAAAATATCGTATGCCTCCGGAAAAAATAATTTTCTCCTCCTTCCAACCCCCACATTCTCTGGGGTTTCAACCTCAGTTCAACTTGCGTTTTACGCTAGTATTACGCTTTTCCCAAGTCGAACTGTAGTCGAACTACCGTAATACTACCGTAGAAATCCCCCCATATCCTCTGGGTTTTCTTCGGTTGTTCTTCGGTTGTTCTTCGGTAGTTTTACGCTTTTTGTAAAAGAACAATAAAAGAACAGTAAAAGAACAACCGTAGAAATGGGTGCGGAGGCTGGGCGCCGATGGGGAGGGGACGGGAGGTTATAACCGGCTCCGTTTCAGGAGGAAGGGGAGGAGCACTTGGTTGAACCCGAGCGATACGTCGACCGGCACGTAGTCGATGTGGTACTGCAGGGCGTGCTGCTGCAGGTCGGCCTGCAAGGCGTGCATCTCGCGGCTGTAGGCCGCGGCCACCTCGTCGGGTTGCAGCCGCAGCCGGCGACCCGTCTCGAGGTCGATGAATTGGTGCGGCCGCGCGTCGTAGGCCAGGTCGAGCTCGTGGGCACGGTCGAAGGTGTGGAAGAGGATGACCTCGTGCTTGTTGTGGCGCAGGTGGCGCAGGGCGTCGAAGAGGGGCTCCTGCTCCCCGGGGTGCACGAAGGCGTCGGTGAACAGCACCACCAGCGAGCGGCGGTGCAGCTGTTCGGCCACCAGGTGGATGTCCTCGGCCAGGGCGGTGCCGCGCAGGGGACGGTGCTCGGCGTCGACAGGTTGCAGGAGGCTGTCGAGCTTTCCCAGCAGCCAGCGCTGGTGGACGGCGTTGGAACGGCAGGGCGTGTTGAGGTCGATGCCGTCGCCGAGCAACGTCAGCCCGAAGGCGTCGCGCTGGCGGTGCAACAGCTCGATGAGTACGGCCGATGCATAGACGGCGAAGGTGAGTTTGTTGGGATGGTCGGCATCGCCGTGCCGCTCGAGGGGGAACAGCATCGACGTGCTGTGGTCGACAAGCAGCTGGCAGCGCAGGTTGGTCTCCTCCTCGAACTGCTTCACATACAGCCGGTCGGTGCGGCCGTAGAGGTGCCAGTCGATATGCCGGGTGCTCTCGCCGCTGTTGTATTGCCGATAGTCGGAAAACTCGGCCGAGAAACCGTGGAAAGGACTCTTGTGCCGCCCAGTGATAAATCCCTCGACCACTTGCCGGGCAAAGAAGTCGAGGGATTTGGCCAGTGGAAAGTGGAAAGTGGAAAGTGGAGAGGTTGCCGACGCGGTCTGCGCAGCGTTGTCTTTCCACTTTCCGCTTTCCACTTTCATCTTTACATCAGTGCGTTGAGCTTCTCGGCAAGGGTCTCTTTGGCCACGAGGCCCACGCTCTTGTCTTTCATCTCGCCGCCCTTGAAGAAGAGGACGGTCGGCACGTTGCGGATACGGAAGCGGGCGGCCAGGTCGCTGCACTCGTCCACGTCGGCGGTACCCACGATGGCTTTCCCCTCGTATTCCTTCTCGATTTCCTCGATGCGGGGCGCCAAGGCCTTGCAGGGTCCGCACCAGGTGGCTCCGAAGTCAATCATCACCGGCAGGCCGGCGTTCATCAGTTCGTCGAAATTCTGTTCTGTGACTTTCATAATGTGTTATCTGTTTTTAATTGTTCGTTTTCATTCAAGCAAAAAGCGTGCCAATCTCCCTCCTGCGCCCTATTTCGCACGGAAGTAGATGGTGATGGGCACCCCGTGGAAGTCCCACATCTCGCGCATACGGTTCTCGACAAAGCGCTTGTAAGGGTCGCGGATGTACTGCGGCAGGTTGCAGAAGAACACAAACTGCGGGTAGGGAGTCGGCAGCTGGGTGATGTATTTTATCTTCACCCATTTGCCCTTCACCGACGGCGGCGGGTTCTGCTCTTTGACGATGGGCAGCAGCTGGTCGTTCAGGTCCGACGTGGAGATGCGGCGGCTGCGGGCTTCATACACGGCCCGGGCCGTCTCCAGCACCTTGAAGATGCGCTGCTTGTTGATGACTGAGGTGAAGATGACCGGCACATCGTCGAAGGGCGCTATGCGTTCCTTGATGAGTTTCTCGAAGTCTCGGTGGGTGTTGGTGCTTTTCTCCACCAGGTCCCACTTGTTGACCACCACCACCACTCCTTTGTGGTTGCGCTGGATGAGCGAGAAGATGTTCAGGTCCTGCTGCTCCAGTCCCTGGCTGGCGTCGAGCATCAGGATGCACACGTCGGCCGCCTCGATGGCGCGCACCGAGCGCATGACCGAGTAGAACTCCAGGTCCTCGTTCACCTTGGCCTTGCGTCGCAGACCGGCGGTGTCGACAAAGTTGAAGTCGAATCCGAAGAGGTTGTAGCGCGTGTAGATGCTGTCGCGGGTGGTGCCTGCTATTGGCGTCACCACCGAGCGTTGCTGGCCGGTGATGGTGTTGATGAACGAACTCTTGCCCACGTTGGGCCGACCGACCACGGCGATGCGGGGCAGGCCGTCGTTGGGGTCCTCCTCGCCGTCGGCGAAGTCCTTGACCAGCACGTCGAGCAGGTCGCCCGTGCCGCTGCCGGTGATGCCGGCGATGGGGTAGGGGTCGCCCAGTCCGAGGCTGTAGAATTCTCCCAAGGCATCCATCTGCGCGGCGTTGTCGACCTTGTTGACCGCCAGCACCACCGGTTTGGGTTGGCGCCGCAGCATGTCGGCCACGTCTTCGTCCATCGGCGTCAGCCCCTCGCGGGCATCCACGACAAAAAGGATGACGTCGGCCTCGTCGATGGCCAACCCCACCTGCTTGCGTATCTCCACCTCGAAGGTGTCGTCGCCCCCCATCACATAACCGCCCGTGTCGATGAGCGAGAAGTGCTTCCCGTTCCAGTCGGCATGACCGTACTGCCTGTCACGTGTGACGCCCGCGGTGGGGTCCACGATGGCATCACGGCTCTCCGTGAGCCGGTTGAAGAGGGTCGACTTGCCCACGTTGGGCCGTCCTACTATGGCGATAATATTCATTAAAGTATTCTGGTGCTGCTGTTTTTACCGATGAGCATATTGAAGCCCAGCTTGAAGTTGAAGGCCTTCATCTGGGTCAGGTACATGCTGCTGGCATAGTCCATCATCACGTAGGCCTGCACCAAGGTGGCAGGGGTGAAGATGATGCCCACACCGGGGTTGAGGAAGTTGTCGAGAGTTATCTTGCTGTGACCGTCGTAGACCATCGACGAGCCCACTATCAGTTCAAACCAGTTGAAGAGGTTCACGCTTGCCGACAACGTGGTGTTGAAGCGGAAGGTGTTCTTCACCTCGTTGTAGTTCGCCTGTGCGTCGCCCACGGCTTCCGACAGGCTGCTGTAGGTATTCTTGCTCAGCAATCCGCGGTCCCACTGTCCGTGGAAGAGGATGCCCGCCTTCAGGAGGCCCAGGTTCACGCTGGCACCGAGGTTCAGCTTGGTGGGCACGCAGTACCAGTAGTCGGCCGAGTCGACCTTGAACGTAGGAGCCATCCCGTTCAGCTGGTCTTGCAGGTACATCTTCAGCGAGTCGGCATTGATGGTACCGTGGTCCAGCAGGTTGTTGATGTCCATACCGTCAAACTCGATGGTCCCTTGACCGTTCTTGGGCACCAGGCTGACCACGTTCTTCTGCCAGTGGATACCGGCCGAGAGGTCGTTGAGGGCCGCCGAGAAGGAAAAGATACCCAAGTCGTACCGGGCGCCCAGGTCGAAGGCTATGCCGGTGTTGCCTCCGCTGAGGTCAATCAGGCTCAGGGCCATGTCCCGGACGTCGAGTCCCTTGAACATCTCGTTCAACTCCTTGGTAGTATCTATCGGCACCACCGATGAGCCCATTATCTCATAGTACACGCGTGCGCGCACGGTTTCATAATCTTCTTCTGTCTCGAAGGTCACCTTCGTGTTGTCGGTCTGCATGTTCACCAATCCCGACAGAAGCTTCACGTGGGCACCCACCGTCAAGCCGGTCAGCGGTATCTTCATGCCGGCGCCGATGCTCGCTTCAGCGTACATCTGCATGTTGAACAGGTCCCCGTCCAGCAGCGTCACCTCGGGGATGGCCGTCCCGTCGTCGTTCACATTGCCTTTCAGCACCGTGTTGATGACGCTCACAGGTATCCCCAGGTTGAAGTAGCTGCGCAGCTGTATGTTGGCATCGACAAACACCGGCCCTATCTTCATGCCAAATCCCAAAGCGTTCATGTCGAATCCGAAGCGGAACTGGTTGCTCTCGCCCAGATTGTCGAGCATGCGGTTCAGATCGATGATGTTGGCCTCCTGTGTCGAGTCGTAGGTCACGATGTCGCCTATCGACAACGGCAGTCCCAGCTGCATGCTGGTGACGCCCGGCAGCGACAGGTAGAACGCCGACGGGAAGAACGCCGGGTTCAGCTGGTTGCTCTGCGGCGACCGATGGGCGAAATAGAACAGGTTGTTGGTCTCGTTGTATTGTGCCTTTGCGGCTCCGGTGGCAAGCAGCAAGAGGGCTGCCAGTATGCTTATGCTTTTCTTCATGGTTGTGTCCTCCTGTTGCTTTTATTCGTTATTGCCAAACATTCCTCCAATCACCGGCAGTCCGCTGAGTCCATTGCCGAAGCCGTCGAACAGCAGCATGTCGACATTGATGGTCGGGTCCAGCTTCACCATCATCTTCACCTTCAGATAGTCGTCCTTCTTGACCATCTTGTAGCTCGGGTCGGTGCTGAAGTCGGGCGTCGCCATGACAAGCCGCAGCCGCAGTTTGCTGGCCTGCGTCAGCCGCTCCAGGGCCTCCACGTTGAGGTCGATAGACACTATCGTCGTGCTGTCCCTGACGGCCTGCACCACTCCCGGACGGCCTTCCACGGGTCCCGTCACGGCCGAGGCTATCCGCTGGCTGTTGAAGAGCACGTAGTTCTCCACTCCGTTGCCGTCCACCAGGGTGCCGCTCAGCGTGAGGTCAAGCGGTATGCCGTTCGAGAACTTCAGTATGGCCGCCACTTTCGACGAATCCAAGCTCACCGCACCTTCGCCCAGCAGGCTGTTCAGTATCGAGTCGAGCTGGTCGAATATCGCGCTCCCGTCGCTATTCTCTTCGTTGCCGTTCAGCACCAGGTCGTAGCTGTAGGGCAGTCCGCCAATGCGCACCTCGAAGGGAAGCAGCACCTGCATGTTGGCACCGATGGTGATTGACGTCATCCGAAGGCTGTCAAGCAGGGCATTGAACGAGTTGATGCCCGTCGTGTCCGTCAGCAGCCCCAGGTTGTCGAGCACCAGGCCCGAGTCCACCTCCACATGCATGTGGAAGCCGGCTGTGATGCTGCGCGGCAGGCTGTTCACTATCTCGGCCATGTTCACACTGTCGAATCTCACCGTGCCACCCTCTATGATGTCGTCCAACACCAGCGACTGGCTCGAAAAACCCGAGAAGGAGTGCGTCTGGTAGTCGTGTCCTGTGTACTGGATGGTGACATTGTCGAATCGGGCGCTGACGTAAGCTCGCAGGGCCGAGTCCACATTCGGAGGGCAGGCTCCCTGCACCACCGCATCCATCTTGAACCGCAGTTCGTTGATTGTCATGTTTCCGTCCACCAGCGACTGCATATCCGCCTTGTCGAAGAAGTCGATGGGAATCGAGTATTCGATGACCGTGTCGCGTGTGATATACGGCGTCGTGCTCTTCGCCTGATGGCTCACCCGTGCGCCCTTCTTCAGTCCTTTCTGTCCCCCTTTGGCAATCATGCCTCCGATGGGGATGGTCTCGCGGATAGTGTCGATGTACTCGAACGTAATCGTGTTGTCGTCCGTAATCAGACCCTCGAAGGTGCCGTCGAACGATGTCAACAGGTCATACAGGTTCAGCTGTCCGTTGCTGATTACCGGAAGGCCGAAACTAGGACTCAGTTCGCCCTGCAACCGGTAGGGGTGCTGCAGCAGCATCTTGTCCTCTTTGCTGCACGACGACAGCAGCACTGCCGCCGCCGCCAAGACAATGAATGCAATCTTTTTCATAATTACTCAATTATGTTATTAAACAAATTATCCATTATTGCTTGATTCTCATCCTGTAGAACGAACGGTACACAAACACCAGCGCCACCACGAGGAAGCCCACGCCGAACCACGGCGCCAGCCCGCGGAAGCCTTCGCTGATGGCTATCTCCATGGCCAGCACGCCGAAGAGGGTGGTGAACTTGATAATGGGGTTCAGGGCCACGCTGGAGGTATCCTTGAACGGGTCGCCCACCGTGTCGCCCACCACGCTCGCATCGTGCAGAGCTGTTCCCTTGGCCTTCATATCCACCTCGACCACCTTCTTCGCATTGTCCCATGCACCGCCGGCGTTGGCCATGAACATGGCCTGGAAGAGGCCGAAGACGGCAATGCTGATAAGGTAGGAGATGAAGAGGCAGACGGCATTCTGGCCACCGATGCTCTCGGGGCTCGACAGGCAGGCAAAAGCCAGCGCAAAGCAGAAGATGGCAATGAAGATGTTAATCATGCCACGCTGGGCATAATTCGTGCAAATCTTCACCACCTCCTGGCTCTTCTGCGCATCGGCCTTCTTCGGCGCATTTGCGTCAAGCTTGATGTTCTCCTTGATATACTCCACCGCACGGTTTGCACCGGTCGTCACGGCCTGCATGCTCGCACCCGTGAACCAGTAGATGACGCAGCCGCCCAGAATGAAGCCCAGAATGCTGTAGGGATTCAGCAGGTTGAGTATCGTCGAGGGGTCTATGCCCAAAGTCTTCTGTATCATAAGGATGAGGCTGAATATCATCGTCGTGGCTCCCACCACTGCCGTGCCTATCAGCACGGGCTTCGAGGTAGCCTTGAAGGTGTTGCCCGCGCCGTCGTTGGCCTCAAGGTAGTATTTGGCCTTCTCGAAGTCGGGCTTGAAGCCGAACTCCTCTTCCACCTCGCGGGTGGTCTTCTCCACGTCGTCCTCTATCAGGCTCAGTTCATACACGCTCTGCGCGTTGTCGGTCACGGGGCCGTAGCTGTCCACCGCAATCGTCACCGGGCCCATACCCAGCATGCCGAAGGCCACCAGGCCGAAGGCGAAGATGGAGGCATACTGCGGCAGCACGGCCGTCAGGTCGAAGCCCACCGTGGCCATATAGGCCAGCAGCATCAGAACGAAGAATACCAGGCCGGTCCAGAAGGCGCTCATATTGCCGGCCACCAGGCCGCTCAATATGTTCAGGCTCGCGCCGCCCTGCTCCGAAGCCGTCACCACCTCGTGCACATGCTTCGACTTGGGCGACGTGAAGACCTTGGTAAGCTCAGGTATCAAAGCCGCACCCAGCGTGCCGCAGCTGATGATGACTGCCAGTGCCAGCCATGCGTTGCCGGGCAGGGTGTCCTTCAGCATGAAATAGCTCGCGAGGAACGTGCCGCAGATACTCAGCACACTCGTAATCCACACCAGGCTCGTCAGCGGCTGCTCGAAGTCCAGGTCGTCGGCCTTCGCGTAGCGTGCCCGCGCAATCGCGCCGTTCACATAGTAGGCCAGCACCGACGCCACGATGCCCAGAATCCTCATCACGAAAATCCACACCAACAGCGGCACCTGGTACTCCGTCGGCACGGCCAGCAGGATGAAGCTCACGAGGGCCACACCGGTCACGCCGTAGGTCTCGAAGCCGTCGGCCGTCGGTCCGATGCTGTCGCCGGCATTGTCGCCCGTGCAGTCGGCGATGACGCCGGGGTTGCGCGGGTCGTCCTCACCAATCTTGAACACCACCTTCATCAGGTCGCTCCCGATGTCGGCAATCTTCGTGAAAATACCGCCCGCGATACGCAGCGCCGAGGCGCCCAGGCTCTCGCCGATGGCGAAGCCGATGAAGCAGCTCCCGGCCAGCTCCTCGGGCATGAACAGCAGGATGACCAGCATCAGCACCAGCTCGATGCAAATCAGCACAATGCCGATGCTCATGCCCGCACGCAGCGGGATGTTCAGCAGGTCAAGCGGACGGCGACGCAGACTTGCGAAAGCCATGCGCGCATTCGCATACGTGTTCATCCGCACGCCGAACCACGCCACACCGTAGGAACCCAATATACCGATGACCGTCCACGCCAGCACCAGCAGCACGCTGCCTACAGGCATGTGGCTCAGCACGCCGAAGTACAGCGCTATCGCAGCACCGATAAAGACAAACAGCAGCAACAGGAACTTGCCCTGCTGTTTCAGGTAGGTCGAACAGGTCTTGAAGATTACGTTTCCGATTTCAAGCATCGACCGGTGAGCCTTCAGTTTGCGGACTTTGCTGAACTGCCAGAAACCGAACAGCAGTCCCAGGATGACCACGGCAAAGCCCCAGTACAGAATCGATGCAGTTTCGTTAGTGGCAAATCCCTGCGGCATTTGCAGGTCTGCCTCGCTTGCCGATGCCAAAATTGGCGTGGCCAGCGCAAGTAATGAGAGTGTTAATTTCTTCATATAGTGAATATTTTATTATTTTTCTTTCCAAAAAGTAATTTACAAATGTAAACATCTTTTTTCATTCTGCCAAATTTATTTTTTCACCATCCGCAAATTTCCCCATTTCCACCTCCCTCTCCGTCCGACGGAACCAAGTTTTAATTGTTAAACAGGACTTCTTTTCCCGACCCATCCAACTCCCGGTTCTCCGAACCAAACCTCCTCTTTCAACCATATTCCGAAATACGACCCTCAAACACGCTGCTTCCCTTGCCATTTCTACGGTAGTATTACGCTAGTATTACGGTAGTATTACGGTTTAAAAGCGTAATACTACCGTAATACTAGCGTAATACTACCGTAAAAATGGGGGAGGATGTGGGGAGTGGAGAGGGGGTGGACGAGGGGATTCCAAGGTGGCGGAATGCGGTTGTGTTTTTCTTGATAGTTGTTTATATTCGGCTTAATTTAACTTTTATTATGATGGTTTTTAACATTTATCGAGAGGTGACGGAGGTGGGTGTTCGTATAGAGTTGATAAAAATATTTTTACGGGATGTGATTTTTTTTGTATTTTTGCAGCATGAACAACTACACGGACATGGCCGCAAGGACGGCCAATTTCTTATTGACAGTGAAAGCGGTAAAGCTGAATAACGAGCATCCTTTCACGTGGGCATCGGGGCGAAAATCGCCCATTTATTGTGACAATCGGGTCACTTTGTCGTATCCGGAGATACGCACGTTTATCCGCCAGCGATTTGTGGAGGTCATCCGCGAGACGTGGGGCGATGTGGACGTGGTGGCGGGCGTGGCGACCGGCGGCATCGCGCAGGGAGCGCTGGTGGCGCAGGAGCTTGGCAAGCCGTTCGTCTATGTGCGGTCGGAGCAGAAGAGCCACGGGCTGACGAACCAGATTGAGGGAGAAATCCACGAGGGTCAGTCGGTGGTGGTGATAGAGGACCTGGTGTCGACGGGCAAGAGTTCGCTGATAGCGGTGAAGGCGTTGCGCGAGAGGGGATGCGTGGTGAAGGGGATGGCTGCGATATTCACCTACGGACTGCAGGTGGCTGCCGACAATTTCGCGAAGGAGGATGTGGAGCTTGTGACGCTGACGAACTACGACACCTTGATAGGGGTGGCGAAGGAGCAGGACTATATCCGGCCCGAGGACCTCGAGAGCCTCGCCGCGTGGCGCGAGAATCCAGAGCGGTGGAGCGAGGAACACATGAACAATTGAAAATTGAAAATTGAAACTTGAAAACGATGGGTAATATTGGAGTGGGTAGTGGGAAGTGGGTAGAGGGTAGCATTTGCCTGCTGC
>JAFURZ010000018.1 GCA_017480785.1 Bacteroidales bacterium
ATCACCAACGGAAAACTCGAAGGCATCAACAACAAAATCAAGACAATGAAACGTCAGGCCTATGGCTACAGGGACTTGGACTTCTTCAAACTCAAACTGCTATCGCTACACGATGCCACCTACCCATTTAGCGGATGAACCACCTATTCCTCGCTTGTTGCTTCGGTATTCAACAAACATGCTAGGACTGGATATACATTACAACACCCAAATAGGAGCAGGCTTTGTCTTACATCATCCCTTTAATATCGCAATCAATGGAAATGCCGTATTAGGCGAGAATTGTTCACTGTATCATGGTTGTACTATTGGAGCAGAACTTCGTGGCAAAAGAGCAGGGTGTCCAACACTTGGGAATAGCGTATGGGTGGGTAGCAACGCCTGCATCGTGGGAGATATCCATATCGGAAACGATGTCCTTATTGCTCCTTTGACATTTGTCAACTTCGATATCCCCGACCATTCCATTGTCGTTGGCAATCCTGCACGCATCATCCATCGGGATCACGCCACAGAAAAATACATTATTTGATGAGAATCTTTGTTGACCCGGAGGACGATATTCAGTACATGAGCTTCTACATCAAAGGACTCATCGACCGCTATGGATATTCTAATGTGGCTTTCAACCGTCATGCATTCAGGGGACTGTCGGATGCCGACCGAGCCACACGTACCATGCGTTTTATTGTAAAAGAAGGGGCACGTGAAAGGCGCTATGTCATTGATACAAACGACAGTTATAAAATCAACGAGTCGCTGTACGAATGGAGCGATGTCTACGGCAGCGTCAATGCCAACTGGGGCAAGACGCCGGAAAACTTACAAGGAAAACTTATCCCCTTATGCCCGTCGTTTGCCGTCCGCTACACCCATCCTTTGCGAGCATGGGCAAATGCAGCCCTGGGTATGACACGTACCCGCCGTCCCAAGCGCAAATACCTCGGATGCTGGCGAAGGATGCTACAACGGCCTCAACTACAAGAGTATTTCCCGCAACAGGCACGTGGAAACTATATCTTCCATCTTTCCACCTTGTGGCAAAGCGACGAGTGGAACCGCAACAACGAAGGCGTCAACCTGCGACGTGCCAGTTTCATCAGAGCCTGCCGCACGTTGGGGCCTGACATTATCTTCGAGGGAGGGCTGGCTGCCTCACCCGGCAACCCATCCGCCTCTATTTTCTCCGATTGCCTTTCGGAACGCATCCCCAGTCACACCTGCCTCAACAAGACAAAAGAATCCACACTCGTGTTCAACACTCCAGCCTACTGGGATTGTCACGGATGGAAACTTGGAGAATATATGGCCCTCGGCAAGGCCATTCTATCCACACCGCTATCGAACGACCTGCCGTCACCCCTCGTCCACGGCCATCACATCCACTTCACCGGTGTCACACAAGAGGAGATGGTTGAGGACATAAAGTATATGCTTTCCCATCCCGACTACAGACACCGGATGGAGGCCAATGTGCATGACTACTGGCTTCAACACGGCACTCCGGAGGCCTCACTGAAGTTACTCGGAATATGATACCCAAAACGATACACCACTGCTGGTTTGGGCGAGGCGAGATGCCTCAACTTGCGCTGGACTGCATCGCTTCATGGCATGAAAAGATGCCTGACTGGGAGTATAAACTGTGGAATGAGGATAATTTCGATGTCAAAAGCACTCCCTATACCAAAGAGGCTTACGAGTGTGGCAAGTATGCTTTTGTCAGTGATTATGTACGCTTGTGGGCTCTGGAACGAGAAGGTGGGCTGTACATGGATGTAGATTTTGAAATCTACAAACCCTTTGATGAGTTGCTGCATTACCATGCCTTTGCAGGATTCGAGGGCAGTAAACACCTGCCAGTGATGATGGGGGTGTGCGCATCGGAGCCACATGGACAATGGGTCAAAGAAATGCTTGCAGCATATAGCAAATTACATTTCATACGCCCCGACGGCATGCCCGACCTCACCACAAACGTACAACGTCTTACCGCCATTATGACTGCTAACGGCCTACGACAGGATGGTTCTGAGCAAGACTACAAAGACCTGCACGTCTTCCCCGTTGATTACTTCTCGCCACGACACACTACAGGGGAATATATCCGCACCGAAAACACCTACTGCGAACACAGGGGGTTGGCCTCTTGGAGCAAAGGCAAAGGCAATTGGAAGTCTTTCGTGCGCAGCATCATCGGACAGCAAAATATGACTCGCCTTATAAAAATAAAACGAAAACTAATAGGATGATACCATATCTTCCAAAACAAATATCCTACAAAGCCATTTACCTCTACCTAGGCTCTCTGGCGGCAGTGACATTATTTTTCATTCGTTTCGCCATGTCGATGACATACATCATCATGGGCATTGTGGGGGTTGTCGGGTTTTTCCTCTTGACAGCGTATTGCAGCAAAAAATGGAAAGAGATTCCATATAAGAAATTCTTGCTTTACCTTGCCCTATCCTCTCTAGGTCTTCGTATTGTATGGGTCATATTCAGCTACTTCTTCTACATCGCCCAAACGGGCATTCCCTTTGAGTTCGCTGCCGCAGACTCACTTGGTTATTGGGAGGACGGAGCATGGTTGTCTACAACAAAATGGTCTGTAGTTAATGGCTATCTGTTTGGAAACGTCAAAGCATTATCTGACTCGGGGTATATTCTTTACCTCACCTACCTGTATAAACTCATCGGACCCAACATCTTCGTCACACGTGTCATCAAGGCCCTTTGGAGTACCGCTACCGTATTGCTCATTTATAATCTAGCAAAACGCAACATCGGGGAGGAAGGGGGCAGGTTGGCTGCCATTATGGCTTGTTTTATGCCAAACCTTATTTTCTATTGCGGCCTGCACCTGAAGGAAACCGAAATGGTATTCTTGATGGTGGCCTATCTGGAAAGGGCCGACTATCTGATTCGCTCGCGCCAATATAACGTGTTCACTATTGTCATACCTGTATTGCTGGCACTCTCATTGTTTACCTTCCGTACTGTATTAGGTGCCGCAGCTGTTTTTTCAATTGCCACAGCACTGGTTTTCACGAACACCAGCGTTATTGGACGATGGAAACGTATCATGCTCATTGCATGGGGAGTATTGGCTGCAACAATGCTAACAGGCGGCACCATTATCAACGAATCCGAAGGTTTATGGGAAGAACGTGATACAAACCAAACCAACAAGCGTTTGTCTCAAACAGCCCGAGGCAACCAGTGGGCCAAATATGCTACCGGCACGGTGATGGCTCCCATGATGTTTGTATTGCCCTTCCCTACAATGGTGGACGTGGACGAGCAATACACCCAGCAGATGCTCAGCGGTGGTAACTACGTGCGCAACTTCCTCGGCGGATTCGTCCTTATCGCCGTCTTCAGTGCCATCTTCATCACCAAGAACTGGCGCAACCTGTCTCTCATCGGTTCTTTCGTCATCGCCTACCTCGGCATTGTCTCCACTAGCGGATTCTCTAATTCGGAGCGGTTCTTATTGCCAGCATTACCACTATTGCTCATTATGGCAGCCTATGGGGTGACACTGCTGAATGCAAAGAACTACCGGTTTATCAAGATTTGGTACTGGGTGGTGCCGGTGATGGCGTTTGCCTGGGCCTTCTTCAAACTCGGCAGTCGCGGATTATTCTGATATGAAAGTACTTCTGATATGCAATTATAAGCCCGGTGTGGGTGGAATCTCGGGGCAGGTGGAGATTCTACAGCGTCATCTGCGGGATGAAGGATATACCGCCGTGGTATTCTCTACCAAGGGTCCTTTCCTGTGGCGCCTCGGTCTGTTTCGTCGTTTGAGGAAGGCCGCCCGAAAATATGATGTGATGCACATCCATTGCTGCTCCGGATGGGGCATCCTTCCCGCGGTGGTGGGTGTAACGGTAGGACGATGGCTGAAGAAGCGCGTGGTGCTGACCTACCATGGTGGCGGGGGAGAGAAATTTTTTGACAGGCATCCAAGACTTGTGCACCATTATCTCACCCGTACCGACACCAATATCGTCCTCTCGGGATTCCTGGCCAAGGTGTTTGAGAAGCACAATCTCCCTTATGTCATCATTCCTAACATCCTTGAGCTCGATGACAGCCATTTCCGGCTACGCGAGCCGTTGAAGCCCAACTTTATCTGCATTCGTGCCCACGAACCACTGTACAACATTCCCTGCATCCTGAGGGCATTCCAAACAGTTCAAACCGACTTGCCAGAATCAACCTTGACTCTAGTTGGTGATGGAACACAACATGATGCGCTGATGGCGATGACTCGAGATATGGCTCTCAAGAACGTAATATTCACAGGGCGCGTGGCAAATAACGAAATCTACCACTATCTGGATGAGTCGGATATTTTACTCTCCTCACCGATAGTTGACAATATGCCGGTGTCATTGCTTGAAGCCATGAATGCCGGTCTACTGGTCATCTCGTCGGCCGTAGGCGGGGTGCCGTACATGATAGAGAACGGGCAGACCGGTCTGCTTTTCGATAGCAACAATAATGACCAGTTAGCAGGACTGATGCTCTGGGCAATTGGCCACCCAAAAGAGACGCTAGCCATGACAGAGCAAGCGCGAAAAACATTGTGTTATTACTCATGGAACGAAGTTGGACGAAAAATAGAAGAGATATATCATAAATAATGATACGAAACTTCATATCTGAAAACATCATATTGCCTGCCAGCGACTTTCTCACCGGACAGAGCGTGTACCGATGGTTGGTTTTTCTACGCCGCTCGGCGAAATGGAGTGCCGAACAGATGGCTTGCTTCCAGAACAGCCGCTTCCGCATGCTTGTGCAACATGCTTCCACTCATGTTCCCTACTATCGCGACTGGTTTCAACGAGAAGGTGCCAATCCGGACGATTTCCGCTCCATCGGCGATCTACAGCAGTTGCCCATCGTTAACAAAGCCGAAATGCGCCGCCAAGGAGTAGTCCGCTTTATAGCCGACGACTTCCCTGCTTCTAAGCGCATGACAGTCCATTCAAGCGGTTCTACAGGTGAACCATTTGAGTTCTATGTCTCGTCCGAAGCGTATTCCATAAACATGGCCGCCAAGCTACGCACATGGTACGATGCCGGCTACCGGCTGGGAGACAGCTTTGTGAAACTAAGCTCTTCACCACGCGAATCATGGCTCAAACGCCTGCAGGACCGCGCCACCAACGGGATAGTGATTCCCTTCCATTCGCTCGACGACAAATCCTTGGCCGATATACTGGCTCTAATTGACCGCCAACGTCCCAAGATTATTCGCACCCACCCCAACGCCATCTATTATTTGGCCCGCTATCGTGAAGCCCACCCTGGATGCTATCAACATCAGCCACAGCACATCATGACCACCAGTGCCAACCTCCCGGACGCCTTCCGCGTTACAGTGGAGCACACCTTTGGCTGCGATGTGATTGACGCCTATAGCTGTGAGGGCACACCCAACACCGCTGAGACACCAGCCCACGACGGATACCATGTGAGTCTCGAATACGGCATAATCGAGGTGCTCGACGACAAGGGTCACCCCGTACAAAATGGAATGGGCCGGGTGGTCTCAACCGACCTGTGGAACATGGCCATGCCTTTTATCCGCTATGATACCCAGGACCTGGTGCGGGTTGACAATGGGACCATAGTACGCATCGCTGGCCGCGAGTGCGAACTACTAAGTAGTGCTAACGGTAAGCGTTTCACAGGACAGGTAATTGACGACTATTTCAATTACGGCACCGACCACAGCGTGGATGCCTTTCAGGTGGTGCGCCGCCATGACGGAAGCATATTGATGCGGTTGATGGTGAACAGCAACTACACGAAAGCACAATCGGCCGCCATTGCCGACTACTGGCATCGTGAACTTGATATGCCCGTAGTGGTGGAGATTGTAGATCACATACCACTGATGCATAACAACAAATACCTAACGATAGTAGATGAATAGACTCTGTCTGATTACCAACGACGTGGAGACGACCTCCATTGTCAATCACAGGTTGAGCGACGAGACGGGGCGCTATGTGTTGGAACAAGGTATGCCTCGGCTGCTCGACATGTATGAGCGCTACGGCGTGAGGACCACTTTCTTCTTCACTGGTCACATTGCAAAACTTTACCCACAGGTGGTGCGCATGGCACATGAAAAGGGCCATGAGGTGGGCTCCCATGGCTTGACACACGAGGTATGCAAGGCTTTCGATGTCATGCCGCGCGACGAGCAGCTGTCGCACCTGAAGCAGTCAAAACAGATATTGGAGGACATTACCGGTACACCGGTAGTGAGCTTCCGCGCCCCGGCAGCCCGGGTGCCCAAAGATTTCCCATCGGTGTTGCATGAAGCAGGATTCCTGATTGACAGTTCAGTATCGTCGCAACGACTCGACATGTTCTTCTCCTTTGGCAGCCTGAACAAACTCCACTGGCTTGGTGCCCCGAGACGTGCCTACCGCACGGCAGCCGACAATATTTTCCACCATGGCGATGACGGCATCTTCGAGGTGCCCATCTCTGCTTTCGGATTCCCATACATCGGCACTTTCATGCGTATCGCCCCGTTGCTCAACCGCTTGACACGTCGCCTGCTCTATGCCGAAACCCTGATGACAGGCCGCCAGTTTGTCTTCCTGACCCATCCGAACGAGTTCATCGACGAGCCTCGCATCGGCGGCCCCATTGAACGGCGTGCCAAGAACCCGCTGTCCTACCTCCTGGGCGACGTAATACGCCATGCCCTTAAAGTGCACAACCTCGGTGCCAAGGCGCTGCCCCTGATGGAGCACGAACTACAATTCTTCAAAAAACACGACTTCCGGTTTCTCACCTGCCACGAGATGCTGGAACAAACCACACAATAACCCATGCCCAGCAAAGAAGTATTACAGTATTACGGGATGGACCATTTCTTCGGTCGCATCTGGTACGCCATCCGGTTCCTCTGGCGTTTCTTCCTCGACAAACTCATCTTCCTGACACCTGTAAAACCCTGGCGTACAGCCATGCACCGATGGCGTGGAATACGGATAGGGAAAGGGGTGTACATCGGTCACGAAGTGCTTTTCGACCGGGTTTTCCCCGATTTAATCACTATCGGCGACCACAGCGCCATTGGAGACCGTACCATCATCACCGCCCATGCCAACATCCCTTCGGACACCGCTCTGAAAAAAATATATCCCCGAAAAGTCATGCCAACCAACATAGGACGTGGCGTTTGGATAATGCCAGGGGTTACAATATGCCCAGGAGTGACCATCGGCGACGAAGCCGTGGTAGCCACCGGTGCCGTGGTGACCAAAAACGTGCCTCCGCGCACACTGGTTGCAGGCGTACCTGCCAAGGTTGTAAAAGACCTAAATCCCTTGCTTTCAGATGAACAAGCGCAATAACAGAATAGCCATCTTCCTAGGGCATCCCGCCCACTTCCACATGTTCAAACACACTGTGACTGCACTGGAGAAGAAGAGCATTGAGGTAGACTATATCATTAAAAGTAAAGACATTGTGGAAGACCTAGTAAAAATGAGCGGGCATAAATACTACGTCGTCCGCAAGCACGAACGCAGAGCATCAGGCAAACTGGCCTTGGCCATATCGTTAATAGAGATGGAGCTACGCATGATTCGATACATCCTAAAGCGAAAACCCAAACTGATTGTAGGGACCTATGCTCCTGTGCTCTCACATCTTACAGGCGTTCCTTTTATTGTGTGTTGTGAGGACGATACCGCCATAATCCCTCGCTTTGCAAAAACCAGTTACCCTTACGCCAAGGCCATCCTCGCCCCCATTTACTGCAACGGTGGCAAATGGAACAACAAAATGACAAAGTACGCAGGCTTCCAGAAACTTGCCTATCTTCATCCCCGTTATTTCACAGCCGACCGGAGCATTATTGAGCCAAATCTGCGTCACAAGGAACGTCCGTATGTACTAATTCGATTTGCAAAACTTGAAGCTCACCACGATGAGGGTATCAAAGGAATGACAAACCAGTTAGCATTGCAATTAATACACATGCTCTCAGATACATACGACATATACATCAGTTCAGAACGTCCATTGGATACCTCTCTCGAAGACTACCGCCTACACATCAATCCGATGGATATACACCACTGGCTTGCATTTGCCAGTATCTACATAGGCGACAGCCAGTCCATGTCTGTTGAAGCAGCCATGCTGGGGGTTCCCTCAGTACGGTTCTCCGACTTCGCAGGGCGCATCGGAGTACTCAATGCTCTGGAAGAACGCTACCATCTCACCACAGGGATACCCACCACCCAACCTCAAAAACTGATTGAAACTATTGAAGAACTCACACAAACACCTAATTTAAAGGATGTGTACGCTACTCGAAGAGAGAAAATGCTTGCCGAACAGATAGACGTAAGCCAATTCTTCACCGACTACATCGTCAACTCCCTATGCACGACTTCACAATAGACCAATACATCTTGTTTGTCAAGAGCTTACAGGAAAACGTCAAGTCGCTCACGCTAATCCACGACGTGGACTTGCGGCCGGAGTTTGCGGTGAGGATTGCAGGGGTGGAGGCCGAGATGGGGGTGCGGGCGACGTATTACTTTCGTTCCATGCACTTTAGAAGTCATGCCGAGACCATCAAGGCCATTGTGGCGATGGGGCATGAGGCGGGGTACCACTACGAGAGCCTGACCACCTGCAAGGGCGACATCGAGGCCGCATACAAGGACTTCTGCCGCAATCTGGAAACGCTGAGGGGGCTGGTGCCCGTCAGGACGGCTTGCGCCCACGGCAGCCCGCGGTCGCCGTGGAACAGCCAGAGCATTTGGAATCAGCATGATATACACGAGCTAGGCATCGACTATGAGCCGATGATGGACACAGACTTTTCCAAGACGCTCTACCTGACCGACACGGGCCGGAGGTGGGACGGGTACCGGGTGAGCGTGCGCGACAAGGTGCCACAGTATCAGGAGCAGTGGGAGCGCGAGGGGCTAGTGTTCCACACCACCGAGGATATAATACATGCTATCAGCGACATACAGCACCCCATCCACCACAAGGGACTGCTCATCAACACCCACCCGCAGCGGTGGATGCCCTTCGGGGCGCAGTGGGTCGTCGAAGCAGGAGCCCAATGGTGGAAGAACCAGGCCAAACGTCTCCTCGTGCTCCGAGCCGAATCCAGTCGCTCATGACCCCCTATCATCTCCGCCATTTTAACGGTAGTATTACGCTAGTATTACGGTAGTATTACGGTTTAAAAGCGTAATACTACCGTAATACTAGCGTAATACTACCGTTAAAATGGCGGAGGATGTAGGGGAGAAAGTGAGGGTGAGGAGCGGGGGAAGGGGGCGTGGAGTTCGTGGAGAATAGAAGAAAACCGCTATTTTAATAATATTTAACATATTTTTGCCGACCGCGACACAATACGAAGACAATAGTTGCGTTATCTAGTGTTTTCTTTTATTATTATACATGCGCATAAGAAATAATATATTGCTCCTGATGGCGACCCTGCTGCTGACGTCGTGTGTGACGACGCGGCGTGTGGACTATCTGCAGGACATGGCCCACGGGAGCCAGATTGAGATAGAGAACCGCTTCGAGGCGGTGATTGCTCCCTATGACCAGCTGTCAATCAAGGTGATGACCTCCGACCTGAGCGGCCAGAACCTTGCGGAGCCCTTCAATGCCGTCGCCGACGACAACGGTGGCTACCTGGTGGACGTGAACGGCAACATAGACCTGCCGACACTGGGCCGAATCCATGTGGCGGGCCTGACGCGTCTGCGCCTGCAGGACACCCTGACGCACATGCTGCAGAGCGGCGGCTACATCCCCGACCCCTACGTCAGTGTGCGCTTCAACAACTTCAAGGTGTTCTTCCTGGGCAACAACGAGGGGAAGGTAATCAACATACCGAACGAGCGTTGCACTTTCCTCGAGGCGCTGGCCATGGCGGGGAATGTGGACCAGTTCACGCGGCGCGACCGCATTGCCGTGATGCGCGAGGTGAACGGCCGCATGGTGATGCGCTACCTCGACCCGCGCTCGAGCGACATCTTCAACGACCCATTCTTCATGCTTCAGCAGAACGACTTCATCATCGTGCCCAACTACAGTGCGGGTGTGCTGCGCAACGAGTTCTCCTACTGGATGAGTCTGGCGACGATGGCCCTCTCGGTGGGCTCGCTGCTGACCTCCATCGCCCTCTACCGTTCAATCCAAAACCAATAACCCACCCACGACCGACCACCCATGGCTGACGAGAACAAGAACACCGACCTCTCCTTCCTGGACCAGAAAAGCGGTCCGAAGCTGCACGTGAAGGACGTGCTGTTCATCGTGTTGCGCAACTGGTACTGGCTGCTCATCTGCGCGGCGCTGGGAGCCGGCATCGCCGGCTACACCGTCAGGCATCAGAACCGCGTCTACTCCAGTGCGGCGCGGGTGCTCATCAAGGGGTCGTCGACCGGCGGCAACGCCGAGAGCACGGTGCGAGAGGCGTCGGTGCGCAACATGTTCAGCACCCGGGCCCTGTACAACAGCAACGTCAACAACGAGATTATGATATTCACCTCGAAGAGCGCCCTCCTCGAGGTGGCCCGCAACCTGAACCTGAACATCTTCTACACCAGCAAGACACGCATCATAGGGCGCGTGAAAGACCTCTACGGCGAGTCGCCGGTGACGGTGCACTTCATCGACATCGACGAGGAGGACTACGCCTCGCTGGAGCTCACCCCCCTCGACGGGGAGGAATACAGCATTGCCATGGGCGAAGACACGAAGCCGCTGAAGGCCCGCTACGACGACACCGTGGCACTGCCCTTCGGCCGCATCATGGTCGAGAAGACGTGGTTCTACAACAGCGGAGCCGACGGCACGCCCATCACCGTCACGCATGCGGGCATGACGGCCACCGCCGAGCGCTACCGAGCCGCCCTGCAGGTGAGCCGGAATGACGACTTCAACTCTATCATCAACATCAACCTCAACGATGCCTCCCCCATCCGTGCCGCGGAGGTAATCAACGAGGCTATACGCGTGTACAACGACGACGCCGTCAAGGACAAGCAGCGCATCATCGCCGAGACCTACGACTTCATCAACGAGCGTCTCAAGCTGTTGCAGACCGACCTGGGCATCCAGGAGAACGCCTTGGCGGGCTTCAAACGCGAGCACCAGCTGCTCGACATCTCGTCGTTCGGCCAAAGCTACCTGACCACCAGCATCGAGTCGTCGGAGGAGATTACGCGCCTGCGCAAACAATTAAACATGGCCCGCTACCTCATACAGACCAATGAGAGCAGCGACGACGCCAACCTCATTCCTCCGAGCAACGTCTTCGACGACGAGAACATCATGCGCCTCATCTCGCAGTACAACAGCCTCGCCCTCGAGCTGAAGGACGACGACGGCGCGAAGAACAATCCCGTGGTGCGCAGCAAGCGCGCCGAGCTGGCCAACCTTCGCAACCAGATGAACCGCCTCCTCGACGTGTACATCGGCATGCTGCAGGAGCGCATCGCCGAGGCACAGATAGTCGAGTCGGCCGCCTCGAGCAAGATGAGCCAGGTGCCACAGCAGCAGCTCTACCTGGAGAACCTGGAGCGCACCCAGAAGATTAAGGAGGACCTCTATCTGCACCTGCTCAGCCGCCGTGAGGAGCTGATGATAAGCCAGCCGTCCATCGAGCCCAACGGAAAGATACTCGACCCCGCCCGTATCAACCGCACGCCCATAGCGCCCAACGAGAAGAAGACCACCCTCTACGGCCTGCTGATAGGCCTGCTCATCCCCGTGGGCATCTTCTTCCTGCGTCGCCTGCTCGACACGAAGGTGAAGTTCTACAACGACGTGATTCAGGGCACCTCGGCCCCCTTCCTCTGCGAGATACCGGCCCGTCCGAAGAACGACAGCCGCGAGATGGTGGTGGAGAACGGCGACCACGACACGATGTCGGAGTCGTTCCGTCTGCTACGCACCAAGGTGGACTTCCTCGGCGCCACGCACGAAGACCGCAGCCTGGGCCGCGTCATCATGGTCACCTCGCTGCAGGCCGGTATGGGCAAGACCTTTATCTCCACCAACCTGGCCGCCAGTTTCGGCATCACCGGCAAACGGGTCATCGTGCTCGACCTCGACCTGCGCCGCGGCATAATGACGCGCACCTTCTACTCACGCAAGCACCGCGGCCTGAGCAGCTTCCTGGCCAACCGCACCGACGACTGGGAGGACATCATCCAGCACAACCTCGTCGCCAACGGCGTCGACAGCATATTCACCGGCCACATACCGCCCAACCCCACCGAACTGCTGGGCAACGGCCGCCTCGACAAGCTCATCGGCGAACTGCGCACACGCTACGACTACATCATCTTCGACACCGCCCCGACAGGCCTCGTGGTCGACACTGATATCATCAAGCACCTGGTCGACAACACCCTCTTCGTCGTCCGCGCCGGCAAGTGCGACAAACGACTGCTGACCAGCATCGATGAACTGTACACCTCGCATGCATTCCCCAACATATCCATTGTGCTCAACGACGTGCACTACAAGAAACTCATGGCCATCGAGCGCAAGTATGGCTACGGCTATGGTTACGGTTATGGCTACGGATACGGCTACGGCTATGGTTATGGCTACGGGTACGGCTATGGCTACGGTGAAGAAGAAAAAGACAAAAACGAAACAACAAATGCAAGCAATGTATAATTCCAATGAAATTACCCCCCCCACCAACGGCAATATGAAAACAACTACTGACACCCCGGCTCACTTCTGGCGCGGAAGCAGCTGGGGAAAACGAGTTCTGATAATACTCACTCTGCTCCTAGCCACTTCCAGCCTCTCCGCGCAGAACTTCGTACGTCGCGGCTTCGCCTTCGGCGCCGACCGCGACACGTTGCTCTACATCATTGCGTCGCCATTCGACAACTGGTTCCTCACCGTTGGCGGTGGTGTGCAGACCTTCATCGGCAACGAGGTTCACTCATCGGCCCGACACAACAAGCTTAACTACAACATCAAGGCTGAGGTGGGTAAGTGGATTATCCCCGACCTGTCTGTCTCGCTGCGACTCTCCTACTTCAGCGTCGACGGACAATCGCGCTACAGTCTGCAACCCTTCATCGACTTCACCGACGTGCCTGTAGCCGTCGACCCCGACGACGGCGTCACCTACTACGAGTACCAGCCTTTCCACGCCCATGCCCTCGGCATCATAGGCTACGTCACGCTCGACTGGACTAATTTCTTCAAAGGATATGAGATAGGCCGTCGCACACGCACCCACATTTTCACTCCCATCGGCCTCGGCTTCTCGGCCCTCCATGGGAAACAAGTCAATCCCCGCGGCATCAAGGATGTGGGCGAGATGCGCGTTAACTGGGAACTCTCCTACTCCCTCGGCATAGGAGCTGAATACGTATTCTCAAAGGAACTGGCCTTTAGCGCCATGTTCGACCTCGTGGGCTCTGAGTCCACTTGGGACTGGTCGCCCTACAACAACGTCCGTACGCGCTTCGACATCATGCCGACGCTCACCTTCGGCGTACGCTTCAACCTGCTGAAGGAAGTCGTCAAGCGCAACGTGTACACCAAAGTAAGCACACGCTCGCCGGTCTACCACGAGTTCCTGACCGTCGGCGGACGACAGGAGTTGGGCGATATCAGAAGCCGCATCATCGTGCTCAACAACATGGTCGACTCACTCGAGAACCAAGCCGATATCGATTCCGCCATGTTGGCCGGCCTCAGAGACACCATCGAAGCCCTCCAGGGACAGCTCGACAGCCTGCCCGAGGCTCCTGCCACCAACGTCATGGAAGCCCTCATGCAGAGCGACCTGGCGCTAACGGTGGTCTACTTCGACCTTGACAAGTACAACATCGACCGCAACGCCCGCTACCGTCTGCGCCGCTTTGCCAAGAGCATGGAGCAGGCGCCAGACACGCTGGAGTACTACATCATCGGCGCTGCCGACTCGCTGACCGGCTCGAAGCGGCACAACGACTGGCTCTCCGAGAAGCGCTGCAAAGCAGCCTACGACGTGCTCGTCAACGACTACGGGGCCGACCCCAACCAGCTCACGATAGTGCCCGTGGGTGGCATCACCGCCTATGAGCCCAAGGAGGAGAACCGAATGGCCATGATAGTGTTTAAGAGCAAGGAAGCCGACGCGATTATCGAGAAGTGGTCAAGATACAAGAAGTAGGCTAGAAGCGCCAGCGCAGCTGCAGCATCCATGTCTGACGGCAGGGGCCGTCGGTCTGGCTGTCACCGCTGCCGATGCTCTCGGCACCGAGCACCCACGTCAGGGCATACTTGGCTGCCACCTGCAACCACTCGCCGACCCTGTAGCGTGCCACCGCATAGCAACGCCATCCGCGCCCATAGAGGGCCGGCATGCTCCAGGCATACTGAAGGTTGCTCTCACCGAAATAGATACGCGCGTAGTAGCCGTCTACATCATACCACGCCAGTGCCGATGAGGCCTGGAAACGCTGCCGGCTGTAGCGCACCGCAAGGCTCACGAGGCCACCACCCTGACGGGTGGTGGCCTCGCTGTCAAATATGGCATACACTCCGCGGCCCGTGAACGTCCACGCCCCGCACACGGCCTTCACCTCGCCCTGCCACTGGCGGCGTACGGTACTCTCGCCCAGGTAGAGCACACTGTCCAGGTTGGGCACGTTACGCTCCTTGCGGCGGTAGGCGAAGCGTACCGTCGAGGTAAAATACCCCCCCCCATTGACGAGCCAGCTGCAACCGCAGCCACTCGCCCGACGAGGGGCTGTAGTCGGCATAGCGCAGCGACGGGAAGCGGTGCACGTCGAGGCTGGCCAGGGCCGTCAGACCCAGCGGCAGACGGCTCTCGGCGTCGAGGCTGACGCCCTGCTCGCCCTGCGTGGAGCCGATGGCATAGCCCTGCGCGTGAAGGTTGTGGTAGTCGGCATCGTACCAGCGGGCCGTGAGGCCGAGGCGGTGACGGGAGTCGGCACGCAGCAGCAGGCCGCCGATGGCCGCCAGGTGGCCACCGTCGTCGACGGCTCCCTCGCCGAAGAGCGTCAGGCCGCGCCACTGCCACAGGGCGTCCACGCCACCGTTGACGAGGGACTTGCCCCGGAAAGCATGCTCGGAATAGAGCCGCGTGGCCGGCACCGCGGCGCTGTCGAGCAGGGTAGCCACTGCCGTAAGGCCCAGCACCAGGCCGCCGCGCCGCCATTCCAGATGCGCGCCCCCGAGCCCCTCGCCGTCAGTGTGCGACAGGAATGCCGAGAGGCGCAGGGCCTTCGACAACCTCACCCTTGCCGCCAGACCCTCCTGGTAGCCCTCCTCGTAGAAAGCCACCGCCGGCCGCACCCCGACCGCATAGCGCAGCGGCGCACCACCCGTCAGGTTGAAGGGCCGCAGACCCGTCCACAGCGTCAATCCCTGCCCGAACTGGAGGTTGTAGCGCCCCACGATGAGGCGTTCCAGCCGCCACACGTCGCTCACCATAACGTGATAGCCCACAAAGTTGCCGCGCCCCCACACCTCGCCGGCGTCCTTGTCGGCCACCAGCCGCACGTCGACCTTGCCGCCGAGCGAATAGTTGTAGCACAGCAGGGCCCTGAGGGCGTCGCCTTCATAGCGGCCGGTGCGGTAGCCGGCCGAGGACTCCACCTGTCCTCCGACAGCGTGGAGCAACGTGTGGCGTCCCTCGGCAAAGTTCCATCGGCGGGGAGCCGTGTAAGGCTGCGTCACCGTCACCCCCTCCAGCAGCGCCACCATGGCGCTGTCGAACCCCGGCACGAAAAGCAGTTCCTTGTGGCTCAGCAGCTGACCGTACAGCACGATGTAATTGTGCAACGCCTGCCGCTGGAAGGGCGACAGGAACCACAGGTCGGCCACGGCGGCGCTGTCGTTGAGGTTCACGGGCTGTGCCAACAGCTGCTGCCACTGGTCGCTCATCTCGCCGGCGGCCCAGCTGTCGCCCGTCTCCCCCATCCAGTCCTCGAGGCCCGTCACGTCCTGTGCCGCAACCGACAGAGGCCACAACGCCAGCAGCATCACCATCCAGCGTCTCAGAACCATAGGGCAAGCGATGTTTGAGGGGTGATGCCGAGGAGGCTGTGCACCTCGGCCGCCAAGTCGACACGGAGGGCGCCGCGGCAGAAGCCCAGGCCGAAAGACATCACGGCAGGACGCGTAGCCATGCCGGCCCGGAGCATCCAGCTGTCAGCATAGACATATTCCACACCGGCACGCAGGCGCGACCGCTCCTCGCCCTCCCATTCGGCCACGGCCGTCCACTGCCCGGAGGGTCTGTAGGCCGCCTGCACGTGCCAGCGCCAGGGCCTCGCGGCGTCCCAAGGACGGGTGCCGCCCACGAGCGTCAGGGTGACGCCTGGCAACGCGGCTTGCAGCAGCAGCGAGGGAGCGAGCCATTGGCGGCTTTCGTAATGCGCATCGTCCACCCCGCGGTGCAGCCAGCGGGCCGCCACGGCGGCATGCAGCCGCGGCGACGCCTGCAGGCCGTAGAGCAGCAGCACCTGCTGCTCGTGCCACTCCGCGTTGCCGTGGTGGCTGTAGGCCGCCAGGGCGGTGCCTCTGCGCCCCGTCGCCACCTGCACCCGCACGCCACGCTCGCCCAACGCCGCCAGCAGGTAGCCGCTCCTGTAGTCGGCCGCGAGGCCGCTCTTCCCGGCCTCATAGAAAAAACTACCGCCCATCGCGCCGCTTCGGGCGCCACGGGCGATAGGTGAGGTGTACTGTGCCGCCGCCGGCAGCACCGCAGCCGCCACGACAGCCAGCAACAGGGAAAGCTTACTTGCTGCTGTTTTCATTCAGAGCATCGATCACCGTGCTGATATCAGCACGCATGCTCGAGATGGCACCGTTGAAGGTGATGTGGGGGAAATAGGCGGCCAGGTCGCTCGGACGCTCGCTGGCAGGCATATTCATCAGGGCCTCCAACTGGGAGACGGTGACATAGATAGCATCCACATTGTTCACCGTACCTTCCACGCGCGAAAGCTCGTTGCGGCCATAGGCGCTGATGTTGATACTGCCGCTGTAGCCAATGTAGAACGCGTCCTCGCTCACAGCCACGGCAAAGAGGTTGCCCAGTTCGCCACCAATCTCCAGGCCGGTGGTAATCAAAGTGTTCACATCGGCGGCATTCAGGTACTCGAAGAAGCCGAAGTCGTCGACCGGGCACGAGATGGTGTAGGTGCCCACCACGGTGTCGCGCAGGTTGATGCCGCACAGCGGGAAAGTAATGTTGGCCACATCGTTGCTAATCAGCGTCTGCGTGGTGCCCACCATCACCGTACCGGCGTGGAGGTCGTAGGTACCGGCATACTCACCGGCATCGATATACACGCTGTCGATGTTGACATTGCTCATCGCCGACTTGAAAGCCAACTCGGTGCTGTCGGCATAGGCCTGCTCGCCACCCGTCGGGTTGGTGGCCGTCAGATTGATATGACCCACAAGGTCAAGGTCGCCCAACTCGTCGCAAGCGCTGAAGCTGAAAGCGCACATGGCTGCAACAGCCAAGACAAGGATACTTTTCTTCATTGGATATTTGTTTAAAGGATTAATAATCAAACCAATATATTAATATAAGACTCCTATATTTTAGTGCAAATATAAGAACATTTTGCAAATATAAAAGAAAAAATTGTCAAAACACCCGGAAAAGCCCTTCGCCCCATCGCCTCGACAGGGGCAGAGGAGCACAATTAGGTCGCGCACGACCTATCCCCCACCCTCCCCCCGGTCCTCTCCGTAACATCTCCGTAACAACTCCGACACAACTCCGAGGATGGTCCGACTGCAGTCGGACCTAACTCGTTGATAACACGATTTTAACCCCGCCAAGAGGCCTTTCGGACTGAAATTCAGCCACATCCGCAAAAAGCCGTTTCCCAGCCCCTACCCGTCCGACCCGTGCGACAAGGGGCGGCACAAATGCTAATATTCCTTAATCAAATCGTGCACGACCTAATTTCCGCCTTCATCAAAATCCTCCTCAACTTCAAGGTTGCTTTCCCGCATAAATAACAAATCTGTCGCCCTTACAGGGCTTGAATGCTCTCGTACCCTCTACCGTGGGCTTACGCCCACGGCTACTATCCATCGCCCCCTGATGGGGGCTATGACTATATTATCACTATGTGCTTTTGATGACGTTGTGACAAAAGCCTCGGAGGGGTTCCTCTCACAAAAAGGACAGCCACGTAGTGGCGACAGATAATAGCCGTGGGCGCAAGCCCACGGTAACGTTCCCCACCCAATCCCAAAGCCCTGTAAGGGCGACGGAAAGTTACTTTTTTATTGCGTTTACCCTAGAAGCATTGCCAATGTATTTGCACAATTGGAATATATTGTGTACCTTTGCCACTTTGAAAGAAGCATCCCATACATGTATAACACAATGAAATACAACATTTTACCCCCCCCCCACATGGGTCGCAGCTTTAATATTGTTTAGTTTGGCGCTGGCCGGCTGCCGCAAGGACGAGCAAGGTATGCAGCTGATTGCCGAAGGGTTCGGCGGGACGAAAGCCGCCGTCGACGGGCTCTACTCCTATTGGGTTGACGGCGAGACAGTGCGCATCAACGGAGTGAACAAGACGGTGGCCTACGACGGGACGACGGCCTACATCAGCGGTGTGGCAGAGGCGGGCGTCTACCGTGCATTGTATCCCGACACGCTGAACAGCACGGCGGTGCTGACCTCCGACGAGGTGCAGGTGACCATTCCGCACACCTACACCTACCGCGAGAGCGACGGGCACCAACGGCTCGGCGTTCCGATGGCTGCCTATGGCACGAGCAGCAGCCGGTTGCTGTTCCAGCACCTCACCGCAGCCCTCACGGTGGAAATAAAGAACACGTATGGCTTCACCATTGAGGTGGACAGCGTGGTGGTGGAGAGCAACCTGTATCAGCTCAGCGGCGAGCGTGAGGTGACGCTGGCCGCCTCGATTGACGTCGGGGCCAACAGCAGCGGAGTGGCGGCTGCCGAGCGGCGCGTGGCGGTGCTCTTCGACGGGGGCACCCGTCTGCAGGTGCTGGCCGGCGAGACGCGCCGTGTGCAGGTGCCCGTGCTGCCGGTGGGCGACGACAACCGCTTCACCATCAGGGTGGGTGTGCACAAGGTGGACGATGCCGACGTGCGGAGCACCTTCGAGCGGACCCAGGCCGGCGGACAAGCCGGCTATGCGCTGGCGCGTCGCCAGATGGGCTACGCGGGCGTAAGCTTCGGCAGTGGCTTCTCGGTGGCAGCCGGCCAGCAGGTCATCATCGCGCAGGGAAACCTTCGGTATGTGCCGTCGACCGGCACGTGGTCGTTCCACAGTCATCAGTACGACATCTGCGAGGTGGGACCCGTCGACTCGACCACCCGCTACCGGAGCGACGGCGACCTGCCCATCGACCTCTTCGGCTACGGTACCAGCGGCCATGACAATATGTATCCTTACATGACCAGCAAGGTGAACACCGACTACAGGGCGTCCATCTCCTCCTTAGCTAAAACAGATTTTGACTGGGGTTGGTACAATGCCATTGCAAATGGTGGTAATACAGAGCACCAGTGGTACTCGTTGACCTCGGAGCAGTGGAAATACGTGTTCAACACAAGGACTCCCACCACAGCAGGGGTCAACAGTAATAACTCGACACGCTATACCTACGCTACAATCGGGGGCTCACACAAAGGTATCATCCTCTTCCCGGATGTCTACGTGCATCCGTCGGGCATCACTCCCATGACTGATGCCACCTTCAACAGTTACAGCAACTTCACTGCCGCAGTGAGCTATGCCGACTGGAACAAAATGGAGGCTGCTGGTGCGGTGTTTCTGCCCGCTGCAGGATATAGGCTCCCGAAGGATATGCGAAATGAAGGATGCCACTATATTCAAGCTGCCATTTACGGTATGTATTGGACTGCATCGTCACTCAGCAGTGAAACGGCATACCGCGTTCGTTTCTACGGCACACTCTCCCTACAATTTGCCACGGCAGATCGGTCCAACGGCATGTCGGTGCGTGTAGTGAAAGACCTTGACTAAAACCAGTAAGAGATGAGAGACAAGAAAGAATACATGGCTCCGCAGCTGACAGTGGTCAGCTTCAAGTCGGAGAGGGGCTATGCCGGAAGCGTCGACCTGCTGTTCTGGCTGGCCATACAGAACAGCTCCTCCGAGCAGATGGAGGCCTACGAGACCGGCAACGGATGGACGGAAGGGAACACCACCTTCTGGAATTAAAAAGAGAAGCGGAGAAACGGGCTGCATAGTCCGTTTCTCCGCCCCGAAAGGGTCTGTCGAAGTGGTCAGATGCCCAGTTTCTTCTTCACGAGAGGCATGATATCCTCGCTGTCCTGGGAATAGAGCAGGGCTGCACCGTCAAAGATATAGGTGTAGTTCCCCTCGCGAGCCACGTCCTCGATGGCCTTCTTGGCACGGTCGATGATGGGTTTGGTGAGTTCCGCCTCGCGCTCCTGAAGCTGTTTCTGGGCGTTCTCCTGGAACTCCTGGATGCGGGCGCTCATGTCCTGTATCTCGCGCTGCTTGGTCTGGCGGATGAGGTCGGTCCAACCGGCCTGATTGGCCACATAGTCATTATAGCGCTTCTCGGCTTCGGCCTGCATCTGCTTGAGGGTGGTCTCCAGTTCGGTGACCTCGCCCTGCAAGACGGTCTGCACCGAGTCGCGGCCCGGCATAATCTGCATCAGTTCCTGCGAGTTGATGTGTCCCAATTTGAGGTTCTTCTGAGCCATTGCATTGCCGCCGAAAGCGAACAGGCAGATGGCAATTGCGATTAAGGTCTTTTTCATCTTTGTTGTATTGTGTTTTTTGTTTGTTTACTTGACTGGTCCGAGCGGCAGCGGGGTTTTGTTGTCGCGCTGGCGTGTTTCGGGGTTGGTGGGTCTGCGGTTGCCCTTGTCCTCGGCACCCTTGGGGGGCTCGGTGGCCGCTCCCGGCTTGTAGCCCATCAGTTCGAGCACCTCGTCGCTGATGTCGTACTTCTTGTTGGAGAAGAGGAGCGTGGCACTCGCAGCCTTGTCAAATATGAAGGCGTAGTTCTTCTCGTGGGCTATGCGCTCGATGGTGGCGTAGACGCGGTCCTGCACCGGCTTGAGCAATTCGGCGCGTTTCTTGTCCAAGTCGCCGTCGGCACCGAAACGCTGGCGCTGGAGGGCCTTCAATTCCTGCTCCTTCTCCTTCAGCTCCTCCTGACGGCGCTTCTTGAGATTGTCGGGCAGCAGGTAGTTCTCCTGCTCGTAATCGGCATGCATGGCGTCGAGTTCGTCCTGCTTGTCCTGCAGTTCCTTCGTCCAGTCGGCCACATACTTGTCGAGTCGTTTCTGGGCACTGGCGTAATCGGGGATGGACTTGAGGATGTAGTCGGTATTGACACAGGCGTACTTCTGCGCCCAGACCACCGGCGTCAACGCGACAAGCAGCAACAGTATGGATAGGGTCTTACGCATGGGCTAGTCGAGGCTTTGTCCGATGGAGAAATGGAAATGGCTGCCGCCGATGCCGCCACCGTCGAAGCCATAGCCCCAATCGACACCGATGAGGCCGAGCATGGGTAGGTAGACGCGCACGCCGAGGCCGGCAGAGTTATACATCTTGAAGGGTTGGAATTCGGAGAGGTCGCTCCAGCAGTTGCCGCCTTCAAGGAAAGCAAGGACCCAGAACGTGGCGCTGGAGCTCTCGACGATGGGCTGGCGCAGTTCGATGGTGAAGCGGTCGAACACCGAACCGCCGCCTTCTGTGCTGGCACCGACGGCGTTATTGTCGTAGCCACGCAAGGGAACTATCTCACGACCGTCGAAGTTCCAACTGGTCAAGCCGTCGCCACCGAGCATGTAACGGCCGAAGGGGGAAAGGCCGATGTCCTTGTTGTAGTAGCCCATGAAGCCAAAGCGGAACCGGGTACTGAGCACCACGTCGCCCACCAGGTTGAGCATCCACGCACCTTTGATGTTAATCTTGTAGTATTCCACCCAACGGTACTTTTCCTGCGGAGTGGCTCCCGCATAGTCGCGGCCGTTCATCAAGGAGAACGGCGGAGTAATGTAGGTGTTGATGCTAATCTCGGAGCCGCTGCGGGTGTAGAAAGGAGAGTCGAACGAGTTACGGGAGAGCGAGAATGCATAGCTGATGTCGTTGGCCGTACCGTCGGTGAACAAGGTCGACGAGAAAGCAGAGTAGTTGTTGAGGAGGTAGTGCTTGTACGAGATGCCGTGCGACATGATGAAGTAGTCGTCGGGCCATTTCAAGCGGCGGGTGAAGCTGAGGCCAGCACCGGTGATGGCCATGCTGTAGTAACTCGGGTCAGAACGCTTGGTATATGGCTTCTGCAGGTGGTTGTAGTAGATGGAGCCCGTGAGCGACTGCGGCCTGCGCCCACCCAGCCACGGCTCGGTGAACGAGGCGTTGATGGTGTAGTAGTAGGTGTTGGCAGCAGCCTGAAGGCTCAACTTCTGTCCGTCACCCGCCGGAAGGGGCACCCAGGCGTCCTTGTTGAAGATATTGCGAACGCTGAAGTTGTTGAGGTTGATACCCACCTGTCCGATAATCATGCCGCCACCATAGCCTCCCTGCACATTCAGCTGGCTGGTAGGCCCCTCCTCCACCTTATACACGATGTCGACAGTACCATCCTTGGGGTTGGGGCGAGGCACCGGCTCGATGCTCTCCTGCTTGAAGTAGCCCAGGGTGACCAATTCACGCTGGCTGCGGATGACGGCATCACGACTGAAGAGGTCGCCCGGACGGGTGTGCAGCTCACGCATGATAATCTTGTCATTGGTGATAGTGTTTCCCTCTACCCAGACGTTGCGGATTCGGGCCTGTTTGTCCTCGATGATGCGAATCTCGATGTCGATAGAGTCGCCTTCGACGGCCACCTCCACCGGCATGGCTTTGAAGAACAGGTAGCCATTATCCATATAGAGCGAGGTGATATCGGTGCCCGAAGGGTTGTACTTCAGGTTCTCTTCCAGCACGGTCCGGTTGTACGGGTCGCCTTTCTCGATGCGCAATGAGCGATGGAGCACATCGTCGGGATAGACGGTATTGCCGCTGAACGTAATGTTACGGAAATAGAACTTCTGTCCTTCATAGACGTTCACCTTCACCTTCACGCGGTCTTGCTTGGCCTTTTTCTTGCTGCTGATGTTCAGCTCGTCCTGCGGCACATCCCACACCGTATCGCTCACCACGCGGGCATCGCGATAACCTTCCTCGTTATAGTAGGCGATAACCTTGTTAAGGTCTTCCTGGAAGTCGTTCTCTATATAGCGGCTCTTCTTCCAGAATCCCTTGGTGAAGATGCGCCACGGGCGATACCAATACTTGGCATAGTGCACATCGTGCGTCTTCTCCATCTTGTTCTGCAGCACAAAGTCGCTGACCTTCTCGTTGCCCTCGAAGATGAGGGAATCAATCTTCACCTTCTTGCCCCGGTTGACCTGGTAGGTGATGTTCACCCGCCCGTTGCTGTCGGGGGTGGTGACCGGAGTCACTTCGACCCGGGTATAGCCCTTGTCGATATAGTAGCCTTTAATCTTGTTCGTACTGGTGCGCAGCAGGTTCTCTGTCACCACATCGCCCGTCATCAGGTGCATCTCCTCCTTTATCTTGTCGGCCTCGCCTTTCTTGACTCCGGTGAAGCTGAAGTGGTTCAGGCGGGGGCGCTCGCGCAGCACTATCTTCAGAAACACTATGCTACCCTGCACACGGGTGACACGTATCTGCACATCCTCGAACATGCCCTGCTTCCACAGGTTCTCAATGGCCGACGACACCTTGTCGCCCGGCAGCTTAATCTTGTCGCCCACCTGCAGGCCGGCAACAAGTTGCACCACACGGGTGTCAAAATTCTCGGCACCGTCGAAGGTGATGCCGCCTATTTCATAGGTCTTGGGAGTGAGATAGTCGAAGTTATATACATCACCGCTTCCCACAACCGTCTGTGCCTGAGCACCCATAGCGCCCACACACAGCACAATCGCAAGCAGTAGCCTTTTGATTCCTTTCATCTATTACAGTTATTCTATTTTCAGTCTTCGGATTAAGCGAAAACTATATAATAACTCACGACTTTTTTATTTATTATATAATTTAGTATTTTTTTTGACATTTTCTTTCACTCAGCCCTCATTTTCCACTTGAGCCTCGGTCTTGCCAAAACGGCGTTGACGGCGTTGATAGTCGAGTACCGCGGCATAGAAGTCCTCATGGCGGAAGTCGGGCCACAGTTGCTCACTGAAATAGAATTCAGTGTATGCCATCTGCCACAACAGGAAGTTGGATACGCGCAACTCGCCACCCGTGCGTATGAGCAGGTCGGGGTCGGGGTAGTCGCGCGTGGTCAGGTAGCGACGCAGGGTCTCCTCGTCCACCTCCTCGGCTTTCAACCCTTCACGGCACACCTGCTTCAACGCCTCGGCTATCTCCCAGCGAGAGCTGTAACTCAGCGCGATGACAAGCGTCAGGGTACTGTTGCCGGCCGTCTGGTCCATACATTGCTGGAAGCGCTTGCGCGACCGCTCGGGAATACGGTTGAAATCGCCGATGGTGGCCAACCGCACTCCGTTCTCCATCAACATGGCGGTATTCTCTTCGATGGCGGTAATCAGCAACTCCATCAGCCCGTCCACCTCGGCCTGGGGACGGTTCCAGTTCTCGGTACTGAAAGTATAGAGGGTCAGGTATTTGACTCCAAGCTCTACCGCAGCTTCCACCGCCTGACGCACTGCCGTCAGTCCGTTGTGGTGCCCGAACAGGCGCTCCTGCTGCTGCTTCATCGCCCATCGGCCATTGCCGTCCATAATGATTGCCACATGCTGAGGCACGCGGCTACGGTCTATCTGTTCCAATGTAGTCATCTTATTGAGGGTGTTTTAATTTCTACAACGTTTCGAGCGCATCCACCCGAAGAGCATGTTCAGATTCAAGCCCACCGAGAGGTTGAAGTAGCTGTACCAATCATCCAGAGAGTCGTCCCCACGCTTGATACCCACGGCGTTAGGCATGTCGCTTCGGTCGGCCAGCGCCGCGCTTTGGTTGCCATATTCGGCCGTCAGCAAATCCGCGCCCACGTAGGTCGTGCTCACATCGTCCAGGTAGTCGGTCCATGTCTTGCGGAAACCGTATTCGGCTGTCAGCGAGAAGTTCTTGCTCAACCGCCAGCGAACCCCCACACCGAACGGCATGGCCAGCTGGGTCAGCGGATAGGAGCGTCGGGAGGGATAAGTCGTCGTGCCTTGTCCCTCGGTGCACAGCGGTTGCAAGGCCACCCACGACGTGCTGCCGTCGGGAGCCTCGTACAGTGCCTCTGGGCCGAAATGGAACACCGCCACGCCGCCAAAAATATATGGCGTCCACTGGCTCTCCGTGGCGCCCGGGCCAAAGGGGCGGAAGTTGAACTCCGCCAGCAGCGACCCCTCATAGATGCGCGAGCGGAACGACAGGTTGCGCCATTCCTGCCAGTCCTCCGAGGCCGACACCGTGCCGTAGCTGCCCCCGAGGCGCAACGACCACCGGTTGTCAAGCCGGCACCGCACACCGGCGCCGAAGCCGGCATGCACCTCGCCAAAGGCGCTCTGGTCGTTCAGGTCGCCCAAGTAGTTCATGCCGCCTCCCGTAAGCACCAACTCGCTGCGGCTCAACAGGTCGGTGCGTTGGGCCGTCGCCGTCAGCGACGCCAGCAGCAGCAATACTATGGCGCCGTGTTTTCTCACTCGTCCCATCGAATTGAGTTACAGATGCCCTCCACCTGCATCAGGTAGTCGCGCTTGTCGAAGCGGGGACAGTAGACGTAGCCCGTCACCTCGACAATCTGCCGTCCGTCGGGCGAGAGCAGCGTGTAGGTCACAAAGGGGCCACCCATGAAGTCGCCGAAGGTGCGCCAGAGGCCACGCGTCTCGATGCAATAGCTGCTGCCCTCGTAATCGACCTTGTTGTGCTCTATATCGAAGCGGCGTTCCGTCCCCATGTAGCTCCCCTCTGCGGGCCCCGGCACGTAATGTCTCATCATGGTGTCAAGCCGGTTGAGTATCTTTTCGGGAACAAACTGGTTCTCGTCACGGTAAGGCATCGTGTGGACCAGCACCCCAAGGCTGAAGTCCTTGGTCTCCTTATGAATCCAGGCAAACTCGGGGTCCTCCTCGGCAGTCTGCGCCCAGCGGAAGTCCTCGCTGAAGGTCATCCCGAAGCCGAACTTCTCCTTCACACGTTTCATCAATTCCACGTTGCGCACATTGTGGAAGGCGTTGATAATGCGCTGATGCTCATCCTTGTATATTTCGCGCTTGATTACCTTCTCATAGCGGCGCAGGAGACTCTGCAGGGCGCTGTCGCTGCTGGCGGCGATGTCGACCATCGTCTGCGGCGCGGCCCACTTGTCGTGACTGATGTACACCTTGTCGGGGTTCTCCGGGTTGACATCGCACAGCACGATGTTGCGGTGCATGCGGAACATCTGCGTGTTATGCAGCGAGCTGACGGGGATGTTCACCAGGTCGAAGCGCGGCTCGGGCTGCGGCAAACCAGCCTGCGGCTCACGGAAGATGGAGTCGATAAGCGCCTTGCTGTCACCGCTGTAGGTTGCCTTGTCGGCCGCCAACAGCACCTCGCAGGTCTTCCCCGACGACGATTTCTTCATAATGGCTTCGTTCTGTCGCGAATGGCAGGCTGTGAGCAGCAGAAGTGCTGCAAACATGAATGTTACACCGTGTTTCATATTACTGTTTTATTTGTTTTCCCTTTCTTTTCTCCAGCCGTGGAAGTCGCGGATGGACTGTTCCAAATCCGTCTCCGGCAGCATTAACTCGTTGATTGCGCAGGTGTTGTCGTAATACTCCCGAACCATCAGCTGCCGCACGTTGCAGGTCGACAGCTCGGTGCGGATACCCAACCGACGCACGACGTCGCCCACCGCCCCGGCTGCGAGCAGCAAGCCGTCGGGCAGCGACAGCACCTTTTGCCGATAGCCCATCACCCGGGCCTGCATTTCGTACAACTCCTTGATAGTATGGTGCCCGTGACTGTTCACGGCTATGTATCGTTCTCCGTTGCGCCCCATCGTCAGGGCGTTGACCATGGCCGTCGCCACATCGCGCACATCGACAAACGCCTTGCCTCCCCGTGGGGCGAACATCAGTCGCTTGCCATAGCCAAGCAGTAGCATACGTCCTGACGAGGGTTTGGCGTCCATCGGACCCAGCATGAATCCCGGATTGACGATGACGATGTGCCAGTCGGGATGCTGCCCGGCAGCCTCGCGCAGGACGGACTCGCCATGCAGCTTGGACACAGCGTAGAGGCTCTTGTCAAAGGGGGGCCTCATCTCCTCTCGCTCGCAGGCCGGCCGCCCGGCGGTACCGTTCCCGATGGTATTGACTGTCGACGCATGGACCAACCGCCTGATTCCATGCCGGTTCATCGCATTCAACAACGTGTGGCACAGCTTGACGTTCACGTCGGCATAGTCCTCGTAGTGCAACAGACTCATATCGGTCACACCGGCACAATTGACGATGGCGTCGCAACCCTCGGCGGCTGCCAAAACCGTATCGTTGTCGGTGATGCTACCTTCAACCACAATAGAATCAGGCGGTTCCTGCACCAACGAGCGCCTGCGTCGGACCACAGCCACCACCCGGTGGCCCGTGTCCGACAATCGCTGCAGCACATTGTGCCCCAGCAACCCCGTAGCTCCGAGCAACAATACTTTCATCTCACACATAACGCCATTCCTTCCTGTTTATTGTGTCCTATCTCCTTTTATTGCATCCGGACGGCCGGGGTGTTTCTCCGACTCCCATCAGGCAGTCCGAAAAAGGTCGTGCGCGATTTATTTATAGATTTTCCACCAAAAAAGTGACCCTACCCAGACGTCCGTCTGCCTCCGATTGCCATTCCGCACCATCCTCCTGCCCGTCGGAGCGAAAAATCATAACACATTGATTATCAACAACTGCCCACACAAGAAAGAGGCAGACTAACCCTAATATACTGTGTATCAATACCGTCACTGCATCATCTCCGTAACAACTCCGACTCAACTCCGACTCAACTCCGAGGATGGTCCGACTGCAGTCGGACAAAAGTCGGAGCAGCCACGGTGTTGAATCGGAGTATTCGGACAGGGTGTGCAGATTAAATCGCGCACGACTTAACTTCCCGTCCTGAGGTACCAGATAAAAAAAACAGACCACCCGTTAAGGTGGTCTGCCCATTATTAACCTTTAAATACAGAATGTTTCTTTCGTCCTAGAAAGGAGTCAGGTCAATTCTCCTTGGCGGCACTCATGGCGGGGGTGTTTCCGACGACGAGGTCTTGGTACTCGCGCATACCGGTACCCGCGGGAATGAGGTGTCCGACGATGACGTTTTCCTTCATGCCGACCAGGGTGTCGCGCTTGGCGTTGATGGCGGCCTCGGTGAGCACCTTGGTGGTTTCCTGGAAGGAGGCGGCGGAAATGAAGGACTTGGTCTGCAACGAAGCGCGGGTGATGCCCTGGAGCACCTGACGGCAGGTGGCGGGGTGGGCGTCGCGGGCGGTGACAAGTTTCTTGTCCTGACGGCGCAGGGCCGAATTCTCGTCGCGCAGCTCGCGGGCGGTGACAATCTGACCCACGGAGAGGTGCTCGCTGTCGCCGGCGTCCTCGACAACCTTCATGCCGAAGATTTGGTCGTTGACATCGTTGAAGTCGAGCTTGTTGACCAAGTCGCCCTCGAGGAAGCGGGTGTCGCCCGGGTCGAGGATTTCGACCTTGCGCATCATCTGACGCACAATGACCTCAAAGTGCTTGTCATTGATTTTCACACCCTGCAGACGGTAGACCTCCTGTACCTCGTTGACGATGTACTCCTGCACCTTCATCGGGCCCTTGATGGCGAGGATGTCGGCCGGGGTGATGGCGCCGTCGGAGAGCGGCGTACCGGCTTTGACATAGTCGCTGTCCTGAGCCAGAATCTGTTTGGAAGTGGGGATGAGGTAGGAGCGCTGCTCGCCGGTCTTGGAGGTGATGGTAATCTCACGGTTGCCGCGTTTGAGCTTCTTGGCAATGGAGACGATGCCGTCGATTTCGGCCACGATGGCGGGGTCGGACGGGTTGCGGGCCTCGAAGAGCTCGGTGACGCGGGGCAGACCGCCCGTGATGTCGCCGGCCTTGCCGAAGGAACGCGGAATCTTGACCATGATGTCGCCGGCCATGAGGGTCTGACCCTGCTCGACGCCGATGTGAGCACCCACAGGAAGGTCGTAGACTTTGAGGATGTTGCCCTCGTCGTCGACGATGTTGAGGGTGGGGTTCTTGGTGCGCTGGCGGCTCTCGATGACGACCTTGTCCTGGAGACCCGTCTGGGCGTCGCTCTCGACGCGGTAGGTGATGTTCTCGATGACATTCTCGAAGGACACCTTACCAGCCACGTCACTGATGATGACGGCATTGTAGGGGTCCCATTCGGCGATGAGGTCGCCCTTCTTCAGCATCTCGCCGGTGGCTTTGTAGAGCTTGGCGCCATAGGGGAGGAGCGAAGAGAAGAGCGTGATGTCGGTATTGGGGTCGACAATGCGCATCTCGGCCGAACGACCCATGACGACATTGTAACTGTCGCCGTTGGCGTCGGTGTAGGGGATGGCACGGAGCTCGTCGATGACGAGGCGGCCTTCGTACTTAGCCTGGAGGCTGGAGGTGGTACCGATGTTGCCACCGGCCACACCGCCGACGTGGAAGGTACGCAGGGTGAGCTGTGTACCAGGCTCGCCGATGGCCTGGGCCGCGATGACGCCGACGGCCTCGCCCTTCTGCACCATCTTGCCGGTGGCAAGGTTGCGGCCATAGCACTTGGCGCAAACGCCGTGCTTGGACTCGCAGGTGAGTACGGAGCGGATTTCGACCTCCTCGATGGGGGATTCCTCAATTTTCTTGCAGATTTCCTCGGTGAGCTCTTCGCCGGCGCGGGCGATGAGTTCGCCGGTCTGGGGATGGTAGATGTCGTGGACCGATGTGCGACCGAGTATCTTCTCGCTGAGGCTCTGCACGATGTCCTCGCCTTTCTTGAGGGCGGTGGTGGGCAGGCCGCGGAGGGTGCCGCAGTCTTCCTCGTTGATGATGACGTCGTGGGCCACGTCGACCAGACGACGGGTGAGGTAACCGGCATCAGCCGTTTTCAAGGCGGTATCGGCCAGACCCTTACGGGCGCCGTGAGTGGAGATGAAGTACTCGAGCACGGAAAGGCCTTCCTTGAAGTTGGAAATGATGGGGTTCTCGATAATCTCGTTGCCCGAGGCACCGGCTTTCTGGGGCTTGGCCATCAGGCCGCGCATGCCGGAGAGCTGACGAATCTGCTCCTTGCTACCACGAGCACCCGAGTCGTACATCATGAATATGGGGTTGAAACCTTGGTTGTCGGCCTTGAGCTGCTTCATCAGCGTCTCGGTGAGCTGGTTGTTAGTGTTGGTCCAGATGTCAATGACGTGGTTGTAACGCTCGTTGTTGGTGATAAGACCCATGGCATACTGGGACATAACCTCTTCGACTTCCTCGTTGGCCTTCTCGATGAGGGTCTCTTTCTCGGCGGGGATGATGACGTCGCCCAGGTTGAAGGAGAGGCCGCCGCGGAATGCCTGACGGTAACCCATGTCCTTGATGTCGTCAAGGAAGCTGGCGGTAACGGCGTTGCCACACTCGGTGAAGATGTCGCCGATGATGTCGCGGAGCGACTTCTTGCCCATCACCTGGTTGATGTAACCATACTGGCTGGGGACCACCTGGTTAAAGATGACGCGACCCACAGTGGTGCGCAGACGCGTGGTCTTGATGTAGTGCCCGTTGGCATCGACGATGACATTGCCGTCGATATCGCGCTTGACCTCGTATTCGGTGCGGCTGTGAAGGGCGGTCTCGGCGGGAGTGCTGCAGTCGATATCGGTGAGCACCTTGCCGTTCTTGTCCTTGATGACCTCCATGAAGGTCTTGTCGCTCTTGACGAAGGAGTATTCGGTATGTCCCTCGGGGACGGGCAGATTGACGCTGATGCAAGCGTTGAGGTCGACACGCTTCTCGTTGTAAGCGATGATGACCTCCTCGGGGGAATAGAAGCGCTGACCCTCGCCATGGACGGTTTCGTCGGCGGTGGTGTGGCGCGGCTTGGTCATGTAGTAAAGACCCAGCACCATGTCCTGCGACGGCACGGTGATAGGAGCACCGTTGGCCGGGTTGAGGATGTTGTGGGTGGAGAGCATGAGCAACTGGGCCTCGAGGATGGCGGCATTGCCCATAGGCACGTGGACGGCCATCTGGTCGCCGTCGAAGTCGGCATTGAAACCGGTACACACCAGCGGGTGGAGGCGTATGGCCTTGCCCTCGACCAAGCGGGGCTGGAAGGCCTGGATACCCAGACGGTGCAGCGTAGGTGCACGGTTGAGCAGGATGGGGTGTCCCTTGAGGATATTTTCCAGGATTTCCCACACGACGGGCTCCTTGCGGTCGACAATCTTCTTGGCGCTCTTGACGGTTTTCACCAGTCCGCGCTCCAGGAGTTTGCGGATGACATAGGGTTTGAACAGCTCGGCTGCCATGTCCTTGGGCAGACCGCACTCGTGCATACGCAGCTCGGGGCCGACAACGATGACCGAACGGCCGGAATAGTCGACACGCTTACCGAGCAGGTTCTGACGGAAGCGGCCCTGCTTGCCCTTGAGGGCATCGGAGAGCGACTTCAGGGCGCGGTTGCTGTCGGACTTGACGCTGGATACCTTGCGGCTATTGTCGAAGAGAGAGTCGACAGCCTCTTGGAGCATGCGCTTCTCGTTGCGCATGATGACTTCAGGGGCTTTAATCTCGACCAGTCTCTTCAAACGGTTGTTGCGAATGATGACACGACGATAGAGTTCGTTGATGTCGGAGGTGGCAAAGCGGCCACCATCGAGCGGCACGAGAGGACGCAGGTCGGGAGGGATGACGGGAATGATGTTCATAATCATCCACTCGGGACGGTTGTCCATGCCACGAGCCTGCATGGCACGCTGCGACTCGCGGAACGATTCGATGACGTTCAGACGCTTGAGGGCATCTTGCTTACGGGCCACCGCGGTCTCGTGCGAGGCCTTGGCACGCAGCTCGTAGCTGAGCTTGTCGAGGTCAAGCTCGGAGAGAAGCTTGTACAGGGCCTCGGCACCCATGCCGGCGATGAACTTGTTGGGGTCGCTGTCGGGCAACTGGGCGTTGTCCTCGGAGAGCGAATCCTGAATATAGTAGTATTCCTCCTCGGTGAGCAGGTCAAGCTTCTGCACGGGCATCTCGTTGAGCATGGCCTTGCCGGGCTGCAGCACGATATACTTCTCATAATAGATGACCTGGTCGAGTTTCTTGGAGGGGATATTGAGCAAGGTACCAATCTTGTTGGGCAACGAGCGGAAGAACCAGATGTGGGCAATGGGTACCACGAGTTCGATGTGACCCATGCGCTCACGACGGACCTTCTTCTCGGTGACCTCGACACCGCAACGGTCGCAGACAATACCCTTGTAGCGGATGCGTTTGTACTTGCCGCAATGGCACTCCCAATCGCGGGTAGGGCCAAAGATGCGCTCACAGAACAGTCCGTCGCGTTCGGGCTTATATGTGCGGTAGTTGACGGTTTCGGGTTTCGTCACCTCGCCATAGGAGCGGCGCTTGATGGATTCGGGCGACGCCAAGCTGATGGTGATGGAATTGAAATCGGTCTTTAACTGTGATTCTTGTTTAAAAGCCATGTTCTATTCTACTTATACAACCAACAAATTAATCAAACGTTACCTCAAGACCCAGTCCGCGGAGTTCGTGGACCAAGACGTTGAACGACTCGGGGATGCCGGGCACAGGCATGTTGTCGCCTTTCACGATGGCCTCGTAGGCCTTGGCACGACCCATGACATCGTCGGACTTGACGGTAAGGACCTCCTGCAAGACATGCGATGCGCCGTAGGCTTCGAGGGCCCAGACCTCCATCTCACCGAAACGCTGGCCACCGAAATTGGCTTTACCGCCAAGGGGCTGCTGGGTGATGAGAGAGTAGGGACCGATGGAGCGGGCATGCATCTTGTCGTCAATCATGTGATGCAGCTTGAGATAATAGATATAACCCACGGTGGCGGGCTGGTCGAAGCGGTCACCGGTCTCGCCGTCGTAGAGGTAGGTACGCCCGTTTTCAGGCAGACCGGCCTCACGCATGTAGCCGTTGATTTGCTCGAGGGTGGCACCGTCGAAGATGGGGGTCTTGAAACGCTTGTTGAGTTTCTTGCCAGCCCACCCAAGGACGGTCTCGTAAATCTGACCCAGATTCATTCGCGAAGGCACGCCGAGGGGGTTGAGCACTATGTCGACGGGGGTGCCATCAGCCAAGAACGGCATGTCCTCGGCACGCACAATCTTCGACACAATACCCTTGTTACCGTGACGGCCGGCCATCTTGTCACCGATGCGGAGCTTACGCTTCATGGCGATGTAGACCTTGGCCATCTGCACGATGCCGCTCGGCAAGTCGTCGCCCACAGTGAGGGCAAACTTGTTGCGGGTGAAACGGCCGTTGATTTCACGGTACTTGATGTTGTAGTTGTTCAGCAACTCCTTGATGAGGGCGTTGGTCTCCTTGTCAGTGGTCCACTTGTTGGGGCTGACTTCGGTATAGTCGATAGTCTTCAGGGTCTTGGCCGAGAACTTGACTTTCTTCGGGATAAGTTCCTCACGATGGCTGGTGTAGACGCCATTGGATACTTTTCCGTTCAAGAGGATGAGCAGCCGCGAGATGAGCTTATCCTTCAGCTCCTCGCACTCAAAGCGATACTCTTCCTCGGGCTTGGCAAGCAGTTCTTTCTCACGGGCACGCGCCTTGCGGTCGCGGATGACACGGGCGAAGAGCTTTTTGTCGATGACGACACCATGCAGCGACGGTGGCACCTTAAGCGAGGCATCCTTCACGTCACCGGCCTTGTCACCGAAGATGGCACGGAGCAGCTTCTCTTCTGGTGTGGGGTCGGACTCACCCTTCGGGGTAATCTTACCGATGAGGATATCGCCCTCATTGACCTCGGCACCGATACGTATGATACCGTTTTCATCGAGGTCCTTGGTGGCATCATTACCCACATTGGGGATGTCGCGGGTGAGTTCCTCGTTGCCACGTTTCGTTTCGCGGACTTCCAGGGTGAACTCCTCGACATGAACCGAAGTGAAGATATCCTCACGCACCACGCGCTCAGAGATAACGACGGCATCCTCAAAGTTGTAGCCCTTCCAAGGCATGAAGGCAACCATCATGTTGCGGCCGAGGGCCAGTTCACCACCCTGGGTGGCGTAACCCTCGCAAAGCACTTGGCCTTTCTTGACCTTGTCACCCTTCTTGACAATAGGACGAAGGTTGATGGCGGTGGAATGGTTGGTGCGCTGGTATTTGGTGAGCTTGTATTCCTTGACATCGTCGTCGAACGACACAAGGCGTTCCTTCTCCGTGCGGTTGTGGCGGATGACGACCTTGGTGGAGTCGACGAACTCGACCACACCGTCGGCTTCTGCATTGAGCAGCACACGGCTGTCGTGAGCCACAGCCTCTTCAATACCGGTACCCACAATAGGTATCTCGGGATTGAGCAGGGGCACTGCCTGACGCATCATGTTCGAGCCCATCAGGGCACGGTTGGCATCGTCGTGCTCGAGGAACGGAATCAACGAAGCCGCTATGGAGGCAATCTGGTTGGATGCGATGTCTATAAGGTCTATCTCCTCGGGCGAGACAATGGGGAAGTCAGCCTGACGGCGGGCCTTCACACGGGCCTCGGTGATATGACCTTCCTCGTCCTGCGGAGTGGTGGCCTGAGCCACGGTCTTGTTCTCTTCGGCTTCAGCAGAGAGATAGATGGGGGCTTCGTTCAACTGTACCTGGCCATCGACCACACGCTGGTAGGGGGTCTCGATGAAGCCAAGCTCGTTTATCTTGGCATAGACGCAGAGCGACGATATGAGGCCGATGTTGGGACCTTCGGGAGTCTCAATCGTACAGAGGCGTCCGTAATGGGTGTAGTGGACGTCACGCACCTCGAAACCTGCACGCTCACGTGAAAGACCACCAGGACCGAGAGCCGAAATACGGCGCTTGTGGGTCAACTCAGCCAGAGGATTGGTCTGGTCCATGAACTGGCTCAGCTGGTTGGTACCGAAGAACGAGTTAATGACCGACGAGAGCGTCTTGGCGTTAATCAGTTCTGTCGGGGTGAAGACCTCGTTATCACGCACATTCATGCGCTCACGGATGGTGCGCGACATACGGGCAAGACCCACGCCAAACTGGTTGGAGAGCTGCTCGCCGACGGTGCGGATACGGCGGTTCGACAAGTGGTCGATATCGTCCACCTCTGCCTTCTGGTTGATGAGTTCAACCAGGTATTTGATGATTGATGTAATATCCTCCTTTGTCAGCACACGGACATTGTCGGCTACATCAAGGTTTAGTTTCGTATTAATTCTGTAGCGACCCACATCGCCCAGATCGTAGCGCTTCTCAGAGAAGAAGAGCTTTTCAATGATGCTGCGGGCGGTTTCCTCGTCTGGCGGCTCGGCATTGCGGAGCTGACGATAGATGTACTCGCAGGCCTCCTTGGCGTTATTGGCGGTATCCTTCTTGAGGGTGTTGTAGATGACAGAGTAGTCGATGCCATTCACATCCTCGGCCTTAATCAAGATAGACTTGATGTCGAGTTCGAGAATCTTGTTGATATGTTCCTCCGTGAGTTCCACATCGCGCTCGATGACCACCTCGGTACGTTCCATCGAAACGACCTCGCCAGTATCCTCATCGACGAAGTCTTCCGTCCAAGATTCCACCACACGGGCGGCGAGTTGCTTGCCGATGACCTTCTTCAGGCTGTTGCGGGTCACTTTGACCTCTTCTGCCAATCCAAAGATATCGAGGATATCCTTATCCGACTCGTAACCGATGGCGCGGAGCAACGTCGTGATGGGGAGTTTCTTCTTTCGGTCGATATAAGCATACATCACGTTGTTAATATCGGTCGTGAACTCCATCCATGAACCCTTGAAAGGAATGATACGTGCCGAGTAGAGCTGGGTACCGTTGGAATGGAACTGGGTCCCGAAGAAGACACCCGGGGAACGGTGCAGCTGCGACACAACCACGCGCTCGGCCCCGTTGATGACGAAAGTGCCTTTCGGGGTCATATACGGAATCATGCCGAGATAGACATGCTGCTCCAAGGTCTGGAAGTCCTCATTCTCGGGGTCCTTGCAGCTCAGCTTCATCTTGGCTTTCAGCGGCACACTGTAGGTGAGGCCACGCTCGATGCACTCCTCGATGGAATAGCGGGGAGGATCGATGTAATAATCCAAGAATTCGAGTTCGAAATTATTTCGCGCATCTGTGATGGGGAAATTCTCTTTGAACACTTTGTACAAACCCTCGTCCAAACGGTTGTCGGGATTGGTTTCAATCTGGAAGAAGTCTTTAAACGACTTGACCTGAATATCGAGAAAATCCGGGTAATCAAACTTGCGTACCGACGCGAAATTTACTACTGTGGGTTCTTTTTTTGCCAAGGGACTAAAATTTATCTTTGATTATATCTTATCGTTCATTAAGGAAGTGTAACCCAGTTGACTTAGGGTTGGGAAGGGAGCCTTGCTGCGGTCGTTACCGATTTCCACAGCAACAAGGAATAGGCACTCCGGACACTGCCGGAGGCGCTATTCCTCGTGAGTGACAAAGGTGTTTAACCTTACTTGACCTCGATTTCGGCACCAGCCTCTTCAAGGGCTTTCTTCAGGCTCTCGGCCTCGTCCTTGGAGACGCCTTCCTTAACGGGCTTGGGGGCGTTGTCGACGAGTTCCTTCGACTCCTTCAGACCCAGCGAAGCCATATCCTTGACGGCCTTCACAACGGCCAGCTTCTTGGTCATGTCGGGAACACCCTTCAGAATCACGTCGAAGGAGGTCTTCTCCTCAGCAGCGGCGGCGGCACCACCAGCGGCGGGGGCGGCGACTGCGACAGCAGCGGCGGCGGGTTCAATGCCGTACTCCTCTTTCAGGACGTCAGCAAGTTCTTTGACTTCTTTAACGGTAAGGTTAACCAGTTCTTCAGCAATAGCTTTAATGTCTGCCATGACTTTTATTGTTTTTTAATGTTTTACAATTTGTTTTTTTAATTAATCTTGGTCCGTTTCACCATGTGCGGTGGACCGTTCCGTGTTTTGTTTTCTTTGCACAAGGCTTTTAGGCCTCGCGCTCCTCCAAAGTTTTCAGCACACCGGTAATGGTATTGCCAGCCGACTGGAGCTGCGACAGCACGTTCTTGACGGGCGACTGCAGCAGAGCCACGACATCGGCAATGAGCTCGTTCTTGGACTTGATGTTGACAAGTTCATCGAGGTGCTCATGGCCAATATAGAAGCACTCTTCGACATAGGCACCTTTGAGGATGGGCTTTTCAGCGTTCTTCTCGGCGGCGCGGAAGTCCTTGATGAGCTTGGCGGGAGCATTATTGGTGTTGGAAAGCATTATGGCGGTTTCACCCTTAATCACAGGGAACAGCTCGGAGTAGTCGAAGCCCGACTTCTCGAGGGCCTTGATGAGAAGGGTGTTCTTGACGACTTCCAACTTGACCTCTTTGCGGAAGGCGGCACGACGCAGCTTACTGGTCTGCACCGAGTTCAGGCCTCCGATGTCAGCGATGTAAAGACTCGGATAGCCCTTGATCTCCTCGCACAGAGAGTCAATGTGTTGGTCTTTCAGCTCTTTTCTCATAATGTTTCGTTCGTTTTAAAGGTTACAGAGTAGCGGCTTTGGTATCCACCTTCACACCGGGGCTCATGGTGCTGCTGATGGCGATGCTCTTCACGTAGGTACCCTTGGCGGCACTGGGTTTGAGCTTCATAATCATCTGCAGAACCTCGCGGGCGTTCTCGACAATCTTCTGGTCGTCGAACGAGCACTTGGCGACAGCGGTGTGGATGATACCGAATTTGTCGACCTTGAAGTCAATCTTACCAGCCTTGGCCTCCTGGACAGCCTTACCCACCTCCATCGTGACCGTGCCGGTCTTGGGGTTGGGCATCAGGCCACGGGGACCGAGGATGCGGCCGAGGGCACCAATCTTGGGCATGCAGCTCGGCATGGTGATGATGACGTCAACGTCGGTCCAACCACCCTTAATCTTGGTGATGTACTCATCCAAGCCGTAGTAGTCGGCGCCGGCAGCCTTGGCCTCCTCCTCCTTGTCGGGGGTGCAAAGCACCAGGACGCGGACGGTCTTACCCGTGCCATGAGGCAGGGTGACGCTGCCACGCACCATCTGGTTGGCCTTGCGGGGGTCCACACCCAGACGCACGTCGATATCAACCGAAGCATCAAACTTGGTGAAGGTAATCTTCTTCACGATGCTCACGGCCTCTTCGAGCGAATAGATTTTGCTGCCGTCAAACTTGGCGATAGCCTCTTTCTGTTTCTTTGTAAGTTTTGCCATGTTGGTCTGTTTTTGTGGTCAACGCACAACTCGGGGTTGTGCTACCACTGTTCCTAATTCTTTTTTACTTTTTCAGGGGATTCTCACCCGTAACGGTGATACCCATGCTGCGGGCAGTGCCGGCCACCATGCTCATAGCGCTCTCAACCGTGAAGCAGTTGAGGTCGGGCATTTTGGCTTCGGCAATCTGGCGCACCTGCTCCCAGGTGACCGAGGCTACCTTGACACGGTTAGGCTCACCCGAGCCCTTCTGTGCCTTCGACATCTCTTTCAACTGGACAGCGACAGGAGGAGTTTTCAGTACAAAGTCAAAGGACTTGTCCGTGTACACCGTGATGATGACAGGCACAATCTTGCCGGCCTGGTCCTGGGTACGGGCATTGAACTGCTTGCAGAACTCCATGATGTTCACACCCTTGGCACCCAGGGCGGGTCCCACGGGAGGAGCGGGGTTGGCGGCAGCGCCTTTAATTTGCAACTTAATCAATCCTGCAACTTCTTTTGCCATTGATTGTAAAGTTTAATTGGGTTAATTACTCGGTTACTGCTCTTTCTCCACCTGGGAATAGTTCAGCTCCAGCGGGGTACGGCGGCCGAAAATCCTGACTGTAACCTTCAGTTTCTTCTTCTCGTCGTTCACCTCCTCGACGGTACCCGAGAAGCTGTTGAACGGGCCGTCGACAACCTTCACCGACTCTCCCACAATGAAACGCTCCATAGCCTCCAGCCCGTCGGCCTGCTCGTCCATCTTGCCGAGGATGCGGTTGATCTCGGCCTGACGCATGGGGATAGGCTGGCCCTCCCGCTCGCGCAGGAAGTCGAGCACGTTGGGCAGGTTCTGGATGACGGGGATAATCTCGTCGCGCAGGTTAGCTTCGATGATGACATATCCGGGGAAGTAATTGCGGTCTTTGACAACCTTCTTACCATTGCGGATCGACACCACCTGCTCGGTGGGAATCAGCACCGTGGGCACATCGTTGCTCCAGCCGCGCTTGGCCATCTCGCTTTCGATATACTCCTTGGCTTTCTTCTCCTTGCCGCTGATTGCTCTAACGACATACCACTTTTTCTCCTGCTGTTCCATTGTTATTAGTTAAAAAGGACAGTGAAAAATATACTGACAATCCGACTTCCGACAAGCGGGACTCTCTCCGCCTCAAGCCTCAAAAGAATTTGGGAAGCAAGGCTCTCGGCGCAGACTCCTTTAGGCGAAAATCTGATAGAAGTATCCTAACAAACCTCTCCAGCCCCAGCCTTGAACGCCGAAAACGACGTCCATGACGAAGACCACGAGGGCAATCACGATAGCTGCCACAGCCACCACCACGGCGCTGCTCTGCAGCTCTTTGAATGTAGGCCACGACACCTTGTGCACCAGTTCGTCGTAGCTCGACTTCACATATTCACCAAACTTTGACATTTCTTTAAACTAGTTTTTTCTTGCAGGGGCAGAGAGAATCGAACTCCCAACCACGGTTTTGGAGACCGCCATTATACCATTTAACTATGCCCCTGTGGAGTGAATAGTGATTTGTGAATTGTCTATTCACCTATCACTATTCACTTCTCACTGATTAGTCGAGGATCTTGGTCACCTGACCCGAACCGACGGTGCGGCCACCCTCGCGGATAGCGAAGCGCAGGTTCTCGTTCAGGGCGATGTCGGCAATCAGCTCCACGGTAATCGTCAGGTTGTCGCCAGGCATGACCATCTCGCGGCCTTCGGGCAGCATGATGGTACCGGTGACGTCAGTCGTACGGAAGTAGAACTGCGGACGATAGTTGTTGTGGAACGGAGTGTGACGGCCACCTTCCTCTTTCTTCAGGATATAGACAGCAGCCTCGAACTTGTGGTGAGGTTTCACCGAGCCGGGCTTGGCGATAACCATACCGCGACGGATTTCGTTCTTGTCGATACCGCGGAGCAGCAGACCCACATTGTCGCCAGCTTCACCCTCGTCGAGAATCTTGCGGAACATCTCGACGCCGGTGACGACGCTCTTCAGTTTCTCAGCACCCATACCGATGATGTCGACGGGGTCGGAGGTGTGGATGACGCCGGTCTCGATACGGCCGGTGGCGACGGTGCCGCGACCGGTGATGGAGAACACGTCCTCGATGGGCATCAGGAAGTCTTTATCCTTCTGACGCACGGGCTCGGGAATCCACTCGTCGACAGCGTCCATCAGCTGGTTGACGGCGGTGACACCCATGCCGTTGGGGTCCTCACCGTTCAGAGCGGCGAGAGCGGAGCCACGGATGATGGGGATATTGTCGCCATCGAAGTCATAGGAGCTCAGGAGCTCGCGGACTTCCATCTCCACGAGGTCGAGCAGCTCGGGGTCGTCGACCAGGTCGCACTTGTTCAGGAACACCACCAGCTGGGGCACACCGACCTGACGGGCGAGCAGGATGTGCTCACGGGTCTGGGGCATGGGACCGTCGGTAGCGGCGACCACGAGGATAGCACCGTCCATCTGGGCAGCACCGGTAACCATGTTCTTCACATAGTCAGCGTGACCCGGGCAGTCCACGTGAGCATAGTGACGCTTGGCGGTCTGATACTCGACGTGAGCGGTGTTGATGGTGATACCGCGCTCCTTCTCCTCGGGGGCCGAGTCGATGGAGTCGAACGACTTAATCTCAGCGAGAGTGGGGTCCTTCTCGGCCAGCACCTTGGTGATGGCGGCGGTCAGAGTGGTCTTGCCGTGGTCAACGTGGCCAATGGTACCGATGTTGACGTGCGGTTTGGAACGATCGAATTTTTCTTTTGCCATGTTTAATACGTATTAAATTGTTAACAATTAATATTTACTTTCATTTCACGTTCAAAGAGGGCGGGCCCCTGCGGCTCTCCGTCCTCGGTGTTGCTTCCCAGCTATGTCCTTTCTCTGCTTTCGCATAAAAAGAGAGCCACAGACGAGAGTCGGACTCGTGACCTCTTCCTTACCAAGGAAGCGCTCTACCACTGAGCTACTGCGGCTTGCATTACTCACTCACTCTCTTGAGTACCTTGCTTTCAGTGCGGATGGCGGCCTTTTCCTGTCTCGGCTCCTGCATCCGCTTTGTTGGAGCGGAAGACGGGGCTCGAACCCGCCACCTATAGCTTGGAAGGCTATCGCTCTACCAAATGAGCTACTTCCGCATCTGGAGTTTTGGTATTTCGTGGGGGAGGGTGGACTCGAACCACCGAACTCTTCCGAGGACAGATTTACAGTCTGTTGCAATTGCCGCTATGCGACTCCCCCTATTTGAATCCGACGCTCTCGGTCTCTGGGAGTGTCGGTATCGAGCCGATGAAGGGACTCGAACCCCCGACAGGCTGATTACAAATCAGCTACTCTACCAACTGAGTTACATCGGCTTCTGTCAACCTTTCAAACCTCTCTTTCTCGAATTGAGGCTGCAAAAATACAACTTTTTTTGGAATTGACAAATTTTTTTTGAAAAAAAATCGCACGTCTGTTTATAATTTGTTAATAAACAACCACCTGGAAACCTAACTTTTTTGCTCCCCCACCCGCCGCAAAGGCGTCCCGCACCCCTCTCGAGCTCCGTTTTGGACTCAAAATGGGCACTCCGCAGGCCTGCGAAAGCCCATTTCCGCGCAATACACTGTATAGCAGTATATAAGCCGAAAGCGCATGTGGTGTGGTGACAAACAAAAGGGGCGGCCCGCATGGGCCGCCCCTCGGTTGTAAGCCATCGGGCGATGGCTGGGTGTTACTTGACGATGAGCTTGCGGATGGCCATGGTGCGCTCGCCCGTGATGCGGACGAAGTAGGCGCCCTTGGCATATCCTCTCACGTCAATCGTGACGTCGCTGTCGGCGTTGGTCCTGTACACCTCGCGACCGTTGAGGTCGACCACCGTGACGGTGCTCTCTCCCTCGATGCCGCGGATGGTGACCGTTGTGCTGGCAGGGTTCGGGTAGAGGGCCACGTTGCCGCTCAGCACCTCGTCGATGCCGGTCTCTTCAAGCGTGGTGAAGGTATGGAGCGTGCTCCAGGCCGAAGCGATGCCTTCATCGCAGATGGCGCGGACATAGACATCGTAGGAGGTCTCATCCTCGAGGTTAGTCAGTTCAACGCTGTTGGTCGTCGAGGTGACGGTGGTGCCGTCGCCAGCGATGAAG